>CAWFZA010000021.1:0-307172 GCA_963820095.1 uncultured Alphaproteobacteria bacterium
TCCCGCGATTGACGGGAGGGGCGTATAATGGCGCGAACATTCGCGTCTTCATGTTCCTCTATGGCTCGAGCCTCTATCTTTGGCGCGAGCGGGTTCCGGTCGGCCGCTGGCTGCTCGCGGGCATTCTCGCCGCGCTCCTGCTCGCTTCGTTCGACAAGACCGTGTTCTTCCTTGTTTACGTCGCCTGTCTCGCGCCGCTCGTCCTGCATCTGGTCTATGTGCCCGGCGGCCGCATCCGGGCGTTCAACGACTGGGGCGACTATTCCTACGGGGTCTATATCTATGCCTTCCCCGTCCAGCAGACGCTCGCCTTCCTCTTCCCGGCCATGACGCTCGGGCTCATGATGGGTTCCTCGGCCGTCGTGTCGGTCGCGATCGCGATCGTGTCGTGGAAGCTGATCGAGGAGCGGGCGCTTAACCTGAAGGGCGATTGCGCCGAGGCGACGTCGCGGGTCTTCAACCTTGGCCTGGCGAAGGTGGTCGGCGTCGTACGTTAAATACCTACCGCATTGTAAAATAAATGGCGTTTGGTTTTTCTCGGAAGGCCTGTCCTGGGCTCGCTCAGGGCCTTGTTTAGCCCCGGAAAAAGCTTGGATTTCCTTGAATTCCCTCATCCGAAAGGAGCCTTTTCAACGGGTTATCAGCGATCTGCGCGGAAAGTTTTTACTCTGGCCCCTTTTCCCCCGGCGCGGCCGTTCTTTGGCCGCTTCCGATGCGGATCGATGAGACCACGGGTTCGTTGAATTGGCAAGAAAATGTCGATTTTTTGTCGCTAGCACACGATATGTCCGGTTTAGGTAGCGCACGATCTGTCCGGTAGGTCCGGCCCTTTTGGGAGGGCTGGATGGGCCGGAGGGAAGCCCGAGAGGCTGTGCGCATGGCGAAGTTTTTGACGCTGCTTCACCGGTGGGAATTGGCGGAGCTCAACCAGGAGGAGGCGGCGGCGTTGCTCGGGGTGAGCGAACGGACATTCCGGCGCTGGACGCGGGCTTATGAGGAGGACGGCGAGGCCGGGCTTCTGGATCGCCGGCTCGGCAAGGCGTCGGGCAAGCGTGTTCCGACGGACCGGGCCGAGGAGGTCGAGCGGCTTTATCGCGAGCGCTACCAGGGCTTCACGGTCAAGCATTTCCACGAGCATCTGGTGAGGGACCATGGCTTCGGCTGGGGCTACACCTGGTTGAAGCTGCACCTTCAGTGGATGGGGGTGGTCGGGAAAGCGCCGCGCAAAGGCGCGCATCGGAGGAAGCGCGAGCGACGGCCATTGCCGGGCATGATGCTGCATCAGGATGGCTCGCGGCATGAATGGCTCGAGGGCCAGCCCGCCCTTGACCTGATTGTCACGCTCGACGACGCGACGGGGGCGATCTATTCGGCGTTTCTCGTCGAGGAGGAAGGCACGGCCTCGACCTTCCGGGCGCTCAGGGAGGTGTTTTCAGAGCGCGGCCTGCCGATGAGCCTCTACACCGACCGCGGGGCGCATTACTTTCACACGCCCAAAGCCGGCGGCGAGATCGACCGCGGCCATCCGACCCAGGTCGGAAGGGCGCTCGAGCAATTGGGCGTCGAGCATATCGGGGCCTATTCGCCCCAGGCCCGGGGCCGTTCCGAGCGGGCGTTCCAGACGCTGCAGGATCGGTTGCCGAAGGAACTGAGGCTCGCTGGCGTCACCGACGTCGAGGCGGCCAACGCCTTCCTCCGCGACCGCTATCTGCCGGAACACAACGCCCGCTTCGCGGTCGAGCCGGCCGGCGCGGGCTCGGCCTTCACGCCCATTCCCGGCGTCGACCTCGACGACATCCTGTGCGTCGAGGAGGAGCGGCAGGTCGGCCAGGACAATTGCGTGTCCTACCGGACGCTCAACCCCCGGACTGCGATCCGGGGGCCGATGCGGCCCCATTTCGTGCGCGCGCGGGTCAAGGTGCACGTCTATCCCGACCGCTCGCACGCCGTCTTTCACGGACCCCGCTGCATCGGCCGCTACGACGAGCAAGGAAGGCTCAGGACGACCGATGACGCTCGACGCGCCGCTTAAATCCGCTCAGCGGCGCAACGCTGTGGACGGCCTGGACAAGCCTCCGGCTTGGCCACCCCGCCCACAGCAGAACAAAAGCAGAAGAAGCGGACATTTGATGGGCTACCAAAACCGGACAACTTCATTCGCTATCGACACCCTAGGCCTCGCCGTCAAGGCCGCGGCTCCGGGGTCCGCTTCTCCAGCGGCAGGCCGGCCGCAGCCCAGCCGTCCGACCCCTGCGGGTACCAGGCGACATTCGTGTAGCCGAGCGCCAGCGCCCGCTTGGCCGCGTTCCAGGACATCCAGCAATCCTTGAGGCAATAGAACACGAGCGGACGTTTGCCGCCGCCCAAGGCCTTGTCGAGCCCGCGTCGAAAATAGTCGAGCATGACGGGAGCAAGTTCGCCGTAGCCAGTATCGGGGAGCCACAGGCTGCCCGGGATGTCGGACCGCGGCTTGTCCCGCCAGACGACATCCTTGGGCAAATTCTTCGGGCGCGGCGCCTGCGGCAGGACATCGATGAACGCCGCGCCGCCCGTGCGCCAGAGCGCCGCCGCCTCGTCGGTCGTGAGCACGCGCGCGCCCTTGAGGGTCAGGGGCGTCGGCGCGCGATAGTCGCTCTCGCGATAGGAATCCGGCTCAGGCGGCGCGTCGCCGCGCCGCGACGGCGAGGGAAACGAGGAGCGTGAAGCCGAGGACGGCGGCGAGCGCCGATCGGAGGTTTGAACGGTATCTGGCTCGACGACGGCCCGCGATTCCGGCTGGCTTTTCCGCTCTGGCCGGTGGCGATGCTCTGAGGCCTCGACGTCATGGCCGGGCTTGTCCCGGCTATCCACGCCATTGGCCAGTTGTAGACGCCTGACATACAAATCTCGGCCCAATGCGCGGACGGCTGGGTCTAGATCATGACAAACCGTCCCAAGGCGCGATCGGACACCGCCGTCACCTGCAAACCTGCGCTCGCCGCGCGCTACGATGTCCTCGTGAAGGCCTCGTGCATGCGAGCTTGCACGAAGCGGTAGCGCTTAAGTGCGCTGGCGTGGTATGAATTTCGCGATAGCGCACATGCACGGCGAGCGATGCCAGCGGTGACCGCAACGTGACAGCATTGGCCTCGCGCTGGAACGGTTCGTCATGATCCTCGACCCATGCCATCCCGAATGGTGCGGGACCTCGTATGTCGAACTGAACGCTTGACTCGCCTAGGCTGCGTGGATGGCCGGGACAAGCCCGGCCAGGACGTTGCTCGGCGCGACGGCGGCCGCTATGACTCTTCCGCGAAAGCTAATCCGTATCGCCCTCCGCCTGCTCGTCCTGCTCATCGCCATTCTCGCCTTCTCGATGCAAAGCGCGTTCTGCGCCGAGGCTCCGTCTCCTCTGCCGGTCCAGGAGGTCGCGCCGGGCGTGTTCGTCCATCAGGGCGAAATCGCCCTCATGAGCGAAGACAATCTGGGCGACATCGCCAATCTCGGCTTCGTCATCGGCTTGAAGGGCGTCGCTGTCATCGACACCGGCGGCAGCGTGCCGGTCGGCCAGCGTCTGCTCGCCGCGATCCGGGCTCGCACCGACAAACCCGTCCTCTATGTCATCAACACGCATGAGCATCCCGACCACGTGTTCGGGAACGCGGCTTTCGAGGGATTAAGCGCGACCTTCGTCGGCCACCACAATCTGCCGCGAGCGCTCGCGATGCGCGGCCAATTCTACCTCAAGGCGTTTCGCCGGATCATCGGCGACACGCTCGTCGACGAGGTGAAAATCATTCCGCCGACCTTGCTCGTGGCCGATCGCATGACGCTCGATCTCGGCGGGCGAACGCTCGAACTCGAGGCCTGGCCGCCGGCGCACACGGACTGCGATCTGACGGTGCTGGATACGAAGACGCGGACCCTGTTCGCCGGCGACCTCGTGTTTGTGAAGCATCTGCCGATCATCGACGGCTCGCTCAAGGGCTGGCTTCGGGATCTCCCCGAATTGGCGAAGGTTCCCGCCGCGCGCGTCATTCCCGGCCATGGGCCGGTCGGCTTGCCCTGGCCGCAGGCGCTCGATGGCGAGCGGGCGTATTTCGAGGGCCTTGCGAAGGACGTGAAGTCGTCGATCGCCAAAGGCGAGCCTGTCGAAGGCGCCACCAAATGGGCCGGGCAATCCGAGCGGGATGACTGGAAGCTGTTCGAGGACTATAATCGGCGCAACGTGACGGCGGCCTATTCGGAGTTCGAATGGGACCAGTAGACGCCGGCGTTCGGGACGGAGGCGCTTCGATGGCGCGAACGATCACCAGACGGCAGACCCTTGCGAGCCTAGCGCTCGTTTGCGCGACCGCGGACGCGCTTTCGCTCAAGCCGACCAGGATCCTGACGTCTGGCCGGACCTCGTGCACCTTTTCTTCAACGATGCGACCATCGTAGAGGACAAAGGCATCGTCGCCTTCGAGGCGCCGCCGCGGGCCGAGGATGCGGCGCTGGTGCCGGTGTCGTTCTCAGCGAAGCTGCCGACGGGAGACGCGCGCCGGGTCGTGAAGCTCACGCTCGTCATCGACCAGAATCCGGTCCCGCTGGCCGCCGCATTCACCCTCGGCGAGAAGGCGGGCGACACGCGCCTCTCGACCCGGGTCAGGGTCAATTCCTACACCAACGCCCGCGTCGTCGCGGAGCTCAGCGACGGCTCGCTGCATATGGCGACGCGCTACATCAAGGCGTCGGGAGGATGCTCGGCGCCGATGGTCAAGAGCATGGACGAGGCGCTGGCGGCGCTCGGCCAGATGAAGTTCCGTATCCTGCCGCCCACTCCCGACGCGCCGAACGAAGCGCTTCTCATGATCCGCCACCCGAACAATTCCGGTTTGCAGATGGATCAGGTGACCCGGCTCTACACGCCGGCGCGCTATATCGACAAGCTCGCGGTCTATCAGGGGCCGGATCTCGTCTTCTCGATGGCCGCCGGGATCTCGATCTCGGAGGACCCGAACTTCCGCTTCACCTTCAAGCCCAACGGCGCGAAGATGTTTCGCGTCGAGGCCGAGGACACGGCCGGCAAGGCGTTCTCCGGCGCATGGCCGGCGACCCGCGACGGCGCGTGAGCCGAGTTTAGGCCCAGCGGCTCCATCGGCGCGCGCGGAGACGATTGCGGCGGCAGACGTCGCAGTTGGGGCTCACGCCGCCGGCTTTAGCGGCTGCATGGTCGGGCGGATCGCGGGGAATTCATCGGCGGTCAGGGTCTCGTGCGCCAGCAGCAGGCGGGCGCCTTCGTCGAGGTCGGCGCGGCGCGAGCGCAGGATGTCGGTCGCGCGGCCGAAGGCCTTCGCCACCAGGTCGCGCACGGCGACGTCGATCTCGCGCTCTGTCGCGTCCGAGGCCTCGATGCGCTCGGGAACAGCCCCGGCCAGGAACGGCTGGGGCGGCGTCGGCGCGTAGGTGCGCTGTCCGACCGTCTCGTTCATACCGTAGCGCGTGACCATTTCCAACTGCGATCTGGGTGGCGCGCTGCAGGTCGTCGGAAGCCCCTGTCGACACCTCGCCGTCGTAGACCAGCGCTTCCGAGGCGCGGCCGCCCATCAGCACCGCGATGCGGTTCTCCAGCTCCTGGCGACGCAGCAGAAAGCGATCCTCGGTCGGCCGCTGCATCGTATAGCCGAGCGCGCCGACGCCGCGCGGGATGATCGACACCTTGTGGACCGGATCGACGCCCGGCAGGGTCGCGGCGACCAGCGCGTGGCCCATTTCGTGATGGGCGACGCGGCTGCGTTCCTCCGGGCCGAGCACGCGGCTCTTCTTTTCAAGCCCCGCGACGATGCGTTCGATCGCGGCGGTGAAATCATCGAGCGTCACCGCGTCGGCCTTGCGCCGCGTCGCCACGATGGCGGCCTCGTTGACCAGGTTGGCGAGATCGGCGCCGGTGAAGCCGGTCGTCAGCGCGGCGATCTGGTCGAGATCGACGCCGTCCGCGAGGCGGATCTTGGCGACGTGGACCTTGAGGATCTGCAGCCGCCCCGAGCGGTCCGGCCGGTCGACCAGCACCTGGCGGTCGAAACGCCCGGGCCTGAGCAAGGCCGGATCGAGCACCTCCGGGCGATTGGTGGCGCCGATCAGGATCACCCCGCTCGTCGGATCGAAGCCGTCGAGTTCGGCGAGCAACTGATTGAGCGTCTGCTCCTTCTCGTCGTAGCCGCCACGTAAGCGCCCGAGGCGCGGCTTCGCCCCAACGCATCGAGCTCGTCGATGAAGATGATGCAGGGCGCCGCCTTCCGCGCCTGCTCGAACAGGTCGCGAACGCGCGCGGCGCCGACGCCGACGAACATCTCGACGAACTCGGAGCCCGAGATCGAGAAAAACGGCACGCCCGCTTCGCCGGCGACCGCGCGCGCCAGCAGCGTCTTTCCGGTGCCCGGCGGTCCGATCAGCAGCACGCCCTTGGGGATGCGGGCGCCAAGACGGCCGAACGATTTCGGATCGCGCAGGAAGGCGACAACCTCCTGCAATTCGTATTTCGCCTCGTCGACGCCGGCGACGTCCTTGAACGTCACCTTGGTGTCGGTTTCGACATAGATCTTGGCGCGCGATTTGCCGATCGTCATCAGACCGCCGAGCCCCTGCCGCTCGGCCATGTGGCGGATGCCATAGGTCCAGATCAGGTAGAAGAGAAAAATCGGCAGCGCCCAGGACAGGATCGTCGAGAGAAAATTGCTCGACGGTGCGCCGTTGATCGTAACGCCGTGCGCTTTCAGCCTGTCGGCGAGCGCAGGATCGACCCGCACCGTGTAGAATAGCTTCCGGCCGTCGGGGAGCGGCTGCTTCAGCGTGCCCTGGATAGCGTCGTTGCCGACCAGGACTTCGGAGATCTTGTTCTCATTGAGCAGCTGCTCGAATTGACTGTACGGAATGGTCTCGACTTTTGTGTAGACCAGCCACCCGTACTGGATCAGCATCACGCCAAGGAAGGCCGCAAAGACGTACCAGATGGCGAAGTGGTGCTTTCGCTCCTCCGGTTCCTTGGGCGGCTTCGTGGCTTTCGGCCGCGCAGTCTCGCCGCCGTCGTCGCCGAAGCGGAGAAACCGTGGGAAGCGCCAACCGGGCGCGGGCTCCATGTCCTTGGTCGGCGTGTCGAGCATATCGGCCTCCAGGCGGATGGATCGCCGTCGAAGATCCGGCCTATCGCCTTAACGCGCCAGTTGCGACGATGTTCGAGCGGCCGTCGAGACGTTCTCCGGCGCATGGCCGGCGACCCGCGACGGGGCGTGAGCCGAGTTTAGGCCCAACGGCTCAATTGGGGCGTGCAGGCGGCCGCGTGGGGCGGGACCTGTATAGGTCCGATGTGCACGGTGAGTTGGCTAACTCACTGGTCCTCACGCGGCGATTGTCGACCGACGGACGGTTGTAGTCTTTTCACGTCGCGCGGGAATATCGACGATTGGCGGACGGGGGCGACGCCGCACTTTACGGTGTGCAGGGCGAGGGCGCGCGCCGAACAAGCCTTTGCGTCTCGATTGGCCGGAGTTCGGGACTGGAGGAATGGCGCGGGCGCCCTCGTCCACGCCGCCATCTAGCTCGCCTTCGCCGTGGACTGCGCCGGCGCCGGCAGCATCATCGGATCTTTGAGAACGACGATCTGGCGCGCGCCTTCGGCATCGATAACCTCGAGGCTGGATAGCTCCAGGCCGTTGTCTTCGACGTACACCTCGCGAGGCTTGGGGATCAGATGATCCACTCCCTCAAGTGCAATCTCGATGATATCGTCCTTTGGATCATAGGAAATACCGAGCAACGGCAACCATTCCGCCTCGATCTGGTCGCCGAGCTTGAGCGAGGCGACCTCTATCTCGGCCCGTTTACCGACAAGGGCTTTAGACATCCGATCGAAGTAAGCGCGCCACTGCGATTTTTCGAGCTGCTTCGCCATTGTTCTCGACCTCCAAAGTTGATCTTGCAAGTTGATCTTGCTGCGGCCGCTTGCTGCATGAGCCTCAACTCTGAATTTCACCAGAGGCATGAATTCTTGTTTCGAGGCGCCAGACCTTGACGAACCGCACTGCGCGACCGAGATAACTGCCAGCGCGCTCGGCCGCGCTGACGACAATCAATTTTTCCAGGAAGTTGCGGGTGTCGACGCCTGATGTCTGTCAGGACAGCCGCGGCGGCCCACGCCGGCAGGCGCTGAAGGCATGATCAAGCGGACCAAGCAGCAGCTCACTGAGCCGCCGTCGAGGACCGAATTGCTGTGATCGATCCCGCCTATGCCACAAGCCAATAGTATCTGACTTCCCAATAGTCGTAGACGTCCTGGTTGCGAGCCCGATTCGCTTGCTCCCAGTTTTCCCCTTGTTCGATCTTCGGGGCGTTCTTCAGTTGCTCTTCGGTGATGTCCAGTTGGAAGCCGTCGGGCTTTTCATTGTAGGTCAACATCGACCAGGGAATCGGATAGTGATCCTCGCCGATGCCGAGGAAGCCACCGAAACTCAGGATCGCGTACGCAATCCGGCCGGTGAGCTTGTCGATCATCAGGCGCTCGACCTTGCCGATGCGCTTACCGCGCGCGTCATAGACTGGCATTCCCTCCACCCTGTCGCTTGTGATCAGGGATGAAGTTTGGCGCCCTTTCACCGGTGCGGGTTGCTCCCAATAATCACAGACCTCCTCGTCGCGGTACCGGTTCGCTTGCTCCCAGCTTTCCCCTTGTTCGATTTTCGGGGCGTTCTTGAGTTGCTTTTCGGTGATGTCCACGCGGTATCCGCCGAGGTTCTCATCGTAGTCCAGCATCGGCCAGGGAATCGGATAATGGTCCGCGCCGATGCCGAGGAAGCCCCCGAAACTCAGGACCGCGTAGGCGACGCGGCCGCTGGCTTTATCGATCACAAGGCGCTCGACCTTCCCGATGCGCTTACCGTGCGCGTCATAGACCGCAGTTCCTTGCACCCGGTCGCTTGCGATCAGGGAGGATGTAGTTCCGCGCTCCGTCGTGGGTGCGTCCGTCGTGGGTGCGCGCTGCATTGTGCTCACCATAGTATCGTCTCCTTGATCGCCAGCCCCCTGTTGCTCATACGAAACCCGGCGCCTCGGCCCGGATCTGATCGGTGGCCCCGGAGCCTTGCAGTCGTTGCAAGCGCCTACGCTGCCATCGCGCTCGTTGCATTGACCGCGATCAATTTCTGGAAGCCGTAGCGCTCGACACTGCGAGCGCCTGATTTGCCGAGATCCTCGTCAATGACTTGCAGGCGCGCTCGTGGGGCGAACCGAGAGCAGGGTGCGATCGACCAGCCGATATTGCAGTCTGGTGCTATCTTGATGCTGCCTCACCTGGTTTAGGGACCATTGTAGCGCATAAACATAGGCCAGCTTGGCGCGATGCGCCGTCGTCACCGCTCATCAGCGACGTGCGCATGGCGAGACGCTTCAGCTCGGCGATTGGGGCTTTCCGGTCAAAACACAATCGCTGTTGGCGGCGACCGTTTCGGGCGGGGAGCGGACAAGGCTACAACCATGGTAAGGTCCGCTGTCGACGTTAAGCGGTCAGTCCAGATCGAGACGGCGCTCGCGATCGACATGGGCAGGTCGCTGGCGCGTGAGCGAGCGCGTCGAGGTGAACCCCCGGACGAAAGAGCACCTCAGCATTCGTTATTCACCGAGGTGACGGCAACGCCATAAGTCTTAGACACGGACGCCGTCTGAAAAATATCAGATACGGAATAGTTTTATGCCAGCAAATCTTGGCCAGGAAAACGTCTGGTTACGAGAAGCTGAAATCATCCCTCTCTTTTTATTTCAGCTATTCGTACCTATATGGCGGAAGTACATCGATTGTTGTGAACCGGTGAGGAGCCGCTGGCCGCGGCCCTTGATGTCCAATTTGCGATCAGCCCGTTCGCTGATGTCGATATCGGCAGCAGCTTATCCGTAGATCGCCCCTCTGGCCGCGCTGAACATTTGTGTGCGGCGCCGCGCGTCTGGACTTTTGCCAAGGCTCGCCGGTGCGTCGATCCGCGCCGGCCGACGCGAACGAGGAGAGGTCCATGACGATAGAACTTGCCCTTATGCGAGCCGTCGAAAAGCCCTGGGGCCGCACGGATATCCAGCCATGGAGCGAGGCCGGCCGAGCAAACGGCAAGATTGGCGAGATCTGGTACGAACGGGCGGACCCCGCGGCCCACGAGCCCTCCCTGCTCCTGAAACTGCTTTTCACGCTCGAGCCGCTGTCGGTCCAGGTGCATCCGGGAGACGCCTTCGCCCGGTCGATGGGCGAAGCGCGCGGCAAGTCCGAGGCGTGGTATGTCCTCTCCGCAGAACCCGGCGGCCGCATTGCTCTCGGGCTCGACCGACGGCTGACTTCGGAACAGCTCCGCGAGGCCATCGCGGACGGATCGATTGCCAAGCGGATCGCCTGGCGAGCAAGTCGCGTGTGGCGATGTCGTCGATGTTCCGGCTGGCTCCATTCACGCCATCGGAGCCGGTCTCGTGATCGCCGAAATCCAACAGCGCAGCGACACGACCTTTCGTCTCTTCGATTATGGGCGATCCCGCGCGCTGCACGTTGAGCAGGCCGTAGCGGTCGCCGATGCCGGGCTGGCGCCGGCTGGTCCCCTCCCGCACGTTCTCGGGCCAGGACGGACGCTTCTTGTCAGATCCCCCCACTTCGTCCTTGAAAAGATCGATGCTCTTCCGCGCTCAAAGTGGAGTGTCCGGGCGCGGCACGAGACCTGGCTGCTCCTCCTACACGGCCATGGTCGTGTAGGACTGCTGAATGCGTTCCAGGGCGAGGCGGTCTTCCTAGAGGATGAGGAAACGACCCTCCAAGCCGGCGCGCTCGGCATGCAGGCCCTGATCGCCTACGAGGCGAGCAGTCCCGAGATGATGATGCTTCGCCCGGTTAGCGGAAGCCAAACCCACATCGCCGGACTCGGCTCTCCGCCAGTCACCGCGCTTTCGGCGACGTCACAGCTTCCGTATCGCTCATCCCTGGAGGCTCGACCGTGAGCCAGCCCCAGCGCATTGCTTTTGTCGGAAACTCGCTGCCTCGTCGCTGCGGCATCGCGACCTTCACGACCGATCTGAGAAGGGCGGTCGCATCCCTGGATCCCGGCATTGAAACCTGCATCGTCGCGATGACCGACAACGGCCGTACGTACGACTATCCGGCGGAAGTCCGGCTCGAGATTGGCGACCAGTCTATCGAGGACTACGCCTATGCGGCAGATGTGCTGAACGACGGCCGGTACGATGTTGTCTCGCTCCAGCACGAGTTCGGCATCTTCGGCGGCGAAGCGGGCGACCACATCCTCACCTTGCTCAACCGGCTCAGCATGCCGGTGGTGACAACGCTGCATACCGTCTTGTCGCAACCCTCGCGCGTTCAGAGGGCTGTGATCGACCGGATTGTCGCCGTCTCCTCGCGGGTGGTGGTCATGGCCGAGAAGGGCCGCGAGCTTCTGCGGAAGGTCTACGACGCGCCCGCCGAGAAGATCGAGGTGATCCCGCACGGCATTCCGGACATGGCGTTCGCCGAGCCGGAAGAGGCAAAAGCGCGCTTCGGCTTCACGGGCAAAGCTGTCATCCTCACCTTCGGTCTTCTTTCCCCGAACAAGGGGATCGAATACGTCATCGACGCTATGCCGGCGATCCTTCGCAGACGACCGGACGCCGTTTATGTCGTCCTCGGCGCGACGCATCCCAACCTCGTCCGCGAGAAGGGAGAGGCTTATCGCGAGGGCCTCGTCGCGCGCGCAGCCAAGCTGGGTGTAAGCGAGCACGTCGTTTTCCTGGACCAGTTCGTTGACCAGACGACGCTGCTTGGTTTCATTTCGATGTGCGACGTCTACGTTACCCCCTACTTGAACCCGGCCCAGATGACCTCTGGCACGCTGGCCTACAGCTTCGGCCTCGGCAAGGCGGTGGTCTCGACGCCGTATTGGCACGCAGCCGAACTTCTGGCGGATGGCCGCGGGGTTCTTGTGCCCTTCGCCGACGCGCAGGCCATCGGAACAGAGATTGCTGAGCTGCTGACGGACAATGAAAAGCGCAACGCCATGCGGAAACGGGCCTTCGCCACCAGCCGGTCGATGACCTGGGCCCGCACGGCGCAACGTTATGTCGCGGCATTCGAGCACGCCCGGCGTGACCGCAAGCTCACCGTTCTGAAGCTGCACGAACGTGGCGCTCCGCAGCGCGGGAAATCCACCCCGCCGGACCTGCGGACCCAACACCTTCTGTCAATGTGCGATGATACCGGTCTTTTCCAACATGCCGTGCACTGCGTTCCGGACAGAGCCCATGGCTACTGCGTGGACGACAACGCTCGAGCATTGCTCGTGGCGTGCGCTCTCGCCGCTCCCGGCGAAGAGGCGCTCAGCGATACGCTGACCACCCGTTTCGCGTCCTTCATCCAGCATGCCTGGAACAGCGATGCAAAGCGCTTCAGGAATTTCTTGAGCTTCGATAGGCGCTGGCTGGAGGATATCGGCTCCGAGGACAGTCATGGCCGCGCCGTCTGGGCGCTGGGGGAGTGCTCTCGCTCAGACTTGAGTCCGTCGCGTCGGCGCTGGGCTTCTGCCCTGTTCAGAGAGTCGTTCGGAGCTGTCGAGGGCTTTTCGTCGCCGCGCGCCTGGGCCTTCGCGCTGCTGGGACTGGAGGCGTATTGCGACGTGACCCGATCCGATGAAGGCGCAAGACGGTCGCGCCGGGTTTTATCAGAGAGGCTGATGTCCATTCTGCGGTCGGTCGAGACGCCGGATTGGGTCTGGTTCGAGACAGGCCTTTCGTATGACAATGCAAGGCTTTGCCAGGCGTTGATCGTCACCGGGATGGCGACGGGCGATCTCGACCAGGTCGAGGCCGGTTTACGAACTCTTGGGTGGCTGATGAATGTGCAGACGGCGCCAGCGGGGTTCTTTCGGCCCGTCGGCTCCGACACATTCGGGAAGCACCGCATGCCGCCTGCGGCCTTCGATCAGCAGCCGCTCGAAGCGGCGGCGGCAATCTCCGCGTGCCTCGCGGCCTGGCGCGCCGACAGCGCAGCCGAATGGCGGACAGATGCGGCGCGGGCTTTTGCCTGGTTCACCGGCCGCAACGATCTGTCGTTGCCGCTTGTGGACGTCGAGACCGGAAGTTGTCGCGATGGGCTCCATCGGGACCGCCCGAATGAGAACCGCGGCGGTGAGTCCGTCGTTTCGTATTTGCTTAGCCTCGCCGAGATGCGACAGATGGCCCGCACGACCGATCGCCGACGAGCGTCGCCGACGATGCAGGCGCAGGGGGCATGACGACGTTCGTTGTCGAAGCCCAAGCAAAAAGGCCACTTGTGTCAGCTTCCACCTTCTTCAACCGTCAGCCGCTCTATCTGCGGCCCGATCCGTCGCGGGTCGTAGTTCGACCTTTCCGGCCGGCTGCCGAACCGCGGGACCTCAACCCGACCGACAAGAAACGCGCCGACCATATCGTGGGCCGGGTGCTCGGGCTGGATGCCGACGCGACCGAGAGCCTCCTCGCGGAGGTCCTGCACAATTTCGAAGGCCGGCACCGCAACCTGCTGGCCAAGTTCGAAGCGCGCGCGGCTGAAATGGAAGACGCCTTCACCAGCCACGCCGTTTTCACACGCTCTCAGCGTCAGCTCGTCGGCGCCTACTTCATGCACGAATATTCGTTCGAGGCGTCAGCCCTCTTCAATCCGAGCATCGTGCCGCATCCCGATCAGACCGGAGCGCCTGCGGGAGGATGCCGGTTCGTCCTGAGCGTCCGGGCCGTCGGAGAGGGCCACATCAGCTCGCTCACGTTCCGGGCGGGCTCGATCGCTTCGGATGGAAGCGTGACCATCGATCCGACGACGCGCCTGGCGTCCGTGCCGCAGGTGGTGAACCGGGTTGCCGGTCCGAACGGCGACATCGTCGACGTCCACTTCAAGGATGAGGACGACATCAGCGAGAGGGTGATTTTTCCGATCACGCTCGCCCAGGCGAACGGGATCGAGGATGCGCG
Source organism: uncultured Alphaproteobacteria bacterium (assembly GCA_963820095.1). Classification (GTDB taxonomy): domain Bacteria; phylum Pseudomonadota; class Alphaproteobacteria; order Rhizobiales; family Beijerinckiaceae; genus Roseiarcus. The sequence goes on from CAWFZA010000021.1 coordinate 13,972, forward strand.
GTTCCTCGCGTTCGAAGACGAAGGCCAACACATCTATTACGCGACCTACACCGCCTATAGCGGCGGAGCGATCCGCTCCGAGCTCATCGAAACCAGCGACTTCCGCTCCTTTCGGATGACGCCGCTCAGAGGCGCCGCCGCCGCCAACAAGGGAATGGGCCTTTTCCCTCGCAAGATCGACGGCCGTTACGCGATGATCGGGCGACAGGACAACGAGAATCTCTACCTGATCTACTCAACCGACCTGCTTTCCTGGAATGGCGGCATGCCCATCCTCAAACCAAAGTTTCCCTGGGAGTTTGTCCAGATCGGAACCTGCGGCGCTCCGATCGAGTTGGACGAGGGCTGGCTTCTGCTCATCCACGGCGTTGGCCCCGTTCGCAAATATGCGATCGGCGCGGTGCTTCTCGACCTGTCCGATCCATCCAAGGTCCTCGGACGGTCCACAGAACCGCTCGTTCGCCCCGAGCCGTCCGAACGCGAAGGGTATGTGCCCAACGTCGTCTATACCTGTGGAGCGATGCGCCAGGGCTCCCGGATCGTCGTGCCCTACGCCGTGTCGGATACATTTTCAACCGTTGCGACAATCGAGATCGACGCGCTTCTGAGGACGCTCCAGAGCTGAAGACGGCGGGGCCCTCTCCCGCAGCACGCGACCGCATCAGGTGTGCGGTTTGTAATCCGTAGAAGTCTACAAAATCACCGCTTAGGATCGGATTTGACCGATGCGCCACGTCGGGGTGGAACGTCCGCTATTTGCGCCAAGCGGACGACCGGTGTCGACGTAAACCGGACATCGCTCACCGCGATGGCAGACGTCGCAGTTTGGGATTCCGGCCATTCGAATGGGCATGGTCGACGCCGATATCACAAATCTGGGCGGGTCTCGATGGCGGCAATGAATGATATCGCCTCCCCAATCTCCGGAAACTCGGGGATCGGCGCGAAGCCCACGAGCGCGGTCGCGAGAACGGCGTGGGCTTCGGCCGGGCGGGCGGTCGATTGGTAAAGCTTAGCGAGCGCGAGCGAAGCCAGCAGCTCATAGCTGCGCGCGGCCTGCTGTTTGGCGATGGCGATCGCCGTTCGATATGCATCTTCGGCACCAGTCATGTCAGGCGGATTGCATTTGAGCAGAATGTCGCCGCGAAGGCGATGCAGGAAGGGGAGGGATGCAAAGTTCGTGGATTGATCCGCGCTGACCAATGCTTCATCGATTCGTGCGACCGCGCTGTCCGCGCCCAACGTCTCTAGTTCCAGATCCGCGAGCAGCCCCTGAAAGAATACGACGACAATTCGCATGCCCTTGTTGATCAAGACCGCCAGCGCCTGTCGCATTTCGGCGGCGCCTGCGGCGGGGTTGGCGAGGCGGCCGTGAGCCCAACCGACAACCATTTCGGCAACGGCGCGCCACTCGCCCATCCCGTGCTCTCCGCAGATACCCTCCAGAGCCTCGCCCGTGATCAAGGCGGCTGCGGCGTCGCCACGCAGGATTTCAAGAATTGATTTCCAATAGAGCGGATGGACCTTCGACGGGGCGTGGTCGAGCTCCGCCGCACGATGGTTCGCCATGTTGATTAGTTCGCTCGCGCGTTCGACCTCGCCCAAATGCCAGCTCGTTATAGCAAGGATAGACATTGCGACCGCGCCAGTGTCGTCGCTGAACCGCTCCCGCGACTCAAAATCGCGTTCATGACGGCAGGCGTCGAGCGCCCGCTCGCAGTGGATTCGCGCGTTAAGAAAGTCGCCGGAATAATAGCAGATGACGCCGAGGCTGCGGTGGGCGACGCCGGCTTCCACAGGGCGCCCTGCATCTTCGGCTTCGCGCAGGAAGGTGGACGCCTGCTCCTGCGCCGCGTGCAGTTCACCGCGCACGATCGCCAAGGTCCATTGACCGTGGCGAACCGACGAGCGCTCCGAAAAGTCGTCGCGATTCGCCCCGAGTTCCGCCGCACGCGCCCAGGCTACCCTAGTTTCCTCGGCGGAGAATCCCTTGTAATACATTACCGCCTCGCTGTAATCGACCTGCAGCTTCACCCGCTGCCCCGAGGCAGTTGCGTCTCCCGCGTTCGGCCGTGAAGCTGCGCCTGTCGCCTTGTCAGCCATTGCAATCGCCTTGCCGAGATGAGAAATCGCCTCCTGGAAGGCGGAGCGGCGAAGCGCCTGATCGCCAGCCTTGCCCCACCATTCGATCGCCAGATCGTCGAGGCCGGCTTCGGTGAAATGATGGGCGATCGCCTCGGGTTCCGGCGACGCGCTGTCGCGCAGGATTTCGGCAGCCTGCGCGTGGAGCGCCTGACGGCGGCTCTTGAGCAGGCTGTCGTAGGCGGCATCCTGGATCAGCGCGTGCTTGAAGCGGTAGGTCGCTTGCGCTCCATGGCCCTCGACGAACAGAATGTCGGCCTCGGCGACCCGCTCCAACGCCGATTGCAGCGCGCCCTCGTGGAGGCCAGCCACGGAGTGGAGCAGCGCATATGAGAATCCGCGGCCCAGCACGGCGCCGATCTGCGCGGTCTCGCGAGCCGAGCCGAGCCGATCGAGCCGTGCGGCGAGCGACTGCTGCAAGGTCGGCGGGATCGCTTGCGCGCCGCCTTGTTCGCCGCGCTCCAAAAGGAGGCGCGTAACCTCCTCGACGAACAGCGGGACGCCGCCGGTGCGCTCGCTGACCCCTTCGACGATGTCCTTTGGCAGCGCATGACGGGACGAGACTGCACGAACCATCTTCGCGATCTGCGCGCTATCGAGCGGAGACAGTGAGATCACGCTATGGTGCGATCTCACGCTCCAGGCCGCACGGAACTCCGGCCTCGCCGTCGCGATGATGAGCAACGGCGCCTGCGCTCCGCGCTCGGCCAGCGCGCGCATGAGATCGAGCGAAGTCGGATCGGCCCAGTGCAGGTCCTCGAAGGCGAGCACGATTGCTTGGGTCCGGGCGGCCGCCAGGATCCATGCCGTCATCGCCGCCAGTTGTCGGCGGCGCAATTCCTCTGGCGCGAGTTTCGTGACGCGATCCTCCGGCAAGAGGACATCGACCAGAGGCGCGAGCAGAGGCGCGTATTCGGTTGGGTCGAGGCCGATCAGACCCAGAGTGTTCTCGAGGTCGGCCAAGCGCTGTTCGGCAGGCAGGTCCGCGCCGAATCGCTGGCGGCCCCATTCGGTGATCGGATGCAGCGGCGTGTTCTGCAACAGCTGCGACGACGACCACTCGACCCAGGTGTACGGCGTCTCGCCGAGACGGCCGTGAAACTCCTCGATCAGCCTCGACTTGCCCAGGCCGGGCTCGCCGACGATCAGCGCGAGTTGGCCTTCACCTTTGTGCGCGCGCTCCCAGCGCCGGGTGAGAAGATCGAGTTCCTCCTCACGCCCGACGAGAGGCGTCAGAGCCCGCGCCCCGCCGCGCCGACCGCCGCCGCTCGCGCGAACGACGCGATAGAGCGTCATCGGCGCCGACACCCCCTTGAGCTCGTGTTGGCCGCGGTCCTCGGCCACGAACAGTCCGGCGGTCTGCCGTTGGACCGCTGGCTGTGATGAGGATCGAGCCCGGCTCGGCGGCGCTCTGGACCCGCGCGGCGATATTGGGCGCATCGCCGAACACTTCGCCGGTTGCGTCGACCACCACCTGCCCGGAATCAAGGCCGATCCGCGCGGAAAGCTCCGGCGCGCCTTTGCTGGCGTTTCTGGCGTTGATTTCGACAAGCGCGCGCTGGATCGCGAGCGCGGCGCGCACCGCGCGCTCGGCGTCGTTCTCCTGCGCGTGAGGATAGCCGAACAGCGCCATCAACCCGTCGCCGAGCTTTTTCAACACATGGCCGCCGAGCCCGGTCACCGCCGCCGACGCCTCGTCGAGATAGGTGTTGACGAGTGTGCGCCAATCCTCGGCGTCGAGCTTTGCGGCCATGACTTGTCGACCCGACGAGGTCGCAGAACATCACGGTGATCGGACGACGCTCGGCGGTCGCAGGCGACGATGCAGGCGCGGGGCTCGGCGGCTTGGCAGCGGTTTCCGCGGTCCCAAGAGCGGCAATCGCCTTGAGGAGACGCTTGCGGTGCCCCAGTGGCACGCCAAGCTGATTGAGGTCGCCCTCTGTCAGATCGGGCAGGACTTCGGCATCGATTTCGCTCTCGCGAAATGTGGTCTCATATTGACCGAGACCGAGGCCGCGCAGCCAAGCCCCGACGTCCATGGTTGTATCCGACCGGCAGGGATCAACGATGGGCTTATCGAACGCGCATGTCCAGGGTATTGGCCTCAATAACCCTGCGCGTCGAATTTGACCCGTTCGCCAGGCCGACCAGGAATGGCCGCTATTTGCGGACCTTTAGCTCACTGCGCCGTCCGTCCGCTTTGGGTCGGATTGACACGTTCGTTAAGTCGGTGGCGATTGTCCGCTTCCTGCGCAAGGCGGATCTCGGCGAGGTGCGGCTGTTGGACGGCTTTGGGTCCTGAGAGGTCGAGCACGGGCAAAGGGGAAGGCGACCGCTCGGTCAAACGCTTGGGTCGCCCTGGGACCAAGGTCATTACAGAATTCGATCGGTTTTTTCTTGCACTAAACAGAAATTGGCGCTACGATGCTCGGCAATGAGGATGTCGGCCGACAAAGTCGGCGCGCGCGGCGAATGGGAAAGAGAGAGGCGGTCTAGCGCGTTTCGTCCACAACCCTTGACGCGAGCTGAGGCGGACGGAGATTTTTTAATTTTTTTCTCTGTAAGCCTTTGAAAAGTCCCGATTCGGCCAAAGGAATCGAAAGGAATCCAAGGACTTTTACTTGGATTCCCTTGTTTTCGTTTGGAACGAAGCTCGCCTCAGGGTTGCATTTTCGCGGCCTCTCACGGCCAGTTCGGATCGCCGATCGCTCGACTCACTTGACCGTCCCCTCGACCCTCCTGCCCTGCGCCACCACATAAAGGCCGCTGCCGATGATGATGGCGTTGCCGACGATGATCGGCAGCGAGGGCGCGTCGCGCCAGATCAGCCAGCCTAGGATCGCAGCCCACAGCAAGCCGGTATATTGCAGCGGCGCCAGCACCGCGGCGCGGGCGAACCCAAGCGCCCGGACGACGCAGATGATGCAGATCATCGCCACCATGCCGACAAGGAACATGAGGCCAAGATCGAACAGGCTGGGCGTCGTCCACGCCCAGGGAATGGTCGCCGCGCCGACGAGACCCGTGCCGACGAATTGCCAAAGAACCAGCGGCGCCCAGTGGATGCCCCGGAGATCGCGGGTGATCGTCTGGCTCAGCGCATAGGCGATCGATCCCATGAGCGCGATCGGCGCGCCCCAGGAGAGCATCTGCGGCGTCGGCCTCAAGGCAATGAGGACGCCGACAAAACCCACGAGAACGGCCACCCAGCGGAAGCGCTCGACCTTTTCGCCGAGCAGCGGCGCCGATAACGCGGTGATCATGAGCGGCGTCGCCATATAGAAGGTCATCACGTCGGCGAGCGGCATGGTGCGCGTCGCATAGTAGAAGGCGAAGGTGTCCGCCGCCGCGCACACGATGCGCAGGACCTGAAGGCCGGGTCGGCGCGGATCGATCAGTTTGGCGCGCAGCGAAAGGACCATCGGCGCCAGCACGACGCCCGCGCCGATCGTCCGCAGCAGCATCAGCTGGCCGACGCCATAATCCTTGACCAGCCATTTGCCGAGCGCGTCGTTGACCGCGAACATGCCCACGCCGGCGAGATAAAGGAGGACGCCGAGGCCCGCGGTGTCGGAGCGAGGGATCGGCATGAGATCCTGGAGATGGGGGTGCGTCGAGCCGCCTTGGCGGGTCACGGATGCAGGCGGGAGCCGGGACGCCGTTTCGCCTGGCAGGCTTGAGAATCAGGGGGCTCGCCGCGGCGAGCCCCGAGAAAAACGTCAGCGCGAATAGAACTCGATGACCAGGTTCGGCTCCATATGCGTCGGGTACGGGACCTCGGAGAGCCCGGGAATGCGAGTGAGCTTGGCCGTGCCCTTGGCGTGATCGACTTCGATATAGTCGGGCACGTCCCGCTCGGCCAGCGCATTGGCCTCGAGCACCAGAGGCAATTGGCGCGAGGATTCCTTGATTTCGATGAGGTCGCCGACCCTGACCTGATAGGAAGCGATGTTGACCCGCCGGCCGTTGACCCGAATGTGGCCGTGGTTGACGAACTGGCGCGCGGCGAACACGGTCGGCACGAATTTGGCGCGGTAGATCAGCGCGTCCAGCCGGCGCTCGAGCAGGCCGATGAGATTGGCGCTGGAGTCGCCCTTGAGGCGGAGCGCCTCGACATAATATTTATGGAACTGACGCTCCAAAATGTTGCCGTAGTAGCCTTTGACCTTTTGCTTGGCCTTGAGCTGCGTGCCGAAGTCGGTCGCCTTGCCCTTGCGCCGCTGGCCATGCTGGCCCGGCCCATATTCACGCTTGTTATAGGGGCTGCGGGGCCGTCCCCAGATGTTCTCGCCCATCCGGCGATCGATCTTGTATTTCGCTTCCGCGCGCTTCGTCATCGCGATTCCTCTTAAAAGGCAGTTCAGGTTCAACGAGGAACGCGCCCTCCTCTGCGCTCGAAAGAGCGCCGACAGGCCTTCAGCCGAGCGAGGCGAAAAACCGCGGGTGCGTCAAACAACGAGCGCGCTCCCCGTCTAGCCGAGAAGCGCGCTTGAAGCGCCGGCTCATAAATGGCTCCGTGTCGGCTGTCAAACGCTTGGATGGCGCCGCTCGGCAAGGGTTGCTCGCACTTGCAGCAAGAGCGCTCGTGGGTCGAGCGCCCGAGCCGCCCGCTGGACAGCCGGACAGGCAGACGCGATATGCACCAAGCGCATTGCAAAACGTCATTTGACGCCAAAATAGTTAACTTTTTCTGCATTTAGGCGCCGAATTAGGCCTTATGGCGTAGTCATGCGCACTATCGTCATGCAATTTTCACATTTAATTGTGCGATGCACTATTGACTTTTGCGGCGCAGCATTCTAGTTAGACGCGGTCTAGTGAGGGAGCGGGTCATCGGCTTGATTGGGTAAGGCCGAAATGAGGAGGGCGGTCAACTGAAGGAGACCGTCATGAAGAAGTTCTCTCTTACAAAGTTCCTGCGCGCGCGTCGTGTCTATTGGAACGTCTTGCAGGAGCTTTCGGCGTATACCGATCGCGAGTTGCACGACATCGGCATCGACCGGACCGATATCTACCAGATCGCCCGCCTGGCTTCGCAGGAGAACGCCTGAGCAACAATGGCGGCGCCGCCGAACGGCGCCGCCATCGCCTCATTTCCGATTGTAGACGTCGTCGATTTCGGACGATGTCATCCTCGCCGAAATAGCTGCCGGTCTGAACCTCGATCAGCTCGACGTCGATCTTCCCCGGGTTGGCGAGGCGATGGGTCGAGCCGATCGGCAAATAGATCGACTCGTTCTCGTGGACCAGCGTCACCTTCTCGTTGAGCGTGACCTCGGCCGCGCCGCTCACGACGACCCAGTGCTCGGCGCGATGGTGATGCTTCTGCAAGGACAGGCGCCCGCCGGGGCGCACGACGATGCGTTTGACCTGGTAACGCGAGCCCCGGTCGATGCTCTGATAATAGCCCCATGGGCGATAGTTGCGCCGATGCTCGGTCGCTTCCGGATGGCCCTGCGCTTTCAGGTTCTCGACGAGCTTCTTGACCTTGGCCGTTTGGGAACGGTCGGCGACCAGGACCGCGTCGCCCGTCGCGACAACGACCACGTCTTGCAAGCCGATGACAGCGGTCAATTGCTCTTCCGAACGCACCATCACGTTCGATGAATCAATGACCATCGCCCGTCCGCGCAGGCTGTTGCCATTGGCGTCGCGCGGACTGAGTCTCCAAACCGTCGACCATTCGCCGACGTCCGACCATCCGACGTCAGCGGTCAACACGACCGCCCTGTCGGTTCGCTCCATCACCGCATAATCGATCGAGGTTTTCGGCGCCTTGGCGAACGAGTCCTGGTCGAGGACGACGAAGCCGAGATCCTTTTTCGCAGCCGACACCGCCGCCGCAGTCGCCGCCGCAATCGCCGGCTCGAAGCGCTCCAGCTCCTCCAGCATCACATCGGCGCGGAAGACGAAATTGCCCGAGTTCCAGAGGTAACCGTCTTCAATGAAGGCTCGGGCGTGCGCTTCGTCTGGTTTCTCCACGAATTGCTCGATCCGCCGCACCTGGGGATCGAGCGCCAGCGGCGCGCCCGGATGAATGTAGCCGTAGCCGGTGGCCGGATGGTCGGGGGTGACGCCGAAGGTGACGATCTCGCCCGTATTGGCGGCCGCTGAGGCCTGCGCGCAGAGGCTGGCGAATTGCTTTCCGTCCTCAAAGACGTGATCGGCGGCGAGCACGGCCACGACCGCCTTCGGATCATGTGCAGCCGCCCAGGCGGCCGCTGCGCCGACGGCCGCGGCGCTATCGCGCCGATCCGGTTCGAGCAGAATCGTCGCCTCGGCGCCGATCTCCCTCAATTGCTCGGCGACGCGAAAGCGGTAGTCGAGATTGGTGATGACCACCGCCGGATCGAACACAGCGGGGTCGCCAACCAGAGCGACAATCGTCTGAAAGGTCGAACGCTGCCCGATCAGGGAAATGAACTGCTTCGGCAAGCTCTCCCGCGATTCGGGCCACATGCGGGTGCCGGACCCGCCGCACATGATCACCGGCTGTATCTTGGGCATTCATTCCCCGGGTTCGCGCTCGCGATCGCGAGCCGGGCCTCCTGTGCAATAACGGCGGCGCCAAAGCAATGCCTGGATCTGACCCGCGGCCGTCATGCTTTGCGCGCCGCCCGCCGCGCGAAGACTCATGGACGCGATCACCGCCGTCGCGGCGGCTGTCGTCGCCAGCGCCAGCGCGAAGGCGCCAAAGGCGGCCGGCAACGACAAAGCTTGTGCAATGGCGCCGGTCATGAGCGGCGCTGGCAGGCGGGTCAGCGCGCTGAACAGCGAAGCGGAGGAAAGTCCCACCGCAGGTCCGGCCGCCGCCCGACGCGCGGCCAACGCGAAGCCGCACGGGACAATGGGACCGGTGCCGACGCCGATCAGGGCAAAGCCCGCAACGCTCGCCGCGAACCCCGCCTGTACGCTGACGAGAGCGAAACCGGCAGCGGCGATCGCGAACGAAACGATAATGAGACGGAGATCGCTGACGCGAAGGCGAACCACGTCGAGGTTGAAGCGCAGCAGAGCCTGGCAGGCGGAAAAGAACGCGGCGCCAAGGCCGGAAATCGCCGCCAGCCTCGGCGCTTCCTCGCGCAGCAGCAGCGTCGACCACACCGACGCCGCGAGTTCCGCCGCGATCGACACGCCGACAACCACGCCAAGCCCAATCAGCACGGGGGCGAAGGACAAGCCGCTTCGCCCGACCGACCCGACCACTGCAGGAGGGGGACGATCGGTCTCCGCCGCGCGACGGTAAGCGACGCCCGCGCCAGCGAGGGCAAGCGCCGCGAGAACGCCCGCCGCCCAAGGCGTCGGCCCGACGGCGATCAAACTGCCGGGGATAGCCCCGAGCGCCATGCCGACCGACGCGGCGCAGTGCAGCCGGGCCAGGATCGGGCGCCCCAGTCCTCGCTCGATCCGCGCGCCCTCGGCGTTCATGAGCACGTCGACCACGCCGCCCACGAACCCGGTGACGATCAAGGCGCTCCCGAGCCAAGTTTCACTCGACGCGTTGAGCAGCGCGCATAGGCTCGCGCCAAAGAGGATTGCCGAGACGGATAAAGCCTGGTCGACGCCGAAACGATGCGCAAGCGCCCCGCCCGCCGACATGGCGATGAGATAGGCGCCGGTATAGACGGTCAGAAGGACGCCGAACGTCGACGCGTCGACGCCGGAGCGGATCAAGATCGCGCCGGAAGCTCCGCCCCAGAGGCCGACGCCCACGCCCAGGGCGAAGAACATCGCGGCGACTGTGGCGTGAAGACGAGCCCCGAGGCCGGAGGCGCGGACCGGCGGGATGGCGTTCAAAAGTCGGTCGGCGCCCCGCCTTCCGCTTTGCGGCGGTCGACGAAGGCGGTCAGCGCCTCGAGGCGTTCGGCCTCGAGCGGGGGCGAGACAAAGTCGCGCAGGCGATCGGCGACGATGCGCTCCGCGGCGTCGACCGCGGTTGGGGAGCCGGCCTCGCGCCAAGTTTCGTAGTTGCGCCAGTCGGAGATGCTGGGTGGAAAAAAAGCGGTGCGGTAGCGCGACTGGGTGTGCTCGGCGCCGAAGAAATGCCCGCCGGGGCCGACCTCCCGCATCGCCTCGAGAGCCAGCTCAGCCTCGTCGACGCGCAGCGGCCGCAAGAACTCGGCGACCATCGCGAGAAGATCCGCGTCGAGCGCCATCTTCTCGAACGAAGCTTGCAACCCGCCTTCCATCCAGCCCGCCCCATGCATGAGAAGGTTGACGCCGCCCATGATCGCGCCCCACAGCGAGAAGACGCTCTCATAGGCCGCCTGGGCGTCGAGCGAATTGGCGGCGTTGGCGTTCGAGGAGCGATAAGGCAGACCAAGGCGGCGCGCCAGCTGCCCGCCGACGATCGAGGTTTTCATATATTCGGGCGTGCCGAAGGCGGGCGCGCCCGACTTCATGTCCACATTCGAGGTGAAGCCGCCATAGACAAAGGGCGCTCCCGGCCGCACGGCCTGGGTCATGACAAGGCCCGCAAGCGCCTCGGCGTGCTGCTGCGCGAGCGCCCCGGCAAGCGTCACCGGCGCCATCGCGCCCGCGAGGGTGAACGGCGTCATCACCACCACCTGGTTGCGGCGCGCCATCTGGATGATGCCCTCCAGCATCGGCGTGTCGAGCCTCAGCGGCGATGACGAGTTGATTACCGTGAACAGCGAGGGCTCGCGCTCCAGCGTTTCGTCGTCGAGCCCCCGCGCAATTTTGACCATCTCGATGGCGTCGAGGTTGCGCTCGCGCCCGAGGCTGTAGGCGTGGACCGGCTTGTCCGACAGGGTCAGCATGTCGAACAGCGCGTCGAGATGGCGGATCGAGGCGGCAATGTCGATCGGCTCGACCGGATAGCCGGCGATGAAATGAATCGAATCGAAGCTCTGCCCGAGACGGAGGAAATTCTGATAGTCGCGCCGGTTGCCGGGCCGCCGCCCTCCCGCACGGTCGAACGAATTGGGGGCGCTCGCCACCGTGCCGAAAGCGACATGCCGCCCGCCAATCGAGAGATCGTGCGCGGAATTGCGCGCATGCAGCTTGAACTCCTTCGGCGCGAGACCGATGTGCGCTTCCACGAGATCGGGATCGAAGCGAACGCGACGCGAGGCAGGATCGACGTCGGCGCCGGCTTGCTTCAGCATTGCCCGCGCGTCGTCGTGCAGGAAGTCGATCCCGATCTCTTTGAGCACGACGAGCGCCGCTTGATGGATCGATTTCGAGCTCGTCGCGCGAGACGAGCTCGAGCGGCGGGAACGGCAGCTGCGGCTGCCCGGCGGGCTGCGCGGAGACGGAGCCTCCGCCGCGTTCGGTCGCGCGCCGGCGGCGGCGTCCCGGCTCCTGCGGCGTTTCCGTCGTCATCAAGGCCTCCAGTTTCCCGTGGGAGAGCGCCGACTGCGATTCGCGCCTGGAGCTTGTTCTAGCGGAGTCGCCACAACTCCGCGCGCGCCAAAATGGCGTTATGACATGCCAAATCGCGCCGCTATTTCGCCGCGCGCAGCTTTGGGGGCTCGGCCGGAGGGGCTTGCGGCCTCGGCGCCTCGGCTGGAGCGGCGGCTTCCGGCTCGGCGGGACGCGCGGGCGGACCCGCGGAGAACCGAGCGATGAGCCAGGAGCGGAACAAGGCCACCGCCTCGTTGCTCAGATCCTCGGGATGGGTGGTGAGATAATAGCCGTAGCCTTCGTCCAGCCAGAGGTCGAAGGGGCGCACCAGCCGCCCAGCCTTGATCTCCTCATGGAACAAGAGCGGATCGAGCAGCGCCAGCCCGTCCCCACTCATCGCGTACTGGGCCGCGAGTTGCTGAGTGTCGAACACGAGGCCGCGATCGACGGCGAGATCGGGACGCCCGATCGAGCGCACGAACATTTCCCAGAAAAAGTGGCGCTGTCGGCCGTCGATCTTAAGGTGCAGGAGATCTGTGGCGGCGATCAGCCGCGCCGGGTCGCTGGCGTCGATCTCTTCGAGCAGCTTCGGGCTGCAGAGGAGCGTCGAGCGCACCATCCATAAGAGGTCATGGATCGCGTCGGTGACGCGGGGCTCGGAATAGACGATGGCGATGTCGATGTCGCCGTCCACCTCGGGACCGGTCGTCGGTTTCGAGACGATTTCGAGCGAGATGCCGGAATTCTCCGAGCGGAAATCGCGCAAGATCGGGATGGCGAGCCGATGAGCGAACGAGGTCGGCAGCGCGACCTTGAGCACCCGCTTCGGCCGGCCTTTCTCCTTGATCACCTCGCCGAGCGCCTGGTCGATGCGGTCGAAGGACTTCGAAACGACAGGCAGGATGTGTCGCCCCGCCTCAGTGAGCACCAGCTGTTGGGGGCGCCGCTCGAACAGCGCCACGCCGAGAAAATTCTCGAGGACGATGACATGACGGCTGACCGCGCTCTGCGCGACCGTCAGGCTGTTGGCCGCGGCGGTGAAGCTGAGATGTTGTCCGGCCGCTTCGAACGCCCTAAGCGCGTTGAGCGGCAGCCACTTGCGGTCCATTCCTCCTCCACGCGCGGCGCATTGGTCTCACCCCTGCTTTTGCGAGCGCGTCAACATTGAGTTCATAGCCCATACTGAACGGAGGACACAATACTACGCGCGCTTAAATCCAAAGGCGGATGAAGGCGTTCCTTGATCGATTGGAGACTGCGGCGCTTCTCGCCCAGGCGGGACAATTAAGCCAGCGCCTTCGCTCTTCCCTCTCTGCCTCATCCGCACTAAGTAATGGGCGCTCCCTCCCCGAAAATTCAAAGATGATGACCGAACCCAACCCCGTCGCGCGCCGGCGCACCTTCGCGATCATCTCGCACCCGGACGCCGGCAAGACGACGCTGACTGAAAAGCTCCTCCTGTTCGGCGGCGCCATTCAGCTGGCGGGCGAAGTGCGCGCCAAGGCCAATCGCCGCCAGACCCGCTCGGACTGGATGGGCATCGAGCGCGAACGAGGCATTTCGGTCGTGACCTCGGTGATGACGTTCGAATACGGCGGCTGCGTCTTCAACCTGCTCGACACGCCCGGCCACGAGGACTTTTCCGAGGACACGTACCGGACCCTGACCGCCGTCGATTCTGCGGTCATGGTCATCGACGCGGCCAAGGGCATCGAAGCGCGTACCCGCAAGCTGTTCGAGGTCTGCCGCCTGCGCGACATCCCGATCGTCACCTTCATCAACAAGATGGACCGGGAGACGCGCGATCCGTTCGAACTCCTCGACGAGGTCGAAAAGACGCTTGCGCTCGACACCGCGCCGCTCACCTGGACGATCGGCCGTGGACGCTCGCTCGCCGGCGCCTACGACATCCGGCGCAGTCGCTTGACGCCGCTTGGCAAGGACGCCCTGGCGTTTGCCGTCAATGGCCCCGACGACCCGCGCGTCGCGGAACTTCTGCCCGAGCACGAGCGCGCTGCGGCCATAGAAGAGCTCAACCTCGCGGTCGAGGGCCTGAAAGCTTTCGACAAGAAGGCCTTTCTCGAGGGCCACATGACCCCCGTCCTCTGGGGCAGCGCGCTCAAGGATTTCGGCGTCAAGGACCTTATCGACGCTTTGGCTGAATTCGCGCCGAGCCCTCGCGCGCAGGAAGCGGCGAGCCGCACGGTGAACGCGGACGAACCGAAGATGACCGGCTTCGTGTTCAAGATCCAGGCGAACATGGATCCGAACCACCGCGACCGGATCGCCTTCATGCGCGTCTGCTCGGGCAAGCTCCAGCGCGGCATGCGGGCGAAGCTCGTGCGCACCGGCAAGCCGATCACGCTGTCCGCCCCGCAATTCTTTTTTGCTCAGGATCGCTCGCTCGCCGAGGAGGCTTTCGCCGGCGACGTTGTCGGCATTCCCAATCACGGGCTCTTGCGCATCGGCGACACGCTCTCCGAGGGTGAGGAGATCGTGTTTCGCGGCGTGCCGAGCTTCGCTCCGGAAATCCTGCGCCGGGTCAAGCTCGCCGACGCGATGAAAGCCAAGAAGCTGCGCGAGGCGCTGCAGCAGATGGCGGAAGAAGGCGTGGTGCAGGTGTTCCTGCCGCATGACGGCGCGGCGGCGATCGTAGGCGTCGTCGGCGCGCTGCAGCTCGATGTGCTGACCGAGCGGCTCAACGCCGAATACGGTTTGCCAGTGACTTTCGAGCCCAGCCGCTTCGAGATCTGCCGCTGGGTCTCATCCGCCGACAAGATGGAGATGCGCAAGTTCCTGGACGCCTATCCGTCCTCGATCGCTTCCGACCTCGACGGCGCGCCGGTGTTCATGGCGTCGAGCGCCTTCAACCTCCGCTACGAGCAGGAGCGTTGGCCGAAGATCGCCTTCACCGACATCAAAGACTACCAGAAGGCTGCCGCTTGAGCAGATGGCGGCAGCCTAGCGCGGGCCGATCTGGTCGATCTCGCGAAAGCGGTCGCTATCGACTACGTTCACAAGAATGACGAGGGTCGGCTTTGGCGCTATCGGATCGTGCAGGCGCGGCGGGCGAACCGCCTAAGCGTTTCAATCGGGGACAGGCTCTATGCCAATAGCGTTGCGCGACGTCGCCGTTCCCGCCTTCGGCGTTCCGCTCGAGGCGCCTCGGATTCCCGCAACAACTTATGAAAAGCGCTGCCGCGACGCCTATGAGCGAGCGAAATGCGATTGGCTGGTCGTTTACGGCGACCGCGAACACCTCGCCAATATCGCCTTCCTGTCAGGCTACGATCCTCGCTTCGAGGAAGCGCTGCTACTGCTGGGCCCGAATGACAGGCGAGTCCTCATTGTCGGCAACGAGGGCGAAGCCTACGCGCCCGTGGCCGGACTTCCCGGCCTCGACATCGCGCTCGCGCAAAGTCTGAGCCTCATGGGTCAGGACCGAGCGCTCAAGCCGGATCTTGCGAGCGTATTGAAGGAAGCGGGCGTGGGTCGTGGCCAGACGATCGGGGTCGTAGGCTGGAAATATTTCGAGCCAGCGGAATGGGACGACCCGTCTCCCGGGCTGTTCATTCCCCACTATCTGGTTGGGATGCTGAGCCGGATCGCGGCCGGTGCGGAGGGGCTGCAGGACGCGACGCCCGTTCTCATGCATCCGACGACGGGACTCCGCTCGACCATCGACGCCGATGAGATCGCTCTTCACGAATGGGGCGCCGCGCGCGCCTCCGCCGCTGTCTGGCGCATCCTGACCGGAACGCGCCTGAGCCTGAGCGAACTGGAGGCGGCGAGCGCTATGGGCTACGCCGGCGAGGTTCTCTCCGCGCATGTGATGTATGCGACCGGCGACTCCAATGACCCGGTGGTGGGTCTGCGCTCGCCCACGAGCCGCGTCCTACGGCGCGGCGACGGCGTCACAGCCGGAGTTGGTTTCTGGGGAGGCCTGTCCGCGCGCGCGGGCCTCATCGCTGACGCCGACGAGGCGTTCCTCAAGACTGCGGCCGCCTATTTCGATGGCCTTATCGCCTGGTACGAGGCCGCCGACATCGGAGCCACGGGCAGAGCAATCTTCGAGGCTGTGGGCGAGGCGCTCGCGGTCGGCGGCTTACGCTCAGCTCTCAATCCAGGCCATCTCACCGGTCACGATGAATGGATTCATACGCCGATCCGGCCCGGCTCCGACGAGCGCCTTGCGTCGGGCATGCCGTTTCAGGTCGACATCATACCGACGCCCATGCAGCCGGGCTGGGCCTTGAATTGCGAGGATGGCGTCGTTTTCGCAGACGGCGCCCTTTGCGCCGAGCTCAAGGCCCGCCATCCCGCCGTGGTCGAACGAATCGAAGCCCGCCGAAGATTCGTTCGCGACGAACTCGGAATCCAAATCAAGGATTCGATCCTGCCGCTGTCGTCGACCCCCTTATGCCTTCCGCCCTTCTGGCTTGCGGCCGGAAGATTGCTCGTGCGGACATAACAGCAGTGGAAACGAGCAACAATCCGAAAGCGGCTGCTTGACCCGCAGTCTGATTCCGGTTCAGGGAGGCTAGTGAAGGACGTGAACCCGAGCGCCGCTTTCGCGCCTTTGTCGGCTCGAAAGCGCGCAAGCAGCGCGCTTGGCTGGGAGGAAGAGCATGAAGTTACTTTTGTCGATTTGTACGACGGCGCTCTTGAGCGCCGGCACGGCGCACGCTCAGGTCGAGCTGAGCACTTATGGCGACGCGAAAGGCAATCTGGACGTCCAGAAGCTGACCTGCGCCCAGCTCGCCAACACTTTCCAGGAAGACGCCGACTTCATGACCGTCTGGTACAGCGGCTGGTACAACGGCTTGGCGGGCTACAGCAAATTGAAGGTCGACCGCGCCAAGGAGCTCGAACACCGCGTCATCGTCTATTGCAAGGCCAATCCGAAAACGAAGGTCATCACCGCGATGGACATCAACATCAAGAAGATGCGTAAGGAACAGGGCATCAAGGTCAACGACGAGAAGTAACCTCGCCGCGTGCTGGCTGCTCTGCGGACAGCTTTCGGCGCGCCTCATCGAAGTCCGGTAATCGAAAGAGAGAAACCAATGATTGCCTCAAGCACAAGGCATGGGAACGCACTGTTGGGGGCGCTCCGTCGTTTCGATTTGCGTGTCGTTCTGGCCGCAACTGCGGCGCTGGTCGCATCCGCCTCGGCGTCGCAAGCCCAGGTCGAGTTGAAAACCTACATGGATGACAAAGGCTATCTGAATGTGCGGGCGCTAACTTGCGCGCAGCTCGCCGGCACCTTTCAGGAAGACGCCGACTTTCTCGGGGCTTGGTACAGCGGCTGGTGGAACGGCCACTTGAAGCGCCACGTGGTGAACATCCCTCGCGCCAAGCAGGGCATCCACGAAATCATCGTCTTCTGCAAGGCTCACCCGGACGAGAAGGTTGTCGACGCGGTCGATGAATATGTGAAGAAGGTGCAGGCGGGCGGGCAGTAAGGCGAGGATCAAGCGGCGGCGGCCTCGAGGGGCCGCGCCGCCGGGGAAGCCGGGCGCAAACGAGGTTTCGGCCGCAGGGCTGAGGGGCCAGGCGGCGCGAGAGCCCCTCATCGCCAGTTCGCCAGCGCCGCGCCGCTCCCGGAGACCGCTAATGGAAACCTCATCGGAAAGAGTGATGCGACTCGGGTTAGGGTTTGCCGTGTCGCAGGCAATCCGCGTCGTGGCCGAGCTCAAAATTTCCGACCTACTGTCGACCGGAGACCGCACGATCGATGATCTCGCCGCCGCCACGGGATCGAATGCCGGAGCCCTGTACCGAGTGATGCGGCTCTTGTCCGGCGAGGGCTTGTTTCGCGAGGTGTCCGCTGGTCAATTCGCTTTGGCCGAGATCGGCCGCGCCCTGCGTTCCGACGAGCCGACCGGCCCTCGAAACTACCTCAGAATGATCAACAGCGAAGCGTATCTTGCGTTCGAACGCCTCTCCGATAGCGTTCGCACGGGCGAGCCCGTGTTTGAGGCTGTGCTAGGAAAGCCACGTTTTGATTGGCTCGCGGACCATCCGGTCGAGGCCGCGCTCTTCCAGCAGGCGATGGTTTCCCTTGGCGCCGGGGCCGATGACGCGGTGGCGGAGGCCTACGACTTCGGTTCGCATGCCCAAGTGGCGGACGTTGGCGGCGGACATGGCCAACTGCTGTCGGCAATTCTCGCGCGTCATCCAAATCTGAACGGAATCCTGTTCGATCGCGAGGCGGGGATCGCATCCGCAACTTCAGGGCCGGGCGACGCCGCGGCGCGAACCCGGGCGATCGCGGGAGACTTCTTTGACAGCGTTCCCGTTGGGGCCGACGTCTATATCCTGAAAAGGGTCATCCACGATTGGGACGACGAACGCGCGGCAAAGATCCTGGAAAATTGCAGACGTGCGATGCGCTCGAATGGCAAGGTTCTGCTCGCGGAAACGCTTGTGCCTCCGGGCGACAAACCAGACGAGATCAAGTTTATCGATGTCATCATGCTCGCGGTCACCGGAGGAAAGGAGCGGACAGAGGAGGAGTATCGCGAACTGCTCGCGCGGGCGCGTCTCCGGCTTGACCGGGTCCTGCCCACGAAGGCTTCGATTTCCATTCTTGAGTCCTCGCCCGTTTAGGTGGCGATCGTGACCAATCCTGACGCTGACGAAAACCCGCTTCTCGCACCCTGGACGGGGCCATTCGAAGCGCCGCCGTTCGACCGCTTCGAGCCACGCCATTTCCGTCCGGCGTTTGACGCGGCGCTGAGCCAAGCCCGCGCCGAGATCGACGCCGTCGCCGCCGATCCGGGGGCGCCGACTTTCGCCAATACGATCGAGGCGCTCGAGCGCAGCGGCCGCAGCCTCGACAAAGTAGCGAGCGCTTTCTTCAATCTGGCCGGCGCCCACACCAATGATGAGCTGCAGGCGATCGAGCGCGAGATCGCGCCGGTTCTCGCGCGCCATCGCAGCGAGACCTATCTGAACGAGGCCCTGTTCAAGCGCATCGACGCCATCAACGCGCAAAAGGAGAAGCTCGGCCTATCAGCCGAACAGGCGCGCGTTCTGGCCCGCTACCACCTCGATTTCACCCGCTCCGGCGCGGGCGCCCAGCCGCAAGCCAAAGCGCGGCTGGCCGCGATCGCCGAGCGGCTGGCGACGCTCGCGACGGAATTCGGCCAGCACGTGCTCAAGGACGAGAAAGACTGGCTCATGCTGCTCGATGAGTCGGATCTCGAGGGTCTGCCGGATTTCTTCGTCGCCAGCGCCGCGCGCATCGCCGCCGACCGCGGCCATCCCGGCAAATATGCGGTCACTTTATCGCGGTCGAGCGTCGAGCCTTTCCTGCAATTCTCCGCGCGCCGCGATCTGCGCGAGGCCGCTTTCCGCGCTTGGGCCGCTCGAGGCGAGAATGGCGGAGCGACCGACAATCGGGCGATCGCCGCGGAGATGGTGCGCCTCAGAGCTGAGCGCGCCCGGCTCCTGGGCTACGAGACTTATGCGCACTACCGCCTCGCCGACACGATGGCGAAAACGCCGGAGGCGGCGCTCGATCTGCTCGAGTCCGTCTGGACGCCGGGCGTCGCCAGCGCGCGCAAAGATGAAGAGGCGCTGCAAGCGATCGCGGCCAGCGAGGGCGGCAATTTCAAACTCGCGCCGTGGGACTGGCGCTATCTCGCGGAGAAGCGACGCAAGGCCGAGTTCGACTTCGACGAGGGCGAGCTCAAGCCCTATCTGCAGCTCGACCGCATCATCGAAGCGGCGTTCTACGCCGCGAGCCGCCTGTTCGGCTTGAGCTTCGTCGAACGCTTCGATCTCAAGCTCTATCATCCCGACGTTCGCGCCTGGGAAGTGACTGGAGGCGATGGCGCGCCGAAAGCGCTGTTCCTGGGCGATTATTTCGCCAGGCCGTCAAAGCGGAGCGGCGCCTGGATGAGCGGTTTCCGCGGCCAGCAGAAGCTCGATCGCGCGCAATTGCCGATCGTCGTCAATGTGATGAATTTCGCCAAGGGGGCCGAGGGCGGGCCTAGCCTGTTGAGCGTCGACGAAGCGCGCACGCTCTTTCATGAATTCGGCCACGCTTTGCATGGGCTTCTGTCCGACGTGACCTATCCGCGCATTTCCGGAACGCACGTGGCCGGCGACTTTGTCGAGTTTCCATCGCAACTCTTCGAGCATTGGATTCAACAGCCCGAAATGCTGCGCCGCTTCGCGCTCCACTATAAGACCGGCGAGCCGATGCCGGAGACGCTTGTCGACAAGCTTCTCAAGGCGCGGCGGTTCAATCAGGGCTGGGCGACAGTGGAATACACCGCCTCAGCCCTGGTCGACTTGAAGCTGCATCTTGATCCTTTGCCGGCCGAAGTCGACGTCGTCGCCTTCGAGCGTAGCGAACTCGAGCGCATCGGCATGCCCGACGCGATCGGCATGCGTCATCGCACCCCGCATTTCCAGCATATTTTCTCTGGCGGCTATTCGGCGGCCTATTACAGCTATCTATGGTCGGAGGTTCTCGACGCCGACGGCTTTGGGGCGTTCGAGGAGAGCGGCGACATCTTCGATCCCGAAGTGGCCAGGCGCCTCAGCGACTTCGTTTATTCAGCTGGCGGCAGCCGCGATTATGACGAAGCCTATCGAGCCTTTCGTGGCCGGGCCCCCTCGCCGGACGCGTTGTTCCGCAAGCGAGGGCTCGAACTCAAGGCCGGTTGAAGCGCGCCCATGATTTTCCGGCCCGGCCGTCGTTGCGAGCCGAGCGCGAGAGCCATTAGCCTTTGGGTCGCGACCCTCTTGAGGTAAATACCATTCTGATTATGTTAATTGCTACTCAAAGTCGGGCAAGACGCTCCAATTTGCAGGGCGGAACTAAACGGCATTCTAACCCACTGAAAAGGCTGAGGCGCGGAACTAAAATTGCCGCTACGCACGCGCTTCTCCACGGCCTGTTGAGCTAACGCCCTAGCCCATCCGGTCGGACGGGCGTCCCTCGACGCCTTACGGCTCCTCGCATACGGCTATTGCAAGTTCGTGTGGCGTCCGAGCATCGTCCGGTGTGGATCGGGAACGGCGCGCATCAGTTCCAGCACGATCCCGTCGAGGAGAATGAGGCTCGTCTGCTCGAACAGGCTGCCGCCGAACTGCTGCGTTGCTTCGATGGGAACTTGAAGGACGAAATGGGCGAGTTTCGCAAGCGCGCTGCCTGGCTCCCGAGTGATCAAGGCGATCGAAGCCCCTTCATCTTTCGCTATGCGAGCGAAGTGTATGGTGACCGGGGTGGCGCCGGAGCCGGAGACGAGAAGGAGCCCGTCCCCCGCCCGGATGGACGGAGCGGTCGCTTCGCCGACAAAATGCGCGGAGCGATTCATATGCATGAACCGCATCGCGGCCATTTCCGCCACCAGCCCGGAACGTCCCTGGCCTGAGAAGAACCAGCGCCGCCGCTCATCCCGGAACACTTCAACGAAGCGCTGGAATGCGGAAACGTCCACGCGCTCGAGCGTTTCCGCTATCTCGCGTCCGACGGCCAGCCACGCCCCGGATTGCGCAATCGGTCCTTGATCCATCTAGCAACCCTTCTGGGATCGTCCGCGCCGGTGATGGCGCCCCCGACGATCACGATCTCAGGCTCGGCCTCCAGCACCGCGTCAAGAGTCTCAGGCCCCAGTCCGCCGGCAAGCGCAACGCGAAATCCTCGACGGCGCATAGCCGAAACGGCGTCGATATGCGCAGTTGATCGGTCGCCCGCCACTCGGGCGTCGGTCGGGGAATGAAGGCCGACATAGGCGAAGCTCTCCGGAAAGGTTGCGCCCGGGGGCAGGAGCTCGGGCTTTCCGGATTCGGTGATCGTGTCGACAACGACATAGGCTCCGAAGCGCGCCGCCACCTTTCCAACCGCAGCGTGAGTGGCCGCCGACGCCGACGACAGAACCGTCATGAGCCGCGCCCCGGCGCCAAACACCATCTCTGCTTCAAGGTCGCCGGCGTCCACGGTCTTGGTGTCGGCGAGGATGGGGGTATCCGGACACAGCTCCCGCGCCGTCGCGATCGCGCCAATGCCAAAGCGCTTGAGAAGCGGGGTGCCGATCTCGATGATGTCGGCGACCCCTCGCACGTGCGCGGCGACGCTGAGGCTCTCCGGCTTGTCGATCGCAACCTGAAGCAACAACGGGCGCTTTCTCCCTCGGACGGCCCACTCCGCTGCCGGTTGGACAGAGTTAAGAGCTTCGCCACATCGTTGCAACAAGGCTTGGCGGCTACCGGATCGGCTCGGCCAAGGTTTCGCAAAAGCGCCTGAAGTCATCCGCGGAAGCGTAGGCTTTCTGGGTGCCGCGCCGGGTTACGGAGTCCGCCGCGTAACACGCCGCTTGTTTCAAAGCCGCCTCAAGAGGGACGCCGTCAGCAAAGAAACGCGCGAAACTGCCGACGAAGGCGTCGCCGGCGCCCGTCGTGTCGACGGCTTTCACCGCGATCGGCTCAACCTTCTGCGAGCTGGTCGGCGTTGTCAGGAGCGCGCCGCGCGAGCCGAGCGTGACGATGACGGTCCCGATGCCCTTGTCGAGCAGGCTTCGGGCAGCCGTCACGATGTTCGATTCCGTACCGACCGGCATGCCGGTCAGAATCGCAAGCTCGGTTTCGTTGGGAATGAAGAACGTCACATCGCGAATTCGATCGATCTCGAGCGCGGCCGTCGCCGGGGCTGGGTTGAGGACCGTCTTCACGCCGTGACGCTTGCCGAAAGCGATGGCCGCATAGACGGTTTCGAGCGGGACCTCGAGCTGCATCAGGATGAGATCGCAGGTCTTCAAGACATCCGCGGCGCGATCGATGTCGGCTGGCGAGAGATCGGCATTCGCTCCCTTTACGATTAGGATCGAGTTCTCCCCCGATGGCTCGACCATGATCGGTGCGACCCCGCTGGGCTTTCCTTTCACCCGCCGGACATGGCTCGTGTCGATCCCGACCTTCTCGAGATTGCTGATGGTGGCGTCGGCGAACATGTCGTCGCCGACAGCGGTGACCATCACGACCGAGGCGCCCAGCTTGGCGGCGGCCACAGCCTGATTGGCTCCTTTGCCGCCGTGCCCCATTTCAAAGCTTGGCGCTTCGACGGTCTCACCCTTGATCGGCATCCGATCCACATAGGTGACAAGGTCCACCATATTGCTTCCCACCACTGCGATGCGCGGCTTGCGCCTCTCGTTCATTTCCCCGTCCTCCCCGAATTGCCTAAACTGTTGTCTCCGCGCTCGACGCCAATTCGCCAATAGACTACGCTTACGACTGACATCGCGTCGGAATCGCGTTGGGAGGCAGAAGTATGGCGTCGGTCGACGTTGTCAACGCACGCAAGGCCTATGGCGGCGTGGAAGTCATTCACGGCGTCTCGCTATCGATCGCCGATGGGGAATTCGTCACGCTCGTCGGCCCCTCCGGCTGCGGGAAATCCACACTTCTGCGAATGATCGCCGGTCTCGAGTCGATCACCGAGGGAAAGGTCAAGATCGGCCCGCGGGTGGTCAACAATCTGCCGCCCAGGGATCGCGACATTGCGATGGTCTTTCAGAACTACGCGCTCTATCCGCACAAGACCGTCGAACAGAACATGAGTTTCGGGCTGAAATTGCGCAATACGCCGAAGAGCGAGATTCAGGCGCGCGTCAAACGGGCCGCCGACATCCTTCACGTCGTGCCCTACCTGTCCCGCTACCCTCGGCAACTCTCCGGCGGGCAGCGGCAGCGTGTCGCCATGGGGCGGGCGATCGTGCGCGATCCGCAGGTCTTTCTGTTCGACGAGCCGCTTTCGAACTTGGACGCTCAGCTGCGGGTCCAGATGCGGGCTGAAATCAAGGAGCTGCATCAGCGGCTGAAGACCACAACCATCTACGTCACGCACGACCAGATCGAGGCGATGACGATGGCGGATCGAATCGTGGTCATGCGCGATGGCGTCGTGGAGCAGATCGGCGCTCCGCTCGAGCTCTACGATCGGCCGACGACGCTCTTCGTCGCGAGCTTTATCGGCTCCCCGTCAATGAATTTGCTCAAAGGGTCTGTCACCGTCAAAGGCAAGCCTGCTTTTGTGACCGAGGGCGGCGCGGAGCTGCCGCTTAAAACGGCGCCGGGCAACATTGACGGTCGCCCCTGCATCTATGGGATTCGACCTGAACATCTGGCGATCGGCGGCGACTTCAAGGCTGAGGTTTCGGTGGTCGAGCCGACGGGCTCGGAGACCCAGGTGTTCGCCAAGGTCGGAGGCCACCCGATCGTCACCGTCCTCCGTGAGCGCATATCGGCTCAGCCAGGCGAAACCCTGCTGCTCTCGCCAAATTTGGATGCGGTTCACCTGTTCGACGCTGAAAGCGGCAAGCGGCTGCAATAGAAGCGCAGGCGCCGGAGACCTGATGCGCTACGAATTGATGCTGCCGCGTGAGATTCGCGGCGCCCTCGACGGCCGCTGGCCCGTCGTCCTGCCCTTGGGAGTGCTCGAATATCATGGCGAGCACATGGCGGTCGGGATGGACACGCTCGCCGTAACCCAGATCCTCGAGATCCTGGAAAAGGAGACCAATCTCGTCATCCTGCCGCCCTTCTACTATGGTGCGGCCAGCTACGCCGTCGAACCGCCGGAGCGCACAGGGACGCTTCACGTCGATGCCGAGGCGATCCTGCCCCTCGCCCAGGCGATGTTCACCGGGCTCCTTCGCATAGGCTTTCGAAACATTCACGTCGTGATCCATCATCAGACTGAGAACTTCACAGTTGGCATGCCGACGGACTTGGCGTTCAAGCTGGCGGCCCGGCAGGCCATTTTCGCCTTCCTTCAGGCGGAGCGCGGAGAGGGATGGTGGGGCGCGGAGTCGATGGCCGACTATTATAAGCAGCAGTCGACCGGCGACGACCCGTTCAACTGGATCAAGGCGCACCCTCTCATGCCGTCGTCAGCGATGGATGGCTACCCTTTCGATCACGCCGGTCTGGGCGAGACCTCGCTTCTTATGGCGCTTCTGCCGGAAGGGGTCGACAAGTCGCGCATCTCGGAGGACGAATGGTATTCCCGATCCGCCCGCGAGGCGAGCGCGGAGCTAGGGAGGAAAGGGCGGGACCGCATTCTCGCGCAGTTGCGCAAAGCCCTTGGTCTCGAGCGGGCAAATGCCCAACATGCGCACAATTGACTTTGCCACAAAATCCCCGCTTAAGTCTTGGAACTTGCTCTAGCCGCGGACGTAAGTGAGCGGTCGTGGCGCTGCGCAAAAGGGAGGAACAATTCATGCGTGTCCACGTCTACGAAATGCTCATGGCTATGCAGAGAAGCCGGCGCGATGTCCTGAAAGGGGCGGCCGGCGCCGCCGCGCTCGCCGCAAGCTCGTCCGTCCTGTCGTCCACGCCGTCTTTCGCCGAAGACAGCATCGTCGCCCAGATCATGAAGATTCCCGGCGCCGGCAACGGCTCGCCGACCGACGCCGATTGGCAGAAGGTCGGCGCATTGTGCCTCGGCCCGACCAAGGCGAACGTCAAACAGGGCGAATTCGCCGGCGTCGAGTTCTCCTTCATGGGGCTCAACAACCAGAACCTCCACAATTTCCTGTTCCGCGGCTTCCTGACGCCGTGGGAGGCCTACACGGGCGCGAAGATCAAGTGGATCGATCTTGCGCAGGCCGATTACAATGCCCGCCTGCAGCAATCGATCGCGAGCGGCACGGCGGACTTCGACATCCTCGAGATGGGCGCCCCCTTCGAGGGCGACATGGGCGTCAAGGACCTTCTGTCCGAAATGCCGGATTGGGTGAAGACGCAGATCGATTTCGATGACTACGTCAACTATCTCAAGCCGCCCGTCGGCACGTGGAACGGGAAAATTCACCGCATCACAATCGACAGCGATTGCCATACGCTCAACTACCGGACCGACGTCTTTTCGGATGCCGATCTCGCCAAACAATGGGCGGATTGGAAGGACAAAGCGGGGCTGGAGACATGGGGTCAGCCTAAGACCTGGCAGCAGGTGCAGCAGGTCACCAAATTCCTGAAGGGCAAGAAGGTCAAAGGCAAGGAGGTTTATGGCTTCCTCGACCAGCCCAAGCCGTGGGGCGGATTCCAGTTCTACTTCACCGGGAGCCGCGCGACCGCTTACGCGAAATATCCCGGCGAGAAGAACTGGCTGTTCGATGAGAACATGAAGCCGCTGGTCAACAATCCTGCCTGGGTGCGGGCGATCCAGGACGTAGTCGACGCCTTGCCCAGCGAGCCTGCGGATCAAATCAACGCTGACCCCAACACGACTGCGTTTCAGCAGTTCGTCACCGGGACGGGTTCGCTCCTGGAATGGTGGGGAGACATCGGTACGTTTGCACGGACGAGCGATACCGCGACGATCGGCGAGGTCCTCAATTTCGACATCCTGCCTGGATCGGACGATGTCTACAATTTCCGGACGCAGAAGTGGGAGAAGCTGGCGAGCGGCCCCAACCAGGCGCCGAATATGGCCTATCTCGGCTGGGGCATTTACGTGATGAAGAGCGTCGACGCGGATCCGAAGCGTCAGAAGGCCGTCTGGAGCGCCGCGGCCCATCTCGGCGGAAAGGACCTGTCGATGTGGACGGCCGCCTATCCTTCAGGGTTCCAGCCTTATCGGAAGAGCCACACCAATCTCGACCTGTGGGCGCTCGCCGGCTACGACAAGAAATATATCGGGTCGTACATGGACTCGCAGTCGACCTCCTACAACCACCCGAACTCCGCGATCGAGCCACGCATGCCAGGCATCTTCCAGTACTATAGCATCGCCGAGGACGAACTGCAGAAGACATTCGCGGGAAAGCAGACCGCCCAGCAGGGCGCCGACAACGTCGCGGCGGCTTGGGAAAAGCTGACCGACAAGCTCGGGCGGGAAAACCAGATCAAGTACTACCGGATCGCGATGGGCCTTGCCTGAGCAAGCCGTCCTCTCCCGCGAGATCAATCGTCCCCATCGCGAAAAGCGGCGGGGACGATTGGCTGTGTACGCGACTGCTGATCAGCTGGCCGACGAAACGGGCATCGCGATATGAGCAGCGGCAGACTTGAGGCGGCGAACGAAGGCTCCCCGCATGCGCAGGCGACTCTCGGCGCATGGATCTTTCGACTTGCATCGGTATTGCTGATCGGAGTCGCCGCTGCGCAACTGGCCGGCGCGCTCCATTTCGTCTCCTTGCCGTTCGTCGACTGGCGCCCGACCCTCTATGTCTTCTTGCTCTGGGCCCTGGCGCTCGGGGCGAGCCAGGTCCTCCGGCACGGCGAAGCCGGAAAGCAGGCGCTGTTCGTGCTGCCCGCTTTGTTATTCACAGCGGCCATGGTGATCTTCCCGACAATCTTCGGTCTCTATATCGCCTTCACCGATTGGAACCTCAATGCGCAGGGGGGCCATCACTTCAACGGACTCGACAATCTGCGCACGCTTTGGGGCGATTCCTATTTTTGGAACGCGCTAGGCAACATGGTCTTCTACGTGTTGACGGTGCTCGTTCAGTACGTGATCGCCTTCGGCCTCGCCTTGCTGCTGAACGCCGACATTCGCGCCCGCAAGTTTTTCCGCGTCGCGTTTCTCATGCCCTTCATGCTCAGCCCGGTAGCGGTGGGCTGGATGGTCGGCAAGTCGCTTATGGAAAACCGCTTTGGGCCGCTGGCGAATTTCGCCAGGTGGCTCGGCTGGGAGAACGTCGCTTTTTTCACCGATCCGTGGATCGCCCGGACGACGATCATCGCCATGGACGCCTGGGTCTGGATCCCGTTCATGGTGATCCTGCTGCTGGCCGGGTTGCAGGCGCTCCCGCATGAAGTGAAAGAGGCCGCCAAGGTTGATGGAGCGAACGCCTGGCAGTCCTTCTGGGAGATCACGTTTCCGCTCATGCTCCCGGTAAGCCTGACGGCGATCATCCTCCGCACCATCTTTGAGCTGAAGCTTGCGGACATCGTGATCAATGTCACGTCGGGCGGCCCTGCCGGCGCAACCGACACGATCTCGAGCTTCGTCTACCGGGAATACCGGGACCGCTCCAACGTCGGCTACGCGACAATGGTCGCCGAAGTCTACCTCGTCATCATCATTGTCTTCATCATGCTTCTCCTGAAGGTCGCCAGCCGCTACATGCAGAAGATGACCTGACGGCAGAGGAATGGAAGCTTGGCGCGTCCTGGAGAGACCGTTGTGACGACCGCGATCGCGAACTCGGCGGCGGACGAGGGCCAGATTGAAGCTGGATCGCTGGCGTCGTGGGTCGCGCGCTTCGGCGGGAAAACGCTCGTCTACGCGCTGCTCATCCTCTGGACTATCATCGCCCTTTTCCCGATCTATTGGACGCTCTCGACATCGGTAAAACTAGGAAGGGACGTCACACAGGGCCACCTCATCCCTTGGGTCGATTTTTCGCCGTCCTGGAAGGGGTGGCAGTCGCTCGGGCTTTCGCCCGACACCATCTTCGCCACATCCAATGTCCGCGATGAGTTCCTCAAGAAATTCGTCAACAGCGTCATCTGCTCAGTCGGCGCCTCAGCTTTCGCGATTGTCATCGGCTCGCTCGCCGCTTACGGGCTCAGCCGCTTCGACTACAAATTTGGCCCGTGGCGCAACAAGGACATCTCGTTCTTCTTCGTCTCGCAGCTCATTCTGCCGCCAGTCGTTCTCGCGCTGCCGTTTCTCGTTCTCTACAAGGAGCTGGCGCTGCTTGACACGCGCATCGGCCTTATCCTTGTCTACACGCTAATGGTTCTGCCGATCGTCATCTGGGTGATGCGCGACCAGTTCGACACCATCCCCCCGGAGATGGAGCAGGCGGCGCTGGTGGACGGCTGCACGACCTGGGGGGCGTTCCTCCGCATCGTCCTTCCGATCGCGCTGCCAGGCATGGTTGCGGCCTTCATTCTGTCGCTCGTTCTCTGCTGGAACGAATATTTCTTCGCTTCCCTCCTGACCGGGTTTGACGCGCAGACCTTGCCCGTGATGGTGGCAAGCCAGACGGGCTCCTCCGGCATCAATTGGTGGACCATCGCGGCGCTCGCGACGGCGGCGATCACGCCGCTCCTGCTCATCGGCATTTTTCTCGAGCGCTACATCGTCATGGGCCTCACGGCGGGAGCTGGCAAATAGCCGGAGATCCAATGCCTGGCGCCGGTCCGTCGCGCGAGCGCCTTCGGGCGCTTACAATGGAGCTTATGCTGATCCCCGGCCTCAGCGGGCGCGAAGGCCGCGTCCGCCGGCGCCTCGCCGCCGAAATGACGGGTTTGGGCCTCGCCACGAGGACCGATCGGCTCGGCAATTTGATCGCCACGGCGCAAGGCGACGCGAGCCGGCCAAGCGTCATGCTCTTCGCCCACATGGACCAGCTCGGATTCGTCGTCCGCAAGCTCGAGGGAAACGGGTTCCTTCGTCTCGAGCGCCTCGGCGGCGTCCCTGAGCGGGCGCTCGCCGCGCAGGAGCTTCTCATCTGCGTTGGCGAGGGTCGCGATATCCCCGCGATCGTCGGCAATAAGAGCCATCACGCGACGAGCCCTGAGGACAAGTATCGCGTCGTTCCCTACCAGGAAATCCTGGTCGACGCGGGCTTCTCGAGCGCTGCCGCTGCGACGAACGCCGGCGTCAAGATTGGGTCGCCCGTCGTCTATGCGCCAAATGCGTTCGTGCTGGCCGAAGACAAGATCGCCGGAACCTCGGTCGACGATCGCGCCGGCTGCGCCGTAGTCGCGGAGGTGGCGCGTCTCCTCGCGCACATTCGTGAACGCCCTACGATCCATTTCGTCTTCTCGACCCAGGAAGAATACAATCTGCGCGGCGCGATGCCCGCGGCCCAGGCGCTCAAGCCCGATATCGCCGTTCAGCTCGACCTCATGCTTGCGACCGATACGCCCGACATGCAGGCTCGCGGCGACCTTGCGCTTGGCGGCGGACCGGGCATGAGCCTCTACAGCTTTCATGGGCGCGGCACGTTGAACGGCACGATTCCGCACCCCGCGCTTGTCTCGCTCTTTGAACGCGCTGCGGACCACGCGGGCATCCCGCTGCAGCGCAGCGCTCAGGTCGGCGTCCTCACCGACTCGTCCTATGTGCAGCTTGTCCATGACGGCGTGGCCGCGATCGACCTCGGCTTCCCTTGCCGTTACACGCATTCGGCTCTCGAGGTCTGCGATCTTTCCGATCTTGTCAGCCTCTCGGCGCTCCTTGTCGCCGGACTCTCGCGCATTGAGGCCGGGTTCAGCCTCGATCGCGACGACTATCCGGAATGAACGCCACTCTCGGGATCGACATCGGAACCTATGAATCGAAGGCCGTTCTCGTCGACGCCGACGGCCGGGTGCTGGCGAGCGCCGCTCGCCCGCACGAGCTCATCGTTCCACGGGCGGGTTGGGCCGAGCATCGCGCCGATGAGGATTGGTGGGCCGACTTCGTCTGGCTCAGTCGAAAGCTTCTCGCCGACAGCAGGCTCAATCCTTCCGAGGTGAAGGCCGTCGCCGCGAGTGCGATCGGCCCCTGCATGCTGCCCGTCGACGCTGACGGCGCGCCGCTCATGAACGCCGTGCTTTATGGCGTAGACACCCGCGCCGCTCGCGAGATCGAGGATCTCACCGCCCGCATCGGCGCCGACCGCGTCCTCTCTCATGGCGGCAACGCGCTCACCTCGCAGGCGGTCGGCCCGAAGATCCTTTGGCTCAAGCGCCACCGTCCGGACGTGTATGCGAAAGCGCGAATGTTCCTGAATTCGACGTCCTTCCTTGTGCATCGGCTCACCGGCCGTTTCGTGACCGACCATTACAGCGCTTCCAACGTCGCGCCGCTCTACGACATCGAACAGGAAACATGGAGCGACGCGCTCGCGCAGGACATCACCGAGCTCGAGCGCTTGCCGGAGGTCGCCTGGACGACCGAGATCGCTGGAACAGTCACGCGCTGGGCGGCCGAACAAACCGGCCTTGCAATCGGGACACCGGTCATCGTGGGGACGATCGATGCGGCGGCCGAGGCGTTCAGTGTCGGCGTTCTTGATCCGGGAGAGCTGATGCTGATGTACGGCTCGACCATCTTCACGATCCGCGTCGGTTCCGAGCGCATCCGGGATCCGCGGCTTTGGCATGCGCCCTGGCTCTTCCCCGGCCAACATGCCTCAATGGCTGGTCTTGCGACCAGTGGAACGTTGACCCATTGGTTCGCTGATCAGCTGGCCCGCGACCTGGGCCCAGAGGAGGCGATGGCGGCGCTGGCCGCGGAGGCAGCGACGTCCCCGCCAGGCGCGAACGGACTCGTTTTCTTGCCCTACTTTTCGGGCGAGCGAACGCCGATTCACGATCCAAACGCCCGGGGCTGCATTGTCGGCCTGACGTTGGCCCACACGCGCGCCGACGTGTACAGGGCTCTTCTCGAGGGTATCGCTTTCGCGACGAAGCACATCTTCGATACCTACGCCGAGGCTGGCGCGCCGGCCTCGACAATTGTCGCTGTCGGCGGCGGACTGCGAAACCGGATCTGGACGCAAGCCACGTCCGATGTCTCTGGGCTCGGACAGGACGTGCGTGAGATTAGCATCGGCGCTTCCTACGGCGACGCCTTCCTGGCGAGGCTCGCGATCGGCGGCGCCTCGAGATCGGCGATCAAGCAATGGAATCCGGCCGCGTTCGCCATCGAGCCCGATCTCCACAACACGCGCGTTTATGCGAAACGCTACGCAACGTTTCGCATACTCTATCCGGCTATCCGCGACTTGATGCAGGAACTGGGCGCGGACAGCGAGACTGACGCGCGCAGCGCCCAGTGACCGCCCCCCAGGGCCGCATGGCAACGAGTTCTCCTTAAGGCCATGGACGCCGCCTCAATTTCCCGAACCGTCGACTCCGCCAAATTGGGAGTTGCTAAATCCGTGAATCGTCGTTCTACTCCGATTGGATTGGCAAAAGTCGATCTGTCGCGCCGACCAGGCTGAATCGGGAAAGAAGGCGCTTCGTCGATCGGGCGCTTCTGCCGTCCTGACCGGACAGCGGGACCAAAACTGACCATGAGGAGGAACGCTATGAAAAAAGGGCTTGCAGCCGCGATTGTCGCGGCGACCTGTCTCTTAGGTTCGGAAGCCTTCGCTCAGTCGGGAGCGATCAACAAGGCCGTCGGCGGGTACACATGGGAGGACGCGGCGAAAGAGGCGCCGACCACCAGAAAGGACGGCAAGCCGCTCACCTTCGCAATCATCACCCATACAGCCGGCAACGGTTTCTTCGATCCGGTCTATGTCGGCGCGCAGGTCGCCGCCAACGCCTTCGGGATCAACTTGATCAAACTCGGATCCGAAGCGCCGATCGACGACATCCCGCGCGAAATCCAAATCCTCAATCAGATCGTCAATGATCCGACCATCAACGGTGTGATCCTGACCACGCCGCAGGTCGGCGCCTATAACGACATCGTCAAGAAGCTGCAGGATCGCGGCGTCGTTGTGGCGACGACGAACTCGTACGACGGCACGCTCTATGACCGCAACGACATCAGCCATACCGGCCAGGACGCCTCGGCCGCCGCGATCGGCGGCGAGGCGATCGTGAAGTGCCTGGTCAAGAACAATATCAAGGGCGGCTCGATCCTGTTCCCGAACACCGTTCCGGTCGGCAACATCGAGGTCAACAACCGCGTGAAGGCGGCTTTCCAGGCGACGGTCAAGGCTCTCAAGGCCGCGAACCGTCTGCAGGATTTCAAGGTTGACGCCGGTCCCAACAACATCGGCGTCGATGTCGGCGCCGACATCAGCCCCGCTCCGATCGTCCAGTTGATCGAAAGCCGCAAGGATGTGGTGGGACTCTTCGGACCGAATGGCGGCGTCACGCCCGCGATCGGCGACGCCATCTCGCAGCTCAAGCTCAACAATAAGATTTGCGCTTATGGCTTCGACCTTGGACCGAAGCAACTCGAGCAGATCAAGACTGGCGCGCTGCAGGGCTCGCTTGGGCAGCAACCCTTCCTGCAAGGCTTCTATCCGGTCGTTCAGCTTTATCTGCAACTCGATCGCAACATCGCGGCTGCGAACCTGGATACGCGGGCGCAGCTCGTGACGAAGGACAATGTCGACAAGGTCGGCAAGCGATTCGAGAACTGACGCGCAAGCGTTCGAGCGCGTGAGCGAGACTTACCCTAAGCTCACGCGCCTCGGTCAAGATCGATGACTGCTCTTACCAACGGCGCGGACGTTCGCGACATGGGACGCGAGGCCCCCCTCCTGTTCGGAGGCTGGGAGGTCGGCCTCCTTGTCATTATGGGGTTCCTCTACGCGGGTGGCCTTTATCTCAATCCTGCTTTTTTTGGATCGACCGACGCGCTCTTTTCCGTCCTGCGAGACGCCTCGCGCTACGGGGTGCTCGCGATCGGCATGACCTTTGTCATCGTCAACAAGGAACTGGACCTCTCGGTCGGCTCGACCTTCGGTCTCACCGCAACGATCTTCGGCATGGTCTTCGCGCCGACCTATTTCGACATGGGCATCTGGACGGCCGTTGGCTGGTGCCTGGTCATGGGTCTCATCATCGGGCTGATCAACGGGTTCATGGTTACAGTTCTGGAGGTGCCTGCCTTCATCGCGACGCTCACGATGCTGTTCATCGGCCGCGGGATCATCCTCGGCCTCACCGGCGGCAAGAACATCGCCTTCGAAATCAAGGCGGCGAATTTTCCCGCCTTCTTCCATCTGGGCGAGATCAACGCATTCGGCTTCAACAACCAGATCATCCTCTTCATCATCATCGCCGCAATCGCCTCAATTGCGCTCGCCTATACGGCGATCGGCTGGACCACCTACTCCGTCGGCGGCAACGAGCAGGCGGCGCGCTACGCCGGCATCAATACGCGCTTCGTCCGCATGCGCTCCTATGTGCTCTCTTCGCTCTGCGCCGTGACGGCGGGCCTGATGAGCGTCGCCCAGAACAAGGACGCCGACCCGTTGGCCGGCTTTGGCCTTGAGCTCATCGCCATCTCGTCGGTGATTGTCGGCGGGGCGGCGATTTTCGGCGGCCGAGGGCGGATTCTCGGCTCATGCCTTGGCGCGATCCTCATCGGCCTCATCGACAAGGTCCTGAGGGAAGGCATTCCCACGACCCGCACCGTCGACCTCGGCGACGGCCAGACAGCGCAGGTCGCAGCGGTGACGCAATTGCCGCCTGGCGCAGTCCCGGCTTGCCTCGGCATGATCCTCATCATAGCCGTGCTCATCGAGCCTTGGCTCATCCGCCGTCGCGCCATTCCCCGTCTCTGGGCTTGGTTGCGCCGGCGACCGGCGCCTCCGGTCCCCGATCTTGGCGGAGTGGCGATCCTCGGCGTCCAGACGCGCGGCGCGACCGTGCAAGCGCGCGGCCTGGGCAAGCGTGGGATCGCCGCCTTCTTCTACCGTCGCGATGCGGCGGCGGTGATCCTGATGGTCGCGCTTTGGCTCTTCGGCCTGTGGGCAAGGCCTGATTTCTGGGGAGGCCTCGACAACAGCTTCGCGATTTTGCTCGCGTTCTCCGAAATTGCGCTGCTCGCGGTCGGCCTCACTTTCGTGATGGCCAACGGCGATATCGACCTTTCGGTCGGTTCAGTGCTTGCGCTATCCGGCGCGGTCGCCGCTGTGATCATGAAGGACACGAACTGGGGACCGCTGGCCGCGGTCGGCGGCGGAATCCTGGCCGGGGTCGTCGCCGGCCTCATCAACGGCTGGCTCACCGCCTATGTGGGGCTGCCGGCCTTCATCGCCACCTTGGGGACGTTCTATTGGGCGCGCGGAATCGGGTCCTCGATTGTCGCGGGCACGCAGCTCAACGGTTTTCCGGAATCGTTCAATCTGATCGGGCGCAATCTCTATGAGTTGCTGGACGCCACGGGTCTGACGCCCACAGGCGGCCTGTGGCTCGCTTTCGCCAAGGCGGTCAGCGTGCAGACCATCTTTGTGCTCCTCGTCGCGCTGATTGCGGGCGTCGTTCTTGGCCGCACCACCTTCGGAGAGAAGGTCTACGCGATCGGCGGCAATGAACGGGCCGCCAGTTTCGCCGGCATAAATACGCGGCGCGTCCGCTTCACCTCTTTTCTGATCTCATCAATCTGCGCCGCCTGCGCCGGGATCATTTACGACGCCTTCTATCGCAGCTTCATTCCGACCGCGGGCCAATTGCGCGAGCTCGACAGCATCTCCTCGATCATCATCGGCGGCGGATCGATCTTTGGCGGCTACGGCACCATGCTCGGCTCGCTCGCGGGCGCGGCGGTCATCACGCTTATCCGGTCGCTGCTGTCGTTGCAGATCATCCTCAAGGACGGCTCATCCTTCGTTCTGCCCCAACACTGGCAGAACGTGTTCATCGGCCTCATTCTGGTCGTCGCCGTCGTCGGCGATATCTGGCTGCGCCAGCACAATATCCTTGGCCAATGGTTCGGCCGCAGGCGCGCCGCCGAAGAGCCGGCGCATGTCGAGCCCATCAAGGAGGCCAAGGCATGAGCCGCCCGGTCGTGGAGATGCGTTCGATCGAGAAGAGCTTCGGCCCGGTCAGAGCGCTGAGCGATGTCCATCTGACTTTGATGCCCGGCGAGGTCCTTGGCCTCGTTGGCGACAATTCGGCGGGCAAGTCGACGCTGATGAAGATCATGACGGGCGCCTACCAGCGAGATTCAGGCGACGTCACGGTCGACGGCGAGCCCGTGCATTTCAAAAGCCCGCAGGAGAGCCGCGATCTCGGCATCGAGATGATTTACCAGGACTTCGCTTTGTGCGGCAATCTCGACGTCAGCCAGAACATCTTCCTCGGCCGCTGGCCCCGCCGCTTCAGGATCTTCGTCGATCGCGCGCGCATGCATGTCGACGCCCGGACGATCCTCGATCGCCTGAAGGTCGACGTGAACTCGGTCTATCAGAAGGTCGAAAGCCTTTCCGGCGGACGCCAGCAATCGGTCGCCATCGCACGGGCGATTTCGTTCGAGCCCAAAGTGGTGATTTTCGACGAGCCCACCGCCAATCTCTCGGTGACGGCGACCAATCGTCTCTTGGAGACGATGCTTGAGCTCAAGCGACACCAGGTCTCGCAGATCATCATCTCGCATCGCCTGAACGACATATTCGAGGTCGGCGATCGGGTGATGGTGCTCAAGCGGGGGCGTAATGTCGGCGAGCGCGCGATAGCTGAAACCACCGAAAAGGAAGTGCTGGAGCTGATTGTCTCAGGTGTTCCAGAGACGCTCGTCGATGCAGCTCTGAGTTCGTAGACTTCGCCTCTCCCGCGGCAAACGCCCGGTTTTCTTCAGAAGCGCGCGCTTGACAATAAGCGAGCCAGCATGCTGGTCTAGTGACCAGACCAGCGGTAGATTGAGTTTGCGCGCGCGGCCAATCAGCATCTTCGCACAAGTTCCGCATCTGAGAGCCGAGATCGGCCCGCGAACGGTGCGCGAACGGATCAGCGACAAGCTGGCCTCGCTCATTGCGTCGGGCATTCTTCAGGTCGGCGAGGAGCTGCCGAGCGAGCGGGACCTCGCCGCGCTCTTGGCGGTCAGCCGGGAGACCGTGCGAGGCGCGATCCAGACGCTGGCGGCAATTGGCGTCGTGGCGGTCAACCAGGGCTCGCGCACGCGGGTGGTCAGCCGGAAGATCGATACGCTGAAGATCGGCGTCACCAGCCCGAGCGCGATCAACGCCTATGACCTCGACTCCGTTCACAAGGCGCGCGTCCTGATCGAGCGCTCCGTGGCCGCGGAAGCGGCCATCCATATCGACGATTCCGCGCTCCTCCGCCTCGAACAGTCGCTTGCGATCCAGAAGCAAACGATGCGCGATCCAGTGCACTTCCTGATCTGCGACCGGGAGTTTCACCTGACCATCTATCGCAGTTGCGGCAATCCGTTGCTCGCCGACTTTGTCACCGATCTCTACATGTTCATGCTCGACCATCGCAGAATCGCGGTCTCTCAGCCAGGGGCGATCGAGAGGAGCTATCTCGATCATGTCGCGATCTTCGACGCTCTCAGCGCCCACGACCCGCCCGCTGCGACTGACGCGATCGGGCGGCATATCGACCGCATCTATGCAACGACCGTCGAGATCCTGGCGGACAAACCGAAGCCAAGGAAGAGCGCTTGACTCCGACGCCGCCGCATGAACAGAGCCGCAATTGTCAACGCCGGGAAGTCCGGCAAACTGGGAGGAGCCAAATGAAACTTAGCCGTCGAGCTCTCATATCCGTCATGTCGGCGCTCGCCGTGACGACGATCGAATTCGCCGCGCCCGCGCGCGCCGCCGATACAAAAGAGATTGTCTACCTGACGCCAGGACTCAACCTGCCGTTCTGGCGCTATCTCTCCAACGGCATCGAGTCGGAAGCCAAGAAGGCCGGTTTTACCTACACGGCGCTCGACTCGAACAACAGCGCCGAGACGCAGCTCAAGAATGCACAGGACGCAATCGCGCGCGGCGTCGCCGGCATTGCGATCTCCCCCACTGACAGCTCGACCGCGCCGAGCGTTCTCGCCGCCGCAGCGCGCGCAAAGATTCCGGTTGTTGTCGCCGACATCGGCACCAATAGCGGCGACTATGTCTCGTTCATCATCTCCGACAACTACCAAGGCGCGCATGGGGTGGGCGAGGCGCTGGCCGCGGCGATGAAGGAAAAGGGCTGGCAGGACGGATCGGTCGGGCTCATCACGATTTCGCAGGCGCGCAAGAACGGTCAGGCGCGCACTGCCGGTTTCCGTGAGGCTATGAAGAACGCCGGCATCACCAAGGAAGCCGGACTGCAGCAGATGCAGGCCTACACCGCCGACGAGACCTTCAAGTTCGCCCAGGACATGCTCACCGCCAACCCCAACATGAAGGCCATGTTCATCCAGACCGACCAGCCGACCCTCGGCGCGCTTCGCGCCATCAAGGCGGCTCACCGCGACGGTACGCTTCTCGTCGCCGCGTTCGACGGCATTCCGGAATTCGTCGACCTTCTCAAGAAAGGCGAGATCGTCGCCTCCGGCATGCAGCAGCCCTATCTCATGGGAGAGAAATCAGGCGAAGCACTGGTCGCAGCGATCAATGGCAAGACGCCGGAGAAGCAGATCCTGGTGCCGATCGTCGTCGCCACCAGCAAGAACATCGACCAGATCCTGCCGACCATCAAGGAGACAGTGTTCGGCAATGAACTGAAGTGACAAGTTGAGGCCGGCGCGTGAGCCGTCGGCCTCCCCAAAGTGAGACGATGACAGACCCGGGAATTCCGCTCCTTGAGGCCCGCGCAATTTCGAAGAGCTTCGCGCAAACGCGGGCGCTCGTCGGCGCGAACCTCACATTGCGTCCCGGCGTAACCCATGCGCTCCTGGGCGCGAATGGCGCGGGCAAGTCGACGCTCTCCCGCGTCATTTCCGGTCACGTCCGTCGCGATGGCGGCGAGATCCTCTATCGCGGCGCGCAGCGAGACGTCCGCAGCCCGCGGGAGGCGCTCGACGCGGGCATCGCCATGGTCATGCAGGAGACAAGCCTAGCCCCGGACCTATCGGTCCTGGAGAACATTTTTCTTCCCGATCTCGGCCGGCCCGGCAGGCTGTCGCGTCCGACACTGCGCCGAAGAGCGAGCGAAATTCTCGCCGATCTCGGGCAGGAGCACGCGGTCTCGCTCGATACGGAGGCGCGCGACCTTTCCGCCGCGCAGCGCCAACTCGTCGAGATTGCCAAAGCGCTGGCGCTTAACGCCAATCTCATTATTTTCGACGAGCCGACGGCCTCGTTGAGCCCGAGCGAGGTCGAGCGCCTGTTCGACGTCATCGCGCGGCTCGAAAGCGCCCAATGCGCGATCGTCTTCGTCTCGCATAGGCTCGAGGAAGTCTTCGCGATCTCGGACGAGATCACGGTCATGCGTGAGGGGCGCACGGTCGCGGCCTCGCGACCCACTTCGAGCCTGAACCAGACCGAACTTGTGCGGCTGATGGTCGGCCGCGATCTCGGGTCGATCTATGCGGCGGCGTCCGCGCCCGTCGACACGCGCGGCGAGCCGGTGCTCTCCGTTCGGGCGCTGCGCGCGCCCCCGATGGTGCGCGACATCTCCTTCGACCTGCATCGCGGCGAAATCCTGGGCCTCGGCGGCCTCGTCGGCGCCGGTCGCTCCGAGACGGTAGAGACGCTGTTCGGCCTCAGGTCCCGCGCCGGCGGCGAGGTGCTTTATGAACGACGGCCGTTCGCTCCGCGGTCTCCGGCCGAAGCGATCCGCGCTGGTATCGGATTCGTCGCGGAGGATCGTCGTCGTCAGTCGATCGTGCCGGACCTTTCCGTGCGCGAGAACCTGCTTCTCGGCCACCTCGGCGCCCATCGTGGTTTCGGCCTGGGCTATGGAAAGCGGGAAAGGAAAATCGACGAACTGATGGCGCGTCTCGAATTGCCGTCCGATCGACTATCCGAGCCAAATCTCTTGAACTTCTCCGGCGGCATGCAGCAGAAGATCATCATTGCGCGATGGCTGCTGTTGGAGCCGAAGGTCTTGATTCTCGACGAGCCGACCAAGGGCGTAGACATCGGCACGCGCGCCTCGATCTACGCGATCCTGCGCGACATCGCCGCGACCGGCGCGGCGATCCTCATCGTCTCCTCCGAATTCGAGGAACTGCTGGGCTTAGCCGATCGCGTGATCGTGGTCAGCGATGGCGCTTCGATCGCCGACGTGCCCTCTGCTTATCTCGATGAAGAGAAGTTGACCCTGCTCGCCGCGCCGCGGGCCTCGATGGAGCGCTACCGGCGCCTGTTGCAGGAGCTCGCCAATCAGTGCGACGGGGCGGCGTTTTGGGCAATTCTCGACGACGATCGAGTTCTTCTGCCTCAACACGGCGACCGCGAACCCAAAGGCTGATCCCTCGCTGAGCGCGGGCGCGCGCGCCGCGATTTGACGAGACGCCGATTTCGGCCGCTTTAAGGGCGCGCGCCTCGGACTTCGTGGTCGATCCGACAAGCGGCCTGAAGAGCCTGTTGGTCGATGTCCGCAGCCACCGCGGCCATGAACTGGGATCGATTGGCGTGGTGATCCGGCCCGACAGCGCGGCGCCGCCGGCGGAGGCGATGCGCTCCGCGATTCAAGACCGCTTTCGCGCGACGCTATGACTCAGAACTCGTCAAAACCGATCGGCGCCGTTTCGGCCGGCTCGACCGCCGAACGGCTCCGGACCCGGACCCGAAGCTTCAGTCTTCGCTCTGCGCCGCTCGAACTCCGGATGCTGGCGCTCGCGATCGTCATCGCCGTCGCATTGTCGCTGCTCTCGCCTTACTTCCTCAAAGCCAACAATCTTCTCAATCTGCTCGACCAGTCGGTGGTCACCGGCATCGTTGCGATCGGCATGACCTTCGTCATTTTGACCGGCGGCATCGATCTTTCCGTGGGCTCCGTCGTTGGCCTGACCGGGGTCATCCTCGGCCTCGCGCTGCATCACTTTTCGATTCCAATCGCGATCGGGCTGGCGACGCTCGCCGGCGCTGGAATTGGGCTCTTCTCGGGACTGCTGATTGCCTATTTCGACCTCGCCGCCTTCGTCATCACGCTCGGGGTGATGGCGATCGGAAGGAGCCTCGCCTACATATTCTCAGGGCAAACGTCGATCAGCGATATCCCGCCGCAACTGAACGACCTCGTCTATACGACGGTGCTCGACGTCCAGACCAACGTCTGGACCTTGCTCGCGCTCTATGCACTCGCCTGGGCCTACCTCACCTACACCAAGGGCGGACGGACGATTTACGCGGTCGGCTCCAACCGGGAAGCCGCGCGCACGGCCGGCCTCAATGTCCTCTTCTACAGCGTCCTGCCCTACGTGGTCTCCGGGGCGCTTTCTGCGATCGCCGCGACGCTCATGTCGTCCCAGATCCTGTCGATCGATCCGCTCGCCGGCACCGGGCTCGAACTCGACGCCATCGCTGCTGTGGTGATCGGCGGCGCGAGCCTCTATGGCGGCCGGGGCACGATCATCGGGACACTGATCGGGGTGTTCATCATGGTGATGATCCGCAACGGCCTCAATCTGCTTGGCGTGTCGCCATTCTGGCAAGGCTCCGCCATCGGCGCCATCATCATCGCGGCTGTTCTGGCGGAGCGGCTCCTGAGCCCGCGAACGCGACGCTAGTCCTTGGGGAGCTAAACCAGTGCCCAAGTTCGCCGCCAACCTGTCAATGATGTTCACCGAGCACGCGTTCCTCGACCGTTTCGACGCCGCCGCGGAAGCGGGCTTCGAGGCGGTCGAGTTTCTGTTTCCTTATGACCATGCGCCGGAGGCGATCGCCGAGCGGCTTGAGCGCAATCGTCTGAGCCAGGCCTTGTTCAACCTGCCGCCCGGCCGTTGGGATGAAGGCGAGCGCGGACTGGCGGCCCTGCCCGCGCGGTTCGACGAATTCAAGTCCGGCCTCACGCGCGCGCTCGACTATGTCGCGGCGACCAAGGTCAGGCGTGTGCACATGATGGCCGGCAACGCATCGCGCAAGGACGCCGAGGCCGAGGCGAGCTACAGACGCGCCATCGCGTATGCCGCGCCGATCCTCGCCGAGCGCGGCGTCGATCTCGCTTCTCGAGCCGATCAACACGCGCAACATGCCGGCCTATTTCCTCAACGATTTCGCCTACACGAGCGGCGCTCATCGACGAGCTCGGCCTGCCGAACCTCAAGCTGCAGTTCGACGTCTACCACCGGCAGATCCTGCACGGCGACGTGACGATGGCCTTCCGCGCCATGCAGCCGATCGTCGGCCACATCCAGGTCGCCTCCGTCCCATCGCGCAACGAGCCGGACGGCGAGGAACTCAACTTCCCGTATCTGTTCGCCGAGTTCGACCGGCTGAAATACGATGGTTATATCGGATGCGAATACAATCCGCGCGCCGGCACGGTCGAGGGGCTCGCCTGGTTTAAGCCCTACAGGAGGGTTTGACATGCCTCTTTTGTTGGGCGCTGTCGCCGACGACTATACCGGCGCCTCGGATCTCGCGAACACGCTCAATCGCAACGGCCTCTCGACAATCCAAACGATCGGCGTGCCTGCGCCTGGTTTGGAAGTGGATGACGCGGAGGCGATCGTCGTCGCCCTGAAAATCCGCTCGATCGAGGCTCGGCAAGCCGTTGAGGCGGCGACGGCCGCCTATGATTGGCTCAACGCGCGCGGCGCGCGGCATGTGATGTACAAGGTCTGCTCCACGTTCGACTCGACCGACGCTGGCAACATCGGGCCGGTGGCGGATGCTCTGGGCACGAAGGCGCGCGGCGGTTGCGCTTTGGTGACGC
The DNA here is from genome assembly GCA_963820095.1 of uncultured Alphaproteobacteria bacterium. GTDB lineage: Bacteria > Pseudomonadota > Alphaproteobacteria > Rhizobiales > Beijerinckiaceae > Roseiarcus. The sequence continues at coordinate 55,693 of CAWFZA010000021.1, forward strand.
CGGCCTTTCCGGAAACCGGCCGGACCGTCTATCTGGGTCACCTGTTCGTCGGCCTGACGCCCTTGAACGAGAGTCCGCTCAAGGACCATCCGCTCAATCCGATGCACGATTCCAATCTGGTTCGGGTGTTGCAGCGGCAGTCGAAGGGGTCCGTCGGCCTCATCGACCTCATCACTGTCGAACAGGGAAGCGGCGCGATCTCCCGCGCCCGCGCTGAGCTAACGGCGCAAGGCTATGGGACGGCGATCGTCGATGCGGTCTTCGAGCGCGACCTCGAAGCGCTCGGCGACGCCGCGGCTGAGAGCACATTCTCCGTCGGCGCCTCGGGCTTAGGATTGGGCCTTGCGCGGGCGCTGGCGCGCGGCCGTGCGGGCGCCACGCATGCCGCGACGCTCGAAGCCGTGGGCGGAAGCGCCGCGATCCTGGCGGGGTCGTGCTCGCGGGCGACGCTCGAACAGATCGCCGCGGTCGAGAGCGAAATTCCGGTGCTCCGCCTGTCCACGCAAAAGCTGATCGAGGATGCTGGTGAGACCGGACGAGCGCTTGGCTGGGCGAAAGAGCGCATAGAGGCCGGCCCAATCCTTATCGCCTCAAGCGAGGAGCCTGAACAGGTCGCGGCTCTACAGGCGCGCTATGGCCGAGAGAAATCCGGCCACGCGATCGAACATGCGCTCGCCGAGATCACGTCCGGACTCGTGGCCTTAGGCGTGCGGCGGCTCGCCATCGCAGGAGGGGAAACGTCGGGCGCCGCGGTCGACCGGCTCGGCATTTCGGCATTCCGGCTCGGGCCGGAAATCGCGCCGGGCGTCCCGCTCATGCGCACGGTCGGGCGAAAAGGCGGCGAATTGCAGATGGCGCTCAAGTCCGGGAATTTCGGCGGGCGGGACTTCTTCGCTCGCGCGCTCGCCATGACTCGATAGGGAACCGCAATGGGCGACGAGACGCGGGCGCGCGACGAGATCTGCGAGGTCGGACTCTCGCTCTTCTCCCGTGGGCTCACTTTCGGATCGACGGGGAACATCAGCGTTCGCCTCCCCGATGGCGGCTGGCTAATGACGCCGACCAACGCCTCGCTCGGCAAGCTCGACCCCGCGGCTTTGTCCAAATTCGACAATGAGGGGCGCTTGGTGTCGGGCGGCAAGCCGACCAAGGAAGCGTTCCTGCATTTCTGCATGTACGGAGAGCGGCCAGACGCCGGCGCGGTGGTGCATCTGCATTCGACCCATTCGGTGGCCGTCAGCCTGCTTGCCGATGTCGACCCGCGTGACGCGTTGCCGCCGCTCACGGCCTATTTCGTGATGCGTGTTGGGCGCTTGCCGATCGCGCCGTATTTTCCGCCCGGTGACGAGAGCCTCGCGAAAGCTGTCGGAGCTTTGGCAGGCGTGCACCACGCTGTGCTGCTCGCCAATCACGGTCCCGTCGTCGCCGGCACGTCGCTCGCGAACGCGCAATATGCGACCGAGGAGCTTGAGGAGACGGCGAAGCTCTTTCTCATGCTGCGCGGCCAGCCGATCCGGCCGTTGACGCCGGCCGAGGTGAGCGACCTGCGCGCGCGCTACAATCTGCGTTGACCGCTTTCGCTTTCCGCGCGCAAATGCCGCGCGCCTGTACTAAGATCAGCGTGATATCCGAGGGACACCAACGATGGCTTTGATGGATGCATTCGCGCGCGTGGTCGAAGGGATCGGCGAGGCCGCGATCATGTTGCGAGGGCAGGATGGCCGGAAGGTGACGCAGGCCTTCGGCGCCAATCCAGCCATCCCTCTCGCCAAGCCACAGGGCAATATCCCGACGCTCAAGATGCCGACTGCGAGAGGTTGGCCTCCGGGCAAAACACCGACGGTCGCTCCTGGTCTCAAGGTCAACGCCTTTGCGACCGGTCTCAAGCATCCGCGATGGATCTATGTGCTGCCGAACGGCGACGTGCTCACGGCCGAAGCCCTCTTCACGCCGGAGCCGATGAGCTCTCTCTTCGACTACGCCATGTTTGCCACGATGAAGCGAGCCGCGGCGATCGGAGACAGCCCGAACCGCATCACGCGTTTGCGCGACGCCGACGGCGATGGCGTCGCGGAGATCAAGAACGCGTTCCTCGAGGGCCTGAACCAGCCATTTGGAATGGCGCTTCTCGGCGACACGTTTTACGTCGGCAATACGGATGGCGTGGTCGCCTTTCCCTATACGACGGGCGCGAACCGCATCACCGAGCCAGGTCGCAGGCTGACCAAACACAACGGCGGCGGGCACTGGACCCGCAGCCTGCTTCTGTCGGCCGACAAGACCAGGCTCTATATCGGGGTCGGCTCGTCGACCAACATCGCGGACAAGGGCATGGCCGTGGAACAGGGCCGCGCCGCCATTCATGAGCTCGACTTGGCGAGCGGCAAGAGTCGCATCTTTGCTTCCGGGCTGCGTAACCCGGTCGGCATGGCGTGGGAGCCTCAGACCGGCGTGCTGTGGACCGTGGTCAACGAGCGCGACGGCCTTGGCGATGAGACGCCGCCCGACTACCTCACCTCGGTTCGCGACGGCGGCTTCTACGGCTGGCCCTATTGCTACTGGGGCAAGACGGTGGACGACCGCGTGCCGCAAGATGCGGCGTTGGTCGCGAGAGCAATCCAACCAGACTACGCCCTCGGGGGGCACACGGCATCGCTCGGCCTCTGCTGGCTGCCGGCGGACGTCCTGCCCGGGTTCCCCGAAGGGATGGTGATCGGTCAGCACGGCTCCTGGAACCGGAGCGTGCTCAGCGGCTACAAGGTTATCTTCGTACCCTTCGCCAATGGCCGCCCCTCAGGGCCGTCTCGAGACATTCTGACGGGGTTCCTCGCGCCGGACGAGCGATCATCCTTCGGGCGACCGGTCGGCGTGACATTGGGACCGGACGGCTCGCTCCTGGTCGCCGATGACGTCGGCAATGTGATCTGGCGAGTGACGGGCGCATGACGGCCAAGCGAAGCATCTAGTCTAAATCTAGTCTACGTGCCAAAGCGCTTCTGGAACTCAACTAGACGGTTCTTCCAAGCCGCCGTTTCGAGCACGTCGCGGTTGACGACCACGCGCGGCTCGCGGCCGTGCTGAACGTCGAGAACGGCGCGGACGTCCGCAGCCCCGTTGCCGGCGAAGCATTGGTCCGTCCAGCAAAGGGCATGTGGCGCGAAGATCACATTGTCGAGCTTGAGAATGGGGTCGTCGGGGTCGGGCGGTTCCTTTTCGAGCACGTCGAGCCCGGCGCCCGCGATCCGGCGCTGCTGAAGCGCGTTGGTCAATGCCTGCTGATCGACGATCGGCCCGCGCGACGTGTTTATGAGATAAGCCGTCGGCTTCATCAAGGCGAGACGGTCGGCGTTGACGAGGTGGCGGGTTTCCGAAGTCAGCGGACAGCTTACGCTGACGAAATCAGACCGGCGAAATACATCCTCCAGGTCAACGAGCTCAACGCCAAGCTCGGCAGCGAGCTTCGAGTCGGCATAGGGATCGTGCGCAATCAACTTCATGTTGAAGGGCTGGATCAACCGGAAGAGCTCGATCCCGATATTGCCAATCCCGATCGATCCGAGGGTCCGTCCGACGAGACCGACACCCATATGTTCGCCTCGTTTGGCAAAACCGGCCGTAGCTTCGCGGGTCAGCCGATCCTTCACCATGAGCTTGCCGCTGAGAGCGAGAATGAATGTAAGGATCGAAACAGCGACCGGTCTGCGCACGCCGTCCGGAGTGATGACGAGCGCGATGCCCGCCCGTGTGCAGGCGTCCACATCGACTGTGTCGTACCCGACGCCGAAGCGGGCAATGACGGCGAGGCGACTATTCGGGTGGATGCTCTCTTTCGTGAAGCGGTGCGCGAGAAGAATGAGCGCATCGAAATCCGCAAGCTGGTCGGCTTCCAATGGATTGCGCGGCTCAAGATAGGCAAACTCGACGTTGGGCGCCTGACGCAGCGGTTCGAGGTCGAAGTCGGGATAGACAGCTGATCCGTCAGGCTTACGGAAATCGCCGGACAGAGCCACGCGAAACGGCGCACTCATCGCTTGCCGCCCGCCTTCTTCGGCTTCTCCGCCGGGACGCAGCCTTCACGCAATTTGTCGATCGCGTCCTTAAGCGCGTCGTGCAACACCCAGACATCCCCGGAATAACAGATGAAGTCGAATCCCTGGCCGAACAGATCGACGCCCTGTTGCACCGTCGGAACCAGGCGTCCAAGAGACTTTCCATGCTTGCGGGCCGCGTCGCAAACGCGCGCGATTGCCTCGGTGAATGCTTTCGAGCCGAACTCGCCCGGAACGCCGAGCGAAACTGAAAGGTCGAAATGGCCCACCCACAGGCAATCGACTCCCGGAAGAGCCGCTATGGCTTCTGCATTCTCGACGCCCTCCGCGGTCTCGATCTGGCAGAAGAATGTGCTGCGACGATTGGCGGAGACGAATTTGTCGACGACGGGCCCGGGCCGATAGCGATCGTGTGAGACCTGTAGGGCGACGCCTCGCCCGCCATCCGGCGTATACTTCATCGAGTTAAGGATGTGGCGGGCTTCGTTCACGTTGCCGACCATCGGCAACATTAGGCCCTCAGCTCCCATGTCCATGGCGCGAGCTATGTGATGATATTCCTTTGACGGAACGCGAACGATCACCGGCAGATCGGCCGCCTCGAAGTAGCGGATGGCGCTCTTCACCGTCTCGAAGCCGAATCCGGAATGCTCGAGATCGAAGAGCACAAAGTCGCAACCGGCCGAGCTTAGAATATGCCCGATTCCTGGCGTCGCGAACTCGACGATAAAATGCCCGAACTTTGGGGCCTTGGTCCGGGCCAGTTCCTTCAGGCCTTGCGTAGTCATGCCATTCTCCCTTGCGGCGCCCTTCAAGACGCTGAGTTGTCGACTTCGACGCGCGCGACCGCGTAGGCGTCCAGGTCAAGTTCCGTCGTCTCCAGCGGATGCTTGTACGCGTCCAGCGAATCCAACGAGCCCACCGCTTTCTCGAACGTGGCGGAGTCGATGACGCTTGCTTGCAGCCGCGATCCGTTCATCCCGCCCAGGCGAAACGTCAGGGGGTCGGCGGTCAGATTCGCGAGCCAAAGCACAAAACGCGCGCCCTCACGCCACGCAAGCGCAGCCGCCTTACGCGGTTTGGACGATTTCGCCTCGATAAGATGATGGCCGCCCCCACGTCCGAGGCCGGCCATCACATGGAACGCGGGATAGACCGGGTGACCGTCGAGCGTATCGAAATAGGGCTGCGGATGATCGGCGTCACGGTGATGAATGAACCCGAGCGGGCCAGTCGTTGCGCCAAGCGTCACCGCTTCGAGTCCGCCATAGGCGCAAGCGGCGACATAGCCGAGCGTCCAGGCCGCGTTGAACAGGCCGCGCTGCCGAGGATCGTTGTTTGTGAGGCAGACGCGTCCGTTCTTGGAATTGTCAAGCACGCCCTTGCCGTAGGGGTTCATGCGGGCGGCGATGGCGCTCGGGCCGATGCGATAGGGTGTCTCGCCGATCATTGCTCTGGTCGATCCGATGATCGCCGGAAGGGTTTCAAGCGTCTCCATAACGGAACGATCGTCGGCCGCGTGGACGATCGAACACGTGGTGTGGGTGATGAAATCGAACAGCGCCGCGCTCGGCGGCTTGCGGTTGAGCTCGGTGAATGTGGAGAGCATGCCGCCGCCTAGCGCGGCGCCGGGAAACGCGGCGCGCGCAGCCTTCGCGATCTCCTCGACCGTTGGCCTCTCGGGTCGCTCGGCGCCGGGCTGCCAGGATTTGAGATCGGAGGCGCTGGAGACGACAATCGAATCGATCTTTAAGCCCGCGCGCTTCGCGCTCGTTGAGACAGATTCAAGAGATGCGACCGCGCCGGCTTCGTCCGGAACGACAATCTCAAGGACGATCTTCGCGGCGACGGCTTCGCTGGCCTCGCGGATCCTCTCGAACTGAGAGAGAGATCGGCTCTCTCGCAAATCAGCGTAACAGACGAGAAAGCTGGGCTTCAGCGCGCGTAGAGCGTCAAACGAAACAGACGCCGCGGCGATCTCTTCCTGGGGCAGCGCAACGCCGAGCTCAGGCATGCGAATCGGAAGGTCATGACCCAATTCGATCGCGACGGCTCCGCCTACCCTTGCTCCGCCGGCGTTATCGCCGCCGACTCCCGTAAACGACAGGCGCACGGACTGCTCGTGCCGGCTCCCCTTGGCGAGCGTGTATCCCCACGGCAAAGCGAGAGGCCGCACATAGGTCTTGTAGGACGCGTCGGTCCAGTTGCGCTGGTCCTCCATCTCGAACGCGTCGCCTTCCATCCGGCAAGTCGCCCACAATCCGGGAGCCGCCTCATGGGAGAGCGCGCGGATGTCAAAAACCGGCTGCGACGGACTGATCCGTTCGGGGAAGCAAGTCTCCTCCTCGCGACCGTCGACATGCGTGACCTTGAGTTTCTGTCCGGCAAGTCGGGCAGGATGCAGGACCACGAAGCCAGTGCGATTGGTCATGAAATCGGTCTCCGGCGTCGCAACCGCATCGAAGACGAGCGCGCCGTCGCTCGACCCGGTGATGCGAGCTTCGTACCGGAGCCGCTGATTGGCGTCCGCGCACAGCGCTTTGTATTCTACAGTGAAGCTTCCCGCTCCTTCCGTGACCGACAGAGCATCGATCCGCGCCGTGTATGTTCCCCAGTTCTGATCACGAACCAGAAAGGCTACGCCGCGAAGCGCCTCGACGCCGTTGAAAGCGATATAGCGCAATTGGCCATTTTCCAACTCCGCCGTGAGCGGACCGGCGGTGAGCGTTCGGCTCGGCGCATCGATTTCTTCGGTTCCGCAGAGCTTGACCGATCGAGAAGGCGCTGGGCTCTTGCTTGCGCTTGTCATCGCGGTCATCCTGGCAAAGCCATTCCCGTACCGGCGTCGAACAGGACTGCGCGACGCAAGTTGATGTCGAACTGAATCCGCTCCCCCGCTCGACTAACGTCCTGGGTCGGCAGTTCGGCGATCGCAGGCTGCCCGCCGAGTCTGAATGTCGCATAACTGCGCGAGCCTGTCGGCTGCACGAGTTCAATCTCCGATTCGACGCGCGCCTGGTCGTCGGCCACGGCGTCAGCGGTCGCGCGCCTGACGTGCTCTGGCCTGAACCCGAGGATCACCTCCGCGTTTTGGGCCGCCTTCGAACCGGATCCTTGCGGCAAGGCGAGGATTGGGCCGCCATTATTGAGCTTCACCCGCGATCCTCCCGCTGTCCGCTCGAATTTGCCTTTGACGAAGTTCATCCGTGGCGATCCGAGGAAACCCGCGACAAATAATGTCGCCGGCCGTTCGAAGAGATCGAGCGGCGAGCCCTGCTGCTCGATCGTACCGTCGCGTAACAGGACGATGCGGTCGGCGAGCGTCATCGCCTCGACCTGATCGTGGGTGACATAGATCATTGTTGTCGCGACTTCCTGGTGAAGGCGCTTGATCTCGCCGCGCATCTCGTCTCTGAGCTGTGCGTCGAGATTGGACAGCGGTTCGTCGAACAGGAAGACGCGTGGATTGCGCACCATTGCCCGCCCGATCGCAACGCGCTGACGCTGGCCGCCGGAGAGCTGGCGCGGATAGCGACCGAGAAGGGCGCGCACGCCCAGCATGCCGGCAACGCGGTTCACCCGCTCTTCGATCTCCGGTTTGGGCATGCGGCGTGCGCGCAGACTGAGAGAAATATTGCCGAATACCGTCATGTGCGGATAGAGCGCGTAGTCCTGGAACACCATCGCCACGTCACGGTCGCGTGGACGCAGGTGATTGACGATCTCGCCGCCGATTTCGATATCTCCCGAGTCGGCGTCTTCAAGTCCAGCTATCGTGCGCAGGAGCGTACTCTTGCCGCACCCGGACGGTCCGACCAGCACCGTGAATTCGCCGTCCGGGATGTCGAGATCGACGCCTCGGACAGCTTGAACCGAGCCGTAGCTCTTGTGAAGGGCGCCGATTCTGACGTTCGCCATGGTGTGAGTTCAGTTCATCCTCTGACGGCGCCCATGGTGAGCCCGCGCACCAGATGGCGTTGGACCAGCATGCCGAGAACAATGGACGGCGCGAGTGAGGTCGTGGCGAGCGCACAGGCTTCGCCGTATTGCGCGCCCTGAAAGCCGAGGAAAGCGCGAAAGATGGTCGGCAGCGTGAAGGCGTGGCGGCTCGTGAGGATGAGCGCGAAGAAGAACTCTGTCCACACCGCGATGAAGACGAAAACGGCGGCCGCGGCGACGCCGGGCGCGGCGAGCGGAGTCGCGACCATCCAGAAGGTCTGCCAGCGGCTGAGGCCGTCGACCCACGCCGCTTCCTCAAGCGACTTGGGCAACTGTCGGAAATAGGCGTACATCATCCATACCGACAGCGGCAGCGTCATGAATGTGTAGGCGAGGACAAGGCCGGTAAGCGTGTCGTAGAGACCCCAGGTCCGAAATAGAAGGAAGATCGGCAGTACGATCGCCACCGGCGGCAGGAAGCGCTGGGAGAGGACCCAAAGGGCCAGATGTCGTCCGCCCGTGTTGAAGCGCGCGAGGCTGTAGCCCATCATCGTGCCCATCAGAAGTCGAGAGCAGGGTCGCGGCGGACGCGATGATCAGGCTGTTGATGAGCCCCTGCAATCCCCGATAGGAGAAGAGCGCCGCCGTGTAATGCACGATCGTCGGCTTTGCCGGGAACCAGACCGGCGGCGTCGTCAGGTAGTCGCTGCTCGGCTTGATTGAGGTGATGGCGACCCAATAGAGCGGCACAAGAACAAAAATAACAAACAGCCCAATCGTCAAAACGCGCGCCAAGGCGGCCCGCACGCTTCGCACCCTCGGAGAAGGGAGCGCCGTCGCCATCATGCCGTCTCCGCTTTCAAAAGACGCCGCACGAGCGCGATGATCACGGCCGACAGAAGAATGAGAAACATCCAGCTCCCCGCAGTCGCCATCGACAGGTGAAACTGTTGGAACCCAATCTGGTAGAGATAGAAGGAAGTTGTGTAGGTCGATGTGCCTGGACCGCCCCCGGTCAGCATGAAGATGACGTCGAACAGCTTCACCGCATCGAGCAAGCCGGAGTGTGACGGCGAGCAGCATGACCGGAGCGAGGTGTGGAAGCGTCACATAGAGAAGGGTCTGGACCGCGCCGACGCCGTCGAGTTCCGCCGCCTCGTAGATATGAGGCGGGATGGCCGCCAACCCCGCCAGCAGGATGACGAACATGAACGGCGTCCATTGCCAGACGTCGGCCAGCACGATCGAGAAATAGACCCAGGGAACTTCGCCGACCCAGCTGATTTCGACCTGGCGCCCAAGCAACTGGCTCAGCAGGTAGTCGGCGGGACCGAAGGGCCTTTGCAGGAAAAGCGCCCACGACTGGCCGACGATGACCGGGCTGATGAAAAGGGGAATGATGAGGATCGACATGACGATCCCTCGCCCCCGGAACGTCTTCACCATCGCCAGGGCGAGCGCCAGACCAAGAACGAACTCGATGGCTACGACCGTGATCGACAACGCGACGGTCACGCCGAGCGACGTCCAGGCCAGCGGATCGTCGATGATCTGTTGGAAATTCTGCAGCCCGACGAAGGCGTGGCCAGGAATCTGGAAGTCGTAATTGACGAAGGCGACCCACAGCGAGAACAGGAGCGGGTAGATCGAAAACGCCAGGATGATGAGAACTGCTGGCGCGACCATCAGCCATTTGAAATGGCGATCGCCCCAGGCTGCAGCGCGTCCTCGCCGAATCGGGGAAGCTAGGGAAGTGGCGGTCGCAGTCTGACTCATGATTGTTTTGTTCGAATTCAAGCTCGGCGCTGGGCTTACCAGCGGGGGTAGGAGCCGCGACCGTTTGATCTGGCCGCGCAACAATCTGCAAAAGCGCGCGGCCAGAGCTTCTTGAGCCGCCTCAGGTTATGTGCACCGCCTGACCGATCTTTTCGATTGTGTGGTCTGCGTAGCTGCCCGGAATCTTCGAGGAATTCCTGATAGGCCGCCTTTTGCGCCGGCACGCCGAGTCTCTGGGTGGACGCATCCCACTCGGCGGACGCCTTCTGCAAGGCCGCCTTCGGATCTTGCCCGCCCCACACCGCCGAGCACATCCGGTCGATAGAGAGAGCATAGTCCTGCCAGCCCGGCATGATCATGTCGACGACGCCGCTGTTGGCGCATTCGCAAAGGGTGACCAGATATTCCCTGGCGGACGGCCATAGCGCTCGATACTCGTCGGACTTGTAGGTCGACAGCCGATAGGGATCGCGAAGCGTATAGGGGAGCATGGTGCGCACGAGGGAGAGCGGCGGTGCAGTGACCCACTGCATGAAGAGATAGGCCGCTTCTTCGTTGTTTGACCCGGCCGCGAGCGCCCGCACGTAACCCGAGGCCATTTCGCCATTGCTGCCGGGCACCACGGCGTAACCAACCTTGTCGGCGATCGTCGAGGCGGGAATGAAGTTGATCGCCTTGTCGCGCTGGGCGTAGTTGGACGACATCCGGCCGGTAGGCGGCCAAGAGAAGATCATCGCAACCTTGCCCTGCAGCCAGGCGGCCCACAGCGCGACTGCGTCGAGATCGTTGTTGCCGGGCATCGAGGCCTTGTTCTGGGCGATCATTTGATTGAGCGTGGTCTCGCCCGCAGGGGTCGTCAGTTGGGCCTTCATGTCCGCGTCGAAGAATTTTCCTCCATTGGCGCGGAACTGCTGGAGGAAGCTGAACTGGTTGCCGGGACTGCCGAACTTGCGGAAATGAGCCGCGCCATAGATATTTGGCGCGAGTTGGTCGGTGATGAATTGCGCCACCTGCGCATAATCGTCCCATGTCGTCGGAACGGCCAGAGGCTTGCCGAACTTAGCTTGGTAAGCCGCTTTCAGCTTCGGGTCGTCGAATACGTCTTTGCGGTAGTAAAGAGCAAACTGATCGCCGTCGTCGAACACGCCCCATTGCTTACCTTTATACGTCGTGATCGACTTGTACAGCGGGTGGTAGTCGTCCAGGTCGGCCTTATTCATGTACTTGGCGACATAGTCGTCGATCGGCAAAATGACGCCGCCATTCGCGAGAGCAGGAATCCAAGCCGGCTCGATGTCAAGGACGTCGTATGCGCCGGAGCCCGCTATGTGTTCGGCGATCGGCTTCGAATACTGATCGGGATGCGGGAGCTCAACCACGTTGAAATTGACGCCGGTCAACGCTTGCCACAGAGGCCCGGAGAAGTTCTTCGGCTCGAGTGCCTGAAGCCCCGCCTCATAGGTCAGGTTGAGCGTGACACCCTTGTCCTTGTATTGCTGGGCCGCCTGTACCGCGCGATAGGCTGAGCCGTCTGTCGGGCCCTCGGTCGACGCCTTCACGGCTGCAGCCTGAGCTTGACCAAGCGGGGTGCTCTTGTCGGCGAGCTCGACCTTCGAGACGTCCGCCATCGCTGCCCAAGCCTTCGATCCGGAGGCGGTGTAGCCCAAGCCCGGCAGCATTGCAGCTCCGCCAAGGAGCATGAACCTCGTCAGGAACTCGCGCCGCGATGTGTCGCCTCTAAGCCACGCGTCAACCTCTTCCGATAGTCCGGCGTTGAATTCGCGCCGTTCACGCTCATCCGTCATTGGGCTTCCTCCCTCGATGCCCGCCGGCGACGTATGCGCCGGTCGTGCTGTTCGTGCCTAGCTCACGGCCCACACCACCGATGTGGGGTGTCAGTGTGGCGCCGGTGGCCACGTGGAAATCTCATCGCTCATCGCCATTTTTGCGGAGAAGCAAGGCGCCTGCGGGAGCGTTCTTCAATCCGGTCCTCGACCGCGCCAGCGAAGCTTAGGCAATGGCTCGAGACGAGGTGTTCGTCGGATGCAGCCTGATCCTCGTAGATTCCACGGAGAACGAAGCGCCGCAGGTCCTCTGACTCGACGAGCAGGTCGAAAGGCTTGCAACCCGTTTCGCGCTCCAGTGAAACGTTCACGTTGCGGCAATCAGATCACGAAATTGCGCAAGCAACCAAGGTTTCACCAGGAATTCGACAAGCACGACAAGGGGCCGCATGATTCCTCCTCCCGACGTACTTGTCACCCATTAGCGCATTTGGAAAGCGAAGGTACACGACGCCCGAGCGCTGTCAAACGCGGAACTGCCGCCGCCTCATCCTTCAGGCCTATCGGGAAATCCGCGGATAGTGTTGAACTCGGATTTTCCGGTCGATCACTCGCCGCGGCGCCTTACGCCGCCGCTCTCCTTCACCCAGGCGAGGGTCACCACGCCAAGCAGCACCGCTAGCCCAAAGAACCCCGATGCAAGGGAAGTCGAGCGAGCGCCGATCAATTCGGTCGATCCGGTGCGCTTGATGCCGATATAGTCGCCGCCGCCGTAGCTCGGCGACGGATTCAAGCCGACGACACGCGGCATGTCGACCGCGCCGCCCGATCCCGCCGCGATACGACGCGTCGTGCCGCCGGTCGCCTCGGCGATCGAGCGAAGCTTTTCGGTCGTCGAGACGACATCCCGCATTTCGAGCGGATTCTCCTGGCCGACGTTAACCAGCGCGACATGTTCGCCGTCCTCGGCGCGATAAAGGCCGTATCGGCTCACGGTTACATGTGCGCGGCTGAGACCGGGCGCGTAGGGCTTGAGATCGAGCTTGGTCTTCGAGGCATCCGGCGCGACGAGATAGGTGTCTCGCGCCGCCCCGCTGACGCTCTGCCGCTCGACCGTGACCTCGCGCCCCTTGGCGCTGGCGCGTAAGGCCTCTTCTTCCAGATCGGGCTCCTTCATCAGCCAATGCGCCACCCGCCGCAACAAGTCGAGGTACGGTCCACCCCCGTCATAGCCCCGCGCCCAGAGCCACATCTGGTCGCTCAACAGCAGTCCGACCCTCCCCTTGTCAACTCGCGACAGCACGAGCAAAGGCTTCTCGTCCGCCCCAGTCATCACCGTCATGCCGCTCGTCGGCCTCGCGCCGACGATTCGGAACCACCGCCCCCAGTTGGGCTGACCATTGTTGGCGTCGAAACCGTTCAGTCCCCGGGTCACCGGGTGGCGCTGGCCCTCCTCGGAAACCCGGGCGCGATACGGGGCCTCGACGTCATCGCCGCTGGGTTCGGCGGGCGAAATGCTGCCGAGCGGCGAATAAAAAAGACCATCGGGGGTGGAGAATTCCGGTCCCTCCGCCATCAGCAAGGCGCCGCCATTGCGCACATAGTTGGCGATGTTCTCTAGGTAGATGTACGGCAGGATCGACTGCTGGGCGTAGCGATCGAAGATGATGAGGTCGAAGTCCTTGATCTTGCGGCCGAACAAATCCGCAACAGGAAAGGCGATGAGAGACAATTCATTGATTGGCGTGCCGTCGGCGCCTTTCTCCGGCGGGCGCAGAATTGTGAAATGCACGAGATCGACGTTGGCGTCGGACTTCAAGAGATTGCGCCACATCCGCTCGCCCGGGTGCGGCTTGCCGGAGACCAGCAACACCCGGAGCTTATCACGCACGCCCTCGATGTTGACCACGGCGCGATTGCTGTCGGCGGCAATTTCGCCTTCGACTGCCGCGACTTCGAGTTCGATCACGTTCGGGCCTGGATGGTCGATCGGCGCCTTCACATCGACCTGCTCCCCGACCTTGGTGTCGATCGTGGCAATCGTCTCGCCGTCGCGGCGCACCGTGAGCTTGACTGGCTCGCCGTGGTCGGCGCTGTCCAGCACGCGGGCCCTGATGACCTGATCTTTACCCACGATGCCGTAGCGCGGCGCCTCGACCAGCTCGATACGCCGTTGCCGCTCGCCTTCGTGGCCGGTGATCAAGACATGCAACGGCGCGTCGAAGCCAAGCGCAGCCGCAGACTTCGGAACGTCATGCGCGTCGCCGTCGGTGATCATGATCGCGCCGCCAACCCTCTCGGGCGGCGCATCGGAAAGGGCGCCGCGAAGAGCCGCGAAGAGTTTGGTCCCTTCGGTTTCGGATTCGTCGCGTGAGGTTTCGACGAGCCGAAGGTCGACGTCTCCGAGCGCCTTGAGCCGCGCCTCGAGTTCGTCGCGCGCTTTGTCCGTCTGCTGGGGCCGCTCGCCAATGTCCTGGCTCTCGGAACGGTCGACCACTACGGCGACAATGTCCTTGAGCGGACGGCGGTTTTCCTGAACGAGATTGGGGTCACAGATGGCGAGCAGCAGGAGCGCCATGCTCAGGGCGCGCAGCCACGCGCCGCGGACGCCTCGCCAAACGAGCGCTGCGGAGACCGCGAGCGCCACGCCCCCGAGGGCGTAGACCGCAGGCCATGGGAGGAAGGGAGAAAGGGCGATCGACCAGGCGCTCAACGAGTTAGCCTTTCGAGAATGTCCCTCGCATGAACCTGGTCGGCCTTGTAATTGCCAGTGAGGGTGTACATGACCAGATTGACGCCGCTGCGGAGCGCGAGTTCGCGCTGCCGGGCCCCGCCGGGAATCAGCGGATAAAGCGGCCTCCGATCGGCGTCTTCGGCCCAGGCCGCTGCAAGATCGTCCGAGGCGATGACGATAGGTGAAACGCTGTCGCCGGCGCGGGCCGGGCGCTGAACGCGATCGTTTGGATCAGGCGGCGGGAGCGCTTCGATCCAGGTCTGCCCGATCGCGGTCCTGCCAACAATGCGGTCGAGCAGGTAGAAGGTCTTCGTCAGCACGTGATCGTGCGGAACCGGCTCAAGCTCCGGCACATCGACGCCTTCGAGGAACGTCCGCAACCAGAGCGCCTCCGCTGTAGGCGGCCCGCCGGGACGCGATGTCAGCGCGTCCCGGGTGTCGAAAACCATTGTGCCGCCGTTTTTCATGAACGCGGCGATGCGGGTGCGCGCTTCCGGCTTGGGCTGCGGCAGGCCGGCGACGATCGGCCAGTAGATGAGCGGATAGAACGCGAGTTCGTCTCGCGCCGGATCGAGCGCGACCGGCTCGGCAAGCTCGGCAGAGGTGCGGGATGCGAGCACGCGCGTCAGCGCCGTCAACCCGAGCTTTGAGGTTTCGTCGACCGACGCGTCGCCGGTCACGACGTAAGCGAGCCTTGTCGAGAGGGCGGCATCCATATCACGATCAGAGACCGGCGGCGCTTCGCCGGCTCGGGCCTGATAGGGAACGCCGGCGAGCCCCAGCACGCCGATGACGGCAAAGGCGGCAAGCGCTCCTCTGCGGCGCAACTGCGCGCCGCCCATCAACCAAATCGAAACCAGCGCGTCGATCATCAGGCCCATAAGAGCCGCCGGCAAGAGCCAGCGGCGCAGATCGATCGGAGGGGCGATCGCAAGCGCGCCCTCATGGACGACAAGGGGCCCATAATTGGCGCGAGCAAGGGTCGCTCCCGGAGCCAAGGCGTTGACGGCGCGCAAGGAGTCCGGCGTTCCGTAAAAGCCCGGCGGGTGAAGCGGGTCGCCGACGCCGGAAAAATCCTCGCCGATCGGCTCCGCATTGGCCGGAGGAGGGCCGAGAACCCCGAAGCCGTTCAGCGTATGCAGGGGCGGCCGCGCGATCCCGTGCTCCCCAGCCTTCGCTTTCGCGGCTCCCTGGCCAGGGGCGTCGGCCTCCGCCACAATTCGGCGCAGCATATCGACGAAGAGACCGGACAAAGGCAAATTCGACCAAGTGGTGTCGGCAGTCACATGGAACAGCACGATGAGACCCTTGCCGCGCCGCTCGGCGGTGACGAGCGGGGTCCCGTCGGCGAGCCGCGCCCAGGTCTTTTCGGAAAGCCCAGTCTCCGGCTCGGCAAGCACTTGACGCGTCACCGTCACTTCCTGGGGCGCGGCGAGGCCAAAGAACGGACTGCCCGCCTCGAACGGCGCGATGTGCTTCGGGCTTTCCCAGGACAATGCGCCGCCCAGCAGGCGTCCGCCGCGGCGAAGAGCCGTCGGGGTCAAGGTATCGTCGCCGGCGGCGAGATGCGTGCCAGCGAAGCGCAACAGCACGCCGCCGTTGTCGAGGAATTGGGTGATCGCGTCGAGTTCCGGCCCGGGCGCGATGCTCATGTCGGCGAGGGCGAGGACCGAGGGCTTCTGCTCAAGCAGCGAAATGATCGGATCGGTCGAGGAATCATGCCACTCGCTGATATCGGCGAAGGGCTGCAATGCCCGCTTGAGATAATAGCTCGGCGCGAGCAGCGGTTGCGCGACGTCCGCGCTTGCGCCGGAAGCGATGGCGACCCGACGCCGACGGGAGCGTTCATCAATGAGCCAGGCCGCCCCGGCTGAACGTTCGCCGTCGATGACGACCTGCGCGACGTCATTGCGCAATTCGACCGGCAGATCAAACCGGGCGCCAACCACCGATTTGGCGCCAAAGTCGAAGCTAGCCTTGCCGACTTCGCGTCCTTGGGCGTCGAGGGCGCGCACCACGCCGCTCGCTGGCGCGGTGGCGTCCGAGCGCGTGAGCAGGCCGGTCAGTGCGCCTGCCTCATTGTCGACGCCGTCGAGCGCGAGCGCGCCCCGGCCGTCCGTCACGACCTCGGTGGAGTGGGCAATCGAGGCGAGTTCAGTCGAAAAGGCGCTTGCCCCCCCGAGTTCGACCCCATCGGCGATCCACAGGATGTCGGACCTCGGCTCGCCGGCGAGAAAGCGCTTAATTGCCGGCAACACCGCTTCGCGATCTGGCGCATAGGGAACCGGCGCCAGCGCCCGCAACCGGCCCTCGACCTCGGATCTGTCGAGCGGCGCGATGTCCTGCCCGCCCTGTGAGAGTGCTTCGACCGCCACGATTCGGCCGGATCGCGCCGCCGCCGCCGCGCGTTCGCGAACGAAGTCGATTCGTTCGTCCCAAGTCGGGGCGGCGGCAAATCCGTCGTCAATCAAGACCAGAAGCGGCCCCGACCCGGAGAGAGCCGCGAGGCTGTTCCACAATGGTTGAGCCATGGCGAGGATGATGAGCGCTCCAATCGCGAGCCGGAGCGCCAGAATTGGCCAGGGCGTGCGCGCCGGCGTCGTCTCGTTCGGATCGAGTCCCAGGAGAAGCCGGAGCGGCGGGAATATCGTTTGACGCGGGCTCGGCGGCGTGACGCGCAGCAGGAAATAGAGACCGACAAGGCCGATCAGGGCCGCGAGAACAGCGGGAGCCGCGAAGGCGAGCGGCAGTCCGAACATCGCTCAGGCGCTCCTCAGACCCGCCCCGGGCTCGGGCGCGGATAGTCGCATGCGCAACGCCAGCAACATCTCCGCTGGCGATCCGTCAGTCCGGTGGATGCTCATGCCCCAGCCCGAGCGAGCGCAGATCGCCCGGATCGCTTCGCGATGAGCGGCGAGACGTGCGAGATAGGCGTTACGGAGGTTTTGCGCCCGCGGCGTTGTCATGCGCGTGAGGCCGGCGGGATGGAGAAACTCGGTATTGCCGGAGAACGGATAGGTCTCCTCGATCGGATCGACGATCATCGCCAGTTCGCCGATCGCGCCCTGCGCGCTCACGGCCCGGACCACCCGCGCAACCTCTTCGGGCTCCGAGAGAAAATCGCCGATCATGAGAACCATCGAGCGCGGCGCGGCGGGCAGCGCGGGCGGCAAAGGAGCTTGCGAGGGACCCTGGAGGCGCTCATCGGTGGCGATCGCCTCGGCGAAGCGCTCGACGACGCCTTGCGTCGCCAACGGCCGGGTGAGACCGAGCAAGCCTGCGCGCTCGCCGCCGCGCACGCAAAGGTCCGCGAAAGCCAACGCCAGCAAGGCCGCTCGGTCGATCTTCGACGCCGGCGCTAAACTCGACGAGAATTGCATCGACGCCGACCGGTCGAACCAGATCCAGACCGTATGCGCGGCCTCCCACTCGCGCTCGCGCACGAAGGCGCGCTCTTCACGCGCCGAGCGACGCCAGTCGACTCGCGACGACGGTTCGCCGGACAGAAAAGGTCGAAATTGCCAGAAGGTCTCGCCCGAACCGGCGCGCCTGCGGCCATGAACGCCGTGCCGCACGGTCTGCGCCACGCGGCGGGCGGCGATGACCAGGCTCGGCAGACGGGCCGAAAGCGTCGCGGCGTCGCGACGGATGGAGGCCGGCAGCGTCATTGCGTCGAGCGCCGCCGGATCATTGGATCGTCTTCGCCACGAGTTGTCCGATCACCGCCGAAATGGTCTCCCCCTCGGCGCGAGCGGCGAAGCTCAAAGCCATGCGGTGCTTGAGCGCGGGCTCGGCCAAAGTGGCGACGTCGTCGAGCGACGGCGACAGGCGCCCGTCCACCAACGCGCGAGCCCGAGCAGCCAGCATCAACGCCTGCGCGGCGCGGGGTCCCGGCCCCCAGCCAATCCCCTTGGTGAGCTCCGGCTCCCCTTCGCCCGGACGGCCGGCCCGCACCAGGTCCAGTATCGCCTCGACCACGCGATCGCCAATTGGGGCCCTCCGCACCAGTCGCTGGGCGGCCATTAGATCCTCCGCCGTCATCACGGGCTTCGGGCGCGCCTCGCGCTCGCCTGTTGTCTCGATCAGAATACGGCGTTCAGCGGCCCGATCAGGGTAGCCGACGTCGATCTGCAACAAGAACCGATCGAGCTGCGCCTCGGGAAGCGGGTAAGCGCCTTCCTGTTCAAGCGGGTTCTGGGTCGCCAGAACATGGAAAGGCCGCGGCAAATCGTACCGCACCCCCGCCACTGTGATGTGATGCTCCTGCATCGCCTGCAGCAGCGCGGACTGGGTGCGGGGGCTCGCGCGGTTGATCTCGTCGGCCATTAGCAACTGAGCGAAGATCGGACCCCTGATGAAGCGGAATCCGCGCTTGCCGTCGTGACCTTCCTCCATCACCTCGGAGCCGAGAATGTCGGTCGGCATCAGATCGGGCGTGAACTGCACACGGAGGGCGTCGAGGCCCACGACGATTCCCAAGGTCTCGACGAGCTTGGTCTTGGCCAGTCCCGGCACGCCGATCAACAATCCGTGTCCGCCTGCCAACAATGTCGCAAGGGTCAGGTCGACAACCCGCTGCTGACCAAAAATAACCCCGCCGACCTCGGTTCGCACGGCGGCGATGCGCTCAAGGGCCACGTCGGCTTCGCGAGTCAACTGGGCGGGATCAGCAATATTGGTCACATTCATCGGCTCGTCCTTGCGCCACCTAGGGCGTTTTGTTTTTATCCTCAAGCGCACTAGATTGAGCGCGCGTCCTTTCGGCACAAGCCCCAAAGCAAGCAAATGTCGGATCCGCCCACAAAGAAGCTCGAGAATAACGCAGAGCTGACCCGCCCGCCGGAAGGCGCTCTGCGAGGACTCGGCGAGGCGACGACTGGGCGTTTGCGCGGCCTTGGGCCGGCGCCTTCTTGGAACCCACCGGATTGCGGCGAGATCGACATGCGCATCGCTGCCGATGGAACATGGTTTTATTGTGGCTCGCCGATTGGCCGGGCGCCGCTCGTCCGGCTCTTCGCGTCCATCATGCGCAAGGAAGGCGATCGTCATGTCCTGGTGACGCCCGTCGAAAAAGTCGGCGTCAAGGTCGACGACGCGCCGTTTCTAGCGGTCGAGATGTCCATCCGGGCCGCAACCCACCACCCGCAACTCATGTTCCGCACCAACGTCGACGACGTGGTTGCGGTCGACGCGGAGCACCCGCTTCGCTTCGAGCGCGGCGCCTCAGATGGCCTGAAGCCTTACGTAAAGGTCAGGGGCGACCTTTGGGCGCTGATCAAGCGGGCGCTGTTCTATGATCTCGTCGCCCTCGGCCGGACGGAGCGGGTCGAAACAAAGGACTGGTTCGGCGTGCGCTCGGGCGGTTTCTTCTTCCCGATGTGCCCGGCGAGCGAGATCGAAGGGCTTTGACCGCCGACCTCATCTCCGATCCAAGTCCCACTACGCTGCGCGCGCTGGCGCGTGGCAAGCTCCGGCAATCGCTAAGCTTGAGCGACCTCGAGCGGGCCGCGCCGACCGGCATGAGCGACGACGCTCCCGATGGGCGGCGGCCGGAACTCGTTGCGCTAGCGCCATTGCGTCCGGCCGCGGTGCTTTTGCCGATCGTTGTGCGGCCTAGCGGACTGAGTGTCCTCCTGACCTTGCGGGCCTCGGATATGCGCGCTCATTCGGGTCAAGTGGCCTTTCCCGGCGGAAAGATCGACGGAGACGAGACCCCGCGCCAGGCTGCGCTGCGTGAGGCGTACGAAGAAGTCGGACTCGAGGAGCGGTTCGTCGAGCCGCTCGGCTGGCTCGACCCCTACTTCACCGGCACGGGATTCCGAGTCGCTCCTCTGGTCGCGCTGGTCGCACCGTCCTTCGCGCTGAAAATCAACAAGCTTGAGGTCGACGAGGTCTTCGAAACGCCTTTCGCCTTTCTCATGGACGCGGCCAACCACCGGCTTGAAGAGCGCGAATGGCAGGGGCGCCGGCGAAAATACTACGCCATGCCGCATGAAGGGCGGTATATTTGGGGGGCGACCGCCGGAATTCTGCGCAACCTGTATGAGAAGCTCACCTCCTGATGGGCAGGACTGTCCTCGAACCGCTGGCGCTGTTCCTGAGCCCGTTCTTGGTTTACGCCCTCTACCTCGCGGTGCGGTCCCGCTATCCGCTCGAAATTGAGCATTGGACGCGCGGCCGGGTCTCGATCATGACGCTGATCGGGCTCGCGGCCGCGGTGCTCGGCCTCGTCGCCGTCAACGCCTTCGCGCCCCGGGGACGGGGCGTTTACGTCCCGGCGCATGTCGAAAACGGGGTGTTGGTCCCGGGGCGGTTCGAATGACCGCCCTTCCGGGCCTTGCGGACGGAAAGCTCAAGGATCGGACGCTGCTCGCGCAAGGTCCGCTCGCCCGGGCGCTCGAAGCGCTGAACGGCGGGGGCGAGGAGGCCCGCCTCGTCGGCGGCGCGGTGCGCGATCTTGCGCTTGGGGAGCGGGCGGTCGATTTCGACCTTGCGACGACCGCGACGACCGATGAGGTCATCCGCCGCTCGGAGCAGGCGGGGTTCAAGGTCGCCCTGACCGGGGTCAAGCATGGCACGGTGACGGTCGTCGTCGATGGGCGCCCGATCGAAACGACGACGTTGCGGGAGGACATCGAGACCGACGGCCGGTGGGCCAAGGTGAGGTTCGGCCGGGATTTCGCCGCCGACGCGCGGCGGCGCGACTTCACCATCAACGCGCTGTCGGTGGGGCGCGACGGAACGGTCCACGATTATGTCGGCGGCCTTGAGGATCTCGCCGCCGGACGGGTGCGCTTCATCGGGGATGCGGGGCTGCGGATTCGCGAGGATTATCTGCGCATTCTACGATTCTTCCGCTTCTCGGCGCGCTACGGCGGTGAGCTCGACCGCGAGGCCCTTTCGGCAGCGATCCGCGCGCGCAACCGCCTCTCGCGCCTGTCGCGCGAGCGGGTGCGGGCCGAACTGATGAAGCTGCTCGCGGCGCCGCGAGCAAGCGAGGTGGTGCAGGCGATGGGCGAGACCGGCTTTCTCGAGCCGATCCTCGGCGGCGTCGGTTTAGCGAGACGCCTCAGTCGCCTCATCGCAATCGAGGCTGCACGCGGCGTGGGCGCCGACGTCCTCCTGCGACTAGCAGCGCTCGGCGTCACCGTCCCGGAAGATGCGGAGCGGCTACGCGACAGGCTGCGTCTCGCAAACGCCGAAGCCGACCGGCTGAGATCCGCCGCCGAGGCTGTTACACGGCTGCACGGGATCACGGCGCCCCCGTCGTTCCACGGCCTCAGAGCTCTGCTCTTCAACGCCGGACGCGAGGCCGCGCGCGACGCACTTGCCCTCGCCCAGGCCGAACTCGGAAGCGCCTCCGTTGGATGCCGCCTTTACGGCGGCCGATCACTTTCTACGCGACGCGCCGGAACCCAAGCTCCCGATCAGTGGCGCGGACCTGATCGCGCGAGGCGTCGCGACCGGGAGGCCGGTCGGACGGGCGCTGCGCGCCTTCCAGGCGCTGTGGATCCGCGCAGGCTTCCCCAAGGAGCCAGAGACGCTGACGCGCCTCCTCGAGGAGGCGGTCGCGGAATCAGGAGCGACGCAGGAGATTGGAAGGAGCCACGGTGACTGAGCCCATTGGGGCCGCCTCACCGCGCCGAACCGCCTACGGTCCCGAGACGACGCCTCCGAGAGGCATGCGTGGGCTCGGAGGCGTGCAACTCGGACGATCTACTTCCCGATCACGGTCGCCCGCGCGCGCTGCCACCAGCCGCTGCGGCGCGGGCGCGGCGGCTCGGTCGCCGACAGGGCAGAGGCCGGCGGCTCCGCGCTCACGGCCTCTTGCGCCTCAATCCCATGTTCCTCGGCCCTGGCGACGGACGGCGATTCGCCTCCGGTTTCTTCAGGGGAGACCGCCTCGGTGGACAACGGCGCGGGAGAATAGTCAGCTTCGGACCCGGCAAATTCTTCCTCAAGCGCCACCGAGGGGGTCGAATCGAAACCTGGCGCCGACATCTCCGGCGTGGCTTCTCCCTCACCCTGTCGGAACCGGTTTCGTCCGCCGCGCGAACCTCTCGATCTCCGGTGACGCTCTTCCGCGCCACGAGGAGCCCTTCGATCGAGGGCGCCAGCATCGCCGGTCGGCATCACGAGATCGCCGCCGATTTCGGCGACGACCGCCAAGCCGTCGTCCGTCGGCTGTGGGGCGTCGCGCGAGAGATCGTCTCCGAACGGCCGGTCGCGGCGGCGGCGGCGGCGGCGGCGACGGCGGCCCACCTCGCTGTCCTCCGGCGACACGCTCTCGCCTCGGTCGCTCAGATGGTCGGCCTCTTCATTCTCCTCGCCACGAGCTTCAAAGGTCTCATCTTCCTCCGCTTCGACTGGCTCGCTCTCCTCGATAATCGGCGCAATGTCAGCCGCCGCTCTCTCTGACTCTCCTTCGGTCTTCAGGCCGAGCGCCGGCTCGCCGCGCTCAATGGCGTGGTAGTTGGCGCCGGTCATCGCGTCGTCCGCCTCGACGACGATCGCGACGCCGAATCGGCGCTCGAGATCGCGCAGGTTGAGGCGCTTGTGGTTCAGTATGTAGAGCGCCACGGGCGCCCGTGTGCGGACAATCAGATCATGCGTCGAGTTCTTGATCAGGGCGTCCTCAAGCACGCGGAGCACATGTAGCGCAATCGAAGCCGTCGACCGCACGACGCCAGCGCCCTGACAGTGGGGACAAAGGACAGTCGAGCCTTCGAGAACCCCGGTGCGGATGCGCTGGCGCGACATTTCGAGCAGGCCGAAGTGCGAAATGCGCCCGACCTGGATGCGCGCCCGGTCATTCTTCAACGCGTCCTTGATCCGCCTCTCAACAGCGCGATTGTTGCGCAATTCCTCCATGTCGATGAAGTCGACCACGATAAGTCCGGCGAGGTCGCGCAGACGCAGCTGACGCGCAATCTCATCAGCCGCCTCGAGATTGGTGCGCAGCGCAGTATCTTCGATATTGTGCTCGCGCGTCGAGCGACCCGAGTTGACGTCGATGGCGACAAGCGCCTCGGTCTGGTTGATGACGATGTAGCCGCCCGACTTCAGCGTCACTTGGTTGGAGAACATCGCGTCGAGCTGAGATTCGACGCCTGCCTTAGCGAAAACCGGCGCGGTGTCGCGGTACAGCTGGACGCTGTTGACGTGGCTCGGCATCAGGAGCCGCATGAACTGCTTCGCCTCACGATAGCCGGTTTCGCCCGCGACGACGATCTCCTCGACCTCTTTGCTGTAGAGATCGCGTATCGCCCGCTTGATGAGCGATCCTTCTTCGTAGACGAGCGTCGGCGCGCTCGACGCGAGCGTGGTCTCGCGTACGGTTTCCCACATCCTCAGGAGATACTCGAAATCGCGCTTGACCTCGGCCTTGGTGCGTGAAGCGCCGGCGGTGCGGAGGATTACGCCCATGCCCTCCGGAACGTCGAGTTCCTCGGCGATCGCCTTCAGGCGGCTGCGATCCTGGGTGTTGGTGATCTTGCGGGAAATGCCGCCGCCGCGCGCCGTGTTCGGCATCAAGACGGAGTAGCGGCCGGCCAGCGAAAGGTAAGTTGTGAGCGCCGCCCCCTTGTTGCCGCGCTCTTCCTTGACGACCTGCACCAACAAAACCTGCCGGCGCTTGATGACCTCCTGAATCTTATACTGACGCCGAACGCGCTGGGGCCGGCGTGGAACCTCCTCCAGCGCATCGCCGCCAACCTGCTCGATCGGCTCGCCTTCGTCCTCGCTCCGTTGCTTGCGGCTCGTTACACGCTCTTCAGAGCCGCCTTCCAGCGTCGTGACTTCATGCACGTCTTCCTCAACCGAGCGTTCCCCACGCTCAGCTTCGTCCCTCAGTCGAGGGGCGGCAGTATGTTCAACGCCAGGTGTGAGAAGCAACGCTGCTTCGTCGGATGGCGCTGAGTTCGCCTGGTCGGGGTCCGGAGCCTCCGCGGGTTCCAAAGGTTGATCGGCGGGGAAGTCCTCGACAGGCGCGCCGGTTTCGGTCCCGATCGTGATAACCGGGTTCAGTTCTCCCGACGCCGAGGATTCGTTGATCCCCGTCTCGGTATCCCCGAAACCCTCTTCAAGATTCGTGCTCGGCGCCGTCGAATTGAAACCTTCCGCGCCCAATTCCTCAACCGGCGCCCGTTCCGAAACGGTCTCGCCATCCTGAGCGCGAGCTTCAATTCCCTGCCGTCGCGGGTGGCGATGGCGTCTGCTGCGTCTCTCGCCGGCCTCGTCCTCCTCCTCCCGCTGAGATTGGGCTTCCTCCTCAAGCAGCGCCTGCCGGTCAGCGACCGGGATCTGGTAGTAATCCGGATGAATTTCAGAGAAGGCGAGAAAACCGTGACGATTCCCGCCGTAGTCGATGAAGGCGGCTTGAAGCGACGGTTCTACGCGGGTGACCTTAGCAAGATAGATGTTACCGCGTAGTGGCCTCTTGCTCGCGGACTCGAAGTCAAACTCCTCGACACGATTGCCTCGCAGGACGACCACCCTGGTCTCCTCCGGGTGCGAAGCGTCGATGATCATTTTGTTTGCCATGATAAACTCTCTCGCCGGGCGCGAAAATGCGCGACGAGCGCCGATAGGGCCGCCCGCCCGCGCCGCGCGCGGCGTCTATGCTGGAGGTAGGAAAATACAGGAATCGGACGGCGATCGCCGTATCAGGAAGCTGTTTGGATGCCGCCGGCCCATGCCAAACCGTCCGCGCCGCACAACTGGCGGTCGGGACGTTGTGGGTTTGCCGTCGGGACATCATCAACCTGAAAACAAGGCGCCGCTTCGCCGCGCCGCAATTCAAGCAGCGCCGCGTGGCGCTGACGTCACGATTCGAACCGCATGGCCGGACGCGGCCGGCAGGTTGGATCCACCTTCGGCATGTGGTCTCCCTGTACGGACGCTCGCCGGAACATCGGATGCGGCAAGCGGTCCGACGGGTCGACAACCCGCCCGGGCCATTTTCCCGCCGCCCACAGGCCATCGCATGATGGTCCCGGCAAACGCCCCGCTCAAACCAGAGAGCAAGTCGGCCGCGCGAACTCGGTCCGAATTCGTAACGCACGACAAATAGGCGCCGCGGGCCATGTTGGCAAGCTCTTTTCCTATCTGTGAATTGTTAACGACGTCAAATGCACCGCTCTTCGGTTTCGCCGCAAGCGCCGCTTATTCTGCTCGATCCTCATGTAGAGTTTCGTCGGCTTATGCTTTCAACCGGCAATCTTGGGGCTCAGGGCGAGCGACAGATTCGGCTGTCAAGCTCGATTGGCGCGGTTTGAGCCTGTCTGGGATGCGTGTCAGCACTGGCGCCTTCGCCCGCCACTGGCGCAGGTTCCTTCGCCCGCCCGCCGGGCGCAGACGCTCTTCCGGCCAAGCGACTTGCTCCGAATCAAGGTCGCCTCTGGGGCCGGTCAAGCTGCGATCAGATCGCGCTCCCGTCCGACTTTACGAGAACGCAGCCAGAAATAAGCCAATCGCCGTTCGCATCCCGGCTCAAACTGTAGAGCGCGGTCCATACAACATTTTCGTTGTCGACGAGCGTCGCCTCAATGCTCGCTTGGTCGCCCGATTCCTTGAAGGCGCCAAACTCGACGCTGCGATGCCTGTAGACGGGGGCATAGTGGTCTCGAACCATCGCCATGAACTGATTGGGACCGTCGAACATTTGTTTGATCGTGGGAGCCGCCAGAGCGTACGCCGCCGCCCCATCGTCATGCTTAAAGGCGTCAAATTGCCGCTCGATGATGGTTTGCGAGTGGGCGGCGGTGAGCTCTTCCGCCCAGGCAACCGCTATCCATGGCGATATTGCGAGGACGATTGCTCCGATCGTCGACTTCTTCATTCCATCCATGGTCGCCTCGTCGTCGAGCTCTTTCCGTTCCTACGCGCCTGGCTGGAGAATGGTTTCAATCCCGCGAGATGATTTGGCCAGCTTCATGCTTAGGGCGACGCTTTCGACGCCCGAGGAGAGTGCAAATCCGTTTGCGCGACGTTACACAGGCGTCACATTTGGACGTCAAAGACCGATTTGGCGGGAAATGTGTAACGCCCGTCGACGATTCGCTCATTCGAAGCGACGCCCATGGCTACGAAACCCGGAAGCGACTTGGAAGAACTCCGCGCCCTTCTTGCCGAGGTGAAAGCGCTACGTGGGGATGTTGAGCTCAAGGCCGCCGAATTTAGAGACTGCTGGGCCGTCGACGCAGACAAGTCAAAAATCCCGCCGCGGGTCCTCAATCTCTCCCACTATATCGCGCTGCGCGAGCATGACCTCACCGACCTGCAATATCGGCTCGCGGCGCGAGGGCTCTCTTCGCTTGGCCGCAGCGAAAGCCATGTCATCGAAGCGCTGGATGCGCTCATTGCGACCCTTAAGCGGCTAAGCGGCGAGTCGAATGCGCCCTATCCGTCGCCGGTGTTGGCGAGGGCGGGCGCCGAGGAACTTGAGGCGGAGGCCGACCGGCTGTTCGGCGCGCGGCAGAAAGGCGGTCCGGGCGCACGGGTGATGGCGACCCTGCCGACCGAAGCAACGACGAAACCCGAGTTGGTCAGTAATCTGGTGAACGCCGGCATGGACTGCGCGCGCATCAATTGCGCCCACGATGACCCCGAAGTCTGGGGTCAAATGGTCGAGCAGGTGCGCGCGGCCGCCGCACAGCTCGAGCGTCCTTGCCGGGTGCTGATGGACATCGCCGGCCCGAAGTGCCGTATCCTCCGGGTCAAAGCGCCGCCGAAAGCACGCCTCTTGCGTGGCGACCGGGTCGTCCTGGTCGACGAACTGCGCGAGAAGATTAAGGAACCGATCGCGTTTTCCCTCAATTTTCCCGAACTCGTCGACCAGCTCGTCGTCGGCTCGGAAGTGTTCATCGACGACGGCAAGGCGGCGGCTCGAGTCGTTTCTAAGGCGACGGGCCGGGCCGAGATCGAGATTTACGCGGCGCGCGAGAAGGGCGTTCGGCTCAAGCCCGGCAAAGGCGTCAATTTTCCCTCGACCGAGCTCGATCTGCCGCCGCTGACCTCCAAGGACTTCCGCGACCTCGACTTCATCGCCGAGCATGCCGACCTGATCGGCTATTCGTTCGTGCAGAGAGTCGATGACATCGAGCTCCTGCAGGACCACCTGGTGGCGCGGGCGCCCAAGCGCGAGCCGCCCGGGCTGGTCTTGAAGATCGAGACGCCGCTCGCGGTGCGCAATCTGCCGCAGCTCATCCTGCAATCGGCGGCGCACAATCCGACTGCCGTAATGATCGCCCGCGGCGACCTCGCGGTCGAGCTCGGCTTCGCGCGGCTCACGGAAATGCAGGAGGAGATCCTGTGGCTGTGCGAAGCGGCGCACACGCCGGTGGTATGGGCGACGCAAGTCCTCGATAGTTTCGTGCGCGACGGGGTGGCGAGCCGCGCGGAGATGAGCGACGCGGCGATGGCTCAAGGCGCCGAATGCGTGATGCTTAACAAGGGGCCCTATCTCGTCGAGGGCGTCGCGTTCCTGCGCGACGTGCTCACCCGGATGGACCGCCACCACGCGAAGAAATTCGCCCGCTTCGCGTCACTCAAGCAATGGGCGTGAGGAAGGCTTGGGCGGCGCGCAACAGCGAGCGCGCAGCCCCCGCCTCGATTAGCCCACGATCAGGTCGCCGAACAGGCGCCAGCTTTCGCCGTCGAAGCGAGACAGTTGCATCCTGCCGGATCGGGCTATAGTTTGTGGGCGAGGTGTTCACCTTTATGCCGGGCAACAGCATCGGCGCCTCGAAATCCTTAAGTTGGCCGCCTGCTTCATGATATTGTCTCGTGACAGGTCATTGCCGCATTGCTTGAGCACCTGCACCATGCCCAACGCGGCGTTAAAACCGTAAACGGCATTGGCGTCGATCAGATCATTTGGCGTCATATACTTCGCGACGAAGTCGGCGAATTCCTTATGCCGGGATCGTTCTTCCACCGAGGGTCCGTCGTGTCCTTGCCGTATGCGCCGGTTATCACTCCCTTTGACTTCTCGAGGCCCGCCGGCTTCATGACGGTGGCGACCAGACTGCGAGACATTGGTCATGTAGCGCACGGGCGTCCAGCCAAGGTCGAAGGTCTTGCGGATCGCCTGCGCTGCGAATTTCGGCGTCGCCGCGATCAGAAACACGTCGGCGCCTGAGCCTTGCAACGAGACGACCTGCGAATTGACCGTCGGCTCCGAGGTCTCGTAGGATTCTTCCTTGACCACCATTCTGGCGTGGTCCGCTCCAAGACCGTCCTTGAGCCCGATCAGATAGTCCTTGCCGAAACCATCGTTCTGATAAAGCACTCCGATCTTGCGCGTCTGGCTTCGTTTTCAAGATCTGCTTGGCGAAGATGCGTGCTTCGGTCTGGTAATTTGGCAAGAAGCCGGCGATCGTCCAAGGAAAATGCTGGGGATCGGCGAACATGCTCGCACCGGTGGCGCAGAACAATTGCGGCACCTTGTTGTCGTTGAGGTATTGGCGGATCGCCGCGCTGGTCGGCGTGCCAAGGCAGCTGAAAATGAACGCGACCTGCTCCTGCTCGACGAGACGGCGCGTCTGCTCGACGGTTTTAGGCGGGCTGTAGCCGTCGTCGAGGCTGATGAGGTTGATCTTGCGGCCGTTGATCCCGCCCATATCGTTGATCATCTTGAAGCAGGCGACTTCCGCCTTGCCGATCACCCCATAGGCCGAGGCGGGGCCGCTAGTAGGGCATGGTTTGCCCGATCTTGATCTCCGTGTCGGTCACGCCTGGCGCATTGTCCGCGCGGGAAGAACCTGCGCTGGCGGCGAAGGCCGCGGCGGCGGCGCTCGATTGCAGGAATGTCCGTCGAGTGATCATGGCGCTTCTCCCTTTCCTTCGTAGTTTGCGGCCACATTGACGCCGCGTTTTGCAACTTTCGACTGCCGCGGCAGCGCGAGCGCTCGCGCCGCCCCCTGCACCGCGCCCGCGACGCCAGTCGGCATCGCGGCCATTATCAGAATCAAAAGCGCTCCGTAAATTGCGCCTGGCAGCGCCTTGGCGCCTTCGCCGAAACTGACCGTGAGCTGGTCGGCGAGATTGGGCACGAACTCAATGAACAAAGCGCCGAACAAAGCGCCGCCGAGGGAGCCGAGCCCGCCGACGACGATCCCGACGAGAAAGGCGAGCGAAAGCGCAAGCCCGAAGCTCTCGGGCGAAACAAAGCCAACAGCGATCGCGCTCAGGCCGCCTGCCACGCCGGCATAGAGCGCGCTGACGCCGAAGCATGAGGTCTTGTAGAGCGCGGCGTTGATTCCCATCGTCTCGGCGGCGATCGGTTGATCGCGAATGGCGACCAGCGCCCGCCCGATCCGGCCTCGTGCGAGGTTGCGCGCAGCCCAATAGAGCGCCGCGGCGCAGGCGAGGCACACAAGGTAGAGCCACTGGTCGGCGGTGAGCCCGATCCCGAATGGCGCGTGCGGCTTTGCGATCGTGAGGCCCTGTGAGCCGCCGGTAAAGGCGTCGAAGCCCTTGTAACTCAGGATCTGCGGGGCTGCGACCGCGAGCGCGAAGGTGGCGAGCGCAAGATAAAGGCCGCCGAACCTGAGGGCGGGAAAGCCAAAGAGAAAGCCTGCGATGAAACATGCGGCGCTGGCGATCGGGATCGCCGCCCAATATGGAAGGCCGAATTTCGTCATCAGGATCGCCGCGCCATAGCCGCCGATGGCGAAGAAGGCGCCGTGGCCGAGCGAGATCTGGCCGTTGAATCCGGTTAGGAGATTGAGGCCCATGAGCGCGACGGCGAAGATGAGCACCTGCGCGCCCTGATAGATATGGTAGCCCGAGGCAACGAACGGGAAAGCGAGCGCGAGGATCCCGACCGCGACGGCGACAAGAGCGCCGAGCGCGCGGTCGGCGGCGGCCACGGGCTACACCCTCGCCACGAGGCGGCGCCCGAACAGCCCGGACGGGCGCCAGACGAGCACGGCGATAATGATCGCGAGCGCGACCGAAAGCTTGACCTCGTCGCCCACCAGATAGGCTCCAATGAGATTGCCGAGCACGCCAACCGCGACGCCGCCAAAGACGGCCCCGAACGGGTTGTCGATGCCGCCCAGCACGGCGCCGGCAAAGGCGTAGAGCAGCACCCCGCCCATCATGTTAGGATCGAGATAGATGATCGGCGCCGCCATCATCCCCGCGACCGACCCAATCGCTGCCGCCAGGCCCCAGCCAATCGCCAGCATCCATCCCACTCGAATGCCGACCAGCCGGCTCGATACCGGATTCTGCGCCGCGGCGCGCATCGCAAGACCAAGAGGCGTGAAGCGGAAAAACGCATAGACCAGCGCCAGCACGCACAAGGTCACGACAACGGCGCCGGCTTCATGCGCAGACATGTAGCCCGAGCCGAACCACGGGCGGCCGGTGAACGGCGAGTTCGAACGGAGTCACCGAATAGCCGTAGAGCCATCCGGCAAGCGAATTGAAGATCAACGCGAGGCCGATGAACACGATCACCGAAGCGAGAATGGGCGCATCGGCGAACGGCCTGATGATCAGCCGCTCGATCATGAGCCCGCCGATGAACGAGGCGATCACGGTGGCGAAGAAAGCAAACCAGTAAGGCTCGCCCATGTCCATCAGCTTCCAGGCGAAATAGGTCGAGAACATCGCCATTTCGCCCTGAGCGAAATTGATCAGCTGCGTCGCCTGGTAGATCATCACCAGCGCCAGCGCCATGATCGCATACACCCCGCCGAGCGCGAGCCCAGACGCCAGTTGATGCAGGAACTCGCCCAACCTGCTGTCGCTCCTTCGCTAGTAACCGAGATACGCGCGCCGCACCGCGTCATCCGCGCGGAACACCTCCGAGGGACCGCTGAGCGCAACCCTGCCGGTTTCGATCAGCACCGCGCGGTCGGCGAGATCGAGCGCGAGCGAGGCGTTCTGCTCAACGATGAGAAGGCTCACGCCCTCGTTGCGATTGATCTCGCCGAGCGCGCGAAAGATTTCCGCCACCACCAGCGGAGCCAGGCCGAACGACGGCTCATCAAGCATCAACAGGCTCGGCCGCATGAGCAGCGCGCGCGCGATCGCCAGCATCTGCTGCTCGCCGCCCGACAGCGTTCCCGCCTGCTGGCGGCGCCGTTCGCCGAGGCGCGGAAAAAGGCCGAACATGCGGTCGAAATCAGCGCGAACGCCCTGCCGGTCCGCCCGCACATAGGCGCCAAGGCGCAAATTCTCCTCGACCGTCAAATCGACGAACGTGCCGCGCCCGTCCGGCACATGTGCGATTCCCAAACGCGCGACATCCTCCGTCGCCAGCGCGCCAATTGAGCGATCGCGAAAGCGGATGTCGCCCGTGCGCCGGATGAGGCCGCTCAGCGCCCGCAGCAGCGTTGTCTTGCCGGCGCCGTTGGCGCCGAGCACCGCGGTCACGCCGCCGTCTTCGACTTCGAAGTCGAGGCCGTGCAGCGCCCGAATTGGGCCGTACCAGGCCTCCAGGCCTTTCGCCTCCAGGATTGGGGCGCTCAATTCGCGCTCCCGAGATAGGCGCGAACCACCTCGCGACTGGACCTCACCTCGTCAGGCTTGCCGTCGGCGATCACCCGGCCGAAGTCGAGCGCGACCACCTGGTCGCTGACCCGCATGACCAGATTCATGTGATGCTCGACCAGGAGCACGGCGACGCCGCGCCGGTCGCGCATGGCGCGAATTTCGTCGGCGAGCCCGTCGACTTCCGAGTGGTTGAGTCCGCCAGCCGGTTCGTCCAACAGCAACAGTTTTGGGGCTTTGGCGAGCGCACGCGCGAGTTCCACCCGCTTGCGGACCCCGAACGGCAGCGCGCCGGCCGGACGGTCCGCGACATTCTTAAGCCCGAATTCCTCGATCAGCGCGTCGGCGCGCTCGGCGATGTTTCTTTCTTCGCGCCTCGCCAGCGGAAGGCTGAGGGCATTGGCCACGAATCCGCCATTTCCCATCGCATGCGCGCCCACGCGCACATTCTCGCGCACGGTCAAGGTCGAAAACAAGGCGACGTTCTGGAACGTTCTCGCAACGCCAAGGGCGACCAGCTCATGCCGGGCGCATTTCAGGAGCGGCCGTCCGTCGAACACGATCGATCCCGCGCCTGGATCGTAGAGTCGGGAGATGCAATTGAAGAGCGTCGTCTTGCCGGCGCCATTGGGGCCAATCAGGCCGCAGATCGCGCCGCGGGCGACCTCGAACGAGACATCCTCGAGCGCGGTCACGCCGCCGAACCGGATCGTCAGTCCTTGGACGGCCAGCAGGGCCGTGGCTTGAAGATTCACGGCCTCATCCGCGCCTCCGGCTTTCGCCTCGGCAAGCCCCATGGACGCTCCGTTCCCATCGCTGTCCGGCCTTCTGGCCAGCTGTTCGTCGCAATCTCGACGTTTCGCGCTCGCTTGTCACCTGCTTTGTTATTAGGACTTTAGTCGATGGAGTTGAGGGCGGCGCTCACGCCCGGCGATGAAGAAAATGGAGCGCTCCGGCCTTGAACGCCTTGTCCCCGACAGCGAGGTTGTGGTCGCGGCCGGGGATCAAGAGCGCCTCCGCCCGCGGCAGCAGCGCGACAAGCTTCGACAAGTCGCCCGCAAGCGTATCCCGCTCGCCGACAGCGACCAGAATCGGCTGGACAATGCG
This sequence comes from uncultured Alphaproteobacteria bacterium, assembly GCA_963820095.1. Taxonomy (GTDB): domain Bacteria; phylum Pseudomonadota; class Alphaproteobacteria; order Rhizobiales; family Beijerinckiaceae; genus Roseiarcus. The sequence continues at coordinate 88,587 of CAWFZA010000021.1, forward strand.
CGCCGCCTCAGCCGGCGTCAGGCGCCGGCGGAAGCCGCGCACGCAAGCCGCGAGGGCGGCGCGGTCGCTCTTCGTCTGGTCGGCGAAGGTGCGGAACAGGCGCTGCGTCGGATCGGCGAGGCTGTCGAGCGAAGGCGCCTCCATGGCTTCCGCAATCGCCTCCGGCAACCCGCCGTCGCGAACCAGCCGGTCGCCGAGGCCGCCCAGGATTAGTGAGCGCACGAGGCTCGGATGCTCGAGCGCGAGGAAGCTCGCAATCCGTGCGCCCATCGAATAGCCCATCACGTCGGCGCGTTCGATCCCTAGATGCGCGAGCAGATTGGCCGCGTCGCGCGTCATCAGACCGGATCGATAGGCTTCGGGCGCATAAAGCTTTTGGCTCTGGCCGTGGCCGCGGTTGTCGAACGCCACGACGCGGCGCCCAGCTTGAGAGAGGGTCTCGACCCAGCGCGGATTAACCCAATTGAAGCGATGGGTGGAGGCGAAGCCGTGAATGAGCAGGATCGGCTCGCCAAGGTCGGGGCCGAAAGGCGCGACGTCGATGAACGCGATGTCGACGCCCTCGGACGAGAAATGCTCGACCACCCGATGGCCCCAGTCAGAGCTTGAAGCTTCGCTTGATCATTTTCATCGTGAGGCCGGAGCCGAGGAGACGCCGCAGCGGTATGAGACGGCGCGCATCCGACCCCGCAGGATAGCGCATGCGATCGCTCGTGTCGGTCGCTGCTCGGTAGATGACCTCGGCGACGAGCTCGGGCGAACTCGAGCGCTGAGTGTAGCGAGCCCGCGCCGCTTTCACCTTGTCCATGAACGGCGCATAGTCGGCCAGGCGGGAGATGTCCCAGGCGTCTTGTGAACGGCCGCCGAAATCGGTCGCGATCGCGCCCGGCTCGATCACCTTGACCTTGATCCCGAATGTCCCGAGTTCGTGCCACAGCCCTTCTGACAGGCCTTCGACGGCAAATTTGGTCGCATTGTAAACGGCGTAGGCCGGGACCGTCATGATTCCGCCAATCGACGAGACGTTGATCAGAACGCCGGCTTTTCGCTCGCGGAAATGCGGCGCGACCGCCTGGACGCAGGCGATGAGGCCGAAGACGTTGACGTCGAACTGCCGCTCGATCTCCTCGCGCGTGCCTGCTTCGACCGGTCCGAAGGCGCCGTAGCCGGCATTGTTGAGCCACACGTCGACGCCACCATAGGCGTTGATCGATTCAGCGACTGCGGCTTTCGGACCTTCAGGATCTTGCACGTCGAGAGCGATCAGCTTGAGACGAGCCTGGGCTTTGAGATCTTTCTCCGCCGCCGGGTTGCGCATGGTCGCGACAACGTTCCACCCCTTGTCGAGGAAGAGCCGCGCGGTCGATTTGCCGATGCCGCTGCTGGCGCCGGTTATAACGATGGTCTTCGGCGAAGAGTCGGCCATTCGACGTCCCCTCGGTCAAGCCTCGCAATCGCCATGCCGCGGTCCACCTCGCGCCGTCGGCCGAAAGCGACTATCATGGCTCCATACCACAACGGCCGCCGTTTTCACGGGGCCGCCCGGGGGAGAACCGTCATGAAGCGACTGGGCTTGATCAGCAGAGGGATCGCGATCGCGACGTTGCTCTGCTTCGCCGCGCCGCAAGCGGAAGCCATCGAACTGTACGGAACGGAGAGCGGCGCCAGTCCGCTGGGCGACGGTTCCGTCATTCTGGTTCGCGGCGGCCGCGGAGGCGGAGCGCGCCACGGCGGAGGCGGACACCGTGGCGGAGGAATGCACCGTGGCGGCGGGATGCATCGTGGCGGCGGAATGCATCATGGGATGAATTGCGGCGGGGCCAATCGAGGCGCGCGCGCGCATCGTGGAAATTTCCACGGCGCGAATCGTTACGCCCACGGCAATATCAACCGGAACGTGAATCGGAACGTCAACCGCAATGTGAACCGAAACATCAACCGGAACGTCAACGTCAATCGCGGCGCTTACCGCGCAGGCCATTGGGGCAATTGGGCGCGTCCGGGCCGATATTATTGGCCGGTCGGCGGCGCGGTCGCGGCCGGCGCGGCGCTCGGGTTCGTCAGCGCCGCGGCGGCGGCTTCGTGGGCCGGCGCGGCGCCCGGCCCGAACCTCTGCTGGTACTATACCGATTCCAGCCGTCAGCAGGGCTTCTGGGACGCTTGCCCCTAGGCGTCGCGAGCGGGTCCGAAACGTCATGCGCCCGGACCGGGATCCGGACGATGATCCGGGGTTCTCCCGGCCACCCAGGTGGTCGCGCAGGGAACGACCGCCAAGCGCCGGGGCTCAAAAAGCTTTGCGCTGAGATCCTTGCGACTGTCGGCGGCCTTGCCGGGCTTGTCTCTGAGGCGACGCGACGAAATGGCGCGGGTCAACGTCCGATCATGGTCCGGGCCCGACCACCTAGCCTCAAGGCGAGTCGGAAGGTGTCGCCACCCAACCGCTATCGCGAAGAAGCGTGACTTTCATTGCATAATCAGAACAATTATTACATGTATGATAGGAATTCGTGGCCGCTTGACGCCGAGCAGGAAAGAGAGGACGGCGGCTGTTGAAACGCTGATCCACAACATGAGCGCAAAAAACAAAACGTTAGCGCGTTTATGGGTGTTTTACTAGCGTTTAGTGGCGCTTAAGCCCGATGCGCCCCTGCGCTAACCTGCCGCGAGCAGCTGTTCGAAACGCGACCGCCATTGCTCAGGGTCATGCGCCGGCGCGGCGAATTGGGCGCGGCCGGGCCGGCCGCCCGCCGCGAGATCGAGGCCCTCGGCGTCGAGCCCGATCGCCCGCCAGGTCGGGCGCGAAGCCTTCTGCCCCGCGAGGCGCGCGAGCTGGGCTCCGCCAACCGCATTGGCCTCGGCGAGAAGCCGCTCCTCGGCCTCGGCCAACGCGGCTTCGCCCTCGCGCGAGGCGAGAACCTCGGCGACTGTAAGAGGCGCGGCCCTGCCGAAGCCGCCGTTGAAATGCACGTCGTCGATCTGGAGCCGGTAAAGGGCGAAATCGGCGAACCCGGCATAGAGATGAGCCTTGGGATTGCGCTGTAAATACCGGGCTTTGGCGCGCGGCGCCGCATAGCGTTCGACCCGTCCGCTCAAGGTGACGCGCGGATGGTTGAGCGGATCGCCGCGTTCCTGGGTTCCGGTCAACAGGAGGGACGCGCGAGGATCATTCGCCAAATTCCGGGTATGACGGGATAGGGTCGACATGAGGAACAGAGGCGCGCCATCGAAATCGCTGGCGACGCCGACCAGCGTGGTCGAGAGGTCCGGCCGTCCCGAGCGACGCCAATGCGCCGGTTCGGGCAAGCCGCATCAGCCGCTTCACGTCGGCGACGGCCTCGGCTTGGGCCTCATTCGGATCGGGGGCGTTCGCCATATGGCGGCCTTGACGGTTCGAGCGGATTGGAGTGAGACACTGGCTGGGGTCGAGGGGTCAAGACAGGGAGTCTGCGCCGACCAGCCCTACTCCGATTGCTGGCCAACGGCTGCAAGATCATGGTAATCTTGCACAATTCGCGCAAGCGTCCCATCTGTGGTCGGCCGATGGGGGGACTGCCCTCCTCGGAACACATTCAGTCGATCAATGGTTTCAACTTTGAGCCAGCAAGCCCAAGAGGCCGCAACAGACCAAAACGGGAGCTTCATGCCCACAATCGCGCTGGTCGACGACGACCGTAACATATTGACTTCTGTCTCGCTCTCGCTCGAGGCGGAGGGATATCGGGTGCAGACTTACACCGACGGCGCGAGTGCGCTCGATGGCGTGAAAGCCAATCCGCCCGATCTCGCCATTTTCGACATCAAGATGCCGCGCATGGACGGAATGGAGCTTCTCCGCCGCCTGCGGCAAAAGTCGGATCTACCGGTCATCTTCCTGACGTCCAAGGACGAAGAGATTGATGAATTGTTCGGCCTCAAGATGGGCGCCGACGATTTCATCCGCAAGCCTTTCTCTCAGCGCCTTCTCGTCGAGCGCGTGAAGGCGATCCTTCGGCGCTCCAATCCCAAGGACGCCGCCACCCAAAAGGAGACCGAAGCCAAGATCCTTGAGCGTGGCCGGTTAAAGATGGATCCCGAGCGTCATACCTGTACATGGGACAACACCGCGGTGACGCTGACGGTCACCGAGTTTCTCATTCTCCAAGCGCTGGCGACCAGGCCGGGCGTGGTCAAGAGCCGCAACGCCCTGATGGATGCAGCCTATGACGACCAGGTGTATGTGGACGACCGCACCATCGACAGCCACATCAAGCGGTTGCGCAAGAAGTTCAAGGTGGTCGAACCGGATTTTGAAATGATCGAAACCCTCTACGGCGTAGGCTACCGATTTAAGGAAGGGTAGCGGCTCGGCCGCCAAAAATGAGCGCCGAAACGCAGGTTCAACATCGCCTTTCGGCTCATGCGGCTCGCGGGAGACTGCGTTGGCTGCGAGCTCGCACGCGTATCGCTTGGCGATTTCTGACAGCACGGTTTTCGTCATCGCTTACCCGCCGCATCGTCGTCCTCAATCTAGGCGGCCTCGTCGTGCTGGTGGTCGGCTTTCTGCTCCTCGACCAATTTCGCGCCGATCTGATCGCTGCACGGATCCAGAGCCTCACAATTCAGGCGGACATCATCGCCGCCGCGATCTCCGCTTCGGCGACTGGGGACACCGATTCGATCACCATCGATCCCGATAAACTACTGCAATTGGCGCCAGGCGAAAGCATATCGCCGACGCCAAGCGATGATGACGCAACGCAGTTCTCTATCAATCCTGCGCTTGTCGGGCCTTTTCTTCATCGACTGGTGACGCCGACGCATACACGCGCGCGCATCTATGACAGCGACGGCCGGCTTCTGCTCGAACTCGCGATCGTATTCAGCACGAGGCGCGGTCGTGCGCTCAGACTTGCCCGACGTTTCTGAGCGCCGTGGAATCGCGGATGGGGTCGTCGGCCGTCTGCGCAGCTTCTTTCTGGGTTCCACCGCGCCGCGAGCCGAAGACCCGTGGGCGACCAATGGCCGGACTATGCCGGAGGTCGCCGGGGCGCTGCAGGGCAAAACCCAATCTCTGGTGCGCGTCAACCACATGGGTGAAACGATCGTGTCGGTCGGAGTGCCGATCCAGCACATGATGGCGACCCGGGGGTCGCTCCTGCTTTCCACCCAGGGCGGCGATATCGACCGCGTGATAACGTCCGCACGTCTGGCGCAACTGCAATTCTTTTTAGTGCTCGCTGTCGTGATGTTGGTTCTGTCCCTCTCGCTCGCGAACACCATCGCCGAACCTGTGCGGCGGCTCGCCGACGCGGCTGAACGGGTGAGGCGCGGCATCCGATCGCGCCAGCAGATTCCCGATTTCACCGCGCGATCAGATGAGATCGGTCACTTATCTCGCGCGCTGCGCGATATGACGCGAGCGCTCTATAATCGTCTGGATGCGATTGAGAGTTTCGCCGCCGACGTCGCACACGAGCTCAAGAATCCGCTGACGTCACTGCGCAGTGCGCTCGAAACATTGCCGAGAGTGAGCGCCGGTCATTCGCGCGATCGGCTTATCGCCGTCATGCAACATGATGTGCGGCGCCTCGACCGGTTGATTAGCGACATCTCCGACGCTTCCCGCCTCGATGCGGAGCTGACCCGAGGGGAAGCGGGGCCCGTGGATGTCGCCGCTCTTCTGCGCGCGGTCGTGTCGATGGCCCAGGATTCCGCCCGCGGCGGCGTCCGGGTCGAATTGTCCATACCCGTCAGGCGCGGCAAGAACGCGAGCGCCGATTATTTTGTCCTTGGGCACGATTCTCGTCTTGCGCAGGTCGTCACCAATCTCATAGACAACGCCTGCTCATTCTCTGAGCCCGGCGGCGTCGTGCGCGTTGCGCTCGATCGCATCTCTGCTCGCAGGGAGCCGGAAGAGAAGCGCGTCGACCGCGTTGTGATCACCATCGACGATGACGGACCTGGAATCCCGCCGCATGCGCTCGAGCGCATTTTCGAGCGTTTCTATACCGATCGTCCAAGCCAAGGGTTTGGCCAGAATTCGGGCTTGGGACTATCGATTTCACGCCAAATCGTTGAAGCTCACGGCGGTCGCGTTTGGGCCTGCAACCGGACGCCCGAAGTGGCGGGCGGTCATGTCCAATCGCCGGAATGCGATGGTTCGGATGAGGTGACGCGGCACGGCGCGGGCGCCCGCTTTGTTGTCGAACTGCCTGCATTTTCGGGATGAGTGTGGCCGCTTTGGCGGGAACGGCGAGCCTCCATGCCACGGCCGTGATCCACGGCGAAAGCGGCCTCTTGATTCTTGGACCCTCAGGCTCGGGAAAAAGCTCGCTGGCGCTGGCGCTTATGGCGCATGCGCGCGCCACGGGCGCGTTTAGCGCGCTGGTCGGGGATGACCGGATTTTTTTGAGCCCGGCGCATGGTCGTCTGATCGCACGAGGAACGACCAATATGGCGGGCGTCATCGAGCGCCGGACGGCGGGTCTGATCAGCGTCCGACACGAGCCGGCGGTGGTTGTGCGGCTGGCGGTCGAACTCTGCGAGCGTGGGCGGCGATGGCCGAGAATGCCGGATGATGATGAGGCTCGTATCGTTGGCGGGGTCACACTTCCCCGCTTGGCGCTTGATTCCGGCCTGAGTGTTTGCGATCAAGCGCTGGCTATCGATGAGCGGTTAGCCGTCTTGACCGGTGCGCCGGCGCGATTGGGAATTTCGCTTGAACATTCCGCCGCACTGCACAAAAATGGCCGGCCAAAGAATTCGCCGCCGGCCTGATTGGCGTCGGACATGTGAGCCGATCGACTGATGGATAATAGATGATCGGAATGGTCCTCGTGACCCATGGCCAGCTCGCCACTGGTTTTCGGGCAGCGTTAGAGCATGTCGTTGGGCCCCAACCCCAGCTAGAGACGATAACAATCGGCCCGGATGATGACATGGAACAGCGCCGCTCGGATATCCTGAGCGCGGCGGCGCGCGTCGAGGACGGGGGCGGGGTTGTCATTCTCACCGACATGTTTGGCGGCACTCCATCAAATTTGGCGATTTCCGTCATGGACGGGGGACGCATCGAAGTCATCTGCGGCGTTAACCTGCCGATGTTGATCAAGCTCGCGACCATGCGAGATGGAGCGGATCTCGACCACGCTGTGGTGGAGGCCCGGGATGCTGGCCGCAAATACATCACCATCGCCAGCAAGGTGCTGGAAGGTAAATGACCCAGCCCAGTTCCGAAGGAGAATGTTCGTCGCCTCCGGCCGCCGATGGGTTGTCGCGCGAGATGCACATTATCAACCGAAAGGGCTTGCACGCGCGCGCAACCGCCAAGTTTGTGCAGTGCGTTGACCGGTTTGACGCCGACGTCAAGGTCACTCGCTGCGGCGAGACGGTCGGCGGGGATTCGATAATGGGCATCCTGACGCTCGGCGCCGGCCCAGGGTCAACGATTACGGTATCGGCCTCGGGAGCGGAAGCTCGAGAAGCGCTAGAGGCCTTGGCCGCGCTGGTTTCCGGCCGCTTCGGCGAAGACGAGTGAGGCTTGGCTCAATTTTTCCCATACCTGTCGGACACTACATCCTAAAGTCCTCGCCCAAATAGAAGCGCCGGACATCGGGGTGAGCAATGATCTCCTCTGGCGGGCCTTCAGTCAAAACATGGCCGCTGTGAATGATATAGGCTCGATCGATCAGTCCGAGGGTCTCGCGCACATTGTGATCGGTAATCAAGACGCCGATGCCCCGCCCTTTGAGGTGACGCACGAGATCCTGAATGTCGCCAACCGCGATCGGATCGATGCCCGCGAAAGGCTCGTCGAGGAGCATGAAAGAGGGCTTACCGGCGAGCGCGCGGGCGATCTCGCACCGCCGCCGCTCGCCGCCGGACAACGAAATCGACGGCGCCGCGCGTACGCGCGCAATATCAAACTCCTCGAGCAGCGATTCCAGCATCGCATCGCGAGTGCGACGGTTAGGTTCGTTGACCTCGAGCACCGCGCGAATGTTGTCCTCGACATTAAGCCCGCGAAAGATCGAAGCCTCTTGCGGCAGATACCCGACTCCCAGCCGGGCTCTTTGATACATCGGCAGGCCAGTGACGTCATGGCCATCTAGTTCTATTTCGCCCTTATCGGGTTTGACCAAGCCGGTGATCATGTAGAAGACGGTCGTCTTGCCGGCTCCATTCGGCCCCAACAAGCCAACCGCTTCGCCTTGTCGCACCGAAAGGCTCACGTCCTGCACCACCATTCGGCCGCGATAGCCCTTACCGAGATGATGCACGGCGAGAACGCCCGGACCAGCAGGCTCACTCCCTGTTCCGGGAACCGATCCGTCGCTCTCGGCGCGCAACCATTTGCGCCACCGAGGTATCTGGATGCGTTCGCGCACGGCTTCTTCGCTCATTGGCGACCGCTCACGACAAGTCCGCGAGACATCGGCAATGACCCGGACCTATTTCGGCCTCCCAGCCTCCGCCTTTCCGGGGCCGGCCTCCGATTTCGCGGCGTCCGCATTCGATTTCGGGACGAATTGTCCATGTACCCGGCCGGATTTGGCGCTGGTGTCGACGGTCGCCTGGCCATTCTTGAGGTCGTAGGTCAGCTTGTCGCCTTTGGTGACGTTTTGGCCGTCGCTCAGCGTAACATGGCCGATAAGCCAAACTTTGTCCTCGGCCTTATCGTAGCTGCCGTTGTCCCCAGTGGCGACTTGGGTCTTGGACAGGACGGTCACGGGTCCGGTCACATCCAGATGCTTGACGCCGGAGTCCGCAGCCGAGGGAGCCGACGGGGCTTGGCCATTCGACGACTGAGGAGCCGCGCCCTGAGTCGGAGCGTGATCAAGAAACACGGTCATGGCCGAACAGGTCATCTTTGTGTCGCCCTGAATGACAACGACATTGCCAGAATAAACCGCCTTATGCTCCTTGTCGTAGTAAACGAGCTTGTTGGCGTCGATCGAGATCGGCTCCTTTGAAGTTGTCCCAGGGAAGATTGCGACTGAGTCGCCGGGTCCAGATGGCTTTTCAGCCGCCGCGTCCGCGCCGCTTGAACAGAACAGCGCGGCAACCGTCGCCCCCAACCACCCAGGAACCCGAGATGGCAACGTCATAGGTCAGTCCTTTTTCATATCCGCTGTCGGCGGCTGGTTGGTCTGCGGAACGATGCGCGTTCGGACGTGACCCTCGAAGGTCAACTCTTGACCGTGGTGGACGGCTGCGGCCCGGTCAGCAACGATCGTCGTGCCGTCACCGGCTTGAACCTCGACCGGATCATCGCTTCCGTAAACACCTGACTTAAAATCGAATCTCGCGCTGCGCAACAATACGGTGAAGCGGCTGTTCTTGATCTGTACATTCCCCGACAGCTCCATGTGCTCGGCCACGCTGTCGTAAACGCCGGCATCCGCGCGCAAATGGGTCGCTTCCCCGCCGGCCATGCCCATCTCTCCGTCGACCTTTTGCAGCTGCACCAGGGTCGGCTGCTTAACGTCCTGCAATGCGCGCTCGGCCGTCATCACGTACGGTTGTCCGTCGCTCCGAAAGCCAGCGAGTTTCGGCCGGTCCATGACAATTTTGGTGCCTTCCACCGAGAGGGTCCCAAGAGTTAGCGAACCTAGCTTTGTCGCGAATGGGTTGAAAAAGGCGACGCCAATCACCCCGACGACCACCCCCAGGCCTCCGACTAAGATCAAGAGGCGCAGCAGTCTGACGCGGGCTGACCGCCGTTTGGCCTTGGCGAACGCCTGCTGACGGCTCTGAGGCGGCGCGCCAACGCGCCGCGGCGCGGAGGGGGAGTCGAAAGGCCCTATCCGCTCACCGCCGGCGATCCTTGTCGGCGCTGCGTCATTGTGAAACGCTGGCATTGATTCCTGTTCGGCCACAAATACCGCGAAGAACCTAAAGTACATGGCGAAGTTAGGGCCGGTAAGGGCGAGCCCCGATGCCAAAGAACTTGCCCTGCCCGGCTCGAGCCGGACGGAACCCGTTTCCGCCGCCCCAAGCAGCCTCGAGATCAAAAGGGCTACCCGCTTCGGTTATAGGATATTCGCCATTTCTTAATGAGAGAGCTGGCTCCCCGAGAGGCGAATAATGGCCGGCGCGCGGCCCGCCCGGCATGATCAGCCAGTCGGCGGCTTCGGCGCCCGCGACGAAGCGGACTTTTCGATGCGAAACACCGTCTCGCGCTCGCCGCGCTCGATGATCTCCCAGCGGTCGCCCATTGCTTCCGCCAGATGGGGGATGTCGATCACCGAAAGCGGATCGGTGCAGCGGACCTCCAGCCGATCGCCGAGCGCCATGGATTTCAACGCTTTGCGTGTCTTGAGCGCGGGAAGCGGACACTTCAGTCCAGACAGATCCAACTTGATGACGGTCATGACTCGACATGTGTGTCAGCTGAGCGAGAGGATGCAAGCGGACCCTTGTCCAATAGCGGCGCGGGGAAGTCTTGCCGGGGCGGCTCGCCCGTGACCAAAACGATTGCGATGATCGAAGATGTCGGCATGCCGGGGGTGATTCTCGCGGGCGGTCTGGCGCACCGGATGGGCGGCGGCGACAAGCCGCTGCGCGAAATTGGCGGCCAGACGATTTTGGCCCGCGTCATTGCTCGGCTCAAGCCGCAATGCGAAGGCCTGATTCTCAGCGCCAATGGGGATCCCTTGCGGTTCGCGCCGTTCGGCCTGCCGGTCATCGCCGATGGGGTGAAGCATTACCCCGGACCGCTTGCCGGAATCCTCGCTGGACTCGACTGGGCGGCGGCCCACTCGCCCAATGCGCAATGGATTCTGAGTGCGCCGGGAGACTGTCCCTTTCTGCCAGGAGATCTGGTCGTGCGATTGCGCGAAGCGCTGTCCGCCGAGGACGCTGAATTGGCGGTTGCCGTCTCTCGAGGACGACCTCATCCCGTCATCGGCCTGTGGAAAGTCGCCCTGCGCGACGCGCTGCGCGAGGCTCTCGTCGTCGACGGTCTCCGCAAGGTTGAAGATTGGACCAAGCGCTACCGGGTTGCGGCGGTTGGCTGGGCAGCCGAGCCGCTCGATCCGTTCTTCAACGCGAACACCGTTGAGGATCTCGCCGAAGCCGCGCGGCTCGCAAGGCTCGATGATCCGGCCTAACCCCCTCGCTCCTCGACCGTTACTTTCGTAGCAAGATTTCCCGACGCTCGATCAGCTCGGCCAGCTCCTTCTCCTGCTCGGCGATTCGCGTAGCGTTCAAATCCTCGTCGCCCGCGCCTGAGTCCGCGGCGGCTTGTTCCGACAGCTCCCTCAGGTTCTCGCGGACCCCGGCGATGCGTTCGTCCAGTTCCGTCAGGGTCAGCCCGCTCTTCATCGCCATCGCCGCGTTCCGTTGTCGCTTGCGTCACCTTAGCCCCGATGTGTCTTCTTCGCCACAATTTAGCGCAATTGACCAATTCGTGATTTCCGTCAGGCCATAACGCATTGCGTCCGATCTCGCGCGCGCCATAATTGCGCCACGGCTGAGTCGCGCCGAAGCGCGGCGCAGCCGTCAAGGGGCTTCCTGGTTGGATCGTCTGGACGGAGATATCATGCGCCGCAGTTTGATCCTGGCCGCCGTGCTGGCAGGCGTATTTCTGGCCTCCGGACGCGCACCCGCATTCGCCAACGCGCTCGATTCGCAATTGCAGCCAACGGCCGCCCCGATCCCCCGCGAGACTGTCCCGTTTGGCGGCAGGGACGCTCCGGGCACCATCGTCATCCGCACCGGCGAGCGCCGGCTCTATCTGGTCTTGCCGGACCATCAGGCGCTCAAGTACGGCGTCGGCGTCGGACGGCCGGGATTCACTTGGGCGGGCGTCACCCGTATCGGCTACAAGCGGGAGTGGCCGGATTGGACCCCGCCGGCGCAGATGCTGAGGCGCCGGCCTGATCTTCCCCGCCATATGGAAGGAGGGCCAGACAATCCGCTCGGCGCGCGCGCTATGTATCTCGCGGGCACCCTTTATCGCATCCATGGCTCGAACGAGCCGGATACGATCGGGCAGGCGGTTTCGTCCGGCTGCATCCGCATGACCAACCAGGACGTGATCGACCTCTATGGGCGCGCGAGGGTTGGCGCGCGGGTCGTGGTGACGCGGTAGGGTCCGGCGGGGCGGGACGCCCGGCGACCGGGAGCGCCTGCGCCGCAACCGCAGGGCGGCTCAAGCGTCGTGCGCGGAGAAGGCGCGCGTAGCGGCTCAGGGCTCCAGCGGCAATTTCAGTTCCGCGCCTCAGCAATTTCAGTGCGTTACGGCCCCGTTTAGTTGGGTCGGCAAATCGGGCCGTTTAGCGGAGAGCGGAGCGCCGCGGGCGGTCTGCGCACAAGTTTACTGGCGTGAATGATTTCAGGGCGCTTAGGTGCGCGCCGAAAAGTTGGGGCGTGCAAGCGGGCGGCGCGCCTTTCTTTCAAGCCAACGCCAGCCTATATCTTCGAGCGATGAACATTCACGCGCCTGCGGCCGCTCAGCCGCTCGTTGACCCGTTTGGGCGCGTAATCGCCTATGTGCGGGTCTCCGTCACCGACCGATGCGACTATCGGTGCGTCTACTGCATGTCCGAGGACATGAATTTCCTGCCCAAGCGGGACATCCTGTCGCTCGAAGAGCTCGACCGGTTGTGCGCGGCTTTCGTGAGCCTCGGGGCGAGAAAAATCCGCATCACCGGCGGCGAGCCGCTGGTCAGGCGCAATGTGATGTCGCTCTTCCATGGTCTTTCCCGACACCTGAGCGCCGGCGCGCTGGATGAAGTGACGGTCACGACCAACGGCTCTCAGCTCGCGCGCTTTGCCTCCGAGCTCGCGGATTGCGGAGTTCGCCGCGTCAACGTCTCGCTCGATACGCTCGATCCGGACAAGTTTCGCCAGGTCACGCGTTGGGGCGATTTGAAGGCCGTGCTGGCCGGCCTCGACGCGGCCGCCGCAGCAGGTCTCGGGATCAAGATCAACACCGTCGCCTTGAAGGGGTTCAATGAAGACGAAGCCCTGGACCTCGTCAAATGGGCGCATGGACGGGGCTTCGACATCACCTTCATCGAGGTGATGCCGCTTGGCGACATGGAGCCCGACCGGACGGATCAATTCCTGCCGCTCACGGAATTGCGCGCTCGCTTAGGCAGCTCGCTGACCCTGGTTCCTTCGGCTTATGCCACCGGCGGCCCGGCGCGCTATTACGACGTTCAGCAAACCGGGGGACGCCTCGGATTCATCACTCCTCTTACGCACAATTTCTGCGAAAGCTGCAATCGCGTGCGCGTCACCTGCACGGGCACCCTCTACATGTGTCTCGGCCAGGAGGATGCGGTGGATTTGCGGGAGCCGCTCCGCCGCTCCGCGTCCAACGGGCCGCTCGTCGAGGCGATCCGCGGGGGCATCAAGCGCAAGCCCAAGGGCCATGACTTCGTGATCGCCCGGTCCGCCGCGCCCGCCGTTCACCGCCATATGAACGCCACCGGCGGCTGACGATCCTCTTTTTGGGGACGCTCTGCTGGCGTCGAGCGCCGCTTCGCATTATATCATGTTGGCGAAGGGCGAGACCTTGACTCTCTGCTCCGATAAGGACTTTACGCCATGGCGAATGCTCGCGAACGTATCGAGAAAATCATCTCGGAGAACCCACTCGTCCTGTTCATGAAGGGGACGCCTGAGTTTCCGCAATGCGGGTTTTCCAGCCAAGTCGTGCAGATCCTGGAGTACGTCGGCGCGCCGATCGTCAGCGTGAACGTGCTCGAGGACGCGGACATTCGTCAGGGCGTCAAGGAATACGCCAATTGGCCGACGATTCCGCAGCTGTACGTCAAGGGCGAGTTCGTCGGCGGATGCGACATCGTGCGCGAGATGTTCCAGTCCGGCGAACTGGCGTCGGTTTTGACCGACGCGGGCGTACAGTTGAAGGCCTCCGCTGGGGCCTGATTTTCTGCGTCGAGCCGTCGCGCAGCGGGAAATCAGGGCGTGATCGCTTCGATCAGACGTCCTGATCGCGCTTTTCCGGGGAACCTCGGAAAATTTGCTGCGTTTGGGCGCTCGCGAGCGTTGTCGTCCCGCCACCGCCTGTGATCTTATCCTTAAGGCTTAATTGCTAGGTTGCGGCGTAAAAGGTAGGCTGACATGTCAGCCCACCCTTTTGCGCCAGATTGGTCCCCGTATCGATGTCTCGAAGCTATCCCTACCAATTCTACGAAATGGCCCACGCGGCGCTGGCGCCGGCGCGCGTGGTTTCCGATGCGACGCATTTCCTGTTCAGCAATCCCTGGAATCCGATTTCCAAGACCTTGTTCGGCAAGAACGTCTCGGCCGGGGCGGAAATGTTCGAGCGCCTGACGCGTCGCTACGGCAAGCCCAGTTTCGGGCTCGACGACATTCAGGTGAATGGGGCCGTCTATCCGATTCTCGAGGAGATCGTCTGGACGAAGCCCTTCTGCAATCTGCTGCATTTCGCTCGGCCGGACTTTCGCAACGGCGCCGACCAGCCGAAGCTCCTGATCGTTGCGCCGATGTCCGGCCATTACGCGACCTTGCTGCGCGGCACGGTCGAGGCGTTTTTGCCCCATTTCGACGTTTACATCACCGACTGGGTCGACGCGCGCATGGTTCCCTTAGCGCTCGGGACCTTCGACCTCGACGACTATATCGACTATTTGCGCGAGATTCTGGCTCACCTTGGTCCCGGCGTGCACACGATCGGGGTCTGTCAGCCCTCGGTGCCGCTGCTTGCCGCCGCCGCGCTCATGGAGGCGGACGGCGACCGGGCCGCCCCGGCCAGCATGACGCTCATGGGCGGGCCAGTGGACACCCGCCGCAGCCCGACCGAGGTCAACAAGGTGGCCGAGAAGCGCGGCGTCGAATGGTTCCGCCGCAACTGCCTGCATACCGTCCCTTTTCCCTATCCCGGCTTCGGCCGGGGCGTCTATCCGGGCTTTCTGCAGCTCAGCGGCTTCATGGCGATGAACATCGACCGCCACGTCACCGCTCACCTGGAAATGTTCAAGCATCTTGTCGCGGGCGACGAGGACCCGATCGAGAAGCACCGCGAGTTCTATGACGAATATCTGGCGGTGATGGACCTCGCCGCCGAATATTACATGCAGACGATCGAGACCGTGTTCGTGCGCCACGCCTTGCCGAAGGGCGAGATGACTCACCGCGGACAGCTGGTCGATCTCAAGGCGATCCGCAACGCGGGCCTTTTGAGCGTGGAAGGCGAGAAGGACGACATCTCGGGCGTCGGCCAGACCCGCGCCGCCAACGATTTGTGCGTCAATATCCCCAAATCACGGAAGCACTATCACCTGGCCAAGGGCGTCGGCCATTACGGCGTGTTCAACGGCTCCCGCTTCCGCAACGAGATCGCTCCGGCCATCCGCGAATTCATCGCCGGGATCGACGCCGGCGCCGAACCGGCCAAGGCGCCGAAGCGGAACGGATCGCGCCGGCCGAAGGGCGCTTAACCCGAAGTCGCGCCCGACGGCGGCCGGCCTGACATTCAGGCGGCCGACGCCTGGGGCCGGGCGACGAACTTGTCGCACGGAATCTCGACGTCGATCTCCAGCGTCGAGAACGAGTCCGCGCGCTCCATCTTGACGGACAGCTTCTCCGGATCGAATTCGATGTGACGCGCGATGGTGGCCAGCAATTCGTCGCGCAGGATGGTGACGAGATCGCGCGGACCGAGCGCTGTGCGCTCGTGGGCGAGCAGGATTTGCAGCCGCTCGCGCGCGACCGGCGCGGTGCCGCGCGGCTTGAGGAAGTTGAAAAGGTTCATGCTGCCCTCCGGCCGAACAGGCGCGTGAAGAAGGTTTTCTTCTCGTCCGGGATCGCGACGGGGCCCTTCGTCTCGCCGCCGAGGCGCCGGGCCGCTTCGATATAGGCAAGTCCGGCTTGGCCGGCGGAGGCGCTCATGGTCACCGGCGCGCCGATGTTGGAAGCCCGCAAGATTTCCCTGCTCTCCGGGATCACGCCCAGGAGCGGGATCGACAGGATCTCCAGCACGTCCTCGATGCTGAGCATCTCGCCCGAGTTCGAGCGGGCCGGATCGAAGCGGGTGAGCAGCAAGTGCTTGTCCATCTGCTCGCCGCGCTCGGCGCGCAGCGTCTTCGAATCGAGGAGGCCGATGATGCGGTCGGAATCGCGCACCGACGACACTTCCGGATTGGCGACCACGATCGCCTGGTCGGCGTGCCGCATCGCCAGAAGCGCGCCGCGCTCGATGCCCGCCGGACTGTCGCAGAGCACATAGTCGAACGTCTCGCGCAACTCGCCGATGACCCGCTCGACGCCCTCGGCGGTCAGCGCGTCCTTGTCGCGCGTCTGAGAGGCCGCGAGCAGGTAGAGCGTGTCGATGCGCTTATCCCGGATCATCGCCTGCGCGAGCTTGGCGTCGCCCTGCGCCACATTGATGAAATCGAAGACGACGCGCCGCTCGGCGCCCATGACCAGATCGAGGTTGCGCAAGCCCGACGTCGAAATCGACGACGCAGACGCGCTTACCCCCTTGCGCGAGCGCCGCGCCAAGCGACGCCGTCGAGGTGGTTTTGCCCACGCCGCCCTTTCCTGATGTAACGACGATCACCTTGCTCATGCGCGTTGTCCCCTTCAGGAGCCCTTCAGCTTAGGATTCGGAGTTTGAGTTCATCGCCTTCGAGCCGCGCCTCGAGCGCACGGCCTTCCATCCCCGTCTCGGTGTTTTCCGCCGTGACATAGGCGCCGCCGATGCAAAGCAGTTCGGCCCTTGCTTCGGTGCAGAAGATGCGCGCCGAGCGTGAGCCCGAGATGCCGGCGATCACCCTGCCCTGCAGCGCGCCATAGATGTGAACGGAGCCGCCGGCGACGATCTCGGCGCCCGAGGCGACGCGGCCGATGATCGTCACGTCCCCTTGGGGATGCATGATCGTCTGGCCCGAACGCACATTGCCGTCCACGATCAAGGACTTGGTCCGTTCGGAGGCGCCGTTGCGCGACGGCCGGCGCCTCTTCCTCCCGCTCTGCCGGCGCATCCTCGCGCAGCGTCGGCGGATCGATCGGCCGCCCGCCGGAGACGACCGGGGGCAGATGCGGGCCGACCAACCCTCGGTCGACGTTCTCCGCGCCCATGACCCGGATGTGGCGCCGCGCGAGGCCGCTCAGGAGGTCGCGGTATTCCTTGAGCGGGATGTCGAGCGCCGCCATGTCGAGGATGACGGGCCTCGCGATGAAGAAGGTCGGAGAGCGGGCGAGCCAGGCGTCGAGCGCCGTAAACCAGTCGGCGAGCGGCTGAACGGGCTCGAGCACATAGGCCAGAAGCGATTGAGCTCGAAACTTGAGCGTTTGAGCGGGGCCTACATGCGCGTTCATCGCACCAGTCCGTTGGCGTTTCGTTAACCACGTTTGCGTCGGAATGGTTTATGAAGGGTTAAGAACGGGCCTTTCCCTGCTGTTTGCCGGTTGAAACATTTGGGAGCCCCGCCGGTCGTATCGCTCAGCCGCGAAAGACCGCAACGCGATCCCGGAATGGGAAGGGATGGGGAGGGCAAGGCTTATGCTCGGCTTCGGGCGTCGCACGCACCACCTGGATCGCTACGCTCCTCGCCCCTGACGGCGCGAGCGAACGCCGTCGCTTTAATCCATCGCTTTCAGGATCTGCGGCTTGATCTGGCTCTCGAGCGTCGCGGCGGTGATCGGCCCGACGAGCTTGAAGGCCAGCTTGCCGTCGCCCCGGACCACGAACGTCTCGGGCACGCCGTAGACGCCCCAGTCGATGCCGGCGCGGTTGTCCTGGTCGAGACCGACCTTCGCGTAGGGGTCGCCTTTGGCGCCAAGGAAGCGGCGCACGTTTTCAGCCGAGTTCTTTTGCGCGACGCCATAGATGGCGACGCCCTTGGCCTTGAGCGCGGGGTCGCCGGCGAGCGCCATCAGATATTGGTGCTCGAAGTGGCACGGCTCGCACCAGGAGCCGAAGACGTTGACCACGCTGACGTGGCCGGCGCGCAAGTCCGCGTCGGTCAGGCCGCGCGCGCCGTCGAGGCCGGGCAAATTGAGCGGCGGCGCCGACTGGTTGATCAGGACCGAGGGAATGCTGGCCGGATCGCCCGCGCCCAGCCGCTCGAACAGAGAGCCACGCGAGCGCCATGAAGACGACGAGCGGCAGATAGGCGAGCCAGCGCCGCCGGGGACGCGAAGCCGCGGCTTCGGCCTCGACGCTCATTGGCGCTCGGCGTCCCTCGCGCCGGCGCGCGCGCCGTCGAGCGCCCGCGTCGCGCGCGCGAGCTCGGCGCTCAGGCCACGGAAGTCCAGGACCACCCAGCCGATCATGGCGCCGATCGTCGCCGCCGCGACCGCATAGGCCGCGATGATGAAACCGATATGGGGATCGCCCATCGTGCCCCTCCGGCGGCCAGTCCCGGCGTCAGCCGGTCGCCTTCGACCGCCGCCAGCATGGTGACGCGAGCGATCCGCCGGCGCAGGATTTCGTTGCGGATCGCCATCAGATGCAGCGTGAGGAAGAGGCAGGTGAAGGCGAGCGACATCACGATCAGGGGCCAGAGCAGTTCGGGCGCGATCGTCGGGCCGCCGAGCCGGAACACCGACGCCGGCTGGTGCAAGGTGTTCCACCAGTCGACCGAGAATTTGATGATCGGCAGATCGACCGCGCCGACCAGCGTCAGGATCGCCACGGCTTTGGCGGCGCGGCCCGGATCGTCGATCGCGCGCCAGAGCGCGATGAGGCCGAGATAGAGAATGAACAGCACCAGCACGGAAGTGAGGCGCGCGTCCCACACCCAATAGGTGCCCCACATCGGCTTGCCCCACAGCGAGCCGGTGACGAGGCAGATGAAGGTGAAACCCGCGCCGAGCGGCGCCGCGGCCTTCTGCGCCGCGTCGGCAAGCGGATGGCGCCAGACGAGCGTGCCGAGCGCGGCCGCCGTCATGACGGCATAGACGAAGGTCGCCATCCAGGCCGCCGGCACATGCAGATACATGATCTTGACGGTCTCGCCCTGCTGGTAGTCGGGCGGCGCGACGAAGGAGAGCCATAGGCCTGCGACAAACAGGATCGGCCGTCGCCGCCGCGAGCCAGGGCAGAACCCGGCGCGTCAGATCGACGAAGGCCGTCGGATTGGCGAGATTGACCATTGCGCGGCCTCTCTTATGCCAGGGCGAACGGGGCGGCAATGCGGCGGGTTCGGGCGAACCGAGAGCCGCCCCCCGCGAGGAGCGAACTCAGCTCCCGCAGCGAAAGCGGCGCAGGTGAACTTCGTCTATGTTGCGCAATCGCTTAAAAGATGGCCGCTTGCAATGCTCAAAAAGCCTTCGAGCGTCGCGTCAGCGACGGCTCGAGCGCGAGCAGGTGGCAAACGGCATATGACGTAGCTTGCTGAAGGCTCAATCCAGTCCGATTTCGACACCGCGCTCAACGCGGCAGCAGCGTTAAACAACGCGCCGTCGCCGATCGGCCATCGTGAAGCCTTAGGGCCTTGAACGACGACGGCATTTTACCATTTAACTAGTTGACAAATGTATATAAGCGCGTTGTCCTGCAAACGCGTCCGCCGCGCTTGTGCGCCCAGGCTGGCCGTCAGCGGATCGACGACGTCAATCGCAATGTGACGGGGTCGCGAAGCCCCTGAATGGGAACCGGCTTCGATTGCAGACTCGCTGAGAAGCCCGCCTTGCCAGCGCGCCCTCAGGTAATGACCGTCGGCTCCTTGCGCCCGGTTCGCTTCTCGATCTCCGCCAGTTCGCGCGACAGGCTGATGAGCGGGGCGAGCGCCTTCTGCGTGTCCTGATCGAGCTTGCCGGAGGACGGCTCGTAATGCTCGATATAGACGCGCAGCGTCGCGCCCACCGTTCCCGTGCCCGAGAGGCGGTAGACGATGCGCGAGCCGCCTTCGAACATCACCCTGATGCCCTGATCGGGCGTGTCCGAGCCGTCGACTGGATCGTGATAGGCGAAATCGTCCGCCGCCTCGACCTTATGCGCGCCGAAGGTCTTGCCGGGAAGCGTCGCCGTCGCGTCGCGCAGCGCATCCATGAGGCCGTGGGCGGCGCCAAGATCGATCGCCTCGTAGTCGTGACGCGTGTAATAATTGCGGCCATAGGTTTGCCAATGCTCGCGGACGAGGTCGGCGACCGACATCCGGCGCGAGGCCAGGATATTGAGCCAGAACAACACCGCCCACACGCCGTCCTTCTCGCGGATGTGGTTCGAGCCGGTGCCGAAGCTTTCCTCGCCGCATAGCGTCGCCAGGCCGGCGTCGAGCAGATTGCCGAAGAACTTCCATCCCGTCGGGGTCTCGTAGGACTTGATGCCGAGCTTGGCGGCGACGCGGTCGGCGGCGGCGCTGGTCGGCATCGAGCGCGCGACGCCGGCGAGGTCCTTTGCGTAGCCGGGAGCGCAATGGGCGTTGGCGGTGAGGATCGCCAGCGAATCCGATGGCGTGACGTAAGCCCCGCTTCCCCAAGATCATGTTGCGGTCGCCGTCGCCGTCCGACGCCGCGCCGAAATCGGGCGCGTTGGCCGACATCATGAAGTCGTAGAGGTCCTTGGCGTAGGTCGGATTGGGGTCGGGGTGATGGCCGCCGAAGTCGGGCAACGGCGTCCCGTTGACCACCGTTCCGGCGCCCGACTTCAGTTCGCCCTCGAAGATCGCATGCGCATAAGGACCGGTGACGGCGTGCAGCCCGTCGAACCGCATACGGAAGCCCGAGGCGAAGAGATCGCGGATCGCGTCGAAGTCGAACAGCGTCTTCATCAGCGAGAGATATTGCGTGACCGGGTCGATGATCTCGATCTCGGTCCCCTCGACCTTGACGGTCCCGAGGCGGTCGATGTCGACGTCCGCGGCGTCCGAGATCTTGTAAGACGAGATCGTCTTGGTGTGGGCGAAGATCGCTTCGGTGACGTTCTCCGGGGCGGGTCCGCCGGCGCCGATGTTGTACTTGACGCCGAAATCGCCGTGCGGGCCGCCGGGATTGTGGCTCGCCGACAAGATGATCCCGCCAAAGGCGGAGAGCGCGCGAATCAGCGCCGAGACGGCGGGGGTGGAGAGAATGCCTCCCTTGCCGACGACGACGCGGCCGAAGCCGTTCGCCGCGGCGATCTTGATCACGACCTGGATCGCCTCGCGGTTGAAAAAGCGCCCGTCGCCGCCGAGGACGAGCGTTTTCCCCTGAAAGCCCTCGAGCGAATTGAAAGTCGACTGAATGAAGTTTTCGAGATAGTGAGGCTCCTGGAAGACCGCGACCTGCTTGCGCAGACCCGAAGTGCCCGGCCTTTGGTCGGTGAACGGCTTGGTGGCGACGGTCCTGATCATCGGCGTACTCCCAAAGGGCGACTGGATTTTATGAGCGCGGGTGTCGCACTCTAGGCGCCGGGCGCGGGGCTGGGCAACGCCGCCTCGGAACGTTAACGCCTAGCAACGAATTGTGAAACTTTTGTCCGTTCATATGCGGTATGAGCATGACGCAGCGTTCGAACGGCGTCGTTTGATTCGCCCGGGGAGCGGTACATGGCGCGTAGATATTTTGGCACCGACGGCATTCGAGGCCGAGCCAACAGCCAGATCACGGCGGATATGGCGCTGAAGGTCGGCCAGGCGGCGGGCCTTGCGTTTCGCCGCGGCGACCACCGCCATCGGGTGGTGATCGGCAAGGATACGCGGCTCTCGGCTACATGATCGAATATGCGCTGGTCGCGGGCTTCACTTCGGTCGGCGTCGACGTGCTGCTGCTCGGCCCGGTGCCTACGCCCGCGGTGGCGATGCTGACACGCTCGATGCGCTGCGATTTGGGAGTGATGATCTCCGCGTCCCACAATCCTTATGAGGACAATGGGATCAAGCTGTTCGGGCCGGACGGCTATAAATTGTCAGACGAGGTCGAGGCGCGGATCGAAGCTTTGATGGACGGCGACGTCGCGCCGAAGCTCGCCAACTCTCCCGACCTCGGTCGCGCCAAGCGAATCGACGACGTCGACGCCCGTTACATCGAATACGCCAAGCGCACGCTCTCCCGCGAAGTGTCGCTCGAAGGCCTGCGCGTGGTCGTCGACTGCGCCAATGGCGCGGCTTACAAGGTCGCGCCCGAAGCGCTGTGGGAGCTCGGCGCGGAGGTGATCAAGATCGGCGTCGAGCCGAACGGGATGAACATCAATTTCGAGGTCGGCTCGACCGCGCCGGAGGCATTGGCGCGCAAGGTGCGCGAGATGCGGGCGGATGTCGGCATCGCGCTCGACGGCGACGCCGACCGGATGATTCTGATCGACGAGAAGGGCCGCCTGATCGACGGCGATCAGGTGATGGCGGTCGTCGCCGAGAGCTGGCGCGACGAGGGCCGATTGTCCAAGCCGGGCGTGGTCGCCACGGTGATGTCGAACCTCGGCCTTGAGCGCCATCTCGCGGGCCTGGGGCTTTCGCTCGAGCGCACCGCGGTCGGCGATCGCTATGTGATCGAGCGCATGCGCGAGAAAGGCTACAATGTCGGCGGCGAGCAGTCGGGCCATATCATTCTGTCCGACTATTCGACCACCGGCGACGGTCTGGTCGCGGCCATGCAGGTGCTGGCGGTGGTGCACAAGGCGGGTAAGCCGGCGAGCGAGGTCTGCCGCCGGTTCGAACCCGTGCCCCAGATTTTGCGCAACGTTCGCTTCAAGGGCGGCCGGCCGCTCGACAATCCGGCGGTGACAAAAGCGATCGCGGAGGCGACTGCCCGGCTCGGCGACCGCGGCCGGCTCCTGGTTCGCCCGTCCGGCACGGAGCCGGTGATCAGGGTCATGGGGGAAGCGGACGACCAGGCGCTGGTCGACGCTCTGGTCAGCGATGTCTGCGAGGCGGTCGCCGGCGCCGCCTAGCCGGCGTCCTCGCGAAATCCTGAAGAATTCTTAACCCCGCGAAAAAAATCCCGCTTTCAAATTCTACGAATCACCGTAACATGCCAGTGTCGTCAACCAGCCGAAAGGAGGTGATCCAGTGTCTCATTGTCTTACGCCCCGCGTGATCGACGAGGCCTGGGTTATTGCCCCCGCGAAGGAATTTCGCGCATAGCGAGCGCTCGCTAGGCAAAAACTCTAGGGCGCCGGCGAGCTTTGCGTGGCGCGACAATGGAAGGGCCGTTCCCAAAACGAGCGGCCCTTCTCTTTTCCGGAAAAGGCCTGCGACGCGGCCGTCGTAATGACTCGGTTTGGCCGCTATTTCGCCCCAATTCTCCTCGGCGCCGGGCCGCAGCCCGCTGCAATCTTTGTCTAACCGGCCAAGCGACGCGGAAAGTTTGTGCCGGGGCCGGCAATCAGGTAGATTGTCGAAACGGGGCAGGCTCCGGGTCCGGGCGAGTCCAATGCTTGGGTTTCGCGGTCCGAATTCCCATATCCCAAGCCTGTCATCGCGGCTTCTCAGGGACAGCCGTCAGAAAAGGCCACGCGAATGGATTTCCTCAAGCCACGGTCGCACCGCATGAATCGCCGCAGACGCATTTATGAAGGTAAAGCCAAGGTCCTCTACGAGGGCCCGGAGCCCGGCACCCTCATCCAGTATTTCAAGGATGATGCGACCGCGTTCAACGCCAAGAAGCATGAGGTGATCGAAGGCAAAGGCGTCCTCAATAACCGAATCTCGGAATACGTCTTCCAACGCCTGAACGACATTGGCGTGCCAACGCATTTCATCCGCCGAATCAATATGCGCGAGCAATTGATTCGCGAGGTCGAGATCATTCCGCTCGAGGTCGTCGTGCGCAACGTGGCGGCCGGATCGCTGTCGACCCGCCTCGGTCTCGAGGAAGGCACGCAACTGCCGCGGTCGATCATCGAATTTTACTACAAGAATGATCAGCTGAATGACCCGATGGTCTCGGAAGAGCACATCACCGCCTTCGGCTGGGCCGCGCCGCAGGAAATCGACGACATCATGGCGCTGGCGATCCGCGTCAACGACTTCCTCTCCGGGCTCTTTCTTGGCGTCGGCATCCGGCTGATCGATTTCAAGATCGAAACGGGCCGGTTGTGGGAGGGCGAAACGATGCGCATCGTGCTCGCCGACGAAATTAGCCCCAACTCTTGCCGTCTGTGGGACGTCAAGACCAACGACAAGATGGACAAGGACCGCTTCCGCAAGGACCTGGGCGGGATGATCGAGGCCTATACGGAAGTCGCCCGACGGCTCGGCGTCGTCCAGGAGAACGAATACACGCGCGCGGCGGGCCCCAGGCTGGTGAAGTAGCGATTGACGCTCGGGCGAGCCCTCGGTGGCTCGCTCTCCCGGAGCTGACAATTCCGCAAGGGCGCCGGCCACCGTGATCAAGAGGAAGAAGCTGCGCGGTTCCCTCAGGAGGCCGTCATGCCGGATAGCGCGACCACCGAACGTCCCGTCACATGCGTACGGCTGCGCGCGGGCGAGCCATTCGTCGGCAAGCAGGGTTTCACCTACGCGGCCGCCATTTCCGCCGAGACCGCAGGCGCGTCGGCCATCCACATGCAGTTGCTCACGGTCCCGCCGGGCGGCCGCGCCAAAGCGCACAAGCACGAGGCGCATGAAACGGCCCTCTACGTGCTGAGCGGCAAGGTGGGCATGTATTATGGCGAAAAGCTCGAGAACCATATGGTTACGGGCGCCGGCGACTTTGTCTACATTCCCGCCAACACGCCGCACCTGCCCTACAACATGAGCCAGACCGAGCCGGCGTCAGCCGTGATCTCGCGCACCGACCCCAACGAACAGGAAAGCGTCGTCATGCTGCCCGAATTGGACGCGATCCGCTTTTAAGCCGTCGCCTCGCGATGGCGCATTGGACTTGACGGCGCACGGTCTCGCGCCTGACACTCGGCTTGCTTTTTTAAAAGCAGATTTTTCTGCGCCGCCAAATTGCGGTGAAAATTATACGGGAGGCGCCATTGCCGCTCACCAAAGCAGCAACATCTCGACCCCGACACCGGACCGAAACGCATTCTGGCGCTCGACGGCGGCGGCATCCGGGGGATTCTCACGCTCCAGTTTCTCCAGGCCCTCGAGTCCAGGATCAAAGCGCGGTTTGGCGACGAGACGCTGCTCTGCGATTATTTCGATCTGATCGGCGGAACCTCGACCGGCTCGATCATCGCCGCGGGGCTGGCTTGCGGCATGAGCGGTTGACGCGCTTGCAAAAGCTTTACCTGAACATAGGCACAAGCGTCTTTAAGCCCGCCGGGTTCGGAAAGTTTATCCCGGGAAAGCTTCAGGGCACATGGGCGCCCAAGTTCCCGTCTGAGCCGCTTCAGGTCGAACTCGACAAGCAGCTTGGCGCCGATACGACGCTCGATAGCGCCAAAATCCGTACCGGCCTCATGATCATGACCAAGCGGCTCGACACCGGAAGCCCTTGGCCTTTGAACAATGGAGGACACGGGAACTACGCCGCCCAGGATGGGGCGCTGCACCTGACGCAAGTGGTTCGCGCCAGCACGGCGGCGCCGACCTATTTCGCGCCGGAAGAGATCGCGATCCACGCCCGCGACGGCTCGGTCGTCGACGGCGCCTTCGTTGACGGCGGCGTCACGCCATTCAACGACCCGGCGCTGCAACTTCTGATGCTGGCGGCGTTACAAGGTTACGGATTCCGTTGGCCAACGGGCAAGGATCGCCTGCTGATCATCTCCGTTGGCACTGGCCAGTACAAAGAGCCGCGTCCAGCCAAGGCGGTCCTTGGCGACCCCGCCGCCCTGCAAGGGGTAGCCGCCCTGCAATCGCTGATGGACGACTGCGAACGCATGAACCGCGCGACCCTTCAGTGGCTGACGAACTGTCTGACCCCCTCGATCATCGACCGGGCTGTCGGCGACATGAGACTCGACAGCCAAAGCGGGCCTCAGCTCGCGACCTATGTCCGCTACAACGCGATCCTGGAGCAGGCGTGGCTAATGGCCGAGCTTGGAGTTCGACCTCGCACCCGACAAGCTCCAGCAGATCCGCAAGATGGACGATCCGTCCAATATGAATGATCTTGCCGGCCTTGGCGGGAAAGCCGCTGCGAAGCAGGTCAAACCGGACCATCTGCCGGCAGCCTTCGACCTCGCCAAAGGGTCGATCTGAACCTCTAGGCGAGTAACGGCATGCCCGACACCAGCCCGCAGACCCCCCGCAAGGTCGTTTTGTTCAGCGGCCACATGATCGACGCGCCCGGCCGCGAGAAGCCTCGCTTTCCGCCCGACAAGGAGCCGGTCGCCGCGAAGGCGATCTCCGACGCCTTGGCGGACCTCCATGTGGGGCCGGATGATCTTTGCATTTGCGGCGGCGCTTGCGGGGGCGATCTTTTGTTCGCTGAAGCCGCGCTCGCGCGATCCGCCTCGCTCGAGATCTACATCCCCTTCGAAGAGCCGGCGTTCCTCGAGAAGTCGGTCGATTTCGCCAACAAGGATTGGCGCGCGCGATTCTTCGCCGCCAAGGCGCGCTCGGCGCTGCATGTGGCGCCGCTCGAGCTCGGTCCGACGCCGGAGGCCGAGGACGCTTACGAACGCAACAATCGCTGGATGCTGGACGCAGCTCTGCGCTTCGGCGCGGACAAGGTCGACTCTCGTCTGCCTGTGGAACGGCGAGGGTGGCGATGGGCCCGGCGGCGCGCAGCATATGATGGAAGAGGTTCGCAGCAAGGGGGGCCGCACGGTCTGGATCGACACGACGAAGCTGTGGGGGTGAGAGGACAAAGAGCGCAAAGACCCGCTCGTCCTCGATCCTAAGACAGCCTTGGCCCGAGCGCGGCCCTCGAGGGCCGACGCTCTACCGAAGTTAAGCCGCGAGCTGCCGCAGCACGTAAGGCAGAATGCCGCCGTTGCGGAAATATTCGAGCTCGTCCAGCGTATCGATACGGCAAATCAAGGGGACGAGCGTCACACTGTCGTCGGCCCGTCTTATCTCCGCTTCCAGCTTCTGACGCGGCTTCATGGTTTCGCCGAGGCCAAAAATCGTAACCGTCTCGTCGCCCTTGAGGCCAAGCGTCTGCCAGCTCGTTCCTTCCTCGAACACGAGCGGAAGCACGCCCATGCCGACGAGATTCGAACGGTGGATGCGCTCGAAGCTCTGCGCGATCACCGCGCGCACGCCAAGGAGCTTCGTGCCCTTGGCCGCCCAGTCGCGCGACGAGCCGGTGCCATATTCGCGTCCCGCGAACACGACCAGCGGAACCTTCTCCGCCTGATAACGCATTGCGGCGTCATAGATCGGCAGACGCTCGCCGGACGGCTGCTTGACGGTGAAGCCGCCCTCGATCACGACGCCGGCATCGTCCTTCACCATCTGGTTCTTGATGCGGATGTTGGCGAACGTGCCGCGCATCATCACCTCGTGGTTGCCGCGCCGGGTCCCGTACTGGTTGAAGTCGACCGGGCGCACTTGATGTTCGATCAGATATTGCCCGGCTGGGCTCGCGGCCTTGATCGAGCCCGCGGGCGAAATGTGATCGGTGGTGATCGAATCGAGGAAGAGCGCGAGAATGCGCGCGTTCTCGATGTCCGCGACCGGGACAGGCGTCTTGGTCAGCCCCTCGAAATAGGGCGGCTCCTGCACGTAGGTCGACCCGATGTCCCAGGCGTAGGTCTGGCCCGCAGGCGCCTTCACTTTGCGCCAATTGGCGTCGCCGTCGAACACGCTTGCATATTTGGTCGTGAACATTTTCGAGGAGACGGTCGCCTCGACGTAACGCTGAACCTCCTCGGTCTTCGGCCAAATATCGGCGAGATAGACCGGCTTTCCCTGCTTGTCGGCGCCGAGCGGATCGCGTGTGATGTCGACCTGCATCGACCCGGCGAGGGCGTAAGCGACGACCAGCGGCGGAGACGCGAGATAATTGGCGCGCACGTCCGGATTCACCCGCCCCTCGAAGTTTCGGTTGCCGGACAGGACCGCCGCCGCGACCAGATTGTGCTTGGCGACCGCAGCCGAGATCTCGGGCGCGAGCGGACCGGAATTGCCGATGCAGGTGGTGCAGCCGAAGCCGACGATGTTGAAGCCAAGCTTGTCGAGCGACTTCTGCAGATCGGCTTCCTTCAAGTAGTCCTGGACCACCTGGCTGCCCGGCGCGAGCGAGGTCTTGACCCATGGCTTGACGGAAAGCCCCTTGGCGACCGCGTTGCGCGCCAAAAGCCCGGCGGCCATCATCACGCTCGGGTTGGAGGTGTTGGTGCAGGAGGTGATGGCGGCGATGACGACGTCGCCGTGGCCAAGATCGTAATTCGTCCCCTCGACTTTGTGACGCTGCGCAATCGTGTCGCCCTGCCGGAACTCGTTGGTCATGGCGGCGGCGAAGCCGGCTTTTGCCTCAGTCAGAACCACGCGGTCCTGCGGTCGTTTCGGCCCAGCGAGCGACGCCGTCACTTCGCCGAGGTTCAGAGCAAGGATGTCCGAATACACAGGGTCGGGACTGAGGCGCGTGCGGAATGCGCCTTGCGCTTTCGCATAGGCTTCAACCAGAGCAAGCCGCGAAGGTTTGCGGCCTGTGATCTTGAGATAAGCCAGCGCCTGAGCGTCAATTGGAAACAGACCGCAGGTCGCGCCATATTCCGGCGCCATATTGGCGATCGTGGCGCGATCGGCGACCGTCATCGCGTTGAGGCCCGCGCCATAGAACTCGACGAACTTGCCGACCACCCCCTTCTTGCGCAGCATCTGGGTGACGGTCAGCACGAGATCGGTGGCGGTCACGCCCTCTCGCAACTCGCCCTCGAGTTTGACGCCGATCACCTCCGGCAGCAGCATCGACAGAGGCTGTCCCAGCATGGCGGCTTCGGCCTCGATGCCTCCGACGCCCCAGCCAAGGACGGCGAGGCCATTGACCATCGTCGTGTGGCTGTCGGTGCCGACGAGCGTATCGGGAAAGGCGACCTCGACCGTCTTGCCGTCGCGCTTCTCTTTCGCGGTCCAGACGGTCTGCGCGAGATATTCGAGATTGACCTGGTGGCAAATGCCGGTGCCAGGCGGCACGACGCGAAAATTGGAGAACCCCTGCTGGCCCCATTTCAAGAACCGATAGCGCTCCTGGTTCTGCTCGTACTCGCGCGCCACGTTCTGCGCGAGCGACTTGCCGGTGCCGAAATAGTCGACGACGACCG
The DNA here is from genome assembly GCA_963820095.1 of uncultured Alphaproteobacteria bacterium. Taxonomy (GTDB): domain Bacteria; phylum Pseudomonadota; class Alphaproteobacteria; order Rhizobiales; family Beijerinckiaceae; genus Roseiarcus. The sequence continues at coordinate 117,595 of CAWFZA010000021.1, forward strand.
AATGGTCGATGACCAGGTCGACCGGGACCAGCGGATTGATCTTGTCGGGATCGCCTTTGAGCGCCACCATCGCATCGCGCATCGCGGCGAGATCGACCACCGCCGGCACGCCGGTGAAATCCTGCATCAGCACCCGCGCGGGGCGGAAGGCGATTTCGTGTTCCTTTTTTCCGCGATTGTCGATCCACGCCGCGACCGCCTCGATGTCCTCCTTCTTGACGGTGCGCCCGTCTTCGTTGCGCAGCAGGTTTTCGAGCACGACCTTGAGCGAGAACGGCAACCGGGAGATTCCGGCGAGCCCGTTCTTCTCCGCCGCCTTCAGCGAGTAAATCTCGTAGGTCTTCGCCCCGACGGTCAGCGTTTTGCGGCAATTGAAGCTGTCGAGGCTGGCCATTTCAGGGCGCTCCGGACGGGGCATGGGGAATGGGAGGCCTTATAGATATAATGGGCTGCGTGGGCTACACAAACCGGCGCCGGACGCAAGTTTCAAGCCGGCGACGCGCCTCGAGCGGGGGTAACATTTGGTTGATCTTCAAGGACGTGTCGCGCTCGTCACAGGCGCTTCGCGCGGCATCGGCCGCGCGATCGCGTTGGCGCTGGCGGAGCGGGGCGCGGCGGTTGCGGTGAATTTCCAGACGCGCGCGGAGGAGGCTGACGCGGTCGTCGCGCAAATCCGCTCGGCTGGCGGACGAGCGATCGTCGCGCGCGCGGATGTCTCTGTCGCCGCGCAGGTTGGCGAAATGGCGGCGCGCGTCGTCAGCGAACTCGGGCCCGTCGACGTGCTGGTGAACAACGCCGGCATCGCGGTCAAGGGCGTCCGCGAGGAGGATTTCGACCGCGGGATCGCCGTCAATCTGAAGTCGGCGTTCCTGTGCACCGAGGCGGTCCTGCCGGCCATGATCGCGCGCCACTGGGGGCGGATCGTCAACATTTCCTCCGGCGCGGCGCGAGGGCCGGGCCTGCTGGGCGTCGTCTACAATGCCTCGAAGGCCGGGCTCGAAGGCCTGACCCGCGGCTATGCGTCGCGGACGGCGAAGGACGGGATCACCGTGAACGCAATCGCCCCTGGGCCGACCGACACCGAGATGGGCGCGCCCTTGAAAGCCGGAGGCGTCGAGGCGCGCATCCCTGTCGGACGCATGGGGCGATCGGAGGATGTGGCGCAAGCGACGGTCATGGTCATCGGCAACGAGTTCATCACCGGCCAGACCATCGCGGTGAATGGCGGGCTGGCGTTTCTTTAAGCTTTTTCGGGCGAAGGAGTCGCGACTGGAATGGGTGCGCGAGCAGGGCGCCTCCCGCCCTAGAGCGGTCGCGCTGGAGACGCAATGCGGCTGAGAGCCTGGGACCTATCGATCGAGCGCGGCGGCCGCCGGGTCATATCCGGACTTTCGTTCGAAGCGGCTCACGGCTCGGCGCTCCTCGTGACCGGGCCGAACGGGGCGGGAAAAACCAGCCTTTTGAGAGCGCTCGCCGGCTTTTTGCCGATTGAATCCGGCGGCTTTGCATTGGATGGGGGCGATGACGAGCGCAGCGTCGGCGAGCAGGCGCACTATCTCGGCCACGCGGATGGCGTTAAGGCCGCGCTGACCGCAGGGGAGAACCTTGCTTTCGCCGCGGCCATGCTCGGCGGCGACTCCTCGCGCCCGGCGCAACTCGCTGCGCTTGCGGCGCTCGGCTTGAGCCATGTGATCGATTTTCCGGCGCGGCTCCTTTCCGCCGGGCAGCGACGGCGTGTGGCGTTGGCTCGCCTCATGGTCGCCAAACGTCCGCTCTGGCTCCTCGATGAGCCGACGACCGCGCTCGACGCCAGCGCGCAAGCCGCGCTCGGCGCCATCATGCGGACGCACCTCAAAGACGGCGGGATCCTTGTCGCCGCCGTCCATGGCTCCCTCGGGCTGGACGGCGCAGAGGTGCTGAGGCTCGGCGCCTCGGCGGAAGCGGCGTGAGCCCAGCGCTCGCCCTGTTCGCCCGCGAGTGGCGCATTGCACGGCGCATCGGCGGGGCCGCGTCGGTCGGAGTTGTGTTTTTCCTCATCCTCGTCGCGGTCATGCCGTTCGCGCTCGGACCGGACCTCAATCTGCTTGCCCGGCTCGGGCCGGCGATTCTTTGGATCTCGGCTTTGCTCGCGACCCTGCTCGGGCTCGACCGGCTGTTCCAGGCCGACCACGAGGACGGCTCGCTCGATCTTCTCGTCAATGCGTCGCTGCCGCTTGAGGTCATGGTGCTCGTCAAATGCGCGGCGCACTGGACGACGAGCGCCCTGCCGCTCGTTGTTTTGAGCCCGTTGTTCGGGCTCATGCTGGCGATGGCGCCCTCATCCCTCGCGCTCACCGCAGCGACCCTCGCGGCCGGCACCCCGGCGCTGACGATGATCGGCGCGATCGGCGCGGCGCTCACGGTCTCGCTGAGGCGCGGCGGGCTGCTCATGGCGGTACTCGTACTGCCGCTGACGATTCCAGTGCTGATCTTCGGCGTGGCGGCGGCCTCGGCGGCGAGCGGCGGCGCGGCGCCGTTCCGCGGGCCCTTCCTGATCCTATGCGCGCTCTCCCTTGCCACGATCGCTCTTGCGCCTTTCGCCGCCGCGGCGGCGCTGCAGGCACGTACGCGAATGACTATTGCCGCCAGCCGAAATAGCTGTCCTCGATCTGCCGCCACTCCGGGCTTGCGGTGATCCCGACCAGGGCCTCGTCGAGCGGTTTCCTAAGCGGACTGCCGGGCGGCAGCGCGATCGCCATGTACGAGGGTTCGAGAACGCCCTCAGGCGGCCTGATCCGTCCTTTGAAACGGGTGGAGACGAGATACTGGAGCGCGCCGATGCTGTTGACGACCGCGTCGGCTTGACCGCGTTCGAGCGCGCTCAGGGCGGCGGCGAGATCGTCGAAGGGCGCGTAGCGCAAATGGCGGTCGTCGAGATATTCGGCCCCGGACGAATGGGCGACCGCTGCCAGGCGCTTGCCCGCAAGATCGGCTTCTGTCAGCCGAAGACCGCCCATCACCCGGTCGGCGGTCATTCTCGAGACGATCGACGTTGACAGGATCGACACAAGCGCGACGCTGGCCAGCATCCAAACGACCGCAATGATCCGGCCCGCCGTGGTCTTCGGCGTCTTGTCGCCATAGCCGACCGTCGTCATCGTCACGACCGCCCAGTAAATGCCGTCGCGCAAAGTATCGACAACCGACTCGTGGCCACGAGTCCGCATTGGCCGCTCGGCGAACCACATAGCGACGCCCATGACGATAAGCAGCGCGAAGGTGAGCGCGATGAGAGGCGTAAGTTCGCCAAGAACCGCGCCGTAGCTGGCCAGCGCCGCCGTCGGTCCGGTGTCCTGGCGCACCGCGACCGCGGCGCCTGAACGATGCGTCGGATAGCTGAAATCCACCCGCGCGAGCCTGGCCGGCGTGATCGTGATTGCGCCGATCGCGGCATCATAATCCTTTCGCTCGAGACCCTTGAGGATCGCCTCCATCTGCGCGACCGGGACGAGATGGTACTCGCGCCCGAGGCTCTCCGCGGCGCGGCGCCACAAATCCACGCTGACGCCGTCGATCGATCCGTCCGGCTCGACATGGCCATAAGGCGGCGCGTCGTAGACCGCGACCTTGAGCGGCGCTTCCTGAGCCGCGGCGAAACCAGCAGAGACGACGAAAGCAAGCGCCGCGGCGAGGCGCCGAATGAACATCGGGGCGGCTGGGGAACGTATTGGAGCGGACGGCGGCATCGTCGATCAAGCGAATGTGATTCGGGATTGCTAACGCGCGAAGACGAAATTCCCATGTCGATCGGCGCGCTGGGTGTTAACTGCGGCGTCAACGCGAATCGTTCTCGGAGAGGCGCGTGAGGAGCACTGGCCGATCTAAGGATTGGAGGCGGGAATGAACGGGCTTTACGCGACGCTGGAGAGGTATCGGCCTTATATTCTCAGCATTCTGCGCATTGTCGTTGGGCTTTTGTTTCTGCAGCACGGGCTCTCGAAAGTGTTCAACTTTCCCGCTCCCTCCCCGGTCCCCTCGCTGAGCGGCCTCATGATTCTGGCGGCGTTTCTTGAAACCGTCGGCGCTTTCTTGTTTCTCGTCGGCGCCTACACCAGGATCGTGGCGTTCATCTTGTCGGGTGAAATGGCCTTCGCCTATTTCATGGCGCACGCGCCGCGTTCGTTTTACCCGCTCGTCAACAAGGGCGAACTGGCCATCGTTTACTGTTTCATATTCCTATATTTCGCCTTTGCAGGCGGCGGCCCATTGAGCGTCGATCGCGGGATGTTGAGGCAGGCCTGAACGCGCGGCGAGCGCTGGACGCGTATTTGACACGCGCGGTCGAGCGCGCGTCTTAGAGGCGGTCCGAAAGCGCCAGGCATAAGCGCGGGCGACGGCAGGCGAGGAAACATGAACGACACCGGAGCGGCTGGGTTAAGCGCGGGCGCGATTTCGGCCCGCATCGACCGGCTGCCGGCGACGCGCACGATCTGGACGATCGTCGCGCTGCTCGGCTTCGGCATGTTCTTCGAGCTCTACGATCTCCTGTTTTCGGCCTATGTCGCCCCGAGCCTCGTCAAGTCGGGCGTGCTCAAAGCGACGACCACGGGCCTCTTCGGGACGGCCGGCGTCGCGAGCTTCATCGCCGCCCTGTTCACCGGCCTGTTCATCGGCACGATCCTTTGCGGCTTTCTCGCCGACCGGTTCGGGCGCCGGGCGATCTTCACCTGGTCGCTCATCTGGTATTCGGCGGCGAACGTGATGGTGGCGCTTCAGCACGACGCCGCCGGCCTCAACTTCTGGCGCCTGGTCTCCGGCATCGGGCTTGGCGTCGAGATTGTGACGATCGGCGCCTATCTGAGCGAGATCGCGCCCAAACGCCTGCGCGGGCGGGCGTTCGCGATCAATCAGGCGATCGGTTTCGTCTGCGTGCCGGTCATTTCCTTCCTGGCCTACATGCTCGTGCCGACGGCGCCCCTCGGGCTCGAGGGCTGGCGCTGGGTGGTGCTGATCGGGGCGCTCGCCGCCCCGGTCGTGGTGGTCCTGCGGCGGGCCTTGCCGGAGAGCCCCCGCTGGCTCGCGAAGCAGGGCCGGCTCGCCGAGGCGGACCGGGTCTTGCGCGCGATCGAGGCCAAGGTCGAGGCGGAGTCTGGCCGGCCGCTGCCGCCGCCCGGCCCCGAAGAGCCCGTTTCACCAGCGAGCGCCTTTCGGGACTTGTGGCTCCCCGGGATTCGCGGCCGCGTCATCCTGATGAGCGTCTTCAACATCTTTCAGACGATCGGATTCTACGGCTTCAACAACTGGGTCCCCTCGCTGCTCGTCAAGCAGGGGATCACGGTCTCGACCAGCCTCGGCTACACGACCGTCATCGCGCTCGCGGCCCCGATCGGGCCGCTGCTCGGATTCTTTCTCGGCGACCGGATCGAGCGCAAATGGATCATCGTCGCCTCCGCAGGCGCCATTCTCGTCTGCGGCCTCATTTTCGGCCAGGCGCTCGGTTCGGCGCTCATTGTCGCCATGGGGGTCATGCTGACGCTCGCCGCCAACATCATGTCGTTCAGCTTCCACGCCTACCAGCAGGAGCTGTTCCCGACCGGCATTCGCGCTCGCGCCGCGGGCTTCGTCTATTCGTGGAGCCGGCTCTCGGTCATTTTCTCATCCTTCGTCATCGCCTTCGTGCTCGAGCGCGCCGGCGCCTTCGGCGTCTTCGTTTTCATCGCCGTGGCGATGGGCGTGGTGATGGCGACAATCGGCTTCTTCGGGCCGCGCGTAACCAATCTGGCTCTGGAGGAAATCTCCGGCTGAACAAGCTGCGTCGGTCCGCCGACGCAAACTTGGCTTAGGTCCCGCGACTTGGCGAGGCCGTGGATACAACCATCGCGAGAAATCTCGGCATGGCGAGTCGCCTGCGGCCAGGCGCGGGTCGCACTTTGCCCTGGCCGGCCGCGGGGCGAGACCCGTTCAACGGTTCCGGGGGATAAAGCCGGGCACCCCGGTCTCCACCACGGTGTTGAACCGGACGTTCGTCTTTATGCCCTCCCGCATCTCACGAATGGCGTCTTCGGGCAGGGTCGAGATGTCAAAATTCTCTCGGATACGGTCAGGTTTGGTCGAGGTGGTCAAGAAAGCTGTGCCGCGCTGAACAGCCCAGGCCAGCGCCACTTGAGCCGGCGTCTTGTTCACCCGCCGTGCGATCGCGGCGATGACGGGGTCGTCGAGAACGTTGGGTTTCGAGGCATGTCCCAACGCGGCAAACGCGAGCAGGACAATGCCGTGCTGCTCACAGAAGTCGAGCAGCTCCCATTCAGGCAGATACGGATGGGATTCGACTTGCACGACCGCAGGCTTGATCCGCGCGGCGGCGACGACCTCGCGCAGCTTCTCCAAATTGACATCTGAGAGACCGATCGACTTGCATCGGCCTTCGTCCACGAGACGTTCGAGCGCTCCCCACGTCTCGACCAACGACACCCCGGAATCGTAGATGACTTGACCCTGCTCGTCCCTCGGATCCTGCTCGTCGCCGGGCCGAAACGCAAAAGGGGTGTGGATGATGTAGCAATCGGCATAATCGATTTGCAGCCGCTTGCAGCTCGCGTCAAAGGCGGGCTTGACCCGCTCGGGGCGATGATTGGTGTTCCATAGCTTCGTGGTGACGAAGACGTCCTCCCGACGCGTTATCCCCGCCCCGAACGCCTCCTGCATGGCCTCGCCAATCGCGGCTTCATTGCGGTATCGCTCGGCGCAGTCGAACTGCCGGAATCCCACTTCGAGCGCGGTCAGAGTCGCTTGCTTGGTCGCGGCAGGATCAGGGATCAGCGTGCCAAACCCGACAGCGGGGATCGCGCCCGAACCATTGTTGAGACGAATCTTCGTATAGCGAAGCGTATCTGGGGTCGCCATGCTGCGGCTCCTCGCCAGTCGAACGCCCGCCAACCGCCGATGAACCGATTGGGTCGGACGCCCTGTTCGCGCCTCGAGCAGGAGCGAGACATTATGGCGAGATGAGCATACGCATCCGCGGGCTCAACGAAAAGCGTGCCGTTGCGCAGATCGGGCCACACCCCGCCGCCGCCAACGGTCTCGGCAAGGCCGCCGCCTGCAATGCAGGGGCAGCTGAGGGCGCCTGCATCGGCGACGAGCGGCCCTTCGGGCGCCCGCCTGCGATCAGTCGGCGGGCGGCCGGTCGCCGTGCCCGTTGAGCGCGCCGGGCGCCCAGTTCACGTTGTCGCGCATGGCGTAGAAGATGTGGGCGCCAATGCGGTCGACCCGCTTCAGGTAGCCGGTCCAGAACGGCGCGACATAATTGGCGTGATAGTTCACGGCGACGTCGACCTTGGGATTGTAGTTGGCGCCGCTCACCACATCGTGGGCTATCCGGGTCGCGACCGCCCACGGGCCGGGCTCTTCGACGCGCAGGGATTTGCCCTCGCAGGCGAAAGTGAACTGGCAGGCGAACGGGCGGTTGCGGTCCTGATAAACGACGCCGCAGACGGTGTTGGGATAAATGCCGCTGCGCACCCGGTTGAGCACCACCTGCGCGACGGCCGCCTGGCCGTCTTCCGGTTCGCTGCGGGACTCGAAATAGATGGCTTCGGCCAGGCAACGCATCTGGCGGACGCTGTCCTTCGGATCGATCAGCGCTGCATAGTTCGGTTTGCCGTCCGCATCGGAGATCTGCGGAATCGTCGTCACGCCCGAGCCGTCGGTCTCGACGGCGACCACGACGCCGTCGCTGGAGGTCGGCGAAGAGGAGTTGAGCGCGAATTCGAGCGGCGCGGGCGGCGTCGCGCCATCCTCGAACGCGGTCGTCGCAGGCGCTGGTTCGTCGCCGTCGGCCGGTCGCGGCGGGCTCATCGTGCGTCGGGGATCGAATTCATCGCGTGGATCTTCGAGCTCGTGCGGCCACGCCTTATAGGCGTAAGGCTGGGCCTCGCTTTGTTTGCCGCTCAGCCGTCTGGTGTCGGAGCCGGGAATCAGCGGATTGCCTTTCCCGCTGCGGTCGACGGCGGGAAACGCTCGTCCGGTCCCCTTCAGCGCCGCATTCGGCTCGGCCCCGCCGGAATCCGTTGCAAGCGCGTCCTGATCGCCCGTCACATTGCGGGCCTGCACGATCGGCAGCGGCTCGCCGTCTTGGTCCACGGCGCGCGGAGGCCGCGCGGCGAGCCTCACCCGGTCGAGCCCGCTCGCAGCGCTCCCGAATTGAACGCGAGCGAAGGCGCTCATGAACTCCGGCGGCTCCTGCTCCGCTTCCGCGGTGATCGAGAGAAGCACCGCGAAAGCCCCGCACCATGGCGCGGCGACCGAAAGAGCCCATCCGAACCGCGAATGACCCATACGCGAAGCAGCGCCCGTGCTTAGAGTTCACGTCCCCGCTGCGGCTTCATGAAAAGCGCGCAATGCGAACGATTTCCTTTATCGGCGCTTAAGATTGCCGGGACGTTAACCAAAGGTGAGGGCGGGGCGTCCCGGTTTGGGGCAAGTCAAGGCGCTCAGACGCCCTCGTAGACGAGTCGGGTGAAGAAGCCGGGATCGATGACGAAGGCGCCGAACTTCGCGTCAAAGGCCGCAGTCGGCTTGGCGGCGACGGTTTCGTCGCGGGTTCTTCCCTGCCGCTTGAGCGTGGCGACATTCTCCCGGACGCCGACCAGCATGTCGCGAAACTCTTTGAGCTCGGACTTGTTGCTGACCGGCTGACCGTGCCCGGCGATGATGATCGTATCTGCGGTCGCGGCCGCGAAATTGACGTCGCAGGCGGCGATCATGCCGTCGATGCTGCCGCCGGTCGAATAGTCGATGAACGGATAGACGCCGTTCCAGAACGTATCGCCGACATGAACGATGTTTGCTTCGGCGAAACTGACCGAGATGTCACTGTCGGTGTGGGCGGGCGCATAGCGCCGGAGCTCGATGGACACGCCGTTGAGCTTGAGATCGAGTGCGTTGGCGAAGGTTTGGCTCGGAACCCCGCCGGGCGCGGGGGGCAAGAAATTATAGTCCCAGTCCTCGACCCGCTGCACCTCGCTCAGGTACTTGCGCGTATTGTCCTGGGCGATGATCTTTGCGCCGACGGAATTGAGCCAAGTGTTTCCGTCGGTATGGTCGAAGTGCCAGTGCGTGTTGATGAGGGTCGTAACTGGCTCGGGGCTCAGGTCGGCCAGCGCCTTCGTCAATTGCGGGCGCGACACGCCGATGCCGGCGTCGATCATGACCTGGCCGTCCGGACCGGTGAGAACGGCGATGTTTCCGCCGGAGCCCTCGAGCGCGCTGATGGCGTTGCGCAGCCTGTGCACCGCGATCGGCGAGGTCGCGGCGCTATCCTTGATCAGGGTGACGAGGCCGCGCGCCTCGGCGAAGGCCTGGCGGGGGGTGAGCGCGCCCGTCGCGGCGAAACCGGAGGAGGCGAGGCAGCAGAGGCAGAAGGCGCGCCTCGACAGGCCTGAAACATGGGCAGCGGTCATCCGTCTCCTCCATTCGCCCGGGGACAAGGAAAACGCTCGCGCCGTCCCGGATCGGCTATGTATAGGTCTGCCGCCAGGTCGAGGCCATGGGCGGCATGGTCATCGCGAAACGAGCTTGCGGCGGAGGAAATCCCGGATCAGGGGGATCATCACATCGGCCTTGTCTTCGAGCGCGAAATGCCCGGTGTCCAAGAGATGGAGCTCGGCGTGCGGCAGGTCGCGAAGATAGGGCGTCGCGCCGTCGGCCGGAAAGATCGTGTCGTTTTTGCCCCAGACGATCAGCGTCGGGGGCTTCCGTTCGCGGAAGAACGCCTGAAATTTTGGATAGAGCGGGACGTTCGTCCCATAGTCGAGGAAGAGGTCGAGCTGGACGTCCTTGTTTCCAGGACGATCAAGCAGCGGCTGATCGTGGCCCCAATTGTCCGGATCGATGCGGGAGACATCGGCCACGCCGTCGACGTACTGGAACTTCGTCGTTTCCGGCGCGACCAGGAAGGCGAGCTCGGCGCGACGGGCTTCGGACCGGTCGGCCCAATAAGCCTTGATCGGGTCCCAAAACGCCTTGAGTCCTTCCTCGTAGGCGTTGCCGTTCTGCACGATCAGCGCGGTCACCCGGTCAGGATGCTTGAGCGCCAGCCGGTAGCCGACCGGCGCGCCGTAATCCATGAGGTAGATCGCGTATCCCCCGACGCCAAGCTGCGCCAGAAGAGCGTCGACGATGTCGGCGTAATGGGCGAACGTGTAGGCGAACGCCTTGTGGTCGGGCGCGGCGCTTTCGCCAAATCCCGGGTAGTCGGGCGCGATGACGCGATAGCGATCGGCGAGCGCGGGGATCAGATTGCGGAACATGTGCGACGAAGTCGGAAAGCCGTGCAGCAGCAAGACGACCGGCGCATCCGCGGGTCCCGCTTCGCGGTAGAAGACATCGACATCGTCGACTTTGGCGGTGCGGTAGTGAACGACTGGAATGGCGGCCTCGTGCGCCGCGCGCTCCGCGGGCTTGCCGGCGGCCTCGCCGCTTGCAGATGGCGTCATGGTTTTCTCCGGTCGGCTGAAAGCCCCGATGTCAGATGAAGGATTGCCGCCCTTCTGTGCAGTCCGTATGTTTGAAACGGAGCTTTTCAAACTTCGAAAGAGACGGCCCCCATGGACCGGGTCGAGCTGATGTCGGTGGCGGTCAGCATCGCGGAGGCTGGCAGCCTGTCGGCGGCCTCGCGAAAGCTTGGGATGCCAGTCCCCACGGTCAGCCGAAAATTGTCCGAACTCGAGGGGCGGCTGAAGACGCAGCTCTTTCACCGGTCGTCGCGGCGCCTGTCGCTCACCGACGCCGGGCGCGCTTACGTCGAAGCGTGTAAGCGCATCCTCGATGAGGTCGACGACGCCGAGCGGGAGGCGGCCGGCGAATATCGGGCGCCGACCGGCGACATGACCGTCACCTCGCCCTGGGGCGTCGGGCACCTGCACCTCGTGCCCCTCGCCTGCGAGTTCCAGAAGGCCTACCCGGACATCGGTCTGCGGCTTCTGATGACGGACCGTGTCCTCAATCCGAACGAGATGAGCATCGACGTCTCGATCCGCATCGGGCCGCTCCCTGACAGCAGTCTGATCGTGACGCGCGTCGGGTCAGTGCGGGTGGTCGCCTGCGCAAGTCCGGACTACCTCGCCGCGCGCGGCCCCCCGCTCACGCCTGCCAACCTCATTCGACACGATTGCATCACGATCGACGAAAGCGGCGTTCCGCGCAGCTGGGCGTTCATGCAGGGCGGGCAGGAGATCGCCGCGCCGATCCGGTCGAGGCTGACGGTCAACACCTCGGAGGCCGCAGTCGAGGCTGCGATCGCTGGCTCGGGCGTCACCCGCGTCATGTCCTACAAGATGGAGGCGGCGAGGCATTCGGGCGCGCTCGCCCTCGTGCTTGAGGATTTCGAGAAAGCCCCGCTGCCGGTCCATATCCTTTATGCGGAGCGCAAGCCGATGCCGCTCAAGCTGCGCGTCTTTCTCGACTGGCTGACGCCGCGTCTGAAAGCCCGGCTTGCGCCGCAGGCCGAATGAGATCGGGTGAAAGCCCGCGCAACGAACGGGAGAAAGCGTCTCATCCGGGTATCGGCTATCGAAGCCAGGTCGCCGCCAGGCGCGGGGGCTTGGCTTGGCGCGTCGCCTCGGCGGCGGCTGCAGCGCTTAACGGCGGCGCTCATTCCATCGGTCGCGCTCGCGGCCGAAGAACTGGTCCTTGATCTCGCCGATGATCCTCGCGCCGTCCAGCGAGCCCTGGACGGTGGGAGCGTTGACAAGCGAGCTTTGCGCCGTCTTCAAGACCGTCTGCACGTCGTCGACGCTGAGGACATTCTTTTGGACAAGCACCTCGAGCGTCGCCATGGCGATGGCTCCGCCGACCAAGGCCGTTCCAAGGGGACGGCTGAAGGAGGCGTTCGACATCATGGAGCTCCCAAAAAAGGCGCCGGCGGCGATGTTGGAACAAGACGGCCTTCGGTCTGGAAACGACGACAAACAAGCGGCGCACAAAAGCTGCGTCCCGCACCGTCCCGCCGCGAAACCGATCGCCTGAAATGAAGAAGCCGCGCGCGGCTTCAGGCGGCGATGGACTCAAGCGCCACGTAACGCTCGCCGTCCCACACTCGCGAATTCGGCGGCTTGTAGGCCATCCGGCAATGGCCGGCGCAATAGGGGCGGCCCTTCGCCGTCTGAACGCCGCAATAGACGAAATCCTCAGCGGTTGGATCGCCGAGCGGCCATCGGCAGGCGTCCTCGCGAATCTCCTCAAATCCAACCTTCAGCATGTCTCCGACCAGGGCGTCGGCGAAAACCCATGATGGCTTCCGCTCGCGCGGGATCGCCGGGACAGAGGCGCGCTTCCCCAACGCCTCCGTGCGAGCGATCGCGGGTCGTCGCGGACGGTCCGTGGTCGGACGAGACGCGCGAGGCGCGGAGCCGTGGAGATTGCCGGTGAGCTTGACGCCGATCCGGTTCGCCTTGCCGATGACGGCGTTGCGCGACGGCGCGCCGAGCGCCACAGCAATGGTGCTCGCGCTTTTTCCTTCGAGCGCCATTTGCCTGAGAGTTTCGATCGCCGCCTCAGTCCACATATCCCGCGCCCTCCGTTGCTTACCGTCTCAGTTCGACTTGGTGAAAGCCGGTCGCTTCCCCTGCGGCGGAGGGCGATGCGAGGCTAAGTGTCACAGCCTCCCTCATCGTCCTCGATGCCTCTAGGTTGTATAGCATAGTTAATACAACCATTCGTTGCAATCTGCAAGTGCGCATTTGTCAGGATTTGTTACGGCAGCCGGAGTGGACTGACTCGCCCTCGAATCGGGGCGCCTTCCTTCCTACGTGGAGAAGCTGGATCGACGCTGGCTTGACCGAGAGTCCGCGGGTCGATCAGGGAAAACTGGACAAATCGGGACGCCGCCGCCATTGTCCGCGGCAATAAAACGCGCTTTCAGGAGTCCGCCCAGATGAACACCGCCACCGCCGTGAAGCCGCCCGCCCAGCGCGCGGAGGTTCCCAACGACCTGAGCGCCTTCTGGCTGCCGTTCACGCCCAATCGCGCCTTCAAGAAGAAGCCGCGCCTCATCTCGCGCGCCAAGGACATGCATTATTTCACCCCGGAGGGGCGTGAGATCCTCGACGGCACGGCGGGCCTGTGGTGCTGCAACGCCGGCCACAACCGCCCGTCAATCGTGGCGGCGATCCAGCGCCAGGCGGCGGATCTCGATTTCGCTCCGACCTTCCAGTTCGCCCATCCGCTGGCGTTCCAGCTCGCGTCGCGACTGGCCGAGCTCGCGCCGGGCGATCTCGATCACGTGTTCTATTGCAATTCGGGCTCAGAGGCCTGCGACACGGCGCTCAAGATCGCGCTCGCCTACCACAACGTGCGCGGGCAGGGCTCGCGCCAGCGTCTGATCGGCCGCGAGCGCGGCTATCACGGCGTCGGCTTCGGCGGCATCTCGGTCGGCGGCATGGTCAACAACCGCAAGTTCTTTGGCTCGCTGCTGGCGGGCGTCGATCATTTGCCCGCGACCTACAACCGCGAGCATCAGGCCTTCACCAAGGGCGAGCCGGAATGGGGCGCGCATCTCGCCGACGCGCTCGAGGGCATTGTCGCGCTGCACGACGCGTCCACCATCGCCGCGGTGATCGTCGAGCCGATGGCGGGCTCGACCGGCGTTCTGCCGGCGCCAAAGGGCTATCTCAAGCGGCTGCGCGAGATCTGCGACAAATACGGCATTCTCCTCATCTTTGATGAGGTGATCACCGGGTTCGGCCGTCTCGGGGCGCCCTTCGCCGCCGAGCGCTACGGCGTGCAACCCGACATGATCACCTTCGCCAAGGGCGTGACGTCCGGCGCCGTGCCGATGGGCGGGGTGATCGCGCGCAAGCCTATCTACGACGCCTTCATGAATGGGCCGGAGCAGGCCATCGAGCTTTTCCACGGCTACACCTATTCCGGCCATCCGCTCGCCTGCGCCGCGGCGCTCGCGACGCTCGACCTCTATCGCGACGAGCGCCTGTTCGAGCGCGCCAAGGCGCTCGAGCCCAAATGGTATGACGCCATCATGGGGCTCAAGGGCCTACCCAACGTCGTCGACATCCGCTGCGTCGGTCTCACCGGCGCAATCGACTTGGCGCCTATTCCCGGCAGTCCCGGCGAGCGTGTCCGTCGCGCGCTCGACCACGCGTTCTTCGATGCGGGCATCATGGTCCGCCCGGCCGGCGACACGATCGAGCTCACCCCGCCATTGATCCTGAGCGAGGACCAGATCGGCGAGATCATGGACAAGGTCGGCGCGTCGATCAAAGCGGCGGCTTGAACGGCGCCGTATCGGCGCTCAGCGGTTTCCCCCTGTCTCTGTGAGCCCGCCTATGGGTAGAATTACCCATTGCAGACAGCTTGGGGCAGGGGCAGCGCCGGAGCCCTGCGGCAGGACTAAGCCGCCGTCCGACGCGTTCGATTCTACATGTCGACGCGGCGGTGGAACGCCGAGCCTCACAGCTTGCTAAGACAGCGCCCGCGTTCTCAGCGCCTGGAGCCATGATGCGGGCATCGGGCGTCCGGCGACATCGTCGAACTCGACGGCCCATCATCGTAAAGCGAGGATCAGATCGGCGAGATCGTGGACAAGGTCGGCGCTTCGATCAGCGGCAGGCTTGCATCTCGACGATGCCCAACTTTCATTTCCGGTGCGGCCATCGTAGATTCCCATGGCTCACGGCTGGGGAAAATGCCCGCATCGGCGCAACCGAGGCTGGACGCCATATGTCATACCCATTGCCGACGAACGAGTTCGGGACGGGTCGCGGCGCTTCGCGCGCTCGACATCCTCGACACGCCCCCGGAGCCCGCCTACGACGAGATCGGCGAGCTTGCCGCCCACATCTGCAAGTGCCCGATCGGATACATCAGTTTCATCGAGGACGACCGTCTTTGGTTCAAGTCCAAATACGGCCTCCCTTCCGACTTCGTCGGTTGCCCGCGCGAGCTGGCCTTTTGCTCGACGACGATTTGCGGCGCAGAATTGGTCAACTGTGCCCGACCTGCGCGATGATGGCCGCTTCAACGCCAATCCGTTCGTGACCGGCGACCCGCACGTCACCTTCTATTGCAGCATGCCGCTCATCACTCAGGAAGGCTATGCGCTCGGCACGCTTTGTGTGATGGACTTTGAGCCGCGGCAGCTCGAATTCGAGCAGGCGGAATCGATGCGCAGGCTCTCGAATCAGGTGGTCTCGCAGCTCGAACTGCGTCGCCGCCTCCTCGAAAATCACCGCATGATCGCGGAGCTGGATCAGGCGCACGCCGCCACCGCGGCCGAGAAGGCGCGGGCTGAGGAACTGCTCGCCAATTTCCTGTCGCCGGCGGTCGCCGACGAACTTAAGCGCAGCGGGAAGGTCCAGCCAAAATACCATCCGGCTGCGACGATCCTGTTCACCGATTTCAAGGGTTTCACGCTGCTCGCCGAGCGCACCGAACCGGGCGCGCTGATCGGCCTGCTTGATCAGTATTTCACCGCATTCGACGAGATCGTCTCCCGGAACGGGCTGGAAAAGCTCAAGACCGTCGGCGACGCCTATATGGCGGTCGCGGGCGTGCCGACGGCCAATCGCCGGCACGCGATCGACGCTTGCCTGGCGGCGCTTGAAATGCTGGCCGTGGTCTCACGGATGAAGACCATGCGCGAGAAGATGCGGTTGCCCGCGCTCGAGATGCGTGTCGGACTGCATTCGGGACCTGTCATGTCCGGCGTGGTCGGCAAGAACAAGTTCACCTTCGACATCTGGGGCGAGGCCGTGAACACGGCGGCGCTGATGGAGGCCAATGGCGCGCCGGGACGGATCAACGTCTCGGAGACCGTGGCCGGGTCATGCGAAGACGCTGTTCGAGCTCGAGCCGCGCGGACC
The DNA here is from genome assembly GCA_963820095.1 of uncultured Alphaproteobacteria bacterium. Taxonomy (GTDB): domain Bacteria; phylum Pseudomonadota; class Alphaproteobacteria; order Rhizobiales; family Beijerinckiaceae; genus Roseiarcus. Next base: position 133,452 of record CAWFZA010000021.1, read on the forward strand.
GATCGTCGCCAAGCACGACAAGGCGCACGAAATGTTCTTCCTCAATCGTCTGAAGCCGGAGTTTTCGCGCGACGCGGAGGGACGCGCGCCGAACCCCGCCTTCGCCGCCGAAAGCTCTCGCCTGCTCACCGGCTTCTCCGTCTCATAGCCAGCGACCTTCCCCGCCCTGGCGGATCCGCGCTCGAGGCCACAGAGTTGCCGTTGATTGCGTTCCAGGGCAGGTGTCCGCCTCATGTCGCCGTTGCTGTTCGCTCTGTTCCTCGCGACTTTCGCCATCGGGACAACCGAGTTCGCGGTCGTCGGCTTGCTGCCGGATATCGCCGCCAATCTCGGCGTTAGCATTTCCCGAGCTGGCCTTCTGGTCAGCGGCTATGCGGTTGGCGTCGCCATCGGCGGTCCCGCGATCGTCGCGATCACAGCGTCGCAGCCGCGCAAGCGGACTCTTCTGCAGCTCTGCGCGATTTTTGTCGCCGGTCACGTGCTGGCTGCGGTCGCGCCGGACTACGGCCTTCTGATGGCCGCGCGTGTGCTGGCGGCAATTTCACACGCTTCGTTTCTCGGCATTGCGGCGATCGTCGCCGCCTCGAGCGTTCCACCCGAGCGAAGCGCCCGCGCCGTGTCTCTCGTATGGCTGGGCTTCTCCGCTGCAAGCCTTGTCGGCGTGCCGGCCGCGACTGCGATCGGACACGCGCTTGGATGGCGCGCCGCCTTCTGGATGCTCGCGGTCGTAGGCCTCGCTGCCGGAGTGGCGCTCCAGCTCTGGATGCCCCCGCGCCCTCTCAGTGAGGGTTCGAGTTTGAGACGAGAAGTGGTCGCGCTGCGGCGTCCGCAGGTCCTGCTGGCTATGGCGATGAGCCTTCTCGTCTGCGCTTCGACGTTCGTCGTTTTCACCTATGTCGCGCCGCTCCTTTTGGATGAGACACGCGTTCCCGCCCATGCCCTGCCTCTCATGCTGCTCCTATTCGGCGTCGGCGGCGCGGCAGGCATGATGATCGGCGGACGACTTGGCGACTGGAGGCCACTGGAGTCGGTCGCGGCGCTCTCGTTCCTCTATGCGCTCTTCTATGTCGTCCTGATTGCTGTGGTTGACAACGCGTCGCTCGTTGGCGCCGCTATGGTCCTTTGGGGCTTCTTGTTCCTGGCGCCGTGCGTCCCGTTGCAGAGCCGGGTCGTGAGGAAGGCGATCGACGGGCCGAATCTCGCCTCGACACTGAACCAGTCCGCCTTCAACGTCGGCAACGCGCTCGGCCCGACGCTCGGCGCCGCTGCTCTCTCTTTTGGCTTTGGCTACCGAATGTTGCCATGGATCGGTGCGGCGCTGGCGCTCCTCTGCGCCGCCACAGCGGTTTTCTCTCGCGTGGCCGAAGGTCGTGAAACCGCCTTGCTCAGCGCTGGAGGCGCCGCGCCTCCCTCTGATTGAGTTACGCCACTCCCGCAGCCTCGAGTTTCGGACGGGCGCCGGGCGGATCAGGGAAAAACATGCTGACCGCTGGCGGACGCGACAAAACGGATGCGCTGGCGATGGATTGACCATCGCCAGCGTTCGACTCAAACCGGCGCTCTTTACCCAGGTTTCGTCCGCGTCGCTCAGGCCGCCGCCCGATTGACGCTGCCTTCCGCAATCGACGTCAGCTTCTCGTCCGCGGCTTTCTCCTCGGCGAGATTTTGCTGCAGGACCTGGGCGCAATCCGCGCGGCCCAGAGTCTTTGCCCAGGCGATCAGGGTTCCGTAGCGGGCCATCTCGTAATGCTCGACCGCTTGCGCCGAGGCGATAAGCGCCGCGTCCAAGACGCTCTTGTCGCCAATCTCGCCGCCGACCTCATCAGCCTCCTCGATGATGCCGTCGATCGCGGGGCAGTCGACCTGTTTGGGCTGGGCTCCATGCATCTGGAACACCTGCTCGACCCGCTTGACGTGATTCCTTGTCTCCGCAAGATGGGCATCGAGAGCCGATTTCAGCTGTGGCGATGTCGCCTTGGCGATCATGTCCGGCAACGCGCCGACGATTCGCTTCTCGGCATAGTAGATGTCCTGCAGCTGATGAACGAACAGATCGTCCATCGATTCGATGTCCTTGGAAAAAAGCCCCATGGTCTGACTCCTTATCGTCTCGAAGTTTTGGAAAGAGGCGCCGTGGCGCTTCCGGGGGAACCGTTGTTGGCAACGGTCGGTTCTGCCGCAGCTATGCGACTGGTTTGTTGGAATAGCCTCGGCAGAGATGGAGGCGGTCGCTTGACCGCCTCAAAGCCGTCCTCGTCGGGGACTCAGAACGCTTCCCACTGATCGCCCCGCCAATATCCGCGGCCGGTGTGCTCTCTCCAGGCGAGGTTCGCGTCATTGTCGGCCCGCCAGTCATACGGATGAACCACCACATTCGCATTTGGCGGATAGTCATACCGGTCCACCGAATGCCAGCAGGTCGTGCCGGCCTGATCGCAGACGATGGCCGACGACGGGCCGTAACCTTCGATCGTCACCGGGGCCGTCCCCTTGGGCGCGCCGGGGGCCGTTGCTTGAGCGCCGGCGGGCGCTGCCATTGCAAACGCGGAAATTGCGGTCGCCGACAGCGCGGCGATCAGGAAGCCTTTCATTGGTAACTCCTTTAGTTGATCGTGCCGCGCCAACGCTGCGTTCCGGTCTTTGTTCCGGGTCGCCACGCCCCATCGTCAGTTTGAAGTTCTCGCTGTGCACCCTGCTGGGGCGTCGTATGACCGCGGCGTGAGATCGTGGGTGGGCGCCGCGAGACAGAGGCGAGGCCGAGGAGCGTCCGCCATCGTGAGCGGGCTCGGACCTCGTGTAAGCTTGTGAGCGCAGGCGGCGGGGAGTTGGACAAGGGCGGCGTAAGCCAGCCAACGAACGACGGGCTCGAAGAGGCAAACAACGGGTATCGCTATGAGAGCCAACAAATTTGGCTCTTATCGCGTTACGCGTTGGCCCACTGGGTTTCGGGCGCCCGGGGAGGGCGAAACAGGTCATGAAGCATCATGGCCGTCCCCGGACTTGATCCGGGGATCGACCCGGCCATCCACGAGAACACTGTCCCGTCAGGATAAGCGTCTGATACGAAACACGATCCTTTGCGATCCAGATCATCGCGGCGGGGCGGCGTGGATGGCCGCGACGAGCCACGACGAGCGCGGCCATGACGATCCAGGGCTGAATTCCGCGACCACCAGCCGAACGCCATAAGAGCCAACACTTTGATTGCGGAAAACCAGAATATCCGCTATAGTCGCCCCATGAGCAATCCCGCACAACGCCTCGATCAGCGCTATTCCACGCTCGCTGAACGGAAGAGGGCCCAAGAAAAAACCTTTGTCGCTTTTTCCTCGTAAGCCATTGATAAGTCTTGTTTCGGACGAGAGAATCCAAGGAAATCCAAGAAAATCCAACCCTCCTGCGAGGGGGTTTTCGCGGCGAAACGGGAAGGCGCCAAGACAATCCAAATCGATCGTGACAAGTTTCACTTATCACTTAAGTTCAACTGGACGACTGGTGCTCCGCAAACATTGCCATCCTTCGGTATAACCGTCAGAACAGCGACCCCTGCCCTTCCCCGTCCTTGTCCGATTTGGGCCGTCGGCGCGGCAGCAGAGCCGGCGGAGCGAGCGGCGGACCGACGCGACCCCCGGCGATCGCGCCGATCTTTCCGTCGGCGAATTCGATCTCGAGGCGCTGAGCCTGCTTGACCTCGTCGGCGCGCCACAGCGGTCTTTGCGTCTCATCCCGAACGAGGGCGAAGCCGCGCGACAGCACGCCACGGTAGCTCATCGCGCCGAGCAACTGCCAAGCGGAGAAGAGCTGAGCGCGCCTCGTCTGCAGACGTTCGTCATAAGCACGCGTCATGCGGGCGGCGAGACGCTCGACCGCCGCTGCCTGCTCGCCGCTCCGTCTGGCCAGAAGCGCGGCCTCGCGGACGAATGTCCGGCTCACGGCCTCCGCCGAGCGGCGCGGCCGTTCGATGAGGAGCGGCCGCGTTCTCGCCAAGCGTCCGCTGAGCCCCCTCAGCCGCTCGCGTAACCCCGCGAAATGGGCGCGTGGCGAATGGCGCGCGAGACTTCGGGCGAGACCAGCCGTGCGCAGGGCGCGCTGGTCGATCGTCCCGCGCATGCGCTGCGCGAGCGTGTCCGAGGCGCGGTCGAGACGCTGGCGTGGCCCGGCTATGATCGCCGCGCCCTCCGGCAGGGCGCGAGCGAGCGAGCGCAAGTCAGAGCGGAGGCGGTGCGAGAAGCGCAGAATCGCGCCGCGGCGGCGCGCATCCAGATCCGCCATCGCGGCGAGGAGCTCGACCCGGACCGGCGCCGCGAATTCGGCGGCGGCGGTCGGCGTCGGCGCGCGCAAGTCGGCCGCGTGATCGATGAGCGTCCAGTCCGTCTCGTGGCCGATCGCCGCGATGAGCGGGATCGCGCTGCGGACGGCCGCGCGCACCACGGCCTCGTCGTTGAAGCTCATGAGATCCTCGAGCGAGCCGCCTCCACGCGCGACGATCAGCACATCCGGCCGCGGCGCCGCTCCGTCCAACGGGAGCGCATTGAAGCCGTCGATCGCCGCGACGACCTCGGCCGCTGAGGTCTCGCCCTGAACACGCACCGGCCAGACGACGACACGAACCGGAAAGCGGTCGGCGAGGCGATGCAGAATGTCGCGAATGACGGCGCCGGTCGGCGACGTCACTACCCCCACCACTCTCGGCAGGAACGGGACTTTACGCTTGCGCGCGGCGTCGAACAGCCCTTCCTCGGCAAGCTTCCTGCGCCGCGCCTCGAGCAGCGCCATCAGCGCTCCGATGCCGGCAAGCTCGAGCGACTCGATGACGATCTGGTACGTCGACTTGCCGGGAAAGGTGGTCAATCGGCCGGTCGCGACGACTTCGAGGCCCTCCTCGGGCGTGAGCCGCATGCGCTGCAGAGTGGTGCGCCAAATGACGGCGTCGAGCCGCGCATTGGCGTCCTTCAGGCAAAAATAGGCGTGGCCTGAGGAATGGCGGCCGCGATAGCCGGAGATCTCGCCGCGGACGCGCACATAGCCGAACCGATCTTCGATCGCCCGCTTGAGCGCGTTCGCCAGCTCGCTGACGGTGATTTCGGGCGCGTTGGTCGCGCGCGCGTCCGTCTCTGCCATCGGCTCATTATGCCTGATCCGGCGGGTCGAGACCACACGTAAGCGCCCCCGATGAGGGCCTCCGAAACCCCTTCTCCCCCCGGGAGAAGCAGGCCGGCGACAGCCGGCCGGATGAGTGTCTGCGGCGCCAGAGTCAGCGATCCCTATGGCGTGCTCCGGGGAAACCCCGTATGAAGCGGCCGGGCGCGACCTTGAGGTCGTCGCCTTGTTCACGCCGCGATGTCGGTCTCTAACGGCGCCCGCTCAAGTGAAGGCGGCGCGGGCGCCCAGGATCGCGAGGCGCGGAGGCGATTGACCGGATGAAGGCGGCGAACACACGCATGGGAAGCGCGTTCGGATACAGCAAGATTTTGGCGCTGGCCGCGCTTGCGGCTTCGATCGTCGCTTTCAGCGCGGACGTCGCGGTGGCGCAAAACGCGGAATGCGCACGGCTGCAGCAAGCGATCGCGGCGCGGCGCGGATCGAGCGGCGCGCAGGCGGCGGTCGAACGTCAGCGGGCCGAGCTTGGGCGGACCAGAGCCTACGCTGGTTCCCTCGGCTGCGGGAACCGCAAGTTCCTGTTTTTCGGCTCCGAGCCGCCACCGCAATGCGGCGAGGTCACCGCCCAAATCTCGCGCATGGAAGCCAATCTCGCCGAGCTGCAAGCGCGCGCCGGCGGCGGCGCCGGCGAGCTGATCGCACGCTACAACGCCGAATGCGGCCATGCCGCGCCATCAGGCCCCAACAATATCTTCGAGGCTCTGTTCGGCGGTGTGGCCAGGCTCGCGGCTCCCCCTGACCAATCGCAGACGGACGCGCGATTCGAAGACCACGGTGACGAGCCGCGCCAGTCGGGCCCTTCCGGCGACAAGGGACCCGTCCAAGCGCACTCCGGCTCCTATGCGGTTTGCGTGCGCACCTGCGACGGCAGCTTCTTTCCCGTTTCCTATTCCGGCGCAGGCAGCCGGGCGGACAGTCTCGAGGACGTCTGCAGGGCCCTCTGTCCCAATGCCGATGTGGCGCTCTATTCGTTCCCGTTCGGCGGTACGGTCGAAGAAGCCGCGTCGCCGACCGGCGAGCCTTATGCAAACCTGCCGAACGCCGGCAAATTCGAGAAAACCTTCGACCCCACCTGCTCGTGTCGGCGCAAGGGGCAGAGCTGGGCGGAGGCGCTCGCCGACGCCGAGGCGCGATATGGCCACGAGAAGCGCGACATTCTGGTGACGCCCGAGAAATCGGCGGAGATGGCTCGGCCGATCGTTGATCCAAAGGTGAAACCCGCCACGGACGCGAAGGGCAAGCCGATCGCGCCAAACGCGTCCGTGGTCGCTGGACCGGGCGCCCCGCCCGCTCCCGGGGCCGGTGCAACGGCCATACCTTCGCTCGACACGGCGACCGCTCCGGTCCTCGACGCGAACGGCGCGGACACCAAGCTCAGCGCCGCTGCCGCCACCGTGAGTCGCGAAGGGTCGGGTATCGCGGGCGGCGACCTGGAAAACGCGAAGAGCTTCAGCGTGAAGCAGGGACGAATGGTGGAAGCCACCGGACCCGACGGGGTCAAGCGCCCGGTGCGGATAGTCGGGCCAGCGCTTTAGCGCGGCCAATCAGCGGCAGGAGAAGCGCGAGCTCCGGGCCAGCCTCCTGGCCCGTCAGGGCCAGGCGCAGCGGGTGAAACAGCGCACGCCCCTTGCGGCCCGTCGCCTCCTTGAGTCGAGCGGTCCAGGCGCCCCAGGTCGACTGGTCCCATGGCTCCTCGGGAGCGCACGAGGCGGCAAGCTTGAGATAGTCCGGGTCCTCGACGATCGGGGCGATCTCACCCTCCGTCACACGCTCCCAGACCGCCGCATCCTCGAGGCGCGAAAGGTTGCCGCGAATGGCGAGCCACAAAGCCTCAGCCTTAGGCCCCGCGAGGTTGAGCGCCGCCAGCCGGTCGGCGACCGCCGCGTAGGACAAGCGATGCAGCGTGCGAGCCGAAAGCGCTTCGAGCTCGGTTTCGTCAAATCGGGCCGCGCCGTGTGAGAGATGCGAGAGGTCGATCAGGTCCGCCAGTTCGTCAAGCGAAAGGACCGGCCGCACCGCCTCGGCCGAGCCCACCAGCACCGCCAGCGCGGCGACGGCGAGCGACTCGATTCCTTTCCTCCGCAGCGCGCCGATCGACAGTGCCCCCGAGCGCTTGGACAGACCCCCGCCGCCGGCGTCGGTCAGGAGGTTGTGATGGCCAAAGATTGGCGTCTTGCCGGCCAGCGCCTCGAAAATCTGGATCTGCACGGCGGTGTTGGTGACATGATCCTCGCCGCGAATGACGTGCGTCACGCCGAAATCGATGTCGTCGACCACCGAGGGCAGCGTGTAGAGGTAGGTTCCGTCCTCGCGGCGGAGGACCGGATCGGAGAGCGAGGCGCAATCGATGTGGCTCTCGCCGCGGACCAGGTCATCCCAGCGCACGGTCATGGGTTCCAGGCGAAACCGCCAATGCGGCTTGCGGCCTGAGGCTTCGAGCGCGGTCCGCTCGTCCACCGTAAGGCGCAAGGCGGCACGGTCATAGATCGGGGGCAGGCCGCGCGCCTGCTGCCGCTTGCGGCGCCGGTCGAGCTCGTCGGCGGTTTCATAGGCCGGATACAACCGGCCTAGTTCCTTGAGCTTTTCGGCCGCCTCTTCATAGGCCGCCATGCGCTCCGACTGGCGGCGCACGAGGTCCGGCCGAATCCCAAGCCATTCCAGATCCGCCTCGATCGCGTCGGCGTATTCCGCCCTTGAGCGCTCGAGATCCGTGTCGTCGAAGCGCAGGATGAACGTCCCGCCGCGGCGGCGGGCGAAGAGCCAGTTGAGCAGAGCGGTGCGGGCGTTGCCGATATGGATGCGGCCGGTCGGCGACGGCGCGAACCGGACCACCGGAAGAGAGGCCATTCGCCTTCATAGAAGCGTCGTGCGATCGCCGCAATATGGTGTGACAAGGCCTTGTGATTTGGGTAGTCTGGTCCCATGACTATAGGCGCCCTGGCGGCGGGGATTTGCGCTACCAGCGCGGGGATGCATGGGCTCAGCGTCGTGCTCGCCGCCCGGCGGTGCAGGCGGCGATCCGGGCCCTCGATGCCCCCGCCCAGGGACGCGCCAAGCGTCACAATCGTGCAGCCTCTGTGCGGCGTCGAGACGTTTTCGCGCGAGACGCTGCGGTCGATCTTCGCGCTCGACTACCCTAGTTATGAGATAATCTTCTGCCTCGCGAGCGGGGATGACCCGATCGCCCCTCTGGTGCGCGGCGCGATCGCGGCCAACCCCGATCGGCTGGCGCGCCTGTTGATCGGCGATGATCGGATCAGCGCCAACCCCAAACTCAACAATGTCGTCAAGGGATGGAAGACGGCGCGCTACGATTGGGTGATTATCGCCGATTCCAATGTGTTGATGCCGGTCGACTACATTCAGCGTCTGCTTGCGCGTTGGCGCTCGAACAGCGGCATTGTCTGCGCCCCGCCGATCGGCTCTCAACCCGAGTTCTTCGCCGCCGAGATCGAGTGCGCCTTTCTCAACACCTATCAGGCGCGTTGGCAATATGCAGGCGAATCCTGCGGCTATGGCTTCGCCCAGGGCAAGACCATGCTTTGGCGTCGGGAGATATTGGAAGCAGGCGGAAGCATTGAAGCTTTGGCGGCGGAAATCGCGGAAGACGCGGCGGCGACGAAGGTCATCCGAGCGCAAGGGTTCAACGCCCATCTCGTCGACCGCCCCTTCCAGCAGCCGCTCGGCCGGCGCCGGCTGCGCGATGTCTGGTCGCGGCAGCTCCGCTGGGCGCGGCTGAGGCGCGCCACCTTTCCGTTCTTTTTCGCTCCGGAAATCCTGACGACCAGCCTTCTCACTCTGCTCGCCGCCGCGGTCGCTGCTCCCGTCTTCGGGATGGACCCGGTGGTCGGGGTCGCCATCGCGGCTCTATTCTGTTACGGAGCCGAGGCCATCCTTGCTTTCGTCGCCGGCTGGCCGCTGTCGTGGCGAAGTCCCGCAGCTTGGTTTACGCGCGACGTCCTCCTGCCGTTCCTGTGGGCGGGAGGCTGGTCGGGCCGCAACGTCATTTGGCGCGGCAATGCGATGGATGTGGACGAGGGGGTGTTCGTGGAGTCCGAGCCGCGGGCGCAGATCTGATTAGACAGATTTGGGTTCGTCTGGCGCGCGGCCCTGTCAAAATTCCGCTGCACTAACACGCTATCCTTCCACCTAGCGGCAAGGACCGGACGGACGAGTCTCGAAGGCGATCGTTGACAGTCTAGAAGCTTGGAAGAGCACCTTGACGCCGGGAGGTGCAGATGCGGCTCTTGAGCGAAGACCTGCGTATGCGCGTTTTGAACGCGCTCCATTGGGATCTCGCGGTCCCTCGGGACCGCCTGAACGTTGACGTCGAGAACGGCTGGGTGACGGTCTCCGGACTGGTGGACCTGCCCTATCAGCGCACATGCGCGGAGTTTGACGCCAAGAGCGTTCCAGGGGTAGTCGGCGTCACCAATCTGATCCGTCTGGCGGCGGCCCAAGCCGCGGCCCCGCGGCCCGAGGCCCGGAGCCGTCACTGAATCCCGCTCGCAGCTGCGCGGTGTAACAGCTCAGACCGACTTCAGCATTCCCCCGTCAACGTAATAAGTTGAGCCGACGGAATAGCTGGCGCGGTCGGAGCAGAGAAAGACGAAGAAGTTCGCCAGTTCCTGTGGGCTGGCGAATTGTTTGATCGGCGCATGTTCGCGCGCGACGCTGTCGAGATAGCCCTCATAGTCTCCGCCCTTGTCGGCCGTGAGTTGCTTTGCCGTCTTGATCCAATCCGGGGTCAGGATGAGACCAGGATTGACGCAATCGACGCGGATGTTGTCGCCGATAAGCTCGGTCGAAAGCGTCTTCGAGAACATCATCAGCGCCGCCTTGGTGACGTTATAGATCGGCTCGTACCAAAGGGGCTGAGCGGCACAGATCGAAGCGTTGTGCAGAATGACGCCGCCGCCGCGCGCCTTCATCAACGGCGCAAGGCCGCGCGCGAGCCGCACCGCGGCCATCACGTGTAGATCCCAATAGGCCTGCCATTTCTCGTCAGGCGCCTCCATCACCGTCTCGTTGCTGCCGGTGCCGGCGTTGTTGATGAGGATGTCGGCGCCGCCGAAGAGTTGCTTGACGTCGGCGACGAGGTCCTCCGTCCCCTCGCGCGTCGCGACGTCGCAGGCGACGCCCTCCGCTCGGACGCCGAAGGCCTTCGCGATGCGGCTCGCCTCGCTGCGGACCCGCTCGACGTTCCGGGCCGCGATCACGATGTCGACGCCCTCGGCCGCGAGGCCCTCGGCGATCGCAAGACCAATGCCAACGCTGCCGCCAGTGACGACGGCCACTTTCCCCTTGAGCCCGAGATCCATATCGCTCCCTACCTGCTGCTGACGTCGCCCTATCCTTACCAGCAGGTATAGCCGCCGTCAGCCAGCACGATCGACCCGGTCATCAGGCTCGAGGCGTCGGAGGCGAGAAAAAGCACCAGGGCAGCGATCTCATCCGGCTCGCCCATGCGCCCCATCGGCGTGCCGTCGATCCAGGCGTCGAACATCGGCTGATTGGTCTTGCCGAGCGCGGTCATGGCTGTGTTGATATAGGTCGGAGCGACAGCGTTAACCCGTACGCCACGCGCGCCCCATTCGGCCGCAAGCGATTTCGTCAGATGATGGACGGCCGCTTTCGAAGCATTGTAATAGGCTTGCGGCTGCGGCTTGTTGACGATGTAGCCGGACATCGAGCCGACATTGACGATCGAGCCGCGACCCGCCGCCAGCATGGGCCTGCCGAACGCCCGGCAACACCAGAAGAGGCCGTTGAGATTGACGTCGATGACGTTCAGCCAGTGCTCGTCGGTGACATCTTCCGCCGGGGTCTCCGATCGCGCGATACCGGCATTGCAAACCAGAATGTCAGCGCGGCCCTTTTCCGACATCACCCGCGCCGCAGCGGCGTCGACCTCCTTGGAGTCGGTGACTTCCATCTCGATGACGTCGCCGGCGTAGCCTTTGGCTTTCATCGCCGTCCGCGCTTGCCTAGCGATCTCCAGGTTGCGATCGGCGATGTAGACGTAAGCGCCCGCTTCCGACAAGGCCTCCACGCAGGCGAGGCCAATCCCCTGCGCGCCGCCGGTGACGACCGCGACACGACCTTTGAGATTGAAGCGATCGAGATACATGGGCCGGAAGCCTCCGAGGCGATATCGTCAGCTTATCCAGCCGCCGACAGATAGTCGGAGAGCGTCGAGCGAACGCCGTCAGACCAGAGCGCGGAGAGCGCGCTGGAAAAGGCGCTGACATAGGCGGGTTCTTCCGCGAGCCTGCCGAAGATGTCACGCAGCGCAAGAAAAGCGCGCGGATCGTTTCGGGCTTGCTTCGCAGCGATCTGGATACGCTCCCAGCTCGGATCGTTGGGCGCGATCTCCTTGCCGCTCTCGGTCTCGCCATAGCAATAGCGGCACCATAGGGCCGACACGAGAGCGAGACCCCGGAAGGACCCGCCTGCCTTCAGCCGATCCGAGACGGAAGGCAGAATGAATTTCGGCTGCCGGTTCGAGCCGTCGAAGCAGAGACGCGGGATCGTGTCGGCAATCTTCGGATTGGCGAAGCGGCGCGCAATGAGTTCTCGATAGTCGTCGAGCTTGGTGTTGGGTGGTGGCGGTACGACCGGCTGGATCTCGCGCTTGGTCAGCTTTTCGAGAAAGGGGCCGATCTGCTTATCCTCCATCGCGTCATGGACGAAGTGAATGTCGAGCAACCCCGCCGGATAGGCGATTGCGGCGTGGCCGCCGTTGAGGATTCGGATCTTCATCAATTCATATGGCGATACGTCCGACGTGAACGTTACCCCGACGGTCTCGAGCGCCGGCCGCCCCGCGGGAAACTTGTCCTCCAACACCCATTGCCGGAACTCTTCGCAAAAGACCGGCCAATTGTCCTCAAGCCCGCACTTGTCCCGCAGAAGAGCGCGTTCCCGGTCGGTCGTCGCCGGGGTAATGCGGTCGACCATGGAATTTGGAAAGGCGACATGGCCTCGAATCCAGCGCGCAAGTTCGGGATCGGCAAGCTCCGCGAGACCCGCGACGGCATTCTCGGTCACGTGGCCGTTGCCCGGAATGTTATCGCAGGACATTACGGTGAAGGGCGCGGTCCCCTCGGCGCGCCGACGCTTGAGCCCTGCGGCGATGAGGCCGAATGCGGTCCTCGGAGCGTCCGGATGCCGCCCGTCATGGACGATGTCGGGATGGGCGGGATCGAAATGCTGCGTCGCCGGCGAGATGTAGTATCCACCTTCCGTGACGGTGAGCGAGACGATGCGAATATCCGGTTTGGAAATCGCGTCGAGCAAAGCCGGCGCGTCATAAGGCCGAACGAAATCGATCATCGAACCGGTGACGCGAATATTGGTGGTCTCCGCCTCTTGCTCGACCACGGTCGTCAGCCAGTCCTGTTCCTTGAGCTTCTCACGGATCGCGACATCCGGATCTCGCACTCCCGTCCCGACGATTGCCCAGTCGTGATCGCGGCCAGCGTTGAATAGGTCGTCGAGATAGACCGCCTGATGCGCGCGGTGAAAATTGCCGACGCCAAAATGAACGATGCCGGCGCGAAGGTCAGAGCGTGGATATTTCGGAGCCGCAACGCCTGCGGGCAGGCGCGCAAGCGCCGCCGCCGAGAGTTTGACGCTCATGATTCGAATCCATTCATCAAGTCAAACCAGGAACTGACGCGTTCGCAGCTCGCCGCCGTCAGTTGATCCTTCTGCCGTCCTTGTCGAAACGATGCAGGTGCGCCTCGCGAGGCGTGACATAGACGGTCTGGCCCGGCGTGAGCGGCGCCTCGCCTTCCAGACGCAGGGTCAGTTGCCCCATGCCATCCGCCTCAGCGTGTACAAATGTATCGGAGCCAAGATGCTCGGCGAGGCGCACCTTCGCTGGCCACTCGCCCGCAGTGGTCGAGATGTCCGCATGTTCCGGTCGGATGCCGATCGTCTCCGCACCGCGCTTGGTGGCCGGCGCGCCCTTGATCAGGTTCATCGTCGGAGAGCCGATGAAGCCCGCGACAAAGAGGCCATTGGGCTTGTTGTAGAGCTCGAGCGGCGTGCCGATCTGCGCGACCGAACCTCGGTCGAGCACCACGATCTTGTCGGCCATCGTCATCGCCTCGACCTGATCGTGGGTGACATAGATCATCGTTGTCTTGAGCGCCTCGTGAAGCTCGCCGATCTCGACCCGCATCTGCACACGCAGCGCCGCGTCGAGATTGGACAGCGGCTCGTCGAACAGGAACGCCTTCGGTTCGCGCACGATCGCGCGGCCGATCGCGACGCGCTGGCGCTGGCCACCGGAAAGCTGACGCGGCTTGCGATCGAGGTAATCGGTGAGGTTCAGGGTCGTCGCCGCCTTGCGCACCTTCTGCTCGATGATGTCGGCTTTCTGTCCGGCCATCTTGAGCGCGAAGGCGATATTGCCGCGCACGCTCATATGCGGATAGAGCGCATAGGACTGGAACACCATGGCGAGCCCGCGCTGCGCGGGACCGACATTGGTCATGTCCTTGGCGTCGATGAGCACCTGTCCGGAGGTCACGTCCTCGAGACCGGCGATGAGGCGCAGAAGGGTTGACTTGCCGCAACCAGACGGCCCGACGAACACTGCGAACTCGCCGTTCTCGATATTGAGATCGATCCCATTGATGATGCTGACTGCGCCGAACGCCTTTCGCACGTCTTTCAGTTGAATGCTTCCCATGGCGGCAATTCCTTATTGCGGGATCATTTGACCGCGCCGAATGTCAGGCCCCGGACCAGCTGTTTCTGCGAGAACCAGCCGAGGATGAGGATTGGCGCGATGGCGAGCGTTGAGGCAGCCGAAAGCTTGGCCCAGAAGAAGCCTTCCGGCGCGGAGTAAGAAGCGATGAAGGCGGTGAGCGGCGCGGCGTTCGATGTCGTGAGATTGAGGGTCCAGAACGCCTCGTTCCACGACAGGATGATCGCGAGCAGCATGGTCGAGGCGATGCCTGGGACCGCCATCGGCGTCAGCACATACACGATCTCATTCAAAAGCGACGCTCCGTCCATGCGCGCAGCTTCAAGGATGTCGTTCGGGATCTCCTTGAAATAGGTGTAGAGCATCCAGATCAAAAGCGGCAGGTTGAGGAGCATCAAGACGAGCCCAATGCCGATCAGACTGTCAAGCAGGTGCAGATCCTTGAACAGGAGGTAGATCGGCACCAAGACGCCGACCGCGGGCATCATCTTGGTCGACAGCATCCACATCAAGAGGTCCTTGGTGCGTTTGCTTGGCGCGAACGCCATCGACCAGGCGGCGGGAACGGCGATCAGGAGACCGACCAGGTTCGCGCCGACCGAGAGCACCACCGAATTGAAGGCGAACTTGAGATAGTTCGAGTGCTGCTGGACATCGACGTAGTTCTCCAGCGTCCAGTTGAAAAACAGGAACTTCGGCGGCATGGCGATGGCGTCAAGCTCGCTCTTGAAGCTGGTGATGAAAGTCCAAAGGATCGGGAAGAAGATCAGGAAGGCGACGACCCAGGCGAGAATCGTCACGCCGATGCGCTGGCCCGCGGTTTTCTTTATGGCCATCGTTCAGCCCTCCAGGTTCCTGCCGATGATGCGCATCAGAAAGATCGCGACGATGTTGGCGAGAATGACGGCGACGATGCCGCCCGCAGAAGCGCTGCCGACATCGAAGTTGAGCAGCGCCTGCTTGTAGACAAGGAAGGGGATGTTCGTCGTGGCGACGCCCGGTCCCCCGGAGGTGGTGACGTAGATTTCCGCGAATACGCTGAGAAGGAAAATCGTCTCGATCAGGATGACGACGGTGATCGCGCGCGCGATATGCGGCAGGACTATATAGCCAAAATAGGAGAACGGGCCCGCGCCGTCGAGCGAGGCCGCCTCCTTCTGCTCCTCGTCAAGCGACTGCAGCGCAGTGAGGAGGATGAGGCTCGCGAACGGCAACCACTCCCAGGAAACGACGATGATGATCGACAGCATGGGCCAGTTGGTGAACCATACGATCGGCTGAAAACCGAGCGACCGGGCGATCCAGGCGAACAATCCGGAATCCGGGTTCATCAAAAGGTTTTTCCACACCAGCGCGCTGACCGTCGGCATGACGAAGAACGGCGCGATCACCATGAGCCGCAGCACATTCAGCCCGAACACCGGCTGGTCCATCAGCAAAGCGACCAGCATGCCCCCGCCAACGCTGATGACGAGCACGGAGATCACGAGGATCAACGTATTGAGAAGCGCGGTCAGGAAATCCGGGTCGGTGAGGAACGAGGCATAGTTTTGCAGCCCGACGAAGCCGGTGTTATCGGGGTCAAGCAGGCTGTAGCGCAGCGTCGAAAAGTAGAGCGTCATCACCAAAGGCACGATCATCCAGATGAAGAGCAGGATGACCGATGGTGAAACGAGAGCGCGACCCGCTGTCGCCGTTTGCTGCGTCGCCATCGTTGCGGCCCTTTCCTCCCGTTTGCGCGTGAGTCGCCCGTTGTGGTCGCCGGCGCGTTCTTCTTGATTCCTAAGCCCCTCGCCTCCCCCCTTCTCGCGAACGAGAAGGGGGCGGGGCGGGAGGACACCCCTTCCTGCCGCCTCGCGTGAAGTACGCGACGCAAAGCGGCGGGGAAGCGGCTTTTAGCTCACTTGATGTAGCCGGCCTTTTTCATCACGTTGGTCGCGCTCGCTTGGGCCTTCGCGAGCGCCTCGTCGACGGTCATTGTTCCGGCGAGAGCGGCCGAGAAGTCCTGCCCGGTGTCCGTGGCCATTCCCTGGAATTCGGGGATCGCGACGAACTGCACGCCGGTGTACGGAACCGGCTTCACCGTCGGATGGAGCGGATCAGCCGAATCGATGGACTCGAGCGTCATCTGGGCCCACGGGGCTGCTTTCAGATAGTCAGGGTTCTTGTACAGCGAAGTGCGGGTTCCCGGCGGAACGCGCGCCCAGCCGTCCTTCGCGGCGACCAAGTCGGTGTAGTGCTTGCTGGTCGCCCATGAAACGAACTTCTCAGCCGCCTCGGCCTTGCTCGTCCCGGCAGGGACAGCCAGCGACCACGCCCACAACCAGTTGGCGCTCTTTCCAAGTCCGTTGTTCGGAGCGAGCGCGAAGCCGACCTTATCGGAAACCTTCGACTGCTTCGGATCGGTCACGAATCCGGCCGCGACCGTGGCGTCGATCCACATGCCGCACTTGCCGTCGTTGAACAGGGCGAGGTTCTCGTTAAAGCCGTTCGACGATGCGCCGGGAGGACCGTCGGCCTTCATCAGCGAGACGTAGAACTCGATCGTCTTTTTCCATTCGGGCGTATTGAACTGCGGGCTCCCATTTCTCGTCGAACCACCGTGCGCCGAAGGAATTGGACATGGCGGTCAGGAAAGCCATGTTCTCGCCCCAGCCCGGCTTGCCGCGCAGGCAGATCCCGTAGACGCCGCCAGCCTTGTCATTCATCTTGTCCGCGGCCTGCCGGATGAAATCCCAGGTGGGCTTCTCGGGCATCTTGAGGCCGGCCTTCTCCATCAGGTCGGTGCGGTACATGACGAAGGAGCTTTCGCCGTAGAACGGCGCGGCGTAAAGCTTACCATCGGCCGAGAGGCCAGAGCGGATGGCGGGAAGAAGATCGTCGACGTCATAGTCGGCACCGAGCTTGTCGAGCGAGATGAGCCACTTCTTTTTCGCCCAGATTGGAACCTCGTAGGTGCCGATGGTCAGAATGTCGAACTGGCCGCCGTGAGTGGCGATGTCGGTCGTCACCTTCTGGCGTAGCACGTTCTCTTCAAGCGTGACCCAATTGAGCTTGATGTCGGGATTGGCCTTGGTGAAATCGGCGGTCAGACCCTGCATGCGAACCATGTCGCCATTGTTGACTGTGGCGATGGTCAGCGTGGTGTCGGCAAAGGCTGGGAGCGAGAAGCCCGCGAGCGCGACCGCCCCGAGCAGGCCCATCGTGTGAACCTTCATAGCGTTTCCTCCGTCCGGCATGCCGATATGGGCATTTGCCAAGCTAGCGGGCGAATATTCGCCACATCTTTGCGCGCATGTCAATCCGGTTTGTCGCCGACTTGCTCAGAAGAGCGGCGCCCGTCCACAATAAATTGATATGTCGGCATCTTTTTTTCGCAAGTCATCCCTGCAGCAGGTGCTCGGCCGTCGACTCGTCGGTCACCAGGCCGGAAATGAGCTTGCCGGCAAGCGCTCCGCGCAGCGGCGCGCGCCTCGACGGCCCCATCGCGACGCCGATCACGAGCCGGTTGTCGGCGCGCCTGAGCGGCGCCGCCGCGACCCGGAGATTGGAGCCTTCCGCCAGCACTTTTCCCGCTGCGTCGAATGCCCAGCCGGTGATCTCTCCGACCGCGCCGAGATGGCGCAAAGCCTCGGCTTCCTGGCGCGTGATGATGCCGTCCTGCACGAGGGGGGCCGAGTCGCCGACCGCGCCGACGCCGACGAAACTGACGTCGGTCCGTTCGACAAGGTCAAAAATACTCTTCACCGAGGCGAGGCTGGTCAGGAGCTCGCGCTCGTCGACCGAGCGAGCGATGACCGGCAGCGGCATCGGATAGTGCGGCGCGCGCACGCTGTCCGACACGCGAATGATGACATCGTAGAATGACGCCGAGCCGTCGGTCTTGGTGGTGCCGACCAGCGCGACCAGCTTGTGCTGCGGGCATTCCATCGCCGGCAACTGGTCGGCGACGGCGCGCATCGTGCGGCCCGTGCCGATGCCGATGATCGCGGGCTCCGAGCGGCGCAGCCAACGTTCGAATTCCGCCGCGGCTGCTTGAGCGATGCCAAGCGTCGACGAAGTCGAACCCGGATCGGTCGGCGCGACCTCGCAGAACCGCAGGTCGTAACGTAGCTTGAGCGCAGCCGCGAGCTCCATGCAGCGCGCGATCGGATGGTCGAGTTTTACCTTAATGAGCCGCTCGCTGATCGCCAGTGACACCAGGCGCTGCGCCGCTTGACGCGAAATGCCGAGCTTGCGCGCGATCTCGTCCTGGGTGTTGCCTGCGACGTAATAGAGCCATCCGGCGCGAGCCGCCTCGTCGAGTCGCAAACCATCATGATCCGACTTGCGCACCATCGCCTCAGCCCCCGTCTCGCGACGCGGCTCGCGCCGCGACGAGATCAGGCAGCCGCGCCATATCGTCGAAGAGAAGTTCGGCGCCGGCTCCGGTCAAATGCGTTCCTTCATCAAGAGGCGAGAAATGGCTCGCGCCGACAAACCCGAACACGGCCATGCCCGCTGCGCGTGCGGCGACGACACCCGCAACGCTGTCTTCGATCACAAGGCAGTCTTTCGGCTCGACGCCCATCGCGCTCGCCGCATGCAGAAAGAGATCCGGACTTGGTTTTCCCTCCGCGACGTCGGCGGCGGAAAAAATGTTGGGAGCGAACATTGTCTCGTAGCCGGCCACGCGAAGCGACAGGCGCAATCTCTCATGTCCGCTCGAGGAGGCGACGCATACACGCGTGTGCAAACCTTCGACAGCCTGCCGCACGCCTTCGACGCCCTTCAGTTCGCGCGCGAAGGCGCTGAGAATCTCGCGCGAAAAATCATCGCGAAAAGCGCCGGGCAATGGCTCCCCAAGTTCGGTTTCGATTTTATGCAGAGACGAATCGAGCCGACGCCCCAGGAAGCGTTCGCGCGTTTCCTGATCGGTAAGGCGAAGGCCGGCTTCCTCCAGCCTGCGGCGCATGACGCTGAGCGCGATCACTTCGCTGTCAACCAGCACGCCATCACAATCGAAAATGACCAATTCAGGCCAGTGGGATTTGCGATTGAGTTCGCGAATGTCTCGCTCGGTCTGGCGCAGCATCTCGAAAGCCCGTCGCTTTCGCGCATGGAACGCCGCAATCGCCCCGCCGGAGGGCGTCATGGCGTCCGGGGTGATCCTTGACATCGACGACATCGCCGAGACCATGGTCTGCGTTCCGCATGCGACCGCGCCGACCATCGCCGAGCCGAGGAGCACCGGCTCAGGAGTCTCCGGGATTTCCACCGTCTTGCCGCACACGTCCGCAATGATCTGGCGCACCAGGCCACTGCGCGCGGCGCCGCCGCTGACGACAATCGAGTCGAATTCATAACCCGACGCTTCGAGCTTGCGCATGATGTCCGCCAGGCCATAGGCCAGGCTGCAGAGGCCCGCGACATAGAATTCCTGCAAGCTCGC
The DNA here is from genome assembly GCA_963820095.1 of uncultured Alphaproteobacteria bacterium. Lineage (GTDB taxonomy): Bacteria > Pseudomonadota > Alphaproteobacteria > Rhizobiales > Beijerinckiaceae > Roseiarcus. Next base: position 152,762 of record CAWFZA010000021.1, read on the forward strand.
GGGGTCCTCCCGCAGATCCATGCCGATGACACCGCCGCGGGCGCCCGCATCCGCCGATGATCGGCTGCCGATGAAGTCCGGCAGGACGTGCAGTCCCTCCACGATCAGCGCCGCTTGCGACAGGCTGCCCGCCCTGGCGACGATCTCTTTCTCGAGCGTGTGGAGCACGTGCGGACCCGCCCGCGCCGACAATTCGGCAAAGGCCGGATGCAGCCGCAACAGGTGATCGATCGCCCCGCCGAACGCCGATTGTCCGCCGTCGATGAGCCATTGATTGGGTGTCAGGGCGCCGAAATGCGGCCCCCAGATCCCGCCGACGAACCGCGGCTCGTCGGCAAGCGCCATGCAGCTCGACGATGTGCCCAAAATCAGAGCGAGCCGCCGGCGCGGATCGGCTACCCTGCCGCCGGCGCGCGCTCCCAATGTCCCGGCCGCGCCAGCATGCGCGTCGATGAGCCCCGCGCCGACCGGCGTCCCAGGCCGGAGGCCCATGGGCGCGGCAGCCTCAACCGTCAATCCATGGCCCAACGGCGCGCCTGGCCAAGCGGTCGCGGCGCCGATGCGGGCGTAACGGTCGTCCTTGAGGAACCCAAGCCCAATGCTGTCGAAGAATTCGTCCGGCCAGCGGTTCTCATGCGCGAGATAGCCGAACTTGCACGTCGCCGGGCAGGCCGAGCGGGTCAGCGATCCGGTCGCGCGAAACGACAGGAAATCGGTGAGGTCGAAGAGATGGCCGGCTTTGGCGATGATCTCCGGCTTGCATCGCGCGAGCCAAAGGAGCTTCGGCGCATGCATCTCGGGCGAAATCCTGCCGCCGACATAGCGCAGCGCCTTATGCCCGCCGGCGTCGATGCGCTCGGCGTCTTCGATAGCGCGATGATCCATCCACACGATCACGTCGCGTTCCGGCGAATCGGTCGGGCTCACCGACAATGGTCGTGCCTCGCCGTCGAGCACCACCAAAGAGCAGGTCGCGTCGAAGCCCATGCCGCGGACTGCCTCGGGCGGCAGGGCCGACGCCTCAACCGCCTCGCGCACAGCCGCCGCGACCGCGCTCCAGATATCGTCGGACGATTGCTCGACGATGTCGCCCCGCTCACGCCAGACAGTGATCGGACGTCGGGCGCTGGCGATCAGCCGCCCGGCCGAATCGAAAACGCCGGCCCTGGCGCTCAGCGTGCCGACGTCCACTCCGATATAGGCCTCGCCCATGTCCTCCTGCCCAGCGTGAAATCGGGAGGAGAATTCGCCGTTTCCTGCCTCGGTGGCAAGCTGCGACGGTTGAGGTCTGGTCAAACGGGAGTGTGATCACGGACGCTTTCGAAGGCGCGATGGCGCCCCAGAGGCCACAAAACGCCTTCGAGCATCATCCAGGCCGGTTCTCCGGCGCACGGCCTTCTCGGCCGTCAGTGGTCGATGCAGCCGCCCCTGCTGCAGTCCTCGTCCTTGCGGCTGAGGCCATCGGTTTTGTGCGTCTCCACGACAGGCGTCGTCGGGCTGACGAGCGCTATGGCGCTGGCGAAGTTCGCCTTGCGATGATGGGCCGGCTTATGTCCTGTCTCGTGGCCGGGAGCGCCGAGCGCGGGATGGGCGAAGAGCTGGATCGCTAGGACAAAGCCGGGCGCTCCGGGAGAAGCGTTCATTGTAATGTTCTGTCGAGCTAAGGGCGCCGTATGCAGAAAATCTTTGCTTCTGCGCCTTCGTCACCTTCGACGATCGATGTCTGCATTGCGATCGTCTTGCTTGTGAGACTTCGATTGAGGGAGATTTATTCCGTGTCTGCAAACGAATTTGTCGCTCTCAGAGTTTGGCAATCGAGCGCCCGGGTCTTGAGGCATTAGGGTATAGCGACTTGTGCGGTCAGCCGAGCGCTACACTGCCGTGCGTGCGGCGCGGCCGCTAGCGTTAAGGCTTGCTTGGCTCGGTTGTAGCGCCATCTTCGCCACGGCGGAACGCCTCGACGAACTCACCAAGCGCCTTTTCATCCATGTCGGACACGGCGACATGGGCGAGGTTCGCGTCGGACCAGCGCGCGACATGGTAGCCGTCGATCGTTTCGATTTTGCCTGTTCCGCGTGCGCCCCTGGTGTCGGCTGGCAGCTCGGTCACCGCAACGACATGCTCGTTGTGGCGGTAAACGAGGGTCGGCGTTGGGACCCTGTCCACGATGGTCACGCGGCCGCCCACTAGCGGGAAACCCTCCGGCGCGAGATCGACGATGGTTCCGCTGACGGTCGTTCGGTTGGCGAGCCATGGCTTGACTGTATGCCGGTCGGAGGAGGCGACGTCGAACGGCTGGCCGGCGATCTCGGCGCGCGCAAAATCCGAGACCAGGTGTTGCGCGACATCGTTCGACCCCACGGGCGTGCGCAGCGACGTCAGCCCTGCGCCGACTGCAAAGCCGAGAACGGCAAAAGAGGCCGCCATCGCCATCGCGCGGCTGTCCAACCAGGCGCGCGGGCGAAGCGGGACAACCGTCGCGGTCGGCGCCGTGGCCGCCTGAAGCGCAGGAGCCGGCGGAGCGGATGCGGTCAGCGCGGCGATGCGGGAGGCCAAGGCCCGCGGAGCCGCTTCACGCGGCGCGTGACGACGGACCGCGTCACGAAGCTCAGCGAGCCGCCGATATTCAGCGGCGAGGGACGGATCATCGCGCAGCTTGCGCTCGAACTCGAGCGCGCCCATGGCGTCGAGTTCGCCGTCGAGCGCCGCGTTGACTCTCAGAAGCCGCTCGTTGACGTCGCGGTCAGTCATGCCTCAGCCCTCAAGGTCTTCGCGAGCATCGCTCGGGCGCGCGCAAGCCTGGACATCACCGTGCCGACCGGCGTGTCCGTCGCTTCGGCGATCTCGCGATAAGAGAGGCCGTTGATGTCGCGCATCACTAGCGTTTCCAAAAAGGGCGACGGGAGACCCGCGATCGCCTTGCGTAGGCGCTCGCCGTCTTCGAGGGCGATTAGCTCCCGTTCGGGATTAGGCGCCGCGTCATCGCCCTGGCGCAAATCGAGCGAGTCCAAATCCGCCATGTCGCCAGCGTAAGCCACGGTCTTGCGCCGATTGCGGGCCATGAAGGTCATGGCGGCGTTGCGCACGATGGCGAGGAACCAGGGTTTCGGCCGATCGACCGAAACGGTGCAGAGAGCCTGGAGCGCGCGCAGCGCGGCGTCCTGCACGATGTCCTCGGCGTCGGTTGGGCTCTGCGACAGCCATTTGGCGAGTGAGTAAGCGTCATCGAGCAAGGGCGCCACGGTGTCGCGGAAGCGCTGCTCGGCGAGTGGGCTGATCAACCGGCGCACCCCCCGAGCGCGCGCCTTATTTGGACCGCTCCTTCGGGGAAGCGATCACCTTGGCCCGATCCTGCGCGCTGTCCAAGTGAAAGAACATCCTGGCGTCGGGCGCGACAGCCTGCGGATCGGTCAGCCACTTGTCGAGCGTCTCCTCGTTCCACACGATATTGGCTGATTTGAGCGCGCCCGAATAGTCGCAATCGGGCAACGAAGCAGACTTGCGCCCGAACAAGCCGCGACGCCCAGGCCCGAGGCCGCTGTTGTCGAGCGAACGACCATCCTGACAGGCCTCGTCGGGGCTCGCGCCGCGCGCGGCGTCGCCAGCAAGCCCATCGCCCCAGGCGGTCTCCGCGAGCGCCGCCGAGATTGCAGCTGCGAGCATCACGGCGGCGGCGTATTTCTCTCTTCGGCGAACGGCAGCATGCGTCGACCAGTCATCTCTCCACTCGGCGTGGGTGACCGCGCGAGGTCGAGCCGAAAGTTCCCTCTCCCGCGACGCGTTCGGCGGTGGGAGGAGGCCCGCCTGACCACTGGCGCCGCAGGAGAAGGATTCGAGACAGCGAAAGAGTTTCATCGATGCACCTTAGGATAGGTTCGAGCTCGGTTGCGGCGGGCTCAGTGGACGTGGGCGCGTGGATACCTCTCGGACACCCGGCCATTTGCGCAATCCGCCCGCCGGCACGGCCTTCTGTCCTGGCGCAGGCGCCGTTCCTCGCGCCGGCCGAAGTGGGAGAGTTGGCCGAGCCCCTGCGCGGAATGTCGGCGGTCAAGGTTGGCGTGATCGTACGCCATGACTCTCTCCTTTTGCGGCGAAAAGCGCCGTCAAAGGAGTGGACTCGGCGGGGGCGCGGTTTATTCCCGCGGGCGCCACACAAGAAACGGTGGCTGCTTTCTATGGCGCGTCGATGTGGCTCAGGGTCGTGCGCAGGGAATCGCTTGGGGCCCGTAACGTTCCGTCGAGCGGCGAATCGAAATCGTCGATGAGAAAGACAGCGGAGGCGACGCAGATCGCGCAGATCGTGATCGACAGATAGACGACCGCGTTGCGCGGCGAGAGCAGGCCAAAGACGCCGAAGACGACCCCGAGCCAAGCGCACATCGCGAGCATGAGCGGCCAGGCAATCGTCACATGCGACGTCTCGAGCAACTGGCGCCGAGCACGCAACGCCTCGTCGATCTGGTTGGACAGGGCGTCTGTCAGCCGTTGCCTGAAGCGATCGGGCGGGTCCAGTTTATGGATTGCTGTATCGACCTGGATGAGAAGAGCGCCGAGTTCCTCGCGCTCAACGCCGGTCTCATCGATGAATTGCGGGTAGTCGCCCGGCGGCTGCGCCTCATCCCGCCAACTGTCAGCGATGGCGGCGGCGACATACTTTCGCAGCGTCGCGCGGATTGGCTCAGCGTCTGGCCCATATTCCCGGAGATGGATGTCGAGGTTGGTGAGATCGCCGGCAAAGGAGCGGAGCCGAGCGTCGAATGTGTCGAATGTGCCTTTGACTTCCGAGAGCAGAAGGCTCAGCACCAAGGCGGTGAAGGTGACGAGAATTGAAACGACCAGCCGGACATGGTCCACCGTCTCGCTTGTCCGATGTCGCTCCCCAAGCCGGTCGTGCAAATACATCCCTACGCCGGCGGCGCAAAGCAGCGCGACGAAGGTGAGGAGGACGAGCAGGCCGCCGTGCGCCATTCGGGAGGCTCGAGTTTCACGCGCCGATTCGAAGCGCCGCTCGAAAAACTGCAGACTAAGCCGTTAACGCGCCGTTAGGACATTCGTAGCGCCAAGGCCACGAGGCGTTTCAGGAGTCTTCAGAAGGGACCAATGCTGTTTCAAGCTCGAGCCGGGAGCTCCGGCTCAAGTCGATGAGCTCAGCGACGGATCATCGGTGGTAGCCGCCGTGCCAGTGAGCCCCGCCGCCATGCCAGTGAGCCCCGCCGCCATGCCACCCGCCCCCATGCCACGTCCCGCCATGCCACCCGCCCCCATGCCACGCCCCGCCGTGATAGTAGCCGCCATGCCAGCCGCCCCCGTAATAACCGCCGTGCCATCCGGGGGCGCCATAAAATCCGGGAGCCACGACGACACCCCCGTAGCCGTTCGGCACGCACGCGCCGTAGACGTTGCGGTGGTAGGCGTATCCGCATCCGCCGGCGGCCAGAGTAATTCCCGACTCAGCGCGGTACGGCGCGGGGGTCGGCATTGCCTCGGCAGAGCCGGCGACCAGTGTTGAAACGGCGGCTATCGAAGCCCAGGAAGCAACTCGCATTACAGTCCTCCGGTTGATGTCCTTGTCTTCATTTCAAAAAACGCCCAGCTTTTCCGGATTGTTCCCTATGAAGAGCCTTGTCGACGAGCTCCCGCCACTTTGCCGACGGACTGGTTTATGAATTGTTTATTGCGACGATGGGAGGGCCGAGACCGCCTCATTGCGCCGCCACGCCGACCTTGAGCAGCCGATAGGTGATCGCGTCGACTAAAGCCTGGAACGAGGCGTCGATGATATTGCCGGACACCCCGACCGTCGACCAGGTGTCTCCGTTTCCATCGCCGAACTCGATCAGGACGCGCGTCACCGCGTCGGTGCCGCCCTGGAAGACGCGCACGCGATAGTCGCGCAATTCGAGGTTCTCGATATATTTCTGATAGACGCCGAGGTCTTTGCGCAAAGCGAGATCCAGCGCATTGACCGGGCCGTTGCCTTCGGCTGCGGAAATGAGCCGCTCCTCGCCAATGCGGATCTTCACCACCGCCTGTGAAGCTGAATAGGTGACGCCGGGCGCGACAACCTTCCGCTCGACGCCGACGTGAAAGCTGTCGACGGCGAAATATTCCGGCACGCCTCCGAGCACGCTGCGCGCCAGAAGCTCGAATGACGCGTCGGCCGCTTCATAGGCGAAACCCTGCGCTTCGCGTGCCTTGACCTCGTCGAGCAGGCGCCCAAGGCGCGGGTCATCAGCTTTAACTTCGACCCCAAGCCGATTGAGTTCAGCGAGGAGATTGGAGCGTCCCGCCTGATCCGAAACAAGGACAGCGCGCTGGTTGCCGACGCTGTCAGGCGGAACGTGCTCGTAAGTGCGTGGGTCCTTGGCGAGGGCGGACGCGTGAATGCCGGCCTTGGTGGCGAAGGCCGACGCGCCAACGTAGGGAGCATGCCGGTTTGGCGCGCGGTTGAGCCATTCGTCGAAGGTCCGCGACACATGGGTGATCTCGCGCAAAGCCTCGGCCGTCACGCCGATCTCGAAACGCTCGTTGAGCTCTTCCTTCAAGGCCAATGTGGGGATGAGGCTGACAAGATTGGCGTTGCCGCAGCGCTCACCGAGACCATTCAGCGTCCCCTGCACCTGCCGCGCGCCGGCGCGGATCGCGGCGAGCGAATTGGCGACCGCGTTGCCGGTGTCGTTGTGCGCATGGATGCCGAGTTTGTCGCCGGGAAGGACGCGCGCGACCTCGCCGACGATGCGTTCGATCTCGTCAGGCAACGTTCCGCCGTTGGTGTCGCACAGCACCGCCCAGCGCGCGCCTGCGTCGATCGCGGCGCGAGCGCAAGCAAGGGCATATTTCGGATTGGCCTTGTAGCCGTCGAAGAAATGCTCGCAGTCCACCATCGCCTCGCGGCCCGCGGCGACCGCGGCCTTCACGCTGTCGGCGATGGCCTCGAGATTCTCGTCGAGGGTGCAGCCGAGCGCCACGTGGACATGATAATCCCAGGACTTGGCGACATAGACGATCGCGTCGGCGTCCGCGGCGAGAAGGCCGGCTACGCCCGGATCGTTTGCCGCCGAACGGCCCGGGCGCTTGGTCATGCCGAAGGCGCAGAATCGGGCGCGGTTGGTGGGCTTCTTTTTGAAGAATTCGGTGTCCAGCGGGTTTGCGCCCGGATAGCCGCCTTCGACATAGTCGACGCCGAGGCGGTCAAGCATGGCGGCGATATGACGCTTGTCGTCGAGCGAGAAGTCGACGCCGGTGGTCAGCGCGCCGTCGCGCATCGTTGTGTCGAACAGGTAGAGGCGTTCTCGGGCCATGAGCTTCTTCAATGCCGCGTCGGAGGCGTGGAGTCGCCCGCCAGAACTCTTGGTCATGGTGGTGTTGGCGAGCCATTGATCGCCGACGCGGACAAGATTGCGTTGCTGAGACGTAAAGCCCTGGCGCTCGAAGAGGGGCTTCGCGACATCGCTCGCCTCGACGGTCAGGCGTTTCGCCCCGCGCGCTTGGGCCAGCTTCGTCAAGGCGTCGACCAGCGTGCGGCCAACGCCCTGCCGAGCGAACTCCGGATCGACGAACAGCATGTCGATCTCCTCGGCTCCCTTCAGGCTGGCGAAGCCTGCGACCGCGCCGTCGATCACGGCGAGCAAGGTCAAGGCCCCGCTCAGCTTAGCGCCGAACGCCTGCTCATCGTCGGCGCGTGAGGCCCAGGCCTCGCGCTGGTCCTCGTCGTAGTCATCCGCTGCGAGCTCGTCGATGCTCGAGCGGAAGATTTCGGCGCAGCGGCGCGCGTCGGCTGGCAGATAGGGACGAAGCGAGACGGCGCTCATCGCTTGAGCTCCCAGGTCGTGGCGCCGTCCTTATTGTCCTTGATGGCGACGCCGAGGCCGGCAAGACGGTCGCGTAGTCGGTCGGATTCGGCCCAATTCCGCGCCGCGCGCGCTTGTGAGCGTTCGGCGACGATTGCGTTGATCTTGGCGGCATCGATCTTCGCCTCGCTCAGGGCCGTCGCCTGACGCTCGGATCGCGTTTGCTGCAGGAGGCCGAGGAGATTGGCGCTCGCCTTGAGATGTTCGGGCGAAGAGGTTTGCCCGCCAAGACGGTGGAGATTCGCCACGGCCTCCGGTGTATTCAGATCGTCGGCCAGCGCGTCGAGCACACCCGGCGCAATCTCGCTCGCCAGTTCGACATCGCCGACCATTTCATACCATCGATCGAGCGTCCCCTCCGCCTCCTCGAGCGCCTTCACCGTCCAGTCAATCGGCTGGCGATAGTGCGCGCGCAACATCGCGAGCCGCAGCGCCTCGCCGGACCACTTGCGGCCGCCGAATTTTCCCGTGTCGAGAAGTTCGTGGATGGTGACGAAGTTGCCGGCGCTCTTCGACATCTTCTCGCCTTCGACCTGCAGGAAACCATTATGCATCCAGAAGTTCGCCATGCGGGACGAATGAAACGCCGAGCAGGATTGCGCGATCTCGTTCTCGTGGTGAGGAAAGACGAGGTCGACGCCGCCGCCGTGAATGTCGAAGATATTGCGGCTCGGGTCGTCGCATTCGAGGCCGCCGCCGAATGGCTCGAGCAGCGTCGCCATCGACATCGCCGAGCACTCGATATGCCAGCCGGGCCGCCCCAGCGCGCCGATGCCGGCCGGGCTCGGCCAGCCTGGCTCGTTCGGTTTCGAGGGCTTCCACAGGACGAAGTCCATCGGGTCGCGCTTATAAGGCGCGACGTCGACGCGCGCCCCGGCCAGCATCTCGTCGAGCGAGCGGTGGGCGAGCGTCCCGTAGCGCGGCGCCCATTGCAGCGCATCCATGGCGTTCGGCGAGAACAGCACATGATCCTCGGCGACATAGGCGACGCCGCGCGCGATCAGCCGCTCGATCATCGCCCGCATCGTGTCGACATATTGGGTGGCGCGCGGCTCGTGCGTCGGCGCCAATGCGCCGAGCGCGGCTGCGTCCTCGTGAAATTGCCGCTTTGTCGCTTCCGTCACTCTGGCGATCGCCTCGTTGAGCGGCAGACCTGGAAAGTCGTGCTCGGCGCGCGCGTTGATCTTGTCGTCCACGTCGGTGATGTTACGGGTGTAGATGACATGGGCCTCGCCGTAGATGTGGCGCAGGAGCCGGAACAGCACGTCGAACACGATGACAGGCCGCGCGTTGCCGATATGGGCGAAGTCGTAGACCGTAGGCCCGCAGACATAGAGACGCACCGCCTCGGGGTCGATCGGCGTGAAATCCTCCTTGCGCCGGGTGAGCGTGTTGTGGAGACGCAGCGGCGTCTTGGTCGCCTCCCTGGGCGTCTCGTTTTGGGATCGGGGCGGCAGCTTCATCGGCGATTCTCGTCGGCGTCATCTGGTGGGGCCGAACGACGGACAGGCGTCGCCCGGGTCTGGCCGGATGATCGCTTCTCGGTGGCTTTGAGGAAATAAGGAGACGCGAAACAGCCAGCTTGGAGCTAGCGGCTAATGATGCAAATCCGGATAATGGGACACGCAGGCGTCATGATGCGCATGCAATGGCGAGGCGGGGGCCCATTGTCAAGATCTGAGCGCCACAGGCGCGGAAATTCGCTGCCAGCGAGGCCCTCGCCATCATCTTGCGGGGACGATCGGGCGCGGCTAGAGGGCGCGTGATGCGTCCCTCGGCTCTCGATGCCCTGTTTGCGCCCGCCGGCGCCCTGCCGGGGATCGGGCCCAAGAACGCGAAGCTGTTCGATCGCCTGCTCGATAAACCCCAAGGCGCGCGGGTGGTCGACGTCCTCTTCCACCTGCCCCAGGCGACCGTCGACCGCCGCGCGCGCCCGAAGATCCGCGACGCCGTTCCAGGCACGATTGTCACCATCGAGGCCAAAGTGACTGAGCACCGCGGACCGCCCAACGCGCGTTCGCGAGCGCCGTTCAAGGTGCTGGTCGAGGACGACACCGGAGACGTCGAGCTGGTGTTCTTCCTCGCCAATCATGAATGGGTGCGGTCTCGGCTGCCGGTCGGCGCGACGCGCTGGATTTCCGGCAAGCTCGAGCTCTGGGACGGCCGCCGCCAGATGGTGCATCCCGATCGCGTGATGAACGCGGAGGAGCTCGATCGCTTGCCCGCGGTCGAACCCGTCTATGGGCTGACCGATGGTCTCTATCAGCGCGCCGTCGCCCGCGCCGCGGAGGGCGCGCTCAAGCGGCTGCCGCCAATGCCGGAATGGATCGGCGAGAAGACCTTAGACGATCTGAACTTGCCGAGCTTCGCGCAAGCGCTCGGCGCGATGCACGGCCCCAAGACCCCAGAGGACATCGATCCGACGGGTCCGGCGGCGACGCGGCTCGCTTATGACGAGTTGTTGGCAAACCAGCTCGCGCTCCTGCTCATGCGGGTGCGCATGCGCGTCATCCCGGGCCGCGCGCATGTGTCCGAAGGCGCTTTGGCGCGGCGCATCGAGGCCGCCCTGCCCTTTTCGCTCACGCGCGCGCAACGCCAGGCGATCGACGACATCCGCGCCGACCTCAAAGCCGAGAAGCGCATGCTGAGGCTGCTGCAGGGCGACGTCGGATCCGGCAAGACCGTCGTCGCGCTGCTCGCGATGGCGGATGTGGTCGAAGCTGGCAGGCAGGCGGCGATAATGGCGCCAACCGAGATTCTCGCCCGCCAGCACCACGAGCGCATGGCGCCGTTGGCCGCGAACGCTGGCCTGCGCATCGCGCTCTTGACTGGCCGCGACAAGGCGTCCGCCCGCCGCGCTTCTCTTGCCGCATTGGCGGAGGGGACAATCGACATCGCGGTCGGCACTCATGCTTTGTTCCAGGAGGAGGTCGCGTTCGCCGATCTCGGGCTCGCGGTGGTCGACGAACAGCACCGGTTCGGCGTCCGACAGCGGCTGGCGCTCGCCTCCAAAGGCGCGGCGGTCGATCTCCTGGTGATGACGGCGACGCCGATCCCGCGTTCGCTCGTGCTCGCCTATTTCGGCGACATGGACGTCTCCGCGCTCCGCCAGAAGCCGCCTGGGCGTAAGCCGATCGACACGCGGGTCCTGCCGATCGAACGGCTTGACGAGGTCGTGGCCCGTCTCTCGCAGGCTCTCGCCTCGGGCGCGCGCGCCTACTGGATTTGCCCGTTGGTCGAGGAAAGCGAGACGCTCGACGTGGCCGCGGCCGAAGAACGCGCCGAAGCGCTGACCGCCATTTTCGGTGACGCCGTCGGCCTCGCCCACGGCAAGATGGCGGGCCCTGAGCGGGACGCGGCGATGGAGCGCTTCCACCGCGGAACAACGACCATTCTGGTCGCGACCACGGTGGTCGAGGTCGGAGTCGATGTGCCCGAGGCGACGATCATGATCGTCGAGCATGCCGAGCGCTTCGGGCTTGCGCAATTGCATCAATTGCGCGGGCGCGTCGGCCGCGGCTCGGGCCGCTCGGCCTGCCTGCTCCTTTATAAAGGACCACTCGGCGAAGCCGCGCGCGCGCGACTCGAGATCCTGCGCGAGACTGAGGATGGTTTCCGCATCGCCGAGGAGGACTTGAAGCTGCGCGGCGAAGGCGACGTGCTCGGCGCCCGTCAGGCGGGAGCGCCCGGCTTTCGTTTCGCCCGGCTCGACATCCACAGTGGCCTTCTGGCGCGGGCGCGGGCCGAGGCCGAAGCCGCGCTTAAGCGCAATGAGCGGCTTGCGGGCGAGACCAATCGCGGTTTGAGGCTCCTCCTCTACCTCTTCGAGCGCGACGAAGCCGCCCGGCTGATTGAGGCAGGATGAACAGCTGTTAAGGAAGCGCTCGCTTGCGATCAAATCGCGGTGACCGCCCGCTCGATGTCATAATTGTGATCAGTGTATGGGACTCCTCCCCATTATATAGCCACACAATGCCGCGATGCGTTCGGGCCGTCGCCGAATCGTCTCCCCCTGTGTCTGGAACCGATCAACGAGTGGCGCCGTTCTTGCGCCGAGGCGTTTGACATGAAATCGAACCGCGTTCGCGACATCGATTTTTGGCGCGGGGCCGTGCTGATCGCGATTCTCGTTGATCACATCCCCGGCAACCCGCTCGAAAATTGGACTCCGAGGAACTTCGGCCTGTCCGACAGCGCCGAAGCGTTCGTCTTTCTATCCGGTCTGTCGGTCGGCCTCATTTACTTGCCCCGGGCGTCTAAGTATGGCCTCGAGCCGGTCGCCGGCGGATGCCTGAAGCGCGCCTTGAAGCTTTACGGGGTGCATATCGGGCTCACTCTGGCTGCGCTCGTAGTGTTCGGGGCGGCCTATTGGGCGAGTGGGGCGCCCGACCTTATTCAAGCGCACGGGCGCGCTTTCGTCTTTACTTCGCCGGGCAATGGGCTTTTGGGGCTTGCCCTGCTTACTCATCAGCTTGGCTACTTCAATATCCTGCCGCTCTATATCGTGCTGATGCTATGGGCGCCCGTCGCGCTCGCCCTCGCGCTGCGTGGGCCGCTGTTGGCCTTGGCGGTCTCGATCGGTCTCTATGCGGCGACGCGCGCTTTCGGCCTCAACCTTCCGAATTGGCCTGAGCCCGGCGGCTGGTTCTTCAATCCGATGGCTTGGCAGCTCGTTTTCACGCTCGGACTCGTGTCTGCGATTCTATGGCGCGACGGACTGCCGCGGCCCGCCCCGTGGCTTGTCGCCCTGAGCGCTGCGACGGTGGTCGGCGCCGCCTTGATCGTGACCAACGAAGGGGGCTTTGCGCCTGGGTTCCGGGACACCGCGACGGCGCACCTCGACGTCTCCAAGCAGGATCTCGGGCTGGCGCGCCTGATCCACTTCGTGGCGTTGGCTTATCTGATCGCGATGGCGACGACGGCGTTGGGGCGGTACCTGGCGCCGGTGGTCGGGGGCGCCTTTGGGAAAGCCGTTCAAAGCCTCGGCCGCAACAGCCTGCCCGTTTTTGCCGCCGGCTCGGTCTTGAGCGCCGGCGGCCAGGCCGCGCTCGCGGTCGCGTCCTCTCGCGCTTCGGCGGGGATTGAACAGTTTGTCGGACTCGCGTACACGGTTGCGTCCATCGCCGCCCTGTTCGCCGTCGCCCACTGGATCGAGTGCAGAAACGCCCGTCTCAGCGCCGCAAGTCCCGTCGCGCAACCGGCGCCTTGGCGCGCTTGGCGTGGGCTTCCTGTCTCCTCTTTGCCCTGAGCGCGGCGCGCGCCGCCGAGGTTTCGTGCCCGAACGAAACGCTGGCGTTCGAGCCTAACGGGGCCACCCTTGCATTTCCGAAAGTGCGTGTCGGCCTGCCAAACGACATTCTGGCGATAGGCTCATCTTCAACCGAGGGCGTCGGAGCCAGTTCGCCGGCCAACAGCTACCCTGCCCGGCTCGAAGCGGAGCTCGAAAAGCAGACGGGCGTTGACTTCGACGTCAAGAACGCCGGGGTCGGCGGTGAATTGGCCGTGAAGACGCTTGAGCGGCTGCGACGCGCGCTCAAGTCCGGGTGGGCTCGGCTGGTGATCTGGCAAGTCGGCACCAATGACGCGCTCGTGGGCGTCGATGAGGTCTTGTTTCGCTCCACCGTGCAGGCCGGCGTTGCCGCCGCCCGCGCCGCCGGCGTTCCCATGATGCTGATTGGCCCGCAGTTCACCTTGAAGAGCCCCGATCCCGTTCGCTACCAACGCTTCGTCAAGATGATCGACGATATCGGCGCCGCGGACCATGTGCCGGTGCTGAGCCGTTACGCGTTGATGAAGAGCTGGGGCGCCAAGGGCGCCAAGGCGGTGGGGCTGCTCTTGTCCGGCGACGGCTTGCACATGAGCGACCTCGGCTACCGATGCCTCGCGCATGCGCTTGCCGAGGCGATCGAGGGCGGCGCTGAGGCCAAGCTTTAGGTCGCTTCAAGGGCCTTCGGGGAATCTCAACGATGCATCGGCGCGTTTGGCGGCATGGGACGGTCTCGGCCGTCGGCTTCGGCGCCATGAGCTTTGGCGGCTTTTATGGATCCACGACCGAATCCGAATCCCTGCGGACGCTGGCGGGGGCGCTCGAACTCGGCGTCGATTTCTGGGACACCGCCAATGTCTATGCCGATGGGCTTTGCGAACAGGTGATTGGCAAGTTCCTGGCGGAAGACAAAAGCCGCCGCGCCCGCGTGACGCTCGCCACCAAGTTCGCCATTCGTCGACGCGACGACGGCTCGCGCTTCTTCGACAATAGCGCGGCCCATATCCGCGACGCTTTCGACGGCTCGCGGAAACGGCTGGGCGTCGACCACATCGACCTCTACTACGTGCATCGCGTCGACACATCGATTCCGATCGAGGACACGGTCGGCGAACTGGCGCGCCTCGTCAAAGCGGGCGCGATCGGCGCGATCGGCCTTTCCGAGGTCTCGCCCGACACGCTGAGGCGCGCTCACGACGTCCATCCGATCGCCGCCGTCCAGTCGGAATATTCGCTCTGGACTCGCAATCCCGAGCTCGGCCTCACCCAGGCCTGCGCGGACTTGGGCGCAATTCTGGTCGCCTTCTCGCCGCTTGCGCGCGCCTACTTGGCTGGCGTGTTGCAGGACGTCGAGAGCTTCGGCGAAAAGGACTTTCCGCCACGTCAATCCACGGTTTCATGGGCTGAACTGGCGGCGCAATCGCGACCGGCTCGACGGCTTTCTCGCTCTCGCCAAGTCATGGGGACTGAAGCCGGCCACACTGGCCATTGCCTGGACGCTCGCCAAGGCGCCGCATATCGTCCCGATCCCCGGAACCCGCGCCGCGACCCATCTCGAGGAGTGCGCCGCAGCGGCTGAAGTCGATCTGACCGGCGCTCAACTGGCGGAGATCGAGCGCGCGCTGCCGCTCGGCTTCGCGGCGGGCGAGCGCTACTCCGAGAGCCAATGGGTCGGAATCCAGAAGTACTGACTCCCCGGACGGCCGCGCCTGCGTCCGGTTCGACGGAAATGCAATCTGAAATAGTATAATAGTCAATCCGTTTGGCTTTTCTTGGCCCTGGCCGTTTCGCCGCCAAAACCCGAATTTTAGGCTATTGGATTGTCTTGGATTTCCTTGGATTCTCTCGTCCGAATCGAGACTTATCAATGGGTTGCGCGGCAAAAGCCGAATAAGAATTTTTCTCGGCGCTTCTCCCCTGGCGAGCGGCGCCGGAACGGGGGACGCGGGGATCGCGACCATGCGGATGGGCAGAACTATTCATGAGGCAAGCCTAATTCAGTTTCTGATTTTCGTCAACAAAAAGTGTCGCCTACCCCGTAACTGCCAACCACTCGCGAGGCGCCGCGAAGCGGGCATCGAAGGACGCTCCAGCGAGCGCCGACTGCGCTGAGCGCTGGAGCCTGGTTCGAGACGCCGCGCTTTCGCGCGGCTCCTCACCATGAGGTCCGGGGGTGCGGCCACTCCGAGTTCCCGGCCGTCCCGCGCCCCCCTCCACAAGGAGAGGGCTGGGCTGAGGCTAACCCGCAATTCAACCCAACATCACCTTGGTCTAGCGGAACGCCAGCGGTCCATTCTCCGAGGACACGCCGAAGAGAGCCCGTATGCCCTCGAGCAGTCGGCGGGTCGGAGCGCCTTCGACGAGCGTCGCAAGATAGTCTTCCGCCCACTTCCTGACGTCGTTTTCCATGAGATGTTCGAGCATCGGCCCGTGGCGGTCGCGGCGCTCGGCCAAGGGCATCTCCAAGGCGCGCTTCAGCGCCGCAGCCACCGCATCCGGCTCGTGCGGATTGACGATCAGCGCCCGGTCAAGCTCTTTCGCCGCCCCGGCGAATTGCGACAGCACAAGCACGCCGGGATCATCCGGATCCTGGGCCGCCAGATATTCCTTGGCGACCAGATTCATGCCGTCGCGCAGCGGCGTCACCATGGCGACGTCGGCCGCGCGATAAAGCCCCGCGAGAACCGTGCGCGAATGAGACCGGTTGACGTAACGAATCGGCGTCCAGGCGGGATCGCCATACTGACCGTTCACCTTGCCTATGAGGCCGGTCAATTCGCTTTCGATGTCGCCATATTGCTTGATGTCGGAACGGCTCTTTGGCGTAACCTGCAACAGCGTCACGTTGCCGCGCCATTCCGGATTGTTCTCGAGCAGCCGCTCGAAAGCCTTCACCCGGTTTGGAATGCCTTTCGAATAGTCGAGTCGATCGACGCCAAGTATGAGCTTGTTCCCACCCAGGCTTTCGCGCACCAGGGCGACCATCGCCGAGCGGCCCGCGTTGCGCGCGAGGCGCGTATAGGCCTTGGTCTCGATGCTCACCGGGAAAGCGCCGAGCCGGACTCTCTGCCCTTCGAATTCGTAGCTCGACCGGTTCTGGTTCGCGCCCTGCGAAAGCAAGTAATGGGCAAAGTTGTCGCGATCGTTTTCCGTCTGGAAGCCGACCAGGTTGTAGTAGGCGAGGCCGCCGAGGATCTCTCTGTGGTGGGGCAGCGTCTGCAGAATGTCAGGCGGCGCGCAGGGGGTGTGAAGGAAAAAACCGATGGTGTTGCGATGCCCGCGCGAACGCAATTCGCGCCCCAGCAACATCAAATGATAATCGTGCACCCAAACGACGTCATCCTCCTTGAGCAGCCCGCTCAGGCGGTCGGCGAACATGCGGTTCACTCGAATATAACCGCTGGCGTCCGCCCGGGAGTACTCCTGCAGATCGACGCGGTAGTGAAGGATCGGCCAAAGGACGCTGTTGGCCAGGCCGTTGTAATATTCCTGAATGTCGTTTTGCGACAGATCGATGAGGACATACGTCATCTTGTTGATATCGACGACCTGAGGCTCCCCGTTCGGTTCCTCGGAGACCTTGCCGCTCCAGCCAAACCACATTCCGTTGCGATTCTTGAGCGCGGCCTTCACCGCAACCGCCATTCCGCCGGCGAGGGGCGTTCGGGGAGTCTCAGGCACCGCGACGCGGTTGGAGACGATGATCAGTCGCGCGCCCATGCTTCCTCCCAACTCGACGACAGCCGCGTCGCGCTATTGATTATGCCCGCCATCGAGTACGTCTGAGGAATGTTCCCCCAAAGCTCTCCCGCATCCGGATGGATGTCCTCCGAGAGCAGCCCATAAGCGTTGCGGCAGGCGAGAATCGATTGGAACAATTCGCGCGCTTCGTCCTTTCGGCCAATCTGATAGAGCGCGTCGATGTACCAGAAGTTGCACGCCAGAAACGCGGTCTCCGGCGCGCCGAAATCGTCGGGCGCGGTGTAACGCATGACCCGGCCATTGCGCGTGAGCTCGCGTCCGATGGTGTCGCAGGTCTTGATAAATCGGGGATCGCTCGAGGACAAAAGTCCGAGCTCGGCGACCAGGAGCACGCTGGCGTCAAGATCCGGCGAGCCGAACGCGCCGGTCAAGGCGCCTCGCTCTTCGTCCCATGCTTCTTCCAGAATTCGCTTCCGCACGGAGCGCGCGTTGGCCTGCCAGTATGCGGCGCGGTCGGCGATCTTGAGTCTGCGCGCAATGCCGGCGAGCCGATCGCAGGCCGCCCAGCACAGCGTCGCCGAATAGGTGTGGGGGAGCGCGCGGGTGCGATATTCCCACAAACCCGCATCGGGTTCGAAGGCATGCACAATCGCCCGCTCGCCGAGGCCCTCGAGCAGCCGGAACAGCGACTCGTCGCCCTTCTTGGGCAGCCGCTCGTCCACGAACATCTGCGTCGCGGCGAGGACGACGCTGCCATAAACGTCATTCTGCCGCTGGCTCGCCGCCTGGTTGCCGACCCGCACCGGGCCCATGCCGAGAAAGCCCTTGAGGTCGGGCGCGGTCCATTCCTCGAGCGGCGTAAACGGCACGATGCCGTGCAGCGGGCGCATCTCGTCATCGACCGATGCGATGGTCGTGATGTAGTTGATGTAGGATTCCATGATCTGCGTGGCGCCGAGCCGGTTCAGCGCATCGACGACGAAATAGGCGTCACGCAACCAGCAATAGCGGTAGTCCCAGGTTCGTGACGACGAAGGCGCCTCCGGAATCGACGTCGTATGCGCCGCCACGATGGCGCCCGTCTCGGCGAAGCTGCAGAGCTTGAGCGTGATCGCCGCGCGCACCACCTCCACTTGCCATTCGTAGGCGAGCGCCAGATATCGCACCCAGGCGTGCCAATAGTCGCGCGTGCGATCGAGAAATTCACGCGACGTCGTCTCGATGGCGCTGAGGAAAGGATCGTCCTGGCCGAATATGAGGTTGACCGGCCGCGTCAGAGGGAACGAGATTTCGTTGATGATGTAGGAAAGCGGCGCGTCGGAGTTCAGGCGCAGAACTTGGCTCCCATCGAGGTAGCGGACGTGGTTGGAGCCGACGACGAAATTGGTGCTCGGACGGCCGTAGTTATGCGTTGGGCGCACCCGAATCGTGATGCGAGGCAAGCCCGCGATCGGTTCGATGCGCCGAATGATCTGCGGCGGCCGGTAGACGCGCTCGAACCGCTCGAAGTTGGGCGCGAAATCAGAGATCCGCACCTGTCCGCCGTTCGCGTCAGTGAGAATGGTTTCCACGATCGCCGTGTTGCGCACATATTGGGACTCGGATTTGGCGAGGTTCGCGAGCACGACGTCGCAAAACCCCTTCTCCTCGTCGCCAGCCAAGAGCCGCGAGAACACGGGATCGGAATCGAAATGGGGGAAGCACCACCACACGATCCGAGCGTTCTGGTCGACGAACGCCGCCGCGCAGCTGTTGCCGATCAGGGCCAGGTCGAGATTCTGCCTTTTGGTTTGACTGCCCTCGGTCATGCGCTCGTTCCCCGCTCGGCGAATTCGGCGAGCCACCCGCGCACCGCTCGCGGTCCCGAGAACGCGCCGATCGCGCCATTGCGCGGGCTGCCGACCGAATAGGCGAACCCTCCGCGCGCGCTGACGAGCGCGAAACCGCTTTCATCCGTCGTATCGTCGCCGATGAAGATCGGGGTGCGTCCGCGAAACGTCGAGGTGGTGAGAAACGCCGCGATCGCGCCGCCCTTGTCGAAGCAGGGGCTCTTGATCTCGATCGCGCAATGCGCATCCATGATGTCTATGCGGCTCGGAATCAATTCCACGAGCTGTCCGACGATGTCGCGCAGCGGCCGTTCGGCCGAGGGCGCAAGTCGATAGTGAACGGTGAAGCTGAAGCGCTTGTTTTCGACGAACACGCCGGGAAACGGTTCGACCGCCTTTCTCAGCGCGTCGAGCAGCGACTGAGGCAAATCGGCCGCCGTCGTACTTGAAGTCGAGGCGTCGGGATGGAAACGGATCTCCGCGCCATGCACCCCGCTCACCCTCAGCCGCAGGGGCGTGAAAAGACGGTCGATATCGTCGATGGAGCGGCCACTGATGAGCGCCAAGGCGCCAGCGAGCTTATGCTCGGCGCCCGCCAGCGTCGAAACCAGTCCAGCGGGCGTCACCACGTCCTCGGGACGCGCGGCCAAGTCCAGCAGAGTCCCATCGACATCGAGAAAAAGAGCAAGCGGAGCGTCGCCTAACGGCGTCACAGCGCCCACCCTCGCGCCCTCTGCGCCCGGCGCGCTTAATTCGTCCACCCGCAACTCCTTCGCCCCCTTCGCCCGACCTAAGCAGGTTTTTGGGCGATAACATGGTCATGGTATGGCGGCGTGCGCCGCAGCCATCGTTTTCCCCAGGAACACCCTGGGTCACGCCGCCGCAAACGCGCGCCGGCCGAGTTTGTTCCCAGTAAGGGTAAGGAAATCAGTCATATCCAGCTGTCAAACTTTGACGCATAGACAACGCGTAATTGCAGCTGATCTTCAAGGACACCCAGGCGGGTATGGCGACATTGCCGCCTCTTCTGTAGAATTTGGCCTCCGAGGTCAACGGCCGTGCGGCGCGGCCTTGTCTTCATGGGCCGCCGCAGATCTGAAACGACGCCAAGTGGATCGCGAGAGATGAGCGAACCTTCGATCTCCGTCACTCCCGACGCTCACGCCGGGCTCACTTTCGACGTGATCGTCCGCGACGCGCGCGGGGAAAGCCGACACAGGGTCACGATCGGGGCGGAGGAAGCCCGGCGCTGGGCGAAGCTCGGCGCCGGACCTCGCCGGTGCGTCGAGGCCGTGATGCGGTTTCTCCTCGATCGCGAGCCGAAGGAATCGATCTTGAGCGCGTTCGACACGGACGTCGTTCGGCGTTACTTTCCGGAATTCGACGATGCGTTGCCGGGCTACCTCGCCCGCCTCGGCGGCGAACCTGAGCGCGGCGCATAGCCGTCGCCAAGATCAGGAGTGGATGCTGTCATGAACGTCGCCCTCGCCCGGCCGGAGGCGACTCTCGATTCGCGCTACGCCGCGTCCGAGGGCTGGGTCTACATGACCGGGACGCAGGCCTTGGTGCGCCTGCCCATTCAGCAGCGCCTGCGCGATTCTGCGGCGGGCCTCAACACGGGCGGGTACATTTCCGGCTATCGCGGCTCGCCGCTCGGGCGCTATGACATCGAGCTGTGGCGCGCGGCGCATGTGCTCAAGCAACACAACATCGTCTTCCGCCCCGGCCTCAACGAGGACCTCGCCGCGACGGCGATCTGGGGCGCCCAGCAGCTGAACAACTTTCCCGGCGCGACGGTCGATGGGGTGTTCGGCATCTGGTACGGCAAGGGGCCGGGCGTCGACCGATCGGCCGACGCGCTCCGCCACGCCAATTTCACCGGCGTCTCGCCCAAGGGCGGCGCGCTCGCGCTCGCCGGCGACGACCACGGCGCGAAATCTTCGACCGCGGTCAATTTCTCCGATACGTTGTTCAT
The DNA here is from genome assembly GCA_963820095.1 of uncultured Alphaproteobacteria bacterium. GTDB lineage: Bacteria > Pseudomonadota > Alphaproteobacteria > Rhizobiales > Beijerinckiaceae > Roseiarcus. The sequence continues at coordinate 173,384 of CAWFZA010000021.1, forward strand.
CGCCGTCGGCATGCCGGTCATCTATCCGTCCAACACCCAGGAGCTGCTTGATTTCGGCCTGCACGGCCTCGCCATGTCGCGGTTCTCCGGCTGCTGGGTCGGCATGAAGGTGGTGACCGACGTCGCCGAAGGCGGCGGCACGGTTTATGTCGGCCCCGACTTGCCTCAAATCGTTGTTCCGCAGCGGCCGACCTCTCCACCCCACGGCCTGTGGGCGCGCACCCTTGACGCGCCAGTCGCGCAGGAAGAGCGGCTCTACCAGCACAAGCTCCCGGCCGCCCTCGCCTACGCGCGCGCCAACAACCTCAACCGCATCGTCAGCGACGGCGAGGGCGCGAGGATCGGCGTCGTCGCCGCCGGAAAGGCGTGGCAGGATCTGTTGCAGGCGCTTGGCAATCTCGGTGTCGAAGACGACGGGGCCGCGCTTGGCCTGCGTCTCCTGAAAGTCGGCATGGTGTGGCCGCTCGATCCGGTGATCGTGCGCGAGTTCGCCGGCGGCCTCGATCTCATCGTCGTGATCGAGGAGAAGCGCCCGCTGCTCGAGGATCAAATTCGCTCCATACTCTATGGCGATCCGAGGGCGCCGCGCATCGTCGGCAAGTATTTCGACCGGCTCGCCTTCGACTCTTCGCCGGGTGAAGCCGCCATTCCCAATTTCGGCGAGATCACGCCAGAACTTGTCGCCGGCGTTCTCGTCAAGGCGGTTTCAAGTCATGATCCGGACTGCGCGTTGAGCGCCCCGGAAGCGCCGGGCGCGGCGCTCAGCAATCGTCCCGCGCCCATGCGAAGCCCGGGCTTTTGCGCCGGGTGCCCGCACAACCGTTCGACGCCGGTTCCCGAGGGCAGCCGCGCGCTCGCCGGCATCGGCTGCCACTGGATGGCGACGCTGGTCAATCCGCACCAGACCGCGACCGCTTCGCACATGGGCGGCGAAGGCGCGATGTGGCTCGGACAAGAGCCGTTCACCCTTCAAGATCACGTGTTCGCCAATATCGGCGACGGCACCTATGCGCATTCCGGCTCGCTCGCGATCCGACAGGCGATCGCCGCCGACGTTCCGATCACCTACAAGATTTTCTTCAACGGCTTCGTCTCCATGACCGGCGGGCAGCCGATCGAGGGCGGCATGACGCCGGTCCAGATCCTCGCCGAGCTCGCCGCGGAAGGGGTGAAGAAAATGGCGCTCGTGGCCGACGAGCCGGAGCGCTACGCGGGCGTCGCCCTGCCTTACGGCGTCAGCCTTCGCCACCGCGACACGATGGACGCGACCCAGCGCGAATTCCGCGAGTACAAGGGCGTGTCGGTGATCTTGTACGACCAGCCTTGCGCGACCGAGCGGCGGCGCCTGCGCAAGCGCGGCAAATGGGCCGATCCCGCCATCCGCACCTTCATCAATTCCGCCGTCTGCGAAGGCTGCGGCGATTGCGGGCGCGTTTCCAATTGCATGGCGATCGAGCCTTTGGAAACGGAATTCGGGCGCAAGCGGCGCATCAACCAATCGAGCTGCAACAAAGACTATTCCTGCGTCGACGGCTTTTGCCCAAGCTTCGTCACCGTGCATGGTGGACGCTTGCGCAAGCCGGAGGCGACGGCGCCGTTGGGCCAGTATCTGCCGCCGGTCCCAGAGCCGGAGCTGCCGAAAATAGACGAGCGGTTCAGTCTGCTGGTGGCCGGCATTGGCGGATCGGGCGTCGTCACCATCAGCCAGACGGTGGCCGTTGCGGCCTATCTGGATGGGCTGTTCAGCTCCAATCTCGACCTGACGGGGTTGAGCCAGAAATATGGCGCGGTGACCGCGCATGTTCGCATCGCGCGCGAGCCTCAAGCCCTGCACGCGACCCGCATCGCGACAGGCGAGGCCGACGCGTTGATCGGCTGCGACCTGATCGTCGCCGCGGGCGATGAATCGCTCTCCAAGCTCAAACGCGGCAAGACCAGCGCGGTCATCGCGGCCGATCTGACCCCGACCGCCGATTTCGCTCGCAATCCCAACTGGAGCGTGGACGCTGACTTGCTGATCGAACGGCTGAAAAACGCCCTCGGCGACAAGGCGTTCATTCTCGATGCGCAACGTTTGGCGGCAGCGCTCATGGGCGACCCGATCGCCTCCAACATGTTCATGCTCGGGGCCGCCTGGCAAAGGGGCTTGGTTCCGATCCGCCGGGAGGCGATCGACCGCGCCATCGAGCTCAACGGCGTCGCCATCGAGGCCAACAAGCAGGCGTTCGAATGGGGCCGGCGCGCCGGCCACGACCCGATGAGCATCGAGACGCTCGTCGGCTTGGACGAGGTGGCGCCAGAGCCGCCCTCGCTCGATGCGGTGATCAATCATCGCGTCGCGCATTTGAGGGACTATCGCGATGCGGCTTACGCGGCGCGCTATCGCGAGCTCGTCGAGCGCGTACGCGCGGCGGAGAGAAATGCAGGCCTGGGCGAGGCGCTGACGACGGCGGTCGCGCGCGCCTATCACAAGCTGCTCGCCGCCAAGGACGAGTGGGAAGTGGCGCGGCTGTTTGCAGCGCCTGAGTTCAAAAAGGCTCTGGCGCGCGAATTCGAAGGCGACTTCAAGCTCCATTTCCATATCGGCGCCTGGCCGTTCGCCCGCCTCGATCCGGCGAGCGGCAAAATGAAAAAGGGCGAGGTCGGCCCGTGGGCGATGAAAGCCTTCCGCGTCCTGGCGCGACTGAAATTCCTGCGCGGCACCTGGCTCGATCCGTTCCGCAATAGCGACGAGCGCAAGCTCGAGCGCCGCCTGGTCGCCGAGTTCGAAGCCGACGTTGCGGATCTGGCCCAGCGCCTGACGCCCGCGTCCCGTCCGATCGCCATTCGCGTGGTTGAGTCCTATGAGGCGATCCGTGGATACGGGCACGTGAAAGAGGCGAGCGCCGCAGAGGCCGCAAAAACGCGGGCTCAAGCGCTCAACGAGCTCAAAGCCGGCAAGGCGCCGGTGGAGAAGGCGGCTTAGGGGATCTCGCATGCAGGCGGAATTGTCACTGCAAGGAGCGGTAGGGCGTCGAGAGGCGCCCCTAGAGCTCGCGATGACGGCGACGTCTAGACGCGCCATCTAGGCGCAACCAAAGGAGCGGCTGTGCCCCGCGCCAAACCCGAGCCGAAAGACGGCCTCACCCAGTCCCAGCGCTATCGACGCGACAGGGGCATGAAACTGTTGCGCGTCTGGGTCCCCGATCCGACGCGGCCGGAATTCGCCAAGGAGGCCGCGCGGCAGGCCCGGCTGCTGCACGGTCGGCCGGAGGAGGCGGAAGCTTTGACCTTCATCGAAGCCGCCTTTCCCTGGCCTGAGAAGTGAAGCGAGGGGATCTCGTCACCGTCTCTGCGCCGGGAAATTATGGCAAGCCGCGGCCAATGACGGTTCCGTGCGAATGCGTCATGCTATGACGAGTTGAACGCCATCGCCGCCGTCGGCGAAAGGAGGCCGCAATGCAAGGCAAGACGATCGTCGTCACCGGCGGCTTGGGCGCTCTTGGAAGCGCCGTCGCCGAGGTGGCCGCCAAGCGAGGCGCGTCGGTCGCGCTGCTCGATCACGCGCCGACCGTTCCCCAAGGCTTCGCCGAGCGGCTTGGCGGCAAAACGCTCATCATCGGCGGCGTCGATCTGACTTCACTCGCGGCGGCCGAGACGGCGATGGTCTCGATCAAGACGAAATTCGGCCGGCTCGACGCGCTTCTCAACATCGCCGGCGGTTTCCAATGGGAGACGATTGCGGACGGCAAGGCCGACAGCTGGGATAAGATGTACGCGATGAACCTGAAGACCGCGCTCAACGCCTCCAAGGCCGCGCTTCCCTACCTCGTCGAAAGCGGCGCCGGCCGCATCGTCAATGTCGGCGCCCAGCCGGCGCTGCACGCTGCGTCCGGATTCGGCCCCTATGCGGCGAGCAAAGCCGCCGTGCATCGGCTGACCGAAAGCCTTGCCGACGAAGTGAAGCTCAAGGGGGTGACGGTCAACGCCGTACTGCCGTCGATCATCGACACGGCCCAGAATCGGCGGGACATGCCCAACGCCGACTTCAGCCGCTGGGTCGCGCCCGCCGATCTCGCCGCGGTCATCCTGTTTCTGGCCTCGGATGAGGCAAAGGCGGTGACCGGCGCGCTGATTCCCGTGAGCGGCCGCGTCTAGCCTCCCGGTCCGGCGGCCTGCTCGTCATGATATAGCGCCGCTCGCTGCGCCGCGCCTTTGACGGCGATCAAAAGGGGGATTGCATGAGCAAGACGGCTCTCATCACTGGGGCGACATCGGGCATCGGCGAAGCCGCCGCTCGGGCCTTCGCGGGCGCGGGGTGGCGTGTCATCGCGACCGGGCGCCGGTCCGAGCGCCTCACGGCGCTGGTCGACGCCGTCGGCGCCGACAAGGTGCATGCCCTCGCGTTCGACGTCGCCGACGAAGCGGCGCGAGACGCGGCGCTGGCCGCGCTTCCCGAGGGATTCCGCGGCATCGACCTCCTGATCAACAACGCCGGCCTCGCGCTCGGCCGCAATCCCGCGCAGGCCGCCGATCTTGCTCAGTGGAAAACGATGATCGACACCAATGTTACGGCGCTTGTTTCGCTCACCCACAAATTGCTGCCCGCGTTGATCGCCCGGCGCGGCGCGATCATCAACGTGTCGTCGGTCGCCGCGAATTACCCCTATACGGGCGGCAACGTCTATTCGGGAACCAAGGCGTTCGTGGAGGCGTTTTCGCTTGGGCTGCGCAGCGATTTGCACGGCACGGGCGTACGCGTGACCTCAATCGAGCCGGGCATGGTCGAGACCGAATTCACCTTGGTGCGCACCGGCGGCGATCAGGCGGCGTCGGAGGCGCTCTACCGCGGCGCGAAGCCGATGACCGGCGACGACATTGCTGCGACAATGCTGTGGGTGGCCGAGCTCCCGCCGCATCTCAACATCAACCGGCTCGAGCTCATGCCTGTCAGCCAGTCGTTCGCCGGCTTCCAGGTCGCCCGCGCCACTTGAGCGCGCAGCGTTAAAGAGGACAGACATGGGCGCGTTCGTCGACGGAAAATGGCGGGAGGGCGACTTCCCGCACGACACGAGCGGCCATTTCGTGCGGCCCGACTCGCCTTTCCGCAACTGGGTCACGGCGAGCGGCGACGCGGGACCGAGCGGCGTCGGCGGCTTCAAGGCGGAGGCGGGCCGCTATCATCTCATCATCTCGCTCGCCTGCCCTTGGGCGCACCGCACCCTGATCTTCCGCAAGCTCAAAGGTCTCGAGAGCATGATCTCGCTCTCGGTCGTCCACTGGTTGCTTGGCGAGCGCGGCTGGACCTTCGATCCGGGGCCCGGAGTCATCCCCGACCCGATCTTCGGCGCGAAGGAGCTGCGCGAATTCTATGTCAAGGCGCGGCCCGACTATAGCGGCCGCGTCACGGTGCCGGTGCTCTGGGACAAGACAACGAACACGATCGTCAACGACGAATCGTCGGAAATCATCCGCATGTTCAATAGCGCCTTCGATCGAGATCGGCGCGGCGGAGGGCGACTATTGCCCGAGCGGCCTTAAGCCGGAGATCGACGAGGTCAACGACCGCATTTATCGAACGGTCAACAATGGCGTCTATCGCGCCGGTTTCGCCACCTCGCAGGAGGCCTACGAAGAAGCGTTCCGGCAGCTGTTCGAGACGCTCGACTGGCTCGAGGCGCGGCTCTCGGGCCAGCGCTTCCTGATCGGCCAGCGGCTGACGGAGGCGGACTGGCGCCTGTTCACCACGCTCATCCGCTTCGATCCAGTCTATTTCGGCCATTTCAAGTGCAATCTTCGCGAGATCCGGGATTACCCGGCGCTCAGCCGCTACCTGAAGGAGCTCTACCACCTGCCGGGAGTAGCCGGGACGGTCGACTTCTTCCACATCAAGCATCACTATTACGAGAGCCACCGGCGCATCAATCCGACCGGCATCGTGCCGCTCGGGCCGGAGCTTGCGCTGTGAGGCAGGCGACCGTTCCTCCGACGCAGTGCGAGCAGAAGTCCCCGATTTGACGCGCCCAACTTCGACATATAAATCATATGTCGATAGATCGGCGTTGGACCCGTGGCTATGCAGAAGATTCAGGTATTTTTGCGCGAGGACCAGAAGACGGCTCTGAAATCCCTTTCGGCGCGAACCGGCTGCGTCAGTCGGACCTTGTCCGACAAGGGCTTGACCTTCTGCTTGAAGGCGCGTCACGGCGCACGACCGACTGGCGCGAGGCGACTCGCGCCGCCGCGGGGCTCTGGCGAGAGCGGGAAGATGTCGACGCCATCGACCAAGGATTGCGCGCTTCCGTCAGGAGACGCTTTCCGGCGGTGTACCGTCGGTGATGATGCTGCTCGACACCTGCATCATGATTGATGTTTTGCGTGGAAAGGCTGCGGCTTTCAATTTTGTCTCCAGCCTTGAGGACCCGCCCGCCCTTTCAGCCGTGACAGTGACGGAACTTGTCGCTGGATGCCGAAACGTCAAGGAACGCCGCGAAATCGACCGATTGCTCTCGCACTACGTCATTCATGACATCAATCGCGATGTCGCCAGTCTCGCCGGCGAATACGTCCGGCGGTACGGGCCAAGCCATGGAACGGACCCGATCGACGCATTGATCGCTGCGACCGCGGAGAGGAGCAGTTTGCCCCTGGCGACGTTGAACGTGAAGCACTTTCCCATGTTTGCCGGTTTGACCCGGCCCTACCGCGCATGAAGGCGGCAAGCCCCAACTCAGGGATCCCTTGCCCTCGCCCTCCGCTCATGGCAATTGCCGCGGGTGCCTGACATCGTCCAACCTGAGCCGCGCCCCGCGCCGCGCATCTCTTTCGTCTCGCTCGGCTGCCCGAAGGCGCTCGTCGACAGCGAACGCATCCTGACGCGCCTGCGCGCGGAAGGCTACGAGCTCGCGCGCAGCCATGCCGGCGCCGACGCGGTCATCGTCAACACCTGCGGTTTTCTCGACAGCGCGAAGGCGGAATCGCTCGCGGCGATCGGCCAGGCGATGAACGAGAACGGCAAGGTTATCGTGACCGGCTGCATGGGCGCCAAGCCCGAGGCGATCCGCGACGCTTTCCCAAATGTCTCCGCGATAACCGGTCCGCAGGCGTTCGAAAGCGTGATGGAAGCGGTGCGCGCCGCGGCGCCCGCGCCGCGCGACCCGTTCGTCGATCTCATCCCCGGCGAGGGCGTGCGCCTGACGCCGCGGCACTACGCCTATCTCAAGATCTCCGAGGGCTGCGATCACCGTTGCACCTTCTGCATCATCCCTTCCTTACGCGGACGGCTCGCCTCGCGTTCCGCCGGCGACGTGCTGCGCGAAGCCGAGCGGCTCGTCAAAGCGGGGGTCAAGGAGCTCATCGTCATCGCGCAGGACACGAGCGCTTACGGCCTCGATCTTAAATACGCCGCGAGCCCTTGGCGCGATCGCGAGGTCGCGGCGCGCTTCCTCGACATCACGCGCGAACTGGGCTCGCTCGGCGCCTGGGTCAGGCTGCAATATGTCTACCCTTATCCGCATGTCGACGAAGCGATTGCGCTCATGAACGGCGGCAATGTGCTGCCCTATATCGACGTGCCGTTCCAGCATGCTTCGCCTGCGGTCTTGAAGGCGATGCGCCGGCCGGCGAGCCAGGAGAAGACGCTCGAGCGCATTCGCGCCTGGCGCGCGATTTGCCCGGAGCTCACCATCCGCTCGACTTTCATCGTCGGCTTTCCCGGCGAGACGGAGGAGGACTTTCGCTTCCTCATCGACTGGCTGGACGAGGCCAAGCTCGACCGCGTCGGGGCGTTTCAATACGAGCCCGTCAAGGGAGCGGCGGCGAACGATCTCGGTCTCGAGCCTGTGCCGGACGACATCAAAGCCAGCCGCTTGAAGCGCTTCATGGCTCGCGCGCAGGCGATCAGCATGAAGAAACTCGCCGCCAAGGTCGGCAAGCGCCTCGAGGTCATCGTCGACGAGGGCGGCGCGCGCGGGGCGAAAGGCCGCACCAAAGGCAACTCGCCGCAGATCGACGGGGCCGTGCACATCGCGACGCGGCGGCCGTTGCGCGCCGGCGACATCGCAACGGTCAGAATTGAGCGCTCCGACGCCTACGATTTATGGGGGACGGCCGCTTGAGCGCGGCGCGTCCCGCGCGCAGGGACCGCGAAAAGCCTTGAACCGCCCCGAGCCGATATCCGCGCCTCGCGCCGTCGAAGCGCCGGACGGACTCCCCAATCCGCAGCGCCTCATGGCGTTCTCGACCCTCGCCATGGCGGTCGGCATGGCGGTGCTCGACGGGACCATCGTCACCGTGGCCCTGCCGACCATGGCGCGTCAATTCGCGGTCGAGCCGGAGAACGCGATCTGGATCGTCAACGCCTTTCAGCTCGCGGTCACGGTTTCGCTTCTGCCGCTGGCGGCGCTCGGCGACATGCTCGGTTACCGGCGCGTCTATTGGTGGGGGCTCGCCCTTTTCACGGTCGCCTCGCTCGCCTGTGCGCTCGCGCCGACATTTCCCGCGCTCATCCTCGCGCGCATCGTTCAGGGCCTGGGCGCTGCGGGAATCATGAGCGTCAACATTGCGCTCATCCGATTCATCTATCCGCACGCCCGGCTTGGCCAGGGCGTGGGCAACATGGCGGTGGTTGTCGCCATTTGCTCGGCTGGAAGCCCGAGCGCCGCGGCGGCGATCCTTTCGGTCGCCTCCTGGCATTGGCTGTTTCTCATCAACGTGCCGATCGGGGCGCTGGCGCTCGTAATGGCGGCGCGCACGCTGCCGGCGACGCCGCGCGCCGCAGGACGGCTCGATCTTCCGAGCGTCATTCTCAACGTGTTCACGTTCGGACTGGTCATCGCCGGCGTCAACCGAATCGGCCAGGGCGGATCACCCGCCTTGGCCGTGATCGAGATCGCCGTCGGCGTGGCATTCGGCGTGGCTCTCGTGTGGCGCCAACTCAAGCTTCCGGCGCCGCTGCTGCCCGTCGATCTTCTGCGCCGGCCGGTGTTCGCGCTCTCGCTCGCGACGTCCATCGCCTCGTTCGGGGCGCAAGCCCTGGCCATCGTATCGCTGCCGTTCTACTTTGAAGACCGGCTCGGCCAGTCGGCGTCGGCCTCCGGACTGCTGCTCACGCCCTGGCCGCTCGCAACCGCTCTGATCGCGCCAATTGCGGGACGCCTCGCCGATCGGTTCATCCCCGGCCTGCTTGGCAGCATCGGCCTTCTGGTGATGGGTGGGGGGCTGGTTCTCGTCGCTTTGGGCATCGGCAATTCCACGCCGGTCTCGCTCGCCTGGCGCCTCGCGATCTGCGGACTGGGATTCGGGTTTTTTCAGTCGCCCAACAATCGCGTCATCATCGGCAGCGCGCCGCGCGAGCGAAGCGGCGGGGCCGCAGGCCTGCAATCCTCCGGACGGCTCATTGGCCAGTCGTTTGGCACGGCGCTGGTGGCGGTCGCGCTCGGACGGGCGCCTCAGCACGCGACGGAGATTGCGCTTTGGGGCGCCGCGGCGCTCACGCTCATGGGCGCGGTCACGAGCGGGCTACGCAGGGCGAACTGAGGCCGCAACGGGGCCGTCCCCTCTGTTGCACGGGTCGTCGCCCTTGGTCTTGCTAGCGCCTTGGCCGTTCCCTGAGCGGACACGGAAGGGGAGCCAATCGCTTTCATCGCGCCGAGTCCTCACTGCCCCTTCGGGGCTGCCGAAGACAGAAAAAGGGAGGTCGCGCTCGCGCCGCCGCCCAACTGGCCCGCGACGGTGAACGAGCAATGTCGAACGAAAGTTGCATTGACGCGTCGGCTGTCCGTTGCCTAATTCCGGTCTTCCGGCCGCATCCGCACCGATTTGCGTGATTGCGGGCTAAGAGGAAAGCAGCGAATACGGGATTCCGGATTGCGACCGGGATCAAGCCGTCAATGGGAGGACAAGGATGACCAAATTCGTATTTGGGAATGAGAGCGCCGGCGCAGTTTCGCGTCGCCGGGCGCTCAAGCTTGGGGTGGCCGCGACCGGCGCGACTGTGATTCCCGGTTTCTTGGGCCAAGTCGGTGCGGCGTATGCGGACGACAAGCCGCCGCTTGGCACGTGGCCTGCGGGCTCGCAGGGCGACACGGTCACAATCGGCGCCACTGTGCCGCGCACAGGCGCCTACGCCGTTCAGGGCGAAGATGAGCTCAAGGGCATGCAGCTTGCCGTCGAACACCTGAATGACGGCCATGACCTGATCAAGCAGATCGCGCCCAAGGTGACCAAGGGCGTGCTGGACAAAAAGGTGAATCTTGTCGTCGCCGATTCGGCCGCCAAGCCGAACAACGCGGTGCAAGAGCAACAAGTCTTCATCAACGAAAACAAGATCATCGCGATGACCGGGTCGACTTCGTCGGCGGTCGCGGTGGCTCTGAACAAGTTCGCGCAGCGTGAGAAAATTCTCTATCTCGTCGCCATCTCCGGCTCCAATGACACGACCGGGAAGGACTGCACGCGCTATTCGTTCCGGCAGTGCTTCTATGGCGAGACTGCGGCGAATGCGATCGGCCCGGTGCTGCTGAAGAACTTCGGCAAGAACAAGAAGGCGGCGTTCATGACGCCGGACTACACCTACGGCCATACGGTGACGAAGTCGGTCAACGACTTCCTGACCTCGCAGGGCGGCTGGACAATGGTGACGAACCAGATTTCGCCGCTCGGAACGCAGGACTTCAGTCAGTACCTCACCAATATCGCCAGTTCCGGCGCTGAGTTCATCATCAACGTGAATTGGGGCCGGGACGCGGTGTTGTCGGTGCAACAGGCCAAGCAGTTCGGCCTGACCCCGAAAATGAAGATGGTTATCCCCTATCAGATCCCGTTCCTCGCCAAGGAAGTGGGGCCCGAACTCACCGAAGGCGTGTTCGCCGCCACCGACTTCTGGTGGACGCTGGAGGACAAGTATCCTCTGGCCAAGATGTTCGTCGACGCCTTCCAGAAGAAGTACAACTACCGCCCGGAATGGGGCGCCGAGAACGCTTATATGCAATTTGCGATCTGGGCGCGCATGGTCTCCGAGGCTGGAACATTTTATCCCCCAGACGTGATCAAGCAGTATGAGAAGGGCGAGAGCTTTCCATCGATGGTGGGCGACGTGCGTTTCCGTCCCCAGGATCATCAATTGATCCGCCCCGTCGTCATTGTCCGAGGCAAGGCGAAGAAGGACATGAAGAACGAAGAGGACTATTGGGAGGTGCTCGAAGTGGTGCCGGGCGAGCCGCTGATGCAGAAGCCCGACGCCTTCGGCTGCGATCTCGGCCCTTATACCTGACGAGCGCCAACGCCTTCTCCGCGCCCTCCGCGTGGAGAAGGGCCCTTACTTGCACGAGCCGAATCGACGCAAAACGGCGCGCTCGCCCCTTCGACATCCGGCCGCTCACACTCACACCATTGTCGGATCGCTCTTCGTGATAAGAGACATCAGGGCGAGACAGGCTAATTATCGAGGTTGAGGCGGCGGGCAGAAGCGTGGTCAACTGGGAAGTCTTCATATCGCAATGTTTCAACGGGCTGGTGCTCGGCGCGCTTCTCGCGCTGATTTCCTCCGGCCTGACGATCATCTATGGCACACTCGGCGTCCTTAACCTCGCGCACGGCGCGATGTTCATGCTGGGCGGCTACGCCGGTTGGGTTGCCTACACCCATTCCGGGTCCTTTATCCTGGCGGTTGTTGCTGGTTCACTCTTTGTGATGCTGGTTGGGGTGTTGATGGAGCGGATGGTTATACGCCATTTCTATACACGCCCGAACGAGGACCAGCTCCTTGTCACCTTCGGCCTCGGCATCGTCTTCGTGGAGGCCGTGCGCTTCTTCTTTGGCAGCCTGTCGAAAACGGTGCCGCCGCCCATCGCCGGCATCACCTCGCTCGGCTTCATGGTCTATCCGACCTATCGGCTAGCGCTGCTCGGCCTTGTCGCCGTGGCGCTGCTCGTCCTCTATTTCGTTCTTTATCGCACCCGCATCGGCATGATCGTGCGCGCCGGAATCGAAGACTCGGTCATGGTCGAGTCGTTGGGGATCGACGTCTACAAGATCTTCATGCTGGTGTTCGGCATCGGCGCAATGGCCGCCGGTTTCGCGGGCATCGTCAACGCTCCGGTCGTCTCGATCTCGCCGGACGTCGGCGAATCGATCCTCGTTCAGGCCTTTGTCGTGGTCGTCATTGGCGGCGTTGGCTCGTTTCCGGGCGCAGTGCTCGGCGGCCTCATCGCGGGCGAGATCATCAGCATCACCTCGATGTTCAATCCCGGCTATGCCTACGTCATGCTGTTCGTGGCGATGACGCTTGTGCTGGTGATCCGCCCCTACGGGCTCCTGGGCGCAGCGGGCCGCGAGTGAGCGCGGGCCTTCCATGACCGCGAAGCGACTCCCCATCGCCGAAGCGCTGACGGTCATCGGGTTGATCGCCGCGCCTTTTGTGCTGCCGCATTTAGGGTTCTCGCTGACCACCATCAACCGCATCCTGATATGGGGTTTGTTCGGGCTCGGTTTCGATCTCTTGTTCGGCTACACTGGCCTCCTGTCGTTCGGTCAGTCGGCGTTCTTCGGCACGGGCGGCATGTTCGCCGCCTACCTGCTCACCGTGGTCAACTTCCCCTATGTGCTCGCCTCGATCGTCATCGGAGCCGCGGTCGCGGGCGTCGTCGGCTATCTCGTCGGCCTGATCGCGCTCAGGCGCACCGGCATCTATTTCGCCATGATCACGGTGGCGATCGCGGAGGTGTTCTTTTTCGTCGAGTTCAATCCATTGTCCGCATTCACCGGCGGAGAGAACGGCTTGCCAGGGGTGCCGACGCCGAGCTTCGATCTTGGCTTTGTGAAGCTGCGCTTCGACACCGACCTGTCGATGTATGCTTTCCTGGCGTTCTGGTATTTCATCGGCCTCGTGATTGCGCTGCGGATCGTCCGGTCCCCCGTGGGAGCGATCTTGACGCGCGCTGCGCGACAACCCGCTGCGCGCGTCGGCCCTCGGTCACAACATCCATGGCTACAAGCTGACCGCCTTCGTGGTCGCCGCCGCCTATGCCGGCTTCGCCGGCGGCCTCCTCGCCATCATGCAAGGCTTCATGCCGCCGGACGCGTTCATGTTCGACACGTCCGGCCAGCTCGTCATGCAGACTGCAATCGGCGGCGCGGGCACGCTGTTCGGACCGTTGGTCGGGGCCACCGTGTGGCTCTATCTGAGCGACTTCTTCCAGAACACGCTGCATCTCGGCGCGACCTGGAGGCTGGTGCTCGGCATCGTCTTCGTGCTTCTCGTCTGCTTCCTGAGGCGCGGGATCGTCGGCGCGATCATCGACCTCTACGAGCTGGCGGCGGGCCGTCGGAAGCGAACGGAACCGGCCGAGAGCAGAGTCGAACCGGTCGCATCGCCCGTTCTCGCAACAATCCCGATCGCCGATCGCCGCCGGGCCGAACGCAAGGGCGGCGCCATTCTCGAGGCGACGGGTCTCACCAAGCGCTACGGCGGCCTCGTGGCCAACAGCGACATCGATTTCACCGTCAATCATGGGGAGATGCGAGGCATTATCGGGCCGAATGGGGCCGGCAAGAGCACCTTTTTCAAGATGCTGACCTGCGAAACGCCGCCGACGTCGGGCAGGATCGTGTTCGAAGGCCGCGATATCACGGGCATGAGCGTGAGCGATGTGTGCCAGCTCGGGCTAACCAAGAGCTATCAGATCAATCAGCTTTTCGACCGCCTGACCGTCAGGCAGAACTTGAGGATCGCCGCGCTTGGCCGGATTCGCGGCAAGTTCAGGCTCGATCTGTTCCGCAGCCTCCACAGCGTTCCCGGACTGGACGACGATGTCGACCAGACGCTGGCGCTCGTCAATCTGACCGAACGGCCGGACACGCCGGTGTCGGAGCTCGCCTATGGCGAGAAGCGGCGGCTTGAAATCGGGCTCGCGCTTGCGACCGAACCCAGCCTGCTCCTGCTCGACGAGCCTCTCGCGGGCATGAGTCCGAAAGAGCGGGTCGAAACGGTCGCCTTGCTCAAATCGATCGCGCGCGGGCGCACGATGATCATCATCGATCATGACATGGACTCGCTGTTCGAGCTGGTTGAACGGGTCACCGTGCTGCAGGAAGGGCGGGTGCTGGTGGAGGGCACGCCGGAAGAGATCAAGATCAATCCGAAGGTGCAGGAGGCCTATCTCGGCGGCGTTCACGGAGAAGCGGCGTGAGCCTGCTCGAAGTCGACGGGCTCAACGCCTATTACGGCGACAGCCACATCCTGTTCGACGTCTCGCTCAAGGTCGAGAAGCACGAGACGGTGGCGCTTGTCGGCCGGAACGGCGCGGGCAAGAGCACGACCCTCAAGAGCCTGATGGGCGTCGTCGCCAGGCGCAATGGCAGCATCAGGCTCGACGGCGTCGAGCTCGTCGCTCAGAAGGCGCACCGCATCGCGCGTCTGGGCATGCAGCTCGTGCACGAGGATCGGCGCATCTTCGGCAGCCTCAACGTGGAGGAGAACATCGTCCTCGCCGGGCTCACCGCCAAGACCAAATGGCCGCTCGAGCGCGTTTACGCCATGTTCCCTCGCCTGAAGCAGCGCCGCGCCAGCCGTGGCACGGACCTTTCCGGAGGCGAGCAGCAGATGCTGGCGATCGCGCGCGCGCTCGTGCGCGATCCGAAGATCATCCTGCTTGACGAGCCGTTCGAGGGACTTGCTCCGATCATCGTCCAGGATCTGGTGCGGACGTGCCGCGAACTGGCGCGAAGCGGGCAGACCATCGTGGTGGTCGAGCAGAATCTGGCGGCGACGCTGGCGCTGGCGGAGCGCGTCTACATCCTCAACAACGGCCATATCGTCCACGAGGGACCGGCGGCCGAGATCAAGGCGCAGCCCGACCTCCTGCAGCGCTACCTGGGCGTGTAGCGCGACGCGACAAACGCCAGCCCAAGCGCGCCTAAACGCTCGTAAACCGCTCGTAAGCGTTAGTAAAAATGCTAGCGTTTACTAGCGCGGTCGCCTTGGGCAGCCGGGCCCCTGCCCGCCGACAATCGCCTTCGACGAACCCAACCGGAGCGGAAAGACTTAGATGAAGCTTCTGATCACCGGCGCGACCGGAAAGGTGGGATCGAACCTCATCCGGCGGCTGAGCCTGTCGCCTCGGCCTGATCTCACCATCCGCGCGCTCTGCCACAATCGCACGCTCCCGACGGCGCCGGGGCTCGAGGTGGTGAAAGGCACGATTTCCGACCGCGACGAGCGTCGAGCGCGCGATGGACGGCGTGAGCCATGTCGTGCATCTCGCGACCTGCAAGGAGATTCCCGAACTCGTCATGGACGTGACGGTCAAGGGCCTGTTCTGGCTGACCGAGGCGTTCCGCGCCAGTCGAACCGCGAAGCAGTTCATCCTGATCGGCGGCGACGCCAGCGTCGGCCATTTCTTCTACGACCATGGGGGCCCGGTGACCGAGGCGACGCCGCACCGGGCCTATCCGGGCTGCTATGCGCTGTCGAAAGTGCTGGAGGAGACGCTGCTTCAGCAGACGCATATCCAGTACGGGCTCAATGTCACATGCCTGCGCGCGCCCTGGATCATGGAGAAGGACGACTTTCGCTATTCGCTGTCGTTCGGCGATGACGTGTTCGGCGGCCCGGACTGGAAGACGCTCGTAGCCCCGGAGGTCGCCGAGCGCTGCCGCAAAGAGGGGACCATTCCCCTGCTGCGCGACGCGCACGGGCGCCCGCTCAAGCGCAACTTCGTCCATGTCGACGACCTCGTCGACGCGATCCTCGCCGCGCTCGACAATCCGGCGACGAAGGGCAAGCTCTACAACATCGCGATGGACGAGCCCGTCGACTATGCCGCCGTCGCCGCTCATCTCAAGGCGACGCGAGGCCTGGGGTCGATCGACATCCCGAGCGCCTATCATTCCAATTGGCTCGACAATACGCGCGCCAAGCTCGACCTCGACTGGCGCCCGCGCATCGATCTCGCCAAGCTCATCGACGCCGCCTGGACCTATCAGCGCGCCCCCGACGATCCACGGAAGGTCTGGTATCCGGGCTGAGGGGCGGCGCCGCCCGAAAGGATGGGCCGGCTGGTGGCGCGTCGCTCTTTTTCCAGCGGGATGGAGGCGGGCGCAGCCGAGAAGGGCGCAGCTGGCGCTGGCCCATCGCCGAAGCCGATGGGAAACACCGCCAATAAGCGTCATTAAACGCTCTTAAACGATAATAAACGTCAGTAAATTTGCTTCCTTTTACTGCCGTTTATTTCTTCGAATTCGGGACTTTTCAACGGGTTACGGCCGATTGAAATATAAAAATGTCCCCGCCTCTCATATCGCCGTTCAACATACGACATACGGCCATTCCTCGCTTTCAATCCTTCGCAAAAGGCCCTCGAATTCGGTTTTTTGAGTGGGAAAAGGTATAACATGGATTCAGGTTTTATGGAAGCAGTTGCGAGTCTTTCTGCTTAACGGCGTTGCGCCTCGACTCTGCCGCGGGCCATGCGCCCGCGACAGGGCGCAACATTTGGAAAACTCCGCCGTGCCAAAGGGCCGAGGGCTCAGCCTGCCGGTCGGCCTCGGCGAGAGGCGAGGCGTGACCGACAGCGAGACCATCCGGACTATCGTGCGATCGACCTATGCGGCGAAGGCAAGGGACCTTCCCCTGTTGCGCGACGCGAACGGGCGCCCGCTCAAGCGCAACTTCGTCCATGTCGACGATCTCGTCGACGCGATCCTGGCCGCGCTCGACAATCCGGCGACCAAGGGCAAGCTCTACCAACATCGCAATGGACGAGCCCGTCGACTACGGCCGCCGTCGCCGCCCATCTCAAGGCGACGCAGGGCCTGGACTCGATCGACATCCCCAGCGCCTATCATTCCAACTGGCTCGACAACACGCGCGCCAAGCTCGACCTCAACTGGCGCCCGCGCTATCGATTTAGCCAAGCTCATCGACGCCGCCTGGACTTTTCAGCGCGCCCCCGACGATCCGCGCAACGCGACGGGGAAAACGTGACCGAGGCTCAGTTTGCGCCGCGTGGCGGGCCGCCAAAGCCGCCAGCGGCGACGGCGCCAGCAGGCGCCGTCGATCGGCTGGCCAATCGCCTGCGGGAACCTCACGGGAACCTGATGGCCGAGTTCTCCTCCGCGTCGACCCCGCGCTCGTGCGGCGGCCGGTCTCCCCACCGTTGGAAAGCGGCCATGCGGTTTCCCGTCATTCTTGCGGTCGCAGCGTTCGCGCTTGCCGGCTGCAACGCCAATCAGGCTGTCAATCCCTCATCGCAGCCGCCCTCCCAGGTCTTCGCCGGCCATTATGAGGACACCAACCCTTACAATCCCATCAGCTACGCGCAGAACAACACCGGACGCGGCGGCGGCCGCTGAAAGCCGGTCGCGAAGGCCGACGGCGCCGTCTGTCATTGAACTGGAGGTCACGCGAAATGCGGATCCCGATCGTTCTCATTCTGTGGCGCTCGCGCTCGCCGGCTGCAACGCCAATCAGGCGATCAATCCCTCCGGACAGGCGAACCTCTGCGCGAACGATCCCACCTGCAATCCCTACAATCCCTCAAGCTACGCCCAGAACAACGTCGGCATCGGCCGCTAAAAGCCGGTCCATCGCGATGGACGAGGCTGTCCGGCGACCAGGGATCCGTTTGGCGCAAGCCCCAAAGCCGAGACGCCATGTTAACTACGACTATATTCAGGTTTTCATTGTCCTTCTTCCGTATGGTAAGCGTACGATTGGAGTGAGTTCGAGAGACTAAACGCGACGACTGGTGTATGTTGGTCCTTCTCATGCTCAAGGGGACGGGAAATCATGTCGGCCACGGCAACAAAAGAAAACAGGCTCAAAAGACCCGATCTCTCAAGCGCCGGGGCGTCGCTTCAAGAGTTTGTTTCCAAGGAACTGACTTGGGTCCGGCGAGTGGCAAAGATAGGAGATTTTTTTCGGCTTAGCGGAGGAACGGAGAAACAACATACTTCGCTTTCAGCAAAACGCAGCTCCACGGCGGCCCCGAAAAAGCATGCTTCGGCCTCTGGAAAGCGCACTGTTATCTCAGCCTCAAAGAAGAAGGCGAAGAGAAAATAGTATCGAGCAAACAGAGGCAACGTGACGAGGCTGTACACGAACTCGGACGCCGATCGCGTGATCGGTGCCCCAGATGATCATGCTGCTGAGCCTTTTAGATCTCCATGGCGACGCGACACGCCCGCCTGATACACTCTGCCAGTTTTCGACGACTTCAAGGTAAGACGCAAGTATTTCCTGGTCACGAATCCGACTTCTCCGCAATCGATTGACGCATTCGTTGGAGGTTGCACAGATTGCTAAATCGATCGCGATTCGTTTAAACGCTACTTCTTCAGTTTTTCGCCCAAAGACGATGAAAATCGAGCCAGAAATCGCCGAGTTTGCTGGCTTGGCACACGATCTCGGCCACCCACCATTCGGACATAACGGCGAAGAGGCGCTGGACGAGTGTATGCGAGACTATGGTGGTTTTGAGGGAAACGCTCAAAGCCTTAGGATCGTAAGTCGTCTTGAAAAGAAGGCTTACCGAGAAGGTGCTGACCAGTTCGGAAAAGACGGGAGCGACATGCGCTGTGGTCTAGATCTGACCTACCGATGCTTAGCTTCCTTGTTAAAATACGACAAGCCAATACCTGTCCGGCACGAGGACCGCGAAATTACAGGAGTGATGAAAGGATATTATTTAGAAGATCATGATCTAGTACATTGTATAAAGGAAAAAGTCCTTGGCGTAGTCGACGGCAGCGTGGAATTTAAAACAATAGAATGTTCGATAATGGACATTGCTGACGACATTGCGTACTCGACTTATGATTTAGAAGACATATTCAAAGCAGGGTTTCTGACCCCATTGGGCTTGTTAGCTCTTGACGATGATATTTACAATTCGGTATCAGACACTATCAAGAAGCGTATCACAAAGCAATACCCAGACTATATATGGCTCGTCGACGAAATCAACTCAGATACAATTCGCAATATAATTGGCAATATTCTAGCAGACATGTTGTTCAGGCCTGATAAACAAACAGAGAAGTTGGTACGAGATCGCGATATATCTATCGAGGTAAAGAAATTTTTGATTAGTGCTGAGGTACAAGCTCTGTCCAGAAAATTAGCTGGCGACGGTCATCATAGGATGAGGTTCACTTCGCAACTCGTCCAGCAATTCATCGAAGGAATTGAAGTTAAACAACACAACAATTACCCGCAACTTCATAAAGTAAGACTTGAATTCAGGACTTTTTTGAACGTCGAGGTGCTTAAGAATATTACCTTTTATGCAATAATAGGCTCACCTGGACTTCAGGTACTAGAATATCGCGGCAAAGATATCGTAAAAAAAATATTCAAAGCTCTCGCCAAGAACGGCGGGACGCGCCTGCTTCCGGACGACTTTCAAGCGATTTGCAAGGGCGCGTCTCAATTAGTCAAAATGCGCGCTATATGCGATTTCATAGCGGGCATGACCGACCGTTACGCTTTCGAGTTTTACGGCCGGTTATATGGGACAACCCATCTTACGGTGCATAAGCCGATTTGAGTTTTTGATAGCGTTCGAGACTTTTACACCAGAGCATTTAAATGCTTCAACTGCACCCCGTCGTCCCGCCGCAAGTGTCGCACTTCAGGCACGTGCCGTTGCGGACCATGGTGAAATTGCCGCATTCGGGGCAGGCTTCGCCGACATAGCCTTTCATCCGCGCTTCGGCGCGCTTCTCGGCGACCGTTTCGGCTTGCGGCGCGAGGCTCGACCCCACGGCGGGCGCGGCGCGCTCGGCCAGTTCGCCTTTCAGCGCGGTCGCGCCCTGGACGATGCCCGCCATGCGCGCCTGATCCGCTCGTGACCTGAACGGCGGCGTCCCCTGCCCCGCTCCGGACCAGCATCAGCTTCTCGCCGGGCCGCGAGCGCAGGAGGCCCTTCGACACGACGGAGGCCATAGGAGCGGCGGCGGGAGCGCTAAACCCGTCGCCTAAGCCCGGCGCCTTGTCCTCGTTGACCCCGCCGCCGAGCACCGTCGAGCCGATGTCCTCGGGCGCGATATGGGCCAGATCGTTGCGGCCGAGATAGGAGATGGCGAGCTCGCGGAAGACATAGTCGAGGATCGAGGTCGCGTTCTTGATCGCGTCATTGCCCTGGACGAGCCCGGCCGGCTCGAAGCGGGTGAAGGTGAAGGCCTCGACATATTCCTCGAGCGGCACGCCATATTGGAGGCCGAGCGAGATGGCGATGGCGAAATTGTTCATCAGCTCCGGAAGGCGGCGCCTTCCTTGTGCATGTCGATGAAGATCTCGCCGAGGCGCCCGTCCTGATATTCGCCGGTGCGCAGATAGACCTTGTGGCCGCCGACGACGGCCTTCTGCGTATAGCCCTTGCGGCGGTCGGGCAGCCGCTCGCGCTCGCGGGTGCGCTCGACCCGCTCGATGACGCGCTCGACGATCTTCTCCGCCACCGCCGCGGCGCGGGCCGGGGCGCTGAGCTGCACCAGCGTCTCGACCGCCTCGTCGTCCTCCTCGTCGCTCTCGATCGAGCTGCGCGTTGAGCGGCTGCGACAGTTTCGAGCCGTCGCGATAGAGCGCGTTGGCCTTCAGGCCGAGGCGCCAGGAGAGCATGTAGGCGTCCTTGCAGTCCTCGACCGTGGCGTCGTTGGGCATGTTGATCGTCTTCGAGATCGCGCCGGTGATGAACGGCTGCGCCGCCGCCATCATGCGGATGTGGCTCTCGACCGAGAGATAGCGCTTGCCCGTGCGCCCGCACGGATTGGCGCAGTCGAACACGGCATAGATGCTCGGGCTTGAGATGCGGCGCGCCTTCGAGCGTCATCGCGCCGCAGGCGAAGCTGTTGGCGGCCTCGATCTCGGCCTGCGTGAAGCCGAGCGCGGCCAGCAGGTCGAAGCCCGGCGCCTCGTAGCGATCGGCCGGGATCTTCAGGCCTCGTCGAGAGCGTCTCGGGCCCAAGCGTCCATTTGTTGAAGACGAAGCGGATGTCGAAGGCGCCGCTGAGCGCCGCCTCGACCTTGTCGATCGCTTCCTGCGGCAGGCCCTTGGCCTTGAGCGCCGCATGGTTGACGCCCGGCGCATGGGCGAGCGTCGCGCGGCCGACCGCATAGGCGACGATGTCGGCGATCTGCTTCTCGTCATAGCCGAGCGTGCGCAAGGCCTCGGGCACGGCGCGGTTGATGATCTTGAAATAGCCGCCGCCGGCGAGCTTCTTGAACTTGACCAGCGCGAAGTCGGGCTCGATGCCGGTCGTGTCGCAATCCATGACGAGGCCGATCGTGCCGGTCGGCGCGATCACCGAGACCTGCGCGTTGCGATAGCCGTGCTTTTCGCCGAGCGTGAGCGCATCGCGCCACGAGGCGCGCGCGGCTTCGCTCAAGTCCGCCCAAGCCGGGCCGGCGTTGGCGAGCTCCTTGTGGTCGAGCGGAGTCGGGGCGACGGAGAGCGTCTCGTAGCCCGCGGCCTCGCCGTCGGCGGCGCGCTTGTGGTTGCGGATCACGCGCAGCATCGCCTGCGCGTTCGCCTTGTGGCCCGGGAAAGGGCCGCTCTTGGCGGCGATCTCGGCCGAGGTCGCATAGGCGCGGCCGGTGAGGATCGAGGAGAGCGCGGCGCAGATCGCCCGGCCGTGGTCGCTGTCATACGGAATGCCCGACGACATGAGCAGGCCGCCGATATTGGCGTAGCCGAGGCCGAGCGTGCGGTAGTCGTAGGAGAGGCGCGCGATCTCCTTCGAGGGGAATTGCGCCATCGCGACCGAGATCTCGAGCGTCAGCGTCCAGAGGCGGATCGCGTGCTCGTAGCCCTCGACGTCGAACGACTTGGTGGTCGTGTCGCGGAACTGCAGCAGGTTGAGCGACGCGAGATTGCAGGCCGTGTCGTCGAGGAACATGTACTCGGAGCACGGATTAGACGCGCGGATCGGCCCCGAACTCGGGCAGGTGTGCCAGTCGTTGATGGTGGTGTGGTATTGCAGGCCGGGATCTGCGGACGCCCAAGCGGCGTAACCGATCTTCTCCCACAAGTCGCGGGCCTTGAGGGTCTTCGGCGACCTTGCCATCGAGGCGGCGGGTGAGGTTCCATTCGCCGTCGGTCTCGACCGCATGCAGGAATTCGTCGGTCACGCGCACCGAGTTGTTCGAGTTCTGGCCCGAGACGGTGAGATAGGCCTCCGACTCCCAGTCGGTGTCGTATTCCTCGAACTCGATCTTGGTATAGCCCTGGCGGGCGTATTGGATGACCTGCTTGATCAAGCCGTCCGGCACTTCGTCGCGGCGCGCGGCCTTCACCTCGCGCTTAAGCACGGGGTTCTTCTCGATCGTGAAGCAATCGTCGCCCGAGCCCTCGCAATTGAGGCAGGCTTTCATAATCGCCTTCAGATGGCGCTTCACGATCTTCGACCCGGCCGCGAGCGCCGCGACCTTGCGCTCCTCCTTCACCTTCCAGTCGATGAACGATTCGATATCGGGATGATCGGCGTCGACGACCACCATCTTCGCGGCGCGACGCGTGGTGCCGCCCGACTTGATCGCGCCCGCCGCGCGGTCGCCGATCTTCAGGAACGACATGAGGCCGGACGAGCGGCCGCCGCCCGACAGCTTCTCGTTCTCGCCCCGCAGGAGCGAGAAGTTCGATCCGGTGCCGGAGCCATATTTGAACAGGCGCGCCTCGCGCACCCACAAGTCCATGATCCCGCCCTCGTTGACGAGATCGTCGGCGACCGACTGGATGAAGCAGGCGTGCGGCTGGGGATGCTCATAAGCCGACTTCGACTTGACGAGTTTGCCGGTTTCGAAGTCGACGTAATAATGGCCCTGGCTCGGCCCATCGACGCCATAGGCCCAGTGGAGGCCGGTGTTGAACCATTGCGGCGAATTGGGCGCGGCCATCTGGCGCGCAAGCATGAAGCGCATCTCGTCGTAATAGGCGCGTGCGTCGTCCTCGCCGTCGAAGTAGCCCGCCTTCCAGCCCCAATAGGCCCAGGCGCCGGCGAGCCGGTCGAACACCTGCTTCGCCGAAGTCTCGGAGCCCACGCGCTCTTCCTTCGGAAGAGAGATCAGCGCCGTCTCGTCGGGGACCGAGCGCCACAGGAACGAGGGAACGGTCTCCTCCTCGACGCGCTTCACGCGCGCGGGGATGCCGGCCTTGCGAAAATATTTCTGCGCCAGCACGTCGGCCGCGACCTGGCTCCAGGCGGCGGGGACTTCGACGCCTTCGAGCGAGAAGACGACGGAGCCATCGGGATTGCGGATTTCGCTCTTGGTGGTGGCGAAGGGGATGAGGTCATAAGGGCTGACGCCCGATTGCGTGTAGTGCCGTTCGATGCGCATCGCCTTCGACCCCAATGTTGCGGCCTGCTCGGCCGCGTTGATCCTGCATGTCCAAACCTGGACGGCGCGGCCCCATGAGCCGCTCAAGACGCAAGCCGTCATCGGCTGGCCCGAACGCCGTCCGCCCCCACTCGCCTCAAGCTTTATAGACCACGCTTAAGCTCGGTTTCGCGCCCCTGCTCGGCGCTAAAACCACTGTCTCCGACGCTTGATCCCCACGCAATTCCGGAAACGATCGCACATTACAAAACTATGACGGCCTCGTCAACACCTTGTATCCGCACCCCAGCTTCGATACAACATATTGTGGATAACGTGGATAACAAGGGCTTAACACGGCGGACGACCAGCATCCGACGAGTTGGGCCGAGCCCGCAAGTCCCATTTCAAGCCATATCTGGTGAGAAAGTTCGGCTTGCCTCGCTGAGCCCGCATCGCCATAGTCCGCCGCGCGCGAGACCTATCCACATTTTCCTGCGAAACGGCGCTCCACGGATGCTGGAACAGATCCAACAATTTCTGCTGCACTATTTCACCTGGTGGAATGGCGCGAATTTCAATACGCGCTTCTACACCCGGCGCTTTGGCGTGCTGGTCGGCCATGACGAGTTCGGCAACGCCTATTATCGGCGGCCCGGAATCGATCCAGCGCTCGGATTCGAGCGCCGATGGGTGATCTACAACGGGATCGCCGAGGCCTCGATGACGCCGCCGGGCTGGAACGGCTGGCTTCATCACACGGTCGACGTGCCGCCGACCGAGGAAAACTATCAGCCTCACCCTTGGCAAAAGCCACATGTGCCGAACCTGACCGGCACGCCGGCGGCGTATCGACCAGACGGATCCCTTCTCAAGCCGGGCCCGCGCCAGCCCACTGGCGGCGATTACGAGGCCTGGAGCCCCGGCCCCTGAGCGCCTTCATTCCGCCGCCCTTGAGCAGCAAAGCGCCCGCCATGGATCTCTTCCGCCTGGCCAAGGCGTTATCACGCCGCGCTTGTCCCGCGATCGCGAGGATGCGGCCAATGCTCGCCGGCGCGGCGCTGGCTGCAGTTTGGGCGCTGACCGGGCCCAGCGCGGCGCTCGCCGACAAGATCAGCAATCCGATCGCCGTTTTCGACGGCCTCGACAAGATCACCGGGCGCATCATCTCGTTCGAAGTGGCGATCAACGAGACCGTTCAATTCGGGGCGCTGCAGATCACGCCGCGCGTCTGCTATTCCCGTCCGCCGACCGACGCCCCGCAGACTGACGCCTTCGCCCAGGTCGACGAAATCGACGAGCAGAAGCAGGTGAAGCGCATCTTCTCGGGGTGGATGTTCGCCGACAGCCCGGGCCTGCACGGCGTCGAGCACCCGATTTTCGATATTTGGCTCACGGCCTGCAAAGGCGGCACGGTGGTGATTCACGATGCGCCGGCCGCCGAGGCCTCGGCGCCGAACCCGGACGAAAGTCCGCCGACCGACTCGGGCGCCGATGCGGCCTCCCCCGATCAGACAACTCCGCCACCCACGCAGGCGGTGAAAAAAAAGAAGCCGAAGCCTCCGCCGACGGTTGTGGCGGCCCCTGCGCCCGATGCGCAGCCGACAGCGCCGTTCGACCCGGCGCCCAATTCGCCGTCTGGCGGCAACGCGCGCGGGCGCTGACCCTGGCCGCTCGGCTCTTCCTGCGGTAGCATTCGCCAAAATCCCGCCGCTCGACCGTCGTCGAGGGTCGTGGCGGGGAAACAGGAGGGAAGGCGACATGACCGCTATTGGCGCCGGCATCAGGCCGACCCGACGTCCCGGCGAACTGGGCGTTCATTCGGTCGACCGGTTTCATTTCGCTGTTCCGGATCTTGCGGTCGCTAAAAATTTCTACGCGGAGTTCGGACTTGAGATCGATGAGGACGGCGACCTCCTGGCCATGAAGACTCGCGGCAATCCGCATGTGTGGGTCACACTGGGCGAGGGCCCGCGCAAGAAGCTCGGACATATCTCGTTCGGCGCGTTTGAGGATGAGTTCGACCGCTTCGCGGAGCGGATCCAGGCGCTGGGCGTCAAGCGGCTTGATCCGCCGCCGGGCGTCGAAACGAACGGCCTTTGGTTTCACGATCACGACGGCAACCTGGTCGAGATCAAGGTCGCGGCCAAATCCTCGCCCAACGAGAAGTCCGATTGCTCGGAGGTTTCCATCGGGGCGGGCGAGCGCGGCGCGCCCTTCCGGCGCGACGTTGCGCGTGTCAGGCCCCGGCGCCTGGCGCATGTGCTTCTGTTCACCCGCGACGTCGAGAAGGCGGTTCAGTTCTATACGCGCACGCTGGGCTTGCGCCTGTCCGACCGGTCCGGCGACGGCATCGCCTTCCTGCACGGCATTCACGGCAGCGATCATCACATGATCGCCTTCGTCAAATCGAGCGCGCCCGGACTGCATCATCTAAGCTGGGACGTGGGCTCGGTCGACGACATCGGCCGCGGCGCCATGCATATGCTCGACAAAGGCTTCGCGAAGGGATGGGGCCTCGGACGACATGTGCTCGGCTCGAACTTCTTCCACTATGTCGGCGACCCGTGGGGGTCGTTCAGCGAATATTCGGCCGGCATCGATTTTGTGCCCGCCGATTGCGACTGGAAGAGCGGCGACCACGCGCCGGAGGATTCATTCTACGTGTGGGGGCCGAACCCGCCGGACTATTTCACCCACAATGCGGAGGCGTGAGGACGAGCCGGGCGCTCACAGCGTATCCAATTCTACCGTCCCGAAGCCCGCCGGCAGAACAATCTCGAGCAATTCGCAGTCGTCGGAATAACCGCGCACGGCATGCTTTATGTGCGGGGGCTGTATCCAGCAGCTCCCCGCCTCAAAAGTATGGATGCCTTCGCCTTCAAATTCCGTCTTGTACCAGCCCTTGAGCACATAGATCATTTGAAAGTCGACTTCGTGATAGTGCGGTGTCGACGCCTCATTCGGCTCGAACGGGGGAACAAAGCGGATCACATGCGCCTGCACCATGCCGCCGGAGGCAGCCGCGATACCCAGATCGCGGTATTTCGCGTAGTTGCGAAGCCCCTCCACAAAATCGGCCTCGCGATGATGACTGACTGTGAATCTCTGTTTCGGCCGCGCTTTCGGCCTCGTGATTGGTCTGGCCGCTCGTTTCGTCTTGGCGGTGGTCGCAGGTTTCGTCTTGGGAGCTGTCCCGGGCTTTGGTGACTTTGCTTTGAGCGTTCCTCTTGCCATCAGACCCTCCTGTTGCGGAGTTGCTTCTTTTAGACTGGCCCACGTATTCCCAGGTCGACATTAGAGCGGAAGGGGCGGAAGCCAACAATGCCGATTTGCGCGATACCCGTCGAGTCGACGTTATGTCCGGCAGCACTTACCGCCAAGTCAGCCACCAGGTCCCCGCCGCGAGCGTGACGAGCGTCAGCGGCGCGCCGACCTTGAAATAGGCCCAGAAGCTGATCGGCATCCCTTCCGAGCGTGCGCGTTCGGCGACGATGAGATTGGCGACCGAGCCGAGCAGGGTGAAGTTGCCGGCCAACGTCGAGCTCATCGCGACCACCAGCCAGGCGCGCTGAGGATCCGGGAAAGTCGGGATGAACGGCCTCAACGCCAGCACCGCCGGGACGTTGCTCACAACGTTGGAAAGCACGGCGGTGAACAGCGACAGGCGCCAGACGATATCGAGGCCGAACGCCCTCGCCATTGCGATCCGGTCGGGCGTCAGCAGCGCCTTTTCCGCCCCTGCAACCACGACGAACATGCCCGCGAAGAGGATGAGCAATGGCCCGTCGATTTCGCGATAAATGCGGTGAGGCTTGATCTGGCGGGTCAGAAGCAGGAACGCGCCTCCCACAAGGGCCGCCTTCGCCGGGGCAACGCCGACAAAGAAGGCGGCAGCGAGCGCGACGCAGGTGACGCTCGCCTTGAGAACCTGACCGCCATGCATGTGGCCGCGGAAGAGATGCGGCTGCAGCTCGCCCTTGAAAGCGAACTCCTGCGCATAGACGATGCGCACGATGACGATGACCGCGACAAGGCCGAAGGCCGCGACCGGCGCCAGCGCGGCGGCAAACGCTGGATAGGGTATGCGCGAAAGCGTCCCGATCACCATGTTCTGCGGGTTTCCGGTGATCGTCGCCACGCTGCCGCAATTGGATGCGGTCGCGACCGCAACCAGATAGGGCAGCGGATTTCGGCCAAGCGAGCGCACCACCTGCAGCACGATCGGCGTCATGACGAGGCAGATGGCGTCATTGACCAGAAAGGCCGACAGGACCCCCGCCATCAATGTGACGGTGACGAGCAGCACGAACGGCGCATGGGCGTGGTCGATGGCGAATCCGCCGAGCGCTCGGAATGCGCCGGAAACCTTGAGATGGGCGACCACGATCATCATGCCGAGCAGAAGCGCGATCGTGTCGAAATCGATGGCGCGAAAGGCTTCCTCGAGGCTCAAGGGACCAACGGCGATCATCGCCGCGCCGCCGAGGAAGGCGATGCCGGCGCGGTCGAGGCGCAGGCCCGGAATCCGGCCAATTGCGACGCCAATATAGGTCAGCGCCAGGATGGTGAGCGCGACGACGCTTTCCGGTGTCATTCTCCGGCCGCCGCTCCCTCGAGCGCCAGCGGCTGTCCCTCTTGCGCGATTGCGTGTTCGTAGCGTGTTTCCGGCATGAAGCCGTAGAAGACCAGGAAGGCGACGGCCGCGGCGGCGCCGAGGGCGAAAAACGACACGCTATAGCCGAAATGGTCGACTGCGACGCCGGCCGCCAACCCGCTGAGCGAGGCCCCGATTCCCATCGTGGTCGCGACAGCGCCTTGCGCCAAATTGAAACGGCCGCTGCCTCGCATTATGTCCGAGATCATCAGGGGAGTAAGCGCCTGGTAGATACCCGCGCCGACGCCGTCGAGCAACTGGACTCCGATCAGCCAGAATGCGTTATCCGACAAGGGATAGAGCGCCGCTCGGATGGGCAACACCGCGAAAGCGATGAGGAAAATCGGCCTGCGTCCCCACTTGTCCGCGTTGCGCCCGACAAGAATCGCGATCGGCAGCATGACTCCCTGAGCCGCCACCATACAGAATGACATCATGGCGGTCGCTTCTTGCGGGAACTGAAGCGCCAGTTTCTGCCCGACCAGCGGCAAAAGCGGGGCATTGGCGAAGTGAAAAAGGAATGCGCAAAGGGCGAAAATCATCAGCGGACGGGTCTTGAAGAGAACCCGGTATCCCGCCGCCCCGCCGGGCGCCTCGCCGTCCGTGGTCAGGTCTCGCGCTCGATTGTGGTCGATCGCTTTCGCCGGAATGGCGAGCACCGCGGCGCACGTCAGAGCGGCGAACACGGGAACCATGAGAAAGACCGCGCGCTGCGAAAACGCGTAGCCGACCGCGCCAGCCAGAAGCGCGATGGCGATGTTGCCGGCGTGGTCGAAGGCGGAGTTGCGGCCCAGACGACGCGCGAGCATGTCCCTGCTCACGAGACCAAGCGTGAGCGCCGAGACGGCGGGAGCAAAAGCGTCGCCTGCCACCGCAAGGATGCTCAATGCGATCGCCATCGGCCAGAAGCTTGGAGCGGCAAAGATTGTGATCGCGGAAACCGTCATGGCCGCCATCGTCAGCACGATGACGCCCCGCTTGGCGCGCGTCACGTCGATTAAGGCGCCGATCGGAGTCTGAAGCGCAATCCCGAGCAATCCGCTGGCGGTGATCAAAAGGCCGACGTCGGTCTGGCTCCAGTGCTGGTCCGTAACCAGAAACACATTGACGAATGGCCCGAACAGGTTTCGGACGTCGGCGGCGAGAAAATTGACCGCGTCGAGCGCGTACGGGATCGAAATCATCGCCACCAGCCGGAGAGCGGCTCAGTCGCGAGCCCCCGCGTTGGAACGCGCTTATCCAATCTTCGTTCCTGAAGGCAACGCCCGAATTGCCCCCGCGGGCGCTTGACAATGAGCTCGGCTCCCCTCGTTAAGGGTCTTATGCGCAAGCGCGTGGACGTCGTTCTCGTCGAGCGCGGCTTCTTTCCCAGCCGAGCCCGCGCCCAGGCCGCAATCGCGGCTGGGCTTGTGAGCGTGGATGGGGTCGCCCTCAAGAAGCCTTCGGATGAGATTACGGGCGACGCGCGGATCGAAGCGGAAGCTCCCCACCCCTGGGCGTCGCGGGCCGGGATCAAGCTTGCCGGGGGGCTCGACGCTTTCGCGCTGGATCCTAAGGGACTCGTCTGCCTGGACGTGGGCGCCTCGACCGGAGGTTTCACCGACGTCCTGCTCGCGCGTGGCGCGGCGAAGGTCGTCGCGGTCGATGTCGGTCACGGACAGCTCGACCCGCGCCTCGCGGCGGACGCGCGCGTCCGCTCGCTCGAGAGCGTCGATGCTCGCGCACTCACGAGCGCGATGCTTGGCGAAACGCCGGCAGCGATCGTCATCGATGTGAGCTTCATTTCGCAACGGCTGGTGCTGCCGCATGTGCTCAAGCTGGCCGCCGAGCGAGCGTGGCTCGTGAGCCTCGTCAAGCCGCAGTTCGAGCTTGACCGCGCCGATCTCGTCAAGGGCCGGGTCGTCAGCGAAGCGGCGCTCGAGCGGGCGTGCGACGCTGTGCGCGCCGCGATTGAAGGACAGGGCTGGATCGTGCTCGGCCTCATCCCATCTCCGGTCCTCGGCGGCGGCGGAGCGCGGGAATTCCTCATCGGCGCGCGCCATGGCTGAGCCGCTTCAAGAGCTCTCTGTCATCGCGCTCGATGAGCATGGGCATGGGGTCGCCGCCAATGGCGCGACCGTGCCAGGCGCTTTGCCGGGCGAGCGGGCATTGGCCAAGCTTGATGGCAAGCGGGCGGAGCTGATCGAGACCCTAGACCCTTCGCCCGAGCGCGCCGAGCCGATCTGCGAATGGTTCGGAACCTGCGGCGGCTGCGTCGCACAGCACATGTCGGCTCCGCTCTATCACGCATGGAAGCGCGGCCTCGTGGTCGAGGCGCTCGAGCGCGAGGGCGTCTCCGCCAAAGTTGAACCGCTGGTCGACGCGCATGGCGCGGGGCGGCGCCGCGCGACCTTTCACGCCCGTTTTCCCCACGGCCAGCCCGACGAGGTCGGCTTCATGCGCGCGCGCTCGCACGACATTATCGCGATCGACGCTTGCCCCCTGTTCAGCTCAGGCATGGCGGGCGCGATTCCGGCCGCGCGGGCGCTGAGCGGAGACTTGCGCGGGCTCATGAAGCCGCTCGACATTGCTGTCAGCGCCACGCTCGACGGGCTCGATGTCGACCTGCGCGGTTCAGGGCCGCTCGGACGCGAAGAGGCGCGGAAGCTGGCGCGAACGGCCGACAAGCTCGATCTCGCGCGCGTCTCCAATCACGGGGAGATCGTGATCGAGCGCCGGCCCCCGCGCGTCGCCTTCGGCGATGCTCTCGCGAGGCTGCCGCCGGGCGGCTTTCTGCAAGCGACCGAGGCGGGAGAAGCCTGGCTCGCGGATTTTGGCGAGCGGGCGCTCGGAGACGCGCGAAGGGTCGCGGACCTGTTCTGCGGCTCAGGCGCCTTCGCGCTCAGGCTCGCTCGTCGGCGCGAGGTGTTTGCCGTCGACGCCGACCCCGCCGCGGTTTCCGCACTCACGCGCGCCGCAGCGACGATGCCGGGCCTGCGCAAGCTTGAGGCCGAGACGCGCGACCTATTTCGCCGTCCGCTGCAGGCCCAGGAACTCGCCGCATTCGACGCCGCGCTCATCGACCCGCCACGCGCTGGCGCGCTCGAACAGGCGCGCGCGCTCGCCGCCTCTCATCTCCCGCTCGTCGTATCGATCTCATGCAATGCGGCGGCCTTCGCCCGCGACGCGCGCATTCTGATCGACGGCGGCTTTCAGGTTGAGTCCCTCACTCCGCTTGACCAGTTTCGCTTTTCTGCCCATGTCGAAATCGCCGCCGTCTTTCGCCGAGCGAAGAAGCCGCGCGCGCGGAGGCTCCTTTAGGCGAACGCAACGAGACGAGAGACCATTCTCGCTCCCTGCGAAGGATCGCCGGTCGGCCCGGGCGCTGTGTGGTTGAGATGTCATTGTATGAATTCGGACCCGGGATCTGGATCGCGGACGGCCCATTGACGCCGTTCTTCACCTTTCCCTATCCGACGCGCATGGCCGTGATCCGGCTGTCGGACGGCGGTCTGTTCGTTTGGTCGCCTGTCGCCCTGTCCCCTGATCTGAAAGGCCATGTCGACGCGCTGGGTCCGGTGCGCTACCTGGTGTCGCCGAACCGCCTGCACCACCTGTTCCTCCGCGAATGGAAATCGGCCTATCCGCAGGCGGCGCTCTATGCGTCGCCAGGCCTGCGTAGGAAGCGCAAGGATATTGCTTTCGACGGCGAGCTTGGCGAAACGCCGGACCCCGGATGGGCGAGCGACGTCGACCAAGTCCCGATGCACGGGAGCTTTCTCACGGAGGTCGAGTTTTTCCACCGCGCCAGCCGCACCGCGATTTTCACCGATCTCTTGCAAAATCTTCCACCGGACTGGGTGTCTGGATGGCGCGGCGTCGTGGCGCGCTTGGATGGAATATGCGCCCCCAATCCCGGCGCGCCTCGCGAATGGAGGGCAAGCTTCCTGAACCGCCGCGCGGCGCGCGCTTCGCTCGAGCGGATTCTCGCATGGCCGATCGAGCGCGTGGTGGTCGCTCACGGCGAACTGGTCACGACGGACGGAGCCGCCTTCGTCCGCGGCGCCTTCGGATGGCTGCTGAGACGCCGAGACTGGGCGTGACCGGCTTGACCGGTTTCGCTTTTCTGCCCATGTCGAAATCGCCGCGCCTTTCTCCGATTGAAACCGAAGCGCGCGCGGAGGCTCATCCAGGTGGACGCGACAACACGAGACGCCACTCTCGCCGCCCTGCAGAATATCGTTGGCTCGCCCCATGTGCTCACTGACCCCGCACTTTTTGCGGGCGCGCTTGTCGAGCCACGCAAGCTTTATGAGGGGAGGGCGCTCGCGCTGGTGCGGCCAGGTTCGGCCAATGAAGTCGCAAAAGTCGCGGCCGTCTGCAACGAGGCGCGAGTCGCCATGGTCCCGCAGGGCGGCAACACCGGACTCGTGGGCGGGCAGACGCCCGATTTGAGCGGCAATGAGATCATCGTTTCGACCCAGCGCTTGCGCACGATCCGCGAGGTGGACGTCGACAGTGACGTGATGGTGTGCGAATCGGGCGTGACGCTCAGCGAAGCGCAGGCCGCGGCGCTCGCGGTCGATCGCCTCTTTCCGCTGTCGCTGGCGTCGGATGGAACGTGCACCATTGGCGGAAACATCTCGACCAACGCCGGCGGCGTGAACGTCATCGCCTATGGCAATACGCGCGATCTCGTAACCGGCGTCGAAGCGGTGCTCGCGGACGGTCGCATCGTCAACGCCCTGAGCAAGCTGCGCAAGGACAACACCGGCTATGACGTGAAGAGCCTCTTCATCGGCGCGGAAGGCACGCTCGGCATCGTCACCGCCGCTTCGCTCCGGCTCTTTCCTAATCCGCGCGCGCGGGCGACGGCCTTCGTCGGATTGAAGAGTCCCGAAGATGCGCTGAAGCTCCTGAGAATCGCCCGCGAGCGCGTCGGCGCCGCGATAACCAGCTTTGAGCTGATCAGCCGCAACGCTTACGACATTGGGATTCGACACGGCGGCGCGCGCGCTCCCCTTCGCGGCGCCCACGATTGGTACGTTCTTGTCGAGGCGTCATCGCAGAGGGAGAGCGGGCTCGAGGACGCCTTCGCCGGCGCACTCGAGGCGACGCTCGAGCAGGGAGTCATCGAGGACGCTTCGATCGCCGCCTCGCTCGAGCAGCGCGCGGATTTCTGGCAATTGCGCGAATGCTTGTCCGACGCCCAGGGCAAGGAAGGCGGCTCGATCAAGCACGACGTGTCGGTCGCGGTCGGACTCGTGCCGACCTTGATCAGGGAGGCGACGCCCGCCGTCGAGGCTTTGTTGCCGGGGGCCCGGGTGGTCGCCTTCGGTCACCTCGGCGACGGCAATATTCACTTCAACGTGTCGCAGCCGGTCGGCGCCGATCGGCAGGCCTTCCTCGATCGCTGGGATGCGATGAACGAGATCGTGCACGGCATCGTCGCCCGCCTCGGCGGCTCCTATTCCGCCGAACATGGGGTGGGACAACTCAAGCGCGGCCTGCTCGCCCGATGGAAGGATCCGGGCTCGCTCGCGGTGATGCGCCAGATCAAGGCCGCTCTCGACCCGAACGGGGTGATGAATCCGGGCAAGGTGCTTTGAGGCCGTCCTGGCTACTCCTTGCCCATCACCGCAAGCGCCTGCTCCAGTGGCGTGGACGAGGCGCGAAACAGTCCGGAATAGGGGCTGGACAGTTCCAGGATCAGAAGGACAGCGCTGGCGACCGCGAGCGAACCGACGGCGAGCGCGATCACGGATGTAACAGTGCCGCGCGATGTCAGCCCGAAGCCGCAGAACAGACAGGCGACCCATCCGACGACGATCAGCACAAGCGGATAGGACACCGGAGCGCTCATCGCGAAGGACATCTGCATTCGCGCCTGAGCAAGCGCCTCGGACATTGACGTTGCGGCGGCGAGCGCCTGCTTTTGCTCGTCGGTCGAGGGGTGGAGGCCCGCCAGGAGCTTTTCCCGGCCGCGCATGCTTTGAATCGCCGCCGCGAAATTGTTGGCTGCGAAATTGCTGTCGCTCTCGCTCGCGCCCCAAACCTGATCGATGGTCTTCCCCAGTCCCTCGCGGAGGTGGGCGCGCACGGGATTGGCGTCGGGCCCATAGTCGGACAGTGCAAGGTCGAGTTGCATGACCTTCGACGCCAGAGCCTGGATCTGCGTGTTTTGGCCTGCGTACACGCCGTAGGCTGTCCAGATCAGAAGGCCGGTGACCAGAGCGCACAACAGCGTCAGAAGACCGACGATCGCGCCGATCAGGTCGCGCGAACCGCCGGTGGTGTGATGCTCGGGCAACAGGCGCTGTAGAAGGAGGCCAAGCAACCCGGCGACGAACATGGCGACCGCAACCGCGACCGCGAAACTGGCAGGGACTCATTTCCAACCCCCCGGCAAGATCGCGGCAGTTAGCCGGTCCGCGGCGACAACGCAACCGCCTTTGGAGCTGCTTTAGCTCCATCCTGCGGCGCGGTCGGAATGGCGCGAATCACCCAGAAACGCTAGTGTCGCAGCGCATGAAGTGTTCAGCACACAAGTCGGACGCGGTCAGGACGTCAATCGCGGCGATGGAGACGTTCAGACAGCGGCGGCAAGCTCACTTGCGGCGACATGCCGCGGCCTTGGTCGCGCTTGCGCTCGGCTTCGGGGCGGCGGACGGAACCGCTTCGGCCGCGTGCGCGCCGAAGGATTTCAACAACGCCAAATTCACCGTCTGCACGTTCGATCCGCGCCATGACGATCTGCGCCTATTTCTGACCGGGCCGGACGACAAGCCCTACGGATCGCTGGGCGCTCTCGCATCAACGCTAAAGGCGAAGGGCGAGACGCTTGCATTCGCAATGAACGCCGGCATGTTCGGGCAGGATCAATTTCCCGTTGGCCTTTATGTCGAGGACCGGCGGAAGCTGCATGACGCCGACACGCGCGGGGGCGCAACGAATTTCCACATGAAGCCGAACGGCGTGTTCTGGATCGGCGATAAGGTCGCGGGCGTGACCGAGACCAGCCGCTATCTCGCCAGCACGCCGCCCGCGCGCTACGCGACGCAGTCAGGGCCGATGCTGATCATCGACGGCAAGGTGCACCCGAAGATCCGGCCGGACGGCACCTCGCAGAAGATCCGCAACGGCGTCGGCGCATGCAAGGGAGGCGCGGTTACGTTCGCCATCGCCGAGGATCCCGTGACTTTCGACATTTTCGCGCGGCTGTTCCGCGACGGCCTCGGCTGCCAGAATGCTCTCTTCCTCGACGGCTCGGTGTCTTCGCTCTATGCGCCGGAGCTCAATCGCGACGACGAACCCAAGCCGATCGGACCAATTGTCGGCGTCGTGCGGCCGGAAGCGACGGAGAAGAAGTAGTGCGTCTATGCCCTCATATTCAGCCTCCTACGACGCTATCCGCTGCTCTCGCTCACTCTTCTTACGGAAAGAGCCCCCGCATCTGCTTGGCCTTGACCACCCTCTCGACCCCGATCGCCATCGCCGCGGTGCGATTCGAGACCCCGTCGCGCTTGGCGCGGCCGACGACCATCGACCAGGAGCGGTCCAGAGCGCGTTCCAGCCGGTCCATCACCTCGTCGCGCGACCAGAAATATTGCTGCAAGTCCTGCACCCACTCGAAATAGCTGACGATGACGCCGCCCGCGTTGCATAAGATGTCGGGAATGACGAAGACGCCATCGTTGCGCTCGGCGAGCACGCGGTCGGCCTCCGGCGTCGTGGGGCCGTTGGCGCCTTCGGCGAGGATCCGGCAGCGCAGGCGGCGCGCAAGATCGGCGTCGATGACCCGCTCGACCGCGCATGGCGCCAGCACGTCGCAGGGCTGCTCGAGCAGCATGCGGGGGTCGATCGCAGCCTCGCTCGAATAGCCGGCGAGCTCGCGATTGTTTGCCGCGTGGGAGATCAGGGCCTTCACGTCGAAACCCTTGGGATCGAAATAGGCCGCCGAATGGTCGCTCACGCCGATCACCTTGACACCGCGCGCCGACAAGCCCAGCGCCGCGTGCGAGCCGACGTTGCCGAACCCCTGGACGATCGCGGTCGCGCTGGCGGGCGCGATGTTCAAGGCGTCCAGCGCGCGAAAGGCGAGGAAAGCCACGCCGTGACCGGTCGCCTCTCGCCGCCCCAGCGTGCCGCCGGAGCCGACCGGCTTGCCGGTGACGATCTCCGGCACGGTCACGCCCTGGTACATCGAATAGGTGTCCATGAACCAGGCCATGACCTGCTCGTTGGTCCCCATGTCCGGCGCCATGACGTCCGTGCGTGGCCCGACGAACGGAATCATCTCCTGCATGTAGCGGCGACTGAGGTTCTCGAGCTCCTTGGCCTTGAGCGCGCGGGGATCGACCGCGACGCCGCCCTTGCCGCCGCCAAAGGGAAGATCGGCGAGGGCGCATTTCCAGCTCATCCAGACGGCGAGCGCGGCGATTTCGCTGATGTCGACGTTGGCGGCGAAGCGCGTGCCGCCCTTGGCGGGGCCTAGCGCCAGATGATGCTGGACACGGTATCCGACGAAGACCTCAGTCCGATTGTCCTCCATGCGCACCGGACAGGTGACGACGATCGCCCGCTTCGGATAGAGTAGCCAGTCACGCTGGTCCTCGGGAATGGTCAGATGGTCGCAAATGACCGTGAGCTGGTCGCGGGCCATTTCGAACACCGGGCCGGTAAAGAGGCTGCTGTTCACATGCGTTCTCCCGCCCGCGCGGCGCCGCGGACGACCGGATGATAACCGGGGAAGCGGGCAGAACTGAAATAAACCGCCCTGGACGAGGCCCGCGGCGGCCGGGGCCGAGACTGAGCCGCCGGCCGCGGCTTGACTTCGCGCCGATCCTCACTATTTTGCCGGCCAAATCTGGGCTCGCGGTCACGCGGGCCTTTTTGGCGCGTCCGGCGCGCCGTCTCGTGAAGGACGCTTCCCCCATGGCCAAGGCCGCCTCGCTCAAGATCAAGCTGCTCTCGACCGCCGACACCGGCTATTTCTACGTCACCAAGAAGAACGCCCGCACCAAGACCGAGAAGCTTGCGTTCAAGAAATACGATCCGGTCGCGCGCAAGCACGTCGAGTTCAAGGAAACCAAGATCAAGTAAGCCGGACCTACGGGCTTCCGGAATCGAGGGCGCCTTCGGGCGCCCTTTTTGTTTTGAGACGCCGAGCCTGTAAGGTTGGGCGGCCCATGAGGAGGCGAAGCGTCCATGCGACAAGTTGTTCGCTTCGTCGAGGCTGCTGCTTCTCGACATGGCGTCGACGTTCCTCTTTCTCGCGGTTTTCTTGCTGACCGGAAGCGTCGCGCTATCGGTCGCCCTCGGCATGGCGCTTGGCGTCGCTCAGGTCGCCTTGGAGTTCGCGAGACGCAAGCCAATCGACGTCATGCAGTGGATGAGCCTTTTCCTTGTGCTGGCCTCGGGCACAGCGGCTCTGATCACCGCCAATCCGCGCTTCGTCATGCTCAAGCCGACAATCATTTATTGCGTGGTCGGCGTCGTGATGCTGAGGCGAGGATGGATGAACCGATACCTGCCGCCCGCCGCCGTGGAATGGACGCCGGATATCGCCATCATCTTTGGTTACGCGTGGGCCGGGCTCATGTTCCTCTCGGCGGCGTTGAACCTGCTCGCCGCGATGCGTTTCAGCGTCACGGCCTGGTCGGCGTTCATGTCGGTCTGGGCTGTCGCCAGCAAGGTCGCCCTGTTCCTGATCTCCTATGCAACCATGCGTTACGTCGGCGTCCGTCGCCGTCGGGCGCAGATGTCGCCAGCCCTTTCATAGCGCATGGGCCTCGGGTGGAAAGTGGCGGAGCCGGCGCGGCGTCGCGCCGGTTCATTGCGGCGCGGGCAGCTTCGAATAGACCTCGCCGGGAACGATCACGAAAACCAGCGTCGTGGGGACTTCCTTCGGGCCGAATGGTCCTGGGACGGCGTTCTTCACCGGCGGGAGGCTTCTCAGATAGGCGACGATCGCGTGCGCGTCGTCGGAAGTGAGATGCGACAGCCCCCGCCAGGGCATGATCGGGGCAAGCCTTCTTCCGTCCGGCCGAATGCCCGCCGTGATGGCGGAGATGATCTGATCGTCGGTCCAATCGCCAAG
Source organism: uncultured Alphaproteobacteria bacterium (assembly GCA_963820095.1). Taxonomy (GTDB): domain Bacteria; phylum Pseudomonadota; class Alphaproteobacteria; order Rhizobiales; family Beijerinckiaceae; genus Roseiarcus. The sequence continues at coordinate 211,409 of CAWFZA010000021.1, forward strand.
CCCCGTCTCCTTGTCCGGCGTGAGATTACGGCCGACGAAGGCGCCAAGACCTGGAATAGCAAAACCGACATCGGAGCCCGCGAGCGTGTGAGAAAAGTCGGGTTTGCCGAGGAAGTAGCCGGGGGTGTGGCAGTCGTTGCAACTGCCGAGCGTGACAAGATATTTTCCCCGCTCGATCTGAGGATCCGCCGCAGAGGCGGCGGCGGCGCAAAAAATGGCGACGGCGGCGAGCGCGGGCGCGCAGAGCTTTCGCATAGGGTCCCCTCCCGTATTTTGGCGTCGAGCGCCCTTCCAGCCTGGGGCCAGCACGCCGCCTTTGCCGTCAGTGACGCATGAATGGCGTGCGAAAGCAATCGGCGGTCTTGAGACGGCCAATCGGCAATTGGCCCGCCCGGCGTTCACTTCGGCGCCGTGGACGGGGTTCCCCCGCTACCGCCCCTCCTCCGGCTCGTTCGCCGCGTCAGCCGGGTCGGCGCCACGCGAGCCGCCATGGCCAGGACGCACGATCCGCTCGTCGCGCGGCTCTACGGGCGCCGGCGACCATGGACGGTTCTCAAGCGCGCTGCGGTCGCTCGCCAGGGTGAAGCCGTTTCTCGCTCCAGGTCAGTCCGACGGCGCCGAAGCGCGCGAGCGCCTGTTCGTCCAACAGGAATTTCGCTTTGCAGCCGTCAGGCGCGCTGAGCGCGCTGACCACGACCTCGGCGCGGGTGCAGTCTTCGTCGAATGCGAGGCGGTCGAGGACGATCGAGAGCGATTCTCCTTCCGGCAAGGCGGCGACGCAGCCGAGACGGTCGCAGGGCGCGTCGTAGGCGCGCGCCTGAGCGGCGTCACGCCCGTCGCCATCCGCCGTCAGCCATTGCTCGGCGGCGAAAGCATTGAAGCGCTTGCCGACGATCTCGAGCGCGCCGTCGGCGTCGCGAACCGCCGCCAGATCGCCGGACGGCGCGACGATGACGTCGTAGCGCGGCCCCTGAGTGGCGCCGACGATTCCGATGAGCGCGAGCGGAATGGCGCTGAGCCTGAACGTCCACGTCCGCCAGATGGTCGCGCTCATGACCGCGAGCGCCAGAAACGGCAGCGCGTAGGGTGCGAAGGCTCTCAAATGCACCGTCGAAGCGGGGGCCTCGGCGATGAAGCGCGCGACCCACAGGATGAACTTGATGCCCGCCCCGACATAGATCCACACCGGCCCGTCGAGCCCGAGCGGATAGAGCGCGGCGCCAAGCAGCGCGCCGGGGACGGCGAAGACCTCGATGACGGTCAGCGTCAGCGGATTGCCGATGAGCACATAGGGGCTCAGATCGTGGAAGTGATAGGCCATGAACGAGGCCGTGGCCGAGGTGGCGAACGCGGTCGCGACGAGGAGCGCAAGCGGCTTCTCGATGAGATGCGCGCCAACAAAACTGGGCTTGTGCGCCGCGCCTCGCTTGGGGACGAACGGATCGGGATCGACGTCGAGGCCCGCGATCCGCAATTCCATGACGGCGACCAGAGCGGCCACGGCGGCGAACGAGAGCTGGAAGCTGACGCCGAGGATGGCCTCCGGCTCGATCGCCACGACCGCGAGGACCGCGAAGGCGAGATTGCGCATGGTGAGCGCTCGCCGGTTCATGATCACGGCCGACAGCACGATCAGCGTCATGATCAGCGCGCGCTCGGTGCCGACCCGCGAGCCGGTCGCGATATCGTACAGGACCGAGCCAACCATGGCGACCGCCGCCGCCCATTTCTTGATCGGATAGCGAAGGGCAAGCATCGGCGAGATCGCCAACAGGCGCCTCGCGACGACAAAGATGATTCCCGCGACCAGCGTCATCTGCACGCCGGAAATCGTGATGATGTGGAAAATGCCGGCCTCGCGGATGAGATCCCTGGCGTCATTGGAGAGAAAGTCCCGCTTTCCCGTCACCATCGCCGCGGCGATTGCGCCTTCGTCACCGCCGATGATGGCGTTGACCCTGAGCGCCAGCCGGTTGCGCGCGTGGTCGATCGCGGCGTCGAAGCGCTGGCGCCAGCTGGCGTCGCGCGGAGCCGGTATGAGGCGGATCGGCCCGAGCGCCGAGCCGACCGCGCCGACGCCGGCGAAGAACGCGTCGCGGGCGAAGTCGTATCCGCCCGGCAGCGTCGCGCGCGAAGGCGGAAGCAGGCGCGCCTTGAGCTCGACGAAATCGCCCGCCGCGACGTCGGGCGTATTGCGGGTCGTCACGCGGACCCGGCGGGGAACCTTCTCCTGCGGCATGCCGTCTGCTGTGTCGACGCCGATCACCATGCGCGCGCCGACGCTCCTCAAGTCGACTTCCTCGACGATACCCTGCAGCGAGACGATGCGGATGCGGTCGAGCACCGGCGCGGCGACTCGCGCGGTGCGCAGCGACATCGACAGGAAACCGGCGAACAGGGCGGCGATCGCGAGCGACAGGCCGAGGGCAAGGGGGCGGGCGCGGCAGGCCCACGCCAGCGTGGCGAAGACGGCGATCATCAGCGCCGGCAGCCACAGGACCGGCTCGCGGTCAGCGGCGAGGTTGAGCGCGACGCCGCCCATCGCCGCGACCGGAATCCACAGGAAGAACCGGCGCTCCTCGACCTCGCGCGCCAGCGCGCTTGTGAACGCGCCACGCCAGTCCGGCGCCCACGCGGCGACGCGCGTGAAGCCGGCCGCCGCGGCGAGAGCGCCAGTGCGGGCAGGAGTGGCCATTTGGCGATGAGAGTAACGCCAGCCCGACCTTGGGGAAAGGCCGCCGATTTGGCTAGGCGGGGCCTCGACTATTCTACTGCTATAGACCCGTTCTTCAGCTGCCTTTGGGCGCGGCCGGCCGGACCGTCCATTCGGGTCGATTTGGGTTTTCTTGAAACGGGGCTCTTTCGGCTTGGAATGCCTCGAAATCGGGGTTGGAAAAGCTTGGATTTCCTTGGATTCTCTCGTGTGAAATTGAGCCTTTTCAATGGGTTACACGGGATTCTCCGCAAAGAAAATTTCTCGCGCCCTTTGGCCCATGATGACGGCGGCGGCGCCGGAGGGGCGCCTGCGGGCGAGGCCATGCGAAAGGGCGGAATTGCTCATGAGCTCAAGCCTACCGCGACTTCTGATTTCCTGCAAGCAATTGTCGGCGGGCCGTTCGTCAGCTTCAAACTCAGAGCAACTCGACCAGTTATGACCGGGTCGACCACAGCGGACAAACAATGTGGTTCAGTTAACGTCCGCGTTGCGCAAATACTGATCGTTCTCAACGACGGGCCAAATGGCCCAGTCGAACCAGATCGGCCTTCGCAGCGATGGGTTTATGGCGTAGCGTAGGCGGAAGAGCATCGCTGACCAGATCTTTGTGCTATCTGCATGGTGGGGAGGCGTCTCAGAGGCGCGATGGTCGAGACCCGCAAGCTCGCCGCGATCCTCGCGGCCGACGTGGTCGGCTTCAGCCGGCTTACGGGCGCAGACGAAGACCGCACGCTCGCGCGGCTGAGGGCGCTGCGTAGCGACCTCATCGACCCCACCATCGCTATCCACAAGGGCCGGGTGGTCAAGCGCACCGGCGATGGGGCAATCATCGAGTTTCGCAGCGTGGTCGACGCGGTCCGGTGCGCGATCGAAGTGCAGAACGGCATGGTGGAGCGCAACTCCGGCGTGCCGGAGGATCGACGCATCGAATTCCGCATCGCCGTCCATCTCGGCGATGTCGTGGAGGAGGACGACGGCGACCTGATGGGCGACGGCGTCAACATCGCCGCGCGCCTGGAGAGCGTCGCCAAGCCCGGCGCCATCTGCCTCTCGGAGGACGCCTACCGACAGGTGAAGTCGCGGCTCGATCTGAATGTCAGCGATCTCGGCGCGATAGCGCTGAAAAACATCGCCGAGCCGGTGCGCGCCTACTCGGTCGAGGTCGGCAAGCCCAACCTCAGGCCTCGACCGAGGCCGGCGCCGAAAGGCCGGCTCGCGCCGGTCGCTGCCGTGCTCGCCGCGCTCATTGTCATGGCGGGCGCCGCCGCGTGGTATCTGATGGCGGTCAAACCCGCGGCGACCGTCGCCTCCTCGTCGGAATCGGCGCGCGCCGCTCCCTTCGGCGTGCCGACGGTCGCGGTCCTGCCGTTCGCCAACGTGACCGGCAATCCTCAATACGACCAGCTCGCCCAGCGCATCGGTCAGAAGACGAGGGACGCCGCCGGCAACCAGACCATCTGGCGTATCGTCGGGCAGCCCGGGGGCGCTCCGCGAGCGGGGCAGACCCGATCGAAGCAGGCCGGAAGTTGAACGCCGACTATGTCGTCACCGGGAACCTGGAAGCGGGCGGCGACGCGCTGCGGGTGACGTTCAAGGTCGATGACGTTCATTCCGGCGCGCGCGTGTGGTCGCAGACGATTTTGCCGATCCTCGAAAGCGCGGCCCCTGCCAATGAGGCTGAAGTAGCCGGGCACGCGACGGGCCTGTTGGCGGCGGCGATACTCGGCGCCGAGCGCACCCGCCTTTCGTCCGCCGGCGACATCGAGAAAACGACCTGGGGTTGCGTCCTTCTGGGCTTCGCGACCGACACCAGAAGCCAGACACAGTCGCGAGCGCTCGCGCTTGCCTCGAAGCGGCGGCGAAAAGAGAGCCCTCCAACCCCAATGTGTGGGAAGCGCTTGCCACCGTCATCCAGCAGCAGAGGGTCTGGGGCTGGGGACTGCCGCCCGAGGAGGCGAGCGTCGAAAAGCGCTCCCATCTCGCCGACCAGGAGTTGCAGGCGGCCCTGCGCGCGCTGCAATCTCGCGCCTTTGGACAGCGGCGCTCAGTTCTACGTCGCGCAGGGATACTTTGCCACATGCCAACCGGAGCGCGTTCTGGTCGAGGCGGAAAAAGCGGCGGCGCTCAATCCGTACGACGCCGGCAGGTTGGGACCCCTTGGGCTGTTCGTGGCGTTCACCGGTCACTGGGACGAAGGGAACGCGCTGGCCGAAAAGGCCATCAAGCTGGCTGGGCCATCCGCGGTTCCTGTCTGGTGGTGGCCGAAGGCAAAGCGGGCGTGGTTCCGCGGCGACTATCCCGAGGCCTATGAGGCATTCCAGCGCGCCTATATCGAATTGTTCTGGCTATCGCATCTCGATCTCGCCTACACCCTGCCGTTCCTCGGCCGCGTCGACGAGGCCAAGCAGCATGTCGCGGAGCTTTTGAAGATGTATCCGACAATGACCATTCGCGAAGCCGATGCATTCTACAAGCTCGTCTGCTTCGACTCCGCCTATCGCGAGAAGATGACCGGCGCGCTGCGCCAGGCCGGGCTGCCCGAGTAGTTGCCTGCCGTCGATGGCTAAAGGACGGGGCGCCGAGCCGTCCCTGCCGCCGTTGGAGGCGACCGCCAAGCGTCCGCCACTTTCGTTTGCGTTCGTGCAGAATTGGTCCGGATTGCTCCCGCCATCCAACGAAGCTCGGTCGTGATGCGCTCAGCCGGGGGTCAGCGAAAACGCGCCGTCGTCATCGGCGGGTCGATCGGCGGCCTGTTCGCGGGGCTGTTCCTTCGCAAGATCGGCTGGGACGTCTCTATCCACGAGCGCGCCGGCGAGGAACTCGGCTCGCGCGGCGCGGGCGTCGCCACCCACGACGAGCTGCACGAAGCGCTCGCTCTCGCGACCGGGCCGGGCGGCGAGATCGGCGTCGCCGTCGGAGGCCGCATCGTGCTGGGGCGGAGCGGCGAGGTCATCTGCGAGGTCGCGCGTCCGCAGGTGCTGGCCTCGTGGGATCGCATCTGGCGGCGCCTGCGCCTGGCGGCCGGCGATGCCTACCGGCACGGCAGCGCGCTGGTCTCGGTCGAGCAGGACGAGCAGCGCGTCGTGGCGCGTTTCGACGACGGCAGCGATGTCGCCGCCGATCTTTTGGTCGCCGCCGACGGCCTTCAGTCCACCGCGCGGCGGCAATTGATGCCTGCCGTCGAGCCGCAATATGCCGGCTATGTGGCCTGGCGCGGGCTCGTGGACATGGCCGAACTGTCTTTGGAGGCGCGCGATCTGCTGCGCAACAGGTTCGCTTTCTGCCTGCCGGACCGCGAACAGGCGCTGGGCTATCCGGTCGACGGCCCGAACTCGGGGGGCCGCTACAATTGTGTCTGGTACCGGCCGGCCGATCCGGCGCAGGATCTGTCGCGCCTGCTGACCGGCGCCGATGGCCGTCAATATTCCGGAGCGGTTCCGCCGGACCGGCTGCATCCCGATGTGCTCGCGCGGATGCGGGCTGACGCCATCACGCTGCTGGCGCCGCCTTTCGCCGAGGTGATGACGAAGGCTCGCCAGCCGCTGTTGCAGGCGATCGTCGACCTGGAGACCCCGGCAATGATTGTCGGCCGCGTCGCGCTGGTCGGCGACGCAGCCTTCGTGGCGCGGCCGCATGTCGGCATGGGCACGACCAAAGCGGCGGGCGATGCGCGGGCGCTGGCCGATCACCTCGCGCGCCACGACGACGTCGATGCGGCATTGGCGGCCTACGGCGCCGAGCGGCTGGCCTATGGGCGGCGTGTCGTCCGCCGCGGCAGACATCTCGGAGCCTACATGCAGGCGCAAATCGCCTCCGAAGAGGAGCAGCGACAAGCGCAACATTTCCGCCAGCCGGAGGTGGTGATGACCGAAACCGCCTCGATGCATGGTTTGGAGACCTGGTGAATCCAACGCGCTGGCTAAAGCGCCCTGGCGCTCCCGTGGCCCCTCCGCGCCAGACTATGGCGCATCGAGGCGGAATCGCCATTGCGAGGAGCCGTAGGTCGTTCCTATAGGAGTCCCCGTCTTTCGACGGGCTAGGGCGACGGACGACGTCCGAACGCGCAGCGCTAGAACATGCATCCATCGGCATGTGATGATGGAGACTTGTCCGGCCGGGCGGCCGCGATAAGGGAAGAAGAAATGAAAGCCTTGTTTCTCCGGACGATCGGAAACTTGTCTCTGGCGGACGTGGAGAAGCCCCTGCCCCGCCCGGACGAACTCCTGGTGCGCATCGAGGCGTGCGGCATCTGCGGCACCGACCGGCATCTCTTTAAAGGCGAATTTCCCTCGAAGCCGCCCGTGACGATCGGCCACGAATTTGCGGGGATCATCGAGGCGGTCGGAAGCGAGGTCAGGGATTTCACGCCCGGCATGCGCGTGACGGGCGATCCGAACATCTTCTGCGGCCGTTGCCCCGAATGCCATCGCGGCCGCGTCCAGCTTTGCCGGAACCTGACCGCGATCGGCATTCACCGCAACGGCGGCTTCGCCCAATATGTCGCCCTGCCGGAAAAGCAGGCCGTCGAATTGCCCTCGACGCTCGATCCCCTATGGGGTGCGTTCTGCGAGCCCCTCGCCTGTTGCCTGCATGGCGTGCATCTCGCCGACATCGAGCCCGGCTCCTCGGCGATCGTGATCGGCGGAGGCGTGATCGGGATGCTGGTGGTCCAGCTGGCGCGGCTCGCGGGCGCGGCCAAGGTGATCCTCATCACCCGCGACGCGGCCAAGCGCAAACTCGCCGAGAGCCTTGGCGCGACCGCCACGCTCGATCCGTCGCCCGGCGACGTCATTCATCGCATCAAGGGTGCGAACGGTCTTCTGCCGGGCGGCGCCGACGTCGTCTTCGAATGCGCGGGCTTGAAGGAAACCGTCGAGCAGGCGCCGCATCTCGCCGCCCCCGGCGGCGCAGCCATGATTCTGGGCGTGCTGCCGAAAGGCCAGCGGGCCGAGATCGAGCCCTTCGCTCTGCTGGTTCACGAAGTCAGGATTCTGACGTCGTTCATCAATCCGTTCACCCACCGGCGCGCCGCCGAACTGATCGCCTCCGGAACGATAGAGGTCGAAAAGCTGATCAGCCGCACGGTCGGGCTCGACGAGGCGATCGAGGTCATCTCCCACCCGGCGCCCGGCGGCGAAATCCGCGCCTTGGTCCTGCCGAATGGGTGAGGCGCGGCGGTCGCCAACGGGCTGGCGGTAGTCAGACGGAGGTTCGAGCTTGCCAAGACCGCGATGCAGTCGCAGGCTAGACCTAACCGACGACAATCAAGCGGACGCCGGGCGAGCTGGGGAGGCGCGAGATGGCCATCGCATTGGTCACGGGAACGAGCAGCGGCATAGGGCTAGCGACCGCCGTCGCCCTCGCGCGCGCGGGGCATACGGTCGCCGCGACGTTGCGAAATCTGGATGGCGGCGCAGAAATCCGCAGAATAGCGGAGGAAGAAAAGCTTCCAATTCATTTGGCCGCGCTTGACGTCGATGACGACGCCTCCGTCCGCGAAGCCTTCGCCAGGGTCGTCGGGCAACTTGGACCGATCGACGTTCTCGTCAACAACGCCGGCGTCCCTGGCAGCGGCATTGTGGTGGAAGAAGCGCCGCCAGAGAAATTTCGTCAGGTGATGGAGACCAATTTCTTCGGTGGTCTTCGCTGCATCAAGGCCGTGATTCCGAGCATGCGGGAGCGCCGTCAGGGAACCATCGTCAACGTCACTTCGGTCGCTGGTCGGATTGCGTTTGCTGCGGGCGCCCCGTATGCCGCATCGAAATGGGCTTTCGAGGCGCTCAGCGAATCTCTCGCCCAGGAAATGCGCGCATTTAATGTTCGCGTCGTGATCGTGGAGCCAGGCGTCATCGCGACGTCGATCTTCAAAAAGGGCGCCCCCACCGCACCGGGCAGCGCCTATCCGCATGGCAAGCGGCTCCGCGCCCTCCTCGCCGCCTCGCTCGTCAAGCCGACTTCACCTTCGGTCGTCGGTGATCTGATCCGGGACATCGTCGACGGCGACAGTTGGCAGCTGCGCTACCCGGCAGGACCCGGCGCTGTGGAGTTGCTGAAGGGCCGGGCCAGCAAGACGGACGAGCAGGTTGTTCTGGAGGCCGCTCAGAGCGACGACGAGTATGTCGCTCGGATCAAACGCGAATTAGGGCTCGACCTCACGTTGTGACGCGCGGCGCGGACGGTGACGTCTGTGCGCCGAATACGCGTTTATCGGATGAATGCCGATCAAAACAATTGTCGGCCACGAGTAGGCCGACCCTGTGATTGCGAGGCGCGATATTGCGTCGGCGTCAGCCCGAACGTAGCGCGAAAGCGGCTGTTGAAGGTGGAGAGGTCGCCGAAGCCGCGTCGAGCGCGATCGCGATGACGGGGCGCCGCGACGAGGCGAGCGCGAGCGCGGCGCGGCGCAGCCGGGCGCTGATCAGATATTGGTGCGGCGTCACGCCCGTCAGCCGGCGGAAGACGCGCAGGAAGTGATATTTGCTCATGCCTGCGACCGCCGCCATCTCCTTGAGCTCAAGCGGGCGGCCTGCGTCGGTTTCGACCAGCCGGATCGCGTCGACCACCCGTCGCGTCTCGCGCGCATTGGGCGCAGGCTGCGTGCGTCGAGCGCCGGTCATCGCCGTGATCGCGCGCTCGATGAGTCCGAGCGCCAACTCGTCCGAGCGAAGCGCGGACGGGCCGCAAGACAAAGCCTCCATCTGCGCGATCGCCGGCAGGGTCGACGCCGACGGGGCCAGGCTCGGGGCCGAAAAGCGAAAGCGGCTGGTCGAGGCCGTAGCCGCCGCGATCTCGCCGAACTGGTCCTCGCGAACGTTCAACGAAATGCAGCGGTCGCCGATTCCATGCGCGTGACCGCATTCGAAACACCCGCCATCGTTTCCGAGCAGCAAGCTGCCTGGATAAAGCAACCCATGGCCGGTGTCCGAACGATAGCTGAAGGCGCCCTCGAGGACGGCGGACACGCTGAACCCGTCGTGCCGCTCCTCGAACGGCCTGTCGGACGGGCCCGCGCGGCAGATGACTTCGTGCACGCTCCAGCCGTCTCCGGCGGCCAGCGCTCGCTTGGGCGACGCCTCGTCGGGCGGCAAGGACCCGCGAACGCCAGCGGATCGAACTTCGCCTCGCATGGGCTTAAGGATAGCAATTTTCCCCAAGCCGTGAAACGCCCGCGGAACTAAGTTTCCGCTCGACGAGGACGATCGTCCTCTGCTTATCGGGCTGCATCAAGGGAAAGCACTCATGTTCGATCACATCTCGATCGGCGTTCGCGACGTCGCGAAGGCCAAGGCGTTTTACGACGCGGCGCTGAAGCCGCTTGGTTTCACTTGTCTCAGCTCTGACGAGTCGTCGCTGGGCTACGGCAAGGAGGCTCCCGGCTTCTGGGTCAACGCGGCGGAACACCCGGTTCCCGACGACCCGAAGTCCGGGCTGCACTTCTGCTTCGCCGCGCCAAGCCGCGAGAGCGTCGCCGCCTTCCACAAGGCGGCGATGACGCATGGCGGACGCGACAACGGCAAGCCCGGCCTGCGCAAGGACTATGGACCGCATTATTACGCGGCCTTCGTCTTTTGCCCCGAAGGCTATCGGCTCGAAGCCTATTACGGGGGGCAGTAGCCGATGGCGACCATCCGATCGCAAATCAAAACCCGCGCCAAGCCAAGCGAGGTCTGGTCGGCGATCCGGGACATCGGCGCGCTGCACACGCGCTTGGTCCCGGGCTTCGTCACCGACACCAAACTCGAGCCCGGCGCGCGCATCGTGACCTTCGTCAACGGGACGGTGCTTCGCGAGCCGATCGTCACCCTCGACGACGAGGCGCGGCGGCTGGTGTGGACCCACGAGGGCGGCCGCGCAGCGCACTACAATGGCGCGCTTGAGGTTTCCGGCCTCCCCGACGGCCTGACGTCGGTCGTCTGGACCGCCGATTTCTTGCCCGACGACCTCAGCGGCTACATGTCGCGGGCGATCGAAGCGGGAATGGCGGCGATGCAGCGGTCTCTCGACGCTTTGGCGGCATAGGAGAGACCTGGGGCCGGACCGCCGAACAGCAGACGAGGCGGCTTTGCATCCAAACGGATTCCCTCCTAGCGTGCGGACCGCCCGCCTCGCGTTGAAGCTTGGCGCGATGGGCTGGAGGCGAGCATGACCCTGATGGTTCGCATTGTCCTCGGTCTTGCTTTGTCGTCGATACCCGCGTTCGCAGCCGACTTCAGCGCCGAACTCGACTTCGTGACCAGGGCCTCGAACAGCAATCTCTTCGCGATCGAGGAATCGCGGCTCGCCCTCGACCGAACCGGCGACCCCAAGGTGAAGACCTTCGCGGGCCGGTTGATCGACGACCATGGCAAGGCGCAAACGGAGCTTCTGACGGCGACTGACGGCTCCGGCGCGGCGGTTCCGACGACGCTTGACCAGGAGCATCAGACCCGACTGAGTGCGTTGCAGGCCAAGTCCGGCGTCAACTTCGACAAGACCTACGTGACAGATCAGGTTGAAAACCACTCCAATGCTCTGACGCTCTATGGCGACTACATGCTGTGGGGGGGATATGAGAAGCTCCACGCGCTGGCGATCAAGATGATCCCGATCACGGAGGCGCAGCTTAAGGAGGCGCAGACCCTCGCCGGCGATTGACTTCGAATAAACCCGCTGGCGTAGGCGTTCGCCCGGGGCTACGGTCGCCGACGCTCGGGAGCTGATCCGGACATGCCAGGGAACCTCGACGTCACCGGCTACGCCATCGTTTCGGATGACGACAAGATCGCCGGCGCAGATGGTCTGACACCCACCTCGCTGCGCAACGAAAAGGATTGGGAACTCTATCAGCGCGCCCAGGAGCTTGCGAACCTTGTGGTCTTCGCGCGGCGCAGCCATGAGCTCGAGCCAAACATCCATAAGAGCCCGCGCCTTGTGGTTTCGCGTGAGGCGGCGGGGCTCGAAAAGCGCCCGGACGGTTGGTGGTGGGACCCGCGGCGCACGACTTGGGAAGAAGTCGCGGCCCGGATTCTGCCGATGGGCGGCGTCGTCGCCGTTGGCGGCGGGCAGGTGGTGTTCGATCTCTTCCTCACGATCGGCTTCAGCGGATTTCACTTGTCGCGCGCTCACGGGGTCAAGCTTCCTGGCGGGCGGTCGGTCTTTTCCGCCTGCGACACCGGCGTTCCGGCCACGACCGTGCTCGAACAGAACGGCCTCAACCTTACCAAGACGATCCCGCTCGATCCCGAGCACGGCGTCGAAATGACGATCTGGCGGCGCGCGGCCTGAGCCTGGCTGTTCGTTCTCGCCACGGCCTTGGCTTCAGGCCCCAGGCAGATTGAACGGCGTGATAATCTGAACCTGGGATGGCGGCGGCGTGCCGCCTTGCGGCAATACGCGATGCGCCTGCATCACGATGCGACAGGCCGAGCGCATGTCGGCGCCGAGGTCGTGATGCAGCACGGCTGAAATCTCGTCCTCTCGAAGCAGCGCAAGATTGTCGGCGTCGAGGTCGTGGCCGACGAACACTCGGCATCTTCGCCCTGTCGCGCGGAACGCCTCGACGACCGCCCGGTTGCCGCCACCGATCGAATAGGCGCCCACGACGTCGGGATTGGCGGCGAGCGCCTTGCGCGCGAGGGCCCCCGTCCGCTGGTCGATGCCGAGACCTTCGCTGATCTCGACAATGCCGAGATTGGGATAGCGCGTGCGGATCGCCCGCCGGAATCCGATCTCGCGCTCCTCCTCGCCGCGAAAGCGGTTGCTGCTCAACGTCGCCAGGATCTTCGCTCTTGCCCCGCCGAGCCATTCGCCGATGAGATAGGCGGCCGTCTCGCCGGCGGCGCGATTGTCCATGCCCACATAGGCGGCCCGGCGGCAGTTGGCCACGTCGGTGACGAGCGTGACGACCGGGATGCCGCGCGCCACGACACGATCGACCGCCGAGGCGATCTCAGGCGCATCGGGCGCCTTGAGAAACAGGCCATGCGTTCCGCGCGCGCCAATCCTGTCGATAAGCGCCGCAAGATCGGCGAGGCGCACGACCTCGCTGAAGTGATAGCGGGCGCGGAAGACCGCCGGCCGCAACGCCGGCATCTCGACTTCGAGCGCAAGCCGCACGGCCTCGGAAAAGCGATCGGGCGCGTGCATCACGACGTCCACGACAAACTTGCGTCCCGTCAGCCCGGCCTGTTCGCTCTGCCCTTGCAGTTCGCGGATCGCTTGCCTGACGCGCTCGGCAGTATGCCTCCGCACGCCGCCGCGCTTGTTGAGCACGCGATCGATCGTCGCCTCGCTCAAGCCCGCCTGGAGCGCGATTTCCTTGATGAGAAAGGGGTGAGCGGCCATGAGGCGGTTGATGGGTTTTTGAGGGACTGGCGCGATGGTCTTGCAGGGTCAGTCCTTTATACTCCAGCTCACGCACAATTTCACGGAGGAACGCTCATGAAGGACGACAACGTCAAGCGGGTGCGAAGCAACCGCGTTTGGCTCAGCCAGGACTCGTGTGAACTCGAAGAGTTCAAGCGGCTGGTCGAGCGTACGGCCAACCGCGCCGACTATCCCTTCGCCAGCGAACTAATGTCGAACGTGCCCATCTATGACGGGCTCGAGGCGCGCCGCGCCGCTGCAGCGCCCGAGGCGCGCAAGGAACTGATGGCGGAATGGGTCGAGGCGTTTACCGACGGTCCCGGCATCGTCGTCATCCGCAACGCCTTCCCCGATCATGCCGCGATCGATCAGTCCAACGCGCATTACTGGGCGATCATCGATGAAGAGCGGCTGAACAACGTCGGCGGCGGCGACCATTTCGCCAAGCCGGGCGCCAATGATCGCGTCTGGAACGCGCTCGAGAAGCTGTGCCTGCGCGACCCTGCGGTCTTCGCGGCCTATTACGGCAATCCGGTCATCGCGCTCGTGAGCGAAGCCTGGCTTGGCCCGGCTTACCAGATCACCTCGCAGCTCAACGTCGTCAATCCGGGCGGCGCGGCGCAGGTGGCGCATCGCGACTACCATCTCGGCTTTCAGTCGGCGGCGGCGATCGAGCGCTATCCCGCCCACGTCCACCGCTTGTCTCCGGCGCTGACGCTGCAAGGCGCGATCGCCCATTGCGATATGCCGATCGAGACCGGGCCGACGCTCTATCTGCCGTTCTCGCAAAGCTACCTGCCGGGCTATGTGGCGACAGGCCGCGCGGAGTTTCGCGACTATTTCGACAAGCATCACGTCCAGTTGCCGCTCGTGAAGGGCGACGCCGTGTTCTTCAACCCGGCGCTCTTCCACGGCGCCGGCACGAACCGCTCGAAGGACGTGCGCCGCATCGCGAACCTCTTGCAGGTGTCCTCGGCCTTCGGCCGTGCGATGGAGAGCGTCGACCGGCTCAAGATGAGCCTCAAACTCTATCCCGCGCTCAAAGGTCTCCTCGCCGACAAGGCGATCACCGCGGCCGAGGCCGACAACGCCATCGCGGCTTCAGCCGAGGGCTATTCGTTCCCGACCAATCTCGACCGCGATCCGCCGAAAGGCGGCATGGCGCCGAAGACCCAGCAGGATTTGATGCGCCAGGCGCTGAGGGAGAATTGGGAGCCGGAGGTGTTCGCCGACGAGGTCCAGGCGCAGGCTTGGAGGAAGCTGACTTAGGGGATGCCGCGCGTAACTCGCGCCGTGAGCGGATCGGACATGTGACGAGTCGCGCTCAACGAGCGCGGCTATAGGGCCTGCAGCGCGCCTTTGCGCGGGGGCGCCTGCTTCTGCTAGAGCCACGCGCTCGATCAAACCCCGTGTTTCGAGCGTTCCAATGTCCGACGTCATCACCCGCTTCGCGCCTTCGCCGACTGGCTTCCTGCACATCGGCGGCGCGCGCACGGCTCTGTTCAACTGGCTCTACGCCAAGCACACGAACGGAAAGTTCCTGCTGCGCATCGAGGACACGGATCGCCAACGTTCGACGGAGGCCGCGGTCGACGCGATTCTCGACGGGCTCAAATGGCTGGGCCTTGACTGGGACGGCGAGGCGATCAGCCAGTTTCAGCGCGCCGAGCGCCATCGCGAGGTGGCCTATCAGCTGCTCGCCTCAGGCGGGGCCTACCGCTGCTACGCGAGCGTGGAGGAGCTCGAGCAGATGCGCGAGAAGGCTCGCCTCGAGGGCAAGCCAATGCGCTACGACGGCCGCTGGCGCGACCGCGATCCGGCCGAGGCGCCCGCCGGCGTCAAGCCGGTCATCCGCCTGCGCGCGGTCCAAGAGGGCGAGACCGTCATCGACGACAAGGTGCAGGGCAAGGTCGTCTTCGCCAACAAGGACCTCGACGACCTCGTGCTCTTACGCTCGGACGGCAATCCGACCTACATGCTGGCCGTCGTCGTCGACGACCACGACATGGGGGTGACGAACATCATTCGCGGCGACGATCACCTGACCAACGCCGCGCGGCAGACCCAGATCTATCAGGCGCTCGGCTGGGACATTCCGGCGATGGCGCATATCCCGCTCATCCATGGGCCGGACGGGTCCAAGCTCTCCAAGCGCCACGGCGCGCTCGGCGTCGACGCCTACCGCGCGATGGGCTACCTGCCGGCCGCTCTGCGCAATTATCTGGCGCGGCTCGGCTGGAGCCACGGCGACAAGGAGTTCTTCACGACGGAAGAGCTGATCGCCGCGTTCGATCTCGGGGCGGTCGGCCGCTCGCCGTCGCGCTTCGACTTCGCCAAGCTCGAGAACGTCAACGGGCATTATATGCGCGCGTCGAACGACGACGACCTCTACAGCGCGCTGATCGACGCCCTGCCCTATCTGCCCGGCGGCCCGGAGGTCGCGGCAAAACTTGACGCGCACAAACGCGCTCAGCTTCGCGCGGCGATTCCAGGCTTGAAGGAGCGCGCCAAGACGCTGGTCGAATTGCTCGACGGCGCGGGCTTCCTGTTCGCCGCGAGGCCGCTCGCAATGGATGCGAAGGCCGAGGAAATCCTTGCTCGCGCGGGGCGCCTTCATCTCAAGAATCTGCTGCCCCGCCTGACTGCGCTGACCGAATGGACTGCGGCCGACACGGAGGCCGTCGTCCGCGCCTATGCGGAAGAGGAAGGCGCGAAGCTCGGAATCGTCGCCCAGCCGTTACGCGCTGCGCTCACCGGCCGCTCGACTTCGCCGGGAATCTTCGACGTGCTCGCGGTGCTCGGGCGCGACGAGAGCCTCGGGCGGATCGCGGATCAGGCGGCGATCGAGCGACGTTGAGTTTTGTCATGGCCCTCGCGTCGCGGCGAGTGTAAACATACCGAGCGGCGCATACCGGGCAAACAGCCGCATTCGCAACCCCTGTTGTCAAGGCCGCGCCGGACGCATCAACCCTGTCCCCGCGCGCGTCCATGATCCGCCTCTCCACGGGAAGGAAGCGTTCCATGTCCCATCATCTCGACACTCCCCTCGCAGCTCAGAACGGCCAGCTTTTCATCGACGACCTTTATGTTTTCTCAGGCGACGACAGCACCGTATTCGTCATGGACGTCAATTCGAACATCACCGGAGTCCACGTGAAGCCGGGATTCCACCACGAAGCGCGCTATGAGTTCAAAGTGCATTTCGACGGCGCCGATTTTGAAACCCTGACGTATCGCGTGTCCTTCGCCGAGGCCGGCACGGACGGACGGCAGGCCATGAAGCTGCACGCTCTCGCCGGCCGAGACGCGCGCGAGGATAGCGCAACTGGCCAGCTCGTGCTGGAAGGCCGCTCGGGAGAGTCGGCGAGCGCAGGCGGCGTCCGGCTGTGGGCGGGGCGTATCGCGGATTCGTTCTACGTCGACCTGTCGTTGCTCGGGAAGGTCAACGGCGCTGTGAAGGACGGGACTGCGGTGGACCTGTCGGGATGGCGCCCGGAGAACGCAAAGAACAGCTTCACCGGGACGACCGTCGAGTCGATCGTGCTCGAAGTCTCGCACCAACATCCGGAGCTTAAGCCCGGCGCCCGCATCGGCGTCTGGGGCGCGACCAAGCTCGCGACAGACGCCGGAGGTTGGCGGCAGATCAACCGCGGCGGATATCCCATGATGTGGCCGATCTTCTGGCCAGACGACGTTCAATTCACAAATCCCGCCAATACGAGGCACCCGTCCAAGGACTTTGATGCGGAGGGCGACCACATTGCCGAGCACATCGCCGCCGTCGTCGGCGCGAACGGGACCTCGGACGACCCAAAGGGCTACGGTCAGACGGTGGCGCGCGAGCTGTTCCCCGATGTTCTGCCCTACGTGATCGGGACGCCGGCGACATTCGGCTTCGCGGTCCGCAACGGACGGACGCTGGCGGACAACGCGCCTGAAATCATGATGTCGCTCGTCTCCGGCGCCGCTGTGCCATCTGGACTCAAACCGTCGGTCGCCAAGAACCAGCGAGCCAACAAGTTCCCATACGTCGTGCCGGCGTGACAATTGCGGGAACGCCCCGCCACACAGGGGTCCGTTGATGGTTGCTGCAAAAGATCAACCGGGGTCGCCGAACGACAAGATCGCCGAGCCGGCCGACGCGGACAAATGGCGCTTGAGGTGGCGCGGTCTGCCGCTCGAGGTGCGGTTCGAAGACGCTATCGTCCTGACCCTGAGCGCAGTGATCGCCGTCGTCGTCTTGCTGACGGTCTGGAGCCTCATTCTGAAGGTGGTCGCCATTGTACTCGGCTTGGGCTCCGTCAGCGCGACGGAGCCGGCGGTCTTTCAAAACATTTTTGGCATGATTTTCACCGTGATCATCGCCCTCGAGTTCCGCCGAACCTTGCTCGTCATCACCGAGCGTCAGCAGAGTATCGTTCACGTTCGCGCCGTCATCCTGGTCGCGATGCTGGCGATTGTGCGCAAGCTGATCGTTCTTGATCTGACCAGCGGCGGCTCGGGAGAGCTGTTCGCCCTCGCCGCGGCCATACTGGCGCTCGGCGGCGTGTACTGGCTGGTGCGCGACGTCGACAGACGCGCCTCGACTGAAAGCCTCCGGGGTAGGGAACCCTCACCCCCGCCCCTCTCCCCATAGCCCGTCGAGAGACGGGCGTTCTTCCGAACGCCCCTCTCCCCATAGCCCGTCGAGAGACGGGCGTTCTTCCGAACGCCCTATGGGCAGAGCGAGAGCGCGGCTCAGTTTCGAACACGAACGCGCAAGTCGCTGGCTCGACCGCGGATCGGAACGGTGAGCGGCGCGTACCTTACTGTATCGCCCGCCACCGGCGTCGATGCGTTTGCGGCCTGGAAAAGATCCTCGGTGACGACGACACGGCTCTGCTGCTGCTTGGCGACTTCGAGAAGCCGGCTTGCGACATTGACCGTATCGCCCGTCGCGGTGATCTGCTGTTGGGTCGGCGAACCGAGGCGGGATAGAATCGCCGGCCCGTAATTGCAGGCCGATTCGGAAATCGAGACTTTTCCCCGCGGCGGGCGGCAGATTGGCGAGCCAAGCGATCATCGACTCGTGAAGCGCCTCGACTGTCGCTAACGCTCTCGCGGCGTCATCGCCTCGCGGCGTCGGCAAGCCGAACACCGCGAGAACCCCATCGCCCATATAGGTGATGACCACGCCCCCATGTGCAGTCACCTCGCCTTCGACCAGCGTCTGCATCCCGCTGAAAAGGTCTCGCGTCCTTTCAGGTCCAAGCGCCTCCGCCGCGCCTGTCGACCCGCTGAGATCGAGAAACATCACCGCGACATCCTGGCGGACAGGCTTCTCCAGGAAATCGGGCTCTCTCGAAAGGTGGTCGAGAAGGAGCGGCGAGTGAAACCTGGCCAGCGTCGACTTCTCGGCGGCGATCTTCGTTCCGGCGCGGCGTTCGACAATCGAGCGGATCGCGGCGAAGGCGACGGTCAACGGCAAGGCTGAAGCGAGCGGGGCGGCGACGCTCAGCCAGTATCCATTGAGGAACGCCAGATAGATCCCAACGAGCCAAAGGACGAAAACCAAGCTGGCGAGAATAAGCCCGATCGCCGCCCGGCGCATCGCCATGAGCGCGATGATGACAATGGGAAGCGCCACCGCCGTAGCGGCGTCAGTCCGGCGCGTGCGCGGGGTCCGCACCAGTCCGTCGCCCGCCAGAAGATTGCCGATCGCCGTGGCAAAGACTTCCGCCCCGGGCGCGACGCGGTCGAACGGCGTCGCGAACGTGTCCGACGCGCCCGTCGCCGTGACGCCGACGACCACGACCTTGCCGCGCAGCGCCTCAGGATCGAGATCTCCACGGAGGACGTGGGTTGCGCCGATGCGCCTGAAGCTTCCCTCCGGCCCGTAGAAACGGACCGGCATGTGATAGCCGAGGTCCATCGCCCTCGAGCGGCCTGCGAGCTCGATCCGGTCGGGGCCCAAGACCGGATCGGCCTCAAGCGCCTGGGACGCCGCGGCGAGCGCGAAAGACGGAAGCACGCCGTCCGGCGTCTCATAGATCATCGGAATGTAGCGCGGCACTCCGCTTGAATCGGTCGAAACATTCGCAAGGCCCACTTGCGCAGCATCGCGGATCGCCTCGGTCGGCCAAAGAACCGAGGATGGTTTCGGCCCCAGAGCCAAACCGCTCGCTTCAACCGGTTGGCCGGAAGAAGCGACTGGGTCGAACACCCCAATGGCCGCGATGACGGCTGGCGCCGCCTTGAGGGCTGCGGCGAGGTCCGCGTCCGTCCGCTCATCTTTCGAATTGAGGAAGGCGATATCGATCGCGATCGCTCGAGGATGGAACGTGGTCAAGGCCCGCACGAGGCGAGCCATCATTTCGCGCGGGGGCGCGTCGCTTCCCGCTTGGCTGAGCGCCTCGTCGTCAATCGCGACGATAACGACGTCCGCCGGCGCCGGACGCGCGCCAGCGAGAAGAAAGCGCCAGTCGAGAGTCAGGTTTTCGATCCGGTCCAAGGGCGAAGCGACGCCGTCGAGCTCCAAGGCCCCGAACGCGGCGCCGGCGACGACCGCCGCGGCGAGAAAGCCGCCGGTCAAGAGCCAGGAAAGTCCCGGCCGCTCGGTCGCCATTCACTCTCCGAAGCGGGCGAGCAGCGCCCGAACCCTGGCTTCTCCCCAGCGTTTTCTGGACGGTCGATGTGTCCGTTGGCGTGATGTCGACGCCCTCCCCCTCGGTGAGGATCACATACTCGTTCAGGCGGCGGTTGGTCACTCCCACCGTGTCGGTGAGCACCAGCACCGAGGTTCGGGCTTTCGTGACTTCCACAGCCCATTTCGTGCCGCGGACGGCAGCAACGGCAAGCGGGGTCAGAATCTGAAAATCCTTACGCCACAGGCTTGGCTGAAACTCGATCAGCAAGGCGCCTTCGTCGAGACGGATAGCCGCCGGGATTGGGTCGCCCTTCGTGTATATCATCCGATAGCGGGTCCCTTGTGCGGCGCGAACGGTCAGAGCTTCGGCTCCGCCGCCGCACTGCAGGATCCTTTCGGAGGGTATCTTGTCGTTGGGGATGAGCGCGCAGGCGCCGGCGGCTTGAGCGGGGAGCGGTCCAGCAATCGCCGCCACGAACAAGGCCGCTGCGATAAAAACCTCGCCGAAAACGTTGCGCGCAGCTGCCCGACTGCTGTTCGACATGAGGGTCCCTCTCGCCAGGCATGGATTCAATAGGATCGAACCGTAATCGTTATCGCTGGTTCAGTTCGTGAGCCGCATCACACGGGCTACAACCCGGGTTGCGCGCCGCGATTCGACCTTTCCCCAAGCCGGCCGATTTGTCGAGCGCGGGGATAGGCCCCCGCGTCGAGATCCTCTCCTCAAGGAGGCGGCCCGCTCCGCCACGCCTTCGCCCCTCGTGGCGAGCGCGCGTCCCCCGTCGTGCTTGCAAACTCAATGGCTAGCCCGCATTTCTCATACTGGACGTCCATTGCTTGGGGTCGGGCGATACGCGCGTGATTGCTGGGTTAAGGACGAGCTTGTCGGCGGCGCTGCCTGGCGCGGAAGGAGTGAGGCTGTTTCGGGTCTCCTGTGGGCCCTGGTGGGGATTGCCGCGGTATTGTCGGCGTCGCGGCGACGCGTCGTCAGGCGGGAGTGGCGAGGCGGGCGGCGGCGCGGCGCCATTCGTCGGCATAGGGACAGGCGGAGGCGAGCGCAAACCTTATGCGCCGCGCGCTGATGCGCACGAGGCCGGCGAGCTTGAGGAGTTTGAGGCGGATCATGCCGCAGGTCGCCTCGGCGAACTGGGTATGGGCAAGGCCGATGCGCCTGATCGCGCAAAGGAGCCCATAGGCGAAGGAGGCGAACCACAGCCGGAGCTGGTTGGCCCGCATTGTCGCGGCCGAGGTGCGGTCGGCGAACAGGTCGCCTTGGCATTCCTTGATGCGGTTCTCCATGTCGCCGCGAGCGCAATAGACCTTCTCGTAGAGCAAGCGCCCGTCCGTCTCGGCCTTGCCAAGAGAGGTGACGATGAAGCGCGGATTGGCCTCGCCGTGCGTCCATTCCGCCTTGGCGACCACTCGTCGCCGGCGCGACCAGCTGTCGAGCGTCGAGTAGAGAAAGTCCTTGAAGCGGCGGGCCGGCTTGCCGGTCGAGGACGCCTCGGCTTCGGCCTCGAGGAGTTCGGCGGCGATCTCGGCTGTGAGCCGCCGATTGCGGGCGAGCCCGAACACGAAGTCGACCCGGTTGTTCTCGCACCAGGCCATCAGCGCCTCGCGGGCGAAGCCGGAATCGGCGCGCAAAAGGATGCGCGTCTTCGGCCAGCGCGCCCGCACCTGGCCAACGATGCGCGCGACCCTCTTCGACCGCGCCGGCGCAAGCGTCGATGTTCGAGGGCCTGAGCTTGGCCGCCAAGAGATGCCGGCCGCAGAACACATAGAGCGGCAGGTAGCAGTAACCGTCGTAATAGCCGTGGAAGAACCGGCCTTCCTGATGGCCGTGAAGCGGATCGTCGGTGGCGTCGAGGTCGAGGACGATCTGATCGGGCGCTGTCGCATGCGCCTCCAGGAACAGATCGACCAACAGCGCCTCGATCGCCGCCCCCTCATGGCTGATCTTGTGGTAACGGGTGGCGACCTCGCCCGACAGTTCGAACCGGTTCAGCGTCGATTTGCCTGCCGTCGGCGCGCAATCCTCGCGCCGGGCTTCGAGCTTGCCCGCCAGGACCGCCATCAGCGGATCGTGACGAAGCTCGTCGTGATCGTTGAGGTCCTCGTAGCCGAGCGCGATGCCGAACACGCGCTGACCGATGAGCGTGGCGACCGAGTGTTCAACGAACCTTGGATCCCGAGCGTCGCGGAAACATCGCGAGAGCCGTCGAACCAGATCCAGCGTCCGGTCCGCAGCGCCCAGAAGCAGGCCGCCCGCGTCGGTCGTCAGCGCCCCACCATCGAAATCGGCCACCACCGGCCGGCCTTCGACCCGTCCAAATCCACTCGCTTTCGTGCTACGCTCCGTCTGCATCGGGCCGCCTCTCCGTATCGGCAAAAGTCGTTGTCGCAAAACAACTTCTGCCTGATTCGGAGGCCCGATGCGCTACCCTCTGTGAGAAATGCAGGCTAGCGGCTCCGAGCAATGTCGGTTTCGGCTTTTGCGGCGCAGGCGCTTCTCTCCGCTGTAGACCCAGAACACGGTTGTCGCCGCGAGCGTTTATGGCCGGTACGGGATAGCAGAGCGCGTAATCATTATCTTTCCGTCAAGCTGCAACGAGCGAAGCTTTTGCCGCAGCGCATGTTCCGTGTCCGGAGCAGCCGCTGGGCCAATTCTAATTTCTTTAATTGCCTGTTGAGGTTCGCTTGGAAACGGTCGTTCGATGTAAGACACCAATTCACTTCTACACAGCAACCGCACTTGAACGTCGGAGAGACCCTTTTCATTGTCTAGTACGAAAGCTAATCGAAATTCTCTTTCATGCTCATAAGCGGGGTGCTTGACGGTGAGACAGTTCCAAAGAAAAGGAGCCATTGCCGCTACTTGCGCCAAATCCTGTAGGAAGTGCGCCCAAGGTGTCCGTTCTTCTTGGGGACGAACGGTAAACGCCGTCAAAAATCCCCCAGGCTCGAATAACCATTCAGATTTATAATTTTCATCGAAGAATAAGTTGTTGTAATTCGCGCGCTCTGGCGCTTCAGCCGCCAAGCGATCAATGATACTGCAAGCCCGCTCTATTTGCTGCTCGATTATGGGCCTGGATCGCTTGCTCTCCGTAGGTAACCGGCCCGTAATAACTAGCGTGTTTGCTTGCCTCTGAAGTACCGATGGTGCCTAAGATTTTCGGATCAAACCCTATCGCGAAGCCCCTGCCATCGTCCGCATAAGCGCGCCATTGACCTAAATCATCCTTCTCGGTGCTGAAGCTCGCGACGAACAGATCAATTCCCGACGATTTCATTATCGCTACTAGGTGGGGCAGCAATAACGTCATGAAACATCTGTGATGCCAGTTCGCGTCTTTAGGAAGAGAAGTGACGGCTTTCTCTAAAAGTTCTCGACCGTACCTCAGCTCACTCGGATCGTTTAAATGACGAAAATCTGTAAAATGCAGTGATCTAGAGCTAATCATCCCAAGTAACCCGCGACCGTCGGTGTAGTGATAAAGCGTCTCGCCGTGTGCACGCCCCATCGAATTTACTTCATCCCGTCCCCAGTCTCTGTACTCCTCGATGCCCGCCGCAAGAGAAGCATTGAACTCTAATTGAACCATGATCTACATAAACCCGATAAGCGCCGAGAGCGAACAGCCGTTATATACCAAGCGCGCTCGAGCTATAAAACTCATTATTGCGCATAATCAGGAAATCAAAACCCAGAGCGAATCAAGGCGCTTCATGTTAGTCTGGTGGCAGCCCTCCCGGGGGTCTTGTCGGCGGGCTTGGCGCCGTCGTGGGCTTGGGGGTTAAGCGGCTCATCTCCCTGCAAGCCATGCCGGCGCGAGGCCGCGCGCCCTTGGGAGCATTGGCGTTGAACATTCTCTTGACAATGTTCGTTGTTTGTTCTAATAAGGATGTGTTTGGTGAGAAGAAGACTTTCGATCTATTCGGACGCGTTTTGAAGCCGGCGCCTTGTCTCGTGCCGACTTGGATGAGGGGGATTCAGTCGGGGGCAAAGCAGCAACGCGCGAGCGAATTTGATTTTGACGAGCACTCTCAAGCGGCGGCCGATTCCTGTTCGTTCGCATTCCGATTCAGTTTCGTTCTCGCGGTCGCCCCTCTGAAGCCTTCGCGACCGAGAAAAAGAGGGGGCTTGGGAGTTACTTTGTGACAGTTTTCGGTGCCTAAGCCTCTGAAAACGCACGATCGATGCCAAAACCGGCAGCAACCGCCGACACGAGAGCGAGGACTGGGTTGGAGCGCGGGGACTCGCAAATCGCCCCGCAAACCATTGGAATCGTTTGAAACCGACTCGCAAATCGCGCCAGGGGAAGGCGGTTGGCAGGCTATTCCTGGGGCAGCGCCAGCGGCTCGAGCGGGACGGCTGAGGCGATAGGTCCAGGCCCGGCCCCGTCGCGCTGATAGATGTCGGGCCGGAACTGAACCAAGCCATCCGGCGTCGCCCAGGCGGTGATGTAGACCCAATAGACCGGGACCGGCTGCGTGAGCTTCACGTTCTGCTGCTGGCCGGAGCGGATCACCTCATCGATCTGGTCGCGGCTCCAGCCCGGATTGTCCTTGAGCAGCCAGGCGACATAGTCGCGCACGTCCTGCACGCGCACGCAACCGGACGAGACGAAGCGGAAGTCGTCGCCGAACACGCCCTTCTCCGGCGTGTCATGCATGTAGACGCCATAAGGGTTCGCAATGTTGATGCGCACGAAGCCCAGCGCGTCGAGTTCACTGCCGGGATCCTGGCGATAGCTGTAATGCGTCGCGTCGTCCGAGTTCCAGTTGATCGAGGACGGCGAAACCTCCTGCCCATCCTTGTCGAGGATGTGGATCTTCTCCTCGGCAAGATAGTTCGGATCGG
The DNA here is from genome assembly GCA_963820095.1 of uncultured Alphaproteobacteria bacterium. Lineage (GTDB taxonomy): Bacteria > Pseudomonadota > Alphaproteobacteria > Rhizobiales > Beijerinckiaceae > Roseiarcus. Next base: position 235,958 of record CAWFZA010000021.1, read on the forward strand.
CCTTCATCTTCGGAATGAGGTCCTTCTTGATCAGCGAAGGCGGCACATGCCAGTACGGGTTGAAATTGATCTCTGTCGCCTTGGTTTGCATGATCGGCGACTGACGGTCGATCCGCCCGACGCCGGCGCGGTGGTGCGAATAGACGACCCCGTTCTCCACCGTCTCGACGGAAGCCCCGGGCAGATTGACGATCACGAAGCGTTCCCCAAGATCGCCGGAATAAGAGCGCAGGCGAACGAGGTTGGTTTCAAGCTGCTGCAGACGCGTCGCCGCCGGCACGTTGAGCGAGGTGAGCGTATCCTTGTCGACAACACCGCTCCGGTTGAGGCCGTTGCGCGCTTGGAATCGTTTGACCCCCGCCTCCACGAAGGAATCGTAGACCAGCCCCGAGCCCGCGACCGGATCGAGGTCGCCGGTGGCGACCAGCCGCTGGCGAAGGGCCTCGACTGCCCCGCCCTTGGAGCCAACGCGCAGTTCAGGGCCGCCCGGCAGAAGATTCCAGCCACCATGGGTGACGATGTCCTGATATTTCTCGATCGCCGCTTGGGTTGCATCGACCGTCGCTTGCGACAGGATGGGAGTCGCCTCACGCGCGACCGTCATATGCGGCGAAACTTCGTAGCTCTGCGGCCATTCCGCTTGACTGACGTCGCGCTCCTGGGCTTTCAGCGCGGCCGATCCCAGAGCGACGGCGAAAGCAACGCAGGCCGTTGCGCCAAAAAGTGCGCGGCGCAAACGCCGCGAGACTATCCTGCCACGCATCAACTGAAATCTCCAAAAACGAACGGCTTTCGTCCCGATCCTCAGCCGCGCCGCCCATGCTCAGAAAGACGTAACGACAAGCTCGAAAAGCCTTCGCGCTTCCACACCCAACATAGGTTCCACTCAGGCGTTTTTATGGCCGCTCCCTTAACGGCGGATAAACGTGAAGCCCTGGCGTCCCGCAAGGGACGCCAGGGCTTCACGTTTGGACTGAAAACGCGGCGAGCGGCGGGGCGTCAGAGCCGGTACTTGATCTGGTCGGTCCAGTATCGTTCGAGTCGCAGCAGGGAGGCATTCATCCGGACGAAGTCGTCGCCGGGAATGCCGCCGATCTGTTCGATCGTCCGCGCGTGCTTCTCGTAGATTGCGGCGACGATGCGGTGGACCTCCTTGCCCCTTTCGGTCAGGCTGATCCGCACCGAGCGACGGTCGACGCGGGAGCGGGAATGATGAAGGAAGCCGATCTCGACCAGCTTCTTGACGTTGTAGGAGACATTCGAGCCAAGATAATAGCCGCGAGTGCGCAGTTCGCCGGCGGTCAATTCCTTGTCGCCGATATTGTACAAGAGCAAGGCCTGCACCGCGTTGATGTCGGAACGCCCACGACGGTCGAACTCATCCTTGATAACGTCCAAGAGCCGGCGATGAAGGCGCTCGACCATCGTCAAAGTCTCTAGGTACAAGCCGGACACCCGAAGGTCAGGCTCGGCCCGAACTGCAAGATCTTGTGTTTTGACTGCGTTAATCATTGCACAACCGCCTCTTCGCCACACTTCTGCCGAGCGTTCCTTTGGTCCTCTTATGAGTAGAACTGTAACGGACGCGGGTGAATACGAGTTTAAGAGTCAGGATGAATCCAAAGTTTCCACACAGTGGTAAATTTCAATTGAATCAAAGGCTTTGTTTACGTTGACAGGACGCAAACCCAAGGCGGCCAACGCCATCATTGGTTAGCCCAAACGCCCGCAACTGAACGTCAAGCGCGTTCGCGCGCCGCCCGCCAGCTCAGAAGGAAATAACCTGCCACCAGGGTGATGTTGAGCAGGGCCCCGCCATATCCGATCGCGGCCGCCCGCGGACTCAAGAACGGGGACGCGGCCTCGACCACTGCGCACAGAAGCCAAATCGCCCCGCCCCAGGCCGCGGCGAGCCAAAGACCGATCGCCGCGAGCAAATCGAGGCAGGCGAAGGCGACAATTGTCGCCTGCAGAGGGAGCGCCATCGTGGTGAATTGGCCAAGCGCGGGAAAAGCGCCAAGGATTATGGCCCAATGGAACAGACCCTTCGCCATCCAGACCCAAGCCAGCGTGCGCATGTACCAGAGAAGCGCATGCTCCCAGCCCACGCGCGACATCACCGACATGAGATCGCGGTTTTCGGTCGTTGCCGGCGATCGATCGACCAGTTCAATGGCTCCGTCGCGGCTCTGGCGCATGATGTATTTCATGCGCGGGGAGCCGGAAACTTGAGTTCGCTGTCGCCCAGGGGGGCGAAATAGGCGTCGACCTCCGTCCGCGAAGGCGGCGGGGCCCAGTTCGGGCGATTGTCCTTGTCGACGATCACGGCCCGAACGCCCTCATAGAAGTCATGGCCCCGGCAAATTCGCGAAACGATGCGGTAGTCCATCCGCAGCGCGTCATCAAAATCAGCCGTCGCGCCCAACGCCATCTGTCTGAGCGCGATTGCCTGGCTGGTCGGCGACTTCTCCATCATTGCGGCGCGCGCCGACGCCGCAAAGGCGCGGCCCCGCGTCTCCGCCTCGTCGAGCGAGGCCAGGATTGCGGCTCGATCGGGGCAGGAGAAACAAGCCTCGATGGCTTTCCCGTCGCCATCAAGAGCCGAAGGAGGCGGCGGCGCCGAGAATCGGCCGAGCACGGCCTTGGCCGGCTCGTCGCTTTCGAGCGCCTGCGCCAACGCCGGAAACGCTGAACTCGGGACGAAGGTCTCAGCCAGACCCAGCGCCAGCGCGTCGCCTGCATCGGCCCGCAGCCCGGTCAGCGCGAAATAGACGCCGGCGCGAAACGGAAGACGCGGCAATAGCCACGCCGCGCCGACGTCGGGAAAAAAGCCGATGCCGACCTCCGGCATCGCGAAAACGAAACGCTCTCCGGCGACCGTATGGGCGGCATGCATTGCGAGGCCGACGCCCCCGCCCATCACGATGCCGTCCACCAAGGCGACAATCGGTTTCGGATAGGTCTTGATCCGCCGATTGAGTTGATATTCCTCACGCCAGAAGGTCAATTGGGCGTCATGATCGCCCGCGCGGCCGAGGTCGTAGAGGCGGCGGATGTCGCCACCGGCGCAAAAGGCCCGTTCGCCCGCCGCGAGGAGGAGGATCCTGTCTATCGCTCCGTCCTTCTCCCATTCGTCGAGGGCGGCCGCAATCAACCGCACCATCGCGAGGGTCAGGGCGTTCAGCGCCTTGGGACGATTGAGCACAATGACACCGGCGCGGCCGCGGCGCTCAATGAGCGCCTCGACGTCTGCCGGCAGCGCCGTCACGCGGCGGCGACCTCCGAGAGGACCGCGTCGATCGCCTTGGCGACGTCCTCGGTCGGGGCCATGCCGTTGACTTCGCGCAAGAGATTTCGCTCGCGATAGAAGGGGGTCACCGCGGCGGTGTCGCGCTCGTAGGCTGCGAGGCGCGATTTGAACACTTCCGGGTCATCGTCCTTGCGCACAGGCTGTCCGGCGGCCCTTGCTACCTGAGCGCGGCGGACAATCCGATCGACGAGCTTCGGCGCATCGGCCCTCAGTTCGATCGCGGCGTCGAGCTTCAGTCCCTTGGCGGCGAGCATCGCCTCCAGCGCGCGCGCCTGCCCCACCGTGCGCGGAAATCCATCGAGGATAAAGCCGCGCTTCGCGTCCGGCTCATCGATCCGGTCCTTTATGATGTCGACGACGATGTCGTCCGACACCAGCGCCCCTGAATCCATCACCGCCTTGGCCTTCAGTCCGATCGGGGTTCCCGCCGCGACAGCCGCGCGCAACATGTCCCCAGTCGACAATTGGGGGATGTTGAGGGTCTGGGCCAGTCTCTGGGCCTGCGTGCCCTTGCCCGCACCTGGCGGCCCGAGCAGTATCAGCCTCATCGTTTCCGCCCTTTCAGCCTGGCCTTTCGAATCAGGCCTTCATATTGATGCGCCTGCAGATGGCCGTGGATCTGGGCGACGGTGTCCATCGTCACGTTGACCACGATCAGGAGCGAGGTGCCGCCAAAATAGAATGGCAGAGCAGCATAGGAAATAAGCCATTCGGGCAGAAGGCAGATCACGGCAAGATAGATCGCGCCGAGGACCGTGATCCGGGTAAGGACGTAATCGATATATTGCGCGGTGCGCTCGCCCGGTCGGACGCCCGGGATGAAGCCGCCGTGCTTTTTCAAATTCTCCGCGGTGTCGGATGGATTGAACACAGTGGCGGTGTAGAAGAAGGCGAAGAAGACAATCAACGCCGCGTAGAGGATGAGGTAGAGCGCGCTGCCGCGGCCCAGCAGCGCCGAAATCGTCGACAATATGCCCGAACTCGACGATCCTTGCGCGAAATTGGCGACGGTCGTGGGCAACAAGAGCAGCGAGGAGGCAAAGATCGGCGGAATGACGCCAGAGGTGTTGAGTTTCAGCGGCAGGAACGAACTCTGTCCCTCGTACATCTTGTTGCCGACTTGCCGGCGCGGATAGGTGATCGGCACTCGCCGCTGCGCCCGCTCTACAAATACGATGAAGGCGACGACGACAAACACCATGATGATGACGGCCAGCACCAACCCGGTGGAGATGGACCCCTGCCGGCCGAGCTCGAACAATTGCACCACCGCTTGCGGCAAACGGGCGACGATGCCAGCGAAGATGATGAGCGAGGATCCATTGCCGACGCCGCGCGACGTGATCTGCTCGCCGAGCCAAACCAGAAACATCGTGCCGCCGGTCAATGTCACGATCGTTGATATGCGAAACAGAAGTCCCGGATCGCTCACGATGCCGGGTCGTCCCTCGAGCCCGATGGAAATACCGTAGGCCTGGAAAACGGCCAGGATGACCGTCAAATAGCGCGTGTACTGATTGAGAACCTTGCGCCCCTGTTCGCCCTCCTTCTTGATGGCCTCGAGCGACGGCACCACCGAGCTCAGGAGCTGGATGATGATGGAGGCGGAGATGTAGGGCATGATGTTGAGCGCAAACACGGCCATGCGCTGAACGGCGCCCCCCGAAAACATGTTGAACATGTCGAGGACGCCCTGCTTTTGTCCGAGGAACGACGCCTCGAACGCCGCGGGATCGATTCCGGGAAGGGGTATGTAGGTCCCGAGCCGGTAGATCACGAGCGCGCCGAGCGTGAACCAGATGCGTTTCTTGAGCTCGTCGGCCTTGGCAAAGGCTGACCAGTTGATATTGGCTGCGAGTTGTTCGGCGGCCGACGCCATGGCGGATTCGCTCCGGGCGGCGCTTTTAGGAACAGCGCCTCATCTTATGACACGTCGCCTCCGCCAGCCGGGGCCGGCCTTAGCGGAAACGCCCCTAGCATATGGTCGCGGCGCGAGCCAATGCCACCCCGAGACCGAGGCTCAAGCGGCGGAGGACGCCGCGTCGTCCTGTCGCCGCAGGGTCTTGATGCTTCCCCCGGCTTTCTCGATCGCCGCGGCAGCGCTCTTGGACGCGGCGGCGACTTCAAACGTCGCCCGCGTCGTCCATTCGCCCACGCCGAGAACCTTGACTCCGTCGCGCCGGCGCGTGACGACCCCGGCGTTCATCAGGCTCTCGACCGTAATCGGCTCGCCCACGTTGAGCTTGCCGGCGTCGATCGCCTTCTGAATGCGCGCCAGGTTCACCTCGTTGTAATCGAGTCGAGCTGGCGGGTTGAAGCCGCGCTTGGGCTGACGGCGATGCAAGGGCATCTGGCCCCCCTCGAAGCCCTTGATGCGGACGCCCGAGCGCGCCGTCTGGCCCTTGCCGCCACGGCCGGCCTGCTTGCCCTTGCCCGAACCGATGCCGCGCCCGACCCGGGTGCGTGGCTTGGACGATCCAGGGTTGTCTCTGACTTCGTTGAGTTTCATGAGGCGGCGATCCTTAACGGCCGTCGACGACGCGCACGAGATGCGCGACCTTGGCGATCATGCCGCGATTGGCGGGCGTGTCGGCGAGGCGCGACCTCCGCCCGATCCGGTTGAGGCCCAAGCCCTTGAGCGTCTCGCGCTGCGAGCCCGGCCGGCCTATGGCGCTGGCGGTCTGCTCCAGCGTAATGGTTTTCTCGGCGGTCATCGTTCTCTTCTCACGAATCCGAGGCGTCCGCCTCGACGCCCTGACGGCGCGACTGCAGCGACGACACCTTGAGGTTGCGCCGTTGGGCGACCGAGCGTGGACTGTCTTCGCGCGCCAGCGCATCGAACGTCGCGCGGACCATGTTGTACGGGTTCGACGAGCCCTGGCTCTTGGCTACGACGTCGTGCACCCCAAGCGACTCGAAGACGGCGCGCATCGGGCCGCCCGCGATGATGCCGGTGCCGGCTGGGGCCGCGCGCAGCACGACGCGGCCCGCACCGTGGCGCCCGTTGACGTCGTGATGCAGCGTGCGACCTTCGCGCAACGGCACACGCACAACGCCGCGCTTCGCGGCCTCGGTCGCCTTGCGGATCGCCTCCGGCACCTCGCGCGCCTTGCCATGGCCGAAGCCGACGCGTCCCTTCTGGTCGCCGACGACGACAAGCGCGGCGAAGCCGAAGCGACGGCCGCCCTTCACCACCTTCGCGACCCGGTTGATATGCACGAGGCGATCGACAAACTCGCTGTCGCGCTCCTCGCGGTTGCGATCGCGGCCGCGGCCGCCTTCTCCTTCACGCGCCATTGGATTCATCCATCAGTCAAACCACCTCGGCGCGCTTCTTAAGACGCCGTTCAGTTGCGTTGCTTCCCGTCAAAAGTCCAAGCCGCCCTCGCGGGCGCCATCCGCCAGCGCTTTGACGCGCCCATGATACATGTAGCTGCCGCGGTCGAACACCACCTTGTCAACTCCGGCCTTCTTTGCCCGCTCGGCGAGCTCCTTTCCGACGCGCTTCGCCGCCTCGGTGGTCGCGCCGGTCTTCAACGATTCGCGCATCGTCTTTTCAAGCGACGATGCGGACGCGATCGTGTGGCCGCGCTCGTCATCGATGACCTGAGCGTAGATCTGCTTCGAGGAGCGGAAAACGCTAAGTCGCGGGCGACCGCCTGAATGGGCGAGAACCGCGCGACGCACGCGAGCCTTGCGTCGATCCGCAGTCGTGTTCGAGTAAGCCATGCCGTCGCCTCTTACTTCTTCTTGCCTTCCTTGCGGAAGATGAATTCGCCAGCATACTTCACGCCCTTCCCCTTGTAGGGTTCGGGGCCCCGGAACGCCCGGATTTCCGCGGCGACCTGGCCGACTTGCCGCTTATCGATGCCCACAACCGTGATTTCCGTCGGTTTGGCGGCGGTGATCGTCACTCCGGCGGGAATAGGAAACGTGATGTCGTGGCTGTATCCGAGCGAGAGCTGCAGGTTCTTGCCGGCGACCGCCGCCTTGTAGCCAACGCCGTTGATCTCGAGCTTCTTCTCGAACCCCTGGGTGACGCCGCCGACCAGGTTCTGCACCTGGGCGCGAGCCGTGCCCCACATGGCGCGCGAGCGCTTGTCCTCGCCATGCGGCTTCACATGCACGGCGCCGCCCTCGATCGAAACCGCGACTTCGTCGGGGGCTGTGAATTTCAATTCGCCCTTGGCGCCTTTGACAGCGATCGTCTGGCCGTCGAGCTTGGCGGTGACGCCGGACGGGATGACGATGGGTTTCTTGCCGATGCGGGACATTGCTCTCTAATCCGTTTGCTCAAATTCGGCGCCGTCTAGAAGACGGTGCACAGGACCTCGCCCCCGACATTGTTCTCGCGAGCGGAATGGTCGGCCATCACGCCTTTCGGCGTCGAAACGATCGACACGCCAAGCCCGTTAGCAACACGCGGCATCGCGTCGACTGTCGCATAGACCCGGCGGCCCGGCTTGGACACGCGCTCAATCTTTCGGATGACCGGCTGGTCATCGAAATATTTCAGCTCGATTTCGAACTCGGTGCGGCCATTGCCGTAGTCGGTGGTCGAATAGCCGCGGATATAACCTTCCGCCTCCAGAACGTCGAGCACGTTCTTGCGCAACGAGGAGCCCGGCGTGGAAACCTTGCCCCGCTTGCGCATTTGCGCGTTGCGGATGCGGGTGAGCATATCGCCGAGAGGATCGTTCATCGCCATGATACTCGCCTCCTCACCAGCTCGACTTGACCAGGCCCGGAATCAGACCCTGATTCCCGAGTTCACGGAGCGCGATGCGCGACATCTTCATCTTGCGATAGAAAGCGCGCGGCCGTCCTGTCACTTGGCAACGATTGCGCACGCGAATGATCGCGCCGTTGCGGGGCAGCGCCGCAAGCCGGATGCGGGCCTCGAAGCGCTCCTCCATCGGACGCGCCTGATCGTTGGCGACATCCAGCAAGCGCTTGCGGCGGGCGGCGAACTTCTTCGCCAGCCGCTGCTTGCGCAGGTTATTCTCAATCGCACTCTTCTTTGCCATTCATCGGCTCCAATTTCCGCGTCTGAGCGCCCGGTTGAGGCTCACTGCCGGAAGGGGAAGTTGAACTCGCGCAGCAAGGCCCGCGCTTCCGCGTCGGTCTTCGCCGTCGTACAGACGACAATGTCAAGACCAAGCATGCTCTCGGCCTTGTCGTAGTCGATTTCGGGAAAGATTATGTGCTCCTTGACGCCAAGCGCATAATTGCCCCGCCCGTCGAACGACTTCGGATCCAGGCCGCGGAAATCGCGCACACGCGGCAGAGCCACAGTGACCAGACGATCGAGAAACTCGTACATGCGCGTCCGGCGCAACGTGACCTTGGCGCCAATCGGCATGTTCTCGCGCACCTTGAAGGTCGAGATCGCTTTCCGGGCCCGGGTGACGATCGCCTTCTGACCGGCGATCATCGCAAGATCCGCGGCGGCGGAGGTCACTTTCTTGGTGTCGTTGACGGCCTCGCCAACGCCCATGTTGAGCACAATCTTATCGAGACGCGGCACTTCAAGCGCATTCTTGTACCCGAACTCCTGGGTGAGCTTGGGCACGATCTCGTCCTGATAGCGCTTCTTCAGGCGCGCCGAATAGTCCTTAGGGGCGGCCCTGACCGCGCCTGCCGCGGCGACTTCAGCGCCAGCTTCCTTGCGCGGCTTGCCTTTGGCGTCCTTCGCGGCGGGGGCGGCGTCGGGTTTGCCGCCCTTAGCCGCCGGCTTATCGCCCTTGCCGGGCTTGGCGCCTTTATCGCCCTTCGTGTCAGCCATCGATCAAGTCTCCGGAACCTCTGGCGACGCGCACCTTCCGGCCGTCGTCGAGAATCTTAAATCCGACACGCGTCGGCTTGCCCGTCTTGGGATCGAGAATCGCCAGATTGGACAAATGGATTGTCGCTTCCTTGCTGATGATCCCGCCCTCCGTCTGCGCCGTCTGGCGCGTGTGTCGGCGCACGAGATTGACGCCCGCGACAATGGCGCGACTCTCCTCGGGCATCACCTGGCGAACTTCGCCACGCTTTCCCTTGTCGCGGCCGGCGGTCACGATCACGCGGTCGCCCTTCTTGATCTTAGCCGCCATCACAGCACCTCAGGCGCAAGCGAGATGATCTTCACGTGATTTTTAGCGCGAAGTTCGCGCGGAACCGGCCCGAAGATGCGGGTTCCGACCGGCTCGGACTGATTGTTGATCAGCACCGCGGCGTTCGAATCGAACCGGATCACCGACCCGTCGGCGCGGCGGATGTCCTTGGCGGTGCGCACCACAACCGCCTTCATCACGTCGCCCTTCTTGACGCGACCGCGCGGGATCGCCTCCTTGATCGAAACGACGATGATGTCGCCGATCGAGGCGTAACGACGCTTCGATCCGCCCAAAACCTTGATGCACATCACGCGCCGCGCGCCCGAATTGTCGGCGACGTCGAGATTGGTCTGCATCTGTATCATGGCCTAGCCGCCTTTTTTCGAATTACGCCTTGGGCGCCGTCTCGCCGACGACAATCCAGCGCTTGAGCTTCGAGATCGGCCGCGTCTCCTCGATCGAGACGAGGTCGCCGACCTTCTGGGTCTTGTTTTCGACATGCGCGTGGTAGTTCTTCGACTTGCGCACGGTCTTCTTCAATAGCGGGTGGGTGAAACGGCGCTCGACCTTTATGACCAGCGTCTTTTCCTGCTTGTCGCTGACGACGACGCCCTGCAAAATTCTCTTTGGCATGAGTTTAGTCCTTGGCCTTCGCGGCGGCGCGCTTCTGGGCGGCGACGGTCATGACGCGGGCGATATCACGGCGCACGACGCGCACCCGCGCCGTATCCTGCAATTGCCCGCTCGCCTTCTGAAAGCGCAGGTTGAACTGCTCCTTCTTGAGCTTGAGCGCCTCGTCATTGAGTTGATCTTCGGTCATGACGCGAATGTCGGAAAGACGGCTGGCGTTTTTCATGGCTCATGCGCCTCCTATTCCGCGATGCGCTGAATGAAGCGCGTCTTGATCGGCAGCTTCGCCGCCGCGAGCGCGAACGCCTCGCGCGCGATCGGTTCCGGCACGCCGTCGACCTCGAACATGATGCGTCCCGGCGCAACGCGGGCGACCCAGAATTCCGGCGCGCCCTTGCCCTTGCCCATGCGCACCTCGATCGGCTTCTTCGACACCGGCACGTCGGGGAAGACGCGAATCCAGACACGGCCGGCGCGCTTCATGTGCCGTGTCAGCGCGCGGCGCGCGGCCTCGATCTGACGCGCGGTGACGCGCTCCGGCTCCATCGCCTTGAGCCCGAATTCACCGAAATTGAGCGCGAAGCCGCCCTTCGCATTCCCGTGAATGCGGCCTTTGAAAGCTTTGCGGAACTTGGTTTTTTTAGGCTGCATCATGATGGCATACTCTTAAGCTGCGCGCCCGTCAGACGGCTTCGCGCTCGCGCTCGCGCGGTTCGCGGCGCGGACGATGGGTGGAGGAATGGTCGGCCTCGGCCAGGCGCTTGTCCTGGGCCATCGGGTCGTGCTCGAGGATCTCGCCCTTGAAGATCCAAACCTTGATGCCGCACGTGCCATAGGCGGTGTGCGCGGTGGCGACGCCGTAGTCGACGTCGGCGCGCAAGGTGTGCAGGGGCACGCGACCCTCGCGGTACCACTCGAGCCGGGCGATTTCCGCGCCGCCCAGCCGGCCCGAGCAATTGATGCGGATGCCCTCCGCGCCGAGACGCATCGCCGACTGCACGGCGCGTTTCATCGCCCGCCGGAAAGCCACCCGGCGCTCGAGCTGTTGAGCGATGGACTCGGCGACAAGCGTCGCGTCGACTTCAGGCTTGCGGACCTCGACGATGTTGATCGCGACTTCCGAGCTGGTCAGCTTGGCGACCTGCTTGCGCAATTTCTCAATGTCGGCGCCTTTCTTGCCGATGACCACGCCCGGACGAGCCGAGTGGATATTGATGCGCGCCTTCTTGTGCGGACGTTCGATGACGATCTTCGAAATCGCCGCTTGCTTGAGACCCTTGGTCAGCGACTCGCGGATCTTCATGTCCTCGTGCAACAGCTTGCCGTACTCAGCCTTGCTCGAATACCAACGAGAATCCCAAGTGCGGTTGACGCCGAGGCGCAGACCGATCGGATTGATTTTCTGTCCCATCTTGATTCTTCCTAAGCGGCCTTGGCGTCGACGGCCGCGACTTCGCGCACGACGATCGTGATATTGGCGAACGGCTTTTCGATCCGCCCCGCCCGGCCCCGCGCACGGGGACTGAAGCGCCTCAACACGATGTCCTTGCCCACCCAGGCTTGGGCGACGATCAGATCGTCGACGTCGAGCTCATGATTGTTCTCGGCATTGGCGATTGCGGACTCGAGCGTCTTTTTGACCTCGACCGAAATCCGCTTCTTGGAGAACTCGAGATCGGCGAGCGCGGTCGCCACCTTCTTGCCCCGGATGAGTTGGGCAAGCAGGTTGAGCTTTTGCGGGCTGACGCGCAGCATGCGCGTCGTCGCCTTGGCTTCGTTCTCCGCCTGACGGCGTGGGTTGGACAGCTTGGACATCGGGGATCAGGCCCTCTTGGCCTTCTTGTCGGCGGAATGGCCGTGAAAGGTGCGGGTGGGAGCGAATTCGCCGAACTTGTGGCCGATCATCTCTTCCGACACGAGCACCGGAATGTGCTTGTGGCCGTTGTAGACGCCGAACGTGAGACCGACGAACTGCGGCAGGATCGTCGAGCGACGGCTCCAGATCTTGATGATGTCGGAGCGGCCTGATGCGCGGGCGGCGTCAGCCTTCCTGAGCATATAACCGTCGACGAACGGACCCTTCCAGATCGATCGCGTCATGGGTCAGCCTCTCCTCTTGCGCGCATGGCGCGATGCGACGATGAACTTGTCGGTCGCCTTGTTCGACCGGGTCTTCTTGCCCTTGGTCGGCTTTCCCCATGGGCTCACAGGATGGCGCCCCCCCGACGACTTGCCCTCGCCGCCGCCGTGTGGGTGATCGACCGGGTTCATGACCACGCCGCGATTGTGCGGACGGCGCCCGAGCCAACGGCTGCGGCCGGCCTTGCTGATCGACGTGTTCATGTGATCGGGATTCGACACCGCGCCGACCGAGGCGAAACACTGGCCATGAATGAGCCGTTGCTCGCCCGAACTGAGGCGCAGCGAGACGTAACCCTGATCGCGGCTAACGATCTGCGCGTACGAACCGGCCGAACGGGCGATCGCGCCGCCCTTGCCGATCTTCATTTCGACATTGTGGACGATCGTGCCCACGGGAATGTTGGCGAGCGGCATTGCGTTGCCGGGCTTCACGTCGACCTGGAGGCCGGAGATCACTTCATCCCCGGGAGACAGGCGTTGCGGGGCCAAAATGTAGGCCTGCTCGCCGTCGGCATATTTGATCAGCGCGATGAAGCTCGTGCGGTTGGGGTCGTATTCCAGCCGCTCGACCTTGGCCGCGACATCGAGCTTGCGCCGCTTGAAGTCGACGATGCGATAGGTCTGCTTGTGACCGCCGCCGCGGAAGCGCACCGTGGTCCGGCCACTGTTGTTGCGTCCACCCTTCTCGGATTTGCCAACAGTCAGCGCCTTCACCGGCTTGCCCTTGTGGAGCTCGCTGCGGTCGACAATGACGAGCTGACGAAGGCTCGGGGTCGTCGGCTTAAATGTTTTGAGCGCCATGCCTCTCGCTCCTCACAGACCGGTGGTCATGTCGATGCGATCGCCGTCGGCCAGCGTGACGATCGCTTTCTTGATGTCTTGCTGGCGTCCACGAACGCCTCGAAACGCCTTGTTCTTGCCTTTGCGCAAGAGCGTGTTGACCGCCGTCACCTTGACGTCGAACAATTTCTCGATCGCCGCCTTGATCTGCGGCTTGGTCGCATTGCGCGCGACCTTGAACACGAACTGGTTGCTTTCGGAAGCCAGCGTCGCCTTTTCGGTGATCACCGGAGCGACGATCGCGTCGTAGTGGCGTACGTCCTTGATCATTTGAACCGCGCCTCCAGCGCCTCAACGGCGGCCCGCGTCAGGACCAGCTTCTCGCGCCGCATGATGTCATAGACATTGACGCCCTGGACCGGCAGCACGTCGATCTCCGGCAGGTTGCGCGCGGCGTGGGCGAACTTCGCCTGCGGCTCGGTCCCATCAATGATGAGCGCATTCTTCAGCGCCGCCTTTTCGAACGACAGACGCAGCGTCTTCGTCTTGCCCTCGTCAATCTGGGCGTTTTCCCACAGCACGAGGCCGCCGGCGCGAACCTTGGCCGAGAGCGCGTGCTTGAGCGCCAGCGCCCGCACCTTCTTCGGCAGGTCGTGCTCGTGGCTGCGCAGCGACCGGGCCCATCGCGCGTCCGCCGCCGCGGAACTGCGGCACGCGCGCCGAGCCGTGACGGGCGCCGCCCGTGCCCTTCTGCTTGTACATCTTCTTGCCGGTGCGATGGATGTCCGCGCGCCCCAGCGTCTTGTGCGTTCCGGCCTGCCGCTTGGCGAGTTGCCAGCGCACCATGCGCGCAATCAGGTCAGCCCGCGGCTCAAGCCCGAAGACATCATCGCTAAGCTCCAGCGAGCCGGCTGCCGAACCGTCGATCGACGTCATGTCGTATTTCATGGCGTCATTCTCCCTTCGCCGCTTCGGCCGATGGAGCGCCCGCGCCCGCTTCGGCGTGAACGCGGAACTTGCCGGGCAGCGGGGCGTCCTTCGGCAACGGCTTCTTGACCGCGTCGCGCACGGCGATCCATCCGCCCGCGTGACCGGGCACCGCGCCCTCGACCAGGATAAGGCCCCGCTCGGGATCGGTGCGCACAACCCGAAGGTTCTGGGTCGTCACCCGATCGACACCCATGTGGCCGGCCATCTTCTTGTTCTTCCACGTCTTGCCCGGGTCCTGACGGCCGCCGGTGGATCCGTGCGAGCGGTGCGAGATCGAGACGCCGTGGGTCGCTCGCAAGCCGCGGAAGTTCCAGCGCTTCATTGGGCCAGCGAAGCCCTTGCCGATGGTCACGCCGGTGACGTCGACATATTGCCCGACCGTGAAGTGGTCGGCCGTGATCTCAGCGCCGACCGGGATCATCTTGTCCTCTTCGACGCGGAACTCGGCGAGCCGCATCTTCGGCTCGACGTGAGCGACGGCGAACCGGCCACGCTCGGCCTTCGACACGTTCTTCACCTTGGCCTTGCCGACGCCGAGCTGAAGCGCGGTATAGCCGTTCTTTTCCTGGGTGCGATGCGCGACCACCTGGCAGCCCTCGACTTGGAGGACGGTGACCGGCACGTGGTCCCCTGCGTCCGTGAAGACGCGGGACATGCCCAGCTTCTTTGCGATGATGCCTGAACGCATTGCGTTGATCCTTCGTGAGCGCCTTTGAGGAAACCCTCACAGACGCTCGGCAAATCCCCTTACAACTTGATTTCGACGTCGACGCCGGCGGCAAGATCGAGCTTCATCAGCGCGTCGACCGTCTGCGGCGTCGGGTCGACGATGTCGAGCACGCGCTTGTGGGTGCGAATCTCGAACTGCTCGCGCGACTTCTTATCGACGTGCGGCGAGCGATTGACGGTGAATTTCTCGATCCGGGTCGGCAGCGGAATGGGCCCGCGAACCCTGGCGCCGGTGCGCTTGGCCGTGGACACGATCTCCTTCGTCGAAGCGTCGAGCACGCGGTGATCGAACGCCTTCAGACGGATGCGGATATTTTGCGTGTTCATCTGTCAAATCCCTGCCGGCCCGAGGCGGAGGGTTGTCCTCCGCCCCATCCCTGGCCGCAACTCTTCATTCCGTGATCGAAACGACGACTCCCGAACCGACCGTGCGGCCGCCTTCGCGGATGGCGAAGCGCAGCTTCTCCTCCATTGCGATCGGAACGATAAGCGAGACGTCGATGGTCACATTGTCGCCCGGCATCACCATTTCAGTGCCCTGCGGCAACTCCACGATTCCCGTCACGTCGGTCGTCCGGAAATAGAACTGCGGTCGATAGTTGGTGAAGAACGGAGTGTGGCGGCCACCCTCCTCTTTCGTGAGGATGTAGGCCTCGGCCTTGAACTTGGTGTGCGGCTTGACCGTGCCGGGCTTGCACAAAACCTGGCCGCGCTCGACATCTTCGCGCTTCGTGCCGCGCAACAGACAACCGACGTTGTCGCCGGCCTCGCCCTGATCGAGCAGCTTGCGGAACATCTCGACGCCGGTGACGGTCGTCTTCGTCGTCGGACGCAGGCCAACGATCTCGACTTCCTCGCCAACCTTGATGATGCCGCGCTCGATGCGGCCGGTGACGACCGTGCCACGACCCGAGATCGAGAACACGTCCTCGACCGGCATCAGGAACGGCTGGTCCTTCGGACGCTCCGGCTGCGGGATGTAGGCGTCGACTGCGTCCATGAGCTTGAGGATCGAATCGTGCCCCATCTCAGGCGACTTATTCTCGAGCGCCATCAACGCCGAGCCCTTGACGATCGGAATGTCGTCGCCGGGGAATTCGTAGCGCGAAAGCAACTCGCGCACTTCAAGCTCAACAAGCTCAAGCAGCTCCGGATCGTCGACCATGTCGACCTTGTTGAGATAGACGACGAGCGCCGGCACGCCGACCTGGCGAGCGAGAAGGATGTGCTCGCGAGTCTGCGGCATCGGGCCGTCGGCGGCCGAGACGACCAGGATCGCGCCGTCCATCTGGGCGGCGCCGGTGATCATGTTCTTCACATAGTCGGCGTGGCCAGGGCAGTCGACATGCGCGTAGTGGCGCTTCTTCGTCTCGTACTCGACATGCGCGGTCGAGATGGTGATGCCGCGCGCCTTCTCTTCCGGCGCCTTGTCGATCTGGTCGTAGGCGGTAAAAGTCGCGCCGCCCGTCTCCGCTAGAACCTTGGTGATCGCAGCCGTGAGCGACGTCTTGCCATGGTCGACGTGGCCGATCGTGCCAATGTTGCAATGGGGCTTGTTACGCGCAAACTTTTCTTTGGCCATAGCCGGAACTCCTTCTCGTGGCCCTTCATTCTCAAGAGGCGGAACGCCGCCTCACTTGAATTTCTCGATGATCTCCGACGAGATGCTCGCCGGGACCTGCTCATAATGGTCGAACTGCATGGTGAAGTTGGCTCGGCCTTGCGTACCCGAGCGGAGCTGGTTGACGTAACCGAACATGTTGGAAAGCGGCACCATCGCATTGATGACGACCGCATTGGCCCGCATGTCCTGCCCCTGCACCTGCCCGCGGCGGGACAAAAGATCGCCCATCACGAAGCCGGTATGCTCCTCGGGGGTCACCACTTCGACCTTCATGATCGGCTCGAGCAGCACCGAGCCGCCCTTCTGCAGCCCCTCGCGGAACGCAGCGCGGGCCGCGATTTCAAACGCCAGCGCCGAGGAGTCGACATCGTGGTAGGCGCCGTCGATCAGCGTCGCCTTCACGTCGACGACCGGGAAGCCCGCGAGTATGCCCGACGTCAGCACGCTCTCGACGCCTTTTTCCACGCCGGGAATGTATTCCTTCGGCACCGCGCCGCCGACGACCTTCGACTCGAATGACGTGCCGCCGCCCGCGCCTGCGGGCTCAAAGGTCATCACCACCCGCGCGAACTGGCCCGAGCCGCCGGACTGCTTCTTGTGGGTGTAGTTGATCTCGCTCTTCTTGCTCAGCGTCTCTCGATAGGCGACCTGCGGCGCGCCGATATTGGCGTCGACCTTATAGGTGCGCTTCAAGATATCGACTTTGATGTCGAGATGGAGTTCGCCCATTCCCTTGAGGATGGTCTGGCCGGATTCAGGATCGGTCGACACTCTGAACGAAGGATCCTCAGCCGCCAGCTTTGACAGCGCGACGCCCAGCTTCTCCTGGTCGGCCTTCGATTTCGGTTCGATCGCGATTTCGATGACCGGCTCCGGAAACTCCATCTTTTCCAGAATCACCGGCTTTTGCAGATCGCACAAAGTGTCGCCGGTGCGTGTGTCCTTGAGCCCCGCGAGCGCGACAATATCGCCAGCATAGGCTTCCTTGATGTCCTCGCGATTGTTGGCGTGCATGAGCAGCATGCGGCCAACTCGTTCGCGCTTGTCCTTGGTCGAGTTGAGGACGGTCGAGCCGGATTCGATCTTGCCCGAGTAGACGCGGCAGAAGGTGATCGTCCCGACGAACGGGTCGTCCATGATCTTGAAGCCGAGCATCGAGAACGGCTCGGAATCGCTCGGCATGCGAACGATTTCCTTGCCGGTGTTGACGTCGACGCCATTGATGCCGCCGCGATCGACTGGCGAAGGCAGATAATCGACGACGGCGTCAAGAAGCGGCTGCACGCCCTTGTTCTTGAACGCCGAGCCGCATAGCACCGGCACGAACGAAATCTGTTTGACCGCCTTGCGGATGAGGCGCTTCAGCGTATCGACGTCGGGCTCCTGCCCGTCGAGATAGGCGGTCATCACCTCGTCGTCGAGTTCGACCGCGGCCTCGATCAGGGTGTGGCGATACTCTTCCGCCTGGGTCTTGAGCTCGGCCGGAATCTCCTCGTCGTGATACTTGGCGCCGAGGCCTTCGTCCTCCCAGACAACCGCCTTCATGCGCAGAAGGTCGATAACGCCCTTAAAGCTCGATTCGGAGCCGATCGGCAGCTGGATGCAGACCGGCCGGCCGCCGACCTTCGTCTTGATTTCATCAACGCAGCGAAAGAAATCGGCGCCGATCTTGTCCATCTTGTTGACGAACACGACGCGCGGAACGTTGTATTTGTCGGCTTGCCGCCAAACGGTCTCGGTCTGCGGCTCGACGCCCTGATTGCCGTCGAGCACGCACACCGCCCCGTCGAGCACGCGCAAGGACCGCTCGACTTCGATGGTGAAGTCGACGTGGCCGGGCGTGTCGATGATGTTGAGGCGCTTGTCCTGCCAGAATGTCGTGGTCGCGGCGGAGGTGATCGTGATGCCGCGTTCCTGCTCCTGCTCCATCCAGTCCATGGTCGCGGCGCCGTCGTGCACTTCGCCGATCTTATGCGACTTGCCGGAGTAGTAGAGGATGCGCTCGGTGGTCGTCGTCTTTCCGGCATCGATGTGAGCCATGATGCCGAAATTACGATAGTCCTCGATAGCGTGGCTGCGCGCCATGATCCCTGATCCCGATTGCCTTGGCCGGACCGCCGCTTACCAGCGGTAGTGGGCGAAGGCGCGGTTGGCTTCCGCCATCCGGTGCGTGTCCTCGCGCTTCTTGACTGCCGCGCCGCGATTATTTGAGGCGTCGAGCAATTCGGCCGAGAGCCGGTCGACCATCGTCTTGTCGTTGCGGTCGCGCGCCGCGGCGATGATCCAGCGGATGGCAAGCGCCTGACGACGGTCCGTGCGCACTTCGACCGGCACCTGATAGGTCGCGCCGCCGACCCGGCGCGAACGAACCTCGACCGACGGCGCAACGTTCTCCAGCGCCTGCTTGAAGACGGCGAGCGGGTCAGTCTTCGCCTTGGTCTCGACGCCGTCCAACGCGCCATAGACGATCAACTCGGCGACGGACTTCTTGCCTTCGTACATGATCGTGTTCATGAATTTCGCCACCACCACGTCGCCGTATTTGGCGTCCGGGATGATGTCTCGTTTCTCAGCGCTGTGACGGCGGGACATCGCCTAACTCTCTCTTCGTCAGAACCGGCAGACCGGCCGTGAAATTTTTCTCATCTCATCCCCGGATCGTCGGCTCGCTCCGACCGGGGACAACGCTATGCTGCGCTGCGCGTCATTTGGGCCGCTTCGCGCCGTATTTCGACCGGCGCTGCTTGCGGTCCTTCACCCCCTGGGTGTCAAGCACGCCGCGCAGGATGTGATAACGCACGCCGGGCAGATCCTTGACGCGGCCGCCGCGGATCATGACCACCGAATGCTCCTGCAGGTTGTGGCCTTCGCCAGGTATGTAGCCGATGACTTCGAAGCCGTTTGTCAGCCGCACCTTGGCGACCTTGCGCAGCGCCGAGTTCGGCTTCTTCGGCGTCGTCGTATAGACACGCGTGCACACGCCGCGCTTCTGCGGGCTCGCCTGAAGATGGCGGGCCTTCTCGCGGTAGGTCTTCGGTTGCCGCGGCTTGCGGATCAACTGGCTGATCGTCGGCATGTCGCCTCTAAACCTCGGTTCCTTCTGCGTCCGACGGTAAAGCCGAACAGAAAATCCACTTTCCACCGCTCGACCTTCGCGCGAAGCCTGCGAGGCAACGCGCGAAACCAACAGCGCCCTGAAACCCGATTGGGTTTGGGCGCCGCCGAAAAGCAGAGGATCACCAGACGCAAGGCCCGCGATCGTGCAAAACAGAACCGACCCCTCGGGGCCGGTAATGGCTCGTCATCGGTAGGATCGTCAGCGTTTAGAGCTGTTGGGTACCCAACGTGTCGCCGGATACAGCGTAGCTCTACGGCCTGCCGGAAGCGCGCGGAACATATTCAAGCCGTCTTCCTGCGTCAACCCCTTTTCGCTGTCATAAAGCAGCGGGGGAGCGAAAACATGTCTCTTCCTCTCAGCGGTCGGCCTTGTCGCGCTCACACAGCGCCGTAAACCGCCCCAGAACATCATAGATGGGCCGGGATTCGACGTTAGCGAGCATCGCCCGCGGCGGAGTCCGTGATCCAGGCGGCCGGAGCTTGTGAAACGGATGAAAACGACGCGCAGGGAAATGCTGGCTCTTGCGGCGATGGGCGGCCTCTTCGCGTGGCCGGCGAGCGCTGAAGCCCCGGACCAGCCCGGCGAAGCCCTGGCAAAATCAAATCTGGCGGACTTCGACCAGGTCTGGGAGCTCGTGCGCGACCGCTTCTACGATCCTCACTTGAACGGCCTCGACTGGCAACAAGAGCGCGCCCGGTTCCGCCCGCAAGCCGAGTCGGCGGGCTCCCGTGGAGACGCCGCGGTCGTCATCAACGCGATGCTGGCGAGGCTCGGCGCCTCCCACACCCATTACTACACGCCTGAGGAACCGGCCTATTATCAGCTCGCCGATATCTTTGCGGGCTGGCTCGAGCATCACGGACTTGATCGGATCTTCCCTCGGGGGAACGTGTCGTATCCGGGAATCGGCGTGTTTACCCAGGCCGACGATCAGGGCCGCACCTTTATAACCGGGGTGGTTGAAGGCGCGCCTGCGCATGCCGCCGGCGTTCTCTTGGGCGATGAGATCCTGTCGGCGGACGATCACCCGTTCCAACCCGTCAACTCGTTCCGCGGCAAGGTGGGAGCTCGCGTATCGCTTGAGATCCGCCGCGTGTCCGGCGCAACGCCGACCACGCTCGGCGTGACGCCGGCCGATCTTCACCCGAACGAAATGTTCCTGAACGAACTCAAGGCGAGCGCGCGGGTCATCGTCTCGGACAAGGCCAAGATCGGATACGTGCATGTGTGGTCCTATGCGAGCCGCCGGATGCAGTCGGCGCTCGAGGACCTGATGTCCGACGGACCGCTCAAGGACGCCGATGCGTTGGTGTGGGACCTGCGCGGCGGATGGGGTGGCGCCCAGCCGCAATATCTCGACCTGTTCAACCCGCGCGCCCCGACGATGCAGGTCAAGGACCGGAACGGCGAGACCAGCTTCGTCGACGTCAAATGGCGCAAGCCCGTGGCCACGCTGATCAATGAGGGCACGCGCAGCGGCAAGGAAGTGCTCGCATACGGCTTCAAGGAATACCGGCTCGGCGAACTCATCGGCCGTCGCACCGAAGGGGCTGTGCTGGCGGCGACCGCATTCCTGATCGGCGACAACGGCCTGCTCTTGCTCGCGGTCGAAGATGTGCTGGTGGACGGCAAGCGGCTTGAGGGTGTCGGCGTCACGCCGACGGTCGAAGTGCCGTTCGATTGGCGCTACGCGGCTGGCGCCGATCCGCAGCTTGACCGCGCCGTCCAGGTCCTCGCGCGGGCTTGAGACGAATCGCTTCGACAGCGGCAACAGGAACGCAAACGAAAAACCCCGCCGGAGGCCCGGCGGGGTTCGTCGTGCTGATCTATCGCCTTCTGCCTCACTCGGCCGGGGCGCGCGCCCTGCTGCGCGGCGCCGGGGCCGTCGGCTCCGGCTGAGGGGCAGCCAGCGGCAGGGCGGGAGCGGCGGCAGCCGCCTCGGCCTTCTGCGCAAGGATCAGGGTGTCGCGCATCGCCGCAATCTGGCGCAGCTTCGCCACAGCCGCGCCCGTTCCTGCCGGGATCAGCCGGCCGACGATGACGTTCTCCTTGAGGCCTTCGAGCGTATCGACCTTTCCGTTGACGGCGGCCTCGGTCAAGACGCGCGTCGTCTCCTGGAACGACGCCGCGGAGATGAACGAACGGGTCTGCAGGCTCGCCTTGGTGATGCCGAGCAGCACCGGCGTTCCGACGGCGGGCTTCTTGCCCTCCGCGGTCACCGCTTCGTTGGCCGCCTCGAGATCGGACGCGTCGACCTGCTCGCCGATCAGGAAGTCGGTTTCGCCCGGATCGACAATGTCGACCTTCTGCAGCATCTGGCGCACGATCACTTCGATGTGCTTGTCGTTGATAAGGACGCCCTGCAGGCGGTAGACCTCCTGAATCTCGTTGACGAGATAGGCGGCCAGCTCCTCGACGCCCTTGATGGCGAGAATGTCGTGCGGGGCGGGATTGCCATCGACGATATACTCGCCCTTCTCGATCACGTCGCCGTCCTGAAGGTGGATGTGCTTCGACTTCGGGATCAGGTATTCGGCCGGCTCGGCGCCCTCCTCACTCGGCTCGATGGTCAAGCGCTGCTTGTTCTTGAAGTCTTTTCCAAACCGCACCGTGCCAGAGATTTCGGCGATGATCGCATGGTCTTTCGGCCGGCGCGCCTCGAACAGCTCGGCCACGCGCGGCAGGCCGCCCGTGATGTCGCGAGTTTTCGCGCTGTTGATCGAAATGCGCGCGATCACGTCGCCCGCCCGCACCGTGGCGCCGGGCTCGAACGAAATGATCAATTCGACCGACAGCGCATAACGCGCGTCGCCGCCGCGGGCGAGCTTGGCGATCTTGCCGTCCTTGCCTTTGATCACAAGCGCCGGCTTGAGGCTCGCCGTGCGCGGCGTCGACCGCCAATCGGTGACGATGCGCTTGGCGATGCCGGTCGCCTCGTCCACCTGCTCCGACATCGAAACGCCCTCGACCAGGTCCTCGAACCCGATCACGCCGTCGACCTCGGTCAGAATGGGCCGGGTGAACGGATCCCACTCGGCAATCCTCTGGCCGCGCTTGATCTTGTCGCCTTCGTCGACCTTGAGCCGCGCGCCATATTGAACTCGGTGCACCGCGCGCTCAACGCCGCTGCGATCGGTGATCACGACCGCGACGTTACGCGCCATCGCCATCAAATCGCCGTTCGCGTTGCGCGCGAGGTTGCGGTTGCGGATCTTCACCTCGCCGTCGAAATTCAACTCGATGAAAGACTGATCCGCCAGCTGGGCCGCGCCGCCGATGTGGAATGTGCGCATCGTCAGCTGAGTGCCCGGCTCGCCGATCGACTGAGCGGCGATAACGCCGACCGCCTCGCCCATGTTCACCGGCGTGCCGCGCGCCAGATCGCGCCCGTAACATGCGCCGCAGACGCCGTTCTTCGCCTCGCAGGTCAAGACAGAGCGGATCTTCACCTCCTGGATTCCGGCCGCGGTGATCGCCGGCATGTCCTCCTCGATGATCATCCGGCCGGCTTCGACGATCACCTTGCCGTCGGGGTCGCGGAGCGCGTCCGCGGAAGTGCGGCCAAGAATGCGCGAGGCGAGCGACGCCACCACCGTGCCCGCGTCGACGATCGCGCGCATACTGATGCCGCGCGTCGTGCCGCAATCGGGCATGGTGATGATCGAAATCCTGCGCGACGTCCACCAGACGGCGGGTGAGATAGCCGGAGTTCGCAGTCTTCAATGCAGTGTCCGCCAGTCCCTTGCGGGCGCCGTGGGTTGAATTGAAATACTCGAGAACCGACAGCCCCTCCTTGAAGTTGGAGATGATCGGGCTCTCGATGATCTCGCCCGACGGCTTGGCCATCAGACCGCGCATGGCGGCGAGCTGGCGCATCTGCGTCGGCGAACCGCGCGCGCCGGAGTGCGACATCATGTAGATCGAGTTGATCGGCCGATCTCGGCCGTGCTCGTCCTTCCGCACAGCGGAAATGCCGGCCATCATCTCCTCAGCCAGCCGGTCGGAGCACTTCGCCCAGGCGTCGACGACCTTGTTGTACTTCTCGCCTTGAGTAATGAGACCGTCGTTGTACTGCTGCTCGTACTCCTTCGCCAAAGCGGACGTCTCGGCGATGAAACGGTGCTTCGAGTCCGGCACCACCATGTCGTCCTTGCCGAAGGAGATGCCAGCCTTGAACGCCTCGCGGAAGCCGAGCGACATGATGCGGTCGCAGAAAATCACCGTCTCCTTCTGACCGCAGTTGCGGTAGACGATGTCGATCATGTTGGAGATTTCCTTCTTCGTCATCAGCTTGTTGACGACGTCGAAGGGGATCTTGACGTTCTCGGGCAAAAGCTGACCGAGGAACATGCGGCCGGGCGTGGTGTCGAAGATCTTCGACACGCGCTCGCCCTTCTCGTTGTAGGTCCAGGCGCGGCCCTTGATCTTGGTGTGCAGCGTGATCGTGCCGGCGGCGAGCGCATGCTCGATCTCGCCGATGTCGCTGAACACGCCGCGCAACGGACGCTTGGTCTTCGGATCTTCCTCGTACTGGCCGGGCTCTCCGTCGCGCATCAGCGAGACGTAGTAGAGACCAAGCACGATGTCCTGGCTCGGCACGATAATGGGCTGGCCGTTCGCAGGGTGCAGGATGTTGTTGGTCGACATCATCAGCACCCGCGCTTCGAGCTGCGCTTCGAGCGACAGCGGCACGTGCACGGCCATCTGGTCGCCGTCAAAGTCGGCGTTGAACGCCGAGCAGACGAGCGGATGCAGCTGAATCGCCTTGCCCTCGATCAACACCGGCTCGAAAGCCTGAATGCCCAGCCTGTGCAGAGTCGGCGCGCGGTTCAGCATAACGGGATGCTCGCGGATCACCTCATCAAGGATGTCCCAAACCTCCGGCTTCTCCTTCTCGACCAGCTTCTTCGCCTGCTTGACGGTCGCGGACAGACCCTTGGCGTCAAGGCGCGAATAGATGAACGGCTTGAACAGTTCGAGCGCCATCTTCTTCGGCAGCCCGCATTGGTGCAGCTTGAGCTCGGGGCCGACCACGATCACCGAACGGCCCGAATAGTCGACGCGCTTGCCGAGCAGGTTCTGGCGGAACCGGCCCTGCTTGCCCTTGAGCATGTCGGCGAGCGACTTCAAGGGCCGCTTGTTGGCGCCGGTGATGACGCGGCCGCGCCTGCCGTTGTCGAACAACGCGTCGACCGACTCCTGCAACATGCGCTTTTCGTTGCGGATGATGATGTCGGGCGCGCGCAGTTCCATCAGCCGCTTCAGGCGATTGTTGCGGTTGATGACGCGACGGTAGAGGTCGTTGAGATCGGAAGTGGCGAAGCGGCCGCCGTCGAGCGGCACGAGCGGCCTCAAGTCCGGCGGAATGACCGGCACCTCGGTCAGGATCATCCACTCCGGCTTGTTGCCCGAGTGCATGAAGGCCTCGATGATCTTCAGCCGCTTGGCGAGACGCTTGGGCTTGAGCTCGCTCTTCGATTGGGCGATCTCGACCTTGAGGTCCTCGGCGATCTTCTGCAGGTTCATGCCCTTCAGAATCTCCCGGATCGCCTCCGCGCCGATCATCGCGGTGAAGCTATCCTGCCCGTATTCGTCCATCGCGCGCAGGTAGTCGTCTTCGCTGAGCAGCTGACGGTCCTTGAGCGGCGTCAGGCCCGGATCGAGCACGATGTAGGATTCGAAATAAAGGATGCGCTCGAGATCCTTCAGCGTCATGTCGAGCAGAAGGCCGATGCGCGACGGCAAGGACTTCAAGAACCAGATGTGCGCGACGGGAGCGGCAAGCGAGATGTGGCCCATGCGCTCGCGGCGCACGCGCGACAGCGTCACCTCGACGCCGCACTTCTCGCAGATGACTCCCTTGTACTTCATCCGCTTGTATTTGCCGCACAGGCACTCGTAGTCCTTGATCGGGCCGAAGATGCGGGCGCAGAACAGGCCGTCACGCTCGGGCTTGAACGTGCGGTAGTTGATCGTCTCCGGCTTCTTGATCTCGCCGAACGACCACGACAGAATCTTTTCCGGGCTCGCAATCGCGATCTGGATCTGATCGAACGCCTGCGGAGCGGCGACGGGGGCGAAGGGATTGGTGATTTCCTGGTTCATTCTGGTCTCCCGCGAGTTCGGCGCTTAAAGAAGGCGGAACCCGCATTCATGGAAACTAAGGCGTGACGCCGCCCGCGACCGTCAATCGCTCGAGGGCGGCGAGAGACAAGCGCGTTACTCGGCCGCCTCCGCGGGCGGCAGTTCCTCGGGCGCGCGCTTGACCGACGCAAGCTCGACATTGAGCCCGAGCGAGCGCATTTCCTTCACGAGCACGTTGAAGCTCTCCGGAATGCCCGATTCGAACGTATCGTCGCCGCGCACGATCGCCTCATACACCTTGGTGCGGCCGGCGACGTCGTCGGACTTCACCGTCAGCATCTCCTGCAGCGTGTAGGCGGCGCCGTAAGCTTCGAGCGCCCAGACCTCCATTTCGCCGAAGCGCTGGCCGCCGAACTGCGCCTTGCCGCCGAGCGGCTGCTGGGTGACGAGGCTGTAGGGACCGATCGAGCGGGCGTGAATCTTGTCGTCGACAAGATGGTGGAGCTTCAGCATGTAGATGTAGCCCACCGTCACCTTGCGGTCGAAAGCATCGCCCGTCCGCCCGTCGAAAAGCGTCACTTGGCCCGAGGAATCAAGGCCCGCCTTGTCGAGCATCTCGACGATGTCCTTCTCGCGCGCGCCGTCGAAGACGGGGGTCGCAATCGGCACGCCACGACGAAGATTCTCGCCGAGTTCAGCGAGGCTCTTGTCGTCGAGCGCCTTGATCGTCTCGTCCTCGCCGTAGATCTCCTTCAGCTTGCCGCGCAACGGCTTCGCGTCGTTCGACCGCAGATAGGCGTCCACGGCCTCGCCCACTTGCCGGCCGAGCCCGGCGCAAGCCCACCCGAGGTGGGTCTCGAGAATCTGCCCGACGTTCATGCGGCTCGGCACGCCGAGCGGATTGAGCACGATGTCGACGGGCGTGCCGTCGGCGAGGAACGGCATGTCCTCCTGCGGCACGATGCGCGACACGACGCCCTTGTTGCCATGTCGTCCCGCCATCTTGTCGCCGGGCTGGATCTTGCGCTTCACAGCGATGAAGACCTTGGCCATCTTCATCACGCCGGGCGGAAGCTCATCACCGCGCTGCAGCTTCTCGACCTTATCGAGGAAGCGGCTTTCCAGCGACTTCTTCGCTTCGTCGTATTGCTTGCGCATCGCCTCGATCTCCGACATGGTCTGGTCGGACTCGAGCGCAAAGCTCCACCATTGCGAGCGCGGCTGCTCCTCTAGCAGCGCCTTCGTCAGCACCTGATCCTTCTTGAAGCCTTTGGGCCCGGACAAAGCCCGCTTGCCCTCAAGCGTTTCGGCGAGGCGCGCGTAGACGTTGCGGTCCAGGATCGCCTGCTCGTCGTCGCGGTCCTTGGCGAGGCGTTCGATCTCCTCGCGCTCGATCGCCTGCGCGCGCTCGTCCTTGTCGACGCCGTGGCGGTTGAACACCCTGACCTCGACGATCGTGCCTTGCACGCCAGGGGGAACGCGCAACGACGTATCGCGCACGTCCGAGGCCTTCTCGCCGAAGATGGCGCGCAGAAGCTTCTCTTCCGGCGTCATCGGACTTTCGCCCTTGGGCGTGATCTTGCCGACCAGGATGTCGCCGGCGACGACCTCGGCGCCGATGTAGACGATGCCCGCTTCGTCCAGGTTCTTCAACGCCTCTTCCGAAACGTTGGGAATGTCGCGGGTGATTTCTTCAGGACCGAGCTTGGTGTCGCGGGCCATCGCCTCGAATTCCTCGATGTGGATCGAGGTGAAGACGTCGTCCTTGACGATGCGCTCGGAGAGCAGGATCGAATCCTCGAAGTTGTAGCCGTTCCACGGCATGAAGGCGACGAGGACGTTGCGCCCGAGCGCCAGATCGCCGAGATCCGTGGACGGGCCGTCGGCGATGATGTCGCCCTTCTCCACCCGGTCTCCCACCTTGACCAGCGGCTTCTGGTTGATGCAGGTCGACTGGTTCGAGCGCTGGAACTTCATCAGGCGATAGATGTCGACGCCAGGCTTGGCGGCGTCGGTCTCCTCGGTCGCGCGGATGACGATACGGGTCGCGTCGATCTGGTCAATGATTCCAGCGCGACGCGCCGCGATCGCCGCGCCCGAGTCGCGCGCCACAATCGCCTCCATGCCGGTGCCGACCAAAGGCGCGTCCGAGCGCACCAGCGGCACCGCCTGACGCTGCATGTTCGAGCCCATCAGAGCGCGGTTGGCGTCGTCGTTCTCGAGGAACGGAATCAGGGCCGCGGCCACCGAGACCAACTGCTTGGGCGACACATCCATATAGTCGACGCGGTCGCCGGGCAGGAACACCACGTCGCCCGCATGACGGCAGACAATGAGATCACCCACAAGCTTGCCGGCGGCGTCGATCGGAGTATCGGCCTGCGCGACCGAATACTTCTGCTCCTCCATCGCCGACAGATACGCGACCTCTTCGGTCACCTTGCCCTCGCGCACCTTGCGATAGGGCGACTCGATGAAGCCGTATTTGTTGACGCGCGCGAAGGTCGCGAGCGAGTTGATGAGCCCGATGTTCGGGCCTTCCGGCGTCTCGATCGGGCAGATCCGGCCGTAGTGGGTCGGATGCACGTCGCGCACCTCGAAACCGGCCCGCTCGCGCGTCAGTCCTCCCGGCCCCAACGCCGAGAGGCGCCGTTTGTGGGTAATCTCCGACAGCGGATTGGTTTGATCCATGAACTGCGACAATTGCGACGAGCCGAAGAACTCGCGCACTGCGGCCGCCGCCGGCTTCGCGTTGATGAGATCCTGCGGCATGATCGTGTCGATTTCGACCGACGACATGCGCTCCTTGATCGCCCGCTCCATGCGCAGCAGGCCAATGCGGTATTGGTTCTCCATCAATTCGCCGACCGAGCGCACGCGGCGATTGCCGAGATGGTCGATGTCGTCGATCTCGCCGCGGCCGTCGCGCAGGTTCACCAGCGCCTTGACCACCGCCAGGATGTCATCCTTGCGGAGGGTTCGCTGCGTGTCGGGCGCGTCGAGGTCGAGGCGCATGTTCATCTTCACCCGGCCCACGGCCGAGAGGTCGTAGCGCTCGGAGTCGAAGAACAGCGACTGGAACATCGCCTCCGCGCTTTCGATGGTCGGCGGCTCGCCAGGGCGCATGACGCGATAGATGTCGAACAGCGCGTCCTCGCGCGAGGAGTTCTTGTCGACCTTGAGCGTGTTGCGGATATAGGCGCCGATATTGACGTGGTCGATGTCGAGCACCGGCAGCTCGGTAAAGCCGATCTCCAACAATTGCGCCAGCGATTTCTCAGTGATCTCGTCGCCAGCCTCGGCGTAGATTTCGCCGGTCTGCGGGTTGTAGAGGTCCTCGGCAATATATTGGCCGTAGAGATCGGCGTCGCTCGCGCGCAGCGCCTTGAGGCCCTTATCCGCCAGTTGCCGCGCGGCGCGCACCGTCAGCTTGCGGCCGGCCTCGACCACGACTTCGCCGGTGTCGGCGTCGATGAGGTCGACCGAGGCCTTGACGCCCCGCATGCGCTCGGGTTCGTAAGGCACGCGCCAACCGCCGTCCTTGAGACGGCTGTAGACGATCTTGCGATAGAACGTCGAGAGAATCTCCTCCCCGTCGAGACCGAGCGCGTAAAGCAGCGAGGTCACCGGAATCTTGCGGCGCCGATCGATGCGCGCATAGACGATGTCCTTGGCGTCGAACTCGATGTCGAGCCACGACCCCCGGTAGGGGATAATGCGGGCGGCGAACAGAAGCTTGCCCGAGGAATGACTCTTGCCCTTGTCGTGATCGAAGAACACGCCCGGGCTGCGATGCATCTGCGAGACGATGACCCGTTCGGTGCCGTTGACGATGAAGGTGCCGTTCGTGGTCATGAGCGGCATATCGCCCATGTACACGTCCTGCTCCTTGATGTCCTTGACTGACTTGGCCTGGGTCTCGGGGTCAACGTCGAACACGATGAGGCGCAGCGTCACTTTCAGCGGCGCGGAAAAGGTCATGCCGCGCTGGCGGCACTCGTCGACATCGTATTTCGGCGCTTCATATTCGTACTTGACGAATTCGAGATGCGCGGTGTCGGCGAAGTCCTTGATCGGGAACACCGACTTGAACACCGCCTGCAGGCCCTCGTTTGGACGCCCGCCAGCCGGCGGGTCCATCAGCAGGAACTGATCATACGAGGCCTTCTGGACTTCGATCAGGTTCGGCATCTCCCCGACTTCCCTGACGTGTCCGAACACCTTGCGAACGCGCTTGCGGCCAGTGAATGTCTGCGCCATGTCGCTCCTCTAAAGCTCGCTTGCCCGCCACCGTTCATCCGTCGCGCCCGACGCGCGCCGACCCTCGGCTGGCCTTCTTGGAACGTCGCCAACGCTCCCTGTCACTCAAACCTCCACCGGACAGCCTCAAAGGCTATTGGCGGCCGGTTGCCGACGCTCACTCACGGTAAACGCCCTGGAAACACCGGAACGGCCCCTGGCCGATGGCCGGGACCGTCCCATTTTGATCAGCCAAATCCCGCGTCAGCGGGCAGCTCATTACTTGAGCTCGACCTTCGCTCCAGCCTTCTCCAAAGCGGCCTTGATCTTCTCGGCTTCTTCCTTGCTCACGCCTTCCTTGACTGGTTTCGGCGCGGCTTCGACCAAGTCCTTCGCTTCCTTCAGGCCGAGCGCGGTGATGGCGCGCACTTCCTTGATCACTTCGATTTTCTTGTCGCCGACCGCCGAGAGGATGACAGAAAACTCGGTCTGCTCCTCAACCGGCGCGGCGGCGGCGGCGCCACCAGCCGGAGCAGCCGCAACAGCCACCGCAGCGGCGGCCGAAACGCCCCACTTGCCTTCAAGCAGTTTGGCGAGCTCCGCGGCCTCCAGGACCGTGAGGCTCGAGAGTTCGTCGACGATTTTTTCGAGATTTGCCATTGATGGACTTCCCTTATGTAGTGCGGTTCGAATGATTGTGAAGAGCCTGGCTTTAGGTTTAGGCTGCGTCTTTGGCGGCATAGGCCCCGACCACGCGGGCGAGCTTGGCGGCTGGCGCGGTGGCAAGCTGGGCGAGCTTGGTTGCGGGGGCCGTCAGAAGGCCCAGCAGTTTTGCCCTCAGCTCGTCGAGGGACGGCAAGGTCGCGAGCGCCTTGACGCCCTCGACATCGAGGGCCGTCTTGCCCATGGCGCCGCCCAGGAGCACAAACTTCTCGTGATCCTTGGCGAAAGCCACGGCCGCCTTGGCCGCCGCCACCGGATCGATCGAATGAGCGATCAGGGTCGGCCCCTTGAGCAGGGGACCGATCGAAGCGACGTCCGTGCCTTTGACAGCAATCTGAGCGAGGCTGTTCTTGGCGACCTGAACTTTTGCGCCCGCCTGCCGCATCTGCTTACGCAGCCGCTGCATCTGGGCGACGGTCAGGCCGGAATAATGCGCCACGACCACGACCGACGTTTTCGAAAAAACGTCGTGAAGGGCCGCGACGGCTTCCTTCTTTCCCGTTCTATCCACGGTGCTCATCTCCGGTCGGCGGGTTTCGATGCCTCGAGACACGCCTGTTGCACACGCCGCGCCGCACGACTCGGTCACCCGAATCCAGCGCCGCGGCCACTTGCGCCTGTCCCCGGAGGCGGGCGAAACGCCCGGCGCCGGACAGAAGGTTCGAACCGCTTTCACCGCCGGCGCGCGCCGGACGGATGGAGAAACTCGGTCTTCCCCGTCTATGCTGGCTCCAGCCCCAAAGGGCTTGGAATTAAGCGCTTCCCCACAGGGGGTCGCGCACCGGCAGTCTCGGACAGGACAAAGCCGGAACGGACGCAAAGGTGAACCCTCTCCGTCCTCCGGCTCTTCCGCCGCTCCCGCTCCGATCAGCCGTCACCGGTTTCATCTTTGCAGGGCGGTAGCCATGTTTGATTCGGGGCCATCGCGCCGTCGACCCCAAACGCGCTCCATAGCGGGTTCACGCCGGGGACGCAAGAGGGCCGGACAGAGTATCTTGCCCACCTCAGCCTCGAGGGGAGGCGTATGTTCACATTCCGGCCGGGAGCTTGGCCCTCCCCCACACAACGGTCACTGGGGCTCAGGCCGTGGCTGAAGCGCGGCGCCGCATCACGACGCCAGCCCCCGACGGAAGCCCATGATCGACATCGCCCGGATGGAAGGCTCGGGAACAGAACCCACGAGGAAATCGACAATTTCTTGCCAAGCTGACCCGAACGAGGTACTGTTGTTCAGAACAACACTTCATATATTTCTTCTTTCCCTATCGCCTTGACACCGAGCGACTATTCGACAGGCGAAGCATGGAACCGGCTCGCTAATCGCCATGCAAGCCCATGAAATCCCTCAAAACGGACTCGCTAATTTGCTCGCGTCAAGCTCTTGGGCGAACGAAGCTCTTGGGCGAACGAGGTCGGCGGTCGCTCAACGAAAAGACCGACATTTTCCTTGCGATCGACAAGGCGAGGCACGAAGCCTGTCGGGTCGGCTGCCGGGCGCCTACCGTCCGCCGCTCTTTCTCGGCGGCTCGGGCGCGAAGGTCAGCCGGCCCTTGACGGTAAGCCGAACGAGCGCGCCGCCCACATTGGCGCCGTAAGCTCGCCGCTCTTTGAGCGCGTCGCGCAGGTCCCCCGCCAGCGTTTCGATTTTCTCAAGCCCGATGCGGCTCGCATCACGGCCGCCCGCCTCGGCGATGCGCCGCGCCAGAATCCGCTGTGCGATCGCGATCGGCGCGGTGAACAAAGCGCGCGCGTCAACCGTCCCATCCGAACCCAGCCGCAGCTCGACTTCGGCCGTCAGATGCGCCAGCGCCTCTTCCGTCTCTCGCGCACGCCGCGCCAGCCGGTCGAGCGCGTCCGCGTCGAGGCCTTCCTCGCCGAGGCGGGTGAGAAGCGCCCGCAGGCGGGTGCGCGCGAAGCGCGGGTCGGCGTTCGACGGGTCGTCGATGAACGGCGCCCCGCGCGCATTGGCGAAGGCGATGAGATCGCGCTTCTTCAAGCGCATCAGCGGCCGCGCGATCGTCACGCCGTCGCGCGCGGTCATGACCTCCATGCCGCGCAATCCCGCGACGCCGGACCCGCGCAACAGACGAAAGAGCACCGTCTCCGCCTGATCGTCGGCGTGATGAGCGGTCACAACCGCGTCGGCGCCGATCGCCTTCGCGTGATCGACAAGCAGGCGGTAGCGCGCCTCGCGCGCCCGCTCCTGCAGGCGGGTTGTCGGCTTCACGCCTTTCCAGTGAAGTGTGCGGTGGCCGACCGCGAGCCGCGCGCAGAGCCTGGCGACCGCCTTCGCCTCATCTGCGCTCTCAGGCCGAAGCCCGTGATTGACCGTCGCCGCCTCGATCCGCGTCTTGCCGCGCCGCTTCGCCCATTCGGCCGCCATCAGAAGCAGCGCGGTCGAATCCGGCCCGCCGGAGACGGCGATCAGAAGCGCCTCGGCGCGAACAAAGGGCGCGAACAGCGCGTCGATGTCAGTCGACGAGAGAGCGTGCGAGCGCTGTCCGCTCAACAATGATCCTTGGCGCTCTCATGCTCCGCCAGCTTCTTCACCGACGCGGAGGCGGTCGGGTAGCGCTTGCCGAATTCGCCGAGCGTAGCGCAGGCTTGGTTGGAATTGCCGAGCGCCGCCAGCGTCTGCCCGAGCCGCACCATGCTCTCAGGCGCCCGAGAGGATTTCGAGTAGTCGGTCGTGATCTTCAGATATTGTTCGGCCGCCTCGCGGGGGCGCGAGCGCTGAAGATAGGTCTCGCCGATATAGAAGAGCGCGTCCGGCGTCAGGCGATGGGCTGGATTGGCGGCGAGAAACGCCTTAAATCCCGTCTCCGCCTCCGGATATTGCCCCGCCTGAAAGGCTTGCAGCGCGGCGTTGAACTGCTCGCGCGGCTGATCGAGCATCGCAACGCCGGAACCGACGATGGTCGGCCCGCTTGCTGAGGGCGGGGCGGCCGCTGGTCCTTTGCCGAGCTCGAGCGGCGGCCCGGCTGCGGGCGTCTCACGCGCCAGAGGCGCTGGCGATTCGCGGACGAGCGGCGCGCTCGGCGCGGTGGTTCCGAGCGGGCGCGGCGCGCCGGGCGCGTTCGGATCGGCGTTGGGATCGAATGCGTCCGACCTCCTGGGTCGTGGAGGGACGTCTGGCTGCGCTGGGGCCAAGGGCGCTTCGGCGACGTCCGGCTCGGGCGGAGCGCCCTCGGAGCGGTCGCCGAAGCGGTATTCCACATCCTGGCGGAACTTCTGCAACTGCGCCTCGAGCCGACGCTGCGCGTTCTCCAGTTCCTCGATCCGGCCGTTCGCCTGGCGAAGTTCTTCCTCGAGCCGGTTGATGCGCACCACGAGCCCGGCTGCCTCATCCGCGGCGCCTGGAATGTCCGCCGGTGGAGGAGGCTGACGGTGGAAAATATCGAACTGCGCCTGAGCTGGCGCCGCAATCGCGAGACAGGCGGCCAGACCGGCGATGAGGCTAGGGCGAAACGACGAGGTCACTGAAAGTATCCTGATTGCCTTCGCTCAAGCCGTCCATACGCCGGGCATCTGTCGATTTTAAGTCGCGGCGCGATTGATCGCCGTGGCTTGCACGCGGTCCTCAACTGCCGGCCGCCCCGTTGAGCACCGTGACGGCGCGACGGTTCTGAGACCAGCAGGAGATGTCGTCGCAAACCGCAACCGGCCGCTCTTTGCCGTAGCTGATTGTCCTCATGCGGGAGGCGGAAATTCCCTTGGCGACGAGATAATCGTGCACCGCCTGGGCGCGTCGCGAACCGAGGGCGAAGTTGTATTCGCGCGTGCCGCGCTCGTCGGCGTGGCCCTCGATCGTGAAGCTGTATTTGTTGTACTGATTGAGCCACGCCGCCTGTTTGTCGAGCGTAGCCTGGGCGGTCGACGAGAGATCGGTCTGATCGGTGGTGAAGAACACGCGGTCGCCCACGGTCTGATTGAATTCCTGCACGCTGCCGGGACCCGCAGCGCCATAGCCAGCGGCAAGGTCGTCGGGATTCTTGTGGGCGCACGCGCTAAGGGCGAGGCCGAGCCCGAGGGCCGCAGCCAAAGCAATCGCACTCCGGCTCATGTTCGCAAGCATGGCTCACGCTCCTGACCACCCCTCGCCCGCCGCGAACTAGCCGCCTCAAGAGTTAACGCAAGGTTCCGACAAGCTTACCGGTCCATTGCCGGCGGATTGCGAACGGGGGTCAACTGGCGCGCAGCGTTAACAGCGGATTAATGGCCATATTGCGGCGCACAACGCCTTGCGCTCGCCTCGTTTGATCGGCATCATCACGCGCTCGTGAATGCGAGTTGCCGCAGGGATTCACGGGATTCTTATGAGCATGAAGCGCTTTAGGCTGAGACGCTCGGCTCTACTCGCCCTGGCGATGGTGTTTTTGGTCGTCGCCTGGGTGTGGGACATTCTGGTCGCGGCCGGAGCGACGGTCGCCGGCTTTATCCCTTGGGCGCGTTTCAAGCGATCCTTCGCCGCGCTGATCGACCGCCTGCCGGCGCCGCTCGTGCTGCTGATTTTCCTCGTCCCGCTTCTGATCGTCGAACCGTTGCTGACAGTCGCCACGGTCGCCATCGCCATGGGCTATGTGGTCAGCGGCGCCATCGCCTGGATTGTCTTGAAACTGCTCGCGATCAGCGTGATCCCGGCGATCTTCGACCTGACGAAGCACAGGCTGATGACCATGCCGTGGTTCGTCCGCGCCTATGAGAAGGTGATGGCGTTTCATCACTATGCGGAGCAGATCGTCGCCCCTTACAAGCAGGCGGCCGCAGCGGTGCTCCGCCAATGGCGTATGCGCGCCGCCACGGTGACAAGACGCGTCCCCGGCATTGCCCATCTGGCGGCGCGCTTCGCCGCGCGCAAGCGAGCAAACGGGCGCCCGGCTCCCCGCGGCTTGGAGGGATAGCGGTTCCACGCCGCTCGACTTCCGCGCGATGGTCGAGAGTGGCGACGAGACGGCGCCCGTCCCAGGCAATGGGAAAGGCCGCACCGGGTCATGACCCGGAGAGTTGACAGCTCAGGCCGCCAGGACCACATTGACCTCGCTCGAGGGGCGTCCCGAACGGGGCTGAGACGGCGATCGGCCGAACCCTTTGAACCTGATCCGGGTCATGCCGGCGAAGGGACGTAGCGGCCGCTCTCCCGATTTTGGTCCGCTTGGTCCCCGCCGTCATTGACCTGATGCGCGAGGAGACGGCCATGAACGAGATTCCCAAATTTGCCGCGCCGCGGACTGTCACCACCGGGCCGATCGTGGGCTCCCGCAAGGTTTACGCTGCGCCCACCGGCCGGTCCGACATCCGCATCCCGTTTCGTGAGATCGCGCTCTCCGACCCTAACGAGGCGCCGGTCCGGGTCTACGATCCGTCCGGGCCCTATACCGAAAGCAACATCGCGATCGACCTCGCGGACGGTTTGCCCTCGGTGCGCGAGGCCTGGATCGAGGCACGAAGGTTCGCCGCGGCGAAGCCGCGCCTCATCAAGCCTGAGGACAACGGCAATGTGTCGGCGGACCATCTCGCTCCGCTCTGTCCTGCGGAACGGACGCTGCGCGCAGGCAAACCCGGCCAACTCGTCACCCAGCTCGAATTCGCCCGCGCCGGGATCATCACGGAAGAGATGGTCTATGTCGCCCATCGCGAGAACCTTGCCCGGGAGGCGGCGGTGGAGGCCGCTGCCGTTCGCCTCGCCGATGGCGAGAGCTTCGGCGCCGCCATTCCCGAATTTCTCACTCCGGAGTTCGTGCGCGAGGAAGTTGCGCGCGGGCGGGCGATCATTCCCGCTAACATCAATCATCTCGAGCTCGAGCCGATGGCGATCGGGCGAAACTTTCTGGTCAAGGTCAACGCCAACATCGGCAATTCTGCGGTGAGCTCGGGTGTGGCCGAGGAAGTCGAGAAGATGGTGTGGGCGATCCGTTGGGGCGCCGACACGGTCATGGATCTCTCGACCGGCCGCAACATTCACAACATCCGCTCCTGGATCCTGCGCAACGCGCCGGTGCCAATCGGCACCGTGCCGATCTATCAGGCGCTGGAGAAGGTCGGCGGCGATCCGCTCAAGCTCGACTGGGAAGTCTTCAAGGATACGCTGATCGAGCAGGCCGAGCAGGGCGTCGATTATTTTACGATCCACGCCGGCGTGCGCTTGGCCTATGTGCCGCTGACCGCGAAGCGCGTGACTGGCATCGTTTCGCGCGGTGGCTCGATCATGGCGCGCTGGTGCCTTGCCGGGCACCGCGAGAGCTTCCTCTACGAGAGGTTCGACGAAATCTGCGACATCATGCGCAAGTATGATGTTTCGTTCTCGCTCGGCGATGGCTTGCGTCCAGGCTCGATCGCCGACGCCAATGACCGCGCGCAATTCGCGGAGTTGGAGACGCTGGGCGAGCTGACGAAAGTCGCCTGGGACAAGGGCTGCCAGGTGATGATCGAGGGCCCGGGGCATGTGCCGATGCACAAGATCAAGGTCAATATGGAGAAGCAGCTTCGCGAGTGCGGCGAGGCGCCTTTCTACACGTTGGGCCCGCTGACGACGGACATCGCGCCCGGCTACGACCACATCACGTCGGGCATCGGCGCCGCGATGATCGGCTGGTTCGGCACCGCCATGCTCTGCTACGTGACGCCGAAGGAGCATCTGGGCCTGCCCGACCGCGAGGACGTCAAGACCGGCGTCATCACCTACCGGATCGCCGCACATGCGGCCGATCTCGCGAAGGGTCATCCCGCGGCGCAGATCCGCGACGACGCGGTGAGCCAAGCGCGCTTCGACTTTCGCTGGGAGGATCAGTTCAACCTGTCGCTCGATCCCGACACCGCGCGCAAGTTCCACGACGAGACGCTGCCGAAGGACGGCCACAAGGTGGCGCATTTCTGCTCGATGTGCGGACCGAAGTTCTGCTCGATGCAGATCACCCAGGATCTTCGTAAGGAAGCCGAGGCGATGGCCGGGATGGCGGAGAAATCGCGCGAGTTCCTGGAGGGCGGCGCCGCGCTTTACGTAAAGGCGGCGGAGTGAAGCGATGCGCGCGACTGTCGTTGGCGCTGGCGTCGTCGGCCTAACGAGCGCGCTCACGCTCGCCGAGCGCGGCGCGCGGGTCACGCTCGTTGAGCGCTCGCGCGAGCTTGGCGGCAACGCGTCCTGGTTGGCGGGTGGCATGCTTGCGCCGTTCTGCGAGAGCGAAAGCGCGCCGCGGAGTGTTGTCGAGCTCGGCCAAGGCGCGATCGACTGGTGGAGCGCGCGCGTGCCGGGCGTGGTGCGCGCAGGCACATTGGTCGTCGCGGCGGCGCGCGACTTAGGCGAGATCGACCGCTTCGCCGCGCGGACCTCGGCACATGCGCCTGCGGATGAAGCGCGGATCGCGGAGCTCGAGCCGGATCTGGCGGGCCGTTTCCGTAAAGGCCTGTTCTTCGCGGACGAAGGCCATCTCGATCCGCGCGTCGCATTGTCGGCGCTGACCGAGCGCTTGCTGGCCAAAGGCGGCGAGATCCGCTTCGGCGTCGACGGCGAAACGCTTGGCGGCGCGGATGTCGCCATGGACTGCCGCGGGTGGGCGGCCCGCAGGGCGCTTCCTGAATTGCGGGGCGTGCGTGGGGAGA
Source organism: uncultured Alphaproteobacteria bacterium (assembly GCA_963820095.1). Lineage (GTDB taxonomy): Bacteria > Pseudomonadota > Alphaproteobacteria > Rhizobiales > Beijerinckiaceae > Roseiarcus. The sequence goes on from CAWFZA010000021.1 coordinate 274,021, forward strand.
TGATGCGCATTCGCACGTCCGAGGTGACGCTGACGCGCGCGGTGCGTTTTCTGCATCCTCGCATCCCGCTCTACATCGTCCCGCGCGCGAACAACGAATTCATGATCGGCGCGACGATGATCGAAAGCGCCGAGAAGGGCGCCGTCAGCGTACGTTCGGCGATCGAACTCTTGAGCGCGTCCTATGCCCTTCATCCGGCCTTTGGCGAGGCTGAGATCCTCGAGATGGGCGCCGACGTCCGTCCGGCCTTCCCCGACAACGAACCGCGTAGTCGAGGAGCGCAACGGATCGGATTTTCATCAATGGCCTCTATCGCCACGGCTTCCTGCTTGCGCCCGCTCTCGCCGCGCGAGCTGCGGCGGGGCGTTCGAGCGGTCGGGAGCGCTGGTATGAGACTCGTCGTCAATGGCGAACCGCAAGAGCTTCCCGCCGTCACGCTCGCGGATGCTGTACAGTCGCTCGACTTCGCCGAGGCCAAAGTCGCGACCGCGCTCAATGGCGAGTTCGTGCCGGCCCGGGCCCGTCAGGCGACGGCGCTCAAGGAGGGCGATCGGATCGAGATTGTTGCGCCGCGGCAGGGAGGGTAGCCCTTGCCTCGGACGCTTCGCGCACATATAGTCTAGGCTAGTCTAGATCTGGCAGGCAAGCAATGTGGACGGTCCAGGAAGCGAAATCCAAACTGTCGGAGGTGCTGGACCGCGCCCGCCACGGCGAAGCCCAGGTAATCGGGACGCGCGATCCGTGTGTCGTCATCTCAATGGACGAGTATCAGCGTCTAAGCGAGCAGAATGACGAGCCTCATCTGGGGCGGTGGCTTGTCGAGAATCTCCGAGGGGCCGGCGACGTCGAGCCGCCTTCACGACATGAGGACCGGCCGAGTCCTTTCGAAAAGTGGACGGAAGAGGACTTACGAGGGTGAACGCCGCGTGGCTGCTTGATACGAATGTGCTGTCCGAACTGATGCGTCCCAACCCGCACGACAATGTCGTTCGTTTCGTGTCAGGTTTGGAGCGACCCTGCGTCAGCGCAGTCGCTTTCCACGAACTTTTCTTTGGAGCAGGCCTCCTGCCTGAGGGCGCACGCAGAGCAACGTTGACCCGGCAAATCGAGGCGTTGCGCGCGCGCTTCGAGAAACGGACGGTCGCCATCGACGCCGAGGTCGGGTCTCTGTCGGGATGGCTGAGAGCGCGCGCGAAGCGTAGCGGCCGCGATCTGACGCCGCTCGATGCGCTGATCGCCGCTTGCGCGATGCGGGCTTCGGCGCGGCTCGCGACCCGGAACGTGAAGGATTTTGAGTCGCTGGACCTCGACGTCGTCGATCCCTGGACCGCGTGACGGCGGCGCGTCAGTGACAAAGGCAAGGCCAATGCCCCGGAGCCCCGATTTCACCCTCTACGGCGAAAAATTCAGCTCGCGGCTCATGCTTGGCACGTCGCAATATCCTTCGCCCGCGATTCTCGCCGAGGCTGCGCGCGAGAGTGGGGCCGAAATCCTTACGGTGTCGCTGCGGCGCGAATCCGCTCGGCTCAAGGAGGGGCAGGATTTCTGGCGGCTTATCCGCGACATCGGCGCCCGTGTTCTGCCGAACACCGCCGGCTGCTACAGTGTGAAGGAGGCGGTGACGACGGCTGAGATGGCGCGTGAAGTGTTCGGGACGCCCTGGATCAAGCTCGAGGTCATCGGCGAGGCCGACACGCTGCAGCCCGACGTGTTTGGTCTTGTCGAGGCGGCGCGGATTCTTTCCGCTGACGGTTTCGAGGTCTTCCCGTATACGACTGAGGACCTCGTCGTCGCCGAGCGGCTGATCGAGGCCGGATGCAAGGCGCTGATGCCGTGGGGCGCGCCCATCGGCTCCGGCAAGGGGCTCAACAACGTGTTCGGCTTGAGGGCCATGCGCGCACATTTCCCTGATGTTCCGTTGATCGTCGACGCCGGCGTTGGCCTGCCGTCGCACGCGGCGGCGGCAATGGAGCTCGGCTATGACGGCGTGCTGCTTAACACGGCCGTCGCCAAGGCGGGCGATCCTGTGGCGATGGCCCGGGCTTTTGGTCGGGCGATCGAAGCCGGTCGCGCGGCCTTCCTTGCTGGGCCCATGCACCCGCGCGACATGGCGGAGCCCTCGACGCCAGTCGCAGGGAGAGCGGTGTTGACGTGAGCGCGTCCTCATCCGGCGCGGAAAGCCCGTCGAAAGACGGGCGTCTTTCGACGCCCTTCCGGCGCCATTTTCTTCCGGAGGGAGAAGGCCGAGACCTCGACCCCTTCTACCCGATCGTCGACAGCGCCGCCTGGGTCGCGCGCCTCGTCGGCGTCGGCGCCCGTTTCATCCAATTGCGAATCAAGGAGACGGACGAAGCATCGGTCACGCGCGAGACGCGCCAGGCGCTGGCAATCTGTTCGAAGGCGGCCGCCGTGCTGGTCGTCAACGACTATTGGCGCCTTGCGATCGATGTGCGCGCTCCTTGGGTGCATCTTGGCCAGGGCGACCTGGATGACGCTGATGTCGGCGCCATCCGCAAGGCCGGCGTGAGGCTCGGCGTCAGCACTCATGACGACTCCGAGCTCGAGCGCGCGCTGAAGCTCGAGCCGGATTATGTCGCTCTGGGGCCGATCTATTTCACCCGCCTCAAGGCCATGGCGTTCGCGCCGCAGGGTCTCGAGCGGATCGGCGAGTGGAAGCGCCGTATTGGCGCGACCCCGCTCGTCGCAATCGGCGGACTGACTGTCGAACGGGCGAAGCTGTGCCTCGCGGCCGGCGCGGACATTGTTTCCGTCGTCACTGACATCACGCTCAACGCTGATCCGGAGGGGCGCGCGCGCGAATGGGTGGCCGCGACGCGGTTGGCGTGACTCCGAGGCTGCCGATCGCGCTGACGATCGCCGGCTCGGATTCGGGCGCCGGCGCCGGCATTCAGGCCGATCTCAAGACCTTCGCGGCGCTCGGCGTCTATGGCGCAAGCGTGGTGACTGCGCTGACCGCTCAGAATACGCGCGGCGTCCGAACGATCCACTATCCACCGCCTGGAATTGTGGGCGCGCAGATCGAGGCGGTCCTTGAGGACTTCGCCGTCGCCGCGATTAAGATCGGCATGCTGGGGATGGCGGCGTTTGTCGAAGTGGTGGCGGAAAATCTCCCCTCTCCCCATAGCCCGTCGAGAGACGGGCGTCCTTCCGAACGCCCTTTGGGGAGAGGGGTTGGGGGTGAGGGTTCGCGCGGTCCGCGCTCCGCGCGAGGTTTGGACCCCTCATCCGACGCTTCCCGCCACCTTCTCCCGGAGGGAGAAGCGAAAAGGGCCTTCATCGTCTACGATCCAGTGATGGCCGCCTCAACCGGCGATCCGCTGAGCGGAGCGGGTTTCGTCGAGACGGTCCGGGCGAGCCTGCTGCCGCTCGTCGATTGCTTGACGCCAAACCTTGCCGAGGCCGCGAGCCTGCTCGGGGAGCCGATCGCGCGGAGCGAAGCGGATATGGCGCGCCAGGGCGAGGCGCTGCTCAAGCTTGGCCCGCGCGCGGTTCTGATGAAGGGCGGGCATCTCGAAGGCGAAGAAGCGATCGACCTTCTGGTGACGAGGGACGCCATTGATCGCTTCGCGGCGCCGAGGCTTCTCTCCAAGAATTTGCATGGAACCGGCTGCACCCTCTCGAGCGCTATCGCCGCCAACATCGTTCTTGGAGTGCCGCTGCCGGAGGCAGTGGGGGCGGCCAAGACTTTCGTGCGCCAAGCGATCGAGCGTGGCCGGGACGTGTCGCTGGGCGCGGGAGCCGGGCCGCTGGTCCAGCGCGAGCTCCATTCGAAACTCTGACGCAATCGATCCGTATTCGCGGTAGTCTCAACCTTCTCGCGAACGGAATTGGGCGGACATGGCGGGCGACTTCTACGAGACCCTTCCCGTTCTCGACAATTTCGCTGATGCGGTGCGGGGCGAAAACTATCGTCCGCTGCCGGACGATTGGGTGGTCGGTTTCGCCGACGTGACCGGCTCGACCAAAGCCGTCGCCGATGGCCGCTACAAGGCCGTCAACATGGTCGGCGCCGGCGCGATCGCGGCCGTCGCCAACGCGCTGGATCGGCGGCCATTTCCTTTCGTCTTTGGCGGCGACGGGGCGAGCTTCGCCGTGTCATCGTCTGATGCGGCCCCCGCCGCCAAAGCGCTTCAGGCGATGGCGGCGTTCGCGCGTGAGGAGTTTCATTTCGATTTGCGCGTCGCGATGGCGCCGGTCGGCGAAATCCGGGCGGCGGGATACGACGTCAGGGTCGCGCGCTTCGCCGCGGCCCCGCCTTGTGTCTATGCGATGTTCGCCGGCGGCGGCCTGACCTGGTTCGACGCCGCGGCCAAGCGCGGCGCTTATGCTCTGCCGCCGGCGGGGCCGGGCGCCCGGCCGGATCTTTCCGGCCTCTCCTGCCGCTGGGGCGTGGCGCCGGCGAAGCACGGGCTGGTTCTCTCGCTGATCGTTGCTCCGCGCGGAAACGACGCGCGGTTTGCGCCGCTCATCAACGAGATCGTCAAATCGTCGCTCGCCGTCGCGTCGAGCGAGCGGCCGGTGACTTTGGTGAGCCTGCGGCCGGGGAGTCCAGGCGGTGCGATTGCGCTTGAAACACAGGTCAAGAAGGCCTCGGGGCTGTCGCAAGCGAAGGCGCGTATCTCGGCAATTCGCGGCTACTGCACCGCGATCTTCCTCCACACTTTCAAGCTCAAGGTGGGTCGGTTTGACGCCGCGGCCTACGCGAGCGAGCTTGTCGCCAACGCCGATTTTCGCAAGTTCGACGACGGCCTGCGCATGACGCTCGACTGCTCCCCCGAGTTCGCCGACGCGCTTGAGTTCTCGGCTTGCCGCCGCGGACGCGTTTGTCCATTGGGGCGTCTTCCGGCAGGATGCGGCGCAGGTGACGTGCTTTGTTCCCTCGGCGACCCAAAGCGGCCACGTCCATTTCGTTGACGGCGCCGGCGGAGGCTATACGATGGCGGCCAAAGCGATGAAGGCGCGCCGTGATGCGCCGGCGGCGGCGGCGTGAGACCTTTGACCCTCCAAGGTCGTCAGGAGGAGGATGGCGATGCGTAGGGCATTTCGTTCCATCGTCTCCGTCGCGGCTATGGGGCTTGCAGCCGCGCTTGGTGGGCTTGGGGCGCAAGCCGATGTGGCGCGGACCGAGCCCGTCCCGCTCGCGGTCCTCAATCTTGACTATGTCGACACGTCCGGCGAGCCAACGGATCAAACCGGGGCTCACCAACGGCGCGCGGCGGATTTCGTGAACGCGTTGCAGCGCGACCTTGCGGCGAGTGGTCAGTACCGGATTGTTCCGATGTCTTGCGGGGCTTCGCCGTGCGAGCCAACGATGAACCCGTTCGAGCTTCAGAAGGCGGCGCGCGCCGCGGGCGCAAAGCTTGTTCTACTCGGCGGCGTGCACAAAATGAGCTCCCTCATTCAGTGGGCCAAGATCCAGATCGTTGACGAGGAGCAGGGCCGGATCGTATTTGACCGCTTGGTGACCTTTCGAGGAGACACGGACGAGGCTTGGCAAAAGGCGGAATCCTTTATCGCGCGTGAGATCCTCCAGTCTGCAACGACGCTCGTCAAATAGGCAGCCGCACGGCTGATCGAGAGTGTGGAGAAGCGAGCCCGGCAATGACCGTCCGGCGAGGCCGGCTCTAGCAACCCGTGGATAGCGCGGGCGGCGGCGCTGCGCCGACCCGGTTGATTTGCTAGGCTCGAGGCGATGGACGCCTCCAGCAGCCCTAATTCCGAGACCGGCGCGCGCGTCACGCCGATGATGGCGCAGTATTTGGAGATCAAGGCCGTCAATCCCGGTTGCTTGTTGTTCTACCGGATGGGCGATTTCTACGAGCTGTTCTTCGACGACGCGGAAATCGCGAGCCGGGCGCTCGGCATTGTCCTCACGAAGCGCGGCAAGCACGACGGCGAGGACATCCGCATGTGCGGGGTGCCCGTCGAGCGCGCCGACGACTACCTCAACCGGCTGATCGCTCTCGGCCACCGCGTCGCTGTGTGCGAGCAACTGGAAGACCCGGCCGCGGCGAAACAACGGGGACCGAAGTCGGTCGTCAAGCGCGATGTCGTTCGGCTGGTCACACCCGGAACGATCACCGAGGAACGGCTGCTGGAGCCCGGTCGCGCTCGTCTCCTTGTCGCCGTCCAGAAGGTGCGCTTGAGCGGACGCCAGTTGTACGGGCTCGCCGCGCTCGATCTGTCGACCGGCTCGATTGCACTCAGCGAGACCGACGAGATGAGCCTCGCCGCAGAAATCGCGCGCCTGGAGCCGAGCGAGGTCGTGGCGTCGCAAGCCGTCTATGACGAACCCTTGTTCTCGCAGATCGCCCGCGAGATGCGCGTTCCCGCTACGCCGCTCGCGCGTGACGGCGGCGACGGCTCGGCGGCTGAACGTCGCGTCTGCGAATTCTACGGGGTCGAAACCCTCGACGGCTTCGGCGCCTTCACCCACGCCGAGATCGCCGCCGCGGCGCTCGCGCTCGCCTACATCAAGCGCACCCAGTTCGAAGCCCGGCCGGCGCTCGCGCCTCCGATCCGGCGGGCGCGCGGGACGAGCCTGGAAATCGATCCGGCGACCCGCGCCAACCTCGAGCTCACGCGAACCTTGAGCGGCGCGCGCGAGGGCTCGCTCCTGGCTACAATCGACCTGACCGTTACTCCGCCAGGAGCACGCCTGCTCGCGGAACGGCTGGCGAGCCCGCTGACGGATCCGGAAGCGGTCGATAGACGGCTTGATTCGCTCGATTTCTTGGTCGAAGCAACGCCGATGCGCGACGCCCTGCGGCGAGCACTCGCACATGCGCCCGACTTTCTGCGGGCGCTCTCGCGCCTGAGCCTCGATCGCGGCGGTCCCCGCGACCTCGCCGCCATTCGCGACGGGCTTGCCGCGGCGACGACGCTGGCGAACATTCTCGAAACCGCCGAGGAATTGCCGCCCGAACTGCTCGGCGCCTACGCCCGGTTGCGCGCCGATTGCGCCGACCTTGCGCGGGATCTCGAAACCATGCTCGCGGACGAGTTGCCGCTTCTCAAGCGAGATGGCGGGTTTGTGCGTTCCGGCGCTTTGTCCGCGCTCGAAGAGGCGCGGAGCCTGCGCGACGAAAGCCGTCGCGTGATTGCCGAACTCCAGGGGTCCTACGCCAATGAGGCCGGCGTCAGGCAGCTCAAGATCAAGCACAACAATTTCCTCGGCTACTTCATCGAGACGCCACAGGCGGCGGGCGAGACATTGCTCAAGCCTCCACACAACGCGACCTTCCTCCATCGCCAGACGATGGCCGGCGCGATGCGGTTCACGACGAACGCGCTGACCGATCTCGAGTCGCGCATCGCTTCAGCGGCTGACCGCGCGCTCGCGCTAGAACTCGAGGCGTTCGAGCGCCTGCGCCAGGCCTGCGTCGCGGAGGGCGAGCGTTTGCGCAGTTTCGGCGCCGCGCTCGCTGAAATCGACGTCGCCGGCGCGCTGGCGGAACTTGCCGTCAAGCGCGTCTGGACGCGTCCGCTGGTCGATGCGTCGCTGAGTTTTCAGAATCGAGGGCGGACGCCATCCGGTGGTCGAGGCGGCGCTGAGGGAGGCGGGCGAACCGTTCGTCGCCAACGACTGCGATCTTTCGGGGGAAGCGGAGGAGGGCGGGCGCATCGCCATCGTCACCGGCCCCAACATGGCGGGCAAGTCGACCTATCTCAGGCAGAACGCGCTGATCGCGCTCATCGCGCAAATGGGCGCGTATGTGCCCGCGGCGCGCGCCCATATCGGGATTGTCGACCGGCTGTTCTCGCGCGTCGGCGCGGCGGACGATCTCGCGCGCGGCCGCTCGACCTTCATGGTCGAAATGGTCGAGACCGCGGCCATCCTCAACCAGGCGACCCCGCGCTCGCTGGTGATCCTGGACGAGATCGGGCGCGGCACGGCCACTTTCGACGGGCTCTCGATCGCTTACGCCTGCGTCGAGCATTTGAGCGCTGTGAACCGCTCGCGGGCTTTGTTCGCCACCCATTTCCACGAATTGACCGCCCTCGCCGAGACGCTTCCCCGGCTCGTCAACCTCACCATGCGGGTCACCGAGTTCAAGGGAACGCTGGCCTTCCTGCATGAGGTCGTCCATGGCGCCGCCGACCGCTCCTATGGCATTCAGGTCGCCAAGCTTGCAGGCCTGCCATCCTCCGTCGTTAAGCGGGCGCGCCAAGTGCTCGCCAGCCTCGAAGCGTCCCGGTCGAGCGGCTCGCTCGACGCGCTGCCGCTGTTCTCCTACGAGCCGCACGAACAGCCTCCGGCGCCTCCGGCTGACGTGTTGCGCACGGCGCTCATGGCGCTCGATCCAGACGCGCTCACGCCCCGCGAAGCGCTCGAGGCCGTGTACAAGTTGAGGCGGCTGATCGAGGACAAGGCCTAATGACCGATCCCGAAAATCCTCCTCGCTTCGCTCGCCGCGGCCTATCTTTATGTCGTGACGCCCGGGCCGGCGTTCCTGGCTCTGTTCACGCTTGCCGCATCGTGCGGGCGAGCGTCCGGCGCCTGGTTCATCTGCGGTCATCTCGTTGGCGACGTGACCTGGGGGGCGCTCGCGGTCGCGGCGATTGTCGGCGCGAACCGTATCGGTCCTACGCTATTCGAGCTGCTCGGCTTCGTTTGCGGGCTCTACCTCCTCTATCTCGGCGCGCGGGCCGTCATGACGAAGAAGGACGCGGCCCCACGCACGATCGGCGCCAAGCGGCCGCTTGCGACCGGCATGGCCTTCGGGCTCACCAACCCCAAATCCTATCCGGTGGCGCTGGCGATGTTTTCGGCCATCGTCGCCCCCTATATCGGCGCGTTGAAACTGGCCGACGCGCCCCAGATGTTCGTCGCCGCATTCGTCGGCTTCCTCCTCGCGGATGCAACCCTGGTCTTTGCCGCAGGCTTGCCGGCCGCGAGGCGATTTTTCCTCACACACGGCGTCGCCGTGACGCGGATCGTCGGCGTCATCTTCATCCTGTTCGGCGCGAAGTCGATCGCCGACGCGGCCGGCGGGGCGATGCGGCGCGCGGCCTGACGGGGCTTGGGCCCAATTTATCCGCGGACAAGCGCCATGGGGAAGCTGCGTGAGGGGAAAGAGCAGCGCTGTCTACCGTTTCCGCCGGGAAACGCGCTTCGCCAAGCCGCCAGCGGCGATTTGGCCCTTTGTCTCCGATACGGCCCGCCTTTGGGCGTTAAACGGCTACGCCCCCTTTCAGTTTGAGGAACGCGTCGACGGTGAAGGCCGTGTCCACCGCTTCGTGAGTGGCAAGCTCGGGTTTTTCTCGGCGCGATGGGAAGAGGATTTCGGCGAATGGCAGGAGAACCATCGCCTTTCCCAAGTGCGAAACTATCAAAGCGGCCCAATGCGAAGGTGGGAGTGGGCTTGTGAGCTCATTGCCGAAGGCGAAGGCTCTCGGCTGATCTTCACCGGTATGGCCGAGCCCGCTGGCCTACTGGGATTTGTAGGCAAGCATGCAGGCGTGTTTGACGCTGAGTTCGGCAAGGCCGCCGCGGGCATCGAGCGGATCATTCGCGAAAGCGACGGTTCCGCGCTTGTCCCAGGCTGGAGCGACGAGGACTTGGTGGAGCCCAGCGCCCGCCAACGACTCGATGCGCTTGGCGCGGAACTCGCGCGCGACCCGGCGTCGCATGGCCTTGGGCCAAACCTCATCGATTACCTGCGGCATGCGCCGATCGTCGATCTGCGCAGCGCTCGTCCGCTGACGCTGGCGACGCTGTGGTCTGCGCCATCAGACCACGTGGTGGAGTTGATTCTGGCGGCGGCGCGGAAGGGCGTCGTGGCGATGGGATGGGAGCTGTTGTGCCCGCGCTGCCGGGGCGCGAAGTCACGCGTGAGCCGACTTCAGGACCTGCCGAAAGGCGCTCATTGCTCGTCTTGCAACATCGACTACGAGCGCAATTTCAGCCGCAACGTCGAGCTGACCTTCCATCCGGAGCCTTGGATTCGTCCGCCGCTGGATGGGGAGATGTGCATGCTGGGCCCCGGCTCCGCGCGACACATCAAGTTTCAAGGCGAGGTTGCAGCCCAGTCCGCCAAGACCTTTAACCTACCATTGGCGCCGGGCCCATACCGTTTTCGCACCGTCGAGGCTGGCGCTGAGGCTGATCGCGACATCGGCGCCGACGGAATCATTCCGACCGTCGTGGCGCGCGGGGCCGACATTGTGCTCGAAGAGGCGAGCGGCAGCGATGAGCTTACGATTCGCAACGAGAGCGACAAGCCGCTCGTCTTCGTCGTCGAGGATCGAAATTGGGCTAAGGACGCGCTGACGGGGGAACGCGTGATCGCCATGGCCGCCTTCCGTCGGCTCGCCCCCGAGCAATTGCTGAGCGCCGGCGACAATGCCGAGATCGGCTGGATCGTCATCATGTTTACCGACCTCAAAGGATCGACCGAACTCTACGATGCGCTTGGCGACGCTCCCGCCTATAGCCTCGTTCGGGACCATTTTTCCTTCCTGTCAGACCGGGTGCTGCGCAATCATGGCTTTGTAGTCAAGACCGTGGGCGATGCGGTCATGGCCGCCTTCGCCCGTCCCGATCACGCCGTCCGTGCGGCGCTTGCGATCCAGGATGACGTCGCGAGCTTCAACTCGGCGCGAGGCGGAGACACGCGGGCGGCGCCCATCATGCTCAAGCTCGGACTTCATGCCGGACCGTGCATCGCAGTGACGACGGGCGACGTGCTCGACTATTTCGGCGCCACTGTTAATATCGCGGCGCGCCTCGAACATCAGTGTCATGGAGGCGAAGTGATCGTGTCGGAGGTGGTAGCAAGGGACGCGGAAACGGCGGCGGCGCTCATGAATCGGACGCAGATCGAAGAAACGGCGATGTTGCGCGGCGTGAGCGCGCCGGTTCGGTTTGTTCGGATCATGGGCCAAGCGCCTCCCATGGGCCAAGCGCCTCCATCCTCGATGCGGGAGACGGGCCGGGGCTGACGGTGCGCCAAAGGTCGACCATCAGCTAGCGCCCGCAACAGGTCAATTTCCGGGCTCGGAAGCTCCGGGAGACCATCGCCCAGCCGATCGACCTGCGAAGTCCGCATCGTCGATCGCGGGAGACGGCTCCGGACGCTTCCGGAATCCGCAAAGAAATTGATCCCCAAATAATTTGTCAAAAATCCGATGCCGGGAGGAAACTAAAGGCGCTCCACCTCGTATAAACTGAGTATCCCCCACCTTGCCCGGAGGTTGCGCCATGTCTGGTTCCCGCATTCTCGATTGCGTCCGCTTAGTCGCTCTGTCGGCGCTTGCGCTCTGCATTGCCGCTTCAAGTCAAGGCGCGCTCGCCGGGTCGGGCCCGAGCTTCCGCGCCGTTCACGTCGACGTTGAGCCGCTGCGCGCCAACGCCGGCGACCCGACCGCGACATGGGTCGCGCAGGATCTTTCTCAGGAGCTCGCGCAGGCCCTGTCAGGCCGCATGGCGCGCGAGGGCGCGCCGCTCACCGTCAGGATCGACTATCTCACCTTGGGGCCGCAAACCGGCGAAATGTTGCACGCCGGCGCCTCCATCGACAATATCTGGGGCGTTGCAGTGATCAATGGGCAGGAGACACCCATCCGGGCCACCAGCAGCTATTACAGCAATCCAGTCGATCAGACGATGATCGAGCGCTCAAATCGCGACCGGGTGGCGCAACTCACGCAAGCGCTGGCGTACTGGATTGGTCACGGCGCGTTCTTTTGAGAGCAGGCCCGGCGGTCTTGAGTTCGAGATCGCGGGTCAAGCCGAGGCTCGCTGCCGCGACCTGCGGCGGATCGGCTATTTAGCGCGGCGAGAAAATTAGAGAGCAAGGAGCGGAGTTCGGCCGCGTAGGGATCGGCGTAGACGGGAGACAAGACAAGCCCCGGAGTGATCCCTATGTTTAGCCCGATGACCGAAACGCGCCAGACCGACGCTTCACACGCGTTCGCTCGCGACGAAGAGCGCTGGCAGGCGGTCAAGCGCCGCGACGCCGCGTTCGACGGCAAGTTCGTGTTCGCCGTCAGCACCACCGGCGTCTTTTGCCGCCCAAGTTGCACGTCCCGGCCCGCAAAACGGGAGAACGTCTCGTTCTTTCCAACCGTGACCGAGGCGGAAAAGGCGGGTTATCGCGCCTGCAAGCGCTGCCGGCCCGAGAGGCTCGGCGCGCCCGATCCGCAAGTCGAGGCAGTCAAGCGCGCGTGCGCGCGGATCGATGAGGCCGAGGAGGCGCCCAAGCTCGCCGCCCTCGCCGCGAGCGCGGGCCTGAGCCCCTATCACTTCCACCGCGTCTTCAAGGCGATCACGGGCGTGACCCCGAAAGCCTATGCGGCCGAGACGCGGGCGCGTCGCGCCGCGGACAAGCTGCGCACGGCCGGGACGGTTACGGAAGCGATCTACGACGCCGGGTTCAACTCCTCGAGCCGATTCTACGAGAGCACCGCGGCGCGCCTCGGCATGACCCCAGGCGCGCTCCGACGCGGCGGGGCGGGCGCTTCTATCCGCTTCGCGGTCGGTCAGGCCTCGCTTGGGGCGGTGCTGGTCGCGGCCACCGACAAGGGCGTGTGCGCGATTTTGCTCGGCGACGATCCCGAGACGCTTGTGCGCGACTTGCAGGACCGCTTTCCGCGCGCCGAGCTTAAGGGCGGCGACGTGGATTTCGAGCGCATGGTCGCTGAGGTCGTCGGGCTCGTCGAGGCGCCGGGTCAACGCCTCGACCTTCCTCTCGACATCCGCGGCACGGCGTTCCAGCAAAAGGTATGGGCGGCTTTGCGCGCCATCCCTGCCGGCAAGACGGCCAGCTATACGGAGATTGCTCGGGCGATCGGGCAGCCGAAAGCGGTGCGCGCGGTGGCGCAGGCCTGCGCCGCCAACGCCCTTGCAATCGCCATTCCCTGTCATCGCGTGGTGCGGGCGGACGGCGACCTTTCCGGCTATCGCTGGGGCGTCGAGCGCAAGCGCAAGCTCATCGACCGCGAGGCGGCGTGATGAAGACGCGACCCGGCCCAGCGCCTCTGTTCGAGGAGGCCCTCACCCCAACCCCTCTCCCAAAGCCCGTCGAGAGACGGGCGTCTTTCGACGCCCTATGGGGAGAGGGGGGAAGCGGCGGCGCCTCCGCTCCCCTTCTCCCCGGGAGAAGGTGGCCGACGCAGTCGGCCGGATGAGGGTCTTGCGGCAATTGGCACGCTCGACTGGCCCGCGATCGAGGGCGACCTCGACGCCTACGGCTGTGCGATCGCGCCGAAGCTACTCTCGCCGGAGACCTGTCGCGCATTGGCGGCGCTCTATCCCGAGGACTCCCGCTTTCGCTCTCGCATCGTGATGGCGGCCCATGGCTTCGGCCGGGGCGAGTACAAATATTTCGCCTATCCGCTCCCAGAGCAGATCGTCGCGCTTCGCCGGGGCTTCTATTCGAGGCTCGCGCCGATCGCGGACCGATGGAACGAGGCGATGGGGGTTCCCGTCCGCTATCCGACCGACCACGAAGCCTTCCTCGCGCGCTGCCATGAGGCGGGTCAGAAACGTCCGACGCCGCTTCTCTTGCGCTACGGTCCGGGCGACTACAATTGCCTGCATCAGGACGTGTACGGCGAGCATCTCTTTCCGCTGCAGGTCGCGATCCTGCTCTCCGAGCCTGGCCAGGATTTCACCGGCGGCGAATTCGTGCTGACCGAGCAGCGGCCGCGCATGCAGTCGCGCGCCGAGGTCGCGCCGCTCCGCCAAGGTGACGGCGTGATCTTTGCGGTGCGCGAGCGGCCGGTGCAGGGAACGCGGGGGACTTATCGCGTCAATCTGCGCCATGGGGTGAGCCGGATCAAAAGCGGCGAGCGCTTCACGCTCGGCGTGATTTTTCACGACGCGACAGTGACGCTCACGCGCGGAAATGTCGGTCAGGGCGAAATCGTCTCCTTTGAAAAGGAGCGCTTCGCCTGTCGCTCGGCTAAGCGCATAGGCAAAACAGTCGCCAAAATTCAGGCCGCCTTGTGGCGGCCTTTGCCGAAGTCGAGAAAAGCCTGCCGGGCGAGGTCGCCCTGCTCAAGGGTGACGGGCTCGACGATCACGCCCGCGCGCCGGAGGAAGGTTTCGGCCTGGCGAGCGCCGTCAGGCCCGAGCTGGTTCTCGACCACCATCGCGAGCTCGACATGATCCGCGACACTGATCCGGCAGACGTCGGCGGACTGGATGCGTTCGACGAAGTCTCCCGCCTCCAGCTCCCCGTAGAGGATGGCGACGAGCGCGGACGTGTCGAGGATCATTTCGGCAGGCCATGGTCGTCGTACAGCAGCTCGGCATGGTCGACGTAGGGTCGACGGACGTGCGAGGCGGCGCGCCCGGCGATCGCCAGAAGCTCCTCGACGCTCGCCCGGGCGCCTCGCCGTTCGAGCCGGGCCAGCCGCTCGCGCAGGGCCTCGGTGACGACGCGGGTCATCGTCTCGCCGGTGGCGCGGGCGATCTGCTGCGCGAGTCGATGGGCCTCCGGGTCCTTGATGTTCAGGCTCATCCCGTTCTTTCTAGCAAGCCCACATTTTATCTACCTTTCTACATTACTTGAGGCTCCGCGTCCATGGGGGCGAGCGCCCGCCGGCAACCGACCGCCGCGTGGATCGGGGCCGCTAGACGGTGTCGCAATGCGGCCGGATCGATCGCTGGTAAGTTGCATTGCGCTGGCGCAGGGCGTGACTTAAGGCGATGGGAGCCAAACCTGAGGTCCCCCATGTCCGCTGCCCGCCAACCCGCGATCTTCGTGCCGCACGGCGGCGGCCCGTGTTTCTGGATGGACTGGCCTGCGCCATTCGGCCCGCACGCCTGGGATGGGCTTAAGGACTACCTGGCTGGCGTTCTCAAGTCGCTGCCCGAGCGGCCGAAGGCGTTTCTGGTCGTCACCGCGCATTGGGAAGAAGACAAGCCGACCATCAGCGTCAACCCGAAGCCGGGCATGCTCTACGACTATAATGGCTTTCCCCCGCACACTTATGAGCTGAGCTATCCCGCGCCGGGCGATCCGGAGCTGGCGGCGGAGGTCAAACGCCTCGTGGAAGCGGCGGGCCTGCCGGTCGCGACCGACGGCGAGCGCGGCTTCGACCATGGCGTGTTCGTGCCCTTCCTCATCGTCGATCCGAAGGCCGAGATCCCGGTCGTCATGCTGTCCCTGCGCAAGGACCTCGATCCCGCCTTCCACATCAAGCTCGGCAAGGCGCTTCAGCCCTTGCGCGATCAGGGAGTCGCGATCGTCGGCAGCGGCATGAGCTTCCACGACCTGCGCAGCTTCCGCGACGGCGACACGACGGCCTCCGCCGCCTTCGATGGCTGGCTCGAAGAGACGGCGAAAGCGCCGCAGGCGGAGCGCGAGGCGCGGCTCGCGCAATGGGACAAGGCGCCGTCGGCGCGCGCCTGCCATCCCCGCGAGGAGCACCTTGCTGCCGCTGATGGTCGTGGCGGGCGCCGCGGGCGACAGCAAAGGAACGCGTGACTTCAACGCCAAGATCGGCGGCAAGATGATCTCGGGCTTTAGGTTCGGGTGAGTCGCGTCTTTCGCGCCCCCACCGCTCCCGCGAAGGCAGCGGAGCGTATCGCGGCGAGCCGACCGCCGCACAGTCGCAGCGCCGCCCATACCTCCCTCCCGATCGCCACTGAGACCACAGCTGAGCCGCTATTTTTTCCGGAAGTGATCTGGAGCACAGCGCACGGCCCAAAATCGCGCTACGATGAACCCTGGAAGATGATGAGACGTGCGCTGGCGCACGCGGCTTGCAACAGTTCATTAACGGAAATGTGACGATTATGTATCCGTGTCACAAATTGGTCTTGGGGTGGTGAACACCGACTTTAATGAACGCCAGGATTCTCTCTCTCAGCCCTGAAGTGCGCGAAGCGGCGCTCGATCTCAAGGCGTTGCGCAGAAAGATCAAAGAGGCCGGTCATCAGGCCCATGAATGGTTTCCAGCCGAGGCCAATGCGCGGCAGCGGATGCTCTGCCTAAGTCTTGAGCAGCCGGTCGATCAAGAGGCGCTCAGCAGCCATCAGACGCCCCCGCCCAAGCCGGGCGAAGGCTTTCTCAAGCTCGCGGGAACGAAGGCTTCCTGAAGGTTGTGGCGTCCTCCGGGCTGAGACCAAATCTCGCTGAGTTATTCACATATATTATATGTTGTTATGCGTTCAAAATGCGCCGGTTTTAGAGTGCGGAACTAAACGGGGTCGTAAGCTCCTGATTTTCTTAGAGCGCGCCGGTAAAATTGCGGCTAGGCCAGGCGCCCAGTCCGGCGCTTGCGGTTGAGCGAGCGAGCCGTTCAATCCGGCGGCAGCGCGGGCGCGGATCGCGGCATCAGATGGAGATCCGAGCCCTTCCACGGATGGGCGAGCGCGACCTCCTCGTTGAGCTCGACCCCGAGGCCTGGCTCTTCCGGCGGAATGACGAAGCCGTCTTCCCAGCGGATCGGCTTTTTGAGGATCTCGGCGTGGAAGCCGTCCCAGCGCTCGATGCTCTCCAGGATGAGAAAGTTCGGGCTGCAAGTCGCAAGCTGAACATTGGCCGCGCCAACGATCGGCCCGCAATAGAGGTGCGGCGCGATCTGTGCGTAGTGCGCTTCGGCCATGCGGCGATCTTCTTCGCCTCCAGGATGCCGCCGACGCGGCCCAGGTTCATTTGCAGGATGGACGCGGCGCCGGTTTCGAGCACGCGGGCGAATTCGTACTTGGTCGCGAGGCGTTCGCCGGTCGCGATCGGCATGCGGCATTGCGCGGCGACCTTGGCCATCTCCTCCGGCGCCTCGGGCGGCGTCGGCTCCTCGAACCATAAAGGCTCATACGGCTCGATCCGCCGCGCGAGACGCAACGCGCCCGAGACGGTGAACTGGCCGTGGGTTCCGAACAGAAGATCGCATCTCGCACCCACCGCTTCGCGCAGCGCCTTGCAAAAGGCTTCGCAAAGCTCGAGCCGCTCGAGGCTTGGCTGGCGGGGGTCGAAGGTCGTGTACGGTCCGGCCGGATCGAACTTCACCGCCGTGAACCCCTGCGCCATATATTTGAGCGCGCGTTCGGCGGCGGCATGCGGATTCGAATAGACCGGGCTGTCGGAATAGGCGTGCGAGCCGGGTTCGTCCGGATAGAGGTAGGTGTAGCTGCGCAGCCGCTCGTGGACCTTGCCGCCGAGCAAGGCATAGATCGGCTTGCCGACCGCCTTGCCGACAATGTCCCACAGCGCCATCTCAACGCCGGAGAGCACCCCCATCAGGGAAATGTCAGGCCGCCCCGAATAGCCGCGGCCGTAGACGTTGCGCCAGAGCGCCTCGATGCGGAACGGATCGGCGCCTTCGACGTGGCGCTCGAACACGTCCTCGATCATTGTGACGATGGCCTTGGGCGCGAAGCTCGCGGCATAGACTTCGCCCACGCCCTCGATGCCGCAGGCGGTCTTGAGCTTGAGGAACAAGAAGTAGCGGCCGCCGAAAGCGGGCGGCGGATTGCCGACGACGAAGGTCTTGAGTTCTGCGATCTTCATGGGCGTCCAGGCGGCCGGAGAGACGGATGGGACGAAGATCCGAGCTTATGGCGTTCGCGCCGGCTTCTCAATGTGCTAACGCGCTGGCACGCCCTCTGTCCAAGCCTCCGCCCATGCGCCTCAGGAATCCATGATGGCCGAAACGATCGCCTTCGTCCTGCGCAACCTGCCGGTGTTGCTGTTCGTCGCGGCGCTTGTCTTCGCGGGCCTCAGCCGATCCGGGGCGCCCATCGCCGATCGGTTGCTCAATTGGATTTTGCTCTTGCCGATCGGCGTCTCGGGCCTCTGGGCGGCTTTGTTTCATCTGTTCTTTCCTCAAATCGCCGCGGCGGACATCGGGTGGGAGACCAGCCCTTTCCAGTTCGAAGTCGGCATGGCGGATCTCGCGATGGGCATGACCGCCTGCCTGAGCTTCTGGCGAAGCCTCGACTTCAAAGCGGCGGCGGTCCTGGCGAGTTCGATCTTTCTGCTCGGCGACGCCGTCGGCCATGTGAAACAGATGATCGTCGCCGGCAATTTCGCATCCGGCAACGCTGGCGTTCCCTTTTACAGCGATATCATCTTTCCCGTGCTTGCGATCATTCTCCTGATCATCGTGCGGCGATCCGAGGCGGCGGAGCGAATCTCTTAGGCGCGGCTCAAAACACGATCACGTTGCGCACCGCCGCGCCGGAGCGCGAGGAGGCGAGCGCCTCGTTGATGGCCTCGAGCCGATATCGGCCGCTGATCAATTGGTCGAGCTTGAGGCGCCCCTCGCGATAGAGCTGGACGATCCTCGACACATCGATCGTCGGCCGCGCGGAGCCCATCTTGGAGCCAAGAATCCTCTGGCCGTCGGCGGCCAGCCAGCCGGGATCGATCGTCGCCGTGACCCCCGACGCCGGCATGCCGACCAGGACAGTCGCGCCATTGCGCTTCATCAACGACGTCCCCTGCTCGGCCGCGCCCTTGACGCCGACCGTGACGAACACCCAGTCCGCCTTGCGTCCGCCGTTGAGGGCCGCTGCCCGCTCGACGACATTTTCGCTTCTCGCGTTGATTGTCTCGGTCGCGCCGAATTCGCGCGCCGCCGCGAGCTTCAAGGGCTCGACGTCGACGGCGATGATCGGGGAGGCGCCGGCCAGGCGCGCGCCCTGTATGGAGTTGAGGCCGACGCCGCCGCAGCCGATGACGACGACGCTCGAGCCCGGTTTCACGCCGGCCGTATTGACGACGGCGCCCAGCCCCGTCAGCACGCCGCAGGCGATGAGCGAGGCGCTGTCGAGTGGAATGTCTTTCGGAATGGGGATCGCCTGCGACTGGTCGACAACCATATGCTCGGCGAAGGCGCCGGTGCGGAGCCCATGGACGATCGGCTTGCCGGCGCTATCGTGCAGCGGCGTTAAGCGGTCGAGCGGAAACACTTCTTCGCAGAAGACGGGCGCGCCCTCGGCGCAGGCGGGACAGAAGCCGCAATTGCGGATGAGCGTCGCCACCACATGGTCACCGACTTTCAGGCGCGTCACGCCCTCTCCGATGGCCTCGACGACGCCCGCCGCCTCGTGGCCGTAGACCGCCGGCAAATCGCCGCCCCAGGCGCCGTCGACATAGAAGATGTCGCTATGGCAGATCGCGCAAGCCGCCGTCCGGATCAGCACCTCGCCCGGTCCTGGTTCGGCGAGGTCGATTGTTTCGATGCTCAAGGGCGCGCCGAAGGCGCGGCACACGGCGGCTTTGGTTTTCATGGCTGATTCCGGAAGGCCTCAGTTGCGGCAGGCAATGAGGGTTTCGCGATGAGCGCCCCTAAGATCAAGCGCCGTCTTGATGTGAGCGCGATGAATTTTTGTGGGACCGCCGAGTTCGGCTTGCCGCTGCTAGCGCGGTTCAGGAGCCTCCCGGCCCGTTGCCCGGCTGATTGCTTGAGGTCGGCTGGTAAAAAATAATCTGGCTTCCCTGCTGCTCGAAGTCGACCGAAATCGCGCGCAGCCTTGGCAGCGAATGGCGGATCGCCTCGTGCCGCTCCTCGGGAGCGAAGAGGGCGAGGAAACCGCCGGCGCCGGCGCCGAGAATCTTGCCCCCGATCGCGCCGTGCTTGCGCGCCGTCTCGTACCAATCGTCGATGTCGGAAGTGGAAACGCCCGGCGCCATGTCGCGCTTGAGCATCCAGGCTTCATGCAGAATCTGGCCGAACGAATTGAGATTGTCGTTCCGGATTTCGTCCAGGAGCTGATAGCAGAGCGAGACCATCCGCTTCATTGCGGACTTCTTGTCAATATTGGTCGCCAGCTCCTCTGACTGCTGCTTGAGGATCGTCGAGGCGCCTCTCGTTATCCCCGTATAGAGGACCAGCATCTGTTTCCGGATTCCAGCGATGGTCTCCGGCTTACAAATGACAGGCGAGACCGTCACCGTGTCGTTTGCATTGAATTCGTAGAGATTGAAGCCGCCATAGGCCGCCGCGTACTGATCCTGCTTGCCGATGGGTTCGCCGCAGACATCGATTTCGATGTGGCAGGCCTGTTCGGCCAACTCCTGGCGAGTTGAATGGCGACCCAGAAAAGCATAGAGCGCGTGCAACAAGGCGACCGTGAAGCTGCTCGACGAACCAAGGCCGGTTCCGCGCGAAGGGATATCCGCAACGGTTGTGATTTCGACGCCGCCTGGAACTCCGGCCATGTTCAGCGCCGCCCGCACCAGCTGATGCTCGATCTCGAAAACCGAGTTCACCTCTTCGACCCGGGAATAGGCCACACGGATTCCGCTATCGAATTTGCGGTTCATGGTGACATAGACATATTTATCGACCGCTGTGCTGACGACCGCGCCGCCATATTCCCGATAATAGGACGGCAAGTCGCTTCCGCCCCCGACGAAGCTCATGCGCAACGGCGTGCGACTGATGATCATGGCGCCGCTCCCTTCGCGAGGATGGAGTCAATTTGGCAGGCGTCGAGACTGATCAGCACGGGCGAGCCCGTCGATGTTTCCGCAATATGTTCTGCACGTGCGCTGTCAAAGAGACTCTTGGCGCGCGCCGCCGGAATGCCACGTCGTTGGCGCAAATGCATGAAACGCGCATGTCGGGCGGCTTCGCTTGAGACGACGTTGATCGCGTGAGCGGTACGGCCCAAGGAAGCGGCAAGCTCGGCGGCGAAAAGGCCTTCCCAAATCAGCACTTCGTCCGACGCCAGTTTGATTTCCAGAGAGCCCCAGCGGCCGGTCGGAACCTTCAGCCTAACCGATTGGGCTTTCCCGCGCTCCGCCGCTTTCGCCGCGGCGGCTTTGAGACTGGCCATGTCGAAGGGCGCCAGCGCATGCTGGTCGTCGTCGTTCTGAAACCAGCGATCTGTGTGAATGATGCGGACGCGGCGGCCCTGCAACCGCAATTCACGCTCGACCGTCGCTGCGACCGTCGATTTACCGGCGCTCGGGGGCCCGCCGATGAACCATTCGTCGCTTGACGCCATTGCGGCGATTTGAGGCGCCAGGAGCTCCGCGATCTTAGGATAGGCGTCGAGAATGAAGGCGGCGGCCTCCGAAACATTCGCGACCGTGAACCTTGCTTCGTGAGGATGGCGGCCATCGAGGCCGCCGTGGCCGGTCTCGACCAGAATCGAGGAAACACCCGAATTTTCGGCCGCCCCAAGATCCGCCGTCGCGTCGCCGACATACCAGCTGCGGGCGAGGTCGATATTGAGATCTCTTTGAGCGTTGAAGATCAGACCCGGCTCCGGCTTGCGGCAATTGCATTGGATCTTGAGCTCTATGCGTTCGCCTGGAAACCCGCGATCGGGGTGATGTGGGCAAATGTAGATCCGGTCGAAATAGGCGTGGTCACGGCCGATTTCCGTTTCCAGCCGAGCATGGATGCGACGCAGCTCAGCCTCACTGACCTCGCCGCGCGCGATAATCGGCTGATTGCTGACGAGGACCGTTCGCCATTCGGCCTCGTTCAGCCGTCTGATCGCAGATCCAGCAAAGGGAAAGACTTCAAGATCCTCGGGTCGACGAATGAGCCCGTGCTCCACGTTGAGGGTTCCGTCGCGATCCAGGAACACCGCTCGCTGAGACTCATTGAGCGATGCGCGACGAATTGCGCCTGAGGTTAGCGCGTTGCGAACGCGCTCAAGGCGTTCTGGCGTGCCCGCGTCCTTGATGTATTCGGGGGATGCATATCCCCGCAATGTCGCTCCGGCCGCCAGCATGCGCGGAAAAAGATCCTTGGCGAAATCGAGAGGACCAGCCGCTTTGCTCCACCCCCTGAGGCTCTCGCGACGCACGACGTAGAGCGCGGCGTTCACAAGGTTGGGCAGCCAGGCGTCCGCCGGGTGCGGGTAGGCGTGAAATGCGACGATGCGCTCGGTCTCATCGATTTCGACCAGGTCAGAGTTGTGGGGATGGTCGTTGGGGTGAAGAAAGAGCGAGACATCGGCGCCTGGAACTGCGTGATGCCAAGCCCAGAACCGCTCGAGGTCGACGCACAGCATCGTGTCGCCATACATGACGAGGAATTCGGGCTCGAGTTCCCCGAGAGCGGCCAGGACCGCGCCCGCCGTTCCTCGAGGTTCGCCGTCGTCGATCAGCCGGATGGAGATCGGCAGGTCGACGCCAATCAGCCATTCGCCAATCGCATCGGCCCTGTGGTTGACCATCACGACCGCGTCGGTGAAACCGTGCGCGCACAGAAGTTCAAGCTGATGCAAAAGAAGCGGCTTGCCGCAAACGTCCACCAATGGCTTGGGCAAGCCATTGAGCACCGAAGCGAGGCGCGTGCCCTTTCCTCCGGCGAGAATGACCGCCTGCCTCACGGCGGGTTTTCCTGCCGTTTGATTTCGCCGATCGCCCGTCGGACGGCTTCGAGCGAACTGAGCTTCGGCGTCCAACCGAGAGCGGACAGTTTCGCCGTGGAGTAGGCGAAGCAGGGAACGTCGCCGACCCACCCTTTGTTGTCCGTCCCAAACTGAAGCCGCGCGCCAGGCGCGACCGCTGCGGCGGTTTCGCGAGCGATGTCGCGCACGAAGATCCCGGAGTTGGTCGGGCCGATGTTGAAAACCTCGACCTTTCCGGTGACTCGACTCTGGATGAAAAGCATGGCTTCGACGAGCTCAGTCACGTGCAAATAGGATTTTCGCTGCGACCCGTCGCCTAGCACGTCGAGACAGTCAGGATTTGACCGCAACCGACGAACGAAATCGAGAATCACGCCGTGGGTCGCGGGCAGTCCCACTACATTGGGAAAGCGGAACAGCAAGGCTCGGCCAAGAAACTTCTCCGCCGCCGCGGTGATCATCGCTTCTGAGGCAAGCTTCATGGCGCCATAGTTCGAAATCGGGAACAGAGGGCCGGTGCTCTCCGTCAATTCCTGGTTTCCGAGATCGCCGTAGATCGCTGAGCTTGAGGCGAAGAGCAATTCTCCAATATGCCGCTCCTCCATGATCCTAAGGACGTTGAAGGTGGTCATGAATGTGTCGCGCAAATCAACGCCCGGGTCCGCGATCCCCGCTGGAATGTCGGAATTGGCCGCGAGATGCCAGACCTCCGAAATCCGACCCAGGTCGGCATGGGAGTCGAGACATGACCGGAAAGCGTCGAGATCGGCGAGATCGACGGTCGAAAACCTGAAGCTGTTCTTCTCGGTGAAGCGTGCGAGGTTGGAGACTGCGCCACGGCAGAGGTTGTCGAGACAGATGACGGACTCGCCGCGCGAAAGGATGGAGTCCACCAGCGTATTGGCGATGAACCCCGCCCCGCCGGTAACCAAAATCGTCATCGCGACCCAATTCGCCTACCGAACCCAGCTCGGACAACCGAGCGCGCCGCCCTAACCCGTCGGGCATATCGACCAGACGTCAAAACTTTTTCTCGCCGAGCAATGTGTGATCGACAATGTGCCTGTGTCGAACATACTGGGCCAGCACATGCATCATCGACTGATGGATGTCCTCGACGATGCCGTAGTTGTGCGCGTCGACGTGAAGATTGATGTCGGCCACCTGCGCCGAAGCGCCGCCCTTGAACCCTGTCATTGCAATCGTTCGCAAGCCGTTGGCCTTTGCCCAGGCGACTGCGTTTACGATGTTTCGGGATTCGCCGGAAGAACTTATCGTGATGAGCAAGTCGCCCGGTTTTGCGAGGGATGAAAGTTGGTAACTGAAAATGTCGTCGTAGCCGATATCGTTTGCGATTGCGGTGATCAGTTCGACCGTCGCCGAGAGACTCGACACTCTCGGCTTAATGGTTGTGTTCGTTCTGACGCCTTTGAGGCAGTCGCAAGCTAGATGATTGGCGATGGCGGCGGAACCGCCATTGCCACAGGAGAAGATCGCGCCATCGCGCGCGACGACGTCGATGATCGCGTCCGCTGCAGCCTGCATTCGGTCACGCGCCACTGCAGCCGCCGCCGTACGGAAATGGTCAAAGTAGGCGTCGAGGTAGCCTGCCATGCCATCGTAAAGTCGTTCCGGGAAAAAAGTCAGGACAACCCCCTGCATGCGGATTCTTTCGGCTCCTTACGATCTTCGGAGTCTTATTTTCCCGATTATTGGACAGCATGTCGCCGACGCGATCGACATCCGAGCCGCTTCAATGAATAGCGGTCTCGGACAAAACCCGCGCGGGCTGGCGGCTCCGACCCAAGACGCGCTCGAGACCGGCGCGATACGCCTCGACGATTCCTTTTCGCTTGAAGCGGTCTAGCCCTCCACGTTCATGAAGGGAGGCTATGGACCGCTTGAACCGCTCCTGCTCTTCCAACAGCCGGGTGACGCCGGTCTCAATGTCATCGAGGTTTGTCGGATCACACGCGTAACCGACCTCGTTCTCGCCAAAGAATCCGTCGATGCCCCACCCCTTGGTGTGGAGCAAGGGCAAGCCCGAGAACAGCGCCTCGATAAAGACCATACCGAACGTTTCCCGACGAGTGGGCATCAGGAAAGCCACATAATCACCGAGGATCGTAGAAAATCCATCGCTGGGTAGAGGCCCTTTTAGCCTGACATTTTTCGCCTTGGCGCTTTCGATGATTTTAGAAACCTCGAGCATCGTCTTGGGTGAGCCCTTGCCGTAAACGTCGAGCGAGAGGCCTGGAATTTGATGCGACATGCGTTCGATAACGGTGACAAGCGCCGCCAGATTTTTTCGTCGATGAACGTCAAGATTGAAAAGAGTCACGAAGCGAGGCTCAGAAATGACTGGAGACGGCGTAAATCGCTCATTCTGGGTTATTGCCGGCAGGATCATCAATTTCGAATGATCGAGCCCAAACAACTCGTCAAAACGTCCTGCGACCCAAGGCGTATGGGGGATGATGAGCGCCGCCCGATCGAGAATTGATCTCCAGGTCGTTTTCAAGTCCGGACGATATTTTACGATGGTAAGATCCGTGTCGCCCCAGATGTTGACGATAAACGGACGTTTGAGGCTTCGGGCGATTTTCTGGCCAACCAAACCTTCAACGGAGAATTTGTGCAGATGAAGGGCGTCGACCGGAATGCCGCGGCTCTGGATATCTTGGAGGATCCAATCGGATACACGCTCCAAGTAGGTCGCAAGAAAAAGTCCCTTGGGCGGCGCTCCGTAAGCGATCGCCTTTCGGTCGGGGCCGAAATCCACCGCAACTATGCCGGAAACAAGACTGACGCGATTCAGGGAATATACGACATGACGATATCCCTCGGTGAACTTGATGAGGTTGGCGACCGAATTGGTCTTGGCGGGCGCCATCGAGTCAGGGAAATCAGCACTAATATGAACGATGACCTTAGTGCTCATGCGTTAATCGGACCCCTCTACCCCCGAGAGACTCAAGTGAAATGAACCCTTTGTCAGCGATTTCGCCAAATCTAACCCGACCGAGTTTGGCTATTGTTTGGGACTGACCAGATAGACTTCGGGGAAGCCTGAAGTCTGCGAGCCCCACTGGCAGTTCAATCCGCTATCTGGAATAACACTTCGTCATACGCCTTGTCAAAACCCCGCAGGAAACGAAAAGAATGACGAGAATTTTGGCTCGTTGCCGCAAGCCCGCCGCGCTTGATAAGGAATGGCGAACGCTTGGCAGCCTTTCAACCGTCGCGGAACCATCGCAAGGTTTTGGGCTTTAGATCACACCCAGCGCCGGTCGCAGACTTGGCGACCTCTGCTCCACCAGCAACGCCAGACGCGGCGGTATGGGCCCCAGAAGCACGTTGTCCTCGAGCACCTTCTCGCGAGTCATCAGATTGCCGGTTCCTCGCTGGTCCTCCGTGACCCAGCGCGAAATTGAACCAGCGACCTTCAGAACAGGGCTGACATTGTTCGGTTCGGTCGCTTGGCCGGTCATGGCTAGTCCCCGGCGGCTATTCGACGACAGGCGCCGCTGTCGCGCCTGCGGCTTCAGCGTTCTCCGCCAGGACGCCCCGGCGCTGGCGACGCTGGGCAGCCTGAACCGCAAGGCCAACGGCGAGAATCAGCATCGAACCATTGAACAAGGGCTCGACAAAGAACGGGGCGCCGAGCTGGTTCAGGCCCGCGACCGTCACAGCCAGCACCGCCACGGCGAGCACTGTTCCCCACACATTGACCCGGCCGGGGCGGATCGAGGTTGCGCCGAGCAGCGCCGCCGTGAAAGCGGGCAAGAGGTATTCCTGTCCCACCGAGCTCTGCCCGACCTGGAGCTGCGACTCCAGCACGATTCCCGCGAAAGAGGCGAGCGTTCCGGCGGCGATGAAGGCGAAGGTTATGTATCGTTTGGCCGAGATGCCGTTGAGCTCCGCGGCGCGCGGGCTCGCGCCCAAGACATAAAGATAGCGGCCGAGCGGCAAGAACTCGAATACGACCCATAGAGCGAGGCTGACGAGGAGCGCGTAGACCGCCGGCGCCGGGGCAATCCAAATGCTGCCGGAAATGGCGCGAAACTCAGGAGGCAAGGTCGCAAGCACTTGCTGCCCGCCGGTGTACCAGGCGTTGAGTCCGTAAAGAATCGTGCCCGTGCCAAGGGTGGCGATGAAGGAATCGATTTTCACCCGCGTGATGAGCAGTCCGTTCGCTAGGCCGACCGCCGCGCCCATGAGCAGCACGCAGCAGATCGCCGCCCACCACGGCAGACCTTGGCCCTGCAGACCGATTGCAAGCACCTGCGAAATGCCGACGTTAAAGCCGGCCGAGAGATCGAATTGATTGGCGACCATTGGAATGAACACCGAAAGCGCCACCAAAAGCTGAACCGACTTGTTGCTGAGAATGGAGCGAATGTTGAAATAGGTGAGGAACGTGTCCGGCCTCAGCAAGGAAAACACGATCACGAGAAGAACGAACAGGACAAGAAGTCCCCAGACAGAGACCGCGCGCATGATCGCCGCGCTGAGCGAATGACGAGCGTTGCGGCTCACGAAACGGCTCCGTGTCGGGCCGACCAGTTTCCTCCCGCCGCGGCGGCAGTCAATGCGGCGACGGTGAGCGCGTATCCCGGAATCTCGGCAGCGACTTGCCCGCGGCTGAAGACAAGCGCGCGATGGCAGATGCGTTCGACTTCCTCGAAATCCGATGAGATCAACAGCACCGCCAGTCCTTTGCGCAACGACGACTGAAGCAAGTGATAGATGTCCGCCTTTGCTCCGACGTCGACCCCGATCGTCGGCTCCTCAAGAATAAGAAGCTTCACATGGGCCTCCATCCAGCGGGCAAGGACGACCTTCTGCTGATTGCCGCCGGACAGGGTCGCGACCGGCTCTTCGACGCTGGCGGTCTTGATGGAGAAGCGCTTGACGACGGCCGCAGCCTCGCCGAGCTCCTTTGCACGGGCAGTCAACTCGAGCACCCCGCGGCCGCTCGCCGCCGGGTTCAAATAGATATTTTCGCGCACGTCGAGGTTTGAGGCGATGCCCTCCTCGGCTCGCCTGCTCGACACGAAGCCGACGCCTCGCGCCATCGCCTCGGCCGGGTCCGAAGGCGCGATCGGCTCCCCGTCGAGCGTGAGCCGTCCTGCGGTCCTCGGCGTCTGACCGAAGATCGCGCGCCCGATCGTATGGTGGCCCGCGCCGCGCAAGCCGACGAGCCCAAGGGTTTCTCCCGCCGCGACAGAGAATGACACCGGACCGACCTGGTCGGCGATGAGGCCCGCAACCGAGAAGGCGCTGCGCTCGGAAGGCGGCGCAGGTCTGACGAAGGCGTCGCTCATCGAGCGTCCAACGATCATCTGAACGAGCTCGTCCGCATTGGTCTTGCGCGCCTCGACTGTCGCCAGCCGGCGTCCGTCGCGGAGGATGGTCACCCGGTCGGCGATGCGCAGCACTTCGTCCAGGCGGTGGGTGACGTAGACGACGCCAATTTTATTGGCGCGCAGCCGACGCAGCGTTCCGAGCAGGCGCTCGACGTCAGCCTCAGGAAGGGCGGCTGTCGGCTCGTCGAGAACCAAAATGTCCGACTTGATCGCCAGCGCTCGGCCAATCGCGACGAGTGAGCGCTCGGCGGCCGGAAGCGAGGAGATCGGGGCGTCGGGATCGAGATCGCTGCCCATAATCGCCAGCGCGTCCGCCGCGGCGCGCTTTACTTTCGGCCAAGAGATGAGGCCGGCCGGTGATCGAGGATAGCCCATTTGGATTGCGACATTCTCGGCGATCGTCATCCATTCGACCAGCCCCAGATCCTGGTGGATGAAGGCGATCGGAAGGACGTCGGTTCCCGGTCGAGCCGGCTGCCCGTTGAATACAATCTGGCCGGCGTCCGCCCCATAGACGCCCGCGAGCACTTTGATCAGCGTCGATTTGCCGGCCCCATTCTGACCGAGCAACGCGTGAACCTCTCCACGCCGAACGTCAAAGTCGACATGATCGAGCGCAAGCGTCCCGGTGAAACGCTTGACGAGACCCGTCATCGTGAGGAGCGGCGTGGCGCCCCCCTCGAGACCAACGTCATCAATGCAATTCACGATGTAGTCCGCAGCGATCGATTGCAGGGCGTCGAGTCCGGCGGGCGGTTCCCGCCGGACCGGGTCGGGCCTACTTCACGCCCCAGATCTCAAGATAATGCTGCTTATAGTTGTTGCTGGGGATGAAGGTATTCTTGTCGCCGCCCTCGGAATGGATGTTGTCCTTGGTGACGAGGAACGGCGGCTGCACGAACCCGCTTGGCGGCTCGTTGTGAAAGGCGCGGTTGAGTTCGTCAATCGCCTGCCATGCCTGCAGCTCGATTGGCTCGCTCACCGTCACGGTCTGATACTGGTCACCCTTGCGGATGCGGTCATAGGCTGAACGATTGCCGTCGGCTGCGATCAGCTTCGCCTGGGCGGGATCGACGCCGCCTGCGCGCAGGACCGGCACAGCGAAATCCCAATCATTGTCGCCGACCGAGGTCGCGTAGATAGGCAAGCCGAACCGCTGAACCCAACTGGTTGTGAGCTGCGGCTGACGCTGGGCGGCTTCGGAAGCGGGCGAGTTCGCGTAGTCGAGCACCTTGCAGCCCGGGCACTTCTCAACCTCGTCCTTGGTCGCCATCGATTTGACCTTGGCGATCGCGTACTCGTTGTGGCTCAGGATGACGACGTGGGCCTTGCCGTCGGAATCGGCGATCGCCCAATCAGCCTCGGCCTTGCCGATCTCGCGCGGGTCCTCCTGGATATTGACGAACAGATTGAGATCCGGCTGGGGCCCGGGCAAGCCAGCGGCGTGGAGGCCCACAAATTTGATTCCCTGCGCCACGCCCGCCTTGATTGGATCTTGCAGGCTTGCGGCGTCGGCGAACATCGCGATGCCGTCCGGCTTCAATGCGATCGCTTGGTTGAGCCCGGCGAGCCACGAGGTCGGGCTGCCCTTCCCGTCGATGACCGTGACATTCCAACCGAGCTTCTCGCCAGCTTCCTTAATGTACACACCATAGAGGTGGGAGATGTCGTTCTGTTCGTCGCCCGAGAGAAAGACGATCTTCTTGCCCGGCTCGGGCTTCGGCGCTTTGGTCGGCCCCTCCCAGGTCGTTTGCGGCCCAGCGTACTTTGCGACCGCGGACTTTGCGTCCGACACGGCGTCGGCGAAGGCGGGCGCGATCGTCATCGCGCCGGCAATCACGCCAAGGGCGATGACAATCGCTGTCGATCTTGCGACAAGAGCTTTCATCGGCATGCGTTCCTCCTGTTTGGCCTGAAGCCAGGCCCTGCGCCGTTCTGTTGCGGCGGCTCTCCTCCTTGACTCATCGAATGATGAGCTTCGGCGGCCGGCTGGCGCTTTCCCTACGGTATCAACCCCGACGCGCAAACGAAACAGGTAATGTTGTCTGCCCGGCGTTCCGGTCCCAAGGGGCCCGAAGCCAACGTCCCCGCGCACGGCCCCGTAGGGCCTACGGTGGACTGCTGGTGCATGCGTCTGTCTCGGGACGGAGGAGGACTTCCGTTTTGGGCGGAATCCGTTGAACAGCGAACCCATCGGCTCGTCCTGGCGGAGCGCGGCTTGGCGGCGAAGAAGGGCGCTCTAGTTCTTCGTGCGGCTGCGTCTTGCTCCACGAACCTGAGGCGGCTGCGAGCAGGGCTCCTGGCAATCGAAAGGGCGGCGCAAAGCCGAAGCTAAAGCGCGACCACTGCGCCGGACTCGAGCGACTGGCGCGCGGCTTCGGAACACAGGACGGCGAGCCTTGCCTGCGCCGGAGTGCCGGCAATGGGCATGCGGTCGTTCCTGACGCAATCAATGAAATAGGATGCTTGATTTTCGTAGGCGTCGCCGGGCTTGGCGGCCAAGGCGTAGGATTTGCCGGGTTCATAGACGACGAGAGAGTTGGCGCCGCCCATCTCGACACTGACCCCGCCGGCGCGGAACATGAACTCGACAACGCCGCCCTCGCACAAAACCCTCAACGCGGCGGTGAACGGATAGCCTTCGGGCATGAACTCGCTGCCTTCGACGAAGCCCCCGGAATCGCCGAAGTCGACGGCCGCATGGATGTTGTTCCATAGCCCGGGCCTCAACTCACGGCCACGCGCATAGACCGACTTTGGCGCGCCAAAGATCCAGTTGAGGACATCGAAGTCGTGGACGCAGAGGTCGAGCACCGCGCCACCACTCAAAGCCGGGTTGAGGAACCAGTCCGCCCATCCGGGCAATTGGGACAGCCTTGTCGCCACGGCAGATAGCGGCTTCCCGATCTTGCCGCTTTGCACGAAGTCGACGAGCGAGACGTAGTCGCCCCAAAAGCGGAGGACATGGGCGACTAGGAGGACCTTGCCGCTTTCCTTCTGCGCGGCGATCATATCGTCGCAGCCGACGGCGGTGAGCGCAAACGGCTTCTCCAGGAGCACGTGCTTGCCCGCCCTGAGCGCGGCGATCGTGTACTCGGCGTGGAGATGGGTCGGCAGGGTATTGCTGATGGCGTCGATCGAGGGATCGCCGATGATCGCCAAATTCTCGGTGGTGGCGCGCCCTCCGACTTCGTTCGCGAGCGTCTCGGCCTTCTCGAGGTGAAGCGAGGAAATGGCGGCCACCTCGACGCCCTTTATCTTGGCGTAGGCACGCGCATGCGTACGCCCCATGAACCCCGAGCCGAGGATTCCAACCTTCATGACAATCCGCCTATCGAGTTTTCAGGACAGACCGATCGACGCCAGCTTCTCGTACGAAGCCTGCATTGCGCGGTTGACTTCCGTGAGCGGCGGCCAAGGGTCACCCTGGAACTCGATCTCCACGCTGAGCGGACCCGTAAATCCACCCCTCTCCATGGTGTCGAGCACCATTTTGAAATCGATGTGGCCCTCGCCGATTGCAGGGAAATCCCAGACACGGCCCTCGCCGCGCTTGTCCTTCAAATGGCAATGGACCAATTTCGGCAATGCGACCTTCAGATCGGCGACGGGATCGACCGCGCCGTAGAACTCGGCGTTTGCAGAGTCGTAGTTGATGAGGACGTTCTTGCGGTCGATGCGCTGAAGAACCGGCAGGGCCGCAACAGCCGACCTTGTGATCTCGCCGTGGATCTCGATGCCGAGAAGAATGTCGCGCGCCGCGGCGTAGTCTGCGAGTTCATGGATGTTGCCCATGAAAGCATCTTCGTCTTCGTTCTCGCTGTAGTGACCGCCGATGGCGGTGTTCATGATCTCGATACCCATCCGCTCGCAAAGATCGACAGCCTTCAGACCATCCTTCAGCCCGTCCTTGGTGGTTAGGTCGGAATGACCGCTGAGACTCAGGGACATCAGTCCGAGCTTGTTCATCATCCGCTGAATGCAGCCAAGCGTCTTGGCGTCGGCGTCGAGCGGGACGTGTTCGGTCCACCCGCGCACCGCGCTCAATTCCACAAACTTGTAACCCGCCGCCGCGATCCCTTCGAGGGCCTCCTCAAGGCTGTAGGTGTGGTAACTGTTGGAATGCCCACCCAGCCGGTTCCTCAGCGCCATGCGACCCCCTCTCTCTCCCTGGGCTCATTTTCACGTTCGCGAGCTCTGCTTGTCAATCGAGAGAGGCGCTCGTCGGCCGCATCAGAAAAATCAGGCCCAGAGGCTGGCGGCGCTGGAACCGTCAAGATAGCGGCCCAACTCCAGCTCGGCAAGTAACTGACCGCTCATCCGCGCAAAGTAGGCCTCGTGCTGGTCCGCCGGAAGGTTCGCCCCGGGCGCACCTCCACTTCCGGTGTTCAAGGGGAAAATGGGCAGTACCAATCAGGTATCTAAACCGCTAACCTGCCAGTCAAACCTTGAATGAGCGAACATGGGAGGAACATTGATGACGGCGTACCTATTTCGGAACGTTCAGATTTGGGACGGTGAGGGCGACCATCGTTATCCCGGCGAAGTTCTCGTAGTCGGCAATCGCATCACGAATGTCGCGCGCGGTCAGGGTCAGATCAGCGCCGAATCCGCTGCCGAAACCATCGACGGCTCGGGCATGACGCTAATGCCCGGCTTGGTCGAGGGTCATTGCCATCTCTCCTTTGTCGGCCCGGCGCGCAATCAGGATCTGGGCGAAGTCCCTCCGGAGGAGCACCTCCTTCGCACCTGCCGCAACGCAACGCTCATTCTCGATCACGGATTCACATCCTGCTACTCGGCGGCGTCCGCGAAGCTGCGCATCGACGTCGTCGTGCGTCAGGAGATCGAAGACGGCTATCTCGCTGGACCGCGCTATCGCGCCGCCGGGCCGGAGATCACGGTGACGGGCGGCCTCGGAGATGAACGCAAGCAACACATGCACGCCGAGAGCTTCGGCATGATCGCGGACGGGCCGGATGAGATCAGACGCGCGGTTCGGCTTTGCTGCCGCGAGGGTGTCGACAACGTCAAAATCAACATTTCAGGCGACGAGTTCGTGTCCAACGCGCGCGCCGAGATCACCTCGATGAGCGAGACAGAGGTCGCGACCGCGGTCGAGGCCGCGCATGAGTGGAACAAGCGCGTCGCCTGTCATGCGCGCGCGGCGGCCTCGGTGAAGCGGGCGGTTCGCAATCACGTCGATTGCATCTATCATTGCGACTTCGCCGACGAGGAAGCGCTCGACATGCTCGAGGCGGCGAAGGACCGGGTCATCGTGGGCCCCGCCTTCGGTCTCGTCCATAATGCAGTCTTCGAGGGCGACGCGGTGGGCATGACGCGTGAGGTCGTCGAGTCGATGCATCTGCCGCGCAAGCTCGAAGCCACCTGCCGCACCTACGAGCAGATGCGGAAGCGCGGGATCAAGGTGGTGATCGGCGGCGACTATGGATTCAAGATCACGCCCATGGGCCAGAACGCCCGCGATG
>CAWFZA010000022.1:0-129013 GCA_963820095.1 uncultured Alphaproteobacteria bacterium
CGCGTGCTTTGCAAGCATGAGGTCGTCGGTTCGATCCCGTCTGGCTCCACCAAGGTCCGGACCTCAAGGTCTTGACAGAGAGTCGAGCAGATGGAAACGCTTCCAATCCTTCCGATGCGATTTATCAGTTTCGTTGAGCGCAAGCGCGTTTAACGTTACGAAGGCCGAATGGCCGGCGAATAGGATCTCGATCCTTCGCTGTCCCTTCCGGCCCTCGATCTCTGACATCGTGAAGAGGAAGCGCATTCGGTCGAAGACCGGGTGGGGCGAGGCGTAAGCCGAAAGGTCCGTGAGGACCTGCAGGCGCAAAGACGTCGCGTGATCATCTTGTCTCTCGAGCAACCAGTCGTGGGTTTGGAGCCTGACCGCTCAGATCCCCGGATGCGTTTGAAGCAAAACTGGTCTTTTCAAGCCAGAGAGCGTGTTTCGATCGATTGCCGATCGATCGAGTATACACCCGCACGCGCTTTGGCGATGAGAGCAATCAAGTGTCTTAAGGGTATCTGGTGGATGCCTTGGCGCTGAGAGGCGATGAAGGACGTGGTACGCTGCGATAAGTCATGGGGAGCCGCGAACAGGCTTTGATCCGTGAATTTCCGAATGGGGAAACCCACCTTCGATCTCTGTTGCTCCGAAGAGATGCGTCAAGACGCGAGGCGATTCCGCACAGGGTTCGTTTCGGGTTGAGACGGGTCAGCTTGGTTCTCTGTCTTCGGATGGAAGCAAGCGATCTTTGGACCAACAGAGATCAAAAGAAGGTATTTATTCTCTGAATTCATAGGAGAATAAAAGCGAACCCGGGGAACTGAAACATCTCAGTACCCGGAGGAAAGGACATCAACGAGACTCCGTTAGTAGTGGCGAGCGAACGCGGACCAGGCCAATGCTTCTATTTGGATCTATCAGAACCGGTTGGAAAGCCGGGCCGCAGTGGGTGACAGCCCCGTACGGATAGGGTTCGAGTAGGAGATTCGAGTAGGGCGGGACACGTGCAATCCTGTCTGAACACGGGGGGACCACCCTCCAAGCCTAAGTACTCCTCAGCGACCGATAGCGAACAAGTACCGTGAGGGAAAGGTGAAAAGCACCCCGACGAGGGGAGTGAAACAGTTCCTGAAACCGGATACCTACAAACAGTCGAAGCCCGCAAGGGTGACGGCGTACCTTTTGTATTATGGGTCAGCGACTTAAAGTATCGAGCAAGCTTAAGCCGATAGGCGTAGGCGCAGCGAAAGCAAGTCTGAATAGGGCGTTCAGTTCGATGCTTTAGACCCGAAACCGAGTGATCTAGTCATGAGCAGGCTGAAGGCAGGGTAACACCTGCTGAAGGGCCGAACCGGTGTCTGTTGAAAAAGACTCGGATGACTTGTGATTAGGGGTGAAAGGCCAACCAAACTCGGAAATAGCTGGTTCTCCGCGAAATATATTTAGGTATAGCCTCGAGTTGAGGCTCCAGGGGGTAGAGCACTGGATGGGCTAGGGGGGCCAAAACCCTACCAAACCTAACCAAACTCCGAATACCTGGAAGTCATACTCGGGAGCCACACAGTGGGTGCTAACGTCCATTGTGGAGAGGGAAACAACCCAGACCAACAGCTAAGGCCCCCAATTCATGGCTAAGTGGGAAAGGATGTGGAAATCCCAAAACAACCAGGAGGTTGGCTTAGAAGCAGCCATCCTTTAAAGAAAGCGTAACAGCTCACTGGTCTAAATAAGGGTTTCTGCGCCGAAGATGTAACGGGGCTCAAGCCATGAGCCGAAGCTTTGGGCGTCGCAAGACGCGGTAGCGGAGCGTTCCGTTGGCTGATGAAGGGAGAGCCGTGAGGCCTCCTGGAGGCATCGGAAGTGCGAATGCTGACATGAGTAACGACAAACACTGTGAAAGACAGTGTCGCCGAAAGTCCAAGGGTTCCTGCGTAAAGTTAATCTCCGCAGGGTTAGCCGGTCCCTAAGGCGAGGCCGAAAGGCGTAGTCGATGGGAATCACGTTAATATTCGTGAGCCTGCAGGTGGTGACGGATCTCTTATGTCGTTCGATCTTACTGGATTGATCGGGCGTCGACGAGGTTCCAGGAAATAGCCCCTGCATAAGACCGTACCCGAAACCGACACAGGTGGACAGGTAGAGTATACCAAGGCGCTTGAGAGAATGACGTTGAAGGAACTCGGCAATTTACCTCCGTAACTTCGGAATAAGGAGGCCCTCGGTGAGCGCAAGCTTGTCGGGGGGGCACAGTCCAGGGGGTGGCAACTGTTTAACAAAAACACAGGGCTCTGCGAAATCGCAAGATGACGTATAGGGTCTGACGCCTGCCCGGTGCCGGAAGGTTAAAAGGAGAGGTGCAAGCCTTGAATTGAAGCCCCGGTAAACGGCGGCCGTAACTATAACGGTCCTAAGGTAGCGAAATTCCTTGTCGGGTAAGTTCCGACCTGCACGAATGGCGTAATGACTTCCCCGCTGTCTCCAACGTCAGCTCAGTGAAATTGAAGTCCCCGTGAAGATGCGGGGTTCCTGCGGTCAGACGGAAAGACCCCGTGCACCTTTACTATAACTTTGCGTTGGCATTCGTGTAGTCATGTGTAGGATAGGTGGTAGGCTTGGAAGCTTGGGCGCCAGCTCGAGTGGAGCCACCCTTGAAATACCACCCTTGAGTTCATGGATGTCTAACCGCGCTCCGTCATCCGGAGCCGGGACAACGCATGGTGGGTAGTTTGACTGGGGCGGTCGCCTCCCAAAGAGTAACGGAGGCGCGCAATGGTTGGCTCAGACCGGTCGGAAATCGGTCGTTAGAGTGCAATGGCATAAGCCAGCCTGACTGCGAGACCAACAAGTCGAGCAGAGACGAAAGTCGGTCATAGTGATCCGGTGGTCCCGCGTGGGTGGGCCATCGCTCAACGGATAAAAGGTACGCCGGGGATAACAGGCTGATACTCCCCAAGAGTCCATATCGACGGGAGTGTTTGGCACCTCGATGTCGGCTCATCACATCCTGGGGCTGGAGAAGGTCCCAAGGGTTCGGCTGTTCGCCGATTAAAGTGGTACGTGAGCTGGGTTCAAAACGTCGTGAGACAGTTTGGTCCCTATCTGCCGTGGGTGTTGGAGAATTGAGAGGATTTGCCCCTAGTACGAGAGGACCGGGGTGAACGTATCTCTGGTGGACCTGTTGTGGCGCCAGCCGCAGTGCAGGGTAGCTATATACGGAATGGATAACCGCTGAAGGCATCTAAGCGGGAAACCAGCCTCAAAACAAGTTCTCCCTGAAGAGCCGTGGAAGACGACCACGTTGATAGGCCGGATGTAGAAGCGCGGCAACGCGTGAAGCTTACCGGTACTAATCGCTCGTTCGGCTTGATTGCTCTCGTCGCCAAGGCGCGAGATTCATTTCTTCGGAGCGCGCAAGCGTGCTCTGGGGAAAAACTATAAAGCCCAGTTTTGCTTCTTCCGTCCTTCGCCGACCTGGTGGCTTTTGCAAGGTGACAAGACCCGATCCCATCCCGAACTCGGCCGTCAAACGCCTTAGCGCCAATGGTACTTTGTCTCAAGACATGGGAGAGTAGGTCGTCGCCAGGTCTGCCAAGAACGGAATTTCCTCTTCATCAAGCCTCTCGATCATGAGGCGAGTCGGTTGGATTCTTGCCGGCAGCCATAGGCTTTGACGCGGGGTGGAGCAGCCCGGTAGCTCGTCAGGCTCATAACCTGAAGGCCGCAGGTTCAAATCCTGCCCCCGCAACCAAATTCAGGCCCTCGAAACCATTTGTGTTTCGAGGGCTTTTTTGTGCTTGTGCTAGACATGGAAATCTCGCCGTGGAAGCGACCGGCAGGAAGCTGCAGCGTAGCTTTGGGCGCGTCAGAACGCCGCAGCCGCGGCAATGCGAAAGGCCACCTTGCCAAGGTTGGGGTCGCGCGTTCGAATCCCTACGCCCGCTCCAAATTGTCTCAAAACAATCAGGCGGTTGAAAGCAGTCCTCGGGGCCGTTTTTTGCTTCCTCCCGCCAAGCATCAAAGCCCGGGAAGCAGAGGAAGCGGCGGAGGGCACAGAGCCGGACATCCTCGGACGCATACGACATGGACGACGCCACTGCAGTCTGCGGACCCGCACGCAAGAGGCGCTGCGATGAAGCCATTGCTAAATCGCAAGAGAGGGCATTTCGGCGACTCGGCCTTCCCTCTCCTCGCTACGTCGCTATGAATAACTGCTATTCCGCACAGCGCGGTTCTCAGACCTGATTTACGAACGATTCGCGTCCCACACTACTGCTAAGTGTTGCAAAGATTGGATGAATTGAAAACGCTCCGCCGGGTGGCGCGGAGGCCGAGACGCAGAAATGATGGCTTCGTTCCGCTTTTCGATAAAAAGAGCCCTTGCAACGGCGGAGGTCGGCAACCATGTTGCTGCGGTGCGGCATGACCTGCCGCATATGCCCTCCTTGGGCGTTTCCTCCCTAAACTTAAGGCCGTCGTGGCGACACGGCGGCCTCCTTTTTTGCCGTTTGCTTCGTCAGCAACGACTTGGTCCGACACGCCGAGGCGTGGCGGCGCCACCTCAAGCCGTCTTAACCGACATCGACGTGCGCCCGAAGGGTTTGCCGAGGTGGGGGTTTGGCGCGGACTTCGGGAACCAGCCTATTCGATAGCCGGTCAAGCCACGACTCGGGCGTTGCAGCGCCGCTGAAGC
The DNA here is from genome assembly GCA_963820095.1 of uncultured Alphaproteobacteria bacterium. Taxonomy (GTDB): domain Bacteria; phylum Pseudomonadota; class Alphaproteobacteria; order Rhizobiales; family Beijerinckiaceae; genus Roseiarcus. The sequence goes on from CAWFZA010000022.1 coordinate 4,676, forward strand.
TGCCGGCTCCCCTGCCGCGATTGAGATCGACGCCGCCCGCGCCCCGCACGAAAAATCAGACTGCTTGTAAAGTCGAGTCCATTCCGCTTCACTATCCTGCGACTACCGAGCCGTCGACCCCCACGCGATCCGCTGGGGGCTGCGGCGAGAGTGACAGCGAAGGCGCGCAACGGCCCCAGGCGACGCGTCAAGGAAACAAAAGGTGGAGTTGGGAGGACACGGTTATGTTGAAGAGTGGAATTGGCGCTTTAGCGCTCACCAGCATTTTGCTGTCGAGCGCGGCCTGGGCGCAGGACAAGATCAAGGTCGGCGTCACCGCGACGCTCGAAGGCACCTACACCATCCTAGGCGTTGACGGCATCGCCGGTTTCAACGCGGCGGTAAAGAAATATGGCCCCAAGGCGGGCGGCAAGGAGCTCGAGTTCGTCATTGCCTCGACGGACGCGACGCCGGATTCGGCGGTTCGTGCGGTGAAAAAACTCATCGAGCAGGACCACGTGCAGATCCTTCTGTCCCCACTCTCCGGCGACGAGGGCATCGCGGTCAAGAACTTCTCCAAGACCCATCCGGAGCTGACGTTCATCAACGCGGCCTCCGGCGCTCAGGAGACGACTTTCCCTGATCCGTCCCCAAATTTCTTCCGGTGGAACATGGACGGCGCGCAATGGTCCGCCGGCCTCGGCGACTATGCCTATAACACCAAGGGTTACAAAAAGATCGCAACGGTTGGCGAAGACTATTCCTTTGTCTACACGCAGGTGTTCGGCCTTGTTTTGGAATATTGCGCTGCTGGCGGCCAGGTGACGAGCCGTCAGTGGGTGCCGCTCGGCACCAAGGACTTTGCCTCGACGATCGCGGCGCTCCCCGATGACGTCGATGCGATCTACCTCGGCCTTGGCGGCGCCGATGCGGTCAACTTCCTCAACCAGTACGAGCAAGCCGGCGGCAAGGCCCATCTCATGGGCGGGTCGATCATGGTCGACCAGACCGTCCTTTCGGCCAAGGGCGACGCAAAGAAGGCGCTGCTCGGCACGATCGCGTCGAGCGGCGTGGCCGACACTTGGGACGACCCAGGCTGGAAGGCGTTCGTGACGCTCTATCAGGAGGCAACCCCGGCCGATAAGCGCCTGCCGAGCCCAGGATTGCTGGCGGCCAACTACTATGGGTCGACGATGGCGATGTTCGAGGCGCTCAACAAGGTCAATGGCGACCTCAGCGACAATCAGTCGAAGTTCAAGACCGCCCTTGCCGGGCTCACCATCGACGCGCCGAACGGCAAGATCAGCCTCGATGAGGACCGCCAGGCGATTGGCACGAACTTCGTCACCGAAGTGGTCGAAGACGGGAAGGGGGGTCTCGTGAGCAAGGTCGTCAAGGTCGTCCCCGACGTCCACCAGACGCTGGGCTACCCGAGAGACGTGTTCGTCAAGATTGGGCCGCCGAGCCGGACAAATCCGGAGTGCAAGAAGTATTGATTTGCGGCGTAACCGGGCGGCCGAGAGCCGCCCGGTTTATCCGCTCTTGCAAAAGCGCTCCGACTGTTGGACCTTGTCGTAAATAACGCGACAGATCCGGGAGGAGCAAAATATGAGTTCGGGCCGTCGCGGCCGTTCACGGGAGATTCGGCCGCGCGACGATCTACAAGCTGAATTGCCCCTTCAATATTCATGCCCATCGCGAGGGTCATCTGATCTTTCATCTGTCGGGAGATGAAGGCGGCGTGCTGGTTGCAGGGATACCCCGCTGGGCGAACAACGACTCCATCGTCGCGGTTAGCCCATGGGAGCCCCATAACTTTATCCCAACGGACCTTGACGAGGGTGCGACGTTCTTCGTCCTTTACGTCAACCCCGATTGGTTCGGAGATGGCAGCACGACGGCCCCCCTCAGGTTTGGTTGCTCCCAATTGGCCCGAACGCCGGCGCTCGATGCGCAGATTTCGGCGCGTTTCGGCTCTCGTTTGCGCCGCGGAGCGCGTCACCAGCCTCGATTGCGAGCTGCGCAGCCTGATCGACGCCTGCTATGAGGAAACTTGGCGTCAAATGAACCTCGGCGGGGACGCCTGTCCGCAGGGTCAGCTGATCGATTTTCGGGTCCGCAAGTCGATGCGACTGATGGAGGAGTCGCTCGGCGCTGACATTGAGTTCGACGCGGTGGCGCGCGGGGCGGGCTTATCGCGTCCCCATTTCTATAAATTGTTTCGGACGCAGACCGGACTTACACCAAACCTCTATGTCAACACGTTGCTCATGGAGCAGGCGATCGAGAGCCTTGTGGGCAGCGACACTCCCGTCGCCAACATCGGCTATGATCTGGGGTTCTCTTCGCAAAGCGGCTTCACCCGCTTCTTCGCCGCCAATGTAGGCATGGCGCCGACGCAATACCGCCGGGTCGCCCATGTCCTCTAGCTCTGCCTGGTCAAGGCGCGAAATCATACTGTCGATCAAACGCCCACGATTGAAGGCGGATAGACTGGCCGGACGTTACGACGGGAGGTACGGCTTCGCCATGAGACGGGAGTTCGCGAAAGCGCAGCGGGCCCTTCATAGAGCGGCAGCGGGATCGCCAATGCGTTCCTCGAGGAGCCGCCGATGAATGGGTTCGTCGCGCGTCGTCCAATCTGGTCCCTCATCATCGCAGTTGTGGTGATTGCGCTGATTTGGCTGGTGTTTGCGCCTTGGTCCTCCGGCTTCGAGGCGATCTTCGGCAGAAAGAAGCTTTTCCTCAACGCCGCGCTCAACGGGATCACGCTGGGCGGGCTCTATTTCCTCGTCGCTAGCGGCTTCACGCTGATCTTCGGCCTCATGCGCAACGTCAATCTGGCGCATGGCTCGATCTACCTTCTCGGCGGCTATTTCGGTTACTTGGCCGTCGACGCCACCGGCTCGTGGCTGTTCAGCTTTGTCGTCGCATTCGTCGTCGCGGCTCTCCTTGGCGTCGTTCTTCAGCTCGCCGTCTTCCGTCGGATGGAGGGACAGGATCTTCGCCAGACGCTGGTGACGATCGGGATTTCGATCGTGCTCGCCGACCTCATGCTGTGGTGGTTCGGCGGCAATTCCTGGCAGATTCAGACGCCGACATGGCTTCGCGGGCCGATGGACCTGCCGCTGATCACGGCGGTCAAGTCCTCGGGCGAGGCGGTCTATCTGTCCTATCCGATCGTTCGCTTGGTCATCTTTTTGGCCTCGGTGGTGATCGGTTTGGGCATGTGGCTGGTCCTCAACCGCACCCGGATCGGCATGATCGTTCGCGCCGGCGTCGACGACCGCGATATGCTGTCCGCGATGGGCGTGCCCATACAGCTTGTCTTCGTCACCGTATTCGCGTTCGGCGCCGGGCTTGCCGGGATGGCGGGCGTGGTCGGCGGAACCTTCCAATCCCTCTCTCCCGGTGAAGACACGCGCTTCCTGCTCGCCTCGTTGATCGTGGTTATTGTCGGCGGCATGGGGTCGATTCCGGGCGCGGCGCTCGGGGCTGTCATCATCGGCCTCGCCGAGCAGATCGGGCTTGCTTATTTCCCGACCTACGCGATCGTTCTCACCTTCCTGATCATGGTGCTCGTGCTGGCCGTGCGGCCGCAGGGCCTTCTGGTGGGACGCTAGGCCCATGGCGCTCGCCGAGAGCCGCGCGAGAGCCGCGTCCAGCGCCGCCTCACAGCCCGCGTGGCTGCAGAACATCAATCCCGCGGTAGTCCTCGTTGGCGTTGTCGTCGTGATCATGCCGTTGATCGCTAGCAGTTTTGTGCTCACGCAGATCTTTGGCTGGTCGTATTTGCTCGGAACGATCGCACTGAGCCTGATGTTCCTCGCCGGCTACGGCGGCATGGTGAGCCTTGCGCAGATGACGATCGCCGGTTTCGCCGGCTACGTCGTCGCGATCCTTGGCGTGAACGGCATGCCGGGCGGAATTGGTTGGCCATGGTGGCTCGCGGTTCCGGCGGCTCTCATTCTCTCCATGATTGTCGGGGCCATCATTGGCGCGCTCGCCGTGCGCACCGCCGGCATCTACACAATCATGATCACGCTCGCGATCGCGGCGGCTTTCTTTTATTTCGCCAACGAGAATTACGCGATCTTCAACGGCCACACCGGCATCAACAGCATTCCGACGCCGGTGTTTCTGGGCGTCAACTGGCACGCTGACGTACCCTCCTACTATCTCGAGCTTGGCGTCGCCTTCCTGTGTTGGCTCGCGGTTTCCTACGTCGCCCGAGCGCCCTTCGGGCTTGCGCTCCAGGGCATCCGCGACAACCCCCGGCGCATGGCCGCGCTCGGCTTCAACGTCAACGCCCATCGCGTCGCGGCCTATATGTTTGCGGCGGTCATCGCGGCGCTCGGCGGCATTCTCCTGGTCTGGAGCTACGGCGAAATCGCGCCGGGGACGGTCAGCGTCTCGGCGGCGATCGACATCCTCGTCATCGCCGTCGTTGGCGGGATCGGCAATCCTATCGGCGCATTCATCGGCGCTCTTATCTATGCGGTGCTGAAGACCTTCGCGCTCGACGTCCTGGTCGCGTTCGGCCTCGACGGCAACCGGTTTCGGCTCTTGATCGGTCTCGGCTTCCTGGCGATTGTATTCCTCTCCCCAGACGGGATCATTGGTTTGTGGGCGCGCTGGCGCAATCGGGCGCGGGCTGGATCGCCACGCGCACAATCGACCGGCGGCGGCCATGGATAGCGTCGCGCAGCGCCTCTCCACCGTCGGCTCCGCCAACGCGCTCGAGCTGCGCGGCGTGACCCGGCTGTTCGGCGCGCTTGCCGCCCTGACCGATATTTCGCTCACGGTCCGGCCGGGCGAGCGGCGGGCCGTCCTCGGCTCGAACGGCGCGGGCAAGACGACGCTGTTCAATTGCATCACCGGCGACTTTCCCCCATCCTCGGGAACAATTCGCTTCTTCGGCGAGGACGTGACCTTCTTTCCGCCCTACGAGCGGATCCGTCGCGGATTGCGCCGAACCTACCAGATTTCTGCGCTCTTTCCCGGCCTCACCGTGCTCGACAACGTGTATCTCGCCTGTCGCGGGGTCTCGCGCGGCCGTTACTCGTTCATTCGGCCGCGGCGTAATGACGCCCTCGTCAACGCTGCGGAATCGCTCATTCAGGCGGTTCATCTGACGCCGATCAAGGATCGGCTGGTGGCGGAATTGGCCTATGGCCAGCAGCGGCAGCTCGAGATTGCGCTGGCGCTCGCGGGCGCGCCGCGCTTCATCCTTTTCGACGAGCCGGCGGCCGGGCTATCGCCGACCGAGCGAGCGGAGCTCGTCGACATCCTCTCCTCACTGCCTTCGCATATCGGCTACATCGTCATCGAGCACGACATGGACGTGGCGCTGCGCGTGGTCGAGCGGGTGACCATGATGCACAACGGTCGGATCTTCAAGGAAGGCTCGCCGCAGGAGATCGAGGCCGATCCTGAGGTTCAGGAGCTTTATCTTGGAGGCGGCCATGGCTGAGCCGCGGCGTTCCGAGGCGAACGTCATGCTCCACGTCAGGGGCCTCAATGTCTATTACGGCCGCTCGCACGCGCTTCAGGGCGTGGACCTGACGCTTGACCATGGCGTGCTGTCGGTCGTCGGCCGCAACGGCATGGGCAAGACAACTCTTTGCAAGACGATCATGGGGCTCGTCCGCGCTTCGAGCGGCACGGTCCGCATGCGTGGGCAGGAGCTCCTCGGTCTTCCCCCCGCAAACATCGCTCGCCATGGCGTCGGATACGTCCCGCAGGGGCGGCGGCTGTGGCGCTCATTGACAGTCGACGAGCACTTGCGCATGACGCAGGCTCGCGAGCGCGGCGCGTGGACCGTCGAGCGCGTCTACGACACCTTCCCCCGCCTGGCCGAGCGCCGCAATAACGGGGGCGCGCAACTCTCCGGCGGCGAGCAGCAGATGCTGGCGATCTCGCGCGCGCTCGTGACCAACCCCCGCCTTCTCATCATGGACGAGCCGACCGAGGGTCTCGCGCCGGTCATCGTGGCGCAAGTCGAGGAGATGTTGCTGCGTTTGGGCGAGGAAACCGACATGGCGATCCTCGTCATCGAGCAGAATATCGGTGTGGCGACAACGATCTCCGAAAACGTCGCCATCATGGTCAACGGGCGGGTCAACCGCATCATTGAGTCGCGCAGGCTTGCGGCAGACCGCGAACTCCAGCAGCGCCTGTTGGGCGTGGGTCGCCATTCCGACGCCGCCGAACCGGACCGCCCCGCCGAGCAGCGAGGCGAATCTCCGCCTCAGCCCACAAGCGCGGCGAAGCCGTCAGGCGCACCGATTCGGATCTATGTCTCGAATCCAGCGCCCCCCACACGCTGGTCGCAACCTGCCCCCAACGCACGCATCGAGTCGGCCGCGCGCATCGCTTCGCCTGCGCCCGGAAGGATCGAAGCAGGGTCCGTATCCCGTGCCGTGGCGGCGCCCTCCGGGCCGCCCGTGGTCATCGTCGCCGGCACGCTCGACACGAAGGGCGTTGAGCTCCGCTTCATCCGTGACCTCATCGTCGCGAGCGGCTTGCGGACGCGGCTTGTCGACGTGTCGACGAGCGGCAAGCCCGCGACCTGCGATGTGACCGCGCAAGAGATCGCGCTCAACCATGGCCGCGGCGGCTCAGCGGTGTTTGGCCGAGACCGTGGCGCTTCGGTCGCGGCAATGGCGGACGCTTTCGAGACCTGGATCAAGCGACAGGGTGACGTCGCAGGCATTATCAGCGCAGGCGGCTCGGGCGGAGCCTCGATCGTCGCCCCGGCGATGCGCGCGTTGCCCATTGGCGCGCCCAAATTGCTAATCTCTTCGATCGCGTCTGGCGACGTCAGTCGCTATGTCGGCCCGACCGACATCACGATGATGTATTCGGTCACAGACGTCCAAGGCCTCAACTCGATCTCTCGGCAGGTGCTGGCCAACGGCGCCCAAGCGTTGATCGGTATGGTGATGGGCCGCCTCGAGGCGAAGCGCGAAACTGGCGCTGCGAGATCGCGCCGCCTCGCCGTTCCGTCCGCGGGCCTCACCATGTTCGGCGTGACGACGCCCTGTGTGCAGCAGGTCACAGCGGCGTTGACGGCGGATTGGGAATGCCTCGTCTTCCACGCCACCGGCGCTGGCGGCCGTTCGATGGAGAAATTGGTCGATTCCGGCGCCATTTCCGCCGTGATTGACGTCACGACGACCGAAGTAGCTGACATGCTCATGGGCGGCATGCTGCCTGCAGACGAAGATCGCTTTGGCGCCATCATCCGCACTCGCACCCCTTACGTCGGCTCGGTCGGCGCGCTCGACATGGTCAATTTTGGGGCTCTCGACACCGTGCCGGCCGCCTACAAGGGTCGGCTCCTGCACGCGCACAATCCTCAAGTTACGCTCATGCGCACGACCGAAGCGGAGAACGAGCAGATCGGCCGCTGGATCGGCGAAAGGCTGAACCTGATGGACGGGCCCGTGCGCTTCCTCCTCCCCGAACTCGGCGTCTCGGCGCTCGATCGGCCTGGCCAGGCGTTCCACGATCCCCGAGCCGACGGGGCTTTGTTCGCGGCGCTCGAGCGGACGGTGCGCCAGACCTCCAGTCGCCAGTTGATCCGCGTCAAGCGGCACATCAACGATCCCGAATTCGCAGCCGCAATTGTCGCCGCCTTTCGAGCTTTGCATGGCGAGAAGCGCGCGCGGCTTCGCGCAGGGGCGCGCGAATGACCGCATTGGCCCGATCGGCGTTGATGGAGAAGTTCCGTGCGATGGCCGCGCGCGGCGAACCGATCGTTGGCGGCGGCGCGGGCGTCGGGCTTTCCGCCAAATGCGAGGAAGCGGGCGGCGTCGACCTGATCATCATTTACAATTCCGGCCGCTATCGCATGGCCGGACGTGGCTCGATGGCTGGCCTCCTAGCCTATGGCGACGCCAACGCGATTGTCATCGACATGGCTCGCGAAGTGCTTCCGGTCGTCAAGCGCACGCCGGTGCTTGCGGGCGTCAACGGCACCGACCCATTCCGCCGGATGGACGTCTTCCTCGACGAGATCAAGGCGCTCGGATTTGCCGGTGTGCAGAACTTTCCGACGGTCGGCCTCATCGACGGGACTTTTCGCGCGAACCTCGAGGAGACCGGAATGTCTTACGGTCTCGAGGTCGACATGATCGCGACCGCGCACCAGAAGGATCTACTGACCACGCCTTATGTCTTCAATGAGCGCGAGGCGGAAGCGATGGCGAAGGCGGGCGCAGACATCATCGTTTGTCATCTCGGACTGACGACAGGCGGCTCGATCGGCGCCGAGACCGCGCTCAAGCTGAAGGACTGTCCGACCCTGATCGACGCATGGGCCGGCGCGGCGGTGAAGGTCAGGCCTGATATTCTCATTCTCGCGCATGGCGGCCCGATCGCCGAGCCCGCTGACGCCGACTTCATCATGAAGTCGACGAAGACCTGCCACGGATTTTACGGCGCTTCATCGATGGAGCGCCTGCCGGTTGAAACCGCGCTGACCGACCAGGTCCGCCGGTTCAAATCGATCAGCAGACGGTGACAACGAGGGCCGCGCCGCAAAGAGCGGCCCGCAAAGGAGGAATGGGAACATGTCGGGGCTCTTGATCGGAACTCTGATCCTCTGGCTGATCGTCGCGATCATCGTCATCGTGATCGTCGTCTACGTGGTCAACTGGCTCTATCATCGCTCGTCAAGCGAGGTGTCGTTCGTGCGCACCGGCTTTCTCGGCGAGCGGGTGGTGATCAACGGCGGCGCTTTCGTCCTGCCGTTCATCCACGACTATACCCCCGTCAATATGAACGTGCTGCCGATGCAGATCGTGCGCGAGAAGGGGGCGCCCTCATCACCCGAGACCGCATGCGCATCGACATCGAGGCCGACTTCTATGTTCGCGTCCAGGCGACCCGCCAGGCCGTAGCGATCGCGGCAGCAACGCTCGGGCGGCGCACGCTTGAACCTGAACGGCTCCATGCCTTGTTGTCCGGCAAGTTTGTGTCCGCCCTGCGCTCTGTCGCCTCCGAGATGACAATGGAGCAGATGCACGAGCAACGCGGCGATTATGTTGCACGTATCAAAAGCGCGGCACAGGAGGCGTTGGCCCAGAACGGTCTGGAGCTTGAGTTGGTCGCCATCACCGACCTCGATCAGACGGATCTAGAATTCTTCAATCCCTCGAACCGCTTCGACGCCGAGGGTCTGAACTCGCCTGATGGAGGACATCGAAGACCGGCGAAAGTTGCGCAATGACATCGAACAAGATTCGATGATCAAGATCCGCACGCGCAATTTGGAGGCAGAGCGTCAGGCGCTGGACATCGAGCGCGACAGCGAAGCGGCTCGCTTGGCGCAACAACGCGACATCGAGGTCAGGCGGGCAGTGCAACGCACGGAAGTCGCCCGCGAACGTGCGCTGCGCGAGACGGAAGCCGAGCAGGCCCAGATCTCAGCGCGCGAGGCGATCGAGAAGGCGCGCATCGCCAACGACCAGGCGATCAGCGAGGCGCGCATCGCCTCGGAGCGCGAAGTCCGCCAGAAGGAAATTGAGCGCACGCGCGCGGTCGAGGAGATCGAGATTTCGGCTCGTGAGGGGATCGAGAGAGCACGCATCACGAACCAGCGTTCCGTCGACACCGCTCGCATCGCCTCGGAGCGCGAAGTCCGCCAGACCGAGATCGAGCGCGCGCGGGCCGTTGAAGAGGCTGAGATTGAGGCGCGGGAGGTGGTCGAGAAGGCGCGCATCCTTCAGGAACGGGCGGTGACCGAATTGAGGATCGTCAACGAGGAGGAGACGCGCCGGCGCGAGATTGAACGGACGAGAGCGGTTGAAGAGGCAGAGATTGCGGCGCGGGAGACCACGGAAAAGCTGCGTATCGCGCAGATGACGACAATCAACGCCGAGCGGATCGCTGCTGACGAGCGCGTGCGGGCGCTGGAGATCGCCCGGACCCGGACGATCGAGGAGGCCGAGATAACCGCCCAGCAGGCGATCGAAGCGGCGAAGATCGCGCGCGAGCAGACGATCGCGGCCGATCGCATCACCGCCGATCAGGCGACGCGTTCGCTTGAAATCACCCGCAATCAGACGATCGAGGAAGCTGGAATCGCCGCCCGCGAAGCAACCGAGGCGACCCGCATCGCTCAGGAGGAGCGCGTTCGGGCGCTCGAAATCACGCGCAATCGGGTGCTCGAAGAGGCGGACATTTCCGCCCGCAGGGCGATTGAAGCGGCCCGGATCGCGCAGGAGAGGACCATTACGCTCGCCCGAATCGAGAGCCAGCAAATAACCCAAGGCGAGGAGATCGCCCGCCGGCAAGCGATCGAGGAGGCCGAGATTGCGGCGCTGCAGGCGACGCGCGCAGCGCGCATCGCCCAGGAGAAGGCGACGACCGCCGAGACGATCTCCGCCGATCGGGAGACCCGGCGGCTCGAGATCGCCCGCAACGAAGATCTCGAGAGGGCGGAAATCGCAGCGCGGGAGCTCGTCGAACTGGCGCGCATCGCTCAGGATAGGAAGATCCAGGCCGACCGGATCGCCAAGGACCAGGAAGTGCGGGCGCGAGAGATCGTTCGCACACAGGCTCTGGAGGAGGCGGACATCAAAGCGCGCGAGGCGATCGAAGCCGCTCGCATCGCGCAGGAAAGGGCCGTCGCGGCCGAACGGATCGAGGCCGATCAGGACACTCGAAGCCGCGAGATCGCGAGAACCGAAGCGCTCGAAGCAGCCGAGCTCAGGCGCCGCGACGCAGTGGAGCGCCAGCGCATTGGTGTCGAGCTTGCCCTTGAAGCCGACCGTATCGCCTCGCAAAAAGCGCGCGAAGTGCTCAACATCGAGCAGAAACAGGCGATCGAAATCGCCGACGAGGAGCGCACCATTGCACTCTCCTCCAAGCGCTCCGAGCGTATCGGCGCTGATCGTTCCGTGCGGCAGGCGGAAATCGCCGCCAAGCAGCAAATCGAGAAGACCGACGTCGAGCGCGAACAGGTCCTGGACGCCGCGCGGCTTGAACGGCGCCGCTCGATCGAGCAGCTCGAGATCGGGCGCCTGCAGGCGTTGCAGGAGGCTGAGATCGCCTCCCGCGAGGACGTCGAGCGCGCCCGAATCGCGTCCGACCGCGGCATCGATGAAGCGCGAGTCACGCGCGAGCGCGACTTGCGCAAGCTCGAGGTGGAGCGCGAGAGGGTGGTCGAGACCGCGCTGATGGAGAAGGCGATCGCCCTCTATCAGAAGTCGCTCGAACAATCGGCGGCGCAAGCGGAAGCCGAGAATGCGAAAGCTCGCGCCACGGAAGCTGAGGAGCGGGTCGCCACGGTGCGCGACACCGAGGTCGCCCGTCGGCGCCAGACGATCGAAGTGCTGCTGGCCGAGAAGGCGGCCGAGGAAACGCGCATCGCTGCGGACGCGGAGCGGGTGCGCGCAGCGGTCGAGGCCGAGGCGCAGAGGCTCCTGAACGAAGCCGAGAACGTGCTGTCCGAACCCGCCCGCGCCTCGTTGTTCCGCCGGAAGCTGCTTGACCGGATCGAGGGCATCGTGCGCGAAAGCGTGAAGCCCATGGAGAAGATCGAGGGCATCCGGATTCTCCAGGTCGACGGCCTGAATGGCGGTCACTCGAACGGCAATGGCGGGCGCAGCGCGACCGACGAAGTGATCGACTCGGCCCTTCGCTACCGCGTCCAGGCGCCCCTCATCGACTCGCTCCTGTCCGATATCGGCATCGAGGGCGGCAGTCTGGCAAGAATGCCTGGCCTCATTCGCGAGGCGCGCGACATGCAAGGGATTCGCAAGGATACTGCGCCAAAGAAGGAGCCTGATGGCGCGCCCCCGAGTGGTGGATCCGGTCGATCCTTGCCCCGCAAGAGGAGCTAGGCAGGTCCATGGCACGGGTTTTTGTTTCGAGCGTGATCAACGGCCGCAGCGATCGGGTATGGGCCCGAGTGCGCGATTTCAACGGCATGCCCAATTGGCATCCGGCGATCGCGGAGAGCCGCATCGAAGGCGGGGAACCCTCCGACAAGATCGGCTGCGTTCGCGACTTCCGCTTGCGCAACGGCGACCGGATCCGGGAAAAGCTGCTCGGCCTCTCCGACTACGACATGTTCTGCACCTATGGGATCCTGGAATCGCCGATGGGGGTCGAGAACTATGTCGCGACGCTGCGTCTGACGCCGGTGACGGACGGAGAACGAACCTTCGCCGAGTGGACAGCGGAATTCGACTGCGCGCCCGAGCGCGAAGGGGAGCTCATCGCCAACATTGGCGGGGGCGTGTTTCAGGGTGGGTTCGACGCGCTCAAGCGGGCGTTCGGCGGCTAGAGATGGCTCACGTGGTCAGGAGTACGATCATCGACGCCTCGACCGATCAGGTCTGGGGAGTGCTGCGCGACTTCAACGGCTTCGATCGCTGGCATCCTGCCCTTGCGACCAGCGCCATCGAACGCAACCAAAGCGCGGATCGCATCGGCTGCGTGCGCCGTGTCAAGCTCGCCGACGGCTCGGAGTTGCGCGAGCAACTGCTCGCGCTCTCGGACCTTGAGCAGAGCTTCAGCTATTGCCTGCTCGATACGCCGATCCCCCTGTTCAACTATGTCGCCCACGTGCGGCTCTTGCCGGTCACTGACGGCGACCGCACGTTCTGGCATTGGGAGGCGCGGTTTACGGCTCGGGCCGGGGAAGAGAAGAGCATGAGCGACTTGGTCAGCGACGGAATTTTTCAGGCTGGTTTCGACGCGATACGTAAGCACCTCAGCGAGTCTCCGTGAAAGGGTCGGTTCACGATGCCAGTGACAGTGAAGACCTTTGGCACGCCGACTGAGGCGGCCGCCGCGCTGTCCGACCGCTCTGCGCGCTACATCGGCGGCGGCACCCTGGTCATGCGGGCGCTGAACGAAGGCGATGTCTCGATCGCCACGATTGTGCGCCTCGAGGATCGTTCGCTGACCCAGATTCGAGCCAGCGGCGCGCGCATCACGATCGGCGCCGGCGTGACCTTGTCCCAGATCTTGCGAGAGCGCGAGCTGTCCTTTCTGCACGCGCCTGCGCGCCTGATTGGCGGTCCGGCCGTTCGCACGAACGCGACCGTCGGCGGCAATCTTTTCGCCCCTGCGCCATACGGCGATCTTGCCGTCGCGCTGCTCGCGCTCGATGCAACGGTGTCGGTCATGAGCGGCTATGGCGCGCGGGATATGGCGCTCGAGGAATTTCTGGCGAGCCGCGACCGGTCTCCGGGCGCGCTCGTGCTTAGCGTCACGTGCGACCGGCCGTCGAGTCCCGAGGCGTTCCGCTTCCGCAAGGTGGCGCGGGTCAAGCCGAAGGGCGTTTCCGTGCTGTCGATCGCTGTGTCCCTCTCAGCGGTCGGCGGACGCGTTTCGGCCCCCCGCATCGCTTACGGCGCAATGGCGCCGACAGCCATTCGAGCGAAGGCCGCCGAGCGGGCGCTTGAAGGCAAGACGCTTGACGAGTCCGGCGTCGCCCCGGCGGTGGCTGCCGCGGCTGAAGGAACGTCGCCGGCGACGGACGCGATCGCCAGCGCCTGGTATCGCCGCGAAGTCGTCGGGGTGCATCTGCGCCGGCTGTTGCTCGGGCAGGACGGCTGAAGAAAGACGATCGAATGGCAAAGACGCCGCTACAATTTCGACACAACGGCCGCGACGTCGCGATCTTCGTCGACGGAGGCATGAGCCTTCTTTCGGCTTTGCGCGACGAAGTCGGGGATCATTCGCCCAAGTTCGGCTGCGGGCAGGGGGGCTGCGGCGCCTGCACGGTGCTCATCGATGGTGAACCCGTGCTATCCTGCATAACGCTCGCCGAGACGGTCGCCGGGAAATCGATCGAGACCGCCGATGGCCTCAAGACCGGTCCTGAGCTTCATCCGCTTCAAGCGGCGTTCATGGATAATTTCGCCGCGCAGTGCGGCTATTGCACGCCGGGAATGCTCATGGCGGCGAGGGCGCTCCTCGATCGCAACCCCGATCCCAGCCGCGTCGAGGTTGTCGAGGCGATTTCCGGCAACATCTGCCGCTGCACCGGCTATGAGTCGATCATCAACGCCGTTCTCGCCGCCGCCGCGCGGCGGGCCGAACGGCGCGCCTGAAAGGGTGACTAATGCTTGAACTGCGCAAGGACATTTTTGCCGACGAGCGGGATGACAATCTCAAGGAGATTGGCAAGCCCACGCAGCGGCAGGACATGCTCGGCCATGTCACCGCGACCTCGACTTATTTCAACGACCACAAGCTGCAGGGCATGCTGCACCTCAAGGTCTTGCGCAGCCCTCATTCCCATGCCCGCATCCGCCGCATCGACCTCTCTGAAGCCGAGCGGCACCCGGGCGTGCGCCGGATTATCCGCGGCGCCGACGTGCCTCACAATCTCAACACGCTCTTGAGCCTGATCAATTTCGGCAAGGATGATGAGCCGACCCTCGCTGTCGACAAGGTCCGTTACAAGGGCGAGCCCATCGTCGCGGTCGTCGCCGACAGCCAGCGCGAAGCCTTCGAGGCCTTGGCGAAGATCCGCGTTGACTACGAACCGCTGCCGACGGTTTTCGACGTCGAGGAGGCGATGAAGCCCGGCGCGCCGACGATCAACGAGACCTATCCCAAAAACACCTTCACCTACCATGACATCTACGATCACCAGAAGATTCGCTTCGGCGACGTCGAGCGCGGCTTCGCCGCGGCGGATCACATTCTCGAGCAGCGCTATCAGATGTCGCCGATCGAGCACGCGCCGACCGAAACCAACGGCTCGATCGCGGCCCCCGACACCAACGGCCGCTACGTCGTCTACACGTCGACCCAGGCTTTGTTCTTCTCGCTCGACACCTGCGCGAAGATCCTCGATGTGCCGTCGAACACGCTTCATTTCATTGGCGGCACAGTCGGCGGCGGGTTCGGCGGCAAGGTCGACACCGTCACCGAGCCGCTCTCCATTCTGGGCGCGATGCTGACCGGCCGGCCGGTCCGCTACGTGATCGAGCGCGAGGAGGAGATGATCTATTGCGCTCCGCGCGGCGCCGAGCGCATCTTCATCAAGGACGGGATTTCCCGCGACGGACGCATTCTCGCCCGCCAGTTCCGCTGCTTGTTCGACAGCGGGGCTTATACCCGTCTCTCGAGCTACGCCGTGGTCAAATGCGCCGCGCACCTGCCGGGCCCCTACACGATCCCCAACGTGTCCGCCGACGTCTATTGCGTGTTCACCAATCGGGTGCCAGCGACGGCGATGCGCGGCTTTGGCGTCACCGCAGTCGATTTCGCCATCGAATGCCAGATGGACAAGCTCGCTCATCTTGTCGGCATCGACCCGATGGAGTTCCGCCTCATCAATGCTTATCGCGACGGGGACATGAAAGCGCATCGGCGCGAGGCCAAGAACACGGCCCTCATCGAATGCGTGCAGGTGGCGGCGGAAAAGGCCAAATGGCCAATGCGTGACGAGTTCAAGCGCATGTCGTCCCGCAAGGACGGCGGGGGAACGCGCGCCGCCGTGCCGGCGACGCCGCGCGAACCGATCCTTGTCAGCCGCCCCGCGGGCCAGCAACGCACAACCTACGATCGTCCCGCGCCGCCGCCTCCCGAACCGCTGCGGCCGACGTCCCCGACCCCGCCTTCGCCGCCATCGGCGGCCGCGCCATCCCACGGCGCGATCCGGTTCTCGTCAGTGTTCGGCGGTAGGAGAAGATAAGATGGCCAAGCTCCGCGGACGCGGCATGTCGTCGATGAACTATCCAATCGGAATGAACCTTGGCGGCGATCCGAGCCAGGCGCTGGTTCATTCCAATCCAAGCGGCAAGTTCACCGTCTCGCTGTCCTCGATCGATCTGGGACAGGGAATGAAATCGGTGACGCGCCAGATCTGCGCCGAAACGCTCGGCGTGCCGGTCGAGGACGTGTATGTCGATACGGCCGATTCCGACACCGGCCCCCATTGCATGGGCAGTTTCGCGTCGCGCGGGACGCATCGGGTGGGCAACGCCGTCATGGCCGCGGCGCGCGAAGCGCGCGGGCGTGATGATGGAGGCGGCGGCCGAGGAGCTCGAAGTCAACGTTGCTGACCTCGAGACCGATGGGCGCGGCAACATTCACGTTAAAGGCGCGCCGCACCGTTCGATCTCAACCAAGGACGTCGCCATCGCCGCGCAATTCCGGCAGGGGCGCACGATCTCGGGACGCGGCATCTTCCTCGTGCCGCTTTCCGACGTCGATCCGGAAACCGGAGAGATGTCGCCAGCGACCTGCTACGCCCACGCTTGTCTCGTCGCCGAAGTCGAAGTTGACGACGAAACCGGCGAAGTCGCGATGGTGAGGATGGACAGCGCCTACGAACTCGGCCGGGCTCTCAATCCGCGGCTGGTCGAGCAACAGCTCGTCGGAGGAGCCTGGATGGGCATCAGCCACGCGCTCTACGAGACCCCGGAGCCGTACTATCCCGATCCCAGCCACGGGCCGCGCGATTTCGTCGAGTACGTGATGCCGGGGCCGGGCGACATTTGCCCCCATGACATCACTGTGCTCGAACGTCCTGCCCCGGATGGTCCTTTTGGGGCCAAGGGCCCGGGCGAGATGTGCGCTAATCCCGTCATGCCCGCGATCGCCAACGCGATCTTCAACGCCGTTGGCGTCAGGATGGATGAACTGCCCATCACACCCGAAAAGGTGCTGCGCGCGATCAAGGCGCAAGGCGGCGCGCGGCCGCAGGCGCGGCGCTAGACACCCACGATGGCGATCAGGGCTGACATTGTCGGGATCGATAGCCCGGAGGCGCTCGAGCGAGCGCTTCGCTCCGCCTATTATCTCGCCGACGAGGGCCTGGCGACGGTCGCCTATCTCGCGCTGGCGCTCGGCAAGCCGCTTCTGCTCGAGGGCGCTCCCGGCGTCGGCAAGACGGAGGCGGCGAAGGCGGTCGCCGCAGTGCTGGCGCGTCGCCTCATCCGGCTTCAGTGCTACGAAGGCATCGACGCCTCGTCGGCGCTCTATGAGTGGAACTATCCCCGCCAGATGCTGGCGATCCGGCAAGCCGGCGAGCAGAGCATCGACATCTATGGCGAGCCCTTCCTTATCGAGCGGCCGATGCTGGCGGCGCTGCGCTCGCCGGATTCAACGGTCCTCCTGATCGATGAGATCGACCGCTCCGATCAGGAGTTCGAGGCCTTCCTGCTCGAGTTCCTGTCCGATTTCCAGATTTCAATTCCCGAGCGTGGCACGATTCGCGCCGCAGAGCGCCCGATCGTCATTTTGACCTCGAACCGTACGCGCGACTTGCACGAGGCGCTCAGGCGCCGCTGCGTCTATCACTGGATCGATTACCCGAATGCCGAGCGTGAGGCCCGCATCGTGATGCTGCGCGCCTCCAGCGTCGCGGAGGCGACGGCGCGCGCCGTCGTCGCTGCGGTCGGCAAACTCAGGCGCGAGCCCTTGAGCAAGTCGCCTGGCATCTCCGAGTCGGTCGACTGGGCCGAGGCCGCGACACTGCTCAATCGTGGCGGCGCACGCTGGCCCGACGCGTTCAAGCGCTCGATCGGCGTCGCGCTCAAAGACGAGGAGGACCTCGCCTACGTTTCGGGCCGTCTCGACGCCATGCTCGCCGAGTCGGTCGCATGAGCGAGATCGCTCCGCCGCCGCGCGCCGTCGAACCGCTCATCGGGTTTGTCGCGATCCTCCGCGCCAATGGCTTTGCCGTCGCGCCGGAGCAAACGGAGGCGTTCCTCTCGGCGATTGTTCTTTTGGGGCCGCGCGATCCCGATGATATCCGTCGCGCGGGTCTTGCAACCCTGGCCCCGCCGCCCGAACGTCACGCCGCCTATCACGCTTTGTTCGACATCCACTTTCTCGGCGCCGAAGGGCAGGATCTGCCGGAAGGCGAAGAGGAAGACGTTGTTCGCGTCCAGGAAGATCGGCGCGGGGCGGACGAACCGATCAGCGCCGAAGAATCGAATGAATCCGGTCAGGCTGCCACGCGCGCCGAAGCGCTTGTTGAACGCCGCTTTGGTCCGGCGGAACCGGGCGAAGCTTTGCGCCGTCTGGCGCGCGAAGCCGCTCGGCGTCTGCCGAAGCGGATGAGTTACCGGCGCTGGCGGGCGCGGCGAGGCGCAGTCGTCGACTTGCGCCGAACCTTACGCGATGCAACCCGCAATGACGGCGAGATCATCAAGCTCTCGCGTCTCAAGCGACGGATGCGGCCGCGCAAGGCGCTCCTCCTCATCGACGTCTCGGGCTCGATGAAGGCGCGCACCGAAGACAATTTGCGTCTAGCCCATGCGCTCGTCCAAGCAAGCCCACGGGTGGAGGTCTTTACGTTTGGCACCCGGCTCACACGGGTGACACGGCCGATGCGGCTGAAGCGACGTGAGCAGGCGCTCGCCGGCGCGGCTCATATCGTCAGCGACTTTGACGGAGGCACCCGGATCGGCGATGCGCTCGAGGCGTTTCTCGCGGTGCCGCGCTTTTCGTCCTACGCGCGCGGCGCCATTACGCTCATCGTCTCGGACGGCCTCGAGCGTGGCGAACCGACCGCGCTCACCGACGCAGTCGCAAGGCTCTCGCGCCGCGCCTGGCGGCTGAGTTGGCTGACCCCGCTCGCCGTCGGCAAGGATTTCCGTCCGCGCACCGAGGCGCTGGTCGCGATTTTTCCCCTCGTTGACGACATGGTTGACGGCGGGTCTACGCCCGCGATCGTCAATCATGTGCTGTCGCTGGGGCGCAGGAGAGCAGCGTGATCCCGGTCGTCGATGGCCATCACCACATCTGGCGGCAGGCCGACCTCCCTTGGCTCATGGGGCCGATGCAGCCGCGCATTTTCGGGCCTTACGAGCCGATCCGGCGCGACTATCCGATCGAAGAATTTCGCGCCGATCTCGATGGTCTCGGCGTCGTCAAGTCGGTCTACGTGCAGACCAACTGGCGCCCCGACGCTTATGAGGACGAGGCGGCCTGGGTGCAGCGGACCGCCGACAAAACGGGTTGGCCGCACGCGATTGTCGCTTATGCTGACGTCAGCGCCGACGACGTGCGTCCCCAGCTCGACCGGCTTTCGCGCTATCCTCTGGTGCGCGGCGTGCGCATGCAATTGCACTGGCACGAGAACCCGCAATACCGCTTCGCCCCGCGATCTAACCTTGCCGCGGATTCCAGGATCCAGCGCAACGTCGGCCATCTCGCCGACTATGGCCTGAGCTTCGATTTGCAGGTGTTTGCGCCGCAAATGGCCGACGCAGCCGATCTTGCCGAAGTCGTGCCCGAAGGTCACGTTCGTCCTTCAGCACGCGGGCATGCTCGAAGACCTATCGCCCGCGGGACGCGCCGAATGGCGCGCAGGCATGGTCCGCCTCGCGGCGTGCCCGAATGTGACGACCAAGCTTTCGGCTCTCGGCACATTCCTGCACCGCAATGATCCGGCGCATGTCGCCGACGTTGTTCGCGAGACTGTCGGCGTGTTTGGCCCGGGGCGGTGCCTGTTCGGCTCGAACTTTCCGATTGAGAAGCTCTGGACCTCGTATGGTGAGCTTCTGACGGCTCACAGGGACGCGGTGGCGTCGCTCGCGCCCAAGGAACAGCAGGCGATCCTGCACGACACGGCGATGCGAGTTTATCGAATCGCGCCTTAGAGCGCAAAACGGAACATGAAAGTTGGGAGAGGATAGTGCCGCTGGAAATCAAGATCCTGGACTATGGCGACATCGAGCTCGAATCGAGCTTCCTTGTCCTCGGTCGCGACTGCGGGCGCACGCGCCGCGTCCTGACGCTTGGATTTCTGATCCTTGGCGGCGCCTATCCGATTGTGGTCGACACCGGCTACCGCTCGAACCAGATCATGGAGACGCTGGGCATGCGCGGGCTGCAGTTCCACGAGAACATGATCGAGAATCAGCTTTCCAAGCATGGCGTGCGCATGGGCGACGTCCGCTTCGTGCTGCATACTCACCTGCACATCGATCATGCCGGCAAGGACGATCTCTTTCCCATGAACTCGACCGTGGTCGTCAATCGCAAAGAGCTCGAATATTCCGTCTCCGGCCTCATGCATCCGCAATACCCCGCGCCCGACATCAAGCATCTGATCGATCGCCTGCACGGCAAGGGCGCGTTGCGCTTCCTCGACCTTGAAATCAGCGGCCCGGTTGAATTGATGCCCGGCGTCTTTTGCGAGGCTGCGGGTGCGCATACCGAGGGGTCGATGAACATCCACGTTCACACCGCCGAAGGCGTGGCGACGATCTGCGGGGACGTTCTCTACGACATCAACGATCAGCTTGTGGAGCCGTTTCGCCAGAACAATGACGGCGAGCCGCAGACCACCGGCAATCACGGCACGACCAAACGCGCCGAGAAGGCGGCGATCAAGAAGGTGCTCGCCAACGCCCGCTTCATCTTGCCGGTGCACGATCGCCCGGCCAAGGTTGAAAGCGGGGCCGTGGTTGCGCGACTGCAGGATTCGGTGCCTGGTCCAATCGTCCAGACGCTGCCGAAGCGCAACTGGTTCCCGGCTTAGGCGGTCAGGAAGGAATCACGCGCGATGACGCATTCGACCCTGCGGCCGGAATTCGAGGAACTGATTGATCCTTACGCGCCGGTCGGTCAGGTCGGAACCGGGTTCACCTTCACCGAGGGTCCGATCTGGCATCCGGTCGACCACTACCTTCTGTTCTCCGATATGCCGGCCGACGTGCGCCGTCGCTGGGACGCCACACGGGGCGTCACAGAAGTGCGGCGGCCGTCCAACAAATGCAACGGCATGACCTATGACGCCGATCTCAACCTGGTCGTATGCGAGCACGCGACGTCCTCGCTCGTGCGCGAACGGCCGGACGGGCGGCGCGAGATTCTCGCGTCCCATTTCGACGGTCAGGAGCTCAACAGTCCGAACGACGTCTGCGTCCGCTCCGACGGCTCGATCTATTTCTCCGATCCTTATTATGGGCGGATGCCGGGCTTTGGCGTCGAGCGTCCGCGGCAGCTCGGCTTCCAGGGCGTGTACCGCGTGCCGCCGGGTGGCGGGGCCCCGCAACTGCTGGTCGATCGCCTGCTGTTCGATCAGCCGAACGGTCTCTGCTTTTCGCCGGATGAAAAGCGCCTCTACATCAACGATACGGTGCAGGCGCTGATCCGCGTGTTCGACGTCGCCCCCGCCGGCTCGCTGTCGAGCGGGAGGATCTTCGCCTCGGGCATTCGCTCATCGCTCGAGCAGGGTATGCCCGATGGAATGAAATGCGATCAGCGCGGGAATGTCTGGGTGACCGCGCCAGGAGGCGTTTGGGTTTATGCGCCCTCGGGCGACCTCCTTGGCAAGGTGCGGGCGCCCGAGAACGTCGCCAATCTTGCGTGGGGAGGAGCGGATTTCCAGAGTTTGTTTCTGACTGCGACCCACTCGGTCTATCGGATCGAGACCAAGGTCGGGGCGCGGCGCGAGCCTTACATGAATGCGAGGTCGGCGACATCCGCGCCCGCCGTTCGCTCAAGCCACAGCGTCGAGAGCCAGCCGTCCTCGCCGTCGCCGTCGCTCGTCCAGAACCTGACGCTCGACCCGCGGCGTTGCGCGCTCATCATTCAGGACATGCAGAACGACGTCCTCGGCGAGGGCGGCGCCTTCGCTTCGTCCGGCGCGCCGGCTCACGCCCGCGAGCAGAACGTGGTCGAGAACATCCGTCGCCTGGCGGCAGCGGCGCGCGCCCGCGGCGTCGCGGTGATCCACGTCTGGTTCGTCGTCGAGCCGGGCGCGCCGGGGTTGACGCTCAACGCGCCGCTGTTCGAAGGGATCGCCGACAGCAAGGCGATGGTGCGCGGCACCTGGGGCGCGGCGCCGGTCAGCGGTCTTGAACCTCAGCCGGGCGACTTCGTGGTCGAGAAGATGCGGATGAGCGCATGGGAAGGCTCGCGTCTCGAAACCATTCTCCGAGCTCAAGGGCGCGACATGATCATCGACACCGGCGCCTGGACGAACATGTCGATCGAGCACACGGCGCGCACCGGCGCCGACAAGGGCTATTTCATTGTCGTGCCGGAGGATTGCTGCTCGACGATGAACGCGGCGTGGCACCGCGCCTCGATCGACTTCGCGTTGCAGAACGTATCCGTCGTCACCAACGCCGACGCCGTGATCCGTGCTCTCGGCTGAACAAGGCGGATCCCGTGCCGACACTGTTTCATCTCAAATGCTCGCCGCGCAGGGAGGCGGCGTCTTCGGCGGGCGCGGATGCATTCGTTGGACGCTTTCAGGAGGCGCGCCCAAACTGGGACGTCGACGTGATGGACGTCTGGCGGGAGCGCCTACCTGAATTTGAGGGCCCGGCGCTCGAGGCCAAATATGCCATCACCAGCGGACGCGCTTTTACCCCAACGGAGCGCGACGCCTTCGCCGTCATCGAGCGCATGGCGCTGCGCTTTTCGCTCGCCGATCGCGTGCTGATCTCGACCCCGATGTGGAACTTCAGCATCCCTTACAAGCTGAAGCATTGGATCGACCTTGTGAGTCAGCCTGGGCTCACATTTCGGTTTGATCCGGCGACCGGCTATATTCCCCTCCTGAAGGACCGCCCCACCCTCGTGATCCTCGCGTGCGGCAGCGACTTTGTGACGGGCATGAACCGCGGACGGATCGACATGGCGAGCCCATACCTGCGCGAGGCGCTACGCTTTGTCGGGATCCGCGACACGCGTTTCGTTCTGATCGGGCCGACGACTGGCCCGCAGCAGCCAATTGTCGCGGCGCGCGAGCGCGCCCATCATCAGCTTGCCGAGATGGCGACGACGTTCTGACAGCGACCGGCGCGCCGAAAACTGGACGCGCCGGCGAGGATAAAAAGGGAGGGTGGTTGATGAGTGACTGGTCACGATCATACGAACTCGATCGCCCGCGTCCGGCCGCATCGACCTCTTCCTCGTTCGGGATGCGGCCGGGGCTCACAGGCTACGCCGCGGGCTCCAATGAGACGCGCGGCGCCGATATCATTGCCGAATATCTCGTCAAGGAAAAGGTGCCCTATATTCTCGGTTACGCCGGGCATGGGGCCATCGGCCTTCTGGACGGGATCTACAAGCAGACCGATCGCATCCGCCACATCTCGCCGCGGATCGAGCAGTCGGCGGGCTTCATGGCGGACGTCTATTTTCGCCTGACAGGGCAGCCGCTCGCCGTCTACGCATCGACCGGCCCGGGCCCCATGAATCTGATGATTTCGGTGGCAAACGCCTTTTACGATTGTTCGGCTTTCTTCGTCATCACCGGAAATGTTCCGACCACCCAGTTCGACACCGGCGCTTTGCAGGACGACTACCGCTACCACGGCGACATGTCGTCGATGTTCACGCCGGTCGTCAAGAAATCGTGGCGCATCCGTAAGGTCGAGGACCTGGTCAAGGCGTTGCCGGACGCCTTCACGCTCATGCGTACGGGGCGACCGGGCCCGGTGCATTTCGACATGCCCTACGATCTTTACATGAGGACCGCGCCCGTCTCGACGCCGGACCCCAATGCGCACGGACAGCCGCTGAACTGGCGCACGACAGTCGCCGACGAGACGGTCGAGAAGGCGCTGAGCGTTCTCGCCGGGGCGCAGCGGCCGTTGATCCTGGCGGGCGGCGGCGTGCGCGTCGCGGGAGCCTATGAGGAGCTTCGCGCCCTGGCTGAGCAGCTCGACGTACCCGTCTATACGTCGTTCATGGGCAAGGGCGCCCTTCCGGCGGATCATCGGCTCAACCTTGGCGTCGCGGGGGTCTGGGGCGAATATCCAGCCACCGAAGCCGCGCGCAACGCCGACGTCATTCTCGCCATCGGCGCGCGCTTCAACGATCTCCACACGGGGTCGTGGATCAAGGGATACGTCTACAATATCCCTCCGACGCGGCTCATCCAGGTCGACATCGACCCGGAGGAGATCGGCCGCAACTATCCAGTCGAGATGGGCATGGTCGGCGACGCCAAAGCCTTCCTCGCCCAGGCCGCCCGCATTGCCCGCGCCAAGGGCGTGCGCCTCGGTTACGGCAGCGCCTGGCAGAGGGAGATAGACGGCTGGCGGGCCGACTGGCGCAACTTCTGCGATCCCTTCGAGCGCTCGAGCGAGGTTCCCATCGAGCCGCGCCGGATCTTGGCGGATATGAACAAGATTTCGCCTCCCGATAC
The DNA here is from genome assembly GCA_963820095.1 of uncultured Alphaproteobacteria bacterium. Lineage (GTDB taxonomy): Bacteria > Pseudomonadota > Alphaproteobacteria > Rhizobiales > Beijerinckiaceae > Roseiarcus. The sequence goes on from CAWFZA010000022.1 coordinate 28,755, forward strand.
TGTGATGGTCGACGACGTCGGCAATTGCCAGGTATGGTCTGAGCAGTACTGGAAGCCGAAGATCGCAGGCACGCATCTGACGGCGGGCGGCTTCGCGGCGATGGGATTCGGCATCGCCGGCGTCCTCGGCGCCAGGCTCGCGCGTCCCAACTCGCCTTGCGTGACGCTTTGCGGCGACGGCGGCTTTACGATGATGCCGCATGTCGTCGCGACGGCCGTCGAATACAATCTACCCGCCGTCTGGGTCTTGCAGAACAATTACGCGATCGGCACCATCCGCGACCTGCAGCGCGCCTACCACGACGGCCGGGAAATCGGGACGAGCTTCGTCAACGAGCAGACCGGCAAGCTATGGAACCCTGACTTCGTTAAGATGACCGAGGCGATGGGCGGCCGCGGCATCCGCGTCGACCATCCCGATCAGTTCGGCGACGCTTACCGCGAAGCGATCCGATCGAACGCGCCCACCGTGATCGAAGTTATGATCAACCGCGACACCGGCATCCCTATCACCGGGACCTGGCAGATGCCGCCGATCCCGGAAGTGCAGCCGACGTTCGGCAAACGCAAAGTAAGATGAACCCAGTCTAGCCTGTCGCGCCTCGCCGCGACATTCTGACGGCCGCGGCCGCGCTCGACATCGGCTTCGACCTCTTCCGGGAGCCGCATCGACATGGCGACGGCATACGCGCGCGCGACATCCTGCAGTTCATCGGCGTCCACAATGTCAATTTCGTCGCCGTCGGCCCCACCGTCGGACCGCGCGAACAGGTTGAAGCGGCGCGCTGCGATGCATCGCCGGCTAACAGAACTATATTACAGCATCGTTTTGATGCTGATCCAGATTGGCGATGGTCCCCGCGGGGGCCGTAACGCTTGCTGCGGAGGGGGCCTTCTCATCGTCGTTCCACCCGGCCTATTGGAGTTGAACGTCAGTCCGCCACTCAAACCGGAACACCTCTGCCTTGTCGGCCAAGCCCTGTCTGGGTTCAGACGGATACGAGAGGGACGGTTGAGGAAAGGAAAGGGTCTCCGAAGCTGAGAGTTGCGAATCAACCAACCTCAGGAGGCCCCATGCAGGTTTTTTGGCCTGCCCGGTGGCGGAGAATGTCGTCAAGGAACGGGGAAGGTAGGTCGAGCGAGGCGTTCGGCGCCGAAGCGTCCCGTTTTCCTCGATGGCGACCGTCAATGTCGAGCGACGATCGCTCGCAAGCCCGCATCGACTGGGCCCAAGAAGATGCGGCGGCTCGAGGACCACAGCCGGACTAGCATCCGATAATCGTTCATATGGCCACGGGTTAATATAAGTGGTGCCGCAAGAGAGATTCGAACTCCCGACCCCATCATTACGAATGACGTGCTCTACCAGCTGAGCTATTGCGGCCCGGTTCGAGCGTCGCGCCGGGGGCGCCGCTCGAACGGCGCTGTTGTCTAAGCCAGTTCTCCCCGTCTTGGCAATATGCGCAAAGCGCGTGGGCCAAAGGCGCCATCCGGCTAGGAACGCGCCGCGATGTCGCCTAGAAACTCGGCGCGGCCCCCGAGGGCTGCTTCGAAACAGAACCGAAGGAACGGGTGAGATGGCGGGACGATTGGCGGGTAAGGCGGCGTTGTTGACCGCGGCGGCGGCGGGCATAGGCCGCGCGACGGCGGAGGCCTTCGCCCGCGAGGGGGCGCGCGTCATCGCGACCGACATCGACGTCGCCGGCCTTAAGGGCCTCGACGCCGACACCCGCAAGCTCGACGTCCGCTCGAACGAGGCGGTCGAGGCGCTCGCGCGCGAGGTCGGGCCGATCGACATCCTGTTCAACTGCGCCGGCTTCGTCCATCATGGAACGGTCCTCACCACTTCCGACGCCGATTGGGACTTCTCCTTCGACCTCAACGTCAAGTCGATGCATCGCACGATCCGCGCCTTTCTCCCGGGCATGCTGGAGAAGGGCAGAGGCTCGATCGTCAATATCGCCTCAGGCGCTTCGTCCGTGCGCGGCATCCCCAACCGCTATGTCTACGGCGCCTCGAAGGCCGCGGTGATCGGCCTCACCAAGTCGGTGGCGGCCGACTTCATCCGCAAGGGCGTCCGCTGCAACGCTATCTGCCCGGGCACGGTCGAGAGCCCGTCGCTCGATGGCCGGATGGCGGACTTGAGCAAGTCGACCGGCCAGCCGCTCGAGAGCGTCCGCCAGGCCTTCGTCGACCGCCAGCCAATGGGTCGGCTCGGCAGGCCGGAGGAGATCGCCGCGCTCGCCCTCTACCTCGCCTCCGACGAGAGCGCCTTCACGACCGGCCAAGCCTATCTGGCCGACGGCGGGTTTGCACTCTAGTTGGAAAAGGCTCTGCCGATGAGAATCGTTGTGTGATTCTGCTTGTCGGCGCGGCCCGTGGGGACTGAATCGTGCAGGGCGAGGACAAACGGTCGGGGGGCAGTTCAGCTAAGTCGATTTTGAATCTCGGGTTGGATGGGATCATCCGCTTCGGACGATCCGGCTGATTGTCGACGAACCGTTATCCGCATTGGCTCGACCGGATTCGACCTTGCTGTGATTCAGTGGCGCGATGAGGGAGGACCGAGATGGGCGCATCGACTGCGGTGAGGCGTGCGCGGATCACCACGATACCGGCGCACAGATCGATTCGGCCTTTGGAGCAACCCTATCCTGTTAGGCTGGTCGGTCACGCCGGCCTCCTATTTCAGATAGGTTCGAATAACATCCATGAGCTGCTCGGCCGCTCCTTATCGAGCGCTCCGGGATGCTTCTCAGGATCCAAGATGGCTTCGAACGTGGTTTAACCCTCAGCCATGAGCCCGGCCATGGCGCCGCGTGCGCCCGCTATCAGATGCAGGACCTGCTCGCAGCTGGCCTCGCTTTCGAGCGCCGCTAATCGCCTCCACTTGGCCTCGATTCTGCGCACGCGGGTCGAACTTTTGCTTTTCGCGGATCGTGCGAGCCATCGCCTGGCGTCGATAGAATAGCGGGGACCCTATGTCAAACCTCGACTGCGGACTAGTCCGGCCCCGCTTGCCAGATCGCGCCTCGTCCAGGCCGAGGTCGCCGATCCTCAGCCGCCCCGACACCGGAGCCTCTTCCGGGACCACAAGATGGCTTCGAACGTGGTCTTCGACCACCTCAGCCATGAGCCCGGCCATGGCGCCGCGTGCGCCCGCTATCAGATGCAGGACCTGCTCGCAGCTGGCCTCGCTTTCGAGGGCGCGCTCAATCGCCTCCACTTGGCCTCGCATTCTGCGCACGCGGGTCGAGCTTTTGCTTTTCGCGGATCGTGTGAGCCATTGCCTGGCGTCGATAGAATAGGGGGGAACCCTATGTCAAACCTCGACTGTCTGGGAACTAGTCAGGGACCCCGCTTGCCAGATCCGCGCTGCGGCCAGCGGCCGAGGTCGCCGCCATTCCGCCGCCGCCGCAGGCGGTCAGATCTCGATGCCGTAGAACCGTCCGGCGACGCCGCTGAACAGGGCCGCTTTCTCGTCGGCGGAGGCGCCGGCGGCGATGCGCTTGAACGCGTTCCAAATGTTGCGGTAGCTCGACGAGACGCGGTCGACCGGGAAATTGCTCTCGAACATGCATCGGCCGACCCCGAATGCCGCAATGCAAGTCTCGAACCAAGGCCGCCAAGCTTGCTCCAAGCCCTCGGAAGGGTAGGGCTGCTGGCGGGTCTCGAAGCCGAAGCCGCAAAGCGGCATGCCAAGACCGCCGAGCTTCACATGCAGATTGGGATAACGGGCCAGGGCCTTGATGTCTCGCGTCCAGGCCGCTTTCACCTCGTCCTGGCGGGACGCATAGGCGCCGACGCCGACCCTGCCGCCAATGTGGTTCAGCGCGACCTTGGCCTCCGGATGATGCTCCATGAGGTCGATCAGGTCGGGCAGCTGCGAGTGATAGAGCCAGGCCTCGAAGTTGAGCCCGCGATGGTTCAGACAGGCGAATCCTTTCCGGAAGTCAGGATCGCGAAGATGCCCCGGCGAGCGGTGGAGCCGCACCTCCGGGTCATGGGTGACGAGCTGGCGGATGCCGCGGAAGCGGTCGCCGGCGGCGCGCGTCATGGCGTCCAGCACCGGCTCGACCCCTTCGCCGAGCCGCAGGTCCGCGAAGCCGATGATGCCGGCGCAGAGACGCGCCGGCCCGTAGACGCCGCTCGCGCTCATCGCCGCGACCCCGTTCACGAATTCGACTTCGCCCAGCGGCTTCAGCGCTTCGAGACCGCTCGCGCGATACATGGCGCCGCATTCGATGAAGACGGTCGCGAGGACATTGTGCCCGCTGTTCACGTCGCGCAGCAGCTCGTCGAGCAGATAGCGGCCGCGCGCGTCGTCCCATAGGTGGTGGTGCGGGTCGATGATTCGCAGATCAGGGTCGAGGACGGGTTCGAGCTCGATCGTCATGGATTGATTCGTTCGACTGTCACGGGATGACAAGTCCTTTCGGGTTGAGGAGAGTTTAGCCGGCCGCGTTCGCAAGCCTGTCTACCAAAGGCCTTACCACCGATTGACAGGCAGAACGAAGAGTTGGGCGATCTGCATATGCGCCGGCTGATCGAGGCAAACAACACCATGCGGGCGATGTCTTCTGGCTCAGAGCCTGGTCAAATAGGCTTTTTCCAGCGCTGGGTCGCCGGATGACGCTTGAGAATGATGTTGGTCCGCGTCAGACGTGGAAGAATACCTCATTCGTACGCTTCCAGGAGGTGGCAGGGGCGCGTCCTCGTGACCTGGAAGAAATTTCGCGCCTCGCCAGGCGTGCATAGTCGTATAGTCCTGGCGGTTATCTCAGACTTCAGGATTGGATGACAGAACCACAAGCGAGTCGACAGTCTCAGTTTGAGAGCGTTTTAATGGAACTCCGCGCCGGTAAGGTCGAGAGTGCGGCGGTTCTTTGCGAGCGAATCTTGGACGCGGCTCCGCAGGACGCGGCCGTGCATCAACTGGCGGCGACGATCGCTCTCCAACGCGGCAACATAGACGATGCCGAGCATTGGGCAAAGTCCAGCCTGACTTTACGCCCCGATCATCCGCCGACGCTGATGCTTGCGGCGCGGGCGGCGCGCGCCGCGGGAAACTTTGTGCAGGCAAAAATATGGTTGGAGCGCGCCGAGCGCTTGGCTCCCGATCGGCCGGAGCCTGCATTTCTCGCGTGCGCGACGCGCATCGAGTCCGGCGATGAGAAGGTGCGACCACTTTTGGAAGATCTGTCGCGCCGTTTTTCGAGCTTCGTTGACGGCTGGAGGGATGTGGGCGAGGCGCTTCGCAAAGCAGGCCATCCAGAAACGGCTGTGCTCGCCTTTGCGCGTGCGGCGGAATACTCGGCGGATCCGATGGACTCTGTGCGCTTGGGCGCGCTTCTTCAGGCGCTCAATCGTCCGCACGACGCCATCGTCGCTTTTCGACGGGCGCTCGAGGCTGCCCCCGATCTCGCCGAGGCGAGAGCAGCGCTTGGAGCGTGCTTGAGACAAACAGGTGAACTGCAATTGGCCCGCGCCGCGCTGGAGAGCGCCGTAATGCTTCGACCGGGCGATGGCCGAGCTTGGTTCGCGCTCGGATTGGTTCACGAAGACTTGCGCGACACGCGGGAAGCCATCCGCGCTTATCGGCGGAGCATCGAGGGGCAGCCGGACACCCCTGAAGCGCACGTCAACCTGGGGCTCAATCTGCAAAACGTCGGCGATCTCGACGGTGCGATGGACTGTTATCGACGGGCGATACGACTTCGGCCCGACACATTCGGTCGGATCGCCCAGGCGCTGGCGTCGGCCAAGAAAGGCTGCCTTTGGCTGAACTCAGCTCACCTGCGTCGTTTGCTTGAGGCTTGAGCGCTCGCGCCGCACGCGAAATCGCCGGCGATATGCGCCGGGATGCGACAGCAAAAGATTTGCGGTCGACTGATACCGCTCCGCTGCTTCCGCAGACAAGGGCTGGAATTGAAGATCCAGCTTTTCTCGCGCGACCGGAAAGCATTGTGCGATCGGCGTGCCTCGGAGCAGCACGCCTTCGAAATTCGCATCCGTCCAGACGGCCGGAAACAGTATGCCGACGTCGGTAAAGCGGTCACAGTCGACGACGCCGGACAACAAGCGGAACGGCAGATCGGCGCGGTTCACGGGATGCGTGGCGAAAAGCGAATACCCCGGCTCGAGCTCGATCGTCCAGAAGCTGTTGAACTTTACGATCGCAACGTCGGAATTGTAGAACGGAGTGCCCGTTACCTGCGCGGGAACATGAAAACTGACCGGGGAGCGGGGGTGGGCTTCGACGGTCAGCGCCGGATGATCCCAATCCCAGGACAGAACGCCGTGGCGAACGGTGACGTCGCAGGGCAGGGGGATGACGAAGCCATGCGACATCGCGTCGACGAAGGGCGGACACTGCTTGACTGTTCGCACATCCTGCCCGTGCAACTCCGAAAAAGCGGTCCGCGGCATCGTGCGCAGCCAATCCGGCAAGGCTGCGCGCGCCGGGAGGGGACGCATCAAGTCATGCTCAACCGCAGGATCGCAGCGAAACACGATCCGCATGATTTCAGATCTCCGGTCGCAGACAATGGGATTCGCGCTCACCTGGCGCCATCGACGGCATGAAGCTCATCTGCCGCCGCCGAGTCTTCGCGAGCCGCTGCGGATGCGGGTCGAGACGTCCTGCTTGCCAGCCTGTCAGATAGCCCGCGCCCAGGCCAGTGGTCCCGAAGATCTCTGGGCGGTCGACCTGCGAGTTCAAGGTGTCTGCGGGGAACCGCAAACACGCCGACACGACGGATTGCGGTTCTGGAGCCGATCCGACAAACTGTTGCCTTTGCTGCGACATCCTCTGGATCGCTCCTAGAATTCGAGGCCAGCTCGTCTCGCGCCGCTCTCTCATTCCAGCCTCTTCAGGAACGCTCCACATGTCCGAAAAGCCTCCATTTGTCCCGCCCGAGCTCGGGCCGCTCAATCTTCGTCCGCCCAAAGCCTGGGCGATGTCTGGCGACGATCATTGGCAAGCCCATCCGTGGTACGAGGCGCCGCGCGACGATCCTTTGCTGCCGGAGGTCTACACCTATACCGACGCGATGTCGTACGATCCGAACGACGAGGTCGTCTTCCATACCTCGACGACCGCTCCGAACTGGACCCTTGAGATCTACCGGGACGGTCATCGGCCCCAGACCGTTCACAAGGTCGACGCTATCGCCGGCGTCCGTGCGCCTCTGCCGCCCGAGGCCTATCGCACCGGCTGCGGCTGGCCGGTCTCGCATCGTTGGCGCTTGCCCAATGACCTCCGCTCGGGCTTTTACCGCGTCGTCTCGACCTGCGCGCGCGCAGGCGGCGGCAAGTTCGTGCAACATCATTTCTTTGTCGTGCGGCCGACGAAAGAGACGCGCAGGGCGAAGATCCTGGTCATCCTGCCGACGAGCACGTGGACGTCCTACAACGACTTCGGCGGCGCCAATCACTATTCCGGCGTGGCCGGGCCGGAGCGGAATCTCGCCTCGCCGGTGCTTTCGCTGGAGAGGCCATGGACGCGGGGCATCGTGTGGCTGCCGCCCGGCGCGCCGCGCATCTGCGCCGATCCGCTTCCGGAGTTCGGCGACGCGCCGCGCTACCCGCAGGTGGAATGGGCCTACGCGAACGGCTTCGGCCAGTACCACGGGTCCGCGGGCTGGGCGCAGTTCGATCGGCACTTCGTGGTCTGGGCGGAGGAGGCGGGCTACGAGCTCGACTTCATCACGCAGACGGACCTGCATTATCGGCCAGCTCTGCTCGACGCCTATCCCTGCCTCACAATCATCGGCCATGACGAATACTGGACGCGCGAGATGCGTCTCGCGATCGAGGCTTATGTCGAACGCGGCGGCAAGCTCGCGCGGTTCGGCGCCAACTTTCTCTGGCAGATCCGGCTCGAGGACGAAGGCAGGCGGCAGGTCTGTTACAAATTCGACGCGATCAACACCGATCCCATCGCGGGGACAGGCAAGGACCATCTCCTTTCCACGGCCTGGGAAGATCGACACGTTCGCTGGCCGGGCGCGTCGACGGTCGGCGTGAACGGTGTGAATGGCCTCTACGCCTCGTGGGGCGGTTTCGCGCCGCGCGGCCAAAAAGGCTTTACGGTGTACCGCCCGCAACACTGGGCCTTCGCCGGCACCGGCCTCCACTACGCGGACATCTTCGGCGATGCGGCGCGCATCTTCGCCTACGAAGTCGATGGGCTCGACTACACGTTCCGGCAAGGGCTTCCTTATCCGGTTCCGGTCGAGGGCCAGCCGGAGACGATCGAGATCCTCGCCATGGCCCCGGCCGTGCTCGCGGAGGACGAGCCGAATGGCGAAGGGTTCCGATATTTCGTGCGCAGCAGCGACCTCGAGGGATTGGTGAAGTGCGTGACGGGGGAGGTCACGCCCGAGGGGCTGGCGCGCTACAGATACGGCAGCGGGATGATGGTGCACATGACTCGCGGCAAAGGCGAAGTCCTGACCGCCGCGACCTGCGAATGGGTGATGGGCCTGAAGCGCGGCGACCCTTTCACGCAAAGGATCACCCGCAACGTGCTCGATCGATTCAGTTCGGGGTGAGACCCCTGGTCCGCGATGTCGTCGGGATCGGGCCGGTGATTTGGCGCGGCCCGGACGGCGCTTGCGTAGCGGCATTTTTAGTTCCACGCCCCAGCGTTTTCAGCGGGTTAGGACCCCGTTTAGTTCCGCCCCGCAAAAATCGGAGCGTCAAGCCGATGCTAGTGATAGACAACATATTGTATATGTGATTTACCATCAGCGCGGCAACCGATCACGCCGGCCCAACCCGAAAATCCTTGCCCTCGGGCAGGGTCTGTCCGCCGTCGACGACGATCGTCGTGCCGGTGATGTAGGCCGCTTCGTCGGAGGCAAGGAAGAGCGCCGCCTGCGCGACATCGCGCGGCGTGCCCATGCGGCCGAGCGGAATGGATTCCACCATGCTCTGGAGGAAGGCTGGGCTGCGTTGCTTCTCGACGCTCTCGGTCAGGATGTTGCCCGGCTCCACGCCGTTGACCGTGATGCTGTAGGCGGAGAACTCCAGCGCGGCCGACTTGATGAAGCCGTTGATCCCGGCCTTGGAGGCGGAATAGTGACCGTGGCCTGGACTGGTGACGCGGGGGCCGGTGATCGAGGAGGTGAACACGAACCGCCCGTAGCGCTTCGCCTTCATGTGGGGTAGCGCGGCGCGGGCGATCAGGAACACGCCCCGGAGGTTGACGCCGAGAACCATGTCCCATTCTTCCGGCGAGATGTTCTCGATCAGCGACCACGGGAAAATGCCGGCGTTCTGAACCACGATGTGAAGATCGCCGAAGGCGTCGAGCGCGGCCTGAACCGCGCGCTCGGCGTCGGCGGGCTTCGAAATGTCGGTCGCGACGAACTTTGCCTTCAGCCGCTCGGCGGTCGCGGCGCCGGCTTCGACTTCGGTATCTGCGATGATCAACCGGGCGCCCTCTTCATGGAACCGCTCGGCGATCCCGGCGCCGATGCCCCGCGCGGCGCCAACTACCAAGGCAATCTTGCCGGCAAGACGTCCGCTCATGCCATTCGCCAAAACGCTCATCTCCTCGGAAGGGCCTGCTCTATAACGTCGCCGGAGGCAACGGGGGCTTGCCAAGGATCATATCGGATGCTTTCTCCGCAATCATGATCGTCGGCGCGTTGGTGTTGCTGGACGGCACGAACGGCATGACGGAAGCGTCGACCACGCGAATGCCGAGAAGCCCGCGCAGCTTGAGATCCGGCGCCACGACCGCGCTGTCGCCCGAGCCCATGGCGCACGTGCCGGCCGGATGGTGGTCCGTCTTGCAGGAGCGATAGGCGTATTCCGCGAGTTGCTCATCAGTGCGAATCTCGTCGCCCGGCATCCGCTCCGCCATGACGAACGGCTTCAAGGCCGGCTGACGCAGGATTTCCCGCGCGAGCCTCAGACCCTTGATCGAGCATTCGCGGTCATAAGGATCGGCCCAGTAGTTCGGGTCGATGAGCGGCGCAGCCTTCGGGTCGGCGCTGGCGATCCGCACGGTCCCACGCGAGCGAGGACGCAGGAAGGCCGAGTTCAGGGTCACGCCCGGATTCTTCATGGCCGCCACGCCCGCCTCGATGCCGGAGCCGAGACCAAGGTGAAACTGGATGTCGGGCGATCGCGCATTCCTGTCCGCATACCAGAAGCCGCCCGTCTCGAAGAGCGTCGAGGTCACGGGACCGGTCTTGAAGGCGAGATATTGCAGGCCCGCCCAGGCGGTGCGGTGCGGCTGCGCGATCCGGTCGTAGGTATGCTCGCCCGTGCATTCGGAGATCGCGTAGAGATCGAGGTGATCCTGCATGTTCGAGCCGACGCCGGGCAGGTCGTGCACGACGCTCACGCCAGCCGACTTCAAGGCGTCCGCGGGCCCGATGCCGGAAAGTTGCAGGAGGCGCGGCGAGCCGATCGCGCCGCAACTGAGAATGATCTCGCGATCGGCGTTCAGGGTTTCGGTCCCTGTCCCCGAGGCGATCATGACGCCGATGGCTCGGCCGTTCTGGACTTCGAGCTTAAGCGTTTGCGCATTGAGGCGGACCGTCAGGTTCTTTCTCGCCTCGACCGGCTTCACGAAGGCCGACGACGTCGACGATCGTTCGGCGTTGCGGGTGGACAACTGGTAGTGGCCGATCCCGTCCTGCATCGCGCCGTTGAAATCGTCGTTGAAGGGAATGCCGAGTTCCTGCGCGGCGCGCAGGAAAGCGTAGCTGATCGGCGGCGGATTGATCGGATAGGAGACGCCGAGCGGTCCGCCATAGCTGTGATAGGCGTTGTGGAGCTTCTGATTGTCTTCGCTGCGCTTGAAGTAGGGCAGGACCTCGCGATAGCTCCAGCCGGCAGCGCCCGCTTCGCTGGCCCAGGCGTCGTAGTCTTTGGCGTTGCCGCGCGTGTAGAGCTGCGCATTGATCGACGAGCCGCCGCCGATCACCTTGGCCTGCGTGTACCAGACGACGCGGCCGTTGAGATGTTTCTGCGGGACCGTGCTCCACCCCCAGCTCGCCACACCCTTGGTCATTCTGGCGAAGCCTGCCGGCATTCGGAACAAGGGATTCCAGTCCGAGCCGCCGGCCTCGAGCAGAAGAACCTTGATCGACGGGTCGGCGCTCAGACGATTGGCGAGCACGCAGCCCGCCGAACCGCCGCCGACAATGATATAATCGTACGCCATCTTAAGCCGCTCGCAGGTCAGTCTTGGCAATGTGATCGGCGACGCGGAGCGCCTGAGCCGCGATCGTCAATGACGGATTGACCGCCGCCGAGGTCGGGAGAAACGAGGCGTCGACCACGAAGAGGTTCGGATGGTCGAAGGCGCGGCAATAGGGATCGAGCGGCGAGGTCGCCGGGTTTGATCCGATGCGCACGGTGCCGCATTGGTGGGACGGCGTCCGCCGGTCGAAGGGCTTCGTGAGAACGATCGGATAGCCGGCGGCGCGCAGTCGCTCCTTGAAGGCCTTGACGAGCCCCTCGTGGGCGCTCCAGTTGCTGCGCCGCCAGTCGAGCCGGATCTGGCCGCCTTGCACGGTCACGCGGCTTTCCCGGCTCGGCAGGTCCTCGCTCATCGCGTACCAGTCGACGGAGCGCCTGCTCATGAGATCGAGAGCCCATTCCGGCGCTCGCGAAATGCTCGACTTCAGGATCGGCCCAGTCACGCGGCCAAGCAGCTGGATGTTGCCGAGCGGCGGTCCGCCGCGCCCGTCATCCAAGTAGAAATCGTTGACGCCAAGGGTCTTCTGGTAGACGGAGTCATTGACCGTGCGGGGATCGATGGCCAGCATGGCCGAGCAATTGTGGTTCATGAAATGGCGCCCGACGGCGCCGGAGCGATTGGCGAGGCCGCCTTCGCTGGACGACAGAAGCAAGGCGGCGGAATTGACGGCGCCCGCCGCCAGGATGACGAGCCCAGCGGATATCGCCTTGCGCTCCCCCGCAATTGAAACGTCTACGCCGGTGACTCGTTTGCCGTCTGGACTCATAAGCAGGCGCTCGACGCGCGCATTTTCCCGTAGCTCGACATTGCGATAAGCGAGCGCTTTGTCGAGGCCGCAGGTCTCGGCGTCCATCTTGCCGGTCCCCGTATCCGGGAAGGCGTCCCACGGTGTTTTTGCCCGCGCGAGCCATTTGTCGAGGTCGACGCCGAGCGGAAGAGGGAAGGGGTGCAGTCCGGCCCGCTTGAGGCGCTCGCGGACCTTGGCGATCGCCGGCTCGTCAGGCACGGGGGCGAAAGGGTAGGGCGCCGAATGCTCGGGCTCCGTTGGATCGAAGCCGACGGCGCCGCGGACGTTGTAGAGCGTCTCGGCGAGGCCATACCAGGGCTCGAGCTGCTCGTACGGAAATGGCCAGCCCGGCGTCGCGCCGTCGCGGTAGGCGACCGGCTCGAAGTCCCGCGCCCGGTAGCGGATGAGGACCGCCCCGTAGAGCTTGGAATTGCCGCCGACATAATAATAATTGCCGGGGTTGAACGGCTGGCCGGCGCCGTCGAGCCAGGTCTCTTCAGGACGGAAGAGGCCGCGCTGAAAAATGGCGCGGGGGTCGCGCGCTTCCGCGCTGTCGCGAAGCCGCGCGCCGCGCTCGAGGATGAGGATGCGGGCGCCGGTCGGAGCCAGGCCGGCGGCGGCGGTCGCTCCGCCCATTCCCGACCCGACGATCAGGATGTCGACGGTTTCCGAACTGGCCATGGGTTGGGCTGTTTCAAATCCGGCGCGAGGTCTCGGGATCGAACAGCACCGCCTTGTCGAGGTTGAAGGCGAAGGTGTGATTCTCTCCAACGCGCAGCTGAGTGTCCGCTCGCATGCGCGCGGTGAGCTCCTTTCCGGCGGCGCGCGTGACCACAAACGTATCCGAGCCCGCCGGCTCGACGATCTCCACCCGGCCGTCGAAAGTGGCGACCGACTTTGCGCCGCGATCGACGCCTTCCTTGTCGTTGACCGCCTCCGGACGAATGCCGAAGATAACCTTGGCGCCATCGGCCAGCTTGCTCTCATCGGCGCCTGTGGGGATTGGGAGAACGATCGGCGGATGATCGTTGCGTTCGAGAACGATCCGCCGCACGCCGTTCGCTCCCTTCACGGTGCCTTCGAGCAGGTTCATCGCCGGCGAACCCATGAAGTCCGCGACGAAGAGATTGGCCGGCGAATTGTAGATCTCGGCGGGCGATCCGACCTGCTGCAGCTCGCCATCCTTGAGAACGGCGATCTTGGTCGCCAGCGTCATCGCCTCGATCTGGTCGTGCGTGACATAGACGATCGTCGTTCCCGTCTGCTGATGCAGGCGCTTGATCTCGACGCGCATGTCGACGCGCAGCTTGGCGTCGAGATTCGACAGCGGCTCGTCGAACAGGAACACGCGCGGCTGACGCACGAGCGCCCGTCCCATGGCGACGCGCTGCCGCTGGCCGCCCGAAAGCTGGCTCGGCCGCCGGGTCAGGAGGTGCTCGATCTGCAGCGTCTTGGCGACCGCGGCGACCGCCTTCTCGCGCTCAGGCTTGGGCACGCCGCGCATCTCCATCCCGAAGGCGATGTTCTCCGCGACCGACATGTTCGGGTAGAGCGCGTAGGACTGGAAAACCATCGCGATGTCGCGCTTCGAGGGATGCAGGTCGTTGACCACCTGGCCGCCGATCCTGATCTCGCCCGAGCTGATCGATTCGAGGCCCGCGATCGTATTGAGCAAAGTCGACTTGCCGCAGCCGGACGGGCCGACGAGAACGAGAAAGCCGCCGTTCTCGAGCGAGATGTCGATCCCCTTGAGGATCTCGAGAGCGCCGAAGCGCTTGCGCAGCGAGCGGATTTCGACAGTGGCCATGAGATCATCCCTTCACTGCGCCGGCCATCAGGCCGCGCACGAAATACCGCCCCGCGAGGATGTAGACGACAAGCGTAGGCGCGGCGGCGATAATCGCGGCCGCCATATTGACGTTGTATTCGATCACGCCGGTCGAGGTGTTGACGATGTTGTAAAGCGCGACGGTCATCGGGCTCGAGTCGCCCGCGGCGAAGGTCGAGCCGAACAGGAAGTCGTTCCAGATGTTGGTGAACTGGTAGATCACCGTCACGATGAAGATCGGCGCGGAGTTCGGCAGGAGGATGCGCCGGAAGATCTGAAAGAAGCTGGCCCCATCGATCTGCGCCGCCTTGATCAGCTCCGTCGGGAACGTCTCGTAGTAGTTGCGGAAGAAGAGCGTCGTGAAGCCGAGCCCGTAGACGACGTGCACGAGCACGAGGTTGACGGTCGGGTTGCCGAAGCCCCAGGAGAACCCGGTCGCGTCGGTGAGCGCGAGGCCTATCGCCCCGAGCTTGCCGAGGATCGTGGCCATCGGAATGAGCACCGACTGGAACGGAATGAAGCAGGCGAACAGCATCATGCCGAAGACAAGCTTATGGCCGGGGAAGCGCCATTTGGTCAGCACATAGCCGTTGAGCGCGCCGAGCAGAGTCGAAATGAGGACGGCCGGGACGACCATCTTCACCGAATTCCAGATGTAACCCTTGATGCCTCCGCAGGTGAGGCCGACGCAGGTCGTGCCCCAGGCCTTTTTCCACGGCTCGAAGGTCAGGTCGTGCGGGAAGTAGAACATGTTCCCGCCAGTGATCTCGACTAGCGGTTTCAGCGAGGTCAGCACCATGACGACGAGCGGCATGAGATAGACGATCGCGAACAGGATGAGCAGGCCGTAGATCACGACGCGGGTCGTCATCGAGTGGCGCGCCGGCTCCCGAGAGGGGGCGACTGTGAGGGCGTCCGCGGCGCTCATCAGCGCTTCTCCCTCAGTTCGGAGTAGAGATAGGGCACCATGATCGCGGCGATCGTCGCGAGCATGATCACGGCGCTTGCCGAGCCGACTCCCATCTGATTGCGGGTGAACGTGTAGGAATACATGAAGGTCGAGGGCAGCTCGGCGGCGCCGCCGGGATTCTTGCCTGTGACCGACAGCACGAGATCGTAGGATTTGATCGCCATGTGGGTCAGGATGATCAGCGCCGACATGAAGGCAGGTCGGATGATCGGGATGACGATGCGGCGATAGGTGGCGTAAGCGGACGCGCCGTCGATCTGCGCGGCCTTGAGAATCTCGCTGTCGATGCCGCGCAGCGCCGCCAGAAACATCGCCATGACGAAGCCTGAGGTTTGCCAGACGCCGGCGATGGCGACGCAATAGATCATCATGCGCGGGTTCACGACCCAGTCGAAATGGAAGCTCGTCCAGCCGAGATCGTGCATCGCCTTCTCGAGGCCGATGCCCGGATCGAGAAATAGCTTCCACGCCGTGCCGGTGACGATGAACGAGAGCGCCAGCGGATAGAGATAGATCGGCCTCAATATGCCTTCGCCGCGGATCTTCTGGTCGAGCAGGATCGCCAGGAGCAGGCCAAGCGCGAGACAGAAGATCACATAGAGGCCGCCGAACAGGCCCATATTGACGATCGCCGTGTACCAGTTCGACGGCGGATCGCTCTGGAACGTCCAGTTCCACAGTTTGAGGTAGTTCGCCCCGCCGATGAAGTTCAGATTGGTGAAGGCTTTCGAGTTGGTGAACGACAGCAGGAGCGTCCAGAGATTGAACCCATAGACGAAGATGAGAATGAGCAGGAACGACGGCGCGAGCACAAGTCGGGGAAGGACGTCGCGAAGGCGATCCTTGAGACCTGGGCGAGGTCCCTGGATCGCATAAGTGACGACGGGGTCTAGCGCCGTGGTCATTCCCATCTCCTCCCGCGACTCTTTTAGCCGGACGCGCAGGCCTTCTCCCGCCAAGGCGGGAGAAGGCCTTTTGCGATCATTTCGCCGAATTGATCGCGATGACGAGCTGCTTCACAGCTTCGTCCGAGGTCTTGATCTCGCCGTGCAGAAATTTTGTCACGACGTCGTAATAGGCCGTCGCGATCGCGGGCGGCTGGGCGTAGTTCTGGGCCATGGAGCCCAGGAAAGTGCCCTTGGCGTTGGCCGCCTTGATATCCGCGATCGCTTTCTTGCCGCAGGCGTCGAACTTGGCGTCCGAAACGTCCATGCGCGCCGGGGCGGAGCCCTTGATGACATTGAAGTCGATCTGCACCTCGGGGTTCATCGTCGTGTCGGCGAGGGCTGTCTGAGCAGCCTGACGGTCGGCCGAGACCTGGAAGAACGCGAACATGTCGGTGTTGTAGAGCACCGAACCGTCCGTGCCCGGGAAGCGGTAGCAGAGATAATCCTTGCCGGCTTCCTTGTTGGCGTTCTTGAACTCGCCCTTCGCCCAGTCGCCCATCACCTGCAGAAGCGCGTCACCCTTGATGACCATCGCGGTCGCGAGATTCCAGTCCCGTCCGGCATAGTTGGGGTCCAGATAATCACGCAGCTTCGCGAGATTGTCGAAGGATTTCTTCATGGTGTCCGACTTGAGCGCGCTCTCGTCGAGATCGATAAAGGCCTTCTTGTAGAAGTCGACGCCGCCGGTCGAGGTGACGACCGAGTCGAACATCGTCGCTTCCTGCCAGGGCTGGCCTCCGAGCGCCAGCGGAATGACGCCTGCCTTCTTGGCCTTGTCGAGCAGCGCAATCAGTTCGTCGAAGGTCTTGGGTTCCGTCCCGCCGATCTTTTCCATCAGGGCCTTGTTGACCCAGATCCAGTTCACGGAATGGATGTTGACCGGAACGGCGCCCCACTTGCCGTCGACGGTGGTGAACTTCTGCAGGGCGGTCGGAATGACCTTCGCCCAGCCCCCTTTGGTCGCGAGCGGGGTGATGTCGGCGAGCTTGCCGGCATCGGCATAGTCGAGCGCGTAATAGCCGAGAATTTGCGAGGCGGTCGGGGGATTGCCGGCGGCGACCATGGCCTTCAAGGTGGTCATCGCCGCGCCGCCGCCGCCGCCTGCGACGGGCACGTCTTTCCAACCGTAACCCTGCTTGGCGAGGGCCTGCTTGATGACGTTCAGCGCGGCCGCCTCGCCGCCTGACGTCCACCAGTGCAGCATCTGCACTTCCTTGGTGTCCGCGGCATAGGCGCCGCCGGAAAGACCGAACACCCACGCGGCGGCGGCCCCGCCCATCAAGATTGCTCTCAACGTCATTTCTCTACCCTTCCCATACGTTTCTCCCGCCGGAAGCGGTCCGGCGCCGGATCCAGAAACCGTCGATCGGCTCCCGATTGTCAATATCATTTCGCCTCCGCGAGAACTCATCGACCGGAAAACGCCGGCGGACGCTTGGCTCGGAACGCGGCGACCCCTTCGGCGAGATCGTGGGTGAAGGCCGTGAGCGCCCCGGCGAGCCCCTCGATCGGCGCGTCGCGATCCTCTCCCTCGGCGGCGTTGATCATCCCCTTGACCATCTGCACCGCGAGCGGACCCCGTTTGGCGATATCGGCCGCGAGCGCTTCCGCCCGCGCCATGCCCTCGCCCTTCGCGACGACCTCGTCCACGAGGCCGAGAGCCAAGCCTTCTTCGGCCGAGAACATCGCGCCAGCCAAAGCCATGCGGCGCACGACAGACGCGCCGAAGCGGCGCACCAGCCTCTGCGTGCCCGACCAGCCCGGCGCCATGCCGAGGCCAAACTCGGGCAGGCCAAGCTTGATTCCGCCTTCGGCGATCCGAATATCCGCGACGGCCGCGAGTTCAAGGCCGCCGCCAAAGGCGTGCCCCGTCAGCGCCGCTATGAGCGGCACGCGCAGCCGAGCGAGCGCTTCGAAGGCGCGATGGCCTGCGCGCGTCCAGTCGCGCCACATTTCGAGAGGAGGCAGACCGCTCCAGGCGGCGATGTCGCCGCCTGCGCAGAAAGCCTTGCCCTCGCCCGAGAGGATGGCGGCCTGCGTTTCGGCCGAGGCCTCGATGGCGCGCGCCGCGTCCCCGAGAGCGTCGATCATCGCGCGGTCAAGCGCGTTCAGCTTGTCGGCGCGTTTCAGCGTGAGTCGCGCAAGCGGCCCTTCGAAGCGAAGCTCGACAAAGGCGCTCACAGAGCCATCTCCTTTGACGGGCGGAGCTGAAGATTGATCGGCTCGGCATGAAACAACGCCGGGTCCATCTTGCGGACGTGCTTGGCGACGCGCAGCGGAAACTCGGCCTGGGCGAGGATGTCGCGCTCGAGATCAACGCCCGGCGCGAGTTCGGTGACGGTCACGCCATCCTTCTCGAGCCGCAGCACGCAGCGCTCCGTGACATAGACGATTTCCTGCCCCTGCTCGACCGCACGCGGGCCGGAGAACGAGATCTGCTCGACGGATTCGACGAGCTTCTTGACCTTGCCTTCCTTGGCGATCCTGACCGCGCCGTCGTCGACCTCGAGCTTTGCGCCAGCAGTGAAATAACCGGAAAATACGATCTTCTTTGCGCGCGCCGTGATGTCGACGAACCCGCCAGCGCCGGCTGTGACATGCGGCCGCACGCCGAGCTTCGAGACATTGACCGAGCCGCCGCGATCGATCTGCAAGAACGAAAGCAGGGACATGTCGAAGCCCGCGCCCTGGAAGTAGGTGAACTGGTGAGGCGACTGGACGATCGCCTCGGCGTTGGAGGCGCAGCCGAACTGGAAGTCGATGAGCGGCACGCCGCCGACAGCGCCTTGCTCGATCACCCAGGTCACCGCGCCGTGCCGGCCCTCCTCGATGAGGATGCGCGGCACGTTGGCCGAAATGCCGAAGCCGATGTTGACCGCATCCCCGTCGCGCAGCTCCTGCGCGACGCGTCGGGCGATGACCTTGGCGATATCGAATTTCGGCGTCTCGAACGAGGACAGCGGTCGGAAGACCTCGCCCGAGATCGCGGGCTCATAAGGCGTGTGCGTCGTCTGCAGCTGGTCGGGCGCGACCACGATGTAGTCGACCAGGATGCCTGGGACGACGACGTCATGCGGGTTTCAGCGTTCCCGCCGCCGCGAGCCGTTTCACTTGCGCGATGACGACGCCGCCGTTGTTGCGCACGGCGAGCGCCTGGTCGAGCGGTCCGAGAATGCCGCCCTCGTGTTCGTAGGAGAGGTTTCCACGCTCGTCGGCGGTCGTCGCTCGGATGATGGCGACCTGCGGCGTGATGCTGGGAAAGAAGAGCCATTCATCGCCGGCAAAGCGAACTCGCTCGACAATCGGATCGGCAGCCGCCTTGGCGTTCATCGCGCAACCATCGTGGACAGGATCGACGAAAGTGTCCATCCCGACTTTGGTCAGCACGCCGGGCCGCTTGGCTGCCGCTTCGCGATGGATGTCGAACATGACGCCGGAGGGCACGTTATAGGCCGGGATGGCGTCGCTTGTGATCATCTTCCAGATCTCCGGGGGCTCGGCCGAAGACGGGCCTGACGGATAGGATCCTGCGAGAACGCGCGCAAGACATCCGGGCTTGGCGAGGTGATCGACACCCTTGACCCCCCACATGTCCCCGGCGGCGATCGGGTGGAGGGTGGTGATGTTGCGCGGATGGCCCTCGGCCTCGAAGCGCGCGCCGATCGCGGCGAGCGTCGCATCGGGACATCCGAGCGCGGACGAGGATGAGACGGTGACGATGGCGCCGTCGGGTATGAGACGGGCGGCGTCGTTCGCGGAAATGACCTTCGGCCTGGCCATTGCTGTCATCAGACCGTCAGATCGATAGGCGTCTCGGCGCCCGTGCGCGCCGCGGCGGCGGCCGAGATCGCGACGCTCAACGACTTGACGCCGTCCTCGCCGGTCGCTGAAGGCGCGCCACGCCCTTGAACGGCGTCCTCAAACAGGCGGATCGAGCGCGCGTACAGGTTCTCGTGATCGAGTTTGAGCTGTTCCTCGCCAGCGGCGCTTCGCAGGAGCACATCGCCCTTCGGGGCCTGGGTCATGCAGTCGCGGCCAATCAGCGAGCCCTCTTCCCCATGCACCTCAAAGCCGGTCGTTGCATATTTGGTGGTGAAGCCATCGTGGAACTGGGCCAGCACGCCGTTCGAGAAGCGGACGACGCCCATGGCGCCGTCCTCCAACCCTTCGCGGCCCATGCCGCTGTGCGACGTCATGGCCACGACCGATTTCGGCTCGTCGTCGAGAACGAATCGAAGCGTGTCGGCGTCGTGAACAGTGATGTCGAGAATGACTCCGCCACCGGCGTCCGGGCGCTCGAGCCGCCAGCCTTGCAGGTGGGGGGGTAGGTAAACGGAATGGAACACCCGCGCGAAAAGCGGCTTCCCGATCTTGCCCTGCTTGATCGCCTCGCGCATCGCACGATGCGTCGCGGCGTTGCGGAGGTGGTGATTGGTTCCCATGACAATTCCGCGCTTGCGGCATTCCGCCACCATTGCGCGCGCATCCTTTAGCGTCAGCGCGAGCGGCTTTTCGCATAAGACATGCTTTCCGGCCGCTGCGGCCGCAAGGACCTGGTCTTTGTGCAGTTCGTTCGTCGTTGAGATGTAGACGGCGTCCACGTCCTTGGACTCGACCAGCTCTTTCAGGCTCGTCGTGGCATGTGCGATCCCATGCTTGTTCGCATAGCTCGCCGCGCGCTCAGCGTTCGTGCTCATGACGGCGACGGCCTCGCCGCCATTGGCTCGAAACGCGCCGAGCATATGCTCCGCGGCGATTGTGCTCGCGCCGATGAGGCCCCAACGAAGTCTTGCCATCAATTTCCTCGCTCGTGAGGGCCCGCGGCCCGGCAGGAGTTGCGCAGCGCCAAGGTCGTCGGACAAAGCACGGCTTCCGGCTCGAAGTCGCCGCTCGCGATATGGCGCATAAGGAGTTGGGCGGCGCGGGAGCCGAGATCGCGAGGATTGACCGCGACGCTGCTCAAGGCGGGAAGCGTATGCTTGACCTCCTCGATGTCGTCGAAACCGATGACGTCGAAGTCGACGCCCACCGAAACGCCCGCCTGCATGAGCGCGCGCGTGAGCCCGATCGCGACAACGTCATTGAAGCAGAGCGCGGCGCTCGCAGGCTCACTAAGGTTGAGCAGATGCGGAACCGCCGTCCCGCCGCCCGAATAGTTGGCGGTCGTTTCGATGACGAGCGACGGGTCGGGCGAAATCCCAGCTTCTTCCAGAGCAAGCCTATAGCCCGCAAGCCTCTCCTCGCGGACCAGCATCGATGACACGCCGCCGACAAAAGCGACGCGGCTATGCCCAACGGCAATGAGATGAGCGGCAGCCTTGCGCGCGCCTTCCTTGTTTTCCGGCGCGACGAGCGACGCTCTCAGGCCCGGAAGACGGCGCATCACTTGGACGACGGGCAATCCGGCAAGTAAGGGCTTAAGCTCACTTGCGGAGGCGCCCATCGCGGGCGCGAGCACAAGCCCTGCGGCGCCCTGCTCGCGCATCGAGCGGATCACCTGCTGCTGGCGTATTGCGCTTTCCGCCGTGTTTGCGAGAAAGGGGATATAAGCGCCGCCCTGGCACGCCTGCTCAATGCCGATAGCGAGCTCGACATAGAAGGGATTCGACAGGTCGTTGATGACCATGCCGATGACGCCGGACTTGGCGCCGCGCAAGGTGGCGGCCCCGCGATGATAGATGTAGCCGAGCTCGTTCATCGCGTCGGAACTCGTTCGCGTGTCGCCTCCGCCACCAGGGAGCTTCCGCCGAGAACGAGTGAGACGGTGGATTTCGAGACGCCGGCGCGGCGAGCCACGTCCACGATCGTCGCGCGCCCCTCGCGAGCCTCCATCTCCCTGCGCGTCTCGTTGTTCACTGTGGCGTCCAATTGGTACGTTCCAATCCAGATCGAGGACATGAGTGCTAGCTAACGGCTATATTCGCTGCGTTCTTGTCACTTTGATTGGAACGTGCTAATGGTTTAGCCGTTCTTTGCCGCCCCGTCAACCCCATCCCAGGACCGGACTTGAGCGCGACCATTCCGCAAAACATCCTCGACGCCCTCACCGACATCGAGATGCCGCGTCTCACGAGCGAGAGGCCGGCCAAAGAGACCGTCGTCGCGCGCGGTTTCTCAATTCCTGTGCATCGAAGCGAAGCTTTGGTGCTTGGCAGCGGCGCCGCCGGATTGCGGGCGGCGGTCGAGATGAAGCGGCGCGACCTCGACGTCATCGTCGTGACCCAGAGCGCCTTTGGGGGCACGTCCGCATGCTCCGGTTCCGACAAGCAGACCTTGCACACGGCCAATAGCGCGGGGCAGGGCGACGACTATCGAGCCATGGCCGAGGCGCTTGGCGCGGGCGGGGCGATGAACGAGGACGCCGCCTATATCGAAGCGGTGGGATCGCCGCGCGCGCTGTCGTCTCTGCAGTTCATGGGACTGCCGGTCCCGCAGGATCGTCTCGGCGCCGTGCTGCGCTATCAGACCGACCATGACGAGGTCGGCCGGGCGACGAGTTGCGGCCCTCGCACGTCGCGCCTCATGGTGCAGGCGCTGGCGAGGGAGGCGATCCGGCTCAATGTGCCGACTTTCAACCACACGACCGGCGTTCGCCTCCTGGTCGAACCCGGCGCGCCGCCGCGTTGCGTCGGAGCCCTTGCGATGTCGCCCAAGCGCCGTGCGGGCGACAATCCCTTGGGACTCGTCGTATTCGCCAGCGACGCGGTTGTCATCGCGACCGGAGGGCCTGGAGAGCTCTATCGCGACAGCGTCTACCCCAGGCATTGCTTTGGATCGCTTGGCCTCGCGATGGAGGCGGGGCTCGAAGCGGCGAACCTGACTGAGAGTCAGTTCGGAATAGGGACATCGCGCGACAATTTCCCTTGGAACCTCTCGGGCACCTACGTCCAGGCGATGCCCTACATCTTCTCGCGCGATCCGCGCGGGACCGAGCGCAATTTTCTTGGCCACTATTACCGGACGACGCAGGAACTGGCGTCGAACGTGTTCCGCAAAGGCTACCAGTGGCCGTTCCACGCCACCCGCATGCTCGACTTCGGCTCGAGCCTCGTCGACCTCGCGATCCTCAAGGAGAAGCAGGCCGGACGAAGCGTGTTCATGGACTTCAACCGCAATCCGCTTGCCGTTCCTGGCGACGCCGAATTCGATCTCGACCGGCTCGATCCGGACGTGCGGAGCTATCTTGCGAATGCGGGAGCGCTCCTGGAGAAGCCGCTCGACCGGCTTCGCAAGATGAACCCGCTGTCGATCGAGCTCTACAAGCGCTATAAATACGACATCACCCGCGATCCGCTCGAATTCGCGGTCTTAAATCAGCACATGAACGGCGGGCTCGCTGTCGACGGCTGGGGCGCGACCAGCCTCGATGGGTGCTATGCCGTCGGCGAAGCGGCAGGAACGCACGGCGTGACCCGGCCCGGCGGCGCGGCGCTGAATGCCGGCCAGGTCCTCGGCACACGTTGCGCCGAGCATGCGGCGGTCCGCCGCAAGGCGGCCCCGCCGAGCGCGCCGGCGCGGGCCCTGATCGACAAGGCGGTCGCGCATATCCTCGACATCCTTAACGCCGAGAGTCCGCTGAGCGTCAAATCGATCCGGAAGGATGTCCAGGACCGCATGAGCGATCACGCCGGCGTGCTTTGCAATGCGGCCGAGGTGAAACAGGCGTTGGCCGCGGCCCGCGCGCTGAACGCAACCATCCGGCAGCAGGGGATCGCCTATTCCGGCGCCCCCGAAGCCTTGAAGGCGCTGCAATGGCGGCAGACCGCGCTCCTCTCGGAAGCGGTGCTGACGGCGCTTGCGTTCTACATCGCGCGGGGCGGCGGAAGCCGGGGAGCGCGGGCCATCTGCGCGACGGAGGGCGATCGCGTTCCGCAAGCCCGGACTGGCGCGCTTGAAGACGTCCAATTCGTGTCCGAGCGGGCGGAGGACCGCGCTGAGCAGATCCTTGTGCGCTTCGATTCTGGGGCGTTCGTTTGCGAGCCGCGTCCGATCCGGCATTTGAGCTCTAGCGACAAGCCTTTCTTCGAGCGCGACTGGCCGGATTTTCTCACCGGCGCCATTCACGATCCCGTTCGGTAGGCCATGCCTCGGATACAACCAAAGACACCCCGCCAACCACCGCGCACGCCGCGCTTCATCTGGGGGAACGTCCCAGCACCACCAAGTAGGGTTCGCCCTCGGATGGTGCGTCGGGCGGCCGCGGCGACATTGGGCCTTCGATCTGCAACTCATCGATTGCGGCGAAGTTGACCGACATTCACCAAATCGTTATCAATAACGGGCGGCCGTTTCCTTTATTTTTTTGAGAGTGGGGCGGGATATGAAACTTCAAGGCGCGCTTGCGGCGCTGTTTATAGCCGCGACTGGATCGGCTTACGCCGCGGAATACTTGGACAACGGAAGCTTTGAGACAGGCGACGTTTCTGGCTGGAGTCTGACCGATTTCCTTGGGCTTACGTTCGTTGTGCACAGTGGCTTCGCGGGCATTGCCGCCCAGGATGGCAATTTTTATGTCGATGCAGGCCCTCCGTCGTCTTTCCCCGGCGCTCTCAGTCAGACGTTTGCCGACACGGCCGGCCAGAAGCTGAACATATCCGGCTGGGCGATCGGCGACGCGGCGACCTCGGGCGGCCTGGGCGATGTCTCTTATTTCTTTGACGGGATTTTGCTCGGCTCACCCGACCTGTCCAGCGGGCAGTGGACGCCCTCGACGTTTCAGGTCACCGCGACGGGATCGGATACGTTCGAGATT
The DNA here is from genome assembly GCA_963820095.1 of uncultured Alphaproteobacteria bacterium. GTDB lineage: Bacteria > Pseudomonadota > Alphaproteobacteria > Rhizobiales > Beijerinckiaceae > Roseiarcus. Next base: position 53,263 of record CAWFZA010000022.1, read on the forward strand.
CAGTATTCGAACGACAATAGCTTCAATGGCCTTGATAATTTCTCAATAATGAGCGCCGGCGGCGGCGCCGTTCCCGAACTCTCGACCTGGGCGTTGTCGCTACTGGGCTTCGTCGGCTTGGGGTTGTTCGCCCGAACGGGCCGAAGGGCTCTTCGGCGGGAGCCTCGGCTGTCCGATCGCTAAGCTGACACGCGGCGAATTTCGCCGAGAGGGTCGTCTATCCGGGGACGGGTTGGCCGAGGTGTCTGGGGGCCAGGCCTTGCCGCCAAATCGCCGTACACGCTCTCAAGCGCTGTCGACACCCTTTTCGCAGCGCAACATTCCAATTGACACCAGCCGCGAAACCATGCCCTCCACCCGGTCTCATGCCGCAAAACGAGAGCGCCCTAGTCATCGCCACGGTCGCGCGGGTCGTGCGCCTGTCGACCCGTCACGCGTGGACGATCATCGCCGCGTTTCTCATCGCGTCGATTCTCGCCGCCGTCTATGTCTCCGGCCATATCGCGATCAACACCGACTCGAGCAAGCTCTTGTCGAGTTCGCTTCCCTGGCGCCAGCAAGAGATCAAGCTCAACCAACTGTTTCCGCAGCGAACCGACCAGTTGCTCGCGGTCATCGACGGGAAGACTCCGGAGGCGGCCGAGGAGGCGGCGGACGCGCTGGTCAAGGCGCTGATCAACCAGAAGAATGTGGTGCGCACCGTCACCCGGCCTGACGGCGGCGAATTCTTCGCCCGCAACGGGATCCTCTTTCTCAGCGTCGATGACATTCAACGCAACATGGACGAACTGATCAAAGCGCAGCCTTTTCTCGGAACGCTCGCTCTCGATCCGACGCTGCGCGGCATCCTCGGCGCCATCTCGCAATCGCTCGAGGGGGTTCGGCGCGAGAAAACGACGCTTGAGGACATTGAGCCCGCCGTCGCGGCGATCGCCGACGCGCTGGAGGGCGTCGAGCAGGGCAGGCGCCCCGTCTTCTCCTGGCGCCGGCTGATCTCTGGCCGCGCGCCGGAGCCTTCGGACCTGCGACGGTTCGTCAACATTCAGCCGGTCCTCAACTACAACGATCTCGCGCCGGGAGGGCAGGCGACCAAGGCGATCCGCGCCACGATTGCGAAACTCGGGCTGACGCCGGAGAACGGCGTGAGGGTGAGGCTCACCGGATCGGTCGCGCTGTCGGACGAGGAATTCTCCACCATCGCCGAGGGAGCGGCGCTGAACGGGGCGGTGACGATCCTCGTCGTTCTCCTGATCCTGTGGCTGGCGCTCAAGCAGGCGCGGATCATTCTCGCCGTCCTGGTCAATCTCGCCGTCGGCTTGAGTTTTACCGCCGCGGCCGGCCTCGCGATGGTTGGCGCGCTCAATCTCATCTCCGTCGCCTTCGCGGTGCTGTTCATCGGCCTTGGCGTCGATTTCGGCATTCAGTTCAGCGTCCGATACCGCGCTGAGCGCTTCGCCGATCGCGATCTCCTCGAGGCCCTCGAACATACCGGCCACCGCGTGGCGGGGCCGCTTTTGCTTGCGGCGGCCTCGATCGCGGCCGCCTTCTACTCCTTCCTGCCGACCGCCTATGTTGGTCTGTCGGAGCTCGGTCTCATCGCCGGAACCGGCATGATCATCGCGTTCTTGACCACGGTCACCCTGCTTCCGGCGACCCTTGCCGTGCTCAAGCCGGGGGGCGAACGGGCGCCGGTCGGCTGGGCTTGGCTGGCGCCTCTCGATCATTTTCTTGATAAGCAGCGCAACTGGGTCGTGGGTCTGACGCTGGCCGCCGTGGTCCTTGGCCTGCCGCTCCTCAAGGGTTTGAGCTTCGACTTCAACCCGCTCAATCTGCGCTCAAAAAATGTCGAAGTCCGTCTCGACGCTTCTCGATCTGATCCGCGACCCCGACACGAGCCCCAATACCATCGATGTCCTCGAGCCCAACCTCGCCAGCGCGTCGGCGATGGCGGAAAAGCTCAAGCAGCTGCCGGAGGTCGCAAAAGTGCGGACCCTGGAAAGCTTCGTGCCGAAGGATCAGGACGAGAAGCTCGCGATCATCGAGGACGCCAACTTCTTTTTCGCCAACACGCTCAATCCTGATCCGATCGATCCCGCGCCAACGCGTGAGCAAACTCTGGAGGCGATCAACAAGACGGCCGCCGACCTCATGAAGACGGTGGGCGATCTCCACACTCCGGCGGCCGATCAGGCGCGTCGCCTGGCGAGCGCGCTCACCTTGTTAGCGAAGGCGGCGCCTGCGACCCGGGACGAGGCCGAGCACGTCCTGGTTGCGCCGCTCCTGACGACGCTTCGCCAAGTCCGGGATATCCTCTCTGCAGAGCATGTGACTCTCGAGACGCTTCCGCAAGACCTCAAGCGCGCCTGGGTCGCGCCCGACGGCGAAGTCAGGATCGAGGCGAGACCGAGCGGCGACGGCAATGACAATGCCGTCCTGCATCGTTTCGTCGACGCCGTGCGCAAGGTCGCCCCGGATGCAAGCGGCGCGCCGGTGTTCATCGTCGAGGCGGCGGCGACAATCATCAAAGCGTTTTTTCAGGCCGCCGCCTGGTCCCTGTTGTCGATCGCATTGATCCTGTTCATAGCGCTGAGGCGCTGGCAGGACGTTGCGCTTACGCTCGTGCCCCTCCTCGTCGCCGTCGTCGTCACCTTGGAAATCTGCGTGGCGATCGGGCTCAAGCTCAATTTCGCCAACATCATTGCTCTGCCGCTCCTGCTCGGCGTCGGCGTCGCGTTCAAAATCTACTACGTCATGGCGTGGCGCGCCGGAGAGCATAATTTCTTGCAGTCGAGCCTGACGCGCGCCGTGTTCTTCAGCGCTTGCACCACCGCTACCGCCTTCGGCAGCCTGTGGTTTTCGCATCATCCGGGCACGTCGAGCATGGGCAAGCTGATGGCCTTGTCGCTTGTCACGACTCTCTCCGCCGCGGTCCTGTTTCAGCCGGCTTTGTTGGCGACGCAGAGTAAATCCCATCACGATAAGTGATTATCGGTCCTTCGCACAAAAGCCGGCAGTGTGGCAAAAGGGTGATAGTTTGTAAGGAGCGGCTCTGCTAGCGTGACTCGGGGCGGGTCTGACTTTCTCAGAACCGGATTGACGGTCCAAGCGGGTTCGTGCGGGGGCCTTGCGCGGGTAATCTTTGCGCCGCGCGCCAATGTCGAGAGGATCGTCAACGCATGCGTGGCGTTGAAGGCTGGATCGGACGGCTGAGCGCTTTGGGCTTGGCGGGGCTTGTTGGCGCTTGTGCGGGAGCGCCGCACGACGTGGCGTTGCCGATCAACGATCCCAACGAGCAATTCAATCGCGGCGTCCTTCACTTGAATCAGGTCGTGCTCGACCCGCCGGCGACGATCGTCAAGTCGGTGCCCGGGGCGATTCGGGACCGGTTGGAGGATTTGGACTCCAACCTGAAAGAGCCGCGCGTCCTCGGCAACAATATCCTTCAGGGGCGCTTCAACGCCGCCGCGATTACGGTCGGCCGCATCCTCTTCAACACCACCTTCGGCCTCGGCGGCTTGTTCGACGTCGCCTCGCAAGGCGGATTGCCGAAACAGACCGGCGATTTCGGCCAGACGATGTTTGTCTGGGGAGTGCCGGCGGGCACCTATGTCGTGTCCCCGTACTTCGGTCCTTCGACGCAACGCGATTCGATCGGCGGCGTCGTGGACACGGTCGTCGATCCGGTCGGGTGGGTCGTGGGCGGACTTTGGATCGGATGGCCGTGGTCGGTCGGGTCGGGCTCGCTCTCGGCGGTTGCTCATCTCGCGGAGTGGAAACAAGCCGAGAGCTCCTCCGTCGACTTCTATTCATTCCTGCGATCGAGCTTCTACCAAACGCGTCGGAACCAGCTGCGCGAGGCGGTCGGCCTGCCCCATCAAGTCGAGTTGCCGGCCACACCGGGCGCGGTCGTGGAGTTGCCCGCCACACCGGGCGCTGTCGGTGGGTCGCCAGTCTTACGTAATCCCGCCGCCCCAGTAGGCCGCAGTTACGAGATCGGGCTCGCCTTATCCGTCCGGCGAGCAAGCAGGCGGCGGCCTTCCACCCATTGCCAAGCCGCGAGGCCCGGCAGGCCGAGCGCGAGCTCGCGGACGCGTTTGGCGAGCGAAATCGTCAGCGCGAGATCGGCGGGCACTCCGAGCAGCGCCCCAAACAGGATCAGGCCGCCCTCCTGGGCGCCCAAAGCTCCCGGCACCATGAACGCCGCCCCGCGCACGCCGGAGCTTAGGCTTTCGAGGATGAACGAATCCGCCAGGCTCAAAGGCTTGCCGAGGGCCCACATCGTGAGCCAGACCTCGCCGACGCCCGTTATCCATCCGATGAGCCGCAACAAGCCGGACAAAGACAGGGCCGTGCGCCGGCGATAGGTCGCAACGACAGCCTCGTCGATCGCTTCGGCGCTCCCGGTGAAGCCGGACATCCAGCCCTTCGGCGCGAGGCGATGAGCCCATCCGATGAGCACGCCGAACATGCTCATGTGCTGCAGCCGGATGAAAACGGCGATCGCCGCAGCGAATATTGCGACTCCGGTCGTGAGCCCCCATGCTGTGGCGGCAGCGTCATGCGTCTTACCCGCGGCGAGCAGCCCCACTCCCACGAGGACAAAGACAAGCTGCGTCGCGGTGCCGACGGTGATGTCGACCACCATGCTGGCGGTCGCCTGCGCGCCCGAAACCCCGCGCTGATGCGCGAGTTCTTGCGCCGACGACGTCGCCGCCGACCCCTGTCACGGGCAGGAGCGTGCTCACCGATTCGCGGATCCAGCGCATCCAAAGGAAACTCGACCGGCCCGGGCGCCTCGAAGGCGGAAACAGCTCTCGCCAGGAGATCGCGTCAAAATACAGCGGAACGATATGAAACAAGGCAATCGGGATCAGCCACCAGCCCACCACCAGCATCGCGGAAGCCACTTCGGCGGCGCCGCTGTGGACGATAAGAAGGATGACGAGCAGGAAGCCCAGACACGCGGCGACGATCAGCGATGTTGAAATGATGTGGCTCCCTGTCCGGGCGCCGCTCGCGCCGAGGCCTGCGCGGGACTACGATCGCCGGGCGGAATCGTCTATCAGCAATTGTCGCCAAGGTGGAGGGACCGGGCCGTCGCCTTTCCGGAGTTCACGAAGCACGCATGTCTGACGCGCCGGTCCTGGTTCTGCTTGCTTTCGCCCCCGCTTCGACAATGGGCGCTGAGATCGCGCGGGGGCCGGATGGCGGCCCGATCGTTCTCGGGCTCAGTCTGATCGAGCGCGCGACGCTCGTCGCGCATCGCGCTGGCTACCGTCAGGTCTTCCTACCTGGGAGCGGGCGCGCTCAACACGCCGGGAACGGCGGCTGTCGCCGATTGGCGTAGCCTCGCCGCGACGCTTGCCTCCGCTCCTCCGGCGCCCCTGGTCGTTGCGCCCGCGGGCGTCCTTGGCGAAGCCGGTTGGCTCGAACGGTTGGCCGTGACGCGGATCGAGCCGGCGGGCTGGGGGATCATCCCGAACCGGATCGTCGTGGTTCCGGCCGCGTCGGCTTCGAAGGCTCTGGACGCGCTTGGCGCCGGCAGGACCCAGGACATGGCCGAGGTCGAGGCGCGCCTCGCTTCGCGCCTCGGCCCGCCGGCCCGGATCCTCGCCGATGTCGATCCGATGCTCGTCGAGACGCCGCGTCACGTCCGCGCGGCCGAGCGCCGCCTCCTCAAGTCGCTCGTCAAGGACACCGACGGGTTCATGGCGCGCCACGTCGAGCGGCCGATCTCCTTGCAGATCTCGCGCGCCCTGGCGGGAACCGCGATCACCCCCAATCAGATGAGCCTCATTTCGATCGCGATCGGCATCTGCGGAGCGCCGTTCTTTTTGTCCTCACGTCCGCTGATGCAGACCATCGGCGCTCTCCTGTTTCTCGCTCATTCGATCCTCGACGGATGCGACGGCGAGCTGGCCAGGCTCAAATTCCAGCAATCGCGATGGGGGGGCGTCCTCGATTTCTGGGGCGACAATGTCGTTCACATCGTCATTTTCGCTTGCATGGCGGTCGGCTGGAGCGTGGCCTCGGGCTCTCCCTGGCCGCTCGCGCTCGGCGCTGGAGCGGTCCTTGGGACGCTGGGCTCCGCCGGCTTCGTCTACTGGCGCCTGATGCGTGTGAAGGACGGCGCCGACACGCTGTTCACCTCGGTGTCGGACTTTCCCGAGGGTCCGCTGACGCGGCTCCTCGATTCCGCGTCGCGCCGCGATTTCATTTATCTCGTTATCTTGCTTGCGCTCTTCGGCCGATCGAGCTGGTTTCTGGTGATGGCCGGGATCGGCGCGCCGATCTATTTCTTGCTGGTGCTTTTCGCGGCGCGCCCGAAAGAGCCGCCGAAGACTTTCGCGGGATAGGGCGCCGCGCTGCTTGGCGTGGCGACGAGCGGCAGGACAGTGGAGCTCGGGCTTGCGCGCGCCGATCGGTGGGCGCGCGCCCCAAGCGCGGAGCGATGGCGTTTACGCAGCCGCGGCAGCGCGCCGCTTCAAGCGCAGCATCATCCCCAATCCGCCGAAGCCCGTCAGTATCATCGCCCAAGTCGCGGGCTCGGGGGTGGCGGAAGAGGCCGGCGAGAAGGAAATCGTGTCGTATCCGGTTCCGGCCGGATCGGTGTTGTCGTGAATCACGACTTCCGTGATGTTGCTGTAGGCCGATAGATCCTGAGCGTCGGGCAGTAAATTTCCCTGGCTGACAAGGAGGCTCAAGTCCGAGACCGTCAGGATTCCGTTCTGGTAAATGTCGGCCTCGGCAAAAGACGTGCCGATCGCGTTCTGATTTCCCACCGCGTCGAACTTGAGATTGTTAACGGGTGTGGCGAAGCTGAAAATCACTGTCCCCATGCAATCGATGCCGCTCGTGCCAGTGCAGATAAAGTTGGGCGGCGTGCTCTGATATTGGGGCTGCGTGGTTATCAACATCTGTTCCCCGCCTGCCGATGAAAAAGTAATATCCTGCGCGGCATATTGGTTTGTGACGACCGTGCCGTCGGCGAGATTGTCAAAGTCGACGAGGTTGGCGTGAGCGGATGCGGCTATTCCGAGCGCTCCCGCCACGGCGGCCGCCGGCCAGCTGATCCCACGGATTGAAAGAATTGACATCATGTTCATCCCGTACCCCCTTTTTAACGTTAATCACGCAAAGTTTACATAATTAACGGAGAAGTTCAAGTGGAACAAAATAGGTATCCGCTAGGGCGCCGGCCGTCTTCCGGACCGGGCTCGGGACGAGCGTTGCGATCTCCGACATGCCCGTTCAGGGCGTGAGCGCCGTGAGTTCCCAATGGTTAGCGGCCGCATCTCGTCGGAGAAACAATCAGTCGGCGTAGCTCTCGATGACCGCGTCGGCGATGGCGCGTTTGGTGATGACGCCTACGACATCGGCGGCGCGCGGCCGGCGCTCGCCTGTAAAGACGATGGCTGCGCCGGCCCGGTGCCGCTTGAGACGCGCCAGCGCCACGCTCAACAGGTCGACGTCGCGGCAGACGACTATGCGCTTCTCGACGAAATCATCCACCAGGCGATTGGGATTGTTCGCGCTTTCGCGCCAGAGGCCGGAGCGGGGCGGGATCAGGCCGACGATCCTGCCCTCTTGCTCGACGATGATGGCGCGCAGGTCGTCGACGTCCTCCCAGCCCATGCATTCGCGCAAGGTCGAACCTGCCTTGGCGAGTATGAACCGCCGCTCCATGATGTCTTGCGCCTGCTGGACGAGGTAGAGATTGACATGGCGCTCCTTCGGGATGCGATGGCCGCGGTGGCGCAGCTTGACGGTGTAGATCGTCTCGGAGATGAGTGCGCGCCTCACCCCAGCCGCGACAGCGACGGCGACGATCACGGGCACGATAATCGCGTAGTCGCGCGTCATCTCGAACACCATGACAATGGCGGTCATGACGCCGCCGGTGCCAGCTCCAACCACCGCCGCCATGCCGACGATCGCCGCCGACGGCAAGGTTAGGCCGGCGTTTGGAAGGACGAGAGCGGCGAGAGAGGCGAAGGCCGCGCCGAGGGTGGCGCCGAGAAAAAGCGAGGGCGAAAAGATGCCGCCCGAAGCGCCGCAGCCGAGGCTGATGGTCGTCGCCATGAGTTTGAGCGCGAACAAGAGGACGAGGAGCCCGGTCGCCGTCATGCCCTGGTCGAGGATCGACTGGATGACGCCGTAGCCGACGCCGTCGATATAGGAATGCCCGAAAGCATGGGTCAGGCCGACCATCATCAGGCCCACCATGGCCATGCCGATGATGTTTTGCGTATAGACGTTGCCCGGCAGCTTGGGAAAGCCGTCCTCCATGAACACGAGAAGACGGATGAAGGCCCAGGAGGCGACGCCACACAGCGCGCCCAGGGCGACATAGGCGATCGCCTCCTCGACCCCGAAAGAACTGGCGGACGGAAAGAAGACCTCCGGAACGGTGAACGCTGGATTGGGGCCGATGAGAATGCGCCCGAGCATGGTCGCCGCTCCGGTCGCAATGACCACGGGAAGAAAGGTGCGGTTGGAGACCTCGGGCAGCAGGATCTCGATGGCGAACAGGACGCCGCCAAGCGGCGTGTTGAAGGTGGCCGCGATGCCCGCGCCCGCGCCAGCCGAGAGCAGGGTGATCTTCTGTCCGGTGGAAAGCCCGATCGCCTGCGAGAAGGCCGAGCCCAGCGCCGCTCCGATCTGGATGATTGGGCCCTCTCGGCCGACCGACGCGCCTGAACCGATCGAGAGCGCGGAGGCGAGCGACTTGATGACCGCGACGACGCCGCGAATCTCGCCGCGCTTGTAGAAGATGGCGTCCATCACCTCGGGGACGCCATGACCCTTGGCTTCCGGCGCGAAGCGCTCGACCAGATAGACGACCAGGAGGCCGCCGAGGATCGGCGAGAGTATGACCCAGTTTCCCCACCGGCTAGGACCTTCCAGGATATTGGCGTCGTAGGCGACCTTGAACACGCCATTGATCATGAGGTTATGGATCAAACCGATGAGCGACCGCAGCGCGACCGCGCCAATGCCGGTCATGATCCCGACCCCCAGGGCCAAAAGGCAGAGCGTAAGCAGGCTGACCCGCCTTTCCTCCCGGTCGGGGGCTGAAATGGGCGCAGATGAAATCACGCTCTCGGCGGTCGTTGACGACATTTTCCAACTGTTCTTGGGATTAGAATCGGGCGAGGAGAGCCGCCCGGCCGGTTCTCGCAGCAAACGCCGTCGCGTTGCAATAAGTTCAGATTAAGGCGCCTACGATGCACGCCCCAAGGGCTCAGTTTGAGTTCAATCTTTTGCTCTGCGCCCCGGTTCACCGAGACGCTGGCGATCGGGCTTGGCGCCTCATTGTCTGCCCATGCCCAAACATCATTGAGGCTCGCGAAAGCGCCCCACACGATTTAGCACAACCAAACAGTGCGGCTATCGCCATCCCCGTTACGCCTGAACGGCCGATTTCTTGACGGCTCGGGAAAAAGTGTTATAATTAAGGCGGGAGGATCAGTATCACAAAAAATTTACCGAAAATTAGCTCAGGGAGAGACGCCATGACGTCGCTAGCAAAAGCGTTCGTGATTTCTGCCCTCTCGACATTGTCCGCTTCGGCTGCCTGGGCGGGAGGCGGGGGACCGCCATGCCAACCCGGTGAGCAGCGATCAGGCTTCGTCAGGGAAAGCTCGCCTCAGCCGAACACCTCATTTATCGTCCATATGACGCTGCCGAACGGAAAACCGGCGGGAAATCCCATCATGCTTCCCGGCCACAATGTCCCGGGAGATGGATCGGTCGCAAGCCAATCGATCAACCAGCCGGGCGTGCCGGGCAATGTGAACGTCCCGGGGGCCTGCGATGTGTGGAACGAGACGATCCTGAATCAGCCCGGCAATGGGAACGGGGGCGCCGGTCCAGGCGTGGGGGTCGGAGGCAGCGGCGTCGGAGGTGACGGTCCCACCCCCACGACGCCGCAATCGAGTTTGCAGATTGAGGCTTTTCTCCTGGACCCGGCCAGCCAAAAGTACATTCTGTACAACGTGTTCACGGCAGTGAACCTTAACGTGCCGAACGGAGACACGTTGGTGATTCCGGACCTGTATGCGGCGGACCAGACGGGCGCGCTGATAAACCAGGAGCTTTACGGTCTGGTCGATCTATTCACCTATATGGCCAACGCGACCTGCTCGGGCGGCGTGTGCGAGGAGCCGTTCACTCCGGGCCAAACGTTTGTAGCGGTTAACGGCGATGTTGCCGGTCTTCCTGGCATATTCCTGAGCAACAACCCCTGGACATTCACCCCCGATGACGGGTTCGTCGATCCGGGGAACTATTCGGGCCAGGTCATAGCCGTGACACAGCACATCTTCCCCTCGGTTCCAGAGCCCGCGACGTGGGCAATGATGCTCATCGGCTTTACCGCGCTGGGATACGCCGGGTACAGCCGCGCCGGCGCCCGTCGGCTAGCTCTCGCGGCGTAAGGCGAACCCAAGGGGTTTCATGGAGGCCGCCAGCGAAGCGGCCTTTTCTTTGTGCAACCAACGCCGCAGACGCCATCCGGCTTTAAGCCTTTCGTCGTTGAGGCGTCGCGAAAGCCGGCGCTTCGTAGGCGGGACGCGCCGGCAAGAGCCCCGGCGCGCCTCAAGGACCGGCACGAGGAGCTGCAGAACCGCTCGGTCGACAGCGCCGCCGAGCATGCGAAGCTGTAGCTCGATCGCCTGGCGCCCGCGGCGCAGCTCGGGGCCGAGGCGATCGCGGCGGGCGAGATTTCGGCGATCAACCCCTACCTAGGCTAGGCGCTCGTTCGTGCTGCTACGCACGGCAACGCTCACTTGGGTGATTCGGCGCCATCCGAAGAAACTTCCGCCGACAGCCCCGCCTCATCCCCAACTTGCCCGAAGGGCTTGGACGCGTCCGAAGGAGGCGGCCCCGATTGCGGCGAAGGGCTTGGCGTTGGCGCTACCCGGGTTCGCATCGTCAGCGCGCCGAACAGCGCGTCAGCGTCAATGGAGAGGGGGAGGCCGCGACGGGCGGCTATATCGCCGGAAGGCGGCCCAAAAAAGTCGTAGCTGGCCCACAGAAAGTCGCTGAGGTGGCTGGTGAACGAGGGGGCAAACAGGAAAAAGGGCGCGCGGGCGGAGTGCGGAACGTCGATGACGTCCGCGAAAAAGTCATAAGGCGAAACGCCGCCAGTGTCAGGAGTTCGCGCCGCTACGGCCGAGATTGGCGACGGCAAGCCGCTGACCAGAATCGGGGGCAAGGTCTTCGGGTCAAAGGTCAGATCGGAAGGAACGTTGTTCGCAGCGTCTGCGCGCCCTCCTCCGAATAGGGAGAGAGTGATTGCAGAATCTGGATCGTCGTCATCGGCAGTGGCGTCGTCCGTCGTGGGGAGAACACAACTCGCGGAGCATTCATCCATATCGATAGGTCGGACGTCGGCGCATGCGCCGTTCACCGCCGCCATCGCTGTCAGCGCCGCGCCAACGCCAAGCGCCCATCGTGGGCGACCCCACACTTTGCTTAATCCTTAAGTTACGGCCGCTGCATGGGAGTCATTAGGAAGGTAAGGGCGAAGGACTGTCAATGCGCGCGAGACGGAAGAACGGAAAGAGCCAAAGCTTCTAGCACATGATCGCTACAAAGACTGGTTAAGCACTCCCTTTAGGAAGCGGGCGATCGCGCTCAGCATGCTGGCGTCCACTTCCTCCTGGCTCGATCCCAGAGCTTTCAAGGTCGTCGTCGAGACGATGAGCGAGTGGTCGCCTCCCTCAACGACATACAGTGTCGAGGGCGCATTCATCCGCCGCCGCACGCTCTCGAGCAGGTCGAGCGGACAGAGGGGATCGCGTGTTCCCTGCGCGAATAGGATCGGGACTTTGAGCTCGAGCAGAACCTGATCGCGGAGCTTCGACCGGTCGCCAGCGCTACAGAGAGGGTAGCCGAAGCAGATCACGGCTTGGGCCGGATCGGCCAGGGCGACATGGCAGCCGACACGGCCGCCCATGCTTTTGCCAGCGAGCACGATCGGACCCTCATGCTTTGCGCGAAGCTCGGCAAGCGCCGCCCGATGCGCGGCGATCAGCTTGGGCAGTGGGTCGGGCCGCCTTCGGCCCTCCGAGGCGTAAGGGTAATCGAACGGCTGGACCGCGCCGATCGTCCCCAAGCGCCCCGCCAAAGTCCGCATTCGCGGATGCGAGGACGGGGCGCCGGCGCCGGGCGCGAGCAGAAAGGCGAGACCGGGCATGAGCGCCAGTCTAGAGGTTCGGGGAAACGGCGCCAGATGCAGGCACGGCGCTTCGGCAGGCTTGCTGCGACTGGAGCAGGCGATCGCGATCCTCTTCATTCGCACGGCGAGCGGCAAGCCTCACGGCCATGCCCTCAAGCTCAGCCATCATTTCAGACATCTCGACGACCTGCTCGGCTGAAGGGCTGCGACAACCGTTCCCCGTCGCGGCCGCGACACAACGAGGCCGCGAGCGGCGAGCTGCAGGAGAGCTTCTCTCGCTGGGGTTCGCGAAACTCGGTAACGGGCGGCAAGCGTTGCAATTCCGGACGATACCGATGACAGGGTGTTCCTCACGCTGCGGCGATCTGCCGATCGGCGACGCCAACGCCATCGTCAAGGAAATGGTTAGACAGAAGTTGGACAGACAGTCCGGAGCGTCAGCTAACCTTGAGATGTTTGGCGCGCCCAACGGGGATCGAACCCGTGTTTCCGCCGTGAAAGGGCGGCGTCCTGGACCGCTAGACGATGGGCGCGGGCTCATGAGGAATCCGGTTCCGCCGGATCGGCGCGATGCTATAAGGTCGGCCGCTCTCGCTGGCAAGCCTGACCGCGGCCTCTTAAGACCAAGCAACCCGGAGGAAAACAATGCGCGCCATCCGAATAGACAAGCCGGGCGGCCCGGAGGTCATGCGCCTTGAGGAGGTCGAACTGCCGCCGCCGGGGAAGGGCGAGGTCAGGCTGCGCCAGCATGCGATCGGGATCAACTTCATCGACATCTATCATCGCTCAGGTTTTTATCCGCCGGCGAAGACGCCGTTCACGCCGGGGTCTGAAGGCGCGGGCGAGGTGATCGAAGTCGGTCCGTCGGTCGAGGGATTGAAGCCCGGCGACCGCGTGGCTTACGCCGGCTCGCTGGGCGCCTACGCCGAAGAGCGCAACATCGAAGCCAGGTTCCTGTTCAAGCTGCCGCGATCCATTTCGTATGAGACGGCCGCGGCGATGATGCTCAAGGGTCTCACGGCGCAATATCTGGTGCGCCAGACCTACCGGGTCAAAGAGGGCGACACGATCCTGGTCCATGCCGCCGCCGGCGGGGTGGGCCTGATCCTGTGCCAATGGGGCAAAGCGCTTGGCGCGACGGTGATCGGCTGCGTCGGGACCACGGAGAAGGCCGCGATCGCCAAGAAGTCGGGCGCCAAGCATACGATCCTCTACCGCGAGGAGGATTTCGCCAAGCGGGTGGACGAAATCACCAAGGGGGCGAAATGCAATGTGGTCTATGACGGGGTGGGCAAGGCGACCTTCCCGGCCTCGCTCGACTGCCTGCGGCCGTTTGGCGTGTTCGCCAGCTTCGGCTCCGCCTCGGGCGCCGTGGAGGCGTTCAACATCAGCCTTTTGGCGCAAAAGGGCTCGTTGTTCGCCACCCGGCCGACCTTGACCACGTTCATGGCGGATCGGGCGCGGGCTGAGAAAATGGCGCGCGATCTGTTCGGCGTCGTGGGCCGCGGCGAGGTCAAGATCCGGATTGGCGGGAAGTGGCCTCTGGCGGAAGCGGCCCAGGCCCACATCGCGCTCGAGAAGCGCGAAACGACGGGCTCGCTTCTTCTCATTCCGTAAACTCGGGCCACGGCCTTTCTTGCGCCAAGTTTCGGCGTCACCAGCCGAAGCTTGGCGTAAGCTGCCCACCTTTGTATATGAGACCGGGCCGTCCGAAGCCGCCAATCTTCGGATGAATCAAGTAAGGGCGTATTGAGCCGAATGATCGAACCGACCGTAAAATCCGCCGACGTCGCCGTCTCGCCCGCCAAGAAGGAGGAGGGCTGGTGGGAAACCGTCAAGGTCATCATCGAGGCGCTTTTGATCGCGCTCGTGGTGCGCACGGTCTTGTTTCAGCCGTTCAACATTCCCTCCGGGTCGCTGATCCCGACGCTGCTGGTGGGCGATTATCTGTTCGTCTCCAAATACGCCTACGGCTATTCCCATTTCTCGCTGCCGAGCTTTCTCGATCTTGACCCCTCGGCGATGCCCGGCCGCATCTTCGCTTCCCAGCCCAAGCGCGGCGATGTCATCGTGTTCAAGCTGCCGAGCGACGGCCAGACCGACTACATCAAGCGGCTGATCGGCCTGCCAGGCGACAAGATCCAGGTCACCCATGGGCGTCTCATCATCAATGGCGAGATGGTCCCGCGCGAGCCGATCCAGCCTTTTCTCACGGTTAACCATTTCAACAAGCCGATGGAGGCTCCGCAATATCTGGAAACGCTTCCTGGCGGCGTCCAACACAAGATCATCCAGATCGACGGCGACGATGGGACCTTCGACAACACCAAGGTCTATGAAGTGCCGCCGGGCCACTATTTCATGATGGGCGACAATCGGGACAATTCGAGCGATTCCAGGCTTTCCGGGGATCAGGGCGGGGTGGGCTATGTGCCGTTCGAGAACCTGATCGGCAGGGCCGAAATCATCTTCTTCTCGATCGACGAGGGCACGCCGGCCTGGGAGGTGTGGCGCTGGCCATGGACGGTGCGCTGGGACCGCATTTTCGAGCGGGTGCGGTAAACGCCCGCGAACGGGCTCCCGCGAGCGGCCCGAAGGCGATATAGTCGCGCAGCGGTCTTTCCCTCCTTCCTGCCTGTCAAACGGCGGCGCCAAGGCACGGCTCCTCGATCGGTTGGGCAATGAACAAACATCCGCGCGCCGAATTGTCCGACCTGGAGTCCCGCCTCGGTCACCGCTTTCGCGATCCCCGGCTGGCGGCGCTCGCCCTCACTCATCTTTCGGCGCAGAATTCCGGCGGGCAGGGCCGGGCGCAATCCTATCAGCGGCTCGAGTTCTTGGGCGATCGGGTGCTTGGCGTCGTGATCGCGAGCCGGCTCTACCAAGCCTTTCCGAAGGCCAGCGAGGGCGAATTGTCGATGCGCTTCGCCAAGCTGGTGCGGCGCGAAACCTGCGCCGAGATCGCCACCCAATGGGACGTCGGGCCGCATGTCGCGCTGGGCTTGGGCGAAGCGCGAGGGGGCGGGCGCAAGAAGGCCGCCATCCTTGCGGACGTGTGCGAATCCCTGATCGGGGCGGTGTTTGTCGACGGCGGCTTCGCCGCGGCCGAGGCGGTCGTCCTCGGCGCCTGGGGCGAGCGCATCACCGCCGAGGCGGAGCCCGCCCGCGACGCCAAGACGGCGGTGCAGGAATGGGCCCAGTCGCGCGCGCTCGCTCCGCCCCGATACGAGGAGGTCGAGCGTAGCGGACCGGCGCACGCTCCCCATTTCGTCATGCGGGTCACGCTCGACGGCTTCGAGCCGGAAGTCGGCGCCGCGAGCTCCAAGCGGGCCGCGGAACAGGCGGCGGCGCAGGCCTTTCTCGACCGCTGGGGCGCGACATGAGCGAGACCCGCTGCGGCTTCGTCGCGATCATCGGCGCGCCCAACGCCGGCAAATCGACCCTGATCAACGCGCTCATCGGCGAGAAGGTCTCGATCGTCACCCGCAAGGCGCAGACCACCCGGTCGACGGTGCGCGGCGTGCTGACCCGAGGCCAGGCGCAGATCGTGTTCGTCGACACGCCGGGCGTGTTCGCGCCGAAGCGCCGCCTCGACCGGGCGATGGTCGCCTCCGCCTGGGGCGCCGCGGCCGACGCCGACGCGCTCATGCTCCTCATCGACGCCCGCAAGGAGGCGGGAGAAACGGGCCTGACCGAAGAGACGCAATCGATCCTCTCCGCGCTCGCAGCCGCCCGAAAGCCGCGGCTCGCAATCCTCAACAAGATCGACCTCGTCGAGCGGCCGAAGCTGCTTGAGCTTGCGGCCCGGCTCAACGCGGCGCTCGCCTTCGACGAGACCTTCATGGTCAGCGCGACGACCGGCGACGGGCTCGACCGGCTGATCGAGCGGCTCACGGCGATCATCCCCGCCGGTCCCTGGCTCTACCCCGAGGACCAGATCGCGGAGGCGCCGATCCGCTCGCTCGCGGCCGAGATCACCCGCGAGAAACTGATCGAGCGGCTGCACGACGAACTGCCCTACCAGGCGACGGTCGAGACCGACGAGTGGAAGGACCAGCCCGATGGCTCGGCCCGCATCGAGCAGACGATCTTCGTCAGCCGCGAGAGCCACCGCAAGATCGTGCTGGGCGAGGGCGGGCGCACGATCAAGGCGATCGGCACGGCCGCCCGCAAGGACATCACTGAAGCCCATGGCGCGCCCGTGCATCTCTTCCTGCATGTGAAGGTGCGCGAGAAGTGGCTCGACGACCCGGAGCGCTACCGGGCGATGGGGCTCGACTTCCCCAAGGGGTGAGACGGCGAGCGGGAGCCGGACCAGACCAGGGCCGGCGCGCGCTTGAGATAAACGCGCGTAAGCGTCAGTAGATGGTAGTAAACGTCAGTTAATTGGCTTCCTTTTACTGCCGTTTATTTCCTCGAATCGGGACTTTTCAACGGGTTACGGCCGATTGAAATAAAATTATAAAATTTCTCCCCCCGCCGCTCCTCCCTCGAGCTGGCGTCCGGCTCGGCGCGTCGGAATTCAACTTCCGCTTTCAAAATCATTTTCGACGGTCATTGGGCCGAACGAGCCGGCTTCTCCCGGCCGTCGATTTCAACCTAGGGTTTTCGATCCATCCATTAGACTATCCATTGATTTCTGTTTTGACAACCTAAATTTCGCGGCCATTTCAATTCTCTTCCATATTATCAAATACCTATGGCGATAATCTGCAGCGCCATATACGGACGGCCGCTCCCTCGCGGCCCCGATGACGCGCAGGACCCGATCGCCGTCCCCCTATGCCCGCAAACCGAACTCACGAAACAAGACTCGGACCCTATTCTGGAATTCTCTTCCGACCGGAATGACGAGGCGGCCCCTGCTCCCCAGAAGGGTTCCCGTGAGAGCGGGGAGGGCGCCGGGATTGACAGCGCAACAATCGTCTGACAACTGCTGTATATTCCCCCTGTCTGGAGACATCATGCGAATCCTTGCCCCCGCCGTCGGCGCCCTTCTGGCCGGACTGACGATTTCCGCCGCCGGCGCCGCGGTTCCCGGTTCGATCGTCGCGCTGATCGGACCGTCCGTGGGCTTTCTCATGGGCCAGAGCGACCTCTGCGAGTGGGGCCTCAACGACAAGATTCGCGCGACTTACAAGAAGGACTTTGGGCAAATCGGGATGACCGACGAGCAGCAAGCCGCGGCCTGGCGGGACGCGGAAGCGCGGCAGACCAAGCTCACGAGCCTGCCGGAGACGGCGAAAGACGGCATGAAGGCGGGCATCTGCACCTCGGCGGCGCGCGCCGAGCTCGAGCAGCAGCTCGCCGACTAGCGCCCCCGCTCTCGTCCTGGCGCGGCGGCAAACAAGCGGACTCGCGAGTTCGATCGTGTGCCCTCTCGTGGCGCAATTTCGACCTAGCATGAGACGAGCAGGGGGTGCGGTTTTCTGGCGTCTACAATTCGCCATGAGCCGGCGTTTCCATAGCTAGTCCAGTGTGATGTTGGTGGTTCTTCCAAAGGCGCGGGAAGTGGATCGCGCGGGTGGCGAACCCGCGTTCCCCCCGGAGACTCGAGGAGCGCGCCTTCAAACTTGATTGGCCTTCGCGAAACGACCGAGCTAACGTCCGGCTTTGTCGGAACGACCCGGCAAGTTCGTGTTAGCACTCTCTTGCAATGAGTGCCAAACTCGCTATCGTAAGGGTTGTCGTCAATCGCCGTCGAGAGCCGAGGCCAGATGCCTCCAGAGCCCGGCGAAGCAGCTCGACTGAAAGGAAACGCTCCATGAAATTTCGTCCGTTACATGACCGCGTCGTCGTCCGCCGCATCGAGGCCGACGCCAAGACGAAGGGCGGCATCATCATTCCCGACACCGTCAAGGAGAAGCCGCAAGAGGGCGAGATCGTCGCCGTGGGCCCCGGCGCGCGCGACGAGAACGGCAAGCTCACGCCGACCGAGCTCAAACCAGGTGAACGCGTCCTGTTCGGCAAGTGGTCGGGCACGGAGGTCAAGATCGACGGCGAGGAGCTCCTGATCATGAAGGAGACCGACGTCATGGGCGTGATTGAAGGCGCGACCGCGCCCAAGACGTCCTCCAAGAAAGCCGCCTGAACCAAGTCCATTTTTCGTCAATTGAAGGATCCAAACCAATGGCAGCCAAAGACGTACGTTTCTCCTCCGACGCCCGCGACCGACTGCTGCGCGGCGTCGATACCCTCAATAACGCCGTCAGGGTGACCCTCGGGCCCAAGGGCCGCAATGTCATCCTCGACAAGTCTTACGGCGCCCCGCGCATCACCAAGGATGGTGTGACCGTCGCCAAGGAGATCGAGCTTTCCGACAAGTTCGAGAATATGGGCGCGCAGATGGTGCGCGAGGTCGCCTCCAAGACCAACGATCTTGCCGGCGATGGCACCACCACCGCCACCGTGCTCGCCGCCTCGATCATGAAAGAGGGCCTCAAGCTGGTCGCGGCCGGCATGAACCCGATGGATCTCAAGCGCGGCATCGACATTGCGGTCGCCGCGGTCGTCAAGGACATCGAAAAGCGCGCCAAGAAAGTGCAGTCGTCGGAAGAGATCGCGCAGATCGGGACCATCGCCGCGAACGGCGACAAGACGATCGGCAAGATGATTTCCGATGCGATGAAGAAGGTCGGCAACGAGGGCGTGATCACGGTCGAAGAGGCGAAGACCGCCGAGACCGAGCTCGACGTCGTCGAGGGCATGCAGTTCGATCGCGGCTATCTCTCGCCCTATTTCGTCACCAACGCCGAGAAGATGATCGCCGAGCTCGAGGACCCGTACATTCTCATCCATGAGAAGAAGCTGTCCTCGCTGCAGCCGATGCTGCCCGTGCTCGAGGCGGTCGTACAAGCTGGCAAGCCTCTGCTCATCATCGCCGAGGATATCGAGGGCGAGGCGCTGGCGACTCTGGTGGTCAACAAGCTGCGCGGCGGCTTGAAGGTGGCCGCCGTCAAGGCGCCGGGCTTCGGCGATCGCCGCAAGGCGATGCTCGAGGACATCGCGATCCTCACCGCGGGCACGATGATCGCCGAGGATCTCGGCATCAAGCTCGAGAACGTCACGCTGCAGATGCTCGGCAAGGCCAAGCGGGTGCGGATCGAGAAGGAGAACACCACGATCATCGACGGCGCCGGCAAGAAATCCGACATCGAGGGCCGGATCGCGCAGATCAAGGCGCAGATCGAGGAGACGACCTCCGACTACGACAAGGAGAAGCTGCAGGAGCGGCTGGCCAAGCTCGCCGGCGGCGTCGCCATCATCCGCGTCGGCGGCTCGACCGAGGTCGAGGTGAAGGAGAAGAAGGACCGCGTCGACGACGCCATGCACGCGACCAAGGCCGCGGTCGAGGAAGGCATCGTTGCGGGCGGCGGCGTCGCGCTGCTGCGCGCCAAGGCGGCCATCGGAAAGCTCGCGAACGACAACGAAGATGTCCAGTCCGGCATCAACATCGTGCTTCGGGCCCTCGAAGCGCCGATCCGGCAGATCGCCGAGAATTCGGGCGTGGAAGGTTCGATCGTCGTCGGCAAGGTGCTCGAGAATAGGTCGCCGACCTTCGGCTTCGACGCCCAGACCGAGCAATATGTGGACATGCTGAACGCCGGCATTGTCGATCCGGCGAAGGTGGTGCGGGTCGCGCTCCAAGACGCCGCTTCGATCGCCGGGCTCATGGTCACGACCGAAGCGATGATCGCGGACCGTCCCAAGCCCGAGGCGCCGGCAATGCCGGGCGGCGGCGGCGGCATGGGCGGCATGGGCGGGATGGACTACTGAGCGACCGCGGCGACGATCCGGGCGAGGGGCGAGGCGATCGCCCTTCGGCTCGATCAAGCTGCGCTCCAAACCTAAAGCCGCAAGCGGCCTCGCCCGTACACGGGAGAAACGACCGGGCGAGGCCATGCCCTCAGAAGGCCGATGAGAGCGGCCCTCAATACGCCGCTGACATATCGGACTTGTGACAAACCTGCGGCCTCACCCCGGGGAAGCTGCCCCGGGGCTCCGGCCTTCGAAACCCGGCAGAGGAAGAGTCGGGCCCTGACCGTGGGTCAAGGTCGCGGGATCGCCTCGCCCTGCTTTCGCTCAGTCACGAATTTGCCGCCAGTGTAACCGTCGTGCCGCCGTGGCCATCCGACTTGAAGGCCCATGCGGCCGACGTGTAATTGCCCTCGAGATACAGGTTCGAGCTTAATGACACCCCGTTCGTGATCTGCAGGGCGGCGTCGAGGGTCCCGAAGCCGGAATCGCCGCCCACCTTCATGGCCGACGGGTTGGCGCTGTTGAACGAGAAGTCCCTCAAATCGACTGAATCGCCGACCGTCATCTGGTAGATGTTGCCATAGAACTGGGCGGAATCGTCGAGGATGAGCTGTCCGCCGGAACCCTGGGCGAAACGCACGTCATTGTCGGCTTCGGCGCCGAACTCCATCGATCCGTTGCCTCTTATGATCGAGAGGCCCGGCCCATAGACGGCGTCCTGCGCATCGACCGTACTTCCGGAATTGGCGATGAGATATTGCGAGTTATACATCGCGCTGTCGATATTGAGCGTTGCGCCGCTGCTCGCCTCCACGGTCCCTCCATTGTTGATGAAGGTCGTGTTCGTCGCCTGATCGTAAGCCGTCGCATCGAGAGTGAGTGTCTTGGAGGAACCCTCGACCATAGCGTTGATGGTGGAACCGTAGTCGTTTTCGATCGTCATATTCGTGTCGCCGATCGTGCCTGCGCCTTGGATTGTGTTGCCGCGGTTCCTCAGCTCCGCACCGGCGCCCTGGCTGACGATCGAGTTGTTGAAGCCGTTGAGCGTGACCGTGCCGCCGTTGAGCAATGTCCAGTTGTTGCCCGCTTCGATTTCGATCTGCGACGCGCCGGCGGCAGAGCCGTTGAGGTTCACCGCGCCGGAATTCTGCCAAGTCCCTTCCAAGATCGCAGTCGAATTGAATCTGACGTTGAATGACCCGCTGCTTATGAGATTGTCTTCCACAACGTCGGCCGTGTCGCCGTTTGAGGTCCGCATCAATCCCCCAGCGGCAATCGAGACATAAGCCTGTGAGGTTACTTCGGCATTGTTCTCGAGAACGATTGAACCACCGGCCAAGACTTCGACGATTCCCCCGCCGCTGTACACGCCGGGGTTGGTCGCGAGATTCTCGCCATTGATGATGAGCGCGCCGGATCCCATCGCCTCCAAAGTGCCCGCGTTGCTGAACGCGCCGTCGATCGTCAGTCCACCCGCGCCGCTCGTCGCGACAAAGCCAGCATTGTAGTTCGGATTTTCGGTGCCGGCGGCGACGGCGGCCGCGTCGGCGACGATCGTCAGGC
The DNA here is from genome assembly GCA_963820095.1 of uncultured Alphaproteobacteria bacterium. Taxonomy (GTDB): domain Bacteria; phylum Pseudomonadota; class Alphaproteobacteria; order Rhizobiales; family Beijerinckiaceae; genus Roseiarcus. Next base: position 74,768 of record CAWFZA010000022.1, read on the forward strand.
CAACGGCTAGGTTCGCGTTGATCCTGCCACTGGGCGAATTGACAAGGCGCAGCCATCCGTCGCCGATTGTCCCCGCGCCGCGGAGGGTGCTGGCATTGCTGAACTGTGTCCCGGCTCCGTCGCTGACGATGGAATTCTGCAAGCTGTTCGACAGGCTGTTCGAGAGCAGGATCAAACCGCCGGTAACGGTTGCGCCGCCGTCGTAGATTTCGAGCTTACTCGGCCCGGTCATGCCGTTCAGGGCCAATGTTGCCGCACTCGAATTGGTCAGGGCCGCGTGGAGATTCAGCGTCGAATCGTCGGCGACGGATATCGTGCCGTAATTATTGACATCCGCGGTGAGCACATCCGCGCCCGCGAAGCTGTCGCCCGAGCTCGCGAGGAGGCCGACCGTGTCCCCTAACGTCGTGGTCAGCGTACCGCCGGCCACGGCCCCGGCCGCCGAACCGATGTTGACAAGGCCGCCGATCGCAAACTGTCCGTGGTGCAATGCGATCGTCCCGACGTTGCTCGACCGTGACGTTTCCCAGTCCCTTAACCTGGACGCCGTTGATCGTCAGCGCGCCGGTTCCCGCGGCGAGCAGTCTGCCGTTCTGAAACATCTGACTATCGATCGTCAGGCCGCCACTGTTCGTTGTCTCGATCAAGCCGCCGTTCGTGATGGCGTTGCCGCCGGTCTCCAGCACCATGGCGTGGCCGCCGCTCGCATTGATCGTGCCGAGCGCGGTGACAGTGAGTGACAGGCCGTCGCCGGCAGGCGCGTTCCCGCCGTTGCCGATGGAGCCGCCGCCAAAGATGGTGGCGTCTTTGACCTGCAAGTTGGTCAGGCTCGTCGTCGAGCCGAGAATCTGTCCATTGGCGGTGACCTGGACTTGCGCGCCGCCATACAGGCCCATGAAGGGCGCATTGATCTGCATGGTGGCTATCGTGCCGGGGGTGCTTCCCGTGCCGGACACGGTGACGAGTTCCGGGACCGTTGATTTCCGTGCTGTCGCCGGACACGTTCGCCCCGAGCAGCAGCGTCGAGGCCGCTCCCACTGTAATCGTCCCGAAATTATACACATTGGAATATGTATGGGCCGTGGAGACAACCGAGAACGTGCCGCCGGTAATCGCCAGCGTCGGTTCAAAGAGTGCGTTGGCGGACCCTACGTTGAGAAAGTCGAGGGTTTCATTCAGGTCGCTTGTTACGGTGTAGGCTTGGGAGAATGACGGCAGGCCCGCGTCGGAATTTCCCGAGTTCGGAACGCCGATCGGCGACCAATCATGCGAGGTGCTAAACAGCCCGCCAGTGCTAGTGTTCCAAGTGGAAAAAGTGGTCATGAGAACGCCTCCCAAAGAAATGCCTTCGGAGGAGCTGTGGTGGGCGCTCCCCCACTTATGCCCTCAGGTAACAGTTAATTGCTAGCACAGTTTTACAATTTGGAAAGGCTGTAAAATCGCCTTTTCCAAAAAATTTACTTGTCCGCGCGGGGAGCGAAAGAACAGTTCTGCGATTCGCCGCGAGATCGTCCCGCAAAAACCTCGGCGAAGGGACCGATGGTTGGCGCTAGGATGGAGCCGACGCCTCCGTCCGGCGGAATAGCGCGAGATGTCTCGAGAGCCGCCGCCACGAATGATCGACTCTCACCCGCCGCAGAAAATCATGTCTCGCGCCTCGATCGCGGTCGCGGCCTTCTCGACAGTGGTCGAGTGGTATGATTTCACCCTCTATCTCTACCTCGCGACGGTGCTTTCGCGGGTGTTCTTCGGCTCGGGCGGGGCGGCGCTGACCACGACTCTCGCCGCATTCGCAGTCGCCTATTTGTTGCGGCCGCTCGGCGGCGTTTTCTTTGGCCATATCGGGGATCGGTTCGGGCGGCGGCGAACGATGCTCTTGTCCGTCGCGCTCATGACCGTGACGATGCTCGGCACGGCCTTGCTGCCGACCTATGCTCAGGCGGGCGCTTGGGCCGGCTGGCTTCTGTTCATCCTGCGCTGCGTCATGGGGTTTTCGGTCGGCGGCGAGTACAACGCGGTTGTCGCCTACCTGCTCGAGGGCGCGCCGCGCACCCGGCGCGGCCTGGTTGCCTCGATGGCCTCCGCGTCGAGCGAGATCGGCGGGCTGTTCGCCGTCGGCGTTTGCCTGATGACCGTGAGTTCGATGAGCTCCGCAAGTTTGGAGGCGTGGGGTTGGCGCATCCCTTTTCTGGTCGGCGCGCTTCTCGCGGGGAGCGTCGGGATCGCCCGCACGACGATGCAGGAATCACCGGACTTCGAGCGCCAGCAGGCAAGCGGAACCGTGCCCAAGCGCCCATTGCTGGACGCGCTCACCAAGTTTCGCCTCGGCATTCTCCGCGCCTTCGCCATCTCCGGCTTAGGCTCGATCACCTATTATGTCGGGATCACCTACGTGCCGGCATTCCTGGTTTCGGTCGGGAAGCTCAACGAGAGCGAGTCGCTTCGGCTCTCCACGGCCGCCGCGCTCGCGGTCATCGTCGTCACGCCCTTTGCTGGAATATTGTCTGACCGGCTGGGTCGCAAACCCGTTCTGATCTCGCTCTGCGCCTTGAGCGCGATCCTGCCAGTTTCGCTCTTCTATTGGATGGCGACGGGTTCGCCTTCCTACGCGCTCATCGGCGCTCTGATCCTGGCGGCCGTCGCGGGCGCGATCAGCGCGGTCGGCGCGATCACGACCGCCGAGCAATTCCCCGGCGAAGGCCGTGTCAGCGGGCTGGCGCTGGGGGCGACGACGGCGACCGCCATCTTCGGCGGCTTGACCCCCTATGTCGCCCAGGTGCTCACGCAACGAACCGGATCGACAATGGTCCCGGGCGCCATGATCGCCGTGGTCGCCGTCCTGGTCCTGCCGATCCTGGCGACTTTGCCGGAGACGGCGCCAAGGACCTAGCGACCCGCCGAGCGCGCGCCGTGGGCAAGTCCCGGCGTTTTTTCCTTTCGGCTGGCGAGGAATCGAGATAACCTGAAGCTCAGGGGGAATGCAGCCAATTCAAGGAAATTGTCGGCTCGCGGCCTTGAGCGGGCGGGCTTGACGTTTGTTCGTTGATCGGCGGCCTTCCTCAAGACCATGCCCCATTGTTTCACCCCGCGCCCCTAACGGCTTTACCGCGCTGAATACGCACTGAGAGATGTCGACCCAAACCCTGCCCTCTGCCCTCGCCCAACCGACTTTCGCCGAGCTCTACACACCGAAGCTGGTGACCGTCTTTCGCGAAGGCTACAGCTTCGCGAATTTCCAGGCCGATCTCATGGCCGGCCTCACCGTCGCGATCGTCGCGCTGCCGCTGTCGATGGCGATCGCCATCGGCTCGCACGCCACGCCCGCGCAGGGTCTCTACACGTCGATCGTCGGCGGGTTCGTTGTCTCGGCCCTGAGCGGCAGCCGCTTCCAGATCGGCGGCCCGGCGGGCGCCTTCATCGTGCTCGTTGCGGCGACCGTCCAGCAGCACGGCATGGACGGCCTGATCCTGGCGACGATCCTCTCCGGGATCATGCTGACGGCGCTCGGCTATCTGCGGCTTGGCGCCTACATCAAGTTCATTCCCTATCCCGTGACGGTCGGCTTCACCGCCGGGATCGCGGTCACGATCTTCTCGAGCGAGATCAAGCCGCTGCTCGGGCTTTCCTTCACCGGCGCCGAACCGGGGCCCTTGGTGGAGAAGCTTCCCTTCCTGTGGTTGAAGCTATCCACGCTCTCGCCCGTCGCGCTCGGCCTCTCCGTCGCGAGCATCGCGCTGCTTGCGACCCTGCGGGTTTGGCGGCCTCGCTGGCCGGCCATGCTCATGGTCGTGGGGGCGGCGGGGCTCGCAACCGCCCTCCTGAAACTGCCCATCGACACGATCGGATCCCAGTTCGGCGGCATTCCGCGCGATCTTCCGCTGCCGGCGCTGCCGCAGTTCAGTCTGCAAAAAGTGCAGGAAGTGCTGCCCAACGCGATCTCGTTCACCCTTCTGGGCGCGATCGAATCGCTGCTCTCCGCGGTCGTCGCCGACAGCATGACGGGACGGCGCCACCGCTCCAATTGCGAACTGGTCGGGCAGGGGATCGCCAACATCGCCTCGGGCCTGTTCGGCGGCATCTGCGTCACCGGCACGGTGGCGCGAACCGCGACCAACGTGCGGGCCGGGGCGCGCAGTCCCGTGTCGGGCATGGCGCATTCGCTGTTTCTGGTCCTCTTCATTCTGGTCGCGGCGCCGCTTGCGAGCTACATCCCGCTCGCCGCCCTCGCGGCGGTGCTGGCGGTCGTGTGCTGGAACATGTTCGAGCGCGACGCCTTCGCCACGCTTTTGAGAGCCTCGCGCGGAGACGCGGCGGTGCTTCTCGCGACCTTCGGCCTCACCGTGTTCAGGGGGCTGACCGAGGGCATCGTGGTCGGCTTCGCGCTGGGCTCGGTCTTGTTCATCCACCGGATGTCGCAGACGACGGCGCTGGAAGCGCATGCGCCGCTGGTGGCCGAGGAGGATGTCGCCGACGACGCATCGGGCGCGGCCTACGACGAAACGCTGCAACAGGACCCGACGGTGGTCGTCTACCGGATTTCCGGCGCGTTCTTCTTCGGGGCCGCCGCGTCCATCGGCGCAGTGCTGGAGCGTATCGGCGAGGGGCAACGCAACCTGATCATCGATTTCTCCGCAGTGCCCTTCGTCGACTCGACGGGCGCCAAGACCATCGAGGGCCTCGCCCACAAGGCCGCGCGGCGCGGCGTCGGCGTCACCCTCACGGGGATGTCGGAGGGGGTGAGGAGAGAACTGGCCGCGCAAGGCGCGCGGCGGCCGCTGGTGATGAAGGCTCCGACGATCGAACAAGCCTTGGCCGAAATCCGCGGCAGGGGCGTGGCGTAGGGCGCCCTCCCTCACGGGACCAGCACGCCGGGGTTCATGATCCCGGCCGGGTCCAGCGCGCTCTTCGCCGCGGCGAACGCCTTGCCGAACAGGTCGGGCCGCTGCGCGCGATACCAGGGCATATGGTCGCGGCCCACCGCGTGATGGTGGGTGATTGTGCCGCCGGCGGCGATCAGCGCGTCGGAGGCGCGGGTCTTGATCAAGCGCCATTGCTCGATCAGCCGGCCAGGATCGCCGCGCACGTTGAACGTGTAATAGACGGCCGGCCCATCCGGATAGACATGGGTGAACCGCATCGAGACGGTTCCTCTGCGGCCGGTCGCCTCGACCAGAGCGTCTTCCGTCGCCTTGCGCACGGCCTCGTGGAACGGCTCGAATCTATCCCAGGTGACCGCGGTCTCGAACGTGTCGTTGATGATTCCCATCGGCACGGTGAGCTCGCGCGCGTAGGGCATGCGGATGAAGGCGGTGCGCCAGCGTGAAGCCGCCGCCTCGTCGGCGTGTCGGCGCCCGCCGCAATCGGCCATGAGTTCGACCGCGCGCGCCATCCAGGCGTCGACCGGATGGTCGGCGGATTCGAACGCCAGCACCAAGAGGCTCTCCTCATAGGCGTTGACGCCGTAGGCTCCCGCTTCGGAATTGTCGATGACGCGCAGGTTCGACGGATAGAGCCCCGCCTGCGAGGCGGCGCGAACGGCTCGCGCCGCGGTGAAGAAATCGGGGAAGCCGAACACAGCGTCGGCGCGGAAGCGCGGCCGCCCCTGGAGCCGCATCCAGGCTTCGGTGATCACGCCGAGGGCGCCCTCCGAGCCGATCATCATGCGGTCGGGGCTCGGGCCTGCCCCCGAGCCCGGCAGGCGGCGCGATTCCATTACGCCGGCAGGCGTCAGCGTGCGCAGGCTTTCGACCAGATCGTCGATGTGCGTGTAGAGCGTGGCGAAATGGCCGCCCGAGCGGGTGGCGATCCAGCCGCCGAGCGTCGAGAATTCGAAGCTCTGCGGATAGTGGCGCAGAGCGAAGCCATGCGGCTTCAGCGCCGCCTCGATCGCGGGCCCGAGGATGCCGGCCTGGATGCGCGCGGCGCGGCTTGTCGGGTCCACCTCGAGCACGCGGTTCAAGCGCCGCATGTCGAGGCTGACGGCGCCCGCGTAAGCGTCGCCGACGATCGGCTCGACGCCGCCCACCACCGAGGAGCCGGCCCCGAACGGAACGACCGCGATCTTCTCAGCCGCCGCCCAGTCGAACAATGCGGCAATGTCGGCTTCGGTCTCCGGCAGCGCGACCTGGTCGGGCGCATTGGCGAAATCGCGCGCCGACGCGCGCACGGTCTCGGGGTAGGATTTGCCGTAGGTGTGGAGCAGCCGCTCGTGCGGATCTTGCGTGAGCACGTGAGCGAGCGAGGCAGGCGCTGAGATGCGCGGAGCGCGGAGCTTGATCTCGGAAGCTTGCGGCGGCGAGGCTGCGGCGCGCGGCTCGGCGCCGAGCTTCTCGGCGATGAAGCGGAAGACGAAGGCGCGTTCGTCTTCGCTGAGGCCCTCGCCTTCATGCCCCCAGCCGTAGAATTTGAGTCTCGGCGCCATGACGTTGTCCTCCTATCGCGCCCTCTTGCGCGGCGCCAATCCAGCGATCCTCCGTCCGCGTTACGGGCTTCATCCTCGCGCGCGGAACCCGTAGCGCGGCGCGGCTTTCGTCCATGCGCGTCACGAATTCGTTTCAGCTCGAATTGGCGAGCTTCCCGAATGTCATTGACGCGAAGCCCAATCCTTGTAGCGCTTGAGGTTGTCCTCGTTCGGCGGATAAAGGCCCGGCAGCTTCGCTCCGTTCGAGACTTCATCCATGATCCACGTTTCCATGCGCTCCTGCTCGGGCCCGACGCGGATGACCTCCTCGACAAGCGCAGCCGGGATCAGCACCGCGCCGTCGTCGTCGACCACGACAAGATCGTCGGGATAGACGGCGACGCCGCCGCAGCCGATCGGCTCCTGCCAATTGACGAAAGTGAGCGCCGCGACCGAGGGAGGAGCCGCGGCGCCCTCACACCAGACGGAAAGGCCTGTCTTGAGAACGCCAGCGATGTCGCGCACGACCCCGTCGGTGACGAGGGCCGCTATTCCGCGCTGCTTGATCCTCGCGCACAGGATGTCCCCGAAGATTCCCGCTTCCGTCACGCCCCTCGCATCCGCGACGATGACCGAGCCCGGCGGCGCCTCCTCGATCGCCGCTCTCGTCGAGCGCGGCGAGGACCAGGAAGCAGGCGTCGCGAGATCTTCGCGCGCCGGGATGAAGCGCAAGGTGAAAGCGCGCCCGATCGTGCGCGGCTGCCCCGGACGAATCGGGCGCGTTCCTCGCATCCAGACCCGGCGCAACCCGTGCTTGAGCAGGACGGTCGTGATGGTGGCCGTGGACACGGGCCTCAGGGCGTCGATGATGTCGCTGAGCTCACTCATATCTTCTCCGGATGGACGCGTTCGGCCGTTCGGCCCAGGGCAGGGACAGCGCCCGGAGGCTAAAGTACGACTGACGCCTCGACCAGTGTATGCGAGGCTGAAGAATTCCACCTCAGGACTGACGTCATGTGCAACGCCTATCGCCTGGTGACCGATGCAGCCTCGCTCTTCGAAGGCTTCTCCGAGACGCGAATCAAAATCCGCTTTTCAGAGGGCGCGCCCAACATCGAGGCGCGAGAGGACATCAAGATCACGGACAATGCGCCCATCGTCCGGGCAGTCGACGGCGAGCCGGGCGCCGGCGATCTCGTGCAACGGCGCTGGAGCTGGCCCGGGCCGAGCCGCAAGCCCGTCTATAATTTCCGTTCGGATGGCCGCGAATTCGCCTCGGGCCGGTGCCTCATTCCCGCCGACGGCTTCTACGAGTTCACGGAGCCCAAGGACAAGAAGAAGAAGCGGAAGGACAAGTGGCTGTTCACCAAGGCCGGCGAGCCGTGGTTTTGCGTCGCCGGGATCTGGCGGACCGACAGCCACGTCGGCGAGGCGTTCACGATGCTGACGATGCCGCCTGGCCCCGACATCGCGCCTTACCACGACCGGCAGATCGCCATTCTCGACCGCGCGGATTGGGCCGCGTGGCTCGATCAATCGGTTTCAGCCAAGGAACTCTTGAAGCCGCTGCCTGCGGGCAGCCTCGGCGTCGCGCCGGTCGGCTAAAGGCGCCGGTCGCGCCCTTTCGCATAGGCGCACATGAGAAGAAGAATGAGCCAGCCGGCGGCTCCGGCCAATACGATCGTCACGTCAGTTTCCTCTTGAATTCGGTTGCGTGGCCAAAGGCGGAAGTGGTCTGTTCTTCACATCCGCTCGGCGATTTTGAAGACGAGCCAGCCGAGAGCGGCGAAGCTCAACCCCCAAAAAAGCATGACAACGACCATCGCCTTGACCCCTGCTTTTCACAGGATGATTGCGATCTTTCTGCCCGATTGCAAGTAACGAATTGTTAAAGGCAAATGGGCGGTTGAAGATCATCGTCCTGCTCTCGTGGCTGGTTGTAGACCTTGGCCTCGCGCAGCGCCGTGACGCCGCTCACAGTTCGTTAACCATGCGAAGCAAAGGCAAGGCTGGGCTCGGCGGGCTTCGCGAGCGGGGTCGGCCGCGCAAAACGAAGACGAGCCGGCAAATGATGCGCAGACGCGTTCCGTCCTAACGGAAGATTAACCTTGAGCCCCTAATGCGTTGATACCCATGGGGTCCCATGCTATCCCACGCTGTCCCGCATCTCGACTGCGCCCCGGCGTCGTCGCCTAAACCCGCAACAACGCGGCTCGAGCGGGCTTGCTCGCGCGCCGAAGGGCTGCCTGGTGGATCGATTTCTTTCGAATTTCACCCACCGCTTCGACGCCAAGGGGCGGATCTCGATTCCGGCCTCGTTCCGTCAGGTGCTGGCGAAGGATGGCTTCGCCGGCGTCTACGCCTATCCGTCCCTGGACGCCCCGGCGCTCGACTGCGGCGGCAATGCGCTGATCGCCGAGATCGATTCGCTGCTTCAAACGATGCCGCCCTATTCGCAGGCCCGCGATGCATTCGCGACGGCGCTCCTCGGGATGAGCGAGGTCCTGCGCCTGGACGCGGAGGGCCGGGTGTTCTTCGAGGAACGGCTGAAGACTGCGCTGGGGCTCGGCGCCGAGGCGGTGTTCGTCGGCCAGGGGCACAAGTTCCAGATCTGGGAGCCGGCGCGCTTTCAGGTCCATCTCGATCAGGCGCGGGAGCGCGTCCGGCGCTTGCGCGCGGAGCGCGACGCGCAGGCGCCGCCAGGGGCCTTCTGATGAGCCCCGCCGCGCCCGCCGGGCTCGGCCATATTCCGGTCCTGCTCAGCGAGGCGATGGAGGCTCTCGAGCCTCGCGCCCACGGCCTTTATGTCGATGGCACGTTCGGCGGGGGAGGCTATACGCGCGCGCTTCTGGAGCGCGGCGCGCGTGTGATTGCGCTCGATCGCGACCCAACGGCCATTCGGGCCGGCGCCGAACTCGCCGCGTCGTCCGGCGGGCGGCTGGCGCTTGTCGAGGCGCGCTTTGGCGAGCTCGACGAGGTCGTGAGGCGTCTCGGCCCGGACGCTGTGGACGGGATCGCGCTCGACATCGGGGTGTCGTCGATGCAGTTCGACGAGGCCGCGCGCGGCTTCTCGTTCCGCTTCGACGCGCCCCTCGACATGCGCATGGGGGACAGCGGCCGTTCGGCCGCCGATATCCTGCGCGACGAGGACGAGGCGACGATCGCGGACATTCTGTTCCATTTCGGCGAGGAGCGCGCGGCGCGTCGGATCGCCCGCGCCATCGTCGCCGACCGCACGGCAAAGCCGTTCACCTCGACGCTCGAGCTTGCCGGGCTCATCGCACGCGTCGCGCCCGCGCGGCATGGCGAACTCACCCATCCCGCGACGCGCGCTTTCCAGGCTTTGCGCATCGCGGTCAACGACGAGCTTCAAGAGCTCGTGCGCGGGCTTGACGCCGCCGAGCGGCTGCTCAGGCCCGGCGGGCGCCTCGCGGTGGTGACGTTCCACTCGCTCGAGGACCGCATCGTCAAGCAGTTCCTCGCTGGCCGTTCAGGCCGCGGACGAGCCGCCTCGCGTCGCCTGCCTGGGGAGCCGGCCGAGGCAGAGCCGACCTTTGAGGCTCCGCGCGGACAGCCGATCGAGCCGAGCGAAGCGGAGGCCCGCGCAAACCCGCGTTCGCGCTCGGCCAAGTTGCGCTTTGCGGTGCGGACGGGCGCGCCGCCGCGCGGACGGGACGCGGGAATTGAGTCGCTGGCTCGACTGCCGGCGCGAAGGGGGAGATGAGATTCGATGTGGCGTATCCTGCACGCTTTCGCCATCGCCGCGCTGATCGGGTCGGCGGCTTATGTCTATGGCGTCAAATACCGCACGATCTACGCCTCCGAGCAATTGGTGAAGACGCGCCATCTCATCACCAAGGAGAAGGACGCGATCAATCTCCTGCGCGCGGAATATGCGCATCTCGCCCGGCCCGATCGCGTCCAGGCGCTCGCCAACTCGAAGCTCGGCCTGCAGCCGCTGATGTTGAGCCAAATCGCGACCGTCAACGAATTGCCTGACGCCCAGCCGAAGACCGATTCGATCGGGCGTACGCTCGAAATCGCTCGGATTCACCGCCGACAATTCGACCCCGGCCGTCACCGCCTCCGTCTCGACGCCGCCGGTGAGGTGAGAGATGGCCGGAATGCCGACCGATCCGAGAGCGATGTCTCAGAGGCGAGGGCCGCGCCTCAAGCTCCTTGATGTCCTTGCCGACGCGGGGATCGTCTGGCTCCGGCGCTATTTGCCGAAGGACTTCGGCGTCGACCTGGAGCCGCCCGGCCTCCGCCTCCCGCAGCCGGCGGGAGCAAATCGAGCCAAGCTGAAGGCCTTCGCGCGCGCGCTTCTTTCGACCAGGCTCGACCGCTCGGGCGCGCGCGTCCGGACGATCGCGCTCGGGCTGTTCGTGGCGTTTGCCGGGCTCGGCGTGAAGCTGCTGGTGCTCGGCCTCTCGCATGATCCGCCGCAAACGCTGAAGACCGCGGCCGATGGCGCGGTTTCGGGCGCAAGACCCGATTTGTTGGATCGGAATGGTGAAATCCTCGCAACCGACATCAAGACCATGTCGGTGTTCGCCGAGCCGAACCGCATCATCGACGTCGACGAAGCCGTCGAGCTCATCACCGCCGTGCTTCCCGACGTCGATGCGAAGGAGCTGCGCGAGCGGTTGAGCTCGAAGAAAGGCTTCATCTGGGTCAAGCGGCAGATCACGCCGAAGGAGCAGGCGGAGATCTTTCATCTCGGCCTGCCCGGCGTCGGCTTTCTGCCCGAGAACAAGCGCGTCTACCCGAACGGCCCGATCGGCGCGCATGTGATCGGGTTCGTCGACAAGGACAATGTCGGCATCGCGGGCATGGAGAAGTATCTCGACGAGCAGAGCCTGACTGACCCGCATGTCCCCGGCTTCATGGTCGATCCCGACAGCCTGAAGCCGGTCCGCCTGTCGCTCGATCTGAGGGCCACTCATGCGTTGCGCGATGAACTCTCCGTGGGATTGGATCGCTTCCGCGCCAAGGCGGCGGCGGGGATGATCGTCGACGTCAACACAGGCGAGGTGATTGCGCTCGAATCGCTGCCCGACTTCGATCCCAACGATCCCGGCGATGTGCGCGACCCGACGAAGATCAATCGCATCAGCGTCGGGGTCTACGAGATGGGCTCGACCTTCAAGGCGCTTTCGCTCGCGATGGCGCTCGAATCCGGCAAGGTCACTCTCGGCTCGCATGTGGACGCGCGCGACAGCTTGCGCTACGGGCGGTTCACCATCCACGATTTCCACGCCACGCATCGCGTGCTGACGGTGCCTGAAGTGTTCACTCATTCCTCGAACATCGGCGCCGCGCGGCTGGCGCTGATGGTCGGCGTCGAGGGCCACAAGGCCTTCCTGAGAAAGATGGGCCAGCTCGACCGCTTGCGCACCGAGTTGCCGGAAAGCGCCGAGCCGCTGGTGCCCAAGCACTGGTCGCTGCTCAACACCATGACCATCGCTTTCGGCCAGGGCCTCAATGTCGCGCCCATCCAGGCGGTGATGGCGGTCTGCGCTTTGGTCAACGGCGGCGAGATGATGACGCCGACCTTTCTGCCGCGCACCGAGGAGGAGGCGGAGAAGGTCAGCCACCGCGTGATCAGCGCACAGACTTCCGAATCCATGCGCTATCTGATGCGCTCCAACGCGACCCATGGGTCGGCGAGCTTCGCCAACATTCCCGGCTATTACGTCGGCGGCAAGACGGGAACCGCCGACAAGATCATCCACGGGCGCTATTCGCAGAACAAGGTGTTCACCACCTTCATGGCGGTCACCCCCGCGGACAAGCCGAAATACCTTTATCTGACGATCTACGACGACCCGCAGGCCACGCCCGAGGATCATGGATACCACACCGCCGCCTATAACGCAGGCCGGGTGGCCGGCGCGCTGATCCGCCGGGTCGAGCCGCTCGAGGGCGTGCCGCCGATGAAGGAGCCGCCAACTCAGCCATTCCCCATCATCGCCCGACTGGGGTATGGAGCCGACGCCGACAAGACCGGCAAGGAGTAGAACACGGGCGATGAGACGGCTTGGCGACATCCTCGAGCTCAAGGACGCCGATCGCGCGCTTGGCGAGCGCGCCATCGCGGGCTTGGCGTTCGACAGCCGCAAGACGGCGCCCGGCGATGTCTTCTTCGCCCTTGCCGGGGCGAAGGACGACGGTCTCAAGCATGTGGGCGAGGCGGTCGAGAAGGGCGCGGCCGCGATTGTCGCCGAGCGTTGGGCGGAGACCCCTAGCGCCGCCTTCGTTCAGGTCGCCGACGCCCGCGCCGCATTGGCTCACGCCGCCGCGCGCTTCTATCCGCGTCAGCCGGAAACGATCGTCGCGGTGACCGGCACCAGCGGGAAAACCTCGGTCGCCGCCTTCGTGCGCCAGATCTGGGAGGCGCTCGGGCGCGAGGCCGCGTCGATCGGCACGATCGGCGTCGTGTCGCGCCCGCTGACGCTTTACGGATCGCTGACGACGCCGGACCCGATCGCGCTGCACGAGCTTCTCGACCGGCTCGCCGTAGCTGGCGTCACGAACCTCGCGATCGAAGCCTCATCGCACGGCCTCGACCAGAAGCGGCTCGACGGCGTGCGTATCGCCGCGGGCGCCTTCACCAATCTGACCCGCGACCACATGGACTATCATGCGACGGTCGAGGACTATCTTGCAGCCAAGCTCAGGCTGTTCCGGAACCTCCTGCCGGATGGCGCGCCGGCGATCATCGACGCCGACAGCGCCATCGCTTCGCGCGTGATCGCGGCGGCGCGGGCGCGCGGCCTTCAGGTGGTCACGGTCGGCGCGAAAGGCGAGACGATTCGGTTGAAATCCGTTGCGCGCGATCGCCTGTCTTCGGCTCTCGATCTTGAGTTCAGGGGTCGAGGCTTTCGTGTGAGGTTCCCTCTCGCCGGCGACTTTCAGATCTCGAACGCGCTGGTCGCGGCTGGCCTTTGCATCGCCACGGGCAGCGACGCGGATGCTGTGTTCGGAGCGCTGCCAGCGCTGGAAGGCGCGCCGGGGCGCCTCGAGCGCATCGGCGACATCCGGGGCGCGAGCGTGTTCGTCGACTATGCGCACAAGCCCGACGCGCTCGAGAAGGCGATCGCCGCGCTCAGACCCTTCGTGCGCGGACGTCTGGTCGTGGTGTTCGGTTGCGGCGGCGACCGCGATCCGGGCAAGCGGCCGATCATGGGCGAGATCGCCGCGCGCTCGGCCGACGTCGCGATCGTCACCGACGACAATCCTCGCTCCGAAAATCCGGCGGCGATCCGCGCGCAGATCCTGGCCGCCGCGCCGTCGGCGATCGAGATCGGCGACCGGGCGGCGGCCATTCGCGCTGGCGTCGCGATGCTTCGCGACGGAGATGCACTCTTGATCGCCGGCAAGGGCCACGAGACCGGGCAGATCGTTGGCGACAGGACGCTGCCGTTCTCAGATGCGGATGAGGCGCGCGCGGCGCTCGAGGTCGCGCCATGAGTGCGCTGTGGAGCCAGACCGAACTCAGCGCAGCGCTCGGCGCCGCGCCGAGCCAGCCGCTCGCGCGCCATGGTCGGCGGCGTGTCGATCGACAGCCGGACGCTCGAGGCGGGCGATCTTTTCTTCGCCATCAAGGGCGAGGCGCATGACGGTCACGATCACGTCGCGCGCGCTTTCGAGGCTGGCGCCGCGGCCGCGGTCGTGTCGCGCGAGCGCGCGCGTGAGCTCGCTGTTCTGGGTCCGGTGTTCGCCGTCGAGGACACGCTTCATGCGCTCGAGCGGTTGGGCGTCGCCGCCCGCGCGCGTTCGAAAGCGAAGATCGTCGGCGTGACAGGTTCGGTCGGCAAGACGACGGCCAAGGAGATGCTGCGGGCGATGCTGACGGCCTGCGGCCCGACGCACGCCTCGGCCGCTTCTTATAACAATCACTGGGGCGTTCCGCTGACGCTCGCGCGCTTGCCCGCCGAACGCGCGCTTCGGCGTATTCGAGATGGGCATGAATCATGCGGGCGAAATTGCGCCGCTCACGCGCATGGCGCGGCCGCACGCGGCGCTGGTGACCATGATCGCGCCCGTCCACATCGAGCATCTTGGCTCGATCGAAGCGATCGCCGATGCGAAAGCCGAGATCTTCCTCGGCCTCGAACCCGATGGAACGGCGGTCTTGAATCGCGACGCGCCGCAATTCGAACGGCTGACCCGAGCGGCGGCGTCGCGCGGCGCAAGGATTCGCAGCTTTGGCCGCGGCGCCGATTGCGAGGCTCGACTGCTCGAGGTCGAGACGATCGACGGCGGCTCGCGCGTGAGAGCGCGCGTTCTCGGCCGCGAATTGGCGTTCGAGCTCGGCGCGCCCGGCGCGCATATGGCGGAGAACGCGCTCGGCGCGCTCCTGGCGGCGGACGCGCTCGGCGCTGACGTCGAGGCCTGCTCCGCCGCGCTTCGCGGTTTCTCGCCGCAGAAGGGCAGGGGCGAGCGCTTCTTGCTGCCGACGCCCGACGGTCCGGCGACCATCATCGACGAGAGCTACAACGCCAATCCCGCCTCGATGCGGGCGGCGCTGGCGCTGCTCGCCGCGGCCAAGCCGGGGCCGAAGGGACGCCGCATCGCGGTCATCGGCGACATGCTCGAGCTTGGCCCGAAGGCTGCCGCGATGCATGCCGAGCTCGCCGCCGACCTCAGAGCCAACAAGGTCGATCTCCTGTTCGGCGCAGGCCCCCTCACCCGCGCCTTGTACGACGCGGCGCCGGCGTCAATGCGAGCCGCCTGGACCGAGCGGTCGAGCGAGCTTGCCGACGAAGTCGCCCGGACGTTGCGCGGCGGCGACATCGCGATGGTCAAAGGGTCCAACGGCAGCCGCATGGGCCCGCTCGTCGCGGCTCTGCGCGATCGCTTCGCTCAATCTCCCGGAGGCTAGGGCATGCTCACCTGGCTCTCCGAGCTACCAGGCGTCTTCCACCTTTTTCGATACCTGACATTCCGCACGATTGGCGCTGCGGGCACCGGGCTTTTTCTGGTCTTCTTCTTCGGTCCGACGATCATCTCCGCCTTGCGTCTGAAGCAGGGCAAGGGCCAGCCGATACGTGTCGATGGGCCGGCCTCGCATCTTCTGACCAAGAAGGGCACGCCGACCATGGGCGGGCTCATGATCCTGTTCGGGCTGTTCGTCTCGGCGTTGCTGTGGGCCAATCTCGAGAGCCCCTATGTGTGGATCGTGCTGTTCGTCACGGCCGGGTTCGCGGTGATCGGCTTTTACGACGACTATCTGAAGGTCACGAAGCAGTCGGAGCGCGGCTTCTCAGGGCCCGCGCGCCTGTTTGGCGAATATGTCATCTCCGCGCTCGCCTGTTTTGCGCTCATGAAGATCGGCGCCAATGGCGCGACGGCTCTTGCGGTCCCGTTCGTCAACGGCTTTGTGTTCGATTTCGGCTGGGCCTTTCTGCTGTTCGGCCCGTTCGTCATTGTCGCTTTCGGCAATGCGGTCAATCTGACCGACGGCCTTGATGGCCTCGCCATCGTGCCGGTGATGATCTGCGCCGCGACGCTCGGTCTCATCGCCTACATCGCCGGCAATGTGGTCTACTCGCATTATCTCTTGATCAATCATGTGCCCTTCGCGGGAGACCTCCTGGTCGTGTGCGGAGCGTTGATTGGCGCGGGAGTCGGGTTCCTCTGGTTCAATGCTCCCCCGGCTCAGATCTTCATGGGCGACACGGGATCGCTTGCCTTGGGGGGCCTCCTCGGCGCGACTGCCGTCGCGATCAAGCACGAGATCGTGCTCGCCGTTGTCGGCGGCCTGTTCGTCATGGAGGCGGCGTCGGTGGTCGTGCAGGTGGTGTCGTTCAAGCTCACCGGCCGGCGGGTGTTTCGGATGGCGCCCATTCATCATCATTTCGAGCAGCTCGGATGGTCCGAGCCGCAGATCGTCATGCGCTTCTGGATCATCGCCTTCGTGCTCGCGATGGTCGGCCTCGCCTCGCTCAAGCTGAGGTGACCCGTGACGCCGGTCGAGACCCTGCGCGGACAGAGCGTCGCCCTCTTCGGCCTCGGCGGATCGGGGCTCTCGACGGCGCGCGCGCTTGTCGCCGGCGGCGCCGAAGTGGCCGGCTGGGACGACAGCGCGCCGGCGCGGGAGCGTGCTCAAGCCGCAGGCGTTGCGCTGGTCGATCTCGCTCATGCCGACTGGCGCGGCTTCCGGGTGTTCGTCCTCGCGCCGGGCGTGCCGCTGACCCATCCGAAGCCGCATTGGACTGTGAACCTCGCGGATGAGGCCGGGGTTCCGGTCATCGGCGATATCGAGCTCTTTGCACGCGAGCGCGGCGTACGGGCGCCCGACGCGCCGTTCGTCGCGATCACCGGCACCAACGGCAAGTCGACGACCACGGCTTTGATCGCCCATGTGCTCAAGGAGGCGGGACGCGAAGTCGCGATGGGCGGCAATATCGGCGTGCCGATTCTCGATCTTCCGCCGCCCGCCGCTGGCCGCACGCACGTGGTCGAATGTTCGTCCTATCAGATCGACCTCGCGCCCTCGCTCGCCCCGAGCGTCGGACTGCTCATCAACATCACGCCCGACCATCTCGACCGGCACGGCGATCTGGCCCGCTACGCGGCGATCAAGGAGCGGCTCGCGGCGAACGCCGAGGTTGCGCTGGTCGGCGTCGACGATGAGCCTTGCCGCGATATCTATGGGCGGCTCAAGGCGCGCGTAGGGACGCAGCGTGTGATTGCGGTCTCGGGGATGGAGTCGCCGCTTGCCGACGTCTGGGTCCATGAGCATCGCGTGATGGCGCGGGGAGACGCAGCGCCCGCAGCCGATCTTGGGCGCGCCCGCGCGCTGCGCGGGGCTCACAACGGACAGAACGCGGCGTTCGCCTACGCCGCGGCGCGGGCGCTTGGCGTCGAACGTGAGCGCATCGCGCGCGCCTTCGAGACTTTTCCTGGCCTCGCTCATCGCATGGAAGAGGTCGGCCGGCTTGGCCGGGCGCTGTTCATCAACGACTCGAAAGCGACCAACGCGGACGCCGCCGAGAAGGCGCTCATGTCGTTCCACGATATTCATTGGATCCTCGGCGGCAGGCCGAAAGCCGGAGGCGTCGAGCCGCTCAGGCCGCTCTTTCCGCGCATCGCCAAGGCCTATCTGATCGGCGAAGCGAGCGATGAATTCGCCCGCACGCTCGAGGGCGCCGTTCCCTTCGAGCGCTACGGCGATTTGGCCGCGGCCGTCGAGGCGGCGGCTGAGGACGCGGCGCGGTCGAGCGCGCGCGAGCCTGTCGTGCTGCTTTCGCCGGCCTGCGCGTCGTTCGATCAGTTCACCAATTTCGAGGCGCGCGGCGACGCCTTTCGGGCGCATGTCTTGAGTTGGCTTGAGCCAGCGCGCGGCGGGCGGAACGCGCGCGCAAACGGGGAGATAGAACTCATGGTTTCGAGGGTGGAACGCGGCCCCGTCGCGGACTGGATGCGCACCGCGGACCGATGGCTGATCGGCTCGTTCATCGCGCTGATGGTGATCGGCCTCGTCATGGCGCTGGCGGCGAGCCCTGCCGTCGCGGAGCGGCTCAACCTTTCGACCTTCCACTTCGTCAACCGTCAGGCTGTGATGCTGATCCCGACGGCGGCGCTGATGATCGCAACGTCCTTCCTCTCGCCGCGGCATGTGCGGCGGGCGGCGCTGGTGACGTTCGCGGTGTCGTTCGCGCTCATCATTCTCGCGCTCATGTTCGGCGCGGAGGTCAAAGGGGCGAGGCGGTGGATCTTCGGTCTGCAACCCTCGGAGTTCGTCAAGCCGGCGTTCGTCGTGCTCGCCGCCTGGGCTTTCACCGAAGGCGGGCGGATGGGGCCAGACCGCGATTTGGGCCAAGCTTCTGTCCTTCCTGCTGCTGCCGATCGCCATCGTGCCGCTCATCCTCGAACCGGACTTCGGTCAGACGATGCTCGTCGCCGTGGTTTGGACGGCGCTCTTCTTCCTGGCCGGTCTGCACTGGTTCTGGGTGGTCGCCGTCGGCGGCATGGGGCTGGCCGGCGGATTCACGGTGTTCAAACTGTCGCCGCACGTGCATGAGCGGGTCTTACGCTTTCTCGATCCGGACTCGACCGGCGGCCTGGTCGACACCTTTCAGGTCGACACCGCGCTGCAGAGCATCCTCAACGGCGGCTGGTTCGGCCGGGGCCCGGGCGAGGGCGTCTACAAGCGCATCCTGCCCGACGCGCACACCGACTTCGTCTTCGCCGTGACCGGCGAGGAATTTGGCATGATCGCCTGCATGGCGCTGATCGCCTTCTTCGCCTTCATCGTCCTGCGCGCGCTCACGCTTGCGGCGCGCAACCCCGATCCATTCTGCCGGCTGGCGGCCGCTGGCCTGACCGTCATGTTCGCGGTGCAGAGCTGGATCAACATAGCGGTCAACTTGCGCGCGATGCCGGCTAAGGGAATGACCTTGCCGTTCATTTCCTACGGCGGCTCGTCTCTGCTTGCGCTTGGCCTTGGCATGGGCTTCCTCGTCGCGACGACGCGCAAGCGCCCGGCCGCCGATCTCGACCATCCCGCGGCGACGGAGGGATGAGCCCGGCGCGCCCGATCCTGCTTGCGGCGGGCGGCACGGGCGGACATCTCTTTCCCGCGGCGGCGCTGGCGGCGGCGCTGACGCGGCGCGGCGCGGAGGTCGAGCTCGCGACCGACAGCCGAGCGCTCAAATTCGGCGCGGACTTTCCCGCCCGCGCGGTTCACGCTTTCCCCTCCGCAACGACCACGGAAGCGGGCGCGCTCGCCAAGGCGCGCGCTGCGCTGACCTTGGGCGCTGGGCTCACGGCCGCGGCGCTTAAGCTCAGCCGCATCCGGCCGCGCGCGGTGGTTGGGTTCGGCGGCTATCCGACCGTGCCGCCGCTGCTCGCCGCATGGCTGCTCAGGATTCCGGCCATCCTGCACGAGCAGAATGCCGTGATGGGACGCGCCAACCGTTTCCTGAGCGCGCGCGTCGAGCTTGTCGCTTGCGGCTTTCCGGGTTTGAAGGGCGTCGATCCGGCCAGGATTCGCGTGACCGGCAATCCCGTTCGTCCATCGGTCATCGCCGCCGCCGCGAGTCCCTATCCCGAAGATGGCGGGCAGCGCTTGAACCTTCTGGTGACCGGCGGCTCGCAAGGCGCGCGCGTGATGGCCGATGTCGCGCCCGCGGCGCTTGCGCTTTTAAGCGCCGACGAGCGGCGACGGATCCGCCTCACCCAGCAGGCGCGCGGCGAGGACAGCGCCCGCGTCGCGGGGGCCTGCGCGCGCATGAATTTTCCGGCGGAGATCGCGGAGTTCTTCTCGGATCTGCCAGCCAGGATCGCCGCCGCCCATCTCGTCATCGGGCGCGCCGGCGCGTCGACCGTTTCCGAGCTCGCGGTCATCGGCCGCGCTTCCGTCCTCGTGCCGTTTCCCCATGCGCTCGATCAGGACCAGGCCGCGAATGCGGCGGCGCTCGCCAAGTCCGGCGGCGCGATCGTCGTGCCGCAGAACGAGTTCACCCCGGAGCGGCTAGCCGCGATCCTCAGGGACGCGCTCGCCGCGCCGGCGAAGCTCGAGGCGGCGGCGAGGGCGGCGAAGTCGGTCGGCGTACCGGACGCGGCCGAGCGCCTCGCCGACCTGGTGCTCGAGGTCGCGCGGCCGGTGTAATCGCGGCTGGAGGCTGTCAGGCGTCCTTGCTGTCGAACATCAGCACGTCGGCCCCGCCGGTGGCGAAATTCGGGACGTCGCCTACTGCGGCTTGCCCGTCCGGGCTCGCAAGCCCGCTCTGGATCGCGGCCATGCTGTCGAAGACCAGCGTCGCGACAAGATGGACGCCCGAGTCTCCCGCCGGGGCGGCGACTGCGCCGCGACTTATCTCATAGCGCCTGAGGCCGGGTATCTTCTTGGCGAGCGCGATATGCTTCTCGGCGTAATACTTGTCGAACGCCGCAGGATCTTTTGGCGTCTTGTACAGCACGACCAGACTTGCCATTTTTCATGCTTCTCCTTCTGTGACGCGAACCCGTTCGGATTCGCTTCTTAATGAATGACGCTAGTCCATGACCGCGTGCGCGGCCGCCTCGCGCGAGACGGGCGCGGCGGACTTTGTCGATCGGATGAGCGCCAGCAGCGGAAAGGCGCAGAGCGAGATCAGCGTCATGAACAGAAAGTCGTTCGAATAGGCCATCGCCGCCGCCTGCTGGGTGATGATCCCTTCGAGCATCGCCATGCTCGGAAGACCATGCCCCCAGACCAGCGAGGCGCTCGGCATCCTCAGCGCGTCGTTGAACGGCGTCGCATGCTCGACGAGCTGGCTATGGAACATCGTCGTCATGCTGGTCAAGCGCGCGATGACCACCGAGATGCCGACGGACGAACCGATGTTGCGGATGAGCGTCCACAGCGCCGCCCCCTCGGTGCGCAACTCGCCCGGCAGGCTCGCGAAGGCGATGGTGTTGAGCGGCACGAAGATGAAGCCGAGACCAAATCCTTGCACGATCGAATTGACCGCGATCGTCCAGCCGGGGACATCGAGCGACCAACCGACCATCTGCCAGAGCGACCCAGTCGCGAGGACGAGGCCGATGAAGATGAGCAGCCGCGCGTCGACCTTGCCGCTCAGGCGCCCGACCAGGAACATGGCGACGAACGTGCCGATGCCGCGCGTGCCAAGCAGATAACCGCTCGACAGCACCGGATAGTTGAGCAGAACCTGAATGAACGGCGTGATCAGGGCCATGGTCGCCAAGAGGATGACGCCGACCAGGAACATGAAGAGGAGCGCGACAGAGAAATTCCAGTCGCGGAAAATGCGGACGCTGATGAACGGCCGCTCGGCTGTCAGGCAGTCGGCGAGGAAGAAATAGAACCCGACAATCGCGAGGATCATCTCGATCCAGATTTCGGGCGAACTCGAACCAGCCGAGTTGCTCGCCGCGGTCGAGCATCATTTGCAACGCGCCGATGCCGAGCGACAAGCTCAGGAATCCGAACCAGGAGAACGGGACATCGCGCCGCGTCGGGGTCTCGCTCATGAAGATCCAGAGGCCCGCGGTGGTGAGGATGCCGAACGGCAGATTGACGAAGAACACCCAGCGCCACGAATAGGAATCCGTGAGCCAGCCGCCGAGCGTCGGGCCCATGATCGGGCCGAGCATGACGCCCATGCCCCAGATCGCCATCGCCGAGCCGCGCTTGGCGGGCGGAAAAATGTCGAGCATGACCGCCTGGCTCAGGGGCACGAGGGCCGCGCCGAACACGCCCTGCAACAGCCGGTAGGCCACCATCTGCTCGATCGTGAGCGCGACGCCGCACAGCATCGAAGCGACGGTGAACCCTGCGGTGCAAACGATGAATAGCTTCTTGCGGCCGAAGCGCGTCGCCATCCAGCCGAGCGGCGAGGTCATGATCGCGGCGGCGACGATATAGGAAGTCAAAACCCAGTTGATCTGATCCTGCGTCGTCGCCAGCGAGCCCTGCATGTAGGGCAGGGCGACGTTGGCGATCGTGGTGTCGAGCGCCTGCATGATGGTCGCCATCATGATGCAGACGGTCAACAGCCACTTGAGCGTCGGCGAGATCGTCTCGTAGAGCGGCGGCGCGGGCGCTTGCGCATTCATCGGATGACGGCGTTTCTCGCGCCGAGGAGGGTGTCGACGTAGCCGACCACCCATTGCTTCAAGCCCTCGAGCGTGCCGGCGAGCGTGCGCACCCGGCCCGTGTCGATGGTCACATAGGCGCTCATGCCCGCTCGCAAGCCGGTCGTGTCCTCCTTCGCATCGAAGCAGAACCGAAGCGGCACGCGCTGGACGACCTTGACCCAGTTGCCGCTTGCATTCTGCGGCGGCAGGATCGCGAACTGGGCGCCGGTGCCGGGCGCGATCGAGCAAACGGTCCCTTTCCATTCCCGCCCCGGGAAGGTGTCGACGCTCACCGTCGCCGGCAAGCCGACATGCACGTAGGTCAGGTCCGATTCCTTCGGGTTGGCGTCGACCCATAGGCCGGTATCGGCGACGACCGCGAACACCGGCTGGCCAGCCGCCGCCACGCGCCCGAGCTCGATCTCCGGCACTTGCGTCGCGACGCCATCGATCGGGGCCAGCACTTTGGTGTTGCGCAAGTTGCGCTCGGCGTCGTCGACCGCCGCTTGCGCCTGCATGAAGTCGGGAAACTGATCGATCTTCGTATTGGCGCCGCCGCCGAGCTTCACTTTGACCGTATCCTGCTGCTGGCGCACGAATTCGAGAAGCTGCTTGGCTTGAATCAGGGCGGCCATCGAGGTGTCGCGATCGGCGACCGTGCCGGAGCGCGAGATGGCGAGATTATTCTTGCGGTCGAAGTCGGCCTGACGGACATTCACCGCGTCCTCGCCCATTTTGATCTGGTCGATGTTGGTCGTAAACGAGGATTGCAGGTTGGCGAATTCGACCTTGGCCGCTTCGAGCTTGCCCTTCGCGAGGGCCAACGCGATCTCGTAAGGCTTGGGATCGATGTCGAACAGCGGATCGCCGACCTTGACCTTCTGGCCCTCGACGACATGCACGGCGACGATCGCGCCCGTGACCTGCGGCGTGATCAACGACTTGTCGGCGCCCACGTAGGCATTGTCGGTCGAGACATAGCGGCCGCTGCTCAACCACCAGCTGAAACCGAGCGCGAGCGCGACAAGCGGGAATGACCACGAGCATGACGAACCGGCTGAAGCCGCGCTTCCGCTTGACGACCAGCGGCGCCTGCGCGGCCGGAGGCGGCGCGGAAGGCTGCGGCGCGGACGGCGGCGCTTGCGGAGCCGGCGCGGGCGTTCGCGCCGGGGTGAACTGAATCGGCTGTGCGGGCGGCTGCCCCGATGGCGCTTGCAACCCGGATTCGCGCGCCGCCGACTGCGCGGCCGCGCCCTTCGCCGGCGTGAAGGGCAACGGCTGCGCCGGCTGGGGCGCGGCGGGCGGATCGTCCTCCTGCGCGGGATCGCGCCCGGAAACTGGCTTGGGTTGGGTCACTTGGATTCGGCTCCAGCGAGTTCGTTCTTGATATTGGCTTTCATGGTCATGAGGCCGTTGTGCATGGCCTCGACGGTCGCCGTGTCGACGCCCGCGAGCGCCCGGCCCATGAGGTCCTCGGCGAGCGCGCCGAGGTCCTTCAACGCCGGCGCGGCTTTCTCGGTGAGATAAAGGCGGTTGGCGCGACGGTCGGTCGCGTCGTCGCGGCGCTCGACGAGGCCGGCGGCGGTCAGTTTGTCGATCAGCCGCCCGAGCGTGATCGGCGCAAGATCGAGCGCCTCCGCCAGCTCGTTCTGCTTGGTTCCTTCGCAGCGTTGCAGGCGCGACAGCACGGCCCATTGCGCGCGGGTGGTGCCGAGTTCGCGGGCGCGCTGGTCGGAATAGGTCCTGAGCAGGCGGGCGACATCGTGCAGCGCGAAACCTAACTCTCGGGCGGGCGAGACGGTCCATTTGTGAGCAAGAGATAACATAAGCATGCTTATAATATAATGAGCCGGCTTATTCAAGGGTGCAGTGCAAAATAAGGCGCGTATTCGAAGGAAACGTTAGGTTCACCCGAGATGAGAGCGTAAATTAGGCCCTAGGGTTGCAAGCGAGAGAAGGGGCGGGTAGGCCCGAGACAAATTATTGCAGAAAAGCAGAAACAGGGTTAGGCTTTGTCCCATGAACGTTTTGCTCTTCCGCATGCCCTCGACCGCGCGCTCTTGCGCCGCGAACTCCAAGGGGATAGGGCGCCTCGAAAAAAGCTTTTGACTCGATGCTGGCCGCTAACCCATTGATAAGTCTAGACTTTGGACGAGAGAATCCAAGGAAATCCAAGCGTTTCCAACCCTCAAAATCGGGGCTTTTGCCGCAAAGAGGCCGCGGTCCAAGAAAACCCAAACCAGAGCCTGTTTAGCTTCCACGATATGTTGAATAGCTCCACGGCGAGACCAGGAGCGGCACATGGTAGTGCGCCTGAGGGTCCGCCACGCCGAAGCGGATCGGGATGACATCGAGAAACGGCGGGTCGGCGAGCTCCGCGCGCCGGCGGCGGAAATAGTCTCCTGCATGGAAGATGAGTTCGAACCGCCCTGCGCGCGCCTCATCGGCGCTCATCAGCGGCTTGCCGGTGCGGCCGTCCGCATTGGTCACGACATCGACGACGAGCTTGCGCTCGGAGCCGCTCCCCAGCTCGTAAAGCTCGACGCGGACGCCCTGCGCCGGCCGTGCCGATGGTCACGTCCAGGATATGGGTCGTGACGCCGGCCAAATCGTTCTCCCTTGGCGCTTCAAGCATCCGGCAATCGGACGCGGCGCCTCCTTCTAGCGCGTCGCGGATCGCCGGCCAACAGGATGCCGGTCCCATGCAAAATCGACATGCCAGCGGCTCTTGCCGTCGCGATTGCCAAGGGCGCTCGCGCATGAGAAGACTGGCGAAAGTCGGTACGACTTTCGTATGGATGAGAGGGAGGTCGGCCCCGATGGACGACAGGGTCAAGGACCAATCCGACGAAACCGGCGAATGGCTCGATGCGCTCGATTCGGTCGAAGCCTTCGAGGGAATCGACAAGGTCGACGACATCCTCGATGCGGTAGTCACGTCCGCCCGCCGCAAGGGCGCGAAGCTGCCCTTCGCCGCCAACACCGCTTACGTCAACACCATTGCTCCCGAAGCCGAGCCGCCTCATCCGGGCGACCGCGAGATCGAGCAGCATATCCGCCGCTACGTTCGCTGGAATGCCGCGGCGATGGTCGTCAAGGCGAACAAGGAATTCCTCCGAGCTCGGCGGCCACATTGCGAGCTTCCAGTCGGCGGCCACCCTCTACGACACCGGGTTCATGCATTTCTGGCATGCCTCCAACGAGACGCATGGCGGTGACCTGATCTATTTCCAGGGCCACAGCTCGCCGGGCATTTACGCCCGCGCCTTTCTCGAGGGCCGCCTCACCGAAGAGCAACTCGCGAACTTCCGCCAGGAAGTCGGCCGCAAGGGCCTTGCCTCCTATCCCCATCCCTGGCTCATGCCGGACTTCTGGCAGTTCCCGACCGTCTCGATGGGTCTCGGACCGTTGATGGCGATCTATCAGGCCCGGTTTCTGCGCTATCTGCATTGGCGAGGGCTCGCTGACACCGCGCCGCGGAAGGTCTGGGTGTTTTGCGGCGACGGCGAGATGGATGAGCCGGAATCGCTCGGCGCCATCTCGCTCGCGGCGCGCGAGAAGCTCGACAACCTGATCTTCGTCATCAATTGCAACCTGCAGCGTCTCGACGGGCCGGTGCGCGGCAACGGCAAGATCGTCCAGGAGCTCGAGGCCGATTTCCGCGGCGCCGGCTGGAACGTCATCAAGTGCTTGTGGGGCTCGGGCTGGGACGCCCTCTTGGCGAAGGACAATGAAGGCAAGCTTCGCCAGCTCATGGATGAATGCGTCGACGGCGAATACCAGGACTTCAAGTCGAAAGACGGAGCCTACATCCGCAAGAACTTCTTCGGCCGCTATCCCGAGACGGCCGAGATGGTCGAGGATTGGACGGACGCCGAGATCTGGGCGCTGACCCGCGGCGGACATGATCCGATCAAGGTCTACGCCGCTTACAAGGCTGCGGTGGAGCACAAGGGCCAGCCGACCGTCATCCTGGCCAAAACCGTCAAAGGCTATGGGATGGGCTCAGCCGGCGAAGGGCAAATGATTGCCCATCAGGCCAAGAAGCTCGGTCACGAGGCGCTGAAGGCGTTCCGCGACCGGTTTCAGATTCCCGTTTCAGACGAAGATCTCGACAAGGTGCCGTTCCTGCGCTTCGCCGAAGATAGTCGGGAGATGAGCTATCTGCGCGAGCGGCGCGCGGCGCTGGGCGGCTATCTTCCCTCCCGCCGGCGCAGCAGCGAGCCGCTGCCCGTCCCCCCGCTCTCCCTCTTCGACGCGCTGTTGAAAGCGACGGCGGAGGGACGGGAAATCTCCACCACGATGGCCTTTGTCCGGATTCTGACGGCGCTCCTGCGCGACAAGGATCTTGGCCCGCATGTCGTTCCGATCGTTCCTGACGAGAGCCGCACGTTCGGCATGGAGGGTCTGTTTCGTCAGGTCGGCATTTTCAGTCAGGTCGGCCAGCTCTATCGGCCGCAGGACGCCGACCAGCTCATGTATTACCGCGAGGACCCGAAAGGCCAGATCCTTCAGGAGGGCATCAACGAGCCGGGAGCGATGGCCTCCTTCATCGCTGCGGGCACATCCTATTCGACCTCCAACGTGGCGATGATCCCCTTCTACGTCTACTATTCCATGTTCGGTTTCCAGCGCGTGGGCGATCTCGCCTGGGCCGCGGGCGACATGCGAACGCGCGGCTTTCTGATCGGGGGCACCTCCGGCCGCACCACCCTCAACGGCGAAGGCCTGCAGCACGAGGACGGCCATAGCCATATTCTGGCCTCCACCATTCCGAATTGCGTGACCTACGATCCGACCTACGCCTACGAGCTCGCCGTCATCATCCATGACGGCCTGAAGCGAATGTATGCGAACAATGAGGACGTCTACTATTACATCACGACGCTCAACGAGAATTACCCGCATCCCGCGCTCCCCGAGGGCGCGGAAGAGGGCATCCTCAAGGGCGCCTACAGGCTGCGTGAGGTCAAGGCCGATCAGCCGGGCCTCAGCGTGCGCCTGTTGGGCGCCGGCGCGATCCTGCGCGAGGTTGAAGCCGCGGCCGAGATGTTGGCCAGCGAGCATGGCGTCAGCAGCGAGGTCTGGAGCGTCACCAGTTTCACCGAATTGCGCCGCGAGGGCCTCGATGTCGAGCGCTGGAACCTCCTCCATCCTGAGGCCGACCCCAAGGTCCCCTTCATCACCAGTGTTTTGTCGAGCGGGAAGGGACCGGTCATCGCGTCGACGGACTACTTGAAGGCGCTGCCGGACGGCATTCGGCCCTATGTGCCGGCGCGGTACAAGACGCTCGGAACAGACGGCTTCGGACGCTCCGATTACCGGCGGCGTCTGCGCTCGTTCTTCGAGGTCGACCGTTACCACGTGGCCGTCGCCAGTCTGAAGGCTCTGGCGGAAGATCAGCTGCTGCCCACCCGGCGCGTGGCGGAGGCCATCGCCAAGTATGGCATCGATCCGGAGGGGCCGAATCCGGCGCGAAACTGACATCTCGGCATTCTAGACAATCTATTCGCTGAGGAGAGCGCCGGTGGCGAAGGTCGACGTGAAGGTTCCCGATATCGGCGACTACCAGGATGTGCCGGTCATTGAGGTGCTGGTGAAGCCCGGCGACGTCGTCAAGGTCGATCAATCGCTGCTCACGCTCGAATCCGACAAGGCCACAATGGATGTGCCCTCGCCGGTGGCGGGCCAAGTCGCCGAGATCGTGGCGAAAGTCGGCGACAAAGTGTCGATGGGGACGCTCATCGCGCGCGTCGAGTCCGGGGAGGGCGGACGGGGCGAGGGCTCCAGCGGCTCCCGCCAAGGCGGCCGCGCCGCTTCGGCCCCGGAAAAGCCAGCGGCCGCCCCGGCGCCGTCCGCCCCTGCCAGGCCCGCCGCGCCGCCTTCTGCCGGCGCGTCCGCGAAGGCGGCGCCGATCGACATCAAGATCCCGGATATCGGCGACTTCACCGACATCCCGGTCATCGAAATTCTGGTCAAGGTCGGCGACACGGTCGAAGCGGAGCAGCCGATCGTGACGCTCGAATCCGACAAGGCGACGATGGACGTGCCGGCCCCGGCGGCAGGCAAGATCACCGAGATTGTGGTTAAGGTCGGCGACAACGTGTCGGAGGGCACGCTGATCGCGAAGCTCGACGCAAGCGGGCAGACCGGCTCGGTCTCCCCGGACCAGGAGGACGAGGCGGACGCGAAGGAAGAAGAGGACGCCGCCGAAGCGCCCGACACCTCGCCCGTAGCTCCGACCGACCTGCCGCCTCGGCCACCGAAGGGAGCCCCAGGCGTCGCTCTTCCGGATTTCTCCGGCGTTTTCGCCGGACCCGCGGTTCGGCGTCTGGCGCGCGAGCTTGGCCTCGATCTCAATCAAATCAAGGGAACGGGCGAAAAGGGCCGCATCACCCGCGAGGATGTGAAGGCGGCGATCGCAAGAGGCGGAAGCGGCGGTCTCCCGCCCGCGGGAGGCGGCGGCGCGTTGCCTTCGGTGCCGCAGGTCGACTTCGCCAAGTTCGGGCCGATCGAAACCGTCCCGCTTGTCGCGCATCAAGACGCATCTCCGGACCGCGGCTGCATGCGTCGTGGGTCAACGTCCCGCATGTCACCCATTGCGACGAAGCGGATATCACCGATCTCGAAGCCTTCCGAAAAGCCCTCGACGAAGACGCGAAGAAAGACAAGTCAAAGCCTTACCGTGTCTCGCTGCTGCCGCTTCTCATGCGGGCGACGGTCGCCGCGTTGAAAGCCTTCCCGAGTTTCAACGCAGCTCTCGCTCCCGCGGGGGACTCTTTGATAATGCGGCGCTATTGGCATATCGGCGTCGCCGTCGACACGCCCGACGGCCTCGTGGTCGCGGTCATCAAGGACGTCGACCACAAGGGCGTCATCGACCTTGCCCGCGAGCTTGGCGCGCTCTCGGAGAAGGCGCGCGCCGGCAAGCTCGCGCCCGCCGAAATGCAGGGCGCAAGTTTCACCATCTCTTCACTGGGCGGCATCGGCGGCACGGCCTTCACACCGATCGTCAACGCGCCCGAGGTGGCGATTCTCGGCGTCGTGCGGTCGAAGATGGCTCCGGTTTGGGACGGATCGGCTTTCCAGCCTCGTCTCATGCTGCCTCTATGCCTATCTTACGATCACAGAGTGATCGACGGCGCTGCGGCCGCTCGCTTCATGCGCCATCTCGCGGGCCTCTTGGAGGACATGCGGCGCGTTCTCTTGTGACCGCGGCCCGATAGAGAGACGAGGCATGGCGAAAGAAATCCGGCTCCCCGACATCGGCGACTTCAAGGACGTCCCGATCATCGAAATCCTTGTCACGCCTGGACAGAGCGTCAGCAAGGACGCGCCCATCATGACGCTCGAAAGCGACAAGGCGACGATGGAGGTGCCGGCGCCCGAGGATGGCGTGATCGGCGAAATTCGCGTCAAGGTCGGCGACAAGGTGAGCCAAGGCGACCTGCTCGCGACCTATTCGGGCGCGGGAGAGACGAAGGAGGCCGCTACGCCGCAGACGCCAAAAGGGGCCGCGCCGGCCGGCGCCCAAGGCGGCGGCGTCGAGATCCAGGAGCCGGCCCCGAAGGCCGCCACGCCTGCAGGACCCCCGCCGAAGCCCGCCGCCGATCCCGGCGGGCAGGCCGATTTCGAGGCCGATATCCTGGTTTTGGGGGCCGGCCCGGGCGGCTACACCGCCGCCTTCCGCGCCGCCGATCTCGGGCAGAATGTCGTTCTGGTCGACTCGCGCGCAACGCTTGGCGGCGTGTGCCTCAACGTCGGCTGCATCCCGTCCAAGGCGCTCCTGCATGTCGCAAAGGTCATCGATGACGCCAAGGCGATGGGCTCGCATGGGGTGAGCTTCGGCGCGCCGACCTTCGACCCTGCGGCGATCCGCGGCTGGAAGGATGGCGTGGTCAAGAAGCTGACAGGCGGCCTTACGGGCCTCGCCAAGCAGCGCAAGGTCAAGGTCGTCTTCGGAGAGGGCCAGTTCACCTCGCCCAAGACGCTGCGCGTCGAAACCGCCGAGGGCGCGCGGGTCGTGCGGTTCAACAAGGCGATCATCGCCGCGGGCTCCGAACCGGCCGCGCCCGGGTTCATCCCAGCCGATCCACGTATCTGGGACTTCGACCGGCGCGCTCGAGATCAGTTTCATCCCGAAGCACATGCTCGTCCTTGGGGGAGGGATCATCGGCCTCGAAATGGCGACGGTCTACCATTCGCTCGGGGCCGGGATCACCGTGATCGAGATGATGGATCAGCTGATGCCGGGGGCGGATCTGGACATCGTGGCGCCGCTCGCCAAGCGCATCGGCCGGCTCTACGACAAGATCCTGCTGAAGACGAAGGTGACCGCCGTCCAGGCGGAGCCGGACGGGCTCAAGGTCAGTTACGAAGGCCCCGACGGCGCGAAGACCGAGACGTTCGACGCGATGCTGGTCTCCGTCGGACGACGCCCCAACGGCGCGCGGATCGGCGCCGCAGCTGCGGGCGTCGCCGTCGACGAGCGCGGCTATATCGCGGTCGACCGGCAGATGCGCACCAACGTGCCGCATATTTTCGCCATCGGCGACATCGTCGGCCAGCCGATGCTGGCGCATAAGGCGACGCATGAGGGGAAGGTCGCGGCGGAAGTGGCGAGCGGACACAAATCCTCCTTTGACGCCAAGGCGATCCCGTCGGTTGCTTACACCGATCCGGAAGTCGCCTGGGCGGGCCTGACCGAGACGGACGCCAAGGCAAGGAACGTCAAATACGGCAAGGCCGTCTTTCCCTGGGCGGCGAGCGGAAGGTCGCTCTCGCTGGGTCGCGACGAGGGCCTGACCAAGACCCTGTGGGACGAACAGACCCAGCGCCTCATCGGCTGCGGCATTGTCGGGCCGAACGCCGGGGATCTGATCTCCGAGGCGGCGCTGGCGATCGAGATGGGCGCCGAGGCCGAGGATATCGGCCTGACCGTTCATCCGCACCCGACGCTCTCGGAGACCTTCGCCATGTCGGCCGAAGCGTTCGCCGGAACCCTGACCGACCTCTACATGCCGAAGAAGAAGTAGCGGTTCCCCTTCTCCCTCTGGGGAGAAGGTGGCCCGAAGGGCCGGATGAGGGCGCAAGCGCAGACATCCCCGCTCGAGGGGTTTTGGGGGACATGGGGAGCGATCTTCTTGATCGGATGCGATCGAATCCGTCTGGCTGGACCATCGCCGACGTCGAACGCGTATGCAGGGCCTGCGACGTGAGGTGCGCTCCGCCGTCTGGCGGCGGCTCGCATTATAAGGTCTCTCACGCTTCGCAGCGTGAAATCCTCACTGCGCCCTTTTGCCGTCCAATCAAGCCGGTATATGTTCGGGAAGCTCGTGCGGTTCATCGACGCCGTAAGGAATTCGAATGCGAAAGCCTGACTATGCGGTCGTAATCGAGCCTCTGGATGAGGATGATGGCGGCGGGTTCCTGGCTACCGTTCCCGACCTGCCCGGCTGTATGTCCGACGGCGACACCCGCGAGGAGGCCGCCCGCAACGTCGGGGACGCCATCGCGAGCTGGCTAGAAGAAGCACGATCGATTGGCCGTGCGATTCCCGAGCCGCGAGCGGCGCGCGTATGGCTTGAAGGTCTTCTTTTTCGGCCTCGGCTATTGCGCACGGCGGCTCATCGAGCGTGAGTCCTGGATCGAGGCGAGCGGAACCGCGCGGACAGCCGAAGCGGTGGACGCCCTGCGTCGCCAGGGCGTCGAGGCCTATCGGTTCGACGGCGCCGGGGTGGAGCCCGGGCTTGAGCAGGCGCTTGGGAAGGCCGAGGCGATCGTCGTCTCGATCCCGCCGCGCGACGGGGCCAGGGCGGCGCTCGAGCGCTTCGGGGCTGCCATCGCCGCCGCGCCGGCGCTGCGGCGCATCGTCTATTATTCGACCATCGGCGTTTATGGCGATCATGGCGGCGCGTGGGTCGACGAGACCGGCGCGACGCGCACGCGTACCGCGCGTGGGCTTGCCCGGCTCGAGGACGAGGCGCGCTGGACGGCGGCGGCTCGGGCGCGCGGCGCCGAGGCCGACATTCTGCGGCTCGCGGGGATCTACGGGCCCGGTCGCAATGCCCTCGCCAACCTGCGGCGCGGCGAGGCGCGGCGGATCGTCAAGCCAGGCCAGGTGTTCAACCGCGCCCATGTGGATGATATCGCTCAGATTTCCCGCCTCGTGCTGACGAAGGACATTAAAGGCCAGATCTGGAACGTCGCCGACGACGAGCCGGCCCCGCCGCAGGACGTCATCGCGTATGCGGCGAAGCTGCTTGGCGTCGAGCCGCCGCCCGAGGAGCCTGTTCGACGGGCTTCACTCTCGCCGATGGCCCGGGAGTTCTACGCCGACAACAAGCGGGTTTCGATCGCCAAGGCCAAAGCGCTTCTTGGATTTGAGCCGGCCTATCCGACTTATCGCGAGGGGCTCAAAGCTCTCGCAGATGCGGGCGAAGGGCGCGCGGGCTCCTGAATTTTGTCAGGCCGTTTGCGGCTGGTCTAGGAGCCCTACGCTCGATAAGAAAAACGGACAATTTCTTGCCGAGCTTGGTGAAGGGGTGATATTGTGTTTCAGAAGTGAAGCTAACCTAGTTTTTGTTTTACACATGGACGCGCGACCTCGATCGGGAATCATAAAACGGAACGACTCGCTAATGACGCCGCAAGCCATTGGAATCGCTCAAAACGGACTCGCTAATTTGGTGGCTTGGAGCCAGGCGCGAAAGCCAACGGGCGCGTTGCTAGCAATTTTGGCCAGCGTCATAGGCGCGCACGCTGCGGAAACGCAAGTCGGCCGCTATCAGATGGTCGCGGCGCCCGCCTCACAATCGCAGACCTTTCCCGAGGCGTTGCTTCTCGATACCGCCACGGGGCAGACTTGGATGCTCTACCATGAAACCGGGCGGGCAATTCAGTGGTTTCCGCTGCCGTTTTCGTCCGCGAAGGACCGCCCGGTCTTTCTGCCGCCCCCGCCCGAGGCCGCCGGCGGGCCGCGCTGACCGCCGCGAATCGAGCCTCTGAATCGGTCGCGCCTCTCGGGGCCGCCTTCAGCCGCCCTTTCGCGCAAACCAAATTGATCTCGATTGTGAGCGTACGCTCGTAAGCCGTTATGAACGTACGGAAGGCGAGCCTCCATGGCGCTTCAATGCGCCGCCGGCGCTTCGCCTCCGAGCTTCACCTTGCGCAGGCTCATGGCCAGCGGGACGGCCGCTAGCGAAAGCAGGGCCAGCACCCAAAAGATGTCCATGTAGGCGAGGTAGGAAGCTTGCGCCTGCACCTGCTGGCCGATCCAGGCGATGGCCTGCTGCTGCGCCTCGGGAGGCAAGACTGCCCTGCCCGAGAAAATAGTGCGTCGCCTGTTGCAGCGTGTCCTGATATTGCTGGCTCGATGGGATCGCATTCTCGATCAGCCGGCTCTGGTGGAACTGCTCGCGGTGCTGGAGAATATTGGAGGCGAGCGAGACGCCGATCGAGCCGCCGGTGTTGCGCGCGGCGTTGATGAGGGCCGACGCCATATCCACCCGGTTTGCCGGGATCCCGTCATAAGA
This sequence comes from uncultured Alphaproteobacteria bacterium, assembly GCA_963820095.1. GTDB lineage: Bacteria > Pseudomonadota > Alphaproteobacteria > Rhizobiales > Beijerinckiaceae > Roseiarcus. The sequence goes on from CAWFZA010000022.1 coordinate 108,296, forward strand.
CGCGGTGATGATTGGGATGAAGATGAGCGGCAATCCGACGCCAAGCACCATGCGCGTTTGGGCAAAGAACCAGAAGCCGAGATCGCCGTACACGTTGGTCATCTGATACATCGAGATCGCCGCGAAGACCGCACCGGTCATGATCAGGTACTTTGGCTGAATCCGGCTCGAGATCATCCCGACGATGAACATCATAAACATGGTGACAAGGCCGCCCGGCGAGAGGACAAGACCCGGCCCAAGTCGCGGTGTAGCCGAAGTCCGTCTGCAACATAAGCGGCAGGAACTGGGTGGTCGCGTAGAGGATCGCGCCGGTCGCCCCCATGACCAGGAAGCAGGCGCCAAACTGACGCGACCCGACCATCCGCATGTCGATCATCGGATCCTTCCGGCTCAACTCCCACGGGATCATCAGCACGAACGCGATCGCGCAAATGACGGTGAACGTGATGATGAAGTTTGAGCTAAACCAGTCGTCTTCGAGGCCGCGATCGAGCACGATCTCGAGCGCGCCGAGAAACGTCGCGACCAAAACAAAGCCGATGAAATCGAATCGGGCGGCCTCCCCCTGATTGGGTTTGTCCGCGGGCAGAAGGATGGCGATCAGCGCGATCGTGGCTAGGCCGACCGGGCCATTGATCAAGAAGCACCAGCGCCAGGACCAATTGTCGGCGAGCCAGCCGCCGAGCGTCGGCCCCACGACCGGCGCGACGACCACCGCCACGCCGAATAGCGCGAAGGCCTGCCCGCGCTTTGCGGGCGGGAACGAAGCGGCCAGAATGGACTGCGAGACCGGCACCATGCCGCCCCCGGCCAAGCCTTGCAGAAGACGAAACAAGAGGAGCGAGTCGAGATTCCAGGCTTGCGCGCACAGTATCGAGCTTATGCTGAAGAGACCGAGGCAGATCAGGAAGAAGACCTTGCGGCCGAGCGCGCGAGCGAGGAACGGGCTCGCGGTCAGACTGACCGCGTTGGCGACCAGATAGGTTGTCACCACCCACGAGGCCTCGTCATCGCTGACCCCCATGCCCCCGGCGATATAGGGCAGGACAACGTTGGCGATGGTGGTGTCGAGCACCTCCATGAAGGTCGCAAGCGCGACGAGGACAGCGATGATCCACGGATTGGTGGAAGCTGCACTGCCGGCGGCCGGCGGAGCGCCCGCTTGCGCGGCCGTGTCGCTCACACCCGCCTCCGCCACCGCTGGAAGTCCGCTTTCAACTTCTCATAGAGCGAGGGAGACGGGTCAACGCGCACGGTCGGGACGGCCGACATTCCGGGCCCCAGCGAGACGTCTGTCGGCGGGTCTTCCAGAATGACCTTGACCGGGACGCGCTGGACAATCTTGACGTAATTCCCGGTGGCGTTTTCGGGCGGCAGCAACGAAAAGGCCGGCCCGGATCCCGGCTGGACGCTGGCGACATGGCCGTGGAAGTCGCGTTCCGGGTAGGCGTCAATCTCGATGTCGACGGGTTGCCCGGGACGCATGCGGTCGAGCTGGGTCTCCTTGAAGTTTGCGGTGACCCAGATTTGATCGGGAACGAACATGGACAGGTTGGTCCCTGGCTGCGCAAACTGCCCCACCGCGCCGGTGAGATTGACGACGCGGCCCGGCTGGTCGGCGGTGACGGTCGTATAACCGAGGTTGAGCTGGGCCTGGTCGAGTTGGGCGTGCGCTTGCGCGAGGCTGGCCACCTGTGACGCGCGCTGCGCCCGTAGGGTGTCGATTTGCCGCTGGGCCACTCTGAGGGCTGCTTGCGCGCTCTCAACAGCAGCCTGCTGGGCTTTAAGGTTTTGGACGTCCGTCGTGCCCTGCTGCGCCGTCGCCCAACCCTGCTTGACGAGAGGTTGATCGCGTCCCCAGGTGACCTTCGCCAGCTCCATGTTCGCCTGCGCCTGGGCTACCTGCGCCTGGGCTGACGCGATTTGCGCGTCTTGGGTCGCGATTTGCGCATCGACGCTGTGGATGCCGGCTTCCGCTCCCGCCACCTGGGCCTGAGCTTGCGCGACCGCAGTCAGGTAGTCGCGCTGGTCGATCTTGGCGATCACGTCGCCCTTGTTGACATGCTGGTTGTCGGTAACCGGAACCGCGACGACGTAGCCCGAGACCTTGGGCGCGATCGCGAACTGACGGGCCGCGATGAACGCGTCGTCGGTCGATTCGAAGTGCGAAGCGTTGTCCCAGTAGACATATCCCGCGGCTCCCATCGCAAGGAGCGCGATCAGCGCCAAGCCCGCGAGGAACGGGTGCCGCCGGAGAAGGCCTTTGCCAGGCTTTCCGCTTGGCTTTTCCTCTTTCGAGGCAGGCTGTCGCTCCGGCTTGGCTTCCTGCTCGGAGGGCCCGGACGGGCGCTCAGTCTTTTCGGCCGGCGGCTCGGTCTTTTCGGGGACTATTGCAGGCCGCTCGGCTCGCGGCGCCGTCGCTGGGGGCGGGGAGCGCAGGGAAATGATGTCCCGCTTCGGGCTCGCAGCCCCTCCGGAGCGCGGCGGCGAGACCTTGTCCAAATGGGTTTCGGACGCCCGCGCGTCCGTGTACATTTGCTGGCCTCGGTCCTGATTCCTGCGCGCCATAGCGGGAACTCCCAATGGTGCCCCCTCAACATCTCCGAAACGGAACTGTTCCGTTTCGTTTACTTTGGTGAACGTCGGACCTAAATCAAGGGGTTGGTGTCGCGGTTGCGATTTGTGAAGGACCCGAATGGGAGACGAGGGCGCGATAGAAGCGGAAACGGCCGGGCGACAAGCCGGCGCGGGCCGAAGCGTCGTGCGTTATGGCCGTCCTCCCCGCGAACTTGCTGGCCGGGTCGAGGAGAGAATTCTCGATGCCGCGGGCGGAGTGTTTCTTGAGCGCGGATTCCAGGGCGCGAGCGTCGACGAGATCGCCGAGGCGGCGTCGGCCGGAAAGCCGACGATCTACGCGCGTTTCCCGAGCAAGCAGGCGTTGTTCACAGCGGTCATCGAGCGTCTGGTGCGGCGAAACACAAGCCTCGACGCCTTCGCATGCGCTGGTGGGTCGATCGAGGCGCGTCTCGACGCGCTCGCCGCCTTGATTTTAAGCCGCGTTCTCACCCCGGAAACGATCGGGCTGATCCGGGTCTCGGTCGCCGAAGCGCGCCGATTTCCCGATCTCGCCATCAGCGTGAGCTGCATGGGCCGCGAACGCCCGACGGAGGCTGTGGCCCGCATTTTTGGTGAATTGGCCGCGTCCGACGCCATCGGCGCATCGCCCTCTTTCGCGCCAGAGAACCTGACGGAGACCGCGCGGCGGTTTCTCGACCTCGTGGTCCTGCCGTTGCTGGTGAGAGCCCTGTTCGGCGAGGATCCTACCGCGTTGCGCGCCGAGATCGAGCCGCACGCCGCGCGGTCGGTCGCCTTCTTTCTCGCCGCCTGCGGCTACACGGCGAACTCGGGCCAGGCGCCTACGCCTTCGGATCGTCCCCTTCCGACGGAATGACGACGCCCGAGTTCGGCTCGATCCAAGCCATGTGATCGTGGACGGCGACGCAGCCGGGCGTGTTCTCGGCGATGACCGAGAGCGCGCCGCGCAGCCGCTCGTCGATGATCGAGCCGGTGAAGGTGACGGCGCCGTTCTGGACCTCGACGCCGACGCTCGCTCTCGGCGCCCATTCGAGCTTGTCGAGCTCTGCAAGAATCGTCGCCCGGATCTCCGCATCGGAATGCTCCCCCTTTGTCGAAGGGGTTGGGAGCAGAAGCGCCTTGAGAAGGTCGGAGCGCGAAACGACGCCGACGACCGCGTCGCCCCGCAGCACCGGCAGGCGCTTGATGCGGCGACGAAGCATCCGGTCCACCGCCTCGCTGAGATCGGAATCCTCTCCGATCGTCTCCACGTCGCGAGTCATCACTTCGCCGGCCTTGCGGCCGTGCTCATGCGCATAGGCCTCCGCGAGCCGGCCGCTGCCGATGAGCAGCTCAAGCCAATAAGGGCGCTTGGGCTCATTCCCGAGCTCGCTGCGGCGTAGAAGGTCGCCCTCGCTCAAAACGCCGCTGAGCGCATGGTCGGCGTCGAAGACGAACAAGGCGCTGACCCGCGAGCGCAACATGGTTTCGACCGCCTCCGCGATGCTCGCGCCCTCGGGCACGCTGATCGCGCCATAGGTCATCACGTCCCGAACTTTCATAGTCTTTGTCCTTGCATGGGTTTCGCCCCTTCGTAAGGGAAGGAATCGGAGCGGGGAAGGCTTGGATCCGGACCCCGTCCTTCGCACTTGCCGATCGCGCTTACCTACGGCCTTATGCTGCGGCCTGACTTCCCCCAGGAGCGTCATGATCGCCAACCCAGTCGTCGTCGAGGCGGTGCGAGGCGCGCTCGTCGAATCCGCCCATCGCGGGGCCGGCGCGGTCGTCGACGCGGGCGGCCAGTTGGTGATGGCCTTCGGCGACGCCGATCGGCCGGTTTATCCTCGCTCCGCCGTCAAGGCCCTCCAGGCTTTGCCGCTCGTCGCAAGCGGCGCCGCGGACTCCTTAAGTCTGAGCGACAAGGAGATTGCGCTCTGCTGCGCGTCCCACTCGGGCAGCGAGGACCATGTCGCGACCGCGCGCGCGATGCTCGCCAAAGCGGGCAACGATGAAGGCGCCCTCGAATGCGGCGCGCACTGGCCGCTCGGCGAGAGTGAAGCGCGGGCGCTGGCGCGCGCGGGGAGGACCCCGACTGCTCTGCACAACAATTGCTCGGGCAAGCACGCGGGCTTCATCTGCTTATCCTGCGCGATGGGCATGGATCCGAAGGGCTATGTCGCCCCCGATCATGCGGTGCAGCGGGAGGTCAAGGCATCGATCGAAGCGGTGACCGGCGCGTCCTTAGGCGAGGCGACGCGCGGCGTCGACGGCTGCGGCATCCCGGCTTACGCCATTCCGCTGGTCGCCCTCGCGCGAGGCTTCGCGCGGCTCGGGACCGGCCAAGGACTGTCGCCGGAACGCAGCAACGCCGCCGCGCGCATCCGCGCCGCCGTCGCCGCACATCCTTTGACGGTCGCCGGAAGAGGCCGCTTCGACACGGAAGTAATGAGCTTGCTTGGGCCGCGCGCGTTCACCAAGTCGGGAGCCGAGGGCGTATTCTGCGCCGCGCTGCCCGAAGCCGGGCTTGGCCTTGCGATCAAGGCCGACGATGGAGCAGGGCGCGCGGCGCAGGTGATGATCGCGGCGCTCATTCGCCGTTTCGGCGGCTTTGACGACGAAACGAGGGCGCGTCTGGCGCGCTTCGCCTCGCCGCGCCTCTCGAACTGGAGCGGCGTCGAAGTCGGGCTCTTGCGTCCGGCAGGTCCGCTGGCGGGAGGGCCGGCCCAGTGAGAGAAGAACCTATGGGCCACGCTTCCACGATGCGACGGCTGCTCACTGCCGCCCCAGCGCTTCTGCTCCTGGCCGCGCTGGCTAGCCTCGCCCTCGTCTCGACGGCCGGCGGGTCGCGCGCGAAGGACCGCTGCGCCGACACCGCCCAGGGCGTGCAGGCGCTGCATGAGGGCGATCAATATCAGGCCTCGACCTTATTGTTCGGGGCCGCGCGGCTCGGCTGCGAGACGGAGGCGCGGACGCTCCTCGATCGCGGCGCCGCGATCGACGCCAAGGATCGCGAGGGCAAGACCGCGCTCGCCAAGGCGGCCGAGGCGGACAAGCTGCCGATGATGAGGCTGCTCCTCGAGCGCGGCGCCGACGTCGAATCCCCGCGCCGTCGACGGCTCGACGCCGCTCCTCTACGCCGCTGAGCAAGATCGAGGTCCCGCGGTCGCGTTGCTGCTCGAGCGCGGCGCCGATCCCAACCTGTCCGGCCGGAAGGGCCTCCGTCCGCTTGACGCAGCCGCGTACAACGGTTCGACCGAGACCGTCCAGGCGCTGCTCAAATACGGCGCCGATCCGAATGCGCTCGACGACGAGGGCAAGAGCGCGATCGTTTACGCCGCCGGTCACGGCTACGCTCCAGTCGTTGCGCTCTTGCTTCAGGCCGGCGTCGACGTGAACCGACGCTATGCTCATGGGCTCACGGCCTTGATGTGGGCGGCCGGCTATGACGCTTCGGCTGGGGTCGACGACGTCGACGCGACGATCAAGACGCTGATCGAGCACGGCGCGTCGCTCGATCTCACGGACGACCGCGGCAAGACGGCGGCCGACATTGCCCGCGGCCTCGGGCGGGAGCGGGCGGCGAAGCTTCTGGCGCGGTAGGCGAGCTTCCCTCGCCTGCGGGAGAGGGGTCGGAGGTGAGGGTTTGCGCGCGAAGCGCCCCGGCGTCGTTCCCTCATCCGCCACTACAGCCCGTCGAAAGAGGTCCGTCATTGCGAGAAGCGTAGCGACGAAGCAATCCGGAGGTCGAAGTGCGCCTTACGTTCTCCTGGATCGCTTCGCCCCGGGTCCCAAAGCCCGGGGTCGCGACTCGCCCTCTTCCAATGACCAGCCTCAAAGCCCCGCCAGATAGGCGGCCATCGCGGTGATCTGCTCGGGCGTGACGGTGTTCATGAGATCCGACATGCCCGGATTGTTCGCTCGGGTGCGATCGCGGAAATCCGTCATCGTCTTGGCGAGATAATCGCGCTGCTGCCCGGCGAGCCGCGGAATGGACGAATCGCCTTGGAACTCCTCCAGGTGGCAGCTGGTGCAGACGACCGAATTGATCGCGGTCATCGCAACCGCGACGTCGGGCTTCGAAGCCGACGGGGCGCCGGTGTTCGGCCAAGGCTTGGCGGAGAAATATTGGGCGAGCGCCAGCGCGTCTTCTTTTGAAAGACTTTGAGCGATCGGGGTCATCCGATCGTCCTTGCGCGCGCCCTTCTGGAAGTCGCGGAGCTCGAGATAAAGATAGCCCTCGTTTTGCCCCCAGATGATCGGGATCGCAGGTTCTGCCGGCAGGCCTTTATCGCCATGGCACGCGCTGCAGACCGATGCCTTGTCTTCAACCGAATCCGCTGAAGCCGCGGTCGCCGCACAGATGAGCGCGGCCACAACAACGCTACGCAACATGCATGGAAATCCTTCGCGCCCATCTCACGCCCATTTGCGCGGCCGCGCGGCTCAGGGTCAAACGAAAAAGGCCGCCGCCCCCGGACTCACGTCCGGGGGAAGCGGCCGACGAAGCGCGAGGTTTACTCGATCGTGAAGGCGATGATGTTGCTGCCGCGCTTGGAGTTGATCTGGGCGTTGCCGCCCGAACCGACCACCACATATTGCTTGCCGTCGACCATGTAGGATGACGGCGGCGCATTGACGCCGGCGCCCGTCTCGAACTGCCAGAGCACTTTGCCGGTGCCGGCGTCGTAAGCCTTGAACCATCCGTTGGCTTCGCCAGTGAACAGGAGGCCGCCCGATGTGGCGAGAATGCCGCCGATCATCGGTTGCGGCGTCTTGACCTGCCAGGCGATCTTGCCGGTGTTGTAGTTGACCGCGGTGACGTTGCCGAAGCTCTCTTCACCAGGAATTACCGTGAACGCGCCGCCGAGCCACAGTTTGCCGTCCGGATAGGGGGCGTTGGCGACCGTGTAGGTCATCGACTGATGCAGGTTGATCGCATAGGCCATGCCGTGGTTCGGATCGGTCGCGATCGGCGACCATTCGACGCCGCCGTTGGCGCCCGGGAACATGCTTGCGCCGAGTTGGGATCGAGCGGCTTCGTCGGGGTCGGCAGCGTCCAACGGCCATTCTGATCGCACCATCGGCTCGGAGTACCGGATGAGGCTGCAGTCCTTACGATCGTGCACGTAGACGTAGCCCGTCTTGCCGGCGTGCAGGACGGCGGGAATCATCTTGCCCGATTTGTCCGCCGCATTGACGAGGACGGTCGGGCTCACGGCGTCGAGGTCCCAAACGTCATGGGGGATATACTGGAAGTGGCAAACGTATTTGCCCGTGTCCAGGTCGAGCGAGACGAGCGAGTCCGTGTAGAGGTTGTCGCCGGGCCGGACCGCGCCATCGAGATCCGGCGAGGGATTGCCGACGACGAAGTAGATGCGCTTCGCCGCAAGATCGATCGACGGGTTCTGCCATACGCCGCCGCCGAGCGTCTTGTAGGGGTCGCCGTTCTTCGCCAGCGCCGCCTTCTCCGCCTCGATGTCGCGGTGCTCGTCGCGGCCGGTGGCGTCCTTTGTCGCCCAAACGCCGACCGAGTTCTCGGGGATGGTGTCGAAGCTCCAGATGAGCTTGCCATCCTTGGCGTCGTAGGCCTTGACGAAGCCGCGGATGCCGTATTCGCCGCCGTTGGTGCCGATCAGGATTTTGCCGTCGACGGCGGTTGGCGCCATCGTCTCGCTATAGCCCTTCTCGGGATCGCCGACCTGCTGCTCCCAGACGACGGAGCCGGTCTTGGCGTCCAGCGCGACCAGCTTGGCGTCAAGGGTGCCGACATAGACCCTGTCCTCGTAGACGGCGACGCCGCGATTGTTCGGGCCGCAGCAGAAGGTCGTGACCGGGCCGAGCTTCGGCTTGTAGTGCCAAATCTCCTGGCCGGTCTTGGCGTCGAGCGCGTAGACGTGACTGTATGACGTGGTGACGTACATGACGCCGTCGACAATGATCGGCGACGTCTCGAGCGATTCCTTGACCTCGGTGGAGAAGATCCAGGCCGGATGCAGATGCCGCACATTGCCGCGGTTGATCTGCGCGTTCGGATAGAAGCGCGTCTGCTCATAGTTGGCGTTGGTCTGTAGGAAATTCGACCCGTCCTTGTGGGCGTTGGTGAGCTGTTGCTGAGAGACCGGCATGATCGCCGCCGTCGCGGTCGTCGCGCTCGACGCTCCTTTGACTTCCTGCGCTTGTGCTATCCCCCCAGCTACAAAGGCCCCGACGCAAACCGAGCCGAGCAACATTGTACAATTGATATTTTTGGACATCGCGTTCCCTCCTGACGGTCGCATACTGCCTTGAAATGATGGGATTGTCACCCGGTTGGATGGTCGAAATTTCCTGATTCCCGCCAATCCTTCGATCGGTCAAATCATCACCCGAACTAAATCAGGTAAATTGGCTTGGCTCACCCATGACGGGACTTGCCGGGAGAGGCTCTTCTTCGATTCGAATCCGGTCGGGTAACGGACCCGCCATCGCAAACGAAGCAACGAGGTCCGGAGCCGGGATGCGGGGTGAGTCGTGGTGTTGTTCGCGTTTCTCCATCGATTATTTCATGGACCGGCGTGGCTGACTTTCCTCGTCATGGGAATGGCGGCGGGCGGGCTCGCGCTGTGCTCCTTCAATCTCTTGTTTCTGTTTCAGGCCAATTACCATTTGCTATTCACCTATGGCGCGATGGCCGCGTTCGACGGAGGCCTTCTGCAGCTGATCGAACTGGCCGCCTGGGGTTATGTCGCGCTCGCCTGCTACATCGTTGTCGAGGGCTGTCTTGAGGGCCTCTTAATCCGGATCCGTCGCGCGCGGCCCTGATGGCGGGCCTGGGCGGCGCCCACGCGGGCGGCTCGGCCTATTTTGGCGCGCTCGTCAGCCGTCGCGCCGTCGCTGCGTCGGTGACGAGCGTCGTCGGCTTGAGCAGCTTGAGCGCGCCTCGGATCGCCGCGAGCTTGTGCGCGCCGCCCGCCGCCAGTACGCGAATTGGAGCGGCGCGCACGACCTCGAGCGGAACTGACATCACGCAGCTGTTGAGAGGGTGATCGACGATGCGGCCCTGGTCGTCGTAGACGTTGCACAGCATCTCGCCGACGGCGCCATATTCGCCCAGAGTCTTTCGGTCGGCTTCGCCAATGACCGCATATCGGGCGATCGAGGCTTCGGGACCAAGAGAACCGACGCTGAGCACGACGGCATCAAGGGCTTCCGCGAAATCATAGACGGACTTGAGGCCGCACCGCTCGATCAGGGCCGCCTTGGTGGCTGGGCTGTCGACGAGGCAAGGAGAAGGAATGAGGTAGCAATCGGCGTTGAACGCGCGCGCGAAACCGGACGGGAACTCGGCCGGGTTGTCGGCCACGAAATGGGTGACGCCGCCGACCAGGGAAACGACGTTCAGACCTTTGAGCGAGCGCTCGCTCAGATATTCGAGCGAGGAGTTCAGCGTTCGTCCCCACCCGAGCCCGATCTTCATGTCGTTGCGCAGCAGCGCCGAAACATGATCGCCGAGCGCCGCTGCGATCGGCGCGGTCGGGTCGGCGGAGTCGGAGGAGAGCGGCGCGACAATCGCCTCGGACAATCCGTACAGTCTGCATAAGCCCGCTTCCAGACCACCGAGCTCCGCGTCGCCACGCGAAAGCGCGATCCGCACTTCGCCGAGCGCCTTCGCCTCCGCCAGCATTCGAACCACCGTCACCCGCCCGACGCCGAGCGCGTCCGCGATGGCGCTTTGGGTCATTTCCTCGACGAAATACATCCACGCCGCGCGTTGCCTCAGGCGTTCGCTGCGCTTGGGCGTGCGCAAGACTTCCGTTGCTTGGTAAGTCCTCACTCATCGGTTTTCGGATTATCTAATTCGCCAAGTGCCGACGCTTGCCGAGCGTCTCTGAGACGTGAGCGCGGCTCACTCTTGTCCAACCGCCAAACTTTCCTCGAGCATCAGCCGCGCGCGGGCGCGCAGCTTCTCGCTTTCGCTCTTGAGCTGACCGCAGGCGGCGAGAATATCACGGCCGCGCGGCGTGCGCACGGGGCTCGCATAGCCGGCATTGAAGACGACTTCCGAGAAGCGCTCGATCGTCTCCCAGTCCGAGCATTCGAATGTGCTTCCGGGCCAGGGATTGAATGGAATGAGGTTGATCTTGGCGGGCAGGCCCTTGAGGAGCCGCACCAGCGCTTTGGCCTCCGCCACGGAATCGTTGACACCCTTCAGCATCACATATTCGAAGGTGATGCGCCGTGCGTTGGAGGCGCCGGGATAGTCGCGGCAGGCCTCGATGAGCGTTTGAATCGGATATTTGCGGTTCAACGGCACCAGCGTGTCGCGCAAGCGGTCGTTGGTCGCGTGCAGCGAGACGGCGAGCATGGTTCCGCACTCGCCCCCGAGCCGGGCCATTTCCGGAACGACGCCCGAGGTCGAGACGGTGATGCGCCGCTTGGAGAGCGACAGGCCGTCGCCGTCGGTCAGGATGGCGATCGCGTCGCGCACGGCCTCGAAATTGTACAGCGGCTCGCCCATGCCCATGAATACGATGTTGGACACGGCGCGCACGCCCTCGCCCTTGGGCGTGAGGCCGTCCGCCGGCGCGACCCCGCCAGGAAAATCGCCGAGCCGGTCGCGGGCGACGAGCACCTGGCCAACGATCTCGGCCGCCGTCAGGTTGCGCACCAGCGGCATCGTGCCGGTGTGGCAGAACGAGCAGTTGAGCGTGCAGCCGACCTGACTCGACACGCAGAGGGTGCCCCGGTCGGACTTCAGGAATATAGACGCATTCGATCTCCGCGCCCTTGTCGAAGCGGTGGGCTGGGGGCATGCGCAACAGCCACTTCCGGGTGCCGTCGGCCGAGACCTGCTCGGCGGCGATTTCAGGCCGCGCAAGGGTATAACGCTCGGCAAGCTTCTCGAGGACCGGCCGGGCGACGTTGCGCATCGCCAAAAACTCGCGCGCGCCGCGATGGTAGATCCAATGCCAGAGCTGCGAGGCGCGCATCTTGAGCTCGCGCTCGGGCGTCCCGATCTCGGCGAGCGCATGGCTGATCTCGGCGCGCGTCGCGCCGGCGAGGCGCACGGGCGCGCTGTCCTCGGCTTTGAGGGCGGCGGCGGTCATGAGCAAACCTCTAACATGCGCGCGGGCCGCCGACCAACGTCCGACTGTCTCCGAAGGGTAGTCCCGGAGCGTGGTGGCGGTCCTTCCGTACGGTCGAAATGCAAGGTCTCATTGGTAGTTGATACCCAAACCCACCCCGGGTAGTATCTTTGACGTTGGTATTAGTAACTGGACGGGTCACCTTGGCGCAAGCAGTCAAAATCATCGAGGGTGGCAAGCTCGTGATCCCGGCGGCCATGCGCAGAGCCATGGGAATCGCCCGCGGCGACACCGTAGTCGTCGAATTGCTTTCGGACGGCGAGCTGCGCGTGCGCCCGCTCGCGTCCGCAATTCGGGAGGCGCAGGAGGTCGTTCGCAAGTCCGTCGGACCGGATCGGAGCTTGGCGGATGAATTGATGCGCGAGCGCAAACGAGACGCCGTTCGTGAGTGAGACTTATGTGCTCGACGCGTCCGCCGTTCTTTGCCTGCTCCAGGAGGAAAAAGGGGCCGAGCGTGTCGCCGAGGCATTGCCGGCGGCGATGATCGGCGCCGTCAACTATTCTGAGGTTGTCGGTAAACTCGTCGAGGCGGGAATCGATGAGGCGACCGTCGACGGCCTGATTGACAAGCTGCAACTGAAGGTGATTCCGTTTGACCGAAACCAGGCTCGGTTCGCCGGCTCTCTTCGCGCAACCACCCGGAAGCTCGGTCTTTCGCTCGGCGATCGCGCCTGCCTGGCGCTCGCGGCGGCAGAGGGCGCGACTGCGCTCACCTGCGAGCAAATCTGGACGAAATTCGAGGCGCCTTGCAAGGTCGAGGCATTGCGATGAGCGCCGCGTCCTAGCACCCACTTCTCATCCCCCAAACACGTCGTTGGTCTGCGCGGTGACGTGCACGAAAGTGGTGCGCTTCGACACCTCCTTGAGGTGGGCCGCGCCGATGTAGGTCATCATCGAGCGGACGCCGCCCATGATCTCGCCCATCGTCCCCTCGACCGGCCCGCGATAAGGCGTTTCCACCGTCTTGCCCTCGGCGGCGCGATAGCGCGCAACGCCGCCGGAGTGCCTCTTCATCGCCGTCTCCGACGACATGCCGTAGAAGGTCATGCCCACGGCCACTTTTTCCCCGCCGCGCTCCTCGTAATGGATTTCGCCGTCGCATTCGTCGTGGCCGGCCAGCATGCCGCCGAGCATGACGAAGTCGGCGCCTGCGCCATAGGCCTTGGCGACATCGCCGGGGACGGTGCAGCCGCCGTCGGCGCAGACCTGGCCTTTCAGCCCATGCGCCGCGTCGGCGCATTCGATGATCGCCGAAAGCTGCGGGTAGCCGACGCCGGTCACGCGCCGCGTGGTGCAGACCGAGCCGGGACCGATGCCGATCTTGACGATGTCCGCGCCGGCGAGGATCAGCGCTTCGGTCATGTCGCCGGTGACGACGTTGCCGGCCATGATCACGGCGTGCGGATAGTCGTCGCGCACCCGCTTGACCGTTTCGAGAAATTTCTCCGCATAGCCATTGGCGACGTCGAGGCAGATGAACCGGATCGGCGCCGCCTTCGCCACCGCGGCGAGCTTCTTGACGTCGGCTGCGGTCGTGCCGAGCGAATAGAAGGCGTGAGCGCCGCTCGGCCCGGCGAAAAATTCGACCAGCTTTGCTTCGGGGTAGTGCTTGTGCAAGGCCGTGAGCGCGCCGTGTTGGCCGAGCGCTCGCGCCATCGCCATGGTCCCGGTCACGTCCATATTGGCGGCGATGAGCGGAAAGCCCTGCCAATCCGAGCCGGTATGGAGGAAGCGGAAGGTGCGATTGACGTCGACCGCGCTGCGCGTATTGAGCGTCGAACGCTTGGGGCGAATGAGAACGTCCTTGAAATCGAGCTTGACGTCGGTTTCGATGCGCATGAGGGATCCAGCGGATGGCGGCAAGGCGGTTTTGATCAGGAATTTAGTTATCGCCGAGGCAAACCTCAACGCGTAGCGCTTTCGGCGTGAGCGCGACCGGAGATCGACCATGACGGACGAACTGATTCTGTACACCAATCCGATGTCGCGCGGCCGCACCGCGCGGTGGATGCTCGAGGAAATCGGCCAGCCCTATAGGGCGGAGATCGTCGAATACGCGCGGATCAAGGCGCCCGAATATCTGGCGATCAATCCGATGGGCAAAGTTCCCGCGCTCCGGCATGGCGAGACGCTGGTCACCGAGTGTGCAGCCATTTGCGCCTATTTGGCCGACGCCTTTCCCGAAGCCGGCTTGGCGCCGGCGCATGGCTCGCGCCTGCGAGGCCCGTACTACCGCTGGCTGTTCTTCGCCGCGGGCCCGGTGGAAGCGGCCATCACCGACAAGGCGCTGGGCGTCACCATTCGTCCAGAGCACGTGAGGATGGTCGGCTATGGCACGCGCGAGCACGCGCTCGCGGCGCTCGAGGATCAGCTTGCGCTCTCCGAATATATCGCGGGCGACCGTTTCACCGCCGCCGATGTCTATGTCGGATCGCACATCGGGTTCGGCATGATGTTCGGCACGATCGACAAGCGGCCCGCATTTGAGCGTTATTGGGGGCTTGTGAGCGCGCGTCCAGCGGCTCGGAGCGCGCGCGAGATCGATGACAAGCTTGTCGCCGAGCAGCGAAAAGCAGGTTGAAGGCGCGGCGCGAACGAGGGACGAACACATGCGGCTAGATGGCAAGGCGGCGCTGGTGACAGGCGCCGGGCAGGGGTTCGGTTACGGCGTAGCCGAGGTTTTCGCCCGCGAGGGCGCGCGCGTGGCGTGCCTCGACCTGAAGAGCGAAGTGGCCGAGGCCGCCGCCAAGCGCATCGGCGCGGGCGCGATCGCGCTCACCGCCGACGTTTCGAAGCGTGAGGACGTCGAGCGGGCTGCGAAGCAGGCGATTAAGTCGTTGGGCCGCATCGACATTGTCGTCAACAATGCCGGCACCACGCATCGCAACAAGCCGCTCATGGAGGTCGAGGAGGCGGAGTTCGATCGCATTTTCGCCGTCAACGTCAAATCGATCCTGCTCGCCGCGCAGGCCTTCGTTCCGCATATGCGCTCGCATGGAGGGGGCGTCTTCATCAATGTGGGCTCGACCGCGGCTTTGCGTCCGCGCCCGGGCTTGACCGTCTACAACGCCTCGAAAGGCGCGGTGCATGTGATGACGAAGTCGATGGCGGTCGAACTTGCGCCCGACAAAATCCGTGTCTGCGCGCTCGCGCCCGTGGCCGGCGAGACGCCGCTTCTCGCCATGTTCATGGGCGAGGACACGCCCGAGAAGCGCGCGGCGTTCAAGGCGACGGTGCCGCTCGGCCGGTTTTCGACGCCGCACGACATCGGTCAGGCGGCGCTCTTTCTGGCGAGCGACGAGGCGAACTTCCTGACCGGCGTCGTGCTCGAGGTCGACGGGGGCCGGTGCATTTGACGCTCCACGGCTTGCCGGTCATGGTCCTAGCCGGGAACCAGGAGGATTGAGAAATGACCAAATGCGCCCTCTATGTCCGTCTCGAAGCCAAGCCCGGCAAGGAGAACGAGGTCGCCGCCTTCCTGTCGAGCGCCGCCGCTCTGGTCAACCGGGAGCCGGAGACGACGGCCTGGTTTGCGCTCCGGATGGGTCCGAGCGTCTTCGGCATCTTCGACGCCTTTCCGAGCGAGGCCGGCCGCGACGCCCATCTCAATGGCGAGGTCGCCAAGCAATTGATGGCGAAAGCTTCGGACCTGTTCGCCAAGGCGCCGGAAATTCATAAAATCGACGTTCTGGCCGACAAGCTGCCGGGCTGACCGCAAGGAGGGCTGCGCTCCTCAAAAGGTCGGGTGAGGGCGATCGGACGCCGGGATGCCCATGTCCGCCGGAGAACGCGCCGTTCGCCGCGCGCCTGGGGCGATGCAAGTATAGCCCCGTAATCGTTTGCGGATCATCGAGTCATGAAGAGTGAGGCCGCACTAACGCCACCGTATTGACTTTGACGTGGCGCCGATGTGGCGAGTTCTTCTTGCGATCGAGCTGTACGAATTGACTGCGCCCGTTACGGTGATCGCGCGAAATCCAGCCACGCGTCATCGTATAGGCAAATTTTCTCTCTATCATCATGCGCGCGGGCAAACCATGAGGAGAGCAAAAATGACGCAACATGCGCTTTACGTCCAACTCGAGGCCAAACCCGGCAAGGAGCAGGACGTCGCGTCCTTCTTGTCCAGCGCGAGGACCATGGTGAACGACGAGCCGGATACGACGGCCTGGTTCGCGATCCGAATGGGGCCGAGAACGTTCGGCATCTTCGATGCTTTCGCGAACGAGCGCGGCCGCGACGCCCATCTGCAAGGAAAGCTCGCGAAGCAAATCACGTCGAAGGCGCCGGAACTGTTCGCCAAGCCGCCAGAAATGCAGCGAGTTCGAAGTCCTCGCAGACAAGCTGCCCCACTAGCGGCGAACCGCGGCGCCACTGCGCGCCGCCAAGATGAGCGCGGCGGCGGTTTCCGCCGCGCTTTCAATTCCGAGACAATAGAAAGACTGACGGACCTACGTTCACTCCGTTGCGAAAAAGGCCTCCACCTGGGCTTCAAAGCCGGGCGGGTCGAGGATCACTTTGCCTTCGCGCAGGACGCGAGTCTCGATCGCTCCCGCGTGACCCCGCCTGTGGTGGATCATGACGCGGCGGTCGGGATCAAGGATCAGGTAGTGGTGGACGCTCGGAAGCGAGAAATAGCCGTCGAGCTTGACCCCGTGATCGTCTGCGGCCGTGCTCGGCGAGAGGACTTCCACCACGACAACCGGGTTCGGGATCTCCATCGTATTGAGGTCGGTCGGGGACGGGCAGACGACGAGCGCGTCCGGCTCGAAGGCGTTGCGCGCCGTAATCCGCACCGTCATGCCGTCGGGAAACATGCGGCAGGGCAGCCCAGCCTCGCGAATTCCGGCCTTCAAGGTCTCTTGCGCCGCGTACTTTACAAGACCATGAAGCGCCCGCTCCGGCGCCATCATGACCGGCTGGCCATCGCGCAGCTCCCACCGGCCGGGCCGCCCGTCGGCCCAGCTGAGGAACGCGTCGACGTCCATTTCGTTTCGCGCCGGGCTCGACATGCTTGATCCTACCACGAGGACGCCGTGCGAGACACCGCCAGATCCGCCGATCGCGTCGGCCGAGGGAGCGCGAGCAGAGGGCGGGAAACGATCGCGCCCGGGCGTTCAGCCTTTGGGGCGCCCGGCGTCGGCCTCGCCTTCCTCGGCTTGCGCCTCCAAAAGCGCGATTGTCCGACCGAGAAGCCATCTCTCGACCTGCTCGCAAACGATGTCGTCGAGCTTCAGGTTGTGTCGCCTGCAAATGGAGACGAGATGGTCGCGGAGCCGCGCCGGCATCTTGATGGTCACCTCAACGAGGTCGTCTTGCATGCGATCCTCTTGCCCGCGGTCCTTTTGCTTCGCCAAAGTCGCCTCCATCGTCGCAGGCGCGAACAGGGGAACTGTATCGCGCCGGGATGCGGCTGAACACTGAAAGATACGTCGCTTCCGCCCGCTCGCCCGCTAGGAACTTCGTGCGCCCCGTGTTAGGCAGCCGCGCCATGCAGCGGATGCGAGTCTTGCGCAATCCGCGCTCCGATCCACATAGGGCGCATGGCGATGGCGGTGATTGAACCCAATTTTATTCCCGAAGGGCTTGCGTTCGACGACGTCCTGCTGCGTCCGGGATTGAGCGCCGTCATGCCAAGCGCCACGAAGATCGGCACGCAGCTCACCCGCACAATTCGCCTCAATCTGCCGATCATTTCCGCGGCGATGGACACGGTCACCGAGGCGCGGCTCGCGATCGCCATGGCGGAAGCCGGCGGCATCGGCGTCATCCACCGGAATCTCGCGCCCGCGGAACAGGCCGAGGAGGTGCGCAAGGTCAAGCGGTTCGAGAGCGGCATGGTGGTCGATCCGATCACCATCTTTCCCGACGCCACGCTCGCCGACGCGCTCGCCCTCATGCGCCGGGCCTCGATCTCCGGCATTCCGGTGGTCGAGCGCGGCGTCGACGGCAAGCCCGCGAAGCTGATCGGCATTCTCACCAACCGCGACGTGCGCTTCGCGGATGATCCGCACCAGCCGGTGACGGACCTAATGACCCGCAAGGTCGTGACGGTCGGCGAGGGGGTGAACCACGAGGAGGCCCGCCGGCTCCTGCATTTGCACCGCATCGAGAAGCTGGTGGTCGTCGACGACGCTGAGCGCTGCGTCGGGCTGATCACCGTCAAGGACATCGAGAAGGCGACGACCCATCCCAACGCCGCCAAGGACGCCGATGGGCGCTTGCGCGTCGCCGCCGCGACCTCGGTCGGCGACAAGGGGTTCGAGCGCGCCGAGATGCTGATGGCGGCCGGCGTCGACTGCCTTGTCGTCGACACGGCGCACGGCCACTCGGAGGCGGTCCTGAGCCAAGTTCGGCGCATCCAGCGCGCGACCAACAAGGTCGCGGTCATCGCCGGCAATGTGGCGACGCGCGAGGGGGCGAAGGCGCTGATCGACGCCGGCGCCGACGCGATCAAGGTCGGCATCGGCCCCGGCTCCATTTGCACCACCCGCATCGTCGCCGGCGTCGGCGTGCCGCAGCTCACCGCGATCCTCGAGGCGGCCGAGGCCGCGCGCGAAGCGGGCGTCCCGGTGATCGGCGACGGCGGCGTCAAATATTCGGGCGATCTCGCCAAGGCGATCGCCGGCGGGGCGGACAGCGTGATGATCGGCTCGCTGCTCGCCGGCACCGACGAGAGCCCGGGCGAAGTGTTCCTCTACCAGGGGCGCTCATACAAGAGCTACCGCGGCATGGGCTCGCTCGCCGCGATGGCGCAGGGCTCGGCCGACCGCTACTTCCAGCAGGACGTCAAGGACCAGGTGAAGCTCGTGCCCGAAGGGGTCGAGGGACAGGTGCCCTATCGCGGGCCGACGGCGGCGATCGTGCACCAGCTCGCGGGCGGACTGCGCGCCGCCATGGGCTATGTCGGGGCTGAGACCATCCCCGAGTTCCAGAAGAAGGCGCGCTTCATGCGCATCACCGGCGCAGGGCTTCGCGAGAGCCACGTGCACGACGTCGCGATCACCCGCGAGAGCCCGAACTATCATCCCTCGGGGGCGTGAGGCGCCTCACGGCCGCGCGACCCTCGTGCTAAGCTCGACCGAAGAGTTCGGAGAACAGAGACATGTCGCACCACGCTCACCAAAGGGCGTTACGACTGGAGATCGACCGTGAAGCCAGTGCGCTCATCGATCGCCCTTGGCGCCCAGGCTTATTGGGCGGCCCGCCGGAGGGCGGAAGAAGCAAGCAGCGACGAAATGGCGAAGGGCTGGAGCGGGGTCGCCGCCGCCATCGAGCGGAGAACCGCGAAGCGCTCGTCCCTGCTGAGCTATTTCCTCCATTAGCCCGGAGCCGTTGTGAACGGGGCTCTCCAATCGGCCACGATGAGGGTCCAGGCGCGTCGCGCTCAGGCGTGGCCCTCGACCTGAACCTCATGAAAATCGGCGGGACGATGCGGCTTGGCGGCGAGCGCGAGCGAGGCCTGCAGCGCTTCGAGATCGGCTGCGCTGCGCGGATCCCAGCCGCAAGGGCATGAATTGTCGCCGCGATGCGCGTCCGCAACCTCGAGATAAAGCAAGCCGACCGCGGTCGCCGCGAGACTGAGCGCCGCCATGGGCGGGAGGCGGGTCGATTGCATGACGGCGCAAAAGGCCGTGCGCACGGACCTTTTCAGCTGGTCCAGCGCTGCGATCGTTTCGTCATCATTTGAGGCGGCAATCTGCATGACGAAGAATCCCTTCGGCGGTTCGGCGTGCTCAATGGGCCGCTCAGTCGACGGCTGAGAGAGAGGTAGAGAAACGCCATTTGCGCCGCAAGGCTCTGCGATCACATCGCAATTAGAACAATTTCAAACTCGGCTCCTCGCCAATCTCGACGCGTCAGCCCAGGGGCCGCGGCTCTCTCGGTGCGCGTGGCAGGCTGTCGGTGATAGACTGGACTACCGGGCGGAAGCGGAGGGTTTCATATGTTGTTCACGGCCGAGCACGAAGAGCCGCGCCGGACTTTACAGAAATTCATCGCCGCCGAGATCAATCCGCATGTCGACGAGTGGGAGGCGGCTGGCCAGCTTCCGACGCACGAGCTGTTCAAGAAGCTTGGCGGCCTGGGCTTTCTCGGCTTGAACAAGCCGGTCGAGTTCGGCGGCTCAGGCCTCGACTACTCTTACGCGATCATGATGGCGGAAGAACTTGGCGCCGTTCACAGCGGCTCGGCGCCGATGGCGATCGGCGTCCACACCGACATGGCGACGCCGGCGCTTGCCCGGTTCGGCTCGGACGCCCTGCGCCGCGAGTTTCTCGCGCCCGCGATTGCGGGCGACGTGGTCGCTTGCGTGGGCGTCTCCGAACCCGGAGCCGGCTCCGATGTCGCCGAGATCAAAACAAACGCGCGCTCGGACGGCGACGACTACGTCATCGATGGCGGCAAGATGTGGATCACCAACGGCGCTGAGGCCGACTGGATGTGCCTGCTCGCCAATACCGGCGACGGTCCGAAACATCGCAACAAGTCGCTGATCTGCGTGCCGATGAAAGCGAAGGGCGTCACGGTTGCGCGCAAGCTCGACAAGCTCGGCATGCGCGCCTCCGACACGGCGCAGATTTTCTTCGAGAGCGTGAGGGTTCCGAAGAAGAACCGCATCGGCGAGGAGGGCAAGGGCTTCGTCTACCAGATGATGCAGTTCCAGGAGGAGCGCTTATGGGCCGCTGCGTCCTGCCTCAAGGCGCACGAGCGCACGATCGCCGAGACGATCGCCTATACGCGCCAGCGCAAGGCCTTCGGCCGCTCGATCCTCGACAATCAGACCGTGCATTTCAAGCTCGCCGAATTGCAGACGGAGATCGAGCTCCTGCGCTCGCTGATCTATCGCGCCGCGGAAGCTGATGATCGAGGGCGCCGACATGACGCAGCTCGCGTCGATGGCGAAGCTCAAGGCCGGCCAGTTGGGGCGCGAGTTGCCGAGCGCCTGCCTGCAATATTGGGGCGGCATGGGCTACATGAACGAGACGCCGGTGAGCCGCGCCTTCCGCGACGGACG
>CAWFZA010000023.1:0-257963 GCA_963820095.1 uncultured Alphaproteobacteria bacterium
ATCAAGCCGTCGCCCATCCGGCCTGCATATTTCGCGATCAAGGCCCCCGCCGCCGCGACGTAGATCGGAACCGGCGTCGCCGGCCGATCGTAGATGGTCGCGTCCTTCGTGCGGTAATACTGGCCCTCGAAGGTCACTTTCTCCTCGGTCCAGAGCTGACGCATGAGAGCGATGGCCTCCCGCAGCCGCGCGAACCGCTCCTTGAACTCTGGCCATTCCATGCCCGTCGAGGGCACCTCGTTCAGCGATTCCCCAGTGCCCACGCCGAGCACGATCCGGTTCGGGAACATGACGCCGAGGGTGGCGAAGGCTTGTGCGACAACGGCCGGGTGATAGCGAAACGTGGGCGTCATGACGCTCGTGCCCATGACGATTCGTGACGTCACCGCCCCAAGGGCGCCGAGCCACGCAAGCGAAAAAGGAGCGTGGCCGCCATGATGCTTCCATGGCTGGAAATGATCGCTGATGAACACCGAGTCGAAACCCGACTGCTCCGCGAGCTTTGAAAACTGGAGCAATTCCGTCGGTCCGAATTGCTCCGCCGACGCCTTGTATCCTAGCTTGAGCACGGGTCCTTCTCCGGGTCATCGGGCCTTGGCCGGCCCGAGGCGTATACAATACCGCAGACAGACACCTTATGGCGACGGTTCGTCCTCGCATAGGACGGGGACGAACATCACAGGGCCGTGCGTTGGGAGCATGCGATGAAACTCGGTGTTACATTGCCCTTGACCGACATCGGCGGCGACCCGGCCACGGTGCGAGTGTTCGCACAGGCGGCGGAGGCGGCGGGCTACGATCATCTCGCCGCGCCCGACCATGTTTTGGGCGTGAACGCCGCGAGCAGGCCGAACTGGGGCGCACGGAATACATCGGCCGATCTCTTCCATGACCCTTTCGTCCTGTTCGGGTTCCTGAGCGGTTGCACGACGAGAATCGGCTTTTCGACAGAGGTGCTCATCCTGGCGCAACGCCAGACCGTGCTGGTCGCCAAGCAGGCCGCCTCGCTCGACGTGCTCAGCGGCGGCCGGCTCAGGCTCGGAATCGGGATCGGCTGGAACGAGGTGGAGTTCGTCGGCCTCAACGAGGATTTTCACAATCGGGGCCGGCGGTCGGAGGAGCAGGTGCAGGTGATGCAAGCCCTGTGGGCCGAGCCGCATGTGAAATTCGAGGGGCGCTGGCATCACATCGATGACGCGGGCGTCAATCCGCTGCCGATCTCGCGGCGCATCCCGATCTGGTTCGGCGGGCATCATGATCTGACGCTGAGGCGCATCGCCAAATGGGGCGACGGATGGATGATGAACGCTTACCCCGCGGGGCCCGCGGCGCAAGCCGCCTTCGCCAAGCTGCGCGGCTACGCCAAAGAAGCGGGCCGCGATCCCGCCAGCATCGGCCTCGAGGTCTGGGTCTCCACCGGCGCCGGAGACGAAGCGAGCTGGCGCGAGGAATTCGAGTTCTGGAAGAGCACGGGCGTCACGCACGTGACGCTCAACACCACCTTCGAGCGCAACCATCACAAGCGCATCGCCTCGCGCTCGCTGCAGGCCCATCTGAGCGCGCTTATGCGATACCGCGACGCGGTCGCGAGCCTCTTGTAAGAGGTCAGCTCATCGCCTGCACGGCGGTGGGCTCAATTTCAAACATGACCCTGACCTGGCCAGGCTCGGCGAAGGGATACTTGTCCTGCCCGAGGTACTTCTTGGCGAGCGAATTGATATGCGCCGATGCGCCCTCCTCGGTCACATGCGCGACCCGGCCGCGGATCTGGATATAGCGATAGGGATTGTCGGGATCGAGGATCGAAAGCGCCACAGGCGCGCCTTCCTGCATATTGCGCACCTTCACACGACCCTTCGCGGAGTTTATCCGGATCTTGCCGTCCATGTAGTCGAACCATACAGGCGTCACTTGCGGCGTCCCGTCCGGCATTATGGTCGCGAGGTTCGCAAATGCCTTTTTCTGCTGGAGCAAGTCCAGATAGTCCGCAGGTATCGCCGCCATGACTGCCTCCTCGTTGCGTGGGTTTCCCGCGTCGCGCCTAGCCGGAACGCGGCTTCGCCGGTGATCGACACGTTAATCGTCGCGCTCCGACATGGCAACGAGACGGTTCGGCCTTCCGAAGACAAGGGGCGGCCAACCGAGTTGGCTGCTTGCCGCTCGCGGCGCGCTTCACCCCGTTGGCCAAGCCGACGCGCGGCGCTATGCTCTCCCGTTTTGAAGGAGAAGACGATGGCTGAAGCGAAACTCGCTCCGAACCTGCCGGAATGGATGGTGCAACACGCCAACCGCTATATCGCCAGCGGCGGAACCGACGGGCACATGTACACGACGACCCTGCCAGGGCGCGGCGAGATCACGACGCCGGCGCTGCTCTTGACCACCACTGGCCGCAAGTCCGGCGAGAAGTTCATATTCCCGTTGTATTACGGAACGGACGGCGACAGCTACATCATAGTCGCCTCGAAGGGCGGCGCGCCGGAACACCCTGGATGGTACCGCAATATCCTCGCCAACCCGGATGTCGAGGTGCAAGTCGGGACCAAGAAGCTGAAGGCGCGAGCCAGGACCGCGACGGGCGAGGAACGCAGCCGACTTTGGACAAAGGCGCTCCAATTCTGGCCGCCCTATGCCGATTATGCGCTCAAGACCGACCGCGAAATCCCCGTGGTCGTGCTGGACCCCGTTCATTAACTGCAAGACTTGACAGTCTAGGCGGTTGGAGCGCGGCGCGGGCCGCGGGCGTCTCCGGCCGGTCGGAGCTCTTTTCGAGCGGGGTCGCCCAGCTATTCTGGTCGACCAGCGGAGCGTTGGGCGCTCTGGTCTGAAACGGCCCTATCCTTCCATGAACGACCGCATTGGCTTCGCCGTCCCCCAGCAAGGCCGCAGATACCATTGATTTTCCGCGATGGGCGCGGCATTGACCGCGCCCATCGATGGGAGCGACCTCGAATCACCGGCGAGATCCCGCTCTTTTGCTTTCGGTGCGCCGCCTTATATGCAGCCGACAGAGTTGAGCGAAAGGAAGTGATTATGGTTCGGTTCGTTCGGCTCTTTGCCGCCGCTGCGCTTGCGGCAGGCATGGCGGCGGCCGCGCCGGCTGCGAATGCCCAGACGGCGCCGTTGGAGGAGGGCGCTGTTCAGACGACAGGGCCGCTGGGCGCGACGCCCCAGAAGGCGAAGGCCCGGCAGACGGCGCTCAAGAAGCGAGCGAAGCGCCCGGTTCCGGAAGGCAGGCAGATCACGGTGCACGCCCGGCCGTCCTACCTGACCGCCGGCACGCAGGTCCCCGTCGGCTCGGTCGGCAACGGTTACGTCTATGGCACGTTCAACCAGCCGACGCCGATCGAGGGAACGTTCATGGGCATGCGCGGCCGAGAACGGGTCACCGATCAGTTCGGCAATGCTGCGCCAGGCTTGACCCTGTTCAGGTTCTGAGTTCGACGGGCTGGGTCGATCAGGGCAGCGGGAACAAAGCCTCGACCGCGACCTCAAAGCCCGGCGGTTCGAGCCTGACGGCGCCGTCCGTCAGCACACGGGTCTCGATCGCGTCGCCAGATCCACGCTTGTGGTGAATGACGACGTGTTGCTCGGGATCGAGAATCAGATAGTGCTGCACGCTCGGAAGCGAGAAATAGCCGCTGAGCTTGCGGCCATGATCGATCGCGGCGGTGCTGGGAGACAGGACTTCGACCAAGATGATGGGGTCGTTTATGGCGATGGTCTCGTCAGAACGACGGGGGCCGCAGACGACTGATGCGTCCGGTTCGTAGGTTGTCCGCGCGTCAACGCGAATTGCCATACCGTCGGTAAAAACTTCGCACGGCAAGCCCGCTGCCGCCACGGCAGCGTCTAGAGCCTTTGCTGCGCTAAACTTGGTGCGAATGTAAGCCGCCCGTTCCGGCGCCATCATCACCGGAACGCCGTCATGCAGCTCCCAACGCCCTTCCTGGCCCTCGGCCCAAGGCAGGAACTCCTCGACAGTCATCAGCTTGAGCGCGGTCGACATCCGAGCTTCTCGCGAGCCTCCCGCGCACGCGGGACGAGAGCCAGCATAGGCCCCCGTCTCGCCTCGTCCAAGCCCCTCAGTTCATTGTCGGGATCGAGAACTGCGCCCCGTCCTTGATGCCGGACGGCCAGCGGGCGGTGACGGTCTTGGTGCGGGTGTAGAAGCGGATCGAATCCGGCCCGTGCTGGTTCAGGTCGCCGAAGGCCGAGCGCTTCCACCCGCCGAACGTGTGGTAGGCGAGCGGCACGGGAATCGGAAAATTGACCCCGACCATGCCGACCTTGACCTTGGACGCGAAGTCGCGCGCCGCGTCGCCGTCACGGGTGAAGATGGCGACGCCATTGCCGTATTCGTGGTCGTTGCAGAGTCCCAGCGCCTCGCCGTAGTCGTGGGCGCGCACGACCGACAGGACGGGACCGAAGATCTCCTCCTTGTAGATGCGCATGTCCTTGGTCACATTGTCGAACAGGCAGCCGCCCATGTAGAAGCCGTTCTCATAGCCCTGCATTTTGAAGTCGCGGCCATCGACGAGAAGCTTCGCGCCCTCCTTGACGCCGACGTCGACATAGCCGCGCACCTTCTCGAGCGCAGCCTTCGTCACGAGCGGGCCGTAGTCCGCCCCGGCGTCGGTCGACGGCCCGATCTTCAAGGACTCGACGCGGGGAATGAGGCGCTTGACGAGTTCGTCCGCCGTCCCCTTGCCGACCGGAACCGCGACCGAGATCGCCATGCAGCGCTCGCCCGCCGAACCGTAGCCGGCGCCGATGAGCGCATCGACCGTCTGGTCCATGTCCGCGTCGGGCATCACCACCATATGATTCTTGGCGCCGCCGAAGCACTGCACCCGTTTTCCGGTCGCCGTGCCGCGCGTGTAGATGTATTCGGCGATCGGGGTCGAGCCGACGAAGCCGATCGCCTGAATGTCGGGATCGTCGAGGATGGCGTCGACCGCCTCCTTGTCGCCGTTCACGACGTTGAGGATGCCGGGAGGCCCGCCGGCTTCGACGAACAGTTCGCCAAGCCGCATCGGCACGCCGGGATCGCGCTCCGAGGGTTTCAGGATGAAGGCGTTGCCGCAGGCGATCGCCGGCGCGAGCTTCCATAAGGGGATCATCGCGGGAAAGTTGAACGGCGTGATGCCGGCGACGACGCCGAGCGGCTGGCGCATGGAATAAAGATCGATACCGGTTCCGGCGTTGTCGCTATATTCGCCCTTCATCAGATGGGGAATGCCGAGCGCGAACTCAACGACCTCGACGCCGCGCTGAATGTCGCCCCTGGCGTCGGCGATCGTCTTGCCGTGCTCGCGCGCCAGAATGTCAGCGAGCTCGTCGTTGTTCTTGGCGATGAGGTCGATGAACTTCATCAATACGCGGGCGCGGCGTTGCGGATTGACCGCCGCCCAAGCGAGCTGCGCTTCTTTCGCGTTCTCGACCGCCGCGCGCACTTCAGCCTTGGAGGCAAGCGCGACCTGCGCTCGTACCGTTCCGTCCATCGGCTGGAAGACGTCGGCGGTTCGTCCCGACTTGCCGGCGACGGGCTTGCCGCCGATGAAATGGCCGTATTCGATCATGTTCCGCTCCCTGATGTCGCTGCTGGTGAGCTCTTTATGCGCCACGAATTTGCGCACAGCAATTCGATAGATCGCGCATCGGCTGTGCGAAAATGGGCTAAGGCGGATCGTTCGCGTAGGATGGCGAAGCCTCCAATCGCCGGCGAATGTCGGCCATCCGTGCGATCATCGCGCGTTGGGGATCAAACGGCAGGTCGATAAAACCCCAGCGCGCATAGAATCCGCGTAAGCTCTCATCGAGCGGATGAGTGATGACAGCTGTGCTCCCAACGCTATCGGACGCCTTCAAAGCTGTCCTCAGCGCAAACTGGAGGAGCGATAGCCCGTGACCCTGACCCCGCCACGCGGTGTCGACCGCGAGTTGGCCCAAGAGCGTCACGGGAACCGGATCGGGCTGATTGCGCTGTCGTGCCTTCGGCAGAAAGGCGCGCTCGATTTGCGAAGAACTCAGCGCAACGTAACCGACGATCCGGCCCGAGGCGACGTCTGCAATGACGTTGACCCGAGACGCTCCGTTCGCATGATTGTTCCAGGCATGCCGTCTGAACCATTCGTTCAACGCTGGCCGGCCGCAGTCGAATAGCGCCCGATCGTCGCCATGGGTCAGCGGGCGCAGCGAAAAAACCGCGGCGCTTACCGTTCCCACGTTGGCTTTCGGCGAAACAGCTCCACAAGGCCGGGAATGTCTTCCGCCGGCCGCGCCGCCCACGCCTCGAAAGCCTCCCACGATTCCGCTGGAATTGTTACGGTCGAGCGGTTCAGGACTTCCATCTCGGCCGCCTCGACCGCGGCGCGCCGCACAAAATCGCTGATGGAGGTGCGACTTTGGCTCGCGGCCGCATCGAGCAATTCCCGCTCCGTCGGGCTGACCCGGACGCTCAGAATGGACGTGGCGGTTCGTGCTTTGCTCATGCGTATGACATTAGCATACGCCATGCTGGTTCTCAAACGGCTCGTAGCGGCGTCACACCCTCGACGCCCTTCTTGATTTGAAAGGATTTTCCTTAAATAACCAGATGAGGAGAGCGTGATGATCACGAGCAAGTTGACAAGCGAAGCGCAAACGACAATTCCGCAGCCTGTCCGCGCGGCCCTCCATCTGACCGAGGGCGACGAACTCGTCTATGAAATCGACGGTGGCAGAGTCATTTTGACGAAGGCGTCGAATCGTGCGGGCGAAGACCCTTTCGGCGCGTTCTCGGAATGGGATGGCGTCGCCGACCGAAAGGCCTATGCCAACCTTTGAGCAGGGCGACGTCGTTCGCGTGCCCTTTCCCTATACGGATCGCTCGACCCGCCAGCGCCGTCCCGCTTTGGTCGTCTCGCGAGGCGGCCTTGGCGAGGACAACCGTCTGTTTTGGGTCGCGATGATCACGAGCGCCGAAAACCGATCTTGGGCGGACGACATTCCCCTCGGAGAGACCTACCCCGAGGCCGGCCTCCCGGCGCCGTCCCTTATTCGCCCGTGCAAATTGGCGACCATGGAAAGCGGTCACGCGGAGAAGATCGGGCGCGTGAACGAGGACCTGTTGGAGAGAGAGTTGTCGCGTACCTGCAGCGCTCGATCTACCCCTAAAGGTCGAATTGGAACCTGGCTGAGCGTTTAATCTGAGCAGGCTTCGTCATGGATTGGGACAATGTCCGCGTCTTCCTCGCCGTCGCGCGCGGCGGCCAGTTCGTCGCCGCCGCCAAACGGCTCAAGCTCGACCACGCGACGGTCAGCCGGCGCATCGCGGCGCTCGAAGAGGCGATCGGCGCCAAGCTGTTCGACCGGCGCACGACCGGCGCCAAGCTCACCGGCGCGGGCCAGCGGTTCATCGGCGCCGCCGAGCAGATGGAGAGCGCGTTCCTGCATGCGCAGGGCGAAATCTCCGGCGTCGATCTCGAGCTTGCGGGAGACGTGCGCATCGGCGCGCCGGACGGGTTCTCGACTTATTATCTCACCGGGGCTCTGCGCGACTTCGCCGAGCGTCATCCTGGCGTGCGCCTGCAACTGATGCCGCTGCCGCAACTGACGCCGCTCGCGCGCCGCGAAGTCGACGTCGTGATCGGCCTCGACAAGCCGGAAGCCGGACGCTTCGTCGCCCGCAAGCTCACCGATTATTCTCTCGGGATCTATGCGAGCGCGTCCTATCTCAAGCACAACGGCGCGCCGGCTGACGTCGAGGCGCTCACGGCTCATCGCCTCATCGGCTATGTCGAGGAGCATGCGTTCTCCTCCGCGCTCGACTATGTGCGCGAACTCTACGCCGGCGCGCCGACCAGCTTCGAAAGCGCGAACGCGGTCACGCAGCTCGAGGCCGTGCGCGCCGGCGTCGGCTTAGGCGTCGTGCACGACTTCATCGCCCACAAGTTCAAGGACCTGAAACGCGTCCTGCCGGAACGCCGCGCGATGCGTTCCTATTGGCTGGTGACCCACGAGGATACGCGTGGCCTCGGACGCATTCGCGCGGTCGCCGAGCATCTGGGCAAGGCGGTCACGCGTGACCGATCTATCTTTCTTTGAGGCGTGCCGACGCCTCGACCTTCGTCCGCTTCGCCAACTCCTCAAGCCGACGGTTGTGGCAGGGCCGGAGCTTTTCTGTCTCGCCTTCCGAGCCAAATGATGGACGCCGCGATGAGCGCGAAGACCGCCCCAAGAATCGCAAGCGTCGGAGGGTCAGAAAGCGCCATGCCCCAATGCGGCCAGATCACGTCGTTGGTGTTGAACGGCTCGTCGCTGTAGCGGCAGAGGTTCATCGAGGCCCCTTCCGCCAGCATCTCAGCCTCGATCTTGCTGGTCAGGGCGTCGATAGCTTGGTGATTGGCGCCGGGCTCTTTGGCGAGCTGTAGGAGAAGCGCCCGACCCGCGGCGAGATAGGCATGGGCGCATTCGTTGAACGGGCTTTCCTCGTGCGTGATGCTTCCGGGAATAAGACCCCAGAGACAGGCGAAGGCCTGCAGGTTCAGATAGTCCTCGAGCCGCCAGGTCGTCAGATCGAATCCGGCCCGCGCGCTCGCCAGGTCGCGGATCGCGGAGAGATTGTCGCTGATCACCGCCATTTGCCCATGCGTGAGGCTCGGTATCGACACGCCCGCCGGAGGCGGCCCGCCGCGCATGGAGATGCGATGCGCGTGGGTCGGCGCTGCTCCGAGCGCGAACAGGGCGGCGAGGGCGACCAAAAAGCGGATCACCACAAGCTTCCCACAGGCCCGAGCGCCACGAGATTCCAACGTCCCGCGTGACCGCTCAATCGTGCAAGCGAAAGCGGCGCGACATCGATCCGAGCGAACGCCGAGGGCCCGGCGCCGAGCGCGTTCACAATCGCCGCCCGGACGACCGTGGCGTGGGTGACGGCGAGCGTCGCGCCTTCGCGCGTTGACGATTGTGCGAGCCAGGCGCCAACTCGCTCGACCAAAGCCGCGACCGACTCGCCGCCGTGCGGCGCGGCCGCGGGATCGCTCAGCCATGCGGCGAACGCGTCCGGCTCGCGCTGCGCGACATCCTTCGCGGCGAGCCCGCGCCAGCGCCCATAGTCGCAGTCCCGGAGCGCCGGCTCGACGATGGCGTCGAGGCCCAGCGCGTGCCCCGTCTCGCGCGCCGCGCGCGCCGGGGCGGTGAGCAGCTGAGCATAGGGGCGCAATCGCCCGCGCAAGGCGTCGAGGGCGTGCGCCGCGGAGGCTTCGAGCGCCTCGTCGTCGGGAAAGCGCGCCGCGCGCGTCGCCTCTGAGGCGCCGTGCGCCATGAGGTCGAGACGCGCGGCCATGCGCGCGCCGACCCGCGCGTCAATACGCCGTTTGCACCCGGCCCACCTTTGCCTGCGCGAAATCGCGTTGGATCCAGGCGCCGAAGCCGAGCCCAAGCACCGTCCACATGATCACCTGCGCGCCCAGCGAAGCCATGCGGAACTGCCACAGCACCACGGCCGGGAAGCCTGCGGGAACTTCGTCGAGCGGAGGCATCACAAGGGCGAAGATGACCACGGCGACAAGATAGACGGCGGCGCCGATCAGCGTCGCGTTCCACGCGCCGAGCTGATCGAGGAGGCGATTGCGGACGCTCCAGGCGACAATCATCGAGCCG
The DNA here is from genome assembly GCA_963820095.1 of uncultured Alphaproteobacteria bacterium. GTDB lineage: Bacteria > Pseudomonadota > Alphaproteobacteria > Rhizobiales > Beijerinckiaceae > Roseiarcus. The sequence continues at coordinate 9,646 of CAWFZA010000023.1, forward strand.
AGCGACAGCAGGATCATGCCAAAGTAGATCGCCGTGCGCAGTCCGATCGTGTCGGGATTGCCGATCGACGGCGGATTCGGCGGGTATTTGAGGATCGGCGCCGCGCAAATGGCGAGGAAACCACTCAGCGCGACGACGGCCGAAGTTACGCGAGGGCTCCAATCGCCAATCCGGCCGTAGCAAATAGCGAAAGCGAGGGCGAACAGGCCGCCGAAGGCGATGTTGTATGTGGTGACGCCGGTGAAGAGGCCAATTCCAGCTTGAACGGGTCGGCTGACGAGTTCCGGCTCCTCTTCGTACGGAGGCGGGTTTTCCCCTTTCGCGACCGCCGCGTCATGCTCGGCCTTGGCCTTCGCCTCATCCATAGCCGACTCAAAGGCGATGGCTCGGTCGACGGCAGGTTCGCCCACCACCTTCAACAAACCGAACGAGAGCAGGGCGGCGACAAAGCCGACGATCATTCCCCGCCAGAGCAAAGATCCCGTGGTCATCAAGATTGTCCTGAAAGCAAGCCTCGGCGGTCGCCGTCATGGGACTGTCGGCGCGGCCCGCCGGGCCAATGAAATGCCTCGGGCCGATCGCGCCGCAGCCGGCGCGCGCCCGCTCAAGTCAGTGGCAGGGGAAGCCGAGCAAATGACGGCTGTCGTGCACGAACTCATGCACGTACATGCCCTTGATGATCGAGGTTGCGCCCTCTTCCGCCCCAACGAAATAAACGCCGAGCAAGCAGATGAGGCCGCCGAAAATCACCCAGGGCAGCAACTCGCGGATAGGAATTGCAGCGGGCCGCGCGGCGGTGGGAGCAAATGTTGAGGCCATGTCGAACTCCTTGGGGATATCGCGTCCCCGTTTGAGACGTGCTTCGCCGCGGAAAGGGTCTGACTCTCGGTCAATGGCGACCGATCACAGTGGCGCGACCGTGCCGGACTTCCACCGGCTTCCACCCGCGACGCGCCTTTGCACATTACGGGGCCTGTCGGCCGTGTCAATCGAGGCCGCCGAGACGAGACTATTGGAGGGGATGGAGCGCCGACGGCGCGCGTACGGACGGCCTAGATGGGGACCGTCTTACCGGCGTCCGGCGATGTGCGCCGAGACTCACCCCCCGCGGGCTCCTCACGACAAAGGAGGACGTTACTGCGCCGTGAGACCGCCGTCGACCATCAATTCCGCGCCGGTGGTGAACGACAATTCGTCGCTGGCGAGAAAGAGGATGGTGTTTGCGACTTCCTCCGCCTTGCCCATCCGGCCCATCGGCGCGGCGCGCTCGAGGCCGGCGCGAATTCGCTCCGGGTCCCTGGCCCGCGCGATCCCCTCCAGCACCATCGGCGTCTCGGCGAATGAGGGATGCACCGAGTTCACGCGAATCTTGTAGCCGGCGCGGGCGCAATGAAGCGCCGCCGATTTGGTGAGAAGCCTGACCGCGCCTTTGCTCGCGCAATAGGCCAGCGACGAACCGTCGCCGATGATCCCGGCGACCGAGGAGAGATTGACGATCGAGCCGCCGCCCGTTTCCTTCATCGCTCGGACGGCTTCGCGGCAGCCGAGAAATGTCCCCTCGACATTGATCGCATTGACCTTGCGCCAGTTCTCGAGCGTCGTCGTCTCGATATTGCCGAGGACAGCGACGCCCGCGCTGTTGACGAGAATGTCGAGGCGGCCGAACGCCGCGACGACCGCATCGACGACAGCGCGCCAGCGCGCTTCGTCGGCCACGTCCTGCGGGAGTATGAGATCGGCGTCGGTCCCCAGGGTCTTGAGCCCGGCTTCGTTACGATCCGTCGCGGCGACCTTGGCGCCTTCGCCGTGGAAAAGAGCTGCTGTCGCCCGGCCGATGCCGGAGGCGGCGCCGGTGATCAGCGCGACCTTGCCCGCGAGACGCCCCGCCGCTGCTCCCCCCATCGTCTCCTCCCCTATTTCAAATTCAGGCGAACTTATAGGCCTGAAGGGCTGGCTTCACGAAATGGGTCACGAGCGCGAAGCGAACCCGAGACGCCCGTTCATGGAACAAGCGCCCGCTTTTTCGGTCTTTAACTCAGCGAGCGGGTTTGCTCCGAAGTTTTTTGATCTTCGGGAACACTTTTTGGCCGCGACGACTTTAGCTCGAGGAACGCCAGACCGCGGCCAACGCCACGGCGCCGTCGATCAATGGAGGCAGAGCCCCGATGTATCATCACATCAAAAAACTTATGTATACCGTTCGTGTGGACGAGCCGGATCCAAGGTTCGGAAACATGTTGCTTGAGCAGTTCGGCGGAGCCAACGGCGAGCTTGCTGCTGCAATGCAATATTCCGTTCAAGGGCTCAACTGTGAGGATCCGGCGCGAAAGGACCTATTGATGGACATCGGCACAGAGGAGCTGAGCCATCTGGAGATTGTTGGCACACTCGCGCGCATGCACTTGAAGCCTATGAAGTTCGGGCGCAGTGACGCCGAAGCTGATCCACTGATCGCCATTGCCGGCGGCGGCGGCGTCAATCTCTACAATTCGATGGGGTCTGCTTGGACTGCTGACTATCTTAAGATCACCGGTGAGCTCGACGTTGATCTTCGCAGCAACATCGCCGCCGAGGCGCGCGCGAAAATTGTTTATGAGCGCCTGATCAATTTTTGCGATGACGCAGGCAGCAAGGACGCGTTGCAGTTCCTCATGACACGTGAGATCACCCACATGCGAGCGTTCACTTTGGCGCTCGACAGTATGGAGAAGCCGGCTTTCTCCATCGGCCGCATTGCTCCCACCGCAGGTCTGGTGGACCAGTACGTGAACGCCTCGACCGGCTCCGGCGACCATGGCGATATCGATGCTCGGGGACCGTGGAACGAGGAGGGAGGCTTGCAGTTGGTCGAATCCGCGGCGCTCGAGGAAATGAGTGGCGCTGCGGGAAAAGACGCGGCGCCGCCGATGCATGCGGAAAGCTCCGATCTCGGCAACCCGGAGGGCTTGGAGACGTTGCTGCAGGACCAGCTGCGGGAGCTGCTGCAGGCCGAAAAGCAACTGATACGCGCCTTGCCAAAAATGGCGAAGGCGGCGCGCTCAAATCAACTCTCGCGCCTCTTGTCCACTCACCTTGACGAGACCGAGGCGCAAGCGGAACGACTTACGCAATGCCTTGAGGCGCTTGGAGCTTCCACGCGGAGCAAGCCCTGTAAAGGCATGGCGGGCCTGATCGATGAGGGTCAGGACATGATCAACGAAAGCGCCCGAAAAGACGATGTGTCGGCCGATCTGGCGCTCATCGGCGCGGCTCAGCGAGTCGAGCATTACGAGATCGCCGCTTACACCACAGCGAAAAATCTTGCCCTGCAGATCCATAACCCGGCGATCGCCCAGCTCTTGACCAAGACGCTCGGCGAGGAGGAAAACGCAGATCAGCTGTTGGACCAGCTTGCGCGGTCCCTGATGTCGGTCAGCAGAATGCCCGCCAGCGTTGAGTAGATAAAAACGCGCGCCGCGGGCGCTGCAGGCGCAGACTAGCAGTTAGCGACGGCGCGCATGAATGCGCCGTCGCTGATGCAGAGCCCGACTTCGACGCGGTATTCGTTCAAGCTCCAGCTGAGATTGCAGGACGTTACCCTACGACCCGAAACGTTGGGGGCGAGCTAGGTTCTTCGCCGCCCCCCAGCGACCCCGCGGGCGACCGTGCGGTTCCTGGAGAATCGGGCCGGCCCCACACTTGTACGAGGTGCTAGTCGTGCAGCCGCAAGAGCTTCCGAAGCCTCCAGCCACGGCGTGAACGCGGCGGGGCGTCGGGACCCGGCTGCCGAACACGGCCCCACGACGGCGAGGACCGAAACAGGCGTCGGCCATCGCGCGGCGGAGCCCTGGGGGGCCCCCCGCTCCACGTCGGTGAACAATTCTTTGGCGCCGCCGCTCAATTCCGTGGCGCCTACCTCCACAAATCCTCGGAGAATAGTTGGCACGCTCGTTGCAAAGTCGACTCTGACCCTGAGGGAGGGTCGAGCTTCAGCCGCCCTGCTTCATGGGCGCAAGCGAGGAGGGCAAACATGTCTTTGACGAGACGGTTATTTCTATCCGCGGCCGGCGCGGCCCTGGGAGGGGCGCTTGCGCTTGGCGCGACCCCAGCCTTCGCGGCCGACGACACAATCAAGATCGGCATTCTGCATTCGCTCTCCGGCACGATGGCAATCAGCGAGACCACGCTCAAAGACGTGATGCTGATGCTGATCGACGAGCAAAACAAGAAAGGCGGCGTGCTCGGCAAGAAGCTCGAGGCGGTCGTGGTCGACCCCGCTTCGAACTGGCCGCTGTTTGCAGAAAAGGCCAAGGAGCTCATCGAAAAAGACAAGGTCTCGGTCGTGTTCGGCTGCTGGACGTCGGTGTCGCGCAAATCGGTGTTGCCGGTGTTCAAGGAACTCAATTCGATCCTATTCTATCCCGTGCAATACGAGGGCGAGGAATCCGAGCGTAACGTTTTTTACACTGGCGCAGCGCCCAACCAGCAGGCGATTCCGGCCGTCGACTATCTGATGAGCGAGGATGGCGGCTCGGTGAAACGCTGGGTGCTTGAGGGCACCGACTACGTCTACCCGCGCACGACCAACAAGATCCTCGCCGCCTATCTGAAACTGAAGGGCGTGCCCGACGAGGACGTCATGATCAACTACACGCCCTTCGGCTTCTCCGATTGGCAGACCGAAGTGTCGAAGATCAAGGCGTTCGGCTCGGCCGGCAAGAAGACGGCGGTCGTGTCGACGATCAATGGCGACGCCAACGTGCCCTTCTATAAGGAGCTCGGCAACCAGGGCGTCAAGGCGACGGATATTCCCGTCGTCGCCTTCTCGGTCGGCGAAGAGGAGCTCGCAGGCCTCGACACGAAGCCGCTCGTCGGCCACCTCGCGGCGTGGAACTATTTTAAATCGATCGACACGCCTGCCAACAAGGACTTCATCGCCAAGTGGCATGAATTCACGAAAAAGCCGAAACGCACCACCAACGATCCGATGGAGGCCCACTACATCGGCTTCAACATGTGGGTGAAAGGGGTCGAGAAAGCGCAAAGCTTCGAGCCGGACAAGGTGATCCCCGCGATGATCGGCGTCGCGGTGCCGAATCTGACGGGCGGCCTATCGACGATGATGCCGAACCATCACATCACCAAGCCCGTCTATATCGGCGAGATCCAGGCGGATGGCCAATTCAACACCGTCTGGCAGACGCCGGGAACCGTGGTGGCGCAGGAATGGTCGCCCTATCTCGAGGGTTCTAAAGACCTGATCGCCGATTGGCGCCCGCCAATGTCGTGCGGCAACTTCAACGTCAAAACCGGCAAGTGCGGCGGCTGACGTTGGCGCCCGGGCCCCTCCCCTCCTCCTCCCGAGGGCGAGGGGCCTTCCTTTGAAAAGCCGGGCGATGTCGAAGCGATGACGCCGGATTTGGGCCGGCGAACCGAAATGGTTTTCATGCCGTTTTCAAGCGCCTTTCGGAACGCAACTCGCACTTTCCGCGCGCTTGGTCTTGCCGTGGCGCTGATGTCGCCGGGCGCCGCCAGCGCCGACGCCGTCGACGACACGCTGGCGAAGTTCCTCGCCAACAAGTTCCCCCAGACCGCGGCCGCGATCGTCGAGTTGTCCGCCGAGGCGCCGCCGCAGGCCGCGGCCATTCTGGACGCGCTCGGCGACAACCGCCTGCTCATTGATCCCGCCGATCACATCGTCGCCTACAAGACTGCCGCAGGCGCGCTCATCAACGCCAAGACTGGCGAAGCCATTCCCAATTCGAACGCCGCCGCCTTCAAGCAGGTGCGAGTCAACAACGCGCTTCGAAGCGCCATCCAGGGCGCAATGGGCTCGCTCACCCTGGCGAGCCCCGATCCCGAGAAGCGCCTCAAGGCGGCCGGGGACGTGTTCACGACCCACGACGAAAAGGCGTTGCCGGCGCTCCAGGCCCAGCTCGCCAAGGAAAGCGACCCGCGCGTCGTCGCGGCTCTGAAACTCGCCGAGGCTTCGATCTTCGCCACCAGCGAAAACGCTTCGCCGCAAGACCGTCTCTCGGCCATCGCGACGCTGAAAGCGCGAGGGGACCAGGACGCGCAAGGCCTCATCGACGCGCTCGCCCAGAAGGCCACCGATCCGGCGGTGAAAACCGCGGCTGCATCCGCCCTGAGCGCGATCCATGCCCGGCTCGCCCTCTGGAGCGTGGCGCAAAACCTCTGGTACGGCATTTCGGCTTCGTCCGTCCTGCTGCTTGCGCGCGATCGGACTTGCGATCACCTTCGGCGTGATGGGCGTCATCAACATGGCGCATGGCGAGATGGTGATGCTCGGCGCCTATTCGACCTATGTCGTTCAGACGCTTCTGCCGCCTTCGCTGCAAAACTGGTCGCTCGCTTTCGCCATTCCCCTCGCCTTCGTCGTCGCTGGCCTCGTCGGCATCGCGATCGAGCGGCTGGTGATCCGCTTTCTCTACACCCGCCCGCTCGAGACGCTGCTCGCGACTTGGGGCGTGTCGCTCATTTTGCAGCAGCTGGTTCGCAGCCTGTTCGGCGCCGCCAACCGCCAGGTCAGCAACCCGCCGTTCATGTCAGGCGCGTTCGAGCTCGGCGGATTGTCGATCACCACCAATCGGCTTTGGATCATCGTGCTCTCGGCGCTCGTCTTCATCGGCCTGCAGCTCGTTCTGCGCGCGACGCCCTTCGGCCTGCAGATGCGCGCGGTGACGCAGAACCGCCGCATGGCGGCGTCGATGGGCATCTCGACGGCGCGTGTCGACATGCTCGCTTTCGGGCTTGGATCAGGAGTGGCGGGGATCGCGGGCGTGGCGTTGTCGCAGATCGACAACGTCTCGCCGAACTTCGGCCAGGGCTACATCATCGACAGCTTCATGGTCGTCGTGTTCGGCGGCGTCGGAAACCTGTGGGGCACCGCGTTCGGCGCTCTGCTGATCGGACTCGCCAACAAGCTGCTCGAGCCCTTGATCGGCGCCGTTCAGGGCCAGATCGTGCTCCTGGTCTTCATCATTCTGTTCATTCAGAGACGGCCGAGAGGAACTCTTCGCCCTGCGCGGGCGGGCGGTGGAGGCATGAGCGCTCGGCTGGATCAGCTTGGTCTGGCTTTCGTCGTGATCCTCATTGCGGCGGCGATCGCCGTGCCGTTCCTGAGCTTGGCGGTCTCACCCAATTCTCCTTTCTACCTGCCGCCCTATCTCGTCCAGCTGCTCGGCAAATATCTCTGCTACGCGATCCTTGCTGTCGCGCTCGATCTGGTCTGGGGCTATTGCGGCATCCTGTCGCTCGGCCACGGCGCCTTCTTCGCGCTCGGCGGCTATGCGATGGGCATGTATCTCATGCGGCAGATCGGGACGCGCGGCGTCTACGCCAATCCGATCCTGCCGGATTTCATGGTGTTCCTGAACTGGAAGGAGCTGCCCGTCGCGTGGTGGGGATTCAACTGGTTTCCCTACGCCATGCTGATGGTGGTGCTGGTCCCCGGCCTCCTGGCGCTCGCTTTCGGCTGGTTCGCCTTCCGCTCGCGGGTGACCGGCGTCTATCTCTCGATCATCACCCAGGCGATGACCTTCGCTTTGTTCAAGGAGTTCTTCCGCAACGACTTCGGCTTCGGCGGCAACAATGGCTTGACCGACTTCAAGGACCTGCTGGGTTTCTCGCTTCAGTCCGCCTCGACCAAGGCCGCCCTGTTCTCGGCCAGCGCGATTGCGCTCATCGTCGCTTATGCGGTGTCGCGCGCAATCATCGGCTCGAAATACGGCAAGGCGCTGGTCGCGGTGCGCGATGCCGAGAGTCGCATGCGCTTTCTCGGCTACCGGGTCGAAAACTATAAGCTCTTCGTCTTTGTCGTTTCGGCGGTCATCGCGGGAATCGCCGGCGCGCTCTACGTGCCGCAGGTCGGCATTATCAATCCGAGCGAATTTGCGCCCGCGAACTCGATCGAAGCGGCGATCTGGGTTGCGGTCGGCGGGCGGGGGACGTTGATTGGCGCGGCGATCGGCGCGATCGCCGTCAACTTCGCCAAGACCTATTTCACCGGCGCCTTCCCAGAATATTGGCTCTACGGCCTCGGCCTCCTGTTCGTCCTGACAACCCTGTTCCTGCCCAAGGGCCTCCTGGGTCTCGCGCTCAAGACCCGGGAGCCGAAACCGCGCGAGGTCATCTCCGCCGAAGCGCTCGAGGAAGGCGTCGAACCGTGAGCCTCGCCGAGACGGCCAATCCGACTCTCACGCAGTCGCTTCTCTATCTCGACGGAGTCAGCGTGTCCTTTGACGGTTACAAGGCGCTGCGCAGCCTGTCGTTGGTGCTCGAGCCCGGCGAGATGCGGGCGATCATCGGCCCGAACGGCGCTGGCAAGACCACGATGATGGACGTCATCACCGGCAAGACGCGTCCTGACGAAGGCGAGGTGATGTTCGACGGGCGCCATGACCTGACCAAGCTCGACGAAGCCGAAATCGCGACGCTTGGCGTCGGGCGCAAGTTCCAGAAGCCGACCGTATTCGAGAACCACACGGTCGAAGACAATCTCCTGCTCGCGACCAAGGCGCCGCGCAGCGTGCGCGCGACCTTGTTCGGGCGCGAGGATGCGCAGACGCTGGAGACGATCGATTCCATCCTAAGCACGACCCGGCTCGCCGACCATCGGACGCGGGTCGCCGGGTCGCTGTCCCATGGGCAGAAGCAATGGCTCGAGATCGGCATGCTACTGGCGCAAGACCCGAAGCTCCTGCTCGTCGACGAACCGGTCGCGGGCATGACCGACGCCGAGACCGCGGCGACCGCCGATCTCTTACGCGAGATCGCGCACGATCATTCCGTGATCGTGGTCGAGCACGACATGCATTTCGTGCGCGAGCTCGGCGTCAAGGTCACCTGCCTGCACGAGGGTTCGGTGCTGGCTGAGGGTTCGCTCGATCAGGTCAGCGCCGACCCGCGCGTCGTCGAAGTCTATCTGGGGCGGTGAGAGATGGCTTTTGTCTCAAGCGCGCCCCCTCTCCCCGCTAGCGGGGAGAGGGTTGGGGTGAGGTGCGGGCTCAACCGCTACCGATCGACCTCGCCCCTCATCCGGCCCTTCGGGCCACCGTCTCGCCGCGAGCGGGAAGAGAAAGTCGCCACAGAGCGGATGCCGCGCCATGCTGACCGTCGAGCGAATCGATCTCTTCTACGGCGCGGCGCAGGCGCTGAGGTCCGTCTCCCTCAAGGCGCAGACCGGGCGGATTCTCACCGTTCTCGGTCGCAACGGCGTCGGCAAGTCGTCGCTTCTGCGCGCGATCGTCGGCCAGCACATGCCGGCGTCCGGCGCGATCCGCTGGAACGACCAGGACGTGACCAAGATGACGCCCTATCTCAGGGCCAAGGCAGGCTTCGGCTACGTTCCGCAGGGGCGAGAAATCTTTCCGCTTCTCACGGTGCGCGAGAACCTGATGACCGGCTACGCCACCCGGCCGAGAGCCGAGCGGGCGATCGACGACGAGATCTTCGCGCTCTTTCCGGTGCTCAACGACATGCTGGGACGCCGGGGCGGCGACCTCTCGGGCGGCCAGCAGCAGCAGCTCGCCATCGCCCGCGCGCTGGTGACGAAGCCCAAGCTCCTCGTCCTCGACGAGCCGACCGAGGGCATCCAGCCCTCGATCATCAAGGACATCGGCCGCGCGCTCGTCCATCTGCGCCGCAAGGGTGAGATGGCGATCCTCGTCGTCGAGCAATATTTCGAGTGGGCGCGCGACATCTGCGACGACTACGCCGTGCTGGACCGGGGCGTCGTCGTGCTCGCCGGCACACGCGAGCAGATGGACGAGACGGCGGTGCGCGCGCGAATGACGGTCTAGCCGTCGCCGCGCCGTAGGGGAATGGATGGATGCGACTTGCGGACGATGAGGCGCCCACGCCAAGCAAAGGCCCGAGACATAAATCGCCGCGAACCGCGCGGAGCCGGCATCGCCCCTTGATTAGCAGACGTCATCCAGCCATTATCGAGTTCGAGCCGCCCTGTCACGGACTCTGGTTGTTCGGACACGACGTCTGGCGCCGAGGAAGGAGCAAACGCGCGATGCACCTGACTCCGCGTGAGTTCGACAAACTGGTCATCCATATGATGGCGGATGTCGCCCTCAAGCGAAAAGCCAAGGGGCTCAAGCTTAACTACCCTGAGGCCGTCGCGGTCATCTCCGCAGCCGCCCTCGAAGGCGCCCGCGCGGGCAAGACGATGGAGGAGACTGCGGAAGAGGCGCGCAAGGTCCTCGCGAAGGACGACGTGATGGAGGGCGTCGCCGATCTGATCCCGATGGTTCAGGTCGAAGCTGTGTTCACCGATGGCAGCCGGCTCGTAACCGTGCACTCGCCAATTCAGTAGGGGGGTCGACATGGCGCAAGTGACAGCGGGGCCGACGATCGCCGCGGAAGAGGATCCCGCTAAACATCAGGTCGCGGTGGGCGGCTACGTATGCGCCGCCGCGCCGGTAAGTTTCCACGCGAACCTGAAGGTGACGACCCTGAAGGTGCGCAATACCGGGGATCGTCCGATTCAGGTCGGCTCGCACTTCCACTTCTTCGAAGTCAACCCCGCGTTGGAGTTCGATCGCGCCGCCGCGTTTGGTCAGCACCTGAACATCCCGGCCGCGGCCGCGCTCCGCTTCGAGCCCGGCGATGAGAGGGAGGTCAAGCTCGTCCCTTATCTTGGAAAGCGCGGCGTGTACGGCTTCAACAACCTGGTCGACGGCGAAACGTCCGGCGCGCATGCGGAGGCCAACAAGGCAAGAGCGGTGGAGCGCGCCAAAGAACGCGGATTTCGCTTCGATCCGCAAAGCGCTTGACACCCCTTTTCTAATCGAGATCGCCTTATGGCCCAACTCTCCCGCGCTGAATATGTCGGAATGTATGGGCCCACGACTGGCGACCGGATCCGTCTTGGCGACACGAACCTGTTCGTGGAGATCGAGCGCGACCTGCGAGGCCCGCCCGGCGACGAAGTCGTCTTCGGCGGCGGCAAGAGCATGCGCGAAGGCATGGGGATGGACAACCGCGTCACGAGCAAGGCTGGCGCACCCGACCTGGTTATCAGCAATGTGACGATCATCGACGCCAAGCTCGGAATCGTGAAGGCGGATGTCGGAATCAAGGACGGCAGAATCTGCGCGATCGGGAAGTCGGGCAACCCGCAGACGATGGACGGGATCACGCCGGGCCTCGAAATCGGCCTCGCGACCGATGCAATCTCCGGCGCGCATCTAATCCTGACCGCCGGCGGCGTCGACACCCACATTCACTTCATCTCGCCGCAGCAGTGCGAAGCGGCGCTCTCAAACGGCACGACGACGCTGATCGGGGGCGGCACGGGTCCGTCGGACGGATCCAACGCCACGACGGTGACGCCAGGCCCCGCGAATATCGCCAATATGCTGAAAGCGGCGGAGGGGTTGCCGGTCAACATCGGCTTGCTGGGCAAAGGCCACGGTCACGCGAAGGCGCCGCTGATCGAGCAGATCGAGGCGGGCGCCTGCGGCTTGAAATGTCACGAGGACTGGGGCACCACGCCCGCGGTCCTGCGTTCGGCGTTGACGGTCGCGGACGAAATGGACGTACAGGTCTGCATGCACACCGACACGCTCAACGAGTCCGGTTTCGTCGAGCAGACGATCGCCGCCTTCGAAGGGCGGACCATCCATTCCTTCCACACCGAGGGCTCGGGCGGCGGTCACGCGCCGGACATCATTAAGGTCGCGGGTCTGCCGAATGTGCTGCCGTCGTCGACCAACCCGACCTTGCCGTTCGGCGTCAATTCGCAGGCCGAGCTGTACGATATGATCATGGTCTGCCACCATCTCAACCCCGACATTCCCTCCGACGTCGCCTTCGCCGAAAGTCGGATTCGCGCGGAGACGATCGCGGCCGAGAACGTCCTGCAGGACCTCGGCGTCATCTCGATGTTTTCGTCCGACTCTCAGGCGATGGGGCGCGTCGGCGAGTGCTGGCTCCGCCTCATCCAAACCGCAGACGCCATGAAAACGGGACGCGGGAAACTCAAGGAGGATGCTCCCGGCCACGACAATTTCCGGGTGTTACGCTACGTCGCCAAGATCACGATCAATCCGGCAATTGCGCATGGAGTGTCGCATGTGATCGGCTCGGTCGAGGTCGGCAAGATCGCCGACCTCGTTCTCTGGGAGCCTGGCTTCTTCGGCGCGAAGCCTAAGCTCGTCCTCAAGAACGGCATGATCTCCTGGGCGCTGATGGGCGATCCTAACGCCTCGCTTCCGACGCCCCAGCCCGTCTACTACCGGCCCATGTTCGGCGCTTACGGAACGATGCTGGCTGAAAACAACATCACCTTCGTTTCGCAAGCGGGCTACGAAGCCGACGTCCACAGGACGCTCGGGCTCAAGCGCCAGGTCATTCCAGTCAAGAATCTGCGCAAGATCGGCAAGAAGGACATGGTGCGCAATTCCGGCACGCCGACGATCGAAGTCTCGCCCGAGACTTTCGCGGTTACTGTCGACGGCGAGCACGCTACGGTTGCGCCGCTCAAGACCATCAGTCTGAACCAGATGTACTTTTTCAGTTGATACCATGATCCTCGTCGAACATATCCTCGGCAACGCCGCCGACGCGGAATGGTCCGGACGCCTTGCGACCGGCGGCGTCGATTCGCTCGCCCTAGACCATTGGGAGGCGCAGAAGAACCGCTTCCGCAAGAAAACCTCAAGTGGCCTCGAAATCGCCGTCTCGCTCGACCGCGGCGCTTTCTTGCGCGATGGCGACATCCTGCTGTGGGACGACACGGCGCGTCGCGCGGTCGTGGCGAAAATCTCGCTGCGCGAAGTCATGGTGATCCGTCTCGAGGCGCTGACGGCGGGATCCGTCGAGGTCGCGATGCGCGTCTGCGTCGAGCTCGGCCATGCTCTAGGCAACCAGCATTGGCCCGCTTTGGTCAAGGGAGACCGGGTCTATGTTCCTCTGACCATCGATCGCAAGGTGATGGCGTCGGTGATGAAGACCCATCGCTTCGAAAACATCTCCTACGACTTCGCTCCGGGCGCGGAGATCGTGCCTTATCTTGCGCCGCACGAATCGCGCCGGCTGTTCGGCGGCGGCGAGGGCCCGGTGCGCGGCCACGCGCCTGTTCACAGCCATGAGCTCCCGCATGACCACGAGCATTCCTGACGGTGGACAACCTTCCACGGTCGGTCTTGCGCGGCTGCTGCAATTCGGAGAGCAGGCGTTTCCGATCGGCGGTTTCGCTTTCTCCCACGGCCTCGAATTTGCGATCCAGACCCGTGTGGTGAAAGACGCGGATACATTGCTCGCGTTCGTGCGAACCGCGACTGAACAGGGGGCGATAGGCGACGGCGTCGCGCTCATCCACGCCCATGGCGCCGCCCGCGCAGCGGATCTCGGAGCAGTCCAGCGGATCGACGCCCTGGTCCTCGCCCGCAAGCTGTCGACGGAATCCCGCATCATGTCGACGCGCATGGGGCGAAAGGCGGCGGAACTCGCCGCGCATGTGACGGGCGACCCACTTATCTGCGCCTGGCGCGAGCGGATCGAGCGGGGAGAAACCGCGGGCTCCTATCCGATGTCGCTCGCGGTCGCCTTGGCGGCGCAGGGACTGGCGGCGCGGGAGGCCTTCCTCGTTCACCACTACGGTGTCGCCTCGGCGATCCTTGGCGCAGCCATCAGGCTCATGCGGATCGGGCATGTCGAGACGCAGACCCTGCTCTACGCGGTCGCGGGTGAGGTGGATCGCCTCTACGAGCGCGCGGCCGCCCTGCCGCTCGATGCGATGCGCGGTTTCGCGCCGATGATGGAGGTGCTTGCGGCCGTGCACGTCAAGGCGCATGTGCGCCTATTCATGAACTAGCCGGAGATCCGCGTCATGAAGAAGATCACCCGTATCGGAATTGGTGGTCCGGTCGGCTCGGGCAAGACCGCGATCGTCGAGGCGATCACCCCGCGCCTGCTCGATCTTGGCTGCAAAGTGCTGATCATCACCAACGACGTCGTCACGACCGAGGACGCCAAGCACGTCCAGCGGACGCTGAAAGGCGTGCTGTTGGAAGAGCGCATTGTTGGCGTGGAGACGGGCGCCTGTCCGCACACCGCCGTGCGTGAGGATCCGAGCATGAACCTCGCCGCTGTCGAGGACATGGAGGCCCGATTTCCTGACGGAGACGTGGTGCTCATCGAAAGCGGCGGCGACAACCTCACCCTGACCTTCTCGCCGGCGCTCGTCGACTTCTTCATCTATGTCATTGACGTCGCAGCCGGCGATAAGATTCCGCGCAAGAACGGCCCGGGCATTTCGCAATCGGACATCCTCGTCATCAACAAGACCGACCTCGCGCCCTATGTCGGTGCGAGTTTCGAGTTGATGGACCGCGACTCGCGCTTGATGCGAGGTGAGAAACCGTTCCTGTTCACCAATTGCAAGACCGGCGAGGGCATCCCGGAGCTGGTCGACCTGATTCGCAGCGACCTCCTGTTCGACCTGAAGCCGGTCGAACGCGCCGCCGAGTGACGGGCGCGCGCGGGCGCGATCTGTCCGCCTTCTTGCCCCTCCCGACGGACGCGCCGCCATTTGCGGACGAAACGCCCGGGCCGGAGTTTGCAGAGATTCCGCGATGAGCCGGCGCAGATGCGCAGCGGGGCCGTCGGCAAGCGCGGCTTACTGAGTCTTGGCTTCGAGAAGCGGCGTGACCGCACTATCCTCGCCGATCTTGCGCGACGCACGCCTTGTCTCGTGAGCCGGGCGCTCTACTGCGACCCGCCCATGCCTGACATGCCGTGGCTGTTCACGATCACTTCGACCGGTTGCGTCCTCCAGGGCGACCGACTGCATATGGACGTTTCGCTGAAAGCGGGCGCGCGGGCGCATGTGACGAGTTAGTCCGCGACAAAGGTCCACACGATGGACGCCAACTACGGCGTGATGACCCAGTCGCTGACGCTCGACGAGGATTCCTATCTCGAGTTCCTGCCCGATCCGCTTTTGCTCCATCGCGGGGCGCGGTTCGCGAGCCGTACCCGGATTCGGATCGCGTCGAGCGCGACGCTCCTCTATTCGGAGATCGTCCAGCCCGGACGCAAGCATCATGAGGCGAGCGAGAGTCTCGCCGTCACGCTGCTCTCCCTGGAAGTGAACGCCGAGCGTCCAGACGGCCAGCTGCTCATGCGCGAGCGGCTTGTGCTCGATCCGAAGGAGAGCGCGCCCCGGCAGACCGGCGTGATGGATTCGTTCGACGTTTTCGCCAATGTGCTGCTGCTGACGCCCAAGACTAAGGCGCAGCGCGTCGCCGCTCGTCTCCCGGCGGGAGTCGACCATGAGGTCGGACTGGCGCATGGCGCCTGCGGCCTGCCGAACGACGCGGGCCTTATTTACAAGGTTCTGGGCCGCGAGACGGCGACCGTGAAAGCTGCCGTTCGGGCTTTCTGGGCGGTCGCGCGCGAGGAATGCGCCGGGGCCGAAATCCCGGCGCCTTTTCTTTGGCGGTGAGGAGCCGCGAAGGAGATGCACGCTTTTCTGGTGCGATGGGAAGCGCTTGCGCCTCGTCGAAGACCCTGCGCCTCACCGACATAAATCTGCGCGGCTCTGGCCAGGCGGCGGACGGCCCGCCCCGACGGCTCAGTTGAGCTGCGCTCACTCCGGGTCATTCCACACCCGGGAGCCGCTTTTCAACTGAGCGCTCGGACAGGCGATGCGGGCTCCCGATGCGGCCCGAGGTCGTTCCGGCAACAGCTCCTGCGCCGCTCCTGCGCCGCAGAGCAAAAAAACTGCCGTCCTTCGGAACATTACCAAGTGGCGCGAGTTCTGGCGACGGGGAGCAAGGCGACTGGGAGAGGGTCTACTCGTGGCCGGCTTCATTCCGTACTGCGGCTCTGCCCCTGTGCCCGGCGCTCTCCACTGGAATCTCGATCCCGGTCTCATCGCAGCCTTGGCGATATTCGCTGTCGCACATTTGAGTTCTGCCCGTGGGCGTGGCGTGCGACCGCGCGATACTCGGCCGCCTGCGCTTTGGGTGGCTACTTCTCGGCCTCGCGTTCGTTTCCCCGCTCTGCAATTTGAGCGTGGCGCTGTTTTCGGCTCGCGTCACTCAGCATATGGCGATCGTACTGCTCGCGGCGCCGATGATCGCGCGCGGACTCGTTGCCCGCGCGCCCGTTTGGGCGGCTTCGACTGCCCAATGGGTTCGCATGGGGAGCGACATTCGTCTTCGCCGCAATCTTCTGGATTTGGCATAGCCCGGCCTTCTACGACGAGACGTTGCGAAACAACGTCGTCTACTGGCTCGATGCATGTGACGACGGTCGCCGCGGCGCTCGCGTTGTGGGTCGCGGTTTTCACTTCGAGCGCCGCGCTCGCGTTTCTCCTTCTCTTCGCCACCGGCCTGCAGATGTCGCTGCTTGGCGCTTTGCTGACGTTCGCCGGCGCTCCCTTGTTTTCCGTGCACCAGTTCACCACTGCGGCGTGGGGCCTCACTTGGCTTCAGGATCAGCAACTTGGCGGCCTCGTGATGTGGGTGCCCGCTGGATTGCTGCTGACCGGCTATTCGGCTCTCGCCCTCGGCGCCGCCCTGCGTCTGGACGCGCCGGTTGCTTCGGCAGCGGAAGAGAAGGCCGCTTAAAGCGGCCTTGCGACCTTGGAGGACGGCGTGCGGGTCCAGTTGCTCTTTCTCGCCTTGTCCGTCGCGCTTGCGAGCGCTTCCTCGCGCGGGCCGACGATCTCGCCTCTCTCTCCAAGGATCCGAAGCAATGGGTGATGCCGGCGCGGGACTACGCCAGCACCCGGTTCAGTCCGCTTGACCAGATCAACGCGTCGAATGTCGGCAAGCTTCAGGCCGCCTGGATGTTTTCGGTCGGAACCCAGCACGGACAGGAGGCTGCGCCGCTCATCATCGGCGACACGCTGTATGTCGATCAGCTCCTATCCGAACAAGGTGTTCGCGCTCGATTCGACGACTGGCGATCTCAAGTGGACCTACATCCCAAACACCAATCGCGCTGCTCAGGGCGTCGCCTGCTGCGACGTGGTGACGCGCGGCATCGCCTACGACAACGGCAAGATCTTCCTGGTCACGCTCGACAATCACGTCGTCGCGCTCGACGCGAAGACCGGCAAGGAGCAGTGGGCGACCAAGACGGGCGAGATCAACCTCGGCGAAACGACGACCGCCGCGCCGTTCGTCGTCGAAGGGCAAAGTGTTCGTCGGCATCAGCGGCGGCGAGCTGGGGGTCCGCGGCCGCATCACCGCGCTCGACGAGAACACCGGCAAGATCGACTACGTCGCCTATTCGACCGGCCCCGACAAGGACGTCCTCATCGGGCCCGACTTCAAGCCATTCTATGACTTCATGAAAGGCAAGGATCTCGGCGTCAGCACCTGGCCGCCGGACGCCTGGAAGATCGGCGGCGGAACCATGTGGGGCTGGTTCTCCTACGATCCCGATCTCAACCTCCTCTACTACGGAACCTCTAACCCCGGTCCCTGGAACTCGAACCAGCGTCCGGGCGACAACCTTTGGACCACGACCCTGTTTGCGCGCGATCCGGATAACGGCGCGGCGCATTGGGCCTATCAGTTCAATCCGCACGACCTCTGGGATCATGACGAGATCCAGGAGAACGTGCTCGTCGACCTCGATCTCGACGGCAAGACGAGAAAGGTCCTGCTGCATCCCGGCCGCAACGGCTTCATGTATGTCATCGACCGGCAGACCGGCGAGGTCCTTTCAGCCGACCCCTACGACGCGATGACGCCTACAAGGGCGTCGACCTGAAGACCGGCCGCATCATTCCCAACGAGGAGCTGAAGCCCGATCTCAACCGCACGGTGCGCAATGTCTGCCCCGCCTCGCCCGGCGCGAAGGACTGGCAGCCGACCGCATGGTCGCCGCGCACGCATCTTCTCTACGTTCCGCATCAGCACCTGTGCATGAACTATCGGACCTCGGAGGTCGGATATATCGCGGGCACGCCCTACGTCGGCGCGACGGTCGACATGTTCGCAGGTCCCGGCGGCTACCGCGGCGAATTCATGGCCTGGGACCCTGTCCAGCGAAAGAAGGTCTGGTCGATCAAGGAGAACATGCCGGTGTGGAGCGGCGCGCTGGTCACGGCCGGCGACGTCGCCTTCTACGGCACGATGGACCGCTGGTTCAAAGCCGTGGACGCCAAGACCGGCAAAGTGCTGTGGCAGTTCCATCTCGGTTCGGGGACCATCGGTCAGCCGGTCACCTATGAGGGGTCGGACGGCCAGCAATATGTCGCGATCTTGACCGGCGTCGGCGGCTGGCCGGGCGCCGTCGCCAACGCGCAGATCGATCCGCGCGTGCGCAACGCTGCGCTCGGCTTTGTCGGCGCGACGCAGGACCTGCCGTCCTACACGCAAGGCGGCGGCGAACTCGTCGTCTTCTCGATTCCCAAACAAGAGGCTGCCGCCCCGTCGACGCCGCAGCACAATCCTTGAGTTGGAGCGAAGCCGACGATGCGCGCTGTCTTGGTCGCCTCTGTCGTTCTTGCATTCGGCGCCTCGGCCGCGCTCGCCCAACAGGCCGTGGCAAGCCCGACCGGTCAGCCGATTCAGCCCGAGACGCTCGCCGCGCTCGAAGCCGGCGTCCCCGCAATTGAAGCGACTCCCGGCGCGAGCGCGCCCTTCTCTGCCTCGGCGAATCCAATTCTGCGCGTGCCCGTCTCCGGCCTCCATCCAGGAGACGTCTCCTTCGCGCCACAGATCGCCAATCCGCTCGCCAACGACCCGCAGGCGGCGACGCGCGGCATGCAGGATTTCATTCAGTTCAACTGCGTCGGCTGTCACGCCGCGAACGCCGGCGGCGGCATGGGCCCGGCGCTGAGCGAGGGCCGGTTCATCTACGGTTCGAGCCCCGCGAATCTGTTCCTCAGCATTTATCAGGGGCGTCCCAACGGAATGCCCGCGTGGGGCGAGCTCCTGCCGGAGTCGACGATTTGGGAGCTCGTCGCCTACGTCGAGAGCATCGCCCATCCGCCGAGCGCGACATTTGGACGAACGATCTCGCGAACGCCGCCCTCGCCGGCGGTCGAGCAAACCCCGGCCGAGTTCCTGCAGACGCCGAAACCTTGGAGCTTCACGAGCCGCTTCAGCAACGGCCGGCAGCCAGTGGGAGAGTGAGCGGCGATGCGCTCTCCGAGGCTCATGATCCTATCGACTGCGCTCTGCGCGGGCGTTCGCGCCTTCTTGTCGCGCAGCCGCATCTCCGATGGATTACCTGCACGCCGACGGCCTGATGGCGAAGAGAATTCTGCCTTTGACGCAGGCTCTGCTGATTGTCTCCGCCATCGTTGTCGTCATCATCGCGGCGCTTGTCCTGATCGCGGTCCTACGACACGGGCGAGGCGGCGCCGTTGCCGACACTCCTCTCCTGGAAAGCCCGGGCAGAGGGTGGATCTCGATCGGCGTCGGCCTCTCCACCGTCGTGCTGGTCGGCTTCGTCGTCTGGACTTCAATCACGATGGCGCGAAATCGCCAATCCGCCCGACAAGCCCGCCCTGTCGATCGACGTCCGCGGCCATCAATGGTGGTGGGAGTTCGTCTATCAGAACGACGATCCGTCGCAGATCTTCGTAACCGCGAACGAGATCCACATTCCGGTCGGAAAGCCGGTGCGCTTCACCCTCAACGGCGAAGACGTGATCCACACCTTCTGGGTTCCGAGTCTCGGCGGAAAGATTCAAATCATTCCCGGGCAGACCAACGTGACCTGGCTTCAGGCCGACAGGCCCGGCGTCTATCGCGGCCAGTGCTCGCAATTTTGCGGCCAGCAGCACGCGCACATGATTTTCTCCGTTTTCGCCGACAGGCCCGGACGCCTTCGAGGCCTGGCGAGAGAACCAGCTGCGCGCCGCGGCTCAACCTGCTTCGGACGACGCGCGCCTCGGAGAGCAGCGCTTCATCGTGCGCTGCGGCGCTTGCCACACGGTGCGCGGCACCTTGGCCAACGGCCATGTCGGGCCCGATCTCACCCACCTCATGTCGCGCACGACGATCGCCGGCGGCGAGCTTGCCCAACAATCCCGGCTACCTGTCCGGCTGGATCGCCAATCCGCAAAATCTCAAGCCCGGTTCGCTCATGCCCAATCCGGAACTGTCGGGGCCTGATCTCGCGAGCATCCGATCGTTTCTGGTGACGCTCAAGTGAGGGAAGAGGCATGACCGCCGCCGAATATGATCGCGTCCCTCATGTTGTCGGCGCGGACTACGAGTTCGCCTGTCGCCCGCTCGCTCGAGCGGATCTGGGAGACGAAGCCCGGCCTTTACGGCTGGATCTCGACCGTCGACCACAAGGAGATCGGGATCCGCTACATCGTCACGGCCTTCGTCTTTCTCATCGCCGGCGGGCTCGAGGCGCTCATCCTGCGCCTCCAGCTCGCGCGTCCGAACCAGACGCTGCTGACGCCCGAGCAATACGACGAGCTGTTCTCGATGCACGGCATCACGATGATTTTCCTCTACGCGTCGCCGGTGCTCTCGGGCTTCAGCAACTATCTCTTTCCGCTGGTTCTGGGCTCGAGGGACATGGCGTTTCCCGCGGCTCAACGCGTTCTCCTACTGGGTCTATCTGGCGGCCGGGCTCTTCATCTATTCGAGCCTGCTCGTGGCGGCTGCGCCGAACGACGGATGGTTCAACTACGTTCCCTATGCGCTGCGCGAATACAATCCAGGGCCGAACCTCGACTTCTATGCGCTGGGAATGATCTTCCTCGGCGTTTCGACGACGGTCGGCGCGGCGAATTTCGTCGTCACCTTCCTGCGCATGCGCGCGCCGGGCATGTCGCTCAACCGCGTTCCCGTTCTCACCTGGGGAACGGTGACGATCTCCGCCGGCAACCTTCTCGCCGTTCCGTCGGTCAGCCTGGCGTTCTTTCTCCTCTGGACCGACCGCCAGTTCGGCACGCATTTCTTTCGCCCGAACAGCGGCGGCCATCCGCTGCTCTGGCAGCATCTCTTCTGGATGTTCGCGCATCCTTGGGTCTATGTCGTCGTGCTGCCGGCGATGGGGCTCGTTTCCGATTCCCTGCCCTTCTTCTGCCGGAGGCCGCTCGTCGGCTACACGGCCGTCGTGCTCGGCACGGTGACGACCATGGCGCTCGGCTTCGGCGTCTGGCTGCACCACATGTTCGCAACCGGCATTCCCGTTCCTGGCGCTCGCCTTCTTCAGCGGCGCGTCCTTCGCCATCGCCATTCCGAGCGCGATCGCGGTGTTCGCCTGGATCGCGACGATCTGGACCGGCCGCCCGGTGCTGACCTGCGGCCTTTCTCTACTACGCCGGCTTCATCGTCATGTTCGTCATCGGCGGCGTCTCGGGCGTCGTCACCGCCTCCGTGCCCGCCGATCTGCAGGTCACCGACACCTATTTCGTGGTGGCCCACATCCATTACGTGCTGATCGGCATCAACCTCTTCGCGGTGCTCGGCGCGTTGCACGTCTGGTTCCCGAAGATGACCGGGCGCCTGCTCGACGAGACATTCGGCAAGTGGACCTTCGCCGTCATCTTCTTCGGCTTCAATCTGGCGTTTCTGCCGATGCACTGGACCGGGCTCATCGGCATGCCGAGACGGATCTACACCTATCCGGCAGGCCTCGGATGGGAGACGCCGAACATGATCACGACCGATTGGCGCGTTCGTGCTCGCTTTCGGCATCCTGCTCTTTCTCATCAATGTCTTTCTGAGCCTGCGCAACGGCCGGCCTGCGGGACCCAATCCCTGGGACGCGCCGTCGCTCGAATGGAGCACGCCGTCGCCGCCGCCGCCGTACAATTTCCCGGTCATTCCCCGAGATCGCGAGCCGCCATCCGCTCTGGGAGTCGCGCCTTCCACGAAGGCGGCCGCGGTTCCGAACTGCGCACGGGATTGGCGCTGGATCACGGCAAGGAGGCGCTTGCGACCACGGCGCTCGACGCCGTTCCCGACGCCATCCTCAAAATGCCCGACGACTCGCCGGCGCCGTTCATCGTCACGCTCGCCATGTCGGCCGGTTTCGCCGGCCTTCTCCTGCAAGCCTGGTGGCTGGCGGAATCGGCGCGATCGCGACGCTGGCGGGTCTCCTCGTCTGGCTTTGGCCTGAGCGCGAGCTCGAGCAGCGCGCGGGAGCGCCGACATGACCGACGTCTCTCAACGCCTCGATCTTCCGGTCGGCAGCATCGGACGCCACGCCAACGGCTGGTGGGGCATGATGATGCTGATCGTGACCGAAGGCGCGCTCTTCGTCTATCTCCTGTTCGCCTATTACTACGCGGCCGTTCAGCACGAGCCGCGACTGGCTGCCGGAGGACCTTCCAAACTTCAAGCTGTCGCTGCCCGACACGATCATCCTGCTTTTGAGCAGCGTCGTCGTCTGGCGCGGCGAGTCTCTTGCTGAAACGGGGGAGAAGCGGCGGCGTCGCGGCGATCTATCTCGCCGTCGGAGCGCTGATGGGGATCGTGTTCATCGCCATCCAGGCGCTGGAATGGGCGACCAAGAAGTTCACGCCCTTCTCGAGCTCCTACGGGTCGCTCTATTTCACGATCACCGGCTTTCACATGCTGCACGTCGCCGCGGGCGTGATCATCCTGGCGACCCTCTCGCTCTGGTGCGCGCTCGGCTACTTCGATCGCATCCGCAGCGCGCCGGTCAGCATCGGCGCCATCTACTGGCACTTCGTCGACGCCGTCTGGCTCGTGCTTTTCTTCACCTTCTACGTCACGCCGCGGCTGGGGCTCGGTTGAACCGATGAGCGCGCGCTCCGCCACATCGCCCGATGTTCGCTTCGTCGCCGCGACGCGGCGGCGCCTGGAGAGGCCTGCTTTGGTACGGGCTGCTCGCTCCGCCCGCTTGTCTGGGCGGTCCAGCTTGAGCTCAACTATGGC
Organism: uncultured Alphaproteobacteria bacterium; assembly: GCA_963820095.1. Taxonomy (GTDB): domain Bacteria; phylum Pseudomonadota; class Alphaproteobacteria; order Rhizobiales; family Beijerinckiaceae; genus Roseiarcus. Next base: position 32,496 of record CAWFZA010000023.1, read on the forward strand.
CTGGCCAGCCATGCCTGCTTCCCGGCCGGAGCGCCGCGCGCGAGCTTTCTTCCCGGCTGGGAACGCATATGGGTCGTGCTCCTGGTCGTGAATCTCGTCTGCCTGGTCTTCTGCGCGATCGGTCTCCTCACCTCGGGATATTCCCGACGTCGCTTGCGCGACGAGCATCCTGTCGAGGGGGAAGTCGGCGGGAGTCGCCTATCCTTCCGAGGGGCGGCTGAGCGTCATTCGCCGTTTCCGGGCTCCTGGTGAGCGGACTGTTCACGGTCGCCATACTGTTCAACACCCTCTACCTTTGGGCGCTCTCGACATGCTCGCAGGTCTAGCGCCAGCGCGCGCTATGCGCGCCTTGCTCCTCGCGCTGATCGGCTCGACGGCGCTTGGCGCAGGAAAGCCATTCCTCCCCTGGCGCCGGGATCGCCCGCGCATGGCGCCGCGCTCATCGCCGAGAAGGGCTGCGGCGCCTGCCACATGATCCCCGGCATCGAGGGCGCGAACGGATTGGTCGGCCCTCCGCTGACGCTGATGGGCAGGCGAATCTTCGTGGCCGGCCTGCTTGCGCAACACGCCGCAGAACCTCGCCGCCTGGGTCCTCGAGCCGCAGCGCTATCGTGCCGGGCAACGCGATGCCCTCGACCGGTCTCACGCCATCGGAAGCGCTCGACGTCGCGGCCTATCTCGAGACCATTCGATAGATGAGACGGAGATGAAACATGCGGCGCCCATATCTCGGCGGCGATTGGCGCGGGCTTGTTGACGCCTTGCAGTCGGCGAGTTCTCAGGCCGCGGCCGCGGCGAATTGCCCGGCGGACCACGACAAGCTCGAGAAGGCGCTGAAGGCGAGCGTGAAGCCGAGCGGCGGCCCGAGCAACGGCGGACTCGACAACAACGAATGGGCGGCGCTGGTCACACGCGACGGCGCCGTCTGCGCGGTCGCGTTCAGCGGCGCCAAGCCGGACGACCAATGGCCCGGCAGCCGGGCGATCGCGGCGGAGAAGGCCAACACCGCGAATGCGGTGAGCCTCGACGGCTTTGCGCTCTCCACCGCCAATCTCTACGCGGGCGCGCAGCCGGGCGGCGTCTCTGTTCGGGCTCGCCTTGAGCGCGCCGCCCAATCCGGCGGTTCTCTATTCCGGCGATCCGACTCAGTTCGGCTCCGCTTCCGATCCCGTTCGTCGGCAAATCTCTCGGCGGCGTGATCATCTTCGGCGGCGGGCTTGCGCTTTACGACGGCAAGAGCGTCGTCGGCGCCCTCGGGGTCAGCGGCGACACGTCCTGCGCCGATCACAATATCGCCTGGCGCGTGCGCCAGGCGCTAGGACTGGACAAGGTTCCCGCCGGCGTTGGCCCGGACCACAACGATGAGATCATCTACGACCTCGCGCCCGACAAGACGAGCGCCTCCGGCTATGGCCACGCTTTGTGCAAGGGCAAGGAACCCGAGATCGCCGAGCAGATTCACGCCGGCTTCGTGCCGCGCTGGGCGAAGGTGACCAAGTGAAGCTCGCTCTTGGACACAGGGCATCCGCGAAGGTCGTGCGAGTCTTGTCGGTATTCGCCATTGCGACCGCCCTTGGCGCCGGGCCCGCACAATCCGACGAGGCGCCGTTGAGGGTCTGCGCCGATCCGAATAATCTTCCCTTTTCCAACGCCGCCGGAGACGGTTTCGAGAACAAGATCGCGGGCCTTGTCGCCGATCATCTTCATCGGCCGCTGGAGTTCGTCTGGCGCGCCCAGAGGCGCGGGTTCGTGCGCGAGGGATTGAACGCGGGCGAATGCGATCTTGTCGCGGCCATTCCGTCGGGCGCCCCGATGGCGCTGACCACCCGGCCCTACTACCGATCGACCTACGTGTTCGTCTCCAAGCCCGGGGAACCGCCGGTCTCCTCGCTCGACGACCCGAGCCTCAAGACGCGGACGATCGGCGTCCAGCTCATTGGCGACGATGGCATGAACTCGCCGCCCGCGCATGCGCTCGCCGAGCGAGGGATCGTCGGAAATGTGCGCGGGTTCATGGTTTACGGCGACTATCGCGACGACCATCCGCTGTCCGAAATCGTTGATGCGGTCGCCAAAGGAAAGGTCGACGTGGCAGCTGTCTGGGGTCCGGTGGCTGGTTACTTCGCCGCGAAGGAAAAGCCGCCGCTCGTGGTCACCTCGATCGCTGGCAATCCGGAGGCGCGCCTGCCAATGACCTTCGACATCGCGATGGGCGTTCGGAGAACTGACAAGGAGCTCAAGGCGCAGGTGGATAGCGCGTTGACCTCGCTTGCCCCGCAAATCAAGACGATCCTTGCGTCCTACGGCGTGCCCGTCGAATGGGAAGCGACCGCCGATCGATAAGCTCCGCGAAACGGAGATTACAGCGCCAATCCGAGATGCCCTGACCAATTTCTCGAACCTCACCGAAAATCCGGCGAAACTCGCCGTTGAGGGCAAGGCAAAGTGGACGGAACTCCCGTTCCGGTTGCATCCTCAGCCTAGCGTGAGGTCCTTGGCGGCTATGACGCGCCGCCCCCCGCTCGAATTCCAGCCCCGCCCCCGGTCGCCGAAGGCTTCCCAGCCGGTCTCGGTGACGGCGACCGTGTCCTCCAGTTTGATGAAGCCGCGACGCGGATGCGCGATCGTCGTCTCGATCGAGATGACCATGCCAGCTTCAAGCGGACGGTCGGCGTCGTAGGCCGGATAGGGAATTGGCCCGTGGCTCGTCAGCCGCGGCGCCTCGTGGCTGATGAGGCCCATCCCATGCGCGACAAACTCGATCGAGTTGGCGCGCGGCGACCGACCGAGCGCCTCGCCGGCGCTGGCGTAGATCTCCTCGCCGTTGACGCCGGGGCGGATCGGCTTGCGCGCCGCCATCTGGATCGCATCGACCTCGGCCAGCAGGTCCTCGAGCTCGCGGTCGGGCTCGCCCTGGATCGCCATGCGGCAGAGGTCGCCGATATAGCCTTTGTAATTGCCGCCGGAATCCAGCGACAGGATGTCGCCTGCTCCCCATACTTGTTCGGAAGGCGCGCGATTGAGGCTCGTCCCGGCCGTGATGAGGCAATATTCGAACGTGAGCCCCCGGTTCACCTCTTCGCGCCGAAGCGCTTCGACGAGCTCCGCTTTGGTCGCGCCGGGCCCGTGCGAGGCGATCACCGCCAACATGGAATCGACCACAAGCTCGGAAGCGGCGCGCAGCAAATCCAGTTCCTCCCGGGTCTTGCGGGCCCGCAGGCGTTCGAGCGGCATGTGCGCCTCGACGAACGCGACTTGAGGCAACTCGCGCGCCATGAGTTCCGCCGCATCGGCGGGCAGGAACGCGCGCTCGACGCCGACGCGCTTCACCGTCGGGGCGAGTTTGGCCAGATGATTCACCGCGAGCTGCGCCAAATCGAGGCTGGTGCTCGACGGCTGGAAGGCAGGAGTCTGGAACTTCCCGTTTTCTTTCTCGTAAGCCTCCATCCCTTGGCCGATATAGGTCGATTGATCCGGCCGGCCTTTGACGTAGATGAGAATAGGCAGATAGCGGCTGACGCCAATCGCGTCGAAATGATCGAAGAAGAAGAACCGGTAGCCGCCGAGCAGGTATTGAATGTTGTGCTTGGACGAGATCACGACGGCGTCGACGCCGGCCTCGTCGAGCAGCGCATCGAGGCGCGCGGCGTCGAAGGACGGCGCGGCTTCAGCCTTCGCGAACGACTGTGCGGTCGGCCTCTCGGTCATGGTTTCCACCCTTGCTGATCTCGCGCGCCCGAGGGCGCCGGCCTCATCTTAGCTCAGCCAAGCCAAGCTGTCGCCATTTGCCTTCGCTTGCCAACAGCGCTTGGCATCCTCATCATCGCGATCGTCTCGGGTAACTTTTCCATCCCCTCACATGCTCGCGGGAGCTGCTTATGCCAAATGTCCAGTTTCACAACCCCGACAGTCTCGGCAAGCCGATCGCGCCCTATTCGAACATCACCCGCGTCAAGACGTCGGAGCTCTTGTTCATCGCTGGCCAGGTCGGGATGGACAAGAGCGGCAAGACGCCCCCCGATTTCGAAGGCCAATGCGCCCAGGTGTTCGCCAATATCGGCGCCGCGCTTGCCTCCCAGGGCGCAGGCTTTGCCAACATCGTCGAGTTCACGAGCTATCTGGTGCACTCGCAGGACATCGGGAAATTCGCCCAATACCGAGCGCGCGAATATCCGCGCCTGTTTGCCGGCGGCGGCTATCCGACCAACACGCTGCTCATTGTCGACCGCCTGGTGCGCGAGGAGTTTTTGATCGAGGTGACCGCAGTCGCCGCGTTGTAGGTCGGTTGACAGCGGGCGCCATGGTGTCCAGGACGACGACGACATTGGCCGTCAGCAACCCGAAGGCCGCCTTGGAGCGCAACAGGATCCTCGCCAAAGGGCTCAGGCAGGCGAGCTTGAGATATTGGATCGGCGCCACGGTCGGCCCCACGAAAAAGTCAAACTGTAGATAACCTCAATACGGAACCTTATCGATGCTCTCGGCCGACGCCAAAGGCGTCTTTCCCATCGCTCCCACGCCCTTTCTCGCTGATGGCGCGATCGACAACGCCAGCGTCGACCGCATGATCGACCACTATGTCGCCGCGGGCGCCGACGGTTGCACCATTCTCGGCATCATGGGCGAAGCGCCGAAGCTCGACCACGAGGAGGCGATCGGCTTCGTCGCTCGCTGCGTTGGGCGGGCGCCGAAACTGCCGTTCGTCGTCGGCGTCTCCGCGCCGGGATTCGCGGCGATGCGCGCGCTCGCGCACGCCGCCATGGCCAAGGGGGCGGCTGGGGTGATGATCGCCCCGCCGCCGTCGCTGCGCACCGACGATCAGATCGTGACCTATTACGCGCAGGCCGTCGAGGCGATCGGCGCGGGCATCCCTTTCGTCATTCAGGACTATCCGCTGACGCTTGGAGTGGTGATGACGCCGGACGTCATCCGCCGGATCATCACCGACAATCCGTCCTGCGTGATGCTGAAGCACGAGGACTGGCCCGGCCTCGAGAAGATCTCCGCCCTCCGACGCTTCGAGAAGGAAGGCAAGCTGCGCCGCGTCCCAATTCTCACCGGCAACGGCGGCCTGTTCCTCGATTTCGAGATGGAGCGCGGAGTCGATGGCGCAATGACCGGCTACGCTTTCCCGGAAATGCTGATCGACGTCGTGCGGCTCTCGGGCGCGGGACGGCGGGAGGAGGCGCACGACCTGTTCGACGCCCATTTGCCCCTCGTCCGCTACGAGCAGCAGCAGGGCGTCGGCCTCGCCACGCGCAAATACGTGATGATGAAGCGCGGCATCCTCGCGTCCGACGCCCAACGGAAGCCCGGCGCGGGCTTGAGCGCGACCGCGAGGGCGGAGGTTGACTACCTCCTGACGCGTCTCGCGCGTCGGGATCGGCGCGCCGCCGCCTGACCCCGGTTGCGCGGCGCCGTGCTTTTGGGCGCCAAGCCGCGTTCCCATTTCGCGGTTCCGCCTGTATGGTTTCTGGCGAGGCCCGCTGGGGAGCGGCGCAAGATGCGATGGGAGGTAGCTTGATGGCGACAAAATTCATGCGAGCGCTGAACTCGGCGCGACGCTCGCTGCAGGTCTTACGCTTGCGCATGGCGCGCTCGCCAAGGACTGGAAGACCGTCGTCATCGGCATGGAAGGGGCCTACGAGCCCTGGAACCTGACCGACTCGAGCGGCAAGATCGTCGGTTTCGAGGTCGACCTCGCGATGGACCTCTGCAAGCGCGCCGGCCTCGAGTGCAAGATCATCGCGCAGGACTGGGACGGCATGATCCCGGGCCTGAAAGCAGGCAAGTTCGACGTCATCATGGACGGCATGTCGATCACCGACGAGCGCAAGAAGGAGATCGACTTCTCGAAACCCTATGCGGTGTCGCCGGGAGCCTTTCTCGCGCCGAAGGACAGCGCGCTCGCCAAGGCGCCTGACGCCGGCAAGCTCGTCAATCTCGACAAGGACCCGAAGGAAGGCGACGCGGCGATCAAGGGCGTCCAGGCTGCGCTCAAGGGTAAGACGCTTGGCGTGCAGGTCTCCACCACGCATTCCAATTTCGCGAGCCAATATCTCAAGGACATCGCCACGGTTAAGGAATACAAGACCGCGGACGACCGCGACCTCGACCTCAAGTCCGGCCGCATCGACGCCTCGCTCGACGATTATACGGTCGTGGCGGCGACGGCCTCCAAGCCTGACGCCTCGGACCTCGCCATCGTCGGTCCGAAGTTCATTGGCGGCATGTTTGGCGCCGGCACGGGCATGGGCATCCGCAAGAGCGACGCGGACCTGACAGCCAAATTCGACAAGGCGCTAGCCGAGGCGATCGCGGACGGGTCGGTCAAGAAATTTTCCGAGCAGTGGTTCAAGATCGACATCGCGCCCCAGTCATAGGCTTTTGAGCGCGCTCTGGCGTTAACAGAGCGCGCTCCCAAGGGGCGTCGGGGTGGGCGATCTCGCGATCTTCGGCTTCGGCCAAGGCGGCTGGGGCCTAGCTCTTCTCCAGGGCGCGGCGATGACGCTTCTCGTCTCCGCCTGCGGCCTTCTCATCGGCGCGGCGATCGGCGGGCTCATCGCCTGGGCGCGTCTTTCCGGAAAGCTGCTCGCGGGCGGCGTGGGCCAAGCCTATGCGGCCCTCTTTCGCGGCCTGCCGGAGCTTCTCATCGTCTACTTCGTCTATTTCGGCACATCGACGCTTCTGACCCAGACGGCGGCGCTGTTCGGGCATGAGGGCTTTGTCGGCGTGCCGGCCTTCGCGGCCGGCGCGCTCGCCGTCGGCGTCATCTCCGGGGCCTATCAGGCCGAGGTGTTCCGCGCCGCCTATCTCGCCATTTCGCGGGGCGAACTCGAGGCTGCGGTCAGCGTCGGCATGAATCGGGTCCTGTTGTTCCGCCGCATCATCGCGCCGCAGGTTTTGCGTTTCGCGTTGCCCGGACTTGGCAATCTCTGGCAGGTCGCGCTCAAGGATTCCTCGCTGATCTCCGTCACCGGCCTGACCGAGCTTATGCGGATCAGCCAGGTCGGCGCCGGCTCGACGCATCGGCCCTTCGCCTTCTATCTCGGCGGCGCCGCGCTTTATCTCGTGATGACGCTGGCGACGACCCGCTTCTTCGACGTCGCCGAGGCGCGCGCCACCCGCGGCATGCGCCGGGCGACGAGTTGAGGCCGGCCGATGGACTTCGATTTCATCTCGAAAACCTTCGTCCGCCTGCTCGCCGCGCTGCCGCTCACGCTTTCCGTCTGGTTCCTGTCGGTGGTTCTGGGCGCGCTGATCGCCGCGGGCGTGACCTGGATGAGGGTGAGCGGGGTCAAACCTGTTGAGTGGTTCGCGCGCGCCTATGTCCTGGTCTTTCGCGGCACGCCGCTGCTGATCCAGCTCTTTGTCGTCTATTATGGGCTGGCTTCGCTGCCGGCTGTGCGGGCGAGCATCGCTGGGGCTTTCTTGCGCGTTTCGCGTTCAATTGCGCCGTCCTGGCGCTCGCGCTCTGTACCGCGGCCTACCAGGCCGAAATCTTTCGCGGCGCGCTGCTTGCGATTCCGAACGGACAGGTCGAGGCGGCGCGCGCTTGCGGCATGTCGAGGCTCCTCATGTTTCGCCGGATCGTCTTTCCGATTGCGGTCAGGCATGCGCTTCCCGCCTATTCGACCGAGATGATTTCGATGGTGAAATCGACCGCGCTCGTTTCGCTCATCACGCTGTGGGACGTGCTGAGCGTCGCGCTCAAGATCCGCAACGATACGCTCGTCACCTATCTGCCGCTCATCCTCGCCGGCGCGATCTATTTCGTTCGTCAATTACATCATCGCCGCGAGCTTCCTCGTGCTCGAGCGGCGCATGTCGCCCCATCTCAGGCCGCGGCCAAGCTGAAGGAAGCGCCCATGTCCGCCGCGACCCCAGCGCTCACCGTCGACACGATGCACAAGAGCTTCGGCCAGCTCGAAGTGCTGAAGGGAATCTCGCTCACCGCCAACGACGGCGACGTGATCTCGATCCTCGGCTCGTCCGGCTCGGGCAAGAGCACGTTTCTGCGCTGCATCAACCTGCTCGAGACGCCGGACAAGGGCGTGGTGACGGTGGCGGGCGAGACCATCAAAATGCGCCAGCGCCGCGACGGGCGGGCCGAGCCTGCGGACCGGCGTCAGGTCGATCGCATCCGCGCCGAGCTCGCCATGGTGTTCCAGGGCTTCAACCTGTGGTCGCATCTGACGGTGCTCGAAAACCTGATCGAGGCGCCGGTGCATGTGCAGAAGCGCCCGCGCGCCGAATGCGTCGAGGAAGCCCGCGCGCTGCTCGCCAAAGTCGGCATGTCCGAGCGGGAAAACTACTATCCGGCGCATCTCTCGGGTGGTCAGCAGCAGCGCGCGGCGATCGCCCGCGCGCTCGCCATGCGCCCGAAAGTGATGCTGTTCGACGAGCCGACCTCGGCGCTCGATCCCGAACTCGTGGGCGAAGTGCTGCGGGTCATGCGCGCGCTCGCCGAGGAAGGCCGCACGATGCTGGTCGTCACTCACGAGATGGGATTTGCCCGCGACGTCTCGACCCGGGTGATGTTCCTGCATCAGGGGCTGGTCGAGGCGGAAGGGCCGCCCCAGGAGCTTTTCTCCGGCTCGACCTCCGAACGCTTTCGCCAGTTCATCTCGAAAGAGCGCGGATAGGCATGCCTCGCCTGTTCACCGGACTCGAAGCTGCCGGACGCCGTCGTCGGCCAGCTCGCGCTCCTGCGCGGCGGAGTCGTGGGCGCGCGCTGGCTCGAGCCCGAGGACTACCACATCACGCTTCAGATTCATCGGCGATGTCGATGGGCGCATTGCGCGCGATATCGCCGAGACGCTGGGCGACGTTCGCCGGCCGAAAGTCGCCGTTCGCTTCGAGGAGCTCAGTTGGTTCGGCGGCGACAAGCCGCGGGAGCTTGTCGTCAAGATCAGGCCGGAGCCGGCGCTGATGGATCTGCAAGCCGAACACGAGCGCCGCTTGAGGCGGATCGGGGTTGAGCCGGAGACACGCAAATATACGCCGCACGTGACGCTGGCGCGGCTGCGGGGCGTTCGCCAAGCCTCGGTCGCCAGCTATCTCGCGGCGCGCGGCGCGCCATTCGCGGAAACGTTCACCGCGGAGCGCTTCGTGCTCTATTCGGCCCGCGCGGGGTCCGGGGGCGGCCCGTATGTCGTCGAGGCGGCTTATCCGCTGGACTAGCCTCATCGATGGAGCCTGTATAACAGGCTACAAATGTTTAATAGATCCGGCGACAGCGGGCGCGTTTCTCTCAAACGGGCCCATTTTTAAGGGCGGAACTAAACGGGGTCGTAACGCACTGAAAACATTAGGGGGCGCCGGAATAAAATGGCGGCTAGGCCAAGCGCGCCGCCCAGGCCCGCCGTCGCAAGGCTTCTCCCTCGGTCCCGCGGGACGACCCCCGTTTCCTCCACGGCCGGAAGGCTTTAGAGGGCGCCCTCATGTCTCTCTCGATCGACGTCTCCCGGCGCCGCGTTCGGTTGAACCCTCGCGACCCCGATTTCTTCAACCATCCCTATCCCGCTTATGCCCTGATCCGGGAAGCCGCGCCCGTGTTCTTTTGGGAAGACTACGGTTTCTGGTGTTTCACGCGCTTCGCCGACGTTTCGGCCTTGCTGCGCGACCGCCGCTTCGGCCGTCGAGTCGTCGAACCGCCCCCGCGCGATTCGAAACCGCATCTTGAGCCGTTTGACGCGCTCGAGCGCCACTCGATGCTGGAGCTCGAACCGCCGGAACACACGCGGCTGCGCAACCTCGTCAATCGCGCCTTCGTCTCGCGCCGCATCGAAAAGCTCGCGCCGGCGATCGCAAGACTGACGCGCGAGCGGATCGACGCATTGGCGTCGAAGCGCGCGGCGGACCTTGTTGCGGAGTTCGCCGAGCCCATTCCGGTCGCGGTCATCGGCGAACTGCTCGGCGTTCCACGCGAGATGGGGCGTCAGCTCGTCGACTGGTCGCATCGCATGGTCGCCATGTACCAGTTCGGCGTGACGCGCGCCGTCGAGGACCAGGCGGCCGAAGCGGCGCGCGCTTTCGCCGATTACGTGCGCAATTTCGCCCGCGCGCGACGCGGCGATCTCGGCGACGATCTCGTCAGTCAGCTTCTCATCGCCGAAAGCGACGGCGGCAAGTTGAGCGAGGACGAACTGGTCGCCACCGTCGTCCTGCTTTTGAACGCCGGCCACGAAGCGACGGTGCAAGCCATCGGCAATGGCGTCAAGACCCTGCTGGAGCATGGGATCGATGCGGGCGCGGCGTTCGTGAGCCACGCTGCGACGCTTGCGACAGTCGAAGAATTGCTGCGCCTCGATCCGCCGCTGCATCTCTTTGCGCGCCATGCGCTTGAAGAGGTCGAATTCGCCGGCGTGCGGTTGCGGAAGGGCGAGAAGATCGGCCTCTTGCTCGGCGCCGCCAACCGCGATCCCGAGCGATTCCCTGAGCCTGATACGTTTGACCCTGCCCGCACGCCGAACCCGCATGTGAGTTTTGGCGCCGGCATTCATTTCTGTGTGGGCGCGCCGCTGGCGCGCCTCGAACTCGCCGTCACGCTGCCAAACCTGTTCGGACGGCTCAAGGGCTTGCGCTTGGCCGAGCCGGCGCGCTATCGCGACGCATTCCATTTTCACGGGCTTGCGGCGCTGAGGACCGAATGGGCGTGAGATCGATGCTTTCGTCCTCGCGACCGGCGGATAAGAGCCCATCGTTGAACTGGTCGCCGCTGACCCTGGGCCGCCCTTGGCGCAAAAGGCTCGACGCCGCGCTGGGCTCATCGGGCATGCTGCGGCGTTATCGCCGCGTGTTTGCGATCCTCGCATTCGGGCTCCTCGCGACCCCGCTCGTGATCGGGATGGTGAGGCCGGACAGTCCGGAATTGATTTTCAAGGAAGGACGGAGGCTGGCGCCCACGCCGGCTTCTCCCGAGCGCCTGGCCGATTTGAGGCTGCTTCCCGGTGAGATCGACGCCTACCTCAAGGATCACTTCGGCTTCCGGCATATGCTGATTCAGTTGCACAAGGATCTGACGAGGCCGATGCTCGGTTTTGGCGGCTCGCAGGTGCTGATCGGCCGGGACGGGCGCATGTTCTATCTCGGCGGCGAGATGGTGCGACAAAGCGCGGGTCTCATCCTTCGCGACCAAAAGGTCGCGGACTCCGCGAACCGGCTTCAGCGGATGCGCGATGAGTTGGCGAAACGGGGAACGGCGCTTTTTGTCGTTGTCCTTCCCAGCACCTCCTCCATCTACGAGGCGGATCTTCCGAACTGGGCGCAAAGTCATGGGCGGAAGACGGAGGACGATCTCTTTCTGCGCGACCTCGCCGAGCGCGGGATCAAGACGGTCGATCTGCGGCCGGCGCTCAAGAAGACCGCGTCGGAAGGCAAGGTCTATCTCCTGCACGACTCGCATTGGACTGCGCGCGGCGCGATCGCTGGGTTCAACGCCGCCGTCGAAGCCGATGCTCATCCCGACTGGCGGGTCGATCCGGCGAAAGCGCTCGGGCCGGCTCGGGAAGTCAAGGGAGGCGACCTCGCCCGCCTGCTCGGCGAGCAGGACGAAGTGACGGAGACGGCGGAGCCTCTCGCCCTGCGTCCGGAAGGCAAGGTCGATATCTTGTCGCGGGATATCATGCCAACCTACGTGATGACGACCGGCAAGCCCGGGCCGACCATCCTCGTTGTTGGCGATTCGTTCACCGAGGGCTTCTTCCCGCTGATGCTCGCCTCGCATGTCGGACGAGCGATCTGGGTCCATTACAATGAAAACGAATGCAGCTTCGACTGGTCGCTGGTCGACAAATATCATCCTGACGAGGTTTGGTGGGCGCCGGTCGAGCGAATGCTCATCTGCGAGCCGCGCGACCCCGCAGCGGCGCAGGCGGAATTGCGATGACCCGGACGGCCCGCGGGCGCCGGGCGGCGGCGCCCCTTTTGGTTCCCGTCAGCGCCGGCGTTTCGCCATCGCCGCTTCCGAACCGCGCCGATAGCGAATAGAAGTCCGGCCTGTGGATACGAACTCGTCCGGACGGACTTGGCCCCGCGCCCGCACCGGGTGGGCCCGCCTGCGGTCCTGACTTCGGCATGCTGCGCCGGTATCGCCGCCATTTCGCGTTGCTCGCCTTCGGCCTTCTCGCGACGCCGCTCATCGTTGGGATGGTTAGGCCGGACAGCCCCCAGGCTATTCTCAAGGAAGGGCGGCGCCCGACGCCTGCGCCAAAGGCGTTCGCGAGCGGGGCCGATTGGCTCACGCTCCCGAGAGAGGTCGACGCCTATCTCAACGACCGCTTTGGTCTGCGTGAGAAAATGATCCGCCTGCACAAGGACCTGACCAAGCCGCTCTTGTTTCAAGGCAGCAACATCGCGGTGATCGGCGCAAGCGGGCGAATGTATGCGGTGCCGGACGACATGGTCGCGCAAAGCGCGGGCCACACTTTCCGTCCTCAGAAGGTGGCCGAGGCGGTCGACATGATCGTGGCGATGAACGACGCGCTCGCGCGGCGCGGCGTCAAGTTCCTGGTTGCCGTGCCGCCGAATTCCTCGACCATCTACCAGGATGACCTTCCGGGGTGGGCGCGAAATCCCGGCAGGAAGACGGAGTACGACCTCCTGTTGCAGGAGCTGGCGGCCCGGGACGTCAAGACCGTTGATCTGCGTCCCGCGCTGAAAGACGCTCGGGCCTCGGGGGCCGTCTATTTCCTCAACGACCTGCACTGGAACGTGAACGGCGCAATCGCCGGCTATAACGCCGTGGTGGAGGCGGACGGTCATCCGGACTGGAAAATCGATCGGGCCTCCGCCATCGGCCCCCCCATGGAGCGGAAGGGAGGCGACATCGCGACGCTCGCAGGCCTAGCGGACAAGGCGGTGGAAACGACTCCGACCCTGGCTCTGCATCCGGTCGGGCGCGACGAGCAGCTGTCTCACGACGTCGAGGGTCGCATCGAGGCCGCGCGTGGTTTGCCCGATCACGCCATCGTGACGGGCAGATCCGGTCCGACGATCATGGTGATCGGCGATTCCTTCACGGACGGATATTTCCCACTGTTCCTTTCCCAGCACGTCGGCCGGGCCGTTTGGTTCCACCATAATTATTGCGGCTTCGATTGGGCGTCGATCGACAAATCCGCCCGGACGAAGTCTGGTGGATGCCGGTTGAGCGGTATCTTGTCTGCCGTCCGGGACAGAAACTGAAGAATTTCCCCCAAGGCGAGGCGAGGGAGAACGCGGTGATCGACAACTGATGCTCGCACGCAATCGCCGAATGTTCGCCATTGTCGCGTTTCTCGTGCTGGCGACGCCGCTCGTGGTGGGTCTCGTCGCGCCCGACGGTCCCGCGACCGTCCTCAGGGAAGGGCGCTCCCTTGCGCCGGCGCCCCGGGTGCCCATGAGCGGGTCGGGTTGGCTCGCCTTGCCGGCCGCGGCCGACGCCTATCTCAAGGATCATTTCGGCTTGCGGCAGAAGCTGATCACGGCGCACCGCGAGCTTACCAAACCGTTGCTCGGGTTCGGCAACAATTCGGTGCTGATCGGTCGCGACGGACGCATGTTCTACCTCGGCGAGAATGCGGTGCGGCAAAGCGCGGGACTCCTCGTTCGGGACGAGAGGGTGGCCGAGACCGCTGCGACGCTTCAACGCATGAACGAAGAGCTTCACGCGCGCGGCGTCCGGTTCCTGGTCGCCATGCCGCCGAACGGGCCGACAATTTACCAGGACGACCTGCCGCACTGGGCGCAAAATCCCGGCAAGCCGACCGAGTACGACCTGCTGCTCGCCAAGCTCGCGGCGAAGGGCGTGCCCGCCGTCGATCTGCGGCCGGCGGTCAAGAAGGCGCGGGCGGAAGGCTCCGTCTTCTACCTGCACGACACCCATTGGACCTTTCGAGGCGCCCTCGCCGGGTACAACGCGCTCGTCGAGGCGGACGCACACCCGGACTGGCGAATCGAGCCAAGCTCCGCGCTAGGACCCATGACGTTGCGCAAAGGCGGCGATCTCGCGCGCATGTTGGGCGTTGGCGACGCGATTTCCGAACAAGCGGAGTACCTGACGCTGCCGGAGGGCAAGAAAGTGCTTCAGTCCTCCGATCCGTACGGGGACTTTATCGAGACATCCGAAAAGGCGGGCCCGACGATTCTAGTCCTTGGCGACTCCTTCACCAGCGGATATTTGTCCCTGATGATCTTACAACATGCTCATCGTGTGATATGGATGAACCACTGGTTTTGCGGCTTCGACTGGGGGGAGCTGGAAAACTATCATCCTGACGAGGTCTGGTGGATGCCTACCGAGCGCTTTCTGCTTTGCTCGCCGGGCGTGAAGCCGAAGGGCTTGCCTGAAAGCCATGCGGCGCCGGTAGACGGGAGGGCCAGCCCTGGGGTCGCCGCTCAGGTTGACGCGGCTGGAAACCGGGATGGCGCGCGGGAATGAGACTCCAGCCGCCGGGCGGAAGGCATTAGCGCCGCAAACGCCTCTCGAAGGCCAACCGAACCTGGAGCCTAAAACCGATTGCTTAAGACGGGTCATAGAGCGAGCGGTATAAGTCGAAATACGTGGATCCTTCTAGCCCACAGAGCGGAGGTTCGGCCGAATTGAACGTGGAAGCAAAAGATGAACGGCCCGAACCGAGAGGGCAATTCACAGGTCTGAGACAAGGCTGAAGGCCCTGAAGAAAGTTAGAAAGTTGCGCAAAGGCATTTAAGCCTCTGGAACCGTTCGCGCGCATGAACTTGTGCGCAAGCGCCGCGAAGCCGGCCTGTCAGGCGGGGAAGCTCAGCAGGCCGGCCGCGCCGGAGTCAAGCCCGAACAAGAGCTGGGAACCCGTCGCATTCCAGCCAAGCGCGCTGACCATGCCATCGCCCGGGAGGCGCACCAGGATTTCGGCCGCGTCACCGAGGCGGACGAGCAGAACGAGACCGTCCGCGTAGCCAATTGCGACGACCAGCGCCTTCGGATGAAAGGCCACCTGAGTCACCCGCGCCTGCCGCACGCCGCATTCTCGCGGAGCCCTGCCCATTGGGCCATCCTTGTCCTTGAAGGGCCAGACGACGGCGGCGTCGGCCCCGGAGGTCGCGAGCCATTGGCCGTCATGCGACCAGGAAACGGAGCGCGTCTTCGCCGGATATCCGGTCATGCGCATGTTGCGCGAGTCCTGAAGCCGCCACCCATGCAGCGCGTTCTCCTGCATTGTGGTCACGAGAAAACGCCCGTCGGGCGAGAAGGTGACGTCGAGATGCGCCCCCTTCCATTCCAGGGTCTGGGGATCCCCTTCGACCTTGGGAAACCAGAGCGTCGCGCCATTGTAGTGAGTCGCCGCGAGGCGGAAGCCCTTTGGTTGAAAGCTCAAGCCGCGAGCCGTCGTCGGCGCGCTCCACGACTTGACGCCCCCGGTCTCGTCGCGCGCGCGGACCTGCTTCCCGGCGCTCCACGCACACGCTTTGCCGCGCAACGCGAGTGCGTCGATCCATTTCCCCTTCTCGTCCGCGATTTCCTGAAGGGTCCCGTCGGCCCGCACGGCGACGACCCGTCCATCGTCGCCGCCGGTGAGCAGCGTCTTGCGGTCGCTGGTCGCCGTCAGCATCGCAGCGTCAGGATGCACGACGATCCGTTTTTGCTGCCCGGGCTCGCCGATCAGCACGGCGCCGTCAGACAGGGCGAGCGCAGGCGCGCCGTCAATGAACGCCGCCGCCACGACATGCGCGCCCGCGTCGATGCGGAGGACGTGCTGAGCCAGCGAGGAGGCCTCGTGCGCTTCGGTCATGGGCGCATTGAAGCGATCAAGCCGCGCAGTCCAGGAAGCCGTTGCGGATTTCCGCTTCCTGAAGATCCCGGCCGATGAACACGACCTTCGATTCGCGCTTCTCGTCCGGCCTCCATGCGCGCTGCGAATCGCCGTCGAGCATCATATGCACGCCCTGGAAGACGAAGCGGTTGGGATCGCCCTTCATCGCGACGATGCCCTTGCAGCGCAGGATATTCGGCCCCTGCTCCTGGGTGAGGCGGTTGATCCAGGGCATGAACTTTGCTGGATCGACATCGCCCTCGAGCCTCACGGCCACCGACTGCATGTCCTCGTCGTGATAGTGCTTGAGGCCGCGATGATGATGATGCTCGCCGTCCTGGTGGTGGTGGTCGTGGTTGTGGTCTGGTCGTGGTCATGGTCGTCGTCGAGGACGAGGAAGTCGGGTTCGATGTCGAGGATGCGGTCGAGATCGAAGGCGCGGCGCTCGAGCACGTCGGCGAGCGCGATGTCGCATTTCTTCGCGCGATGCAGCGTCGCGTAAGGGTTGATGGCGCGAATGCGCGCCTCGACCTCGCGCAATTCCGACGCGTCGACCAAGTCGGTCTTGTTGATGATGATGACGTCGGCGAAGGCGATCTGGTTCTTCGCTTCGGGCGCATCGCGCAGGCGCTGAGCAAGCCATTTGGCGTCGGCGACCGTCACCACGGCGTCGAGCCGCGCCGCCTCTCTCACGTCCTCGTCGACGAAGAAGGTCTGCGCCACCGGCGCCGGATCGGCGAGTCCGGTGGTCTCGACGATGATGGCGTCGAAGCGGCCCTTGCGCTTCATCAGCCCCTCGATGATGCGGATGAGATCGCCGCGGACGGTGCAACAGATGCAACCGTTGTTCATCTCGAACACTTCTTCGTCGGCGCCGATGACCAGTTCATTGTCGATGCCGATCTCGCCGAACTCGTTGACGACGACCGCGTAGCGCTTGCCGTGCGGTTCGCTCAAAATGCGGTTGAGCAGCGTCGTCTTACCGGCGCCGAGATAGCCGGTGAGGACGGTGACGGGAATTTTTTCCGGCTCGTGGCTCGTGGTCACGTGCTTCATCTCCTCGATGCGAAAGGGATTGCGACGAAATATAGTGCTCGGCGGCGCTTCCGGATAGGGCCGCAGCCTCGGAGGGGACGCTCGGCGCTACCAGGAGCTCGAACCGACGCCGCCGTTGACGCCGATGTAGGCGCCCGACCATCGCCAGGTCGGGGGGGTCACGTAGGTCGGCTGCACGTAGACGAAGGGCGGCGGCATCTCGTCGGCAGGCAAAGTCGCAGGCGGAGGCCCGAGCACGACCGCTTCCTCCGGGATATAGCCAAACCGGCCTCGCCACGACACGCGACACCAGCCGCGAGCGCATTTCAGCAACGCGATTTCGGCGGTTTGGGGGATGTGCTGCACAACGCCGCTCTTGCCGCTCGGCCCGACACGCATCGCAACCGGCGTTCCGGTCATCGCCAGTTCGGCGAGCGCCGGCGCGGTGGGAGCGATGGACAGGGCAAGCCCAAGGCAAAAACGCCCAATCATCCTGTCAAACCCCTCATTCGCGGCAACCTGTGACCTCAATCCTAGACACAAATACGCCTTTCCATCGACGACCGGCTCAAATTTTCGTGGCGCGCCACGTCGGCCCGTTCGCTCCAAAGACCGGCTCGATACGGAAATTGTCATTCGCGGTCATCGCTCCGAGCGGCAAGGCCTCCTCCGGCATGACAAGCGTCGCTTGATCGCCAACGAACATGATCAGGTGTCGCTTCTGCTCGAGCAGCGTTTTCGCCATGGCGCGGAGGGCGTCGAAGTAAGGCGCTCTCCGCCACGCGCCCGGGGAGCCGGGGTCGACCTGACCATAGACGAAGCCGTTCGCCGGATACACGGACAGCACGAACCGGGCGCGGTCGGGCTTCCACTCGGCGGGCATCGTCCCGTCCGTCATCCATAGACAGAAAAATTGCCGGCATTGGGCAGGCGGAGCGTCATGGATCGCGCAGCCCTTTCCCGGCGCGCAATGCTTGCACCATGCGCCGGGCGGCTTGGCGAATTCGGCCAGGGCGTACACCTTGCAGCAGAGGGTGCAACTGCCGCACTCGCGTCCAGGCGCGGCGGTAAAGGAGGTGAGGACCATGGCGGTGGAGACCATTCAGCGCTTCGCCCAGCCGAAGTTGATGAGTCTGGACCGCTATCGCGACCCGCTCCGGCTGGCAAGTTGGTGTGACGTTCGACCTCGACGAGGCGGAGGGGCGGGCTTTCCCTCCGGGTCCGGCGAGAAGCGCAGGCGGCAGGCTAAGCCTGGCCGCCGAGGACATTGGGAAACCCGCGGAAGGCCGACGACGCTGGTCGGGACCTGACATTCCTCCGGCCCGCGATTGGCCATGATTTGCGATCATCCTAGGAATTGGTTAGTTTTGCCGGGCAGGATCCTCTCCATCCGCTCTCCGTATAATCCCTAATTCCTGGGTGACATTTAATGGCGAGAGCCGTTCAGTTCCTTAATAATCAGAGCTTTGAAGCCTTGACGAAACGCGCCGCCGGCTATCTATACCGGAGGACAATTCGAAAATTGCTACCGACTATAGCCGAGGTCAAGTATTCCGGCATTCCTATTTCGAGAGAAAGAAAATTTGGCGACGCCCATCTTCCGGACTTCTTAGTTCCCAATCCTCTCGACGACATCGAAAACTACGAGCAAACCCTTATTGCCGCGCTGCAGTCTCAAGTTCGCCCCGAGGATAGGGTGACGATAGTCGGAGGCGGCGAAGGCGTCACCGCAGTCGTCGCGGCAAAAGCCGTCGGCGAGAAGGGTTCCGTCCTTTGCTTCGAGGGAAACAGCTGGAACGTCCACAAGATCAAGGCTACCGCCGCCCGAAACAACGTGTCGAGGCGCCTTACGGTCAGACACGCCGTGGTGGGACAAGCGATCGGCGTATACGGCGTGCCTGAACAGGTTTCGACGCTCGTCGTTTCACCAGCGGAATTGCCCGAATGCGATGTCCTCGAACTGGACTGCGAGGGCGCGGAGATCCTGATCCTGAGCAATATGACGATCCGGCCGCGCGTGATCGCGGTGGAGAGCCACGGCGTCTATGGCGCCCCGACGACAAAAGTGAAGGCGCTATTGGAGCAATCGGGCTACGCCGTGGAAGAATGCGGCCTGGCGGAGCCGAGGGTCTCAGAGATATGCGAAGCCAACGACATTCGAATCTTGCTGGGCAAGCGCAATTGACCTGAGCCGCCGCCAGCGGCGGCAGACCCCGCCGTGTCGACCGACTTGACGCAGACCGAGGAAAACCAGCCGGTCCGCAACATCTCGGCCAGCGCCCAGGCGTCGCCCTCGTCGCTCTTGATCCGGCGGCTTTTGATGGCCTCCGCCGCGCGGCGCGCCTCCATGCAGATCATCGGATAGCCGATCGCTTCAAGCGGCCGGAACAGGTGCGGCGTGAATGGGCCGCTCTCGAGCCCGACCTATCCGGCGATCCCTTGAACCGCGGCAAAGGCGCCGTCGATCATTTCCGGATCGTATCGACGGCTCCTCGCCACACCGCCTTGCCCGACCCGTCGATGACGCAGATCGCCGTTCGCTTGCCGCCGATATCCAACCCTGCATTCAT
Organism: uncultured Alphaproteobacteria bacterium; assembly: GCA_963820095.1. Classification (GTDB taxonomy): domain Bacteria; phylum Pseudomonadota; class Alphaproteobacteria; order Rhizobiales; family Beijerinckiaceae; genus Roseiarcus. The sequence continues at coordinate 51,874 of CAWFZA010000023.1, forward strand.
CCTCATCGCGGCTCCCCATTCGTTGCTCACCAATCCCCAGCCAAGGCTCTCCCCGACGCCGCAGAGCGGCAACCTCATGTACGGTATCTATAAAATCTGCGCCGCCTGAACTCCGGTCCTTGCTCTCAAATCAAAAACTTCGCTCCCGTGTGAGGGCGCAAAAAAGCCGAGCGTCGAAGCGCTCGGCTTTTCTTAGGTATTCGCGACGCGGACTGTGTCGGGTTCGATCAGGCGGCTTTCAAGCAAGCCAAGCTGGGTTAGCGCCGGTGACTCCGTCGTCGAGCCCGATCTCTTCCGCGATCCTGCCGTCGATCACCTTCAAGACTGTGGCGCCGGTGAAGCGCATCTTGCGGCCTGTAGCAGCGGGAAGGCTTCCGACCAGAAAGTCGTTGAAGGCGGGACCGGTATGGGTTCCGCCGCCCTCCCACCGGCCAACGACCGTGTCGCCTTCGGCGATCAGATCCGCGGTCCCCCAGAAGTTGAGGTCCGGAAACGCGGCCCGGAAATCGGTCATGAACGCCTTGATGTCGTCGCGTCCGCGGCGCGGAGCGTGCAGAGAATATTGCAAGAGCATGTTCGGAGCAGCGATCTCGTCGACGACCGCGAGATCGACGGTCTTGCCCCAGAATTCGGTGAACCAGCGGCCAACCACGGCCTTGTTGTCGTCCTGCTTGCTCATGGAATGGATCCTCTCGTTTGTCTAAAGAGGATCATCGAAGTCGCCTCGATGACCGAGCGAACGACTACGCGGCGCTGGGCCACGCCACACTCCGCTTCTTGCGCTGGAATTGTGCGCGATGCGCGACGCGGTAACCCTACCCGCCCACTTGCCCGCGATGCCGCAGGAAAGCATCCGCCAGCACGCAGGCGACCATCGCTTCGCCGACGGGCACGGCGCGGATGCCGACGCACGGATCATGACGGCCTTTGGTGACGATCTCGGTCTCCTCACCCGCGCGGGTGATCGTGCGGCGAGGCTTGAGGATCGACGACGTCGGCTTGACGGCGAAGCGAGCGACGATCGGCTGTCCGGTCGAGATACCGCCGAGAACGCCGCCCGCGTGATTGGAGAGAAAGCGCGGCCGTCCGTCGTTGCCCCAGCGCATTTCGTCAGCGTTCTGCTCGCCGGAGAGTTCTGCCGCCGCGAAGCCATCGCCGATCTCGACTCCCTTGACGGCGTTAATGCTCATGAGCCCCGCCGCAAGCTCCGCGTCGAGCTTGCCGTAGATCGGCGCGCCCCAGCCCGCCGGCGCGCCGTCGGCGACGATTTCGATCACGGCGCCGATCGAGGAGCCCGCCTTCCGCACGTCATCGAGATAATCGGCGAAACGTTCTGCGGCCTGAGCGTCGGGCGAGAAGAAGGGGTTGCGGCCGACCTCGTCCCAGTCCCAGCGCGTTCGATCGATCTTCAATTTGCCCATCTGCACGAGCGCGCCGCGAACGACAACGCCGGCGATCACCTTGCGAGCGATCGCGCCGGCTATAACGCGCGCGGCGGTCTCGCGAGCCGAGGAGCGGCCGCCTCCGCGATAGTCGCGGATCCCGTACTTTGCCTCATAGGCATAGTCGGCGTGGCCCGGGCGGTACTTGTCCTTGATGTCGCTGTAGTCTTTCGATCGCTGATCGACGTTGTCGATGAACACGCCGATCGGCGCTCCGGTCGTCACCTGCCGGCCTGTCGTTTCGTCAAACATCACGCCAGACAGAATACGGGCCTCGTCCGGCTCGCGGCGTTGCGTGGTGAAGCGCGAGGTTCCTGGCCGCCGCCGGTCGAGCTCGGCTTGAATTTCAGCGACCTCCAGAGGAATGCGGGGCGGACAGCCGTCAACCACGCAGCCAATTCCGGGCCCGTGACTCTCGCCAAAGGTGGTGACGCGGAAGAGGTGTCCAAAAGTGTTATGGGACATGACCGATGCAGCGGTTCATAAGGACCCCTCTCACCTACGTCAAACGTGCGACGGCGCCCCATTCCCGCCACGCAATATTCATCGCCAATTCATGTGAGGGGGCGCATTTCCTCGTGCGCCAACGGCCAAGAGTTGAACACCACGGAGAATGTAAAAATGTTGAAGACATTGACCGCCATCGGGATCAGCGCCGCGATCGTTTTCGCGCCCCTCGCCGCGATCGCTCAGACCGACGCGGCTCCGGCCGGCGCCGCTCCCGCTGCTTCCGACACGGCCCCCGCCGCGGACTCGATGAAGAAGGCCCCCAAGAAACACACGAGCAAGAAGCACATGGCCAAGAAAGCCAAGAAGCCGATGGAAGAATCCGCTCCGGCTGCCCCGGCCGAAGCGCCGAAGAGCTAAGTCTGCACACGCGACAAGCAAACTCGGAAGATGAGCCGCCCCATCCACGGATGGGGCGGCTTTTGTTTTGGAAGGGACCTGTCGCTTTCGCCTCGGCCGCGCGCATGGCAAAGTCGCGCGTCCTTTAGGGAGACGCGATGGCGAGCGCCGAGTTCTGGTACGAGTTCGCGAGCACTTATTCCTACCCGGCGGCGCTTCGCGTCGCTGCGCTCGCCGAAGAGCGAGGCGTGAGCCTTGTCTGGCGCCCGTTCCTGCTCGGGCCGATCTTCATGGCGCAAGGCTGGCGCGACTCGCCGTTCAACATCTATCCCGCCAAGGGCCGGTACATGTGGCGCGACCTCGAGCGGACGTGCGCCGCGATGGGGGTTCCGCTCAAACGGCCCGAGCCCTTTCCGCAGCCAAGTCTTTTAGCCGCGCGTGTTGCGCTCGCGCTCGAAGGCAAGGAGCGTTCCGATTTCTCGCGCCGCGTCTTTGTCGCGGAGTTCGGCGAAGGCTCGCCGATCGGCGATCGGGCCACGCTCGGCGCCTTGCTCACGGCATGCGGCGCCAATCCGGCGACGGCGTTCGAGCGGGCCGAAAGCGAGGCGAACAAGGCGTGGCTCAAGGCAGAATGCGCCCGCGCGTCCGAGATCGGCGTGATCGGCGCCCCCTGTCTCGTCACTGAGGATGGCGAAGTGTTCTGGGGCAATGACCGGCTCGAGCAGGGCCTCGATTGGGCGGCGCGCGCGGGTCCCGGCGCCGAGCGTTGACGCGCCGGTCCCCGCGGCCGCGCATTGGCGGAGCGATGTTCGGCCGCGTAAAGTGATCGCGCCTTGTGCTCGCGACGGAAGGGCAGCGCGATGACGGAGCGGAAAAACCACGCCAAGACGCTCGACCAGCAAATGCTGTCGTTCGTCGATCCAATCGGCCGATTGCTGACCGACGGCTTCCATATTCTGGCGCTGTTCGCGATCGGCGGGGCCACTGTCTGGGCCGCCGCCGTGGCTTTCCGCGACATGGTTGAGAAAGGAAGCGCTTCGATCGAGGACCTGCTGCTTCTGTTCATCTATCTCGAGATCGGCTCGATGGTCGGGATTTATTTTCGCACCAATCACATGCCGGTGCGGTTCCTGCTCTATGTCGGCATCACCGCGCTGACCCGTCATCTGATCGGTTTTGTCCAACATGAGGAGATCGCGGACATTGGCGTGCTCATTCTCGCCAGCGCCATTCTGATCCTCGCCTTTGCGGTCTTCGTCATCCGGTTCACGTCGAACCGTTTCCCCAATCTGACCGACGGCGAGCTTTCGCGCGGCGACGTCCACCGCGGCGATATGCGCGACGAGTGAAGGGACGCCGCCTCCAAGACCTTGTCCCGAGGAGACACGAGAAGCGGCCCTCAAGACGAAGCCGTCGCCGGCTTTGCCTTCTCCTGCGCCTTCGCGCGGATCGCGGATAAGGTCGTCGCCGGCGTGATCGCGTCGGGATCGACCTTGACATGCACGATCGAAGGCAAGCCGGAACTTAGCGCCCGTTCATACGCGGGCAAGAACTCCGCCGTCTCCTCGACCGTTTCGCCGTGGCCTCCGAACGCGCGCGCATAAGCCGCGAAATCGGGATTGCGCAAAGCCGTGCCGATAACCCGTTCAGGGTACATGCGTTCCTGATGCATGCGGATCGTGCCGTACATGCCATTGTCGATCAGCACGACAATGATCGGCAGACCGTACTGGACGGCGGTGGCGAATTCCTGCCCGTTCATCAGAAAGTCGCCATCGCCGGCAAAGCAGACGACCGTGCGCTTCGGGAACACGCGTTGGGCGCCGATCGCGGCGGGCAAGCCAAAGCCCATCGATCCCGACGTCGGCCCCAATTGCTGCTCGACCTCGCGAAAGCGCAGGAAACGCCCGACCCAGATCGAGAAATTGCCGGCGCCATTGGTGAAGATTCCGTCCGGCGAGCGCCGGCGGATGGCGAACATGATTTCGCTTAATTGCACCGCGCCCGGGATTGGCCGGCGCCTGTTCGCTCCAGGCCAGATAGTCCGCGCGAGCGGCGCGCGTTTCAGCCGACCAGCGGATCTGCGTCGGCGGCTGCACGCTTTCCAGCGACGCGCAGAACTCCGGCGTGGTCGCGACGATCCCGAGCGTCGGGTGATAGTTGCGGCCGATCTCCATAGCGTCGGCGTGGACATGCACGAGGCGCTGCGTCGGGACGGGGATGCCGAACAGCGTATAGGCTTGCGCCGCCGCCTCCGACATCCGCCCGCCGACCAACAGAACCAGATCGGCGGCTTCGACCCGCGCCTTGAGTTTCGGGTTGATCGAGAGGCCGACCTCGCCCGCAAAGTTGTCGTGCTCGCCGTCGAACGCGCTCGAGCGGCGAAACGAGCCTGTCACGGGCAAGTCGAAGCGTTCGGCAAACCGGGCGAACGCGGCGCTCGCTCTCTTGGTCCATCCTCCTCCGCCAAGAATGGCGATCGGCCGTTCCGCCGCCCGCAGCATCTTCTGCAGTCCGGCCATTTGTGCGAGGCCCGGCCAGATCGGGACCGGCTCGGCCCGCGGCGCGTCAGGCGCCGCCGCCATTTCGGTCAGCATGTCCTCGGGCAGCGCGATCGCCACCGGGCCCGGGCGGCCCTGCATCGCAGTATGAAACGCGCGCTGGACGACCTCCGGAATCTGCGCTGCGGTTTCGATCTGCGTCGCGAGCTTCGTGGTCGAGGCGAATAAAGCCCGGTAATCCATTTCCTGAAAGGCGCCCCGCCCCATCATCGACCGCTCGACCTGGCCGATGAACAGGATCATCGGCGCCGAATCGTGCTCGGCGATATGCAACCCATGCGCGGCGTTGGTCGCGCCGGGACCGCGGGTGACGAAGCAAATTCCCGGACGCCCTGTAAGGCGCCCCTCGGTCAGCGCCATCATCGCGGCGCCGGCCTCCTGCCGGCAGACCGTCAATTCGATCGGCGCGTTGTTCATGGCGTCGAGGGCGGCGAGGTAGGATTCGCCGGGAACGCAATAGACGCGCTCAACCCCTTGGACGACGAGCTGGTCGACAAGAATCTGGCCGCCCGATCGCAAAGCCCCGCCCAACGCCGTTCCTCATCAAAGTCGCCGGCCATGTTTGGCAGTTCACGCCGCTCATTTCAATCGCAGGGCGAAAAAGCGCCTCGCCTTGCGCGTCGGCGCACTTCCGGCCATTCTTGCTCCATGTCGGCTCCCACGGAACGCCCCGCCGCCGAGACGAGCGCGTTGACGACGCTCAACACGCGTTCGCGTGAGATCTTCCGTAACATCGTGGACTCGTATCTTTCGTCGGGCGAACCGGTCGGCTCACGACACTTGTCTCGCTTGCTGCCGATGTCTTTGTCGCCGGCCTCGGTGCGCAACGTGATGCAGGACCTCGAGGAGCTCGGTCTTATCTACGCGCCGCACGCGAGCGCGGGACGCATGCCGACCCAGCAGGGCTTGAGGCTGTTCGTCGATGCGCTGCTCGAGTTCGGAGATTTGGGCCGCGAAGAGCGCGCGCGGATCGACGCCCAGGTGCGCGCTGCGGCGGAGGACGCCGGCTTTGAGGGCGCGCTCGCCGAAACGACGAGCCTCTTGTCGGAACTCACTCGCGGCGCGGGCGTGGTTCTGACCAGCAATCTTGACTCGCGCCTCAAGCACGTCGAATTCGTGCGCCTCGAGGCGACCCGGGCTTTGACGATACTTGTCTCCGAGGACGGATCGATCGAGAACCGCGTCGTCACCACCCCTCCCGGCATGCCCGCTTCCGCCCTTGTGGAAGCCAGCAACTTTCTCAATGCGCGCATTCAAGGCCGCACCCTGGCCGAAGTGACGGCGGAGATCGAAGCCGCTCGCCGCGAGGCGCGGCATGAGCTCGACGAGATCGCTGCGCGCCTCGTCGAAGCCGGCCTCGTCTCGTGGTCCGGCGCTGGCGGACAGCGCGACCAACTGATCGTTCGAGGGCAGGCCAATCTCTTGGGCGACCTGCGCGCGGCGGATGACCTCGACCGCATTCGAACGCTGTTCGCCGATCTCGAGACGAAGACCGACGTGATCGAGCTCTTGCACCGCGCCGAGAACGGCGAGGGCGTCAAGATCTTCATCGGCTCGGAGAACAAGCTGTTCTCGCTCTCGGGGTCGTCGATGATTGCAGCGCCCCTCAGGGACAGCGATCATCGCATCGCCGGCGTGCTCGGCGTCATCGGGCCAACCCGCCTGAATTACGGCCGCATCGTGCCGATGGTCGAATATGCGGCGCAGGTGCTTGGCGACCTCAAGCGCCAACGCTAGCCGGTTTCCATTTCGCCGGCCGGAGAAACGCAATGTCAAACGCGTCGAACGCTCGGACATCCGCGCACAGTCTCGGCGGAGCGGTCGAGCGCTTACGGGGAAGATGGGCGGCGATCACCGCCTTCGGCGTGCTTCTGGTCGTGCTCGGCGCGGCTGCGCTCTTCTTCTCGCTCATCGCGACCATCGTGACGGTGACGCTGAACGGGATCCTGTTCCTGATCGCTGGCGGCGCCGAGATCGGCATCGGCATGCACTCGCGCGAATGGGGGCGGTTTTTTCTTTGGGTGATCGGCGGCCTTGCCTATCTCGCCGCCGGGGTCCTGTGCATCGTCAATCCCGTCCTCGCATCGGCCGCGCTAACGCTGCTTCTGGGCGCCGGCCTCATCGCCGCCGGGGTGGTGCGGGCCTTCCTCGCTTCCCAGCTTCCGGCCGACCATCCGCGCGCTCTGGTGTTCCTCGCCGCCGCTGTAACAATTCTGCTCGGTTTGATCATTGTGGCGCATTGGCCGCTCGACAGCGTTTATGTGCTTGGCACCCTGCTCGGCGTCGACCTTCTGTTCCACGGCGTTGGATGGGTGAGCTTCGGCGTCGGATTGCACGCGCGCGCCTGAGCGGGTTTGGGTCTTCCGCGAGATTGGGAAAATAGGACATGACGAAGTGGGTCTATTCCTTCGGCGCCGAGCGCGCCGAGGGGCGAGGCGAAATGAAGAACCTGCTCGGCGGCAAGGGCGCCAACCTGCACGAAATGGCGTCGCTTGGCCTGCCCGTCCCTCCAGGCTTCACCATCACCACCGAGGTCTGCACGCACTTCTACGCCAACGGCAAAACCTATCCTCCAGACCTTCCGCCACAAGTCGACGCGGCGGTCGCCGAGATTGGCGCCCAGACCGGCCGCGCATTCGGGGACGCGGCCAATCCGCTGCTCGTCTCGGTGCGGTCGGGCGCGCGCGCCTCGATGCCTGGCATGATGGACACCGTCCTCAACCTCGGGCTCAACGACGACTCGGTCGAAACCCTGGCGAAGACCTCGAACGACGCACGTTTCGCCTACGACTCCTATCGCCGTTTCATTCAGATGTACTCCAATGTGGTCCTCGAGGTGGATGTCCACAATTTCGAGGACATCCTCGAGCAGTACAAAGAGAGCAACGGCTACGCGCTCGACACCGATCTCAGCGCCAAGGACTGGCGCTTGATCATCGACGACTACAAGGCGAGGGTGATCGAGGAGACCGGCAAGCCGTTCCCGCAAGCCCCGCGAGATCAGCTCTGGGGCGCGATCGGCGCGGTGTTCTCCTCCTGGATGAACCAGCGCGCCATCACCTATCGGCGACTTAACGCCATTCCCGCCGATTGGGGCACCGCGGTCAATGTGCAGGCGATGGTGTTCGGCAATATGGGGGAGACCTCGGCGACAGGCGTCGCCTTCACCCGCAATCCCTCGACCGGCGCGAAAGAGCTCTATGGCGAATTTCTTATCAACGCCCAGGGCGAGGACGTCGTGGCGGGCATTCGCACGCCCCAGAACATCACCGAGACGGCGCGGAAAGCGGCCCATTCCAATGAGCCCTCGCTCGAATCGCTGATGCCCGAGGTGTTCGGTCAATTCGTCGCCACCACTCAGCTTCTCGAGAAGCACTACCGCGACATGCAGGATCTCGAGTTCACGGTCGAGCGCGGGAAACTGTGGATGCTGCAGACTCGCAACGGTAAGCGGACGGCGAAGGCCGCGCTGCGCTGCGCGGTCGAAATGGCCAACGAAGGCCTCATCTCGCGCGAGGATGCGGTGAGCCGGATCGAGCCAGGCGCGCTCGACCAGCTCCTGCACCCGATGCTGGATCCGAAGAACAAGCCGCCGGCGCTGGCGACTGGCCTGCCCGCTTCGCCCGGGGCGGCGAGCGGCGAGATCGTGTTCTCCGCCGACGAGGCGCAGGCGTTGCGTCAGTCAGGGCGGAGATCGATTCTGGTCCGGGTCGAGACGTCGCCTGAGGACATTCACGGCATGCACGCCGCCGAGGGCGTCGTGACCACGCGCGGCGGCATGACCTCGCATGCCGCGGTCGTGGCGCGCGGCATGGGCAAGCCGTGCGTTTGCGGCGCGAGCGCCATCCGCATCGACTATGCCGGGCAGACGATGACTGCGGGCGGCGTGAGCTTGAAGAAGGGCGACATCGTCACCATCGACGGCGGTTCGGGCGAGGTGATGGCCGGCGCGGCGCCCATGGTGAAGCCGGAGATGACGGGCGATTTCGCTACGCTCATGAGCTGGGCGGACGCCGTCCGGCGAATGAAGGTGCGCGCCAATGCCGAGACGGCGACGGATGCGCGCACCGCCCGCTCGTTCGGCGCCGAGGGCATCGGGCTTTGCCGCACCGAGCACATGTTCTTCGAAGGCGAGCGCATCGTGGCGGTGCGTGAGATGATCCTCGCCGACGACGAGCGGGGACGGCGCGCGGCGCTCGCCAAGCTGCTACCGATGCAGCGCAAGGACTTCGCCGAATTGTTCGAGATCATGAGTGGGCTCCCGGTCACGATCCGCCTGCTCGATCCGCCGCTGCACGAATTCCTGCCGCACACCGACGCGGAGATCGACGAGGTCGCCAAGGCGATGAAGGTGAGCGCGGAGAAATTGCGCGCGCGCGCGGCGGAGCTCCACGAATTCAATCCGATGCTCGGGTTCCGCGGCGTGCGGCTCGCAATCCGCTATCCCGAGATCGCCGAGATGCAGGCGCGCGCGATCTTCGAAGGCGCGGTCGAGGCCGGGCGAAGGACGGGCGAGCCGGTCACGGCGGAAATCATGATTCCGCTGACGATCGGGCGAGCGGAACTCGACATGATCAAGACGATCATCGTCGCCATGGGCGACGACCGTCGCCAAGGAGACGGGGGTCAAGGTTCCCTATCAGGTCGGAACGATGATCGAACTGCCGCGCGCCGCGCTGAGGGCCGGCGAGATCGCCGAAAGCGCCGAGTTCTTCTCGTTCGGCACCAATGACCTGACGCAGACCACGCTCGGCATGTCGCGCGACGACGCCGCTTCGTTCCTCGGCTTCTACACCGTGAAGGGACTCTTGAAGGCCGACCCATTCGTAACCCTCGACACCGAAGGCGTCGGCGAGCTTGTCACCATCGCCGCCGAGCGAGGCCGCAAGACCCGGCCCGACCTCAAGCTGGGCGTCTGCGGCGAGCACGGCGGCGATCCGGCCTCGATCGCCTTCTGCGAACAGGCGGGGCTCGACTACGTCTCCTGCTCCCCCTTCCGCATCCCGATCGCCCGCCTCGCCGCCGCGCAGGCGGCGCTCGGCAGGAAGGCGGCGAGCACGGCGTGAGGCGCGAGGTCACTCTGCGATCGCCGAGTTTCCAAAGCCTTGCGTCGCAAGTCGAGGACTCGCCATGACCGCTCAGTTGCCCGCCTATGACCTGATCCCTTTGCCCGGCGAGGGGCCGGAGGATGTCGTGGTCGGTTCCGATGGCCTGATATACACGGGGCTTCTCGACGGGCGGATTCTCGCCGTTGCCCCAAAGGACGGAGCGGTGCGCGAAGTCGCCAAGACTGGCGGCCGGCCTCTGGGTCTCGAAGCGACGACGGACGGGCGGCTTCTGATCTGCGACAGCCCTAAAGGCTGTTGAGAAGGTCCGTTTCGCTTTGAGGACGGCTTCGTCGCCGTTTCGGTACTCGAGCTCGATCTCGAGGGTGCCGTCGTCGAGAAGTTCGGCGGTTCCTTCGCCATCGACCTCGTCGCCTTCCTCGCAGCCGGCCCAGTGAAGCCAATGAGTCGCGCGCGTATTCGACTTCGAGGCCGGCCTCCAAGGCGCCGAAGGTGATTTCGCCGCCTTGTGCGGTGATCGTCAGCCTCGCCGGGCCGCAGAGATCGAGGTGAGCCCGGTCCCAGAGGTCGGCCTCCACGATCCTCCAGCGGCCGATCAGTCGGCAGTTCGCCGGAACCTGCGCGAGGAGGCCTCCAGCAGCTTCGGCAACCGCGCCAGATTGTAGGCGGCGGCTGCGAAGGTGAAGGCCCATCCGACATGCTCGCGACCACGGAACTTGGTTCGCTCCTGGCCGGCGATGGTCTTGATCCAGCCGAAGGCCTCCTCGATCCGTTTGCGGATGCGTTGGCTCGCGGCGTAGCCCGCGTGTCGCGTCGTGCGGCCGTCAATCGCCGAGGAACGCCCATTGGCAGTTCTGCGCGACGTGAGGCGTCGCGATTCATCGAGCGCAGTTCATTGACGAAGTCCTCGGCGTCATAGGCTTTGTCGGCGCCGAGCGTGATCGGTCGCGGCCGATCGGCGCGCGGCTCGATCATGTGCAGCGCGGCGATCCGCTCGGCATGGCCGTTGGCCTCGGTCAAGCAGGCGTCGACAACGAGGCCGTTGCGGTTCTCCATCAGCGCATGTCCCATGAAGCAAAGCTTGGCTTCCTTGCCCGGTCCCTTGCGATACAGCCGCGCTTCCGGATCGGTCGTCGAAGCATGCGTCTCGTTGGAGCGCTTCTGGCCATGGAAATCCGCTTCGCGATTCCGCCCACCGCCCGCCGTCGGCGGTTCGTCCGAACCGTCCTTCGGTCGGAGACTCCTCATTGACGCCCAAGCCTCGATCAGCGTGCCGTCAACCGAAAAATGGTCCGTGCTGAGCCAGCCGTTGCACTCGCGGCTGCGCTATCACCGCGGTCAACAGCTTGGCGGCGATGTCGCCCTCCAGAAGCGCTCGCGGCGAAGACGTAGCGGCCGTTCAGCCGAGGCCGAACCAGCGACAAGATCGAACGGCACTCGCCCATGCAACTGAGGCGGTGCTGAGCGATCGATGACGACGGCGCAACAGCATGCGCGCAACATCGGTGGTGAGGCGCTCCGCGACTCCGTCGACGAAACGCGCCAGCGCCGGGTCGCCGCGGATGATTGGCGAACGGCAGCGCGACGAGCGACAGGCGCGGGGGCTCCCGAGCTTCCACTGGCGCGGCGCCCCGCCCCGGCGCGGCGTTTCCCGGGCCAATCTTGAGCGCGTAGACCTGAACCGGGCGCGCTCAAAGCGCTTGTCACTCGCGATGGCGCGGAGCCGCTCATCTTTTGCAGCAATGTCGTCGCTGCGCCCGACGGCGATCTCTTCTTCACCATCTCGTCGATGCGCTACAACTTCCATGACTGGAGAATAGACTTCATCGAGAACGTGCCGACAGGGCGTGTCTATCGCCGCGCGGCGGACGACGCGTTGACACGCTTGATGGACGGCTTGCGTTTCGCCAATGGTCTCGTACGGTCACGCGACGGAAAAAGCCTCATCGTCGCGGAGACTGCAGGACGTCGTCTGCTTCGCCTGCGGCTCGCAGGCGATCGCATGGGGACAAGCGAGGTGGTCGCGGAGCTTCCCGGTTTTCCCGACAATCTCTGCACAGATCGCGACGGCGTCGTCTGGGTGGCCTTCGCGTCGGAACCGAACCCGATGCTCGAAAAGGTGTACAAGCTGCCGTTCTTTCTGCGTCGGCTCGCGGCGCGCCTACCGGAAAGCGTGCAACCCAAACCTTCGCGCGTCGCCTGGATTGCGGGTTATGATGAGAGCGGCACGTGCGTGCGCGACTTCAAATGGACGGATGGCGGCTTCGCGACGGTGACTGGCGTCTGCCGTGTCGGCCGAAGCGTTTGGTGCGGCAGCCTGCATGAACGCGCCCTGATGCGCTTCGAGTTGCCGGGCTGAGGCGCAAGCTCGCTGCGCGAGCGGCATTCTTTCCATTAGACGAGAGCAGCGCCATATCGTGGCGAGGATCGCGGCGGGTCCGCTGTCATTGTTCGGGGACTCCGGCCTTGCGCAAGCCTTCAAGAACTGGCTCGATCAAGGCAAGATACGTCGGGTCATCACTCCATGCCGTCCAGAGGGTGCGGGCGCGGGAGACCGTGAAATCCGGGTTGAGTGCGAGGCCGGCCTTGGCCGCGGAACGCGCCTCAGCCGTTCGACCAAGCTGCGCGAGGGCGGCGGCCAAGTGAAAATAAGCTATCGGAGAATTTCGATTGGCCTCGATCGCCCGTCGAAGCCATGCGACCGCTTGCTCGTAACTGCCGAGATAACTCTTCGTCATGCCGGCAACAGTCATCCAGATGTAAGCCAACGTGTCGCGCGGACTGAGGCGCAAGGCCTTCGCCAACATGAGCCTCTGTCTCCTCGGCGCGACCGACAAAAATCTTGCCAAATCCGATGTAGGCATGGGCGCTGGCAAGATTTCGATCCAGCGCCAGCGCATGTTCACATTCCGCGATCCCCTCCGCAGCGCGCTTTGTGCAAATGTCGACCACTCCAAGGAGCATGTGTGCACGCCCATGGTCCGGCGCCGACGAGAAGGCTTTGGTCAACTTCGCTTCGGCAGCAGCGAAGGCCGCCAGTCGGATCGGCCACAAACAGCTGTGCGCCAGCGATCACGTCCGCGAGTCGCCGATCCGACGAGCGCCTCGACATTGTCGGGATCGGCGGCGAGCGCGCGATCGAAAAAACCGTGCGCTTGGGCGACATTGTCCGGGGTCCGACCCTTGTTGAGCCAAGCCATCCCCTGAAAATAGAGGTCCATCGAGTCAGGGGTCGGGGCCTTTTCTGCGCGTCTCGCCTCAGCGGTGACGAGTTCAACGTTCAGCGCGCCTGCCAGGCGCGCAACGATTTCGTCCTGCATGTCGAACAGATCGGCCAGGGGCTTGTCGAACCGCTCGGCCCAGAGATGATTGCCCGTCTCAGCGTCGATGAGCTGCACGTTGACGCGCATGCGATTGCCGCTGCGCTGGACGCTGCCTTCGAGGACATAGCGAACGTTCAACTCCCGGCCAATCTCCTTCAGGTCGACGTGCTTGCCCTTGTATGTGAAGGCGGTGTTGCGCCCGATCACGACCGCCCCTCGTATCCGCGAGAGGTCGGTTGTGAGGCTCTCAGTGACACCGTCGACAAAATGCTCCTGCTCCGGGTCGCCGCCCATGTTGGCGAAGGGAAGGACGACAATCGAGAGGCGCGGCGGGGCGGGTTTTTCGAGCGAATGAGTGGGCGTTTGCTTCGCGACCGCCGGCGCGCTGACGTCAAGCGAATAGACCCGGATCGGCTCGGCGATGTTCTTGAGCTGGGTCGGGCCGAGATCGATGACGGCAAGGTTAAGTCGCCCCTTGACCTGACGATAGGCGTCTTCGGAGAGGCAGATCGCCCCGGGCTTGGCGATGCCCTCGATCCGCGCGGCGATGTTGACGCCGTCGCCCATCAGATCCCCGTCGGCCTCCTCGACGACGTCGCCCAAATGAACGCCGACGCGAAATTCGATCCGTCGCTCGGGCGGCAGGCCGGCGTTGCGCTCGACCATGCCGGTCTGCACCTCGATGGCGCAGCGCACCGCGTCAACGACGCTGCGAAACTCGACGAGGCTGCCGTCGCCGGTGCGCTTGACAACCCGCCCGTGATGCGCGGCGATCGCCGGATCGATCAGGTCGCTGCGCAGCGCGCGCAGCCGCGCCAGCGTTCCCTCCTCGTCCGCCCCGGCGAGCCGACTGTAACCGACAACATCGGCGACCAGGATCGCAGCAATCTTCCGCGTTTCCGCCATGGCGCCGCCCCGGGATTTCGCGATGCTATCATGAATTTCGCATCGGCGCGCCTGCGCCGGAAGCGCGGAATCGGGTTGCCTGACATCTCGCCGGCGGCCGTTTCAAATGAAAGATGCGCGGTCTATAGCCACGGCGGCGAATGGAGGCAGCTCATGGAGGCGTTATCCGCGGTCGAACGGATTATCCGTGACCTGCTCGTTTTCGTCGTCGCGATGACCGTGGTCCTCTCGGCGCTTATCGTGATCATTTCGCGGATGCCGAACGACAATCCGCTGAAGCGGGTGCTGGTCGCGTTGAGTTACCGCGTCGGCGCCACGGCGGCGGCCGGGATGCTGGCCATTCCGGCGACGCCGATCCCGGGTCTCGACGCCATTGTCGATTTCGGGGCGCCGCTCGCCCTTCTCTGGTATTGGTGGACCTTCTTCCGCGACACGCGTCGTGGTCCGTCCGAGAAACTCCCGCCCTGACGATGCTCGGTCAGCCTATCACACATAAAAGAACTGTTACATACACGCTGGGAAGCATTGGAGAGAGGCGCCCGCGCGGGGCTCCATTTCCGGCCTCTCCGCAAGCGCGGAACTAAACGGGGTCGTAACCCTTTGAAATCCAAACGACCGCGCCGGTAAAATTGCCGCTACGCTGGTTCTTGGCCGCTGTGCGGCGCGCCTGCGCGGGCGCGCGCCGCTCGCCTCATCTGGTATGGGTGGGCCCTTTCCCTGTGACCCGCGCCACGATCCGTCCGAGAGCTTTCCGCCATGAGATTCGTGAAGGCCAACGGCCTCGTCATCCACTTTTCCGATCAGGGCCGGCGCGACGGCCCGCCGCTCGTCTTCATCAACTCGCTCGGCTGCGACTTCCGCATCTGGAATGAGGTCGCCGAAATCCTCGCGCCGGATTTCCGTATCGTGCTTTATGACAAGCGCGGCCACGGCCTTTCCGAATCCGGCCCGGACAGGAACGACATGGCTGACTATGCGAGCGATCTCATGGGCCTTCTGGACGTCGTCGGTGTCCGGCGCCCAACGATCGTCGGTCTGTCCATCGGCGGCTTGATCGCGCAGGAGCTTTATCGTCAGAATCCGGCGCGTGTCGCCACACTCGTGCTTTGCGACACGGCAGCGAAAATCGGAACCGACGAGGTCTGGGACCAGCGAATGGGTGAGGTCGAGCGCGGTGGCATTGAAGCGCTCGCGGACGCCACCCTGGAACGGTGGTTCACGGCCGATTTTCGGGCTCGGCGATCAGCCGAGCTTGCCGGCATGCGGGCGATGCTGACGCGGACGCCGAAACAAGGCTATCTCGCCGCCTGCGGCGCCTTGAAGCGCGCCGACCTCCGACCATATGCTGGAGGCATCCAGGCGCCGACCCTTTGCCTGGTCGGCGACGAGGATGGCTCCACGCCAGTCGCCCTGGTTAAGGAAACGGCGGCGCTGATCCCCGGCTCCCGGTTCGAAATCGTTGAAGGCGCAGGCCATTTGCCAAACGTCGAGAAGCCGGAAATCGTGGCGCGGCTGGTCGCTGAACACGCCGGGCGGGCCGGGTCCAGCTCGGGGGCGTAGGCCGCCGCAAGGGCGCGGCACAAAAGAAGGGCGCCCGATGTTACAGAGTGCGAAATTTCCCGCACTTCCCGTCATCGGGATGAGAGGGTATAGACACCCGCCGTTTGACGGCCCGGTGGCCGCGAGGTCCAGCTTTTCGAATGTCAAATCCCGTTTTGAAGGATGCCGTTTCGCCTTCGTCTGTTAGCGGCGGCGGCGAGACCCGGGCGCATGCTTCCAGGAATTTCGGGGTTATGGCGCTCGGCTCGATCGGCGTTGTGTTCGGCGATATCGGCACGAGTCCGCTCTATGCATTGAGAACGGCGCTCAGTCAGTTGGATGGAGGCGCGCTCGTCCCCTCTCAAGTCATCGGCGTCGTCTCGCTCATCATTTGGGCGCTGCTGCTTGTCGTCACCGGAAAATACGTGCTGTTCCTGATGCAGGCGGACAACAAGGGCGAAGGGGGCACGCTGTCGCTGGTTGCGCTCGCACAGAACGCCCTCGGGCGGCGGACCACGATCGTATTTCTGCTCGGCGTCGCCGGCGCGGCTCTCTTCACGGGCGACGCGATTATCACTCCGGCTATTTCGGTCCTCTCCGCGCTTGAAGGATTGAAGCAGGTCGACGCCGACCTGGCGGGCTATGTGCTGCCGGCGACGCTCGTCATCCTTGTGCTGCTGTTCGTGGCCCAGAGCCGGGGCACGGCCCGTGTTGCGGCTTTCTTTAGCCCGATCATGGTGACGTTTTTCGGGGTCAACGCCGCCCTTGGTTTGATGCACATTGCCTCTGCCTGGATCATTTTGGAGGCCCTGAGCCCCATCCCGGGGCTATTCTTCATCCATGCCCATGGTCTGATCGGATTCGTCGTCCTCGGCAGCGTCTTTCTGGCGGTGACCGGCGCGGAAGCGCTCTATGCCGACATGGGCCATTTCGGACGCCGGCCAATCCAGGCCGCCTGGCTGTTCATCGTTCTGCCGGCGCTGGTGTGCAATTATCTCGGCCAGGGCGCGCTGATCATTACCAATCCGAACGCGGTCGAGAACCCCTTCTATTTGATGGCGCCGGCCTGGGCGCTCGTGCCCCTCATCCTTCTGTCGACCGCGGCGACAGTCATCGCCAGCCAAGCCGTCATCACCGGCGCTTTTTCGTTAACCAGCCAAGCGATCCAGCTCGGGTTGCTGCCGCGGCTTGAAATCGTCCACACCTCCTCGACCCAGGAAGGGCAGATTTTCATTCCGCGCGTCAACCGCATCATCCTGATTGGAGTCCTGGCGCTGGTCCTCTTGTTCCGCACCTCCGAAGCGCTCGGCAACGCCTATGGCATCGCCGTCGCTGGCACGATGGTCGTCGACACCTCCCTTGCCTTTTTCGTCGTCTGGAAGTTGTGGAGATGGTCGATCTGGGGGGCGGCGGCGCTCGCTGGCGGATTTCTCGTGATCGACATCGGTTTCTTTGTCGCCAACCTCTACAAGGTCGTGGACGGCGGCTGGGTCCCCCTTACGCTTGGCACGGCGATGTTCATCCTGATGTGGACCTGGTCGCGCGGCAGCGCCATTCTGCTCGCTAGAACCCATCGGGACTCGATCCCGATGCTGGACCTCATCAAGATGCTCGAGAAGTCGAAGCCGGTGCGGGTCCAGGGAACATCGGTCTTCCTCACCAACGATCCGACATCGGCCCCGTCGTCGCTGATGCACAATCTCAAGCACAACAAGGTGCTGCACGAGCGCGTCGTCCTTTTGAACGTCCGCAACGAGACGACCCCGCGCGTGGCCGCCGCCAATCGATACGAGATGAAGAGTTCTGTCGTCCGATTTCATGTTGGTCACGCTTCATTTCGGCTATATGGAGCAACCCCACATCCCCCGGGCCCTGGCGGCGATGCGAAAGGCCGGGCTCAAGTTCGACATCATGACGACCTCGTTCTTCCTAGGCCGGCGCACACTGAAGACGGCGCCCAACTCCGGCATGCCGCTGTGGCAGGACAAACTGTTCATCGCCATGACGAAGCAGGCGGCGAGCGCCCCGGACTTCTTCAATCTTCCCTCCGATCGCGTCGTTGAGCTTGGCGCGCAGATGAAGGTTTGAGCGCTATGCGCTGGGTGAATCGCCGC
The DNA here is from genome assembly GCA_963820095.1 of uncultured Alphaproteobacteria bacterium. Lineage (GTDB taxonomy): Bacteria > Pseudomonadota > Alphaproteobacteria > Rhizobiales > Beijerinckiaceae > Roseiarcus. The sequence continues at coordinate 69,671 of CAWFZA010000023.1, forward strand.
GAGACAATCTTACGAGCAGGCGCTCGACGCTGAACGAGCCGGAGCGGAAGCGCTGGGCCCGCCCATGAAGATTTTCCTGATCAACCTCGATCGCGACATCTCCCGCCTCGCGCATATGCGCGATCAGCTGAACGGCGTTGCGTTCGAGCGCATTTCCGCCGTGGACGGGTTAAGCCTGCCGCCGACCACAAAAGGGCTCACTTGTTTCGAACTGCGCCTGCCTGGAGAGCCATCGGGTTGCGTGGCGCCAGTTCCTGAACGGCCCGGGGGACTGCGCCTGCGTTGTCGAGGACGACCTCCACATATGGCCGGGATTCAGGGCGCTCACGGAAAGCGCCTTGTGGATACCGCCGGGCGCCCATTCCATTAAGCTCGACACCTATCTGCAGAAGGTGGAACTCGGAGAAAAGCAGGTCGCAGTGGGGAATCGCCAGGTCGCGAAGACTCTATTCGCGCCACCAAAGCAGCGCCGCTTACATCGTCACCCGAGAGGGCGCGGCCCGTTACCTTGAGTTGACGGCCAGCGCCTCGCTCCCGGCGGATTATGCTTTATTCCCCAATCACCCCCGCCGCCTCGGGCTGCGCATCTATCAGCTCACTCCCGCGATCGCGATCCAAGATCACCTTCTTGAGCCGAAGGAGGGCGGCAAGGCGTTCACCACCGCGATGGCTGCGACCGACCGGAGCGCATCGCTGCGTCGCTCCTCGGCCCTCGAGAAGCTCGGTCGCGAGGGCGTTCGTCTCGCTAGTCAGGCCGCGGGCCTGGTGGAATGGACCTATCAGAAGGCTGTTCTGGGACTGGAGACGACGACGGTCAGCGTAGGTTAAGTCTGGGAAGCCCCGGACATAAAGGCGGGATGAGCGTCACCCGCCAATGTTAAAGCTGGCCAGGGCCGCCATGTTCACGATGTCGGAATCCTTCGCTCCGAGAGAGACGATCTGCACCGGCTTCTCGAGCCCCACGATCAACGGTCCAATGACTGTGGCGCCGCCGAGTTCCTGCAGCATGCGGGTTGAGATGGCGGCAGAGTGGAAGGCTGGCATGATGAGCACGTTCGCGGTGTCTTTCAGCCGGCAGAACGGATAGGCGGCCATCAGCTCCTTGTTGAGCGCTACGTCGGCCCCCATTTCGCCGTCGTAGTCGAAATCCACCCGCTTCGCGTCAAGAATCCGCACCGCCTCCTGCACGCGCAGCGCGCGCTCGCCAGGCGGATGCCCGAAATTGGAGAAGGCGAGCATCGCCACGCGCGGCTCGTAACCGAGCCGACGGGCCACGCCGGCCGCTTCGATCGCGATTTCCGCAAGATCCGCCGCAGTCGGCATCTCGGCGATCGCGGTGTCGGCGGCCAGAATGGGACGTCCCCGCGATAGGATGATCGAGACGCCGACAACTCTGTGACCCGGCTTGTCGTCGATGACGCGGCGGACTTCCTCGAGAGCGATCGAGAAGTTGCGGGTGACCCCGGTCACGATCGCGTCGGCGTCCCCGCGCGCAACCATTGCAGCGGCGAAGTAATTGCGATCCTGGTTGATCATGCGCTGGCAATCGCGAAACAGATAACCCTTCCGCTGCAGCCGCTCGTAGAGGAACTGGGCGTAAATGGAGTTGCGCTGCGACAATCGCGCGTTGTGGATCTCGATGCCCTTGACTGCAAGATCGAGGCCCGTCGCCTTGGCGACGCTTCGCACGCGGTCTTCGCGGCCAACCAATATCGCCTCGCCAAGGCCCTGATTGACGAACGAATAGGCGGCGCGGATCACCTGCTCTTCTTCGCCCTCGGCGAACACCACGCGTTTAGGAGTCCGCCGGACCCGCTCGATGATCAACTGCATGGCGCCTGCGATCGGGTCGCGACGCGCGGACAATTGCGCCTTGTAGGCCTCGAGGTCGACGATGGGTCGACGAGCGACTGCGGAGGCCATCGCGGCCTTGGCGACTGCGATGGGCACGACATGAATTAGGCGCGGATCGAACGGAACCGGAATGATGTAGTCGCGCCCGAAGCGCGGCCTCGCCCCGCGATAGGCCGCCGCGACCTCGTCAGGAACGTCCTCACGGGCCAGATTGGCGAGCGCCTGCGCCGCGGCGATCTTCATCTCCATGTTGATCGTCTTGGCGCGCACATCGAGGGCGCCACGGAAAATGTACGGAAACCCGAGCACGTTATTGACCTGGTTCGGGTAGTCGGAGCGTCCGGTTGCGATGATCACGTCCTCGCGCGCCTTCTTCGCGTCCTCCGGGGTGATCTCTGGATCCGGATTGGCCATCGCAAAAATGATGGGATTGGGCGCCATGCTTCGGACCATTTCCGGAGTGAGCGCGCCCTTTGCAGAAAGACCGAAGAAAATGTCCGCCCCGCTGAGCGCGTCCTCGAGAGTTCGCAGCGGCGTCTCGATCGCATGCGCCGACTTCCACTGGTTCATGCCTTCCTGACGACCGCGATAGACGACACCTTTCGTATCGCAGAGAATGACATTGGCGGACTCGAATCCCATCGCCTTGATCAAGTCGAGACAGGCGATGCCGGCGGCCCCGGCGCCGTTGCATACGAGCCGCGTTGTTTTGATGTCGCGCCCGGTCAGGTCCATGGCGTTGATCATCCCCGCGGCCGCGATGATCGCAGTCCCGTGCTGATCGTCGTGAAAGACGGGAATGTCCATCACCTCGCGCAGCCGCTCCTCGATGTAGAAGCACTCCGGCGCCTTGATGTCCTCGAGATTGATTCCGCCGAATGACGGCCCGAGATATTTCACCGCGTTGATGAATTCGTCCGGATCCTCGGTTCCGACTTCCAGGTCGATCGAATCGACGTCGGCAAAGCGCTTGAACAAGACAGCCTTGCCTTCCATGACCGGCTTCGAGGCGAGCGCGCCAAGGTTGCCGAGGCCGAGGATCGCCGTGCCGTTGGAAATGACCGCGACCATGTTGCCGCGCGTCGTGTAATCAAACGCGGTCGAGGGATCAGCCGCGATCGCCTTGACCGGAACCGCAACCCCCGGCGAATAGGCGAGCGACAAGTCCCGCTGGGTGGCCATGGGCTTCGTCGGCATGATCTCGAGCTTGCCGGGCCGCCCTCGCGAGTGGAATTGAAGCGCCTCTTGATCGGTGATCGAAAAGCGAGTGTTCGGTCCGTCGACCCTGTCATTCATAACTGAAACCCTGCCTGGATCCTGAACGGGAAGGCCGCGTCGCCACGCTGAGCGCAACTCGGTCGGTGATCGCTCACGGGACAATTTCCGCCGTTTGGATCGCCTTTCCTCCCGCGCCCTCTCGTTCGTGTAGGCCAGGTCGCTGCTTTAACTGGGCGCATACCGAGAGGGCGCCATGCTTTTGGCAGATCGCCGTGCGGCCGCAAAGGCTTTTGGCGCTCCGGCGGCTGCAGCAAAACGTCTTGCCTTCACATAAAGACATGTTTATATGATTATATCGGTATAGCACTGGAGCGGAATGCGGAATGAATTGGTCTCCCAGCCCCGCCTTTGACACCGACCTGGCGCGCCGCGAGGACGCGCTGACCGCGCTGAAAAGCGCCGCGGGCCAACGCATTCTGCTCATCGACGGCGCCATGGGCACGCAAATTCAGTGCCTCAATCTCGGTGAGACCGACTTCCGAGGCCAACGCTTTCATTCCTGCGACCGCCTTTTGCAGGGCAACAATGATCTTTTAACCCTCACCCAGCCCCAGGCGATCGAAGACATTCATCTGGCCTATGCGCTCGCGGGCGCTGACATTCTGGAGACCAACACCTTCTCTTCGACCTCGATCGCCCAGGCCGACTATGGCATGGAGGATCAGGTCTACGAACTCAACCGCGACGGCGCGCGCCTCGCTCGCCGGGCGGCGATCAAGGCGCAGAAGGCGGACGGCAGACGCCGCTTCGTCGCGGGCGCCTTGGGGCCGACGAACCGAACCGCGTCTCTGTCGCCGGACGTCAACAATCCGGGCTTCCGCGCGGTCAGCTTCGATGAGCTGCGCATCGCCTATGGCGAGCAGATCAGGGGCTCATCGACGGCGGAGCGGACATCCTCCTCATCGAAACCATTTTCGACACGCTGAACGCCAAGGCCGCGATCTTCGCCTGCTTCGAGGCCTTCACTGAGCGCGGCTTTCCGATGCCGCTCATGATCTCGGGCACCATTACCGACCGCTCCGGGCGCACCCTTTCCGGACAGACGCCGACGGCGTTCTGGCATTCGGTGCGCCACGCGCGCCCGTTCTCCATCGGCCTCAATTGCGCGCTCGGCGCAAGCGCGATGCGCGAGCATCTGGCGGAGATTTCCGCCGCGGCCGACACGCTCGTGTGCGCCTATCCCAACGCCGGCCTGCCCAACGCCTTCGGCCAATATGACGAAAGCCCGGAGGCGATGGCGGAGCAGATCGCCGACTTTGCCGCCGACGGCATCGTCAATATCGTCGGTGGGTGCTGCGGCTCGACGCCGGAACACATCCGCGTCATCGCGGAGACCATGGGCAAGTTCAAGCCGCGTACGCCCCCGACGCTCGCGCCGATGCTGCGCCTCTCGGGCCTCGAGCCGTTCACGCTCACCTCCGACATTCCGTTCGTCAACATCGGTGAGCGCACCAACGTCACCGGCTCAGCCAAGTTCCGCAAGCTCATCACCGCAGGCGAGTATGCCGGAGCGCTCGTCGTCGCGCTCGATCAGGTGACGAATGGGGCGCAGGTTGTCGACATCAATATGGATGAGGGCCTGATCGACTCGAAGGCCGTGATGGTCGAATTTCTCAACCTCGTCGCCTCCGAGCCGGATATCGCGCGCGTGCCGGTGATGGTCGATTCGTCGAAATTCTCGGTGATCGAGGCCGGCCTCAAGTGCGTCCAGGGCAAGCCGATCGTCAATTCGATCTCGATGAAGGAAGGCGAGGAGGAATTCCTCCGCCAGGCCAAGCTGGTGCGCGACTATGGCGCGGCCGTCGTGGTGATGGCGTTCGACGAACAGGGCCAGGCCGACACGCTCGAGCGCAAGGTCCAGATTTGCACGCGCGCCTACAAGCTTCTGACGGAGAAGGCGGACTTTCCACCCGAGGACATCATCTTCGACCCGAACATCTTCGCGGTCGCGACCGGCATCGAGGAGCATAACGGCTACGGCGTCGCCTTCATCGAGGCGACGCGACAGATCCGCCAGGCAATGCCCCTCGCGCACATCTCCGGCGGCGTGTCGAACCTCTCATTCTCGTTCCGCGGCAACGAGCCTGTGCGCGAGGCCATGCACGCCGTGTTTCTCTACCACACCATCCAGGCCGGCATGGACATGGGGATCGTCAACGCGGGCCAGCTCGCGGTCTACGAGACGATCGAACCCGATTTGCGCGAGGCGTGCGAGGATGTCGTCCTCAACCGCCGCCCGGACGGGACCGAGCGCCTCCTTGCCATCGCTGAGCGCTTTCGCGGCAAGGGCGGAATGGAGACGAAGCCGCAGGATCTCGAATGGCGCACATGGCCGGTCGACAAGCGTATCGCGCATGCGCTCGTCAACGGGCTCACCGACCTTATCGAGGCCGACACCGAAGAGGCGCGGCTTCAGGCCAAGCGTCCGCTCGACGTCATCGAGGGCCCGCTGATGGCCGGCATGAACGTCGTCGGCGACCTGTTCGGCGCCGGCAAGATGTTCCTGCCGCAGGTCGTCAAGTCCGCGCGCGTCATGAAGCAGGCGGTGGCGCTACTCCTGCCGTATATGGAGGCGGACAAGGCCGCGGGCGGCGACGAGCGCCAGACCGCGGGCACGATCGTGCTCGCGACCGTCAAGGGCGACGTCCACGACATCGGCAAGAACATCGTCGGCGTCGTGCTCGCGTGCAACAATTACGAGATCATCGATCTCGGCGTGATGACGCCAGCGTCGAAGATCCTCGCCGTCGCGCGCAGACGTGCCGACGCCATCGGGCTTTCCGGCCTCATCACCCCGTCGCTCGACGAAATGGTTCACGTCGCCTCCGAGATGGAGCGCGAGGGCTTCGACATTCCCCTGCTCATCGGCGGCGCGACAACCAGCCGTGTCCACACGGCGGTCAAGATCCATCCCCGCTACGCGCGCTCGCAAGCGGTGCATGTCAACGACGCCAGCCGCGCCGTCGGCGTGGTCGCGTCGCTGCTGTCGCCCGAGACGCGCGCCGCGACCATCCAGTCGGTGCGCGCCGAATACCGTAAAGTCGCGGAGGCGCATGAGCGCAGTGAAGCCGACAAGGTCCGGATTCCCCTCGCAAAGGCGCGCGCCAACGCCCTCAAGGTTGACTGGAGCGCTTATCGCCCCACGACGCCGAGCTATCTTGGGCCGCGCGCGTTCGAATGGAACGACCTTGCCGACTTGGCCCGCTACATCGACTGGACCCCGTTCTTCCAGACCTGGGAGCTCAAGGGCCGCTATCCCGCCATCCTCGACGACCCGGAACAGGGGGCGGCGGCGCGCTCGTTGTACGAGGACGCACAAGCCATGCTCAAGCACATCATCGACGAGCAATGGTTCGCGCCGAAAGCGGTGGTCGGCTTCTGGCCGGCGGCGAAGGGTCGGCGACGACATCCAGCTGTTCGCCGACGATTCGCGCGCGACGCCGGTGGCGACGCTGTTCACGCTTCGCCAGCAGCTTGCCCGTCGCGACGGGAAGCCGAACGTCGCGCTTGCCGATTTCGTTGCGCCCGCTTCGAGCGGCGCCCACGATTATGTCGGAGCCTTCGTCGTCACCGCCGGGCTCGCCGATGACGCGATCGCCAAGCGCTTCGAGCACGCCAACGACGATTATTCCTCGATCATGGTCAAGGCGCTGGCCGACCGGTTCGCCGAAGCGCTCGCCGAGGCGGTCCACGCCCGCGCGCGCCGCGAACTTTGGGGCTATGCGCCTGATGAAGCCTACGCGCCCGACGAATTGATCGCCGAGCCGTACAACGGCATTCGACCGGCGCCCGGCTATCCCGCGCAACCCGACCACACCGAGAAAGCGACCCTGTTCCGGCTGCTCGACGCGGAGCGCGCGACCGGCGTTCAGCTCACCGAGAGCTACGCCATGTGGCCAGCCTCATCGGTGAGCGGCGTCTACATCGCTCATCCCGACGCGCATTACTTCGGCGTCGCCAAGGTCGAGCGCGACCAGGTCGAGGACTATGCGGCGCGCAAGGGCATGGACGTCGGTGAAGTGGAGCGGTGGCTCGGGCCGGTGTTGAACTACGTGCCGGTGACGGCGGTGGCGGCGGAGTAAAGACTTTGTCATTCCCGGCGGACCGAAGGTCCGACCGGGAATCCAGACCGAGCGCCGGCGGCTGGATTCCCGATCGGCCGCTGCGCAGCCGTCGGGAATGACAAGACAGATGTCGCAGGCGATTCGTGGGAGCGTCAAAACGTCCGCGCCGCACTCAGCAGTAATTTTACCGGCGCCCACTAATGGAATCAGGGACTTACGACCCCGTTTAGTTCCGCGCTGAAAATCCGGCCAGGAATGACGGACCTCATCTTGAGGAGCGACGCAGAGGGTCGCGTCTCGAAGGATGGCCTTGGCTGCGCTGGCTGAAGCGTCCTTCAAGGCAGCTTCGCGGCGCCTCGGGCCGAGGTGTTGAATGGCTCCGAACATTGAGCGCGGCTCCGCAGTACTCCCGCACTACGGGAGGGATCGAAAATTAAATCTACTGGTCGGTCTCCACGCACATAAACAACTATGGCATCATGTATATCAGAATTACGCGTTTGCTGCGCTTTTGCAGAAATTCATATTTCTGAACCAACTCAGTTGAAGTAAAGGCCTTGGAGAGCATGGTTAGCGCAATGAGCGAATGGACGCCTCCGGATGGCCACCCGATGGAGCGGAAACTCTGGGCTCGGGAAATTGTAAAACTCACCGGTCAACCTAGTCGCGAATTCATTGCAAGTTGTTGCGTGCCGCTATTTTGGTTCGCGGCCCGCACGGCCCGCACGGTTCTAGGCAATGGGACCGTAACCCTTGTGAAGACGCCGACCCGGACAATCGGCCTAACGGCTGACCATGTTGTTGCCGGGTGCCTTGAAGCGTTTGACCCCGGCGGGGTCGTTTTGCAGATCGCCGACAAATCGCTGCACGATTTCGCGGTCGCGCCTCATCGCCAGATCAGACGAGCTGGACCTTGCCGGCTTCGAAGCTGGCGATCTGATTGGCCGCTTCGGTGCAGGCTGGCCCGGGTAGAACTGCCGTTAGCGTCGTGGCCGCCCTCCCCTCCCCAAGAAGGCAGAGGCATCATGATCGGCGGATATCCAGGGATCGAGCGGCGCGTAATAGACACGCGTGATATAAGTTTTGGCATATTCGTTAGCCCTTGGCATTGCTAGAACAGTTTCCGATGATCAAATAAGCTGTTTGTTTGAGCGGGAATACCTAATGGAAACGAGCGACGTTCCATCGCTCCCGCCTAACACTGACCTTGGGGGCATCAGCGGCGGCCCGGTCATCACCGTAATGAAGTCACCGAGCTACTTAGTCAGCTATCGACTTGGCGGCATAGTCTCAGAGGCCAGCGCCGAATTGGAAAAGGTGTTCGCCAAACGAGGCTTGATCTAATCAAAGATGACGGGAGCTTCTGACTCCATAATCGAGGGTATGCGATCGGTGCGAAATTCAAGAGTTATCCCCTCCACGCCGACTTCAATCGAATCAGCGTGTTAATGGCTGCAGAAATCAGGTGCATGAAGCCCCATTTCCCGCTCGGAGCGGCCGGCTTCGTCGTGCAACTGGCTTGACCTTCGGCCGGTCATCGAGGCTCGGAGAACGCGCTTTCAGTCCGCGACTGGGATGTCCTTCCTCGGCGCGCCGTCGTCGACGGCTGCGCTCTCGCTCCCAATCCATCGCCGGCTCCGCGCCGGCGGCTGAGCAGAGCGAGCAGCGGGGCGGCGCGACGCGGCGCGGCGGGAAATAGCTCTGGCGCGCGATCGCGAGCTGGGCCGAACCCGTGGTAGCGGTCGAGCTCGCGCGCGACCTTGATCACCTTGTCGACCGCCTTCAGATCGCCAAGGCTCATGGCGCTGTAGGAGACGAGCATCGCCTCGTTCAGGCGGCGGATCTGCAGCTTGATGAACTCATGCGGCGTGTCGATGACGCGGCTCGCCAGAAGCGCCGCCTTGCGCTCGCGCGCCCATTTCACCGATATCCCTTCGTTCGCCGCGATTTCCTCGATGGTCGCGCCGGCGGCCAGCTTCTCGACGAGTCGCAAGTCGCGCTTGGCCTGATCGCGTTTCGTTGCGCGCCGCCGCCTGGCGCCCTCGGGCTTGATCTGCGTCGTCTCGATGTCGTCGTCCTGAGCCATTGTCATGTCTTTCTGCTATTCACTAACAGTTTACTCGACCTTCTTTCGTTCCGCAAGCATGTTTTTCTGTTTTTCATTAAACACGATTTCCGGCGGTCGCCACCGTCAACCTCCAGGGCGGTCAGGACGACCAAACGCCGCCAGCGCCGCAGGCCGGAGCCGCCAGGACCCACGCGCCGTAGCGCGGCGTTACAAGCCCCGATAACAATGCGCCAACCAGCGTCCCGATCTCCATCTCCATCAGCCGCTTCGCGGCGAAGCCGATCATCTCGCGCAAAACGTCGGCGTCAGGGGCCTTCTCCAGAACGGCGCGAAGATCGCCGGTCTTTGCCGCTTCTGACCGGAAACCGACACAACAGTCGCATCGACGGCCACGCACGCGAGGAAGGATTCAGTCCTGCGGGCGCAGGGCCGCTTCGGCGCGCTGCATCATTCGCCGCCATCGCTCGCTCGTCGGCCCGCCCATGAGCAGGAAGTAGCGGACGATCGCGATCGGCAGCCAGGTCTTCATCGCTTGCCTCAGCGCCGCTACCGGCTCGCCGGACAGCCGCGCGTATTCGGATTGCGCGGCGGCATTGACCGCAAGCGGCCGCCGCGGATTGTCGGTGACGTCGAGGGCAAACTCGGTCAGGTTGATGTGAGTGAACCCATGATCGAGGGCCGCAGGCGCGCGGATCGCAAAGGTCCAGTCGATCAGCCGCGGACCGTCCGCCGTCATGATCACGTTTTCGGGGTGGATGTCGCCATGGCACAGCCCGTCCCCCGGCTGCTGCAGGCGGTCGATCAGCGCGAGGATGCCGGAGGCGACGTGTTCGGGCACGATGTCGCCCGAGAGCCTGAATTCGGCAGCCATCCAGCCGCGCAGATGGAAAGCCTCCGGCGGCGGCGACATCCTGTGAACGGACAGGCTGAGGGATGCAAGGATCGCGCCTGCCTCGGCGAACGTCACGGCGCCGCTGCGCGTGACCTGCAGCAGTGTCGGTCCGTCGAGGCGGCCGAGCACGATGCCGAAGCGTCCGTCGAGCGTCACCTCGCCGAACAGCTCCGGCGCTGGCAGGCCGGCGGCGAAAACGGCCTGGGTCATCCGCGCCTCGTGCTGGCCGAACTGTGGCGGGAAACCTTCCTTGAACAGTTTTACGACCTGACCTGGCGCCCAGGCGTGGATGTCCGCCGTGCCGCCCTGGTTGATCTTCTCCCCGAGGGATCCCCGCATCGCCCGCCCTCCCGCCGGTCACGACCAAACACCGACGGCCGGCAAAAGAGAAGGCTCCCGCGATCTGGCCGCCAGCTGACGGACCTGATCAGCGATGCAGAGCGTCGCGTTGGCGCGCCTCATCCTTGTATGGGGCCTCGGGTCAAGGGGCGGCGATTGGTAGTTTGCAATGACGGGCTGTCGTCGCAGCGGCTATATCCGAGCAAAACGCGCGGAAAGCGATCCGGAAACGCTCAAGACTTCATTCACTCCGCGATGCGCAGGAGCTGCTTGCCCTCGTTGCGGCCGTCGAACAACCGGCGCAGGGTCGCCGGCGCGTTCTCGAGGCCCTGCTGCACGTCGACTTTGCTCTTGAGCTTTCCCGACTGCACCCAGCCGGCGAGCGCGCCGATCGCCTCGTGAGCGCGAGACATGTAATCGAGCACGAGGAAGCCTTCCATGCGTCCGCGCTGGACCACCAGGTTCAGATAGTTCTTCGGTCCGGGCGGCGGCTTCGCCGCATTGTAGCTCGCGATGCCGCCACACAGCACCACCCGGCCTCGCATCGCGAGCCGCGCCAGCGCGGCGTCGAGGATGTCGCCGCCGACATTGTCGAAGAAGATGTCGACGCCCTTCGGACAGAGTTCCTTGAGCCGCGCGGAAACGTTCTCCGACTTATAGTCGATCGCCGCGTCGAAGCCTGCCTCGTCGGTCAGCCAGCGGCATTTCTCCGCGCCGCCCGCGACGCCGATCGCGCGGCAGCCTTTGATCTTGGCGATCTGGCCGACGACCGAGCCCGTGGCGCCGGCCGCGCCCGAGACGACGACCGTTTCGCCCGCGACAGGGCGCCCCACCTCCAGTAGACCGAAATAGGCGGCGATCCCGGTCAAGCCGAGCGCGCTCATCGCCAGCTCCAGCGGCGCGCCTGGAGGCAGCTTGCTGAGTTGGCCCTTCGGGTTCATCGCGACATAGTCCTGCCAGCCGACACGGCCGGACACGATGTCGCCGACCGCGAAGCCCGGATGGTTCGACGCCATGATCCGGCCCGCGCCGTTCGAGCGGACAACCTCGCCGATCTTGACCGCCGGCAGATACGTGTCCATGGCGATCCAGCCCCGCTGCGTCGGGTCGCAGGACAGCATCAGGTTCCGCACCAGCACTTCGCCCTCGCCGGGAGTCGGCGCGTCGGTCTCGACGAAATTGAAGTCGCTGTCCTTGATCGCTCCGTCCGGACGGCGCGCGAGCAGCCACTGGCGGTTCTTCATGGTTCATCCTCTCATGACGAACGGACGTCATATCACGGGATGGACTAGGAGCGGGCCTTTTCGCCGCCTCTGACGCACCCGCGCACACAGTTACGCGACGCAATGATTTCATGCGTCTGTGCCCTTTCGCGCAACTTTTTCGCCGCAAATTTCAAGCCCGATCAAACGCGCCGGACGAAGCCGAAGCGCCAAAACGACACGGCGCTCAATTCCGCAGAGAGCGAAACGAAACGCTTCGCTCTCTGCTCATCCGTCGCGCCCCTGAGCGCCGATCCCGACTGCGATATACATTGGGTCGCGCTTATGCTGTTGTTTGTCGATCGCGCCAATCACGGCGCGCGGGCGCGACCACCGCTGTCGGGGACATGCAATGACCACCCGGATGAATATCGCCATCCGAGGACTTTTCGCGACGCCGGTGGCGGCGCTGGAAGTGCCGGGCGCCGAGGCGCGCAACGCGGAACTGACCGCCATCATCCTGAAGAAGCGCGAGACGACGCCATCGGTTCAGGCTTCCAATGCGGGAGGCTGGCACTCGGATCGCGAGATCGCCGCCTGGGGAGGCCCTCACATCGCCTTCATTCTCGACCTGGCCAAGGAGATGGCCAACCGCTTGACCGCCGATCGAAGCGGCAACTCAGTCCAGCCCAAGTGGGGTGTCATGGCATGGGCGAACGTCAACGGGCCAGGCGACGGGAATATCTGCCATTATCATCCTGGCGCCTTCTGGTCCGGGACGTACTATGTCGCTGACGGCGGCTGTGCGACGGATCATAGTCTTGGCGGCGAGTTCGAAATGCTGGATCCCCGCGGGGCCGGGCCAGGAATGTATGCGCCAACCTTGAAATTCATGGGGGAGGACGGCCAGTCCGTCGGCGCCGCAGAGACCATCCGGCCCCGCCCGGGCCTCCTGTTCCTGTTTCCTTCGTGGCTCTTTCATCAAGTCCGTCCCTATCGGGGCACTGGTCTGCGCATCTCCATCGCGTTCAATCTCAGCGTTTGAGCCGCGACATGTCAGCTCCGGCGTCGCGAGCCAGCAAGCGGCAATCCCAAATCACCACGTTGCTGCGCCAATCGGGGCGAGTCGCCGTGGAGGATCTCGCGGCGCATTTCAGCGTCGCCTTGCAAACCATAAGACGCGATCTCAACGAACTCAGCGAAGCAGGCCAGGTGGTTCGCGTTCACGGCGGGGCAATTATCGCGTCGGGCGTTGAAAACGTCGCCTACGAGGCCCGCCAGCTCGTCGCGCACGACCAAAAGCGCTTGATCGGCGAAGCCGCGGCGCAGTTGATCCCGGACAATTCGTCGCTCTTCATCAATATCGGCACGACGACGGAAGAGGTCGCGAAGGCGCTTTCGAGGCATTCCGGCCTTCTTGTCATCACCAACAACCTGCATGTCGCGAGCGAATTGCACCGGACGCGAGCGATCGAGATCTTCCTGACCGGCGGCACCGTGCGACACAGCGACGGCGGCATTGTCGGGGCGGTGACCGTCGAGCAGATTGAACAGTTTCGGGTCGATTTCGCGGTCATTGGCACCTCCGCGATCGACCAGACCGGCACCCTCCTGGACTTCGATATTCGCGAGGTGGAGATATCGCGCGCCATCGTCGAGCACGCGCGAAAGATCATCCTTGTCTCCGACAGCAGCAAGTTCTCGCGGTCCGCGCCGGTGCGCATCGCGCATCTGTCGGAAATCGACGTCTTCGTAACCGACCGTCTCCCGTCCCCGGCGATTGTCGACCTTTGCAGGCGGTGCGAGGTGAAAGTGATCGAGGTCGGCGGCCCAAGCGAGACGGACGACGAAGATCCCTAAAAGCCGGGCCAAATATTCGTTTAATAGTTCGTTTTTTCGCTTGCCATGTTCGTTACGGTCATTGTAGCGTCTCCCAGCAACAAAAATGCGCGTTTCGCATGACTGGCGAATGGTTTCGCGCGCTCCGGCTTGGGAGGAAATGTGGAGTCCTCGGCGTCGCCAGGCCCCATCTTTGACATAGCCATCATCGGCGGCGGCGTGAACGGCTGCGGAATCGCTAGAGACGCCGCCGGACGCGGCTGGTCGGTCTATCTTTGCGACAAGGGCGATCTTGCCTCCTCGACTTCCAGCGCCTCGAGCAAGCTGATCCACGGCGGGTTGCGCTATTTGGAACATTTCGAGTTTCGTTTGGTGCGCGAGGCGCTCATCGAGCGCGAGGTGTTGTGGCGAATCGCGCCCCATGTCGTCTGGCCACTTCGCTTCGTGCTGCCCCATAATATGGATCTGAGGCCCGCATGGGTGCTTCGGCTCGGACTCTTCCTTTACGACCATCTTGGGGGCCGTCGATTGCTTCCGCCAACTCGAACCCTGCGATTGGCCAGCGACACTGCGGGCGAACCCCTCAAGCCGCAGTACACGCTCGGGTTCGAATATTCGGATTGCTGGGCGGAAGATGCTCGGCTTGTGGTTCTCAATGCGCGCGACGCCGCCGACAAGGGCGCCGTCATTGCCCCCCGCACACGTTGCATCAAAGGAAATCGCGCCGGTGGCCTATGGGCCCTGACCGTGCGTGACGAACGGAGTGGGCGCTTTAACGAAATTCGCGCCCGCGCACTGGTCAATGCGGCGGGGCCTTGGGTCAGCGAAGTCTTGCAGTCCGCGCTCCATATTCCGACCCCTGCCCCCGTCAGGCTGGTCAAAGGCAGTCACATCGTCGTGCGACGTTTGTTTCACCACGACCGCTGCTACATCCTGCAAAACAAGGATCGGCGGGTGTTTTTCGTCATCCCGTTCGAACGGGACTACACCCTGATCGGCACGACCGACCTCGATTACAGCGGCGACCTCGATGCGGTGCAGGCGTCGCCGGAGGAAATCAAGTACCTTTGCGACGCCGCAAGCATCTACTTCCGGGCGCCTGTGACGCCGAGCCAGGTGGTCTGGTCCTATTCTGGCGTTCGGCCCCTGTATGACGACGGCGCCTCGGAGGCGCAGGAAGCGACGCGCGACTACGTTCTCAAACTCGACCCATCCGAAGACTCGCCTCCGCTTTTGAGCATTTTCGGAGGCAAGATCACGACCTATCGGCGACTGGCGGAGGCGGCCCTGGCGACCCTGCCGCAGCGCCTGCCGCCGGCGCGTAAGGCCGCTGGATGGACCAGTCAGGAGGCGTTGCCCGGCGGCGACTTTCCGACCGACGGTTTCGAAACGCTGGTGAGCGAGACGGCGGCGCGCTATCCTTTTCTCGCGCGGGACACGGTGCGTCGTCTCGTCCGCGCGTACGGGACTCGGGTGGAAATGCTGCTAGGCGGGGCGAGGGCGCAATCGGATCTCGGTCGGACTTTCGGCGCCGACCTGACCGAAGCCGAGGTGCTCTATCTCGCCAACAGCGAATGGGCGATGAGCGCCGCCGACATCGTTTGGCGACGCTCCAAGCTGGGATTGCGAATGTCCAAGGCCGAGATCCAGGATCTCGACGCCTACCTCGGATCGTTGCAGGCTCAGCCGCAGACAGCTGATCGAAGGGGGGCAAGCGTCGGGTGACGTTCGTTCTGGAAGACATTTCGCTCTCGGTTGGGCAAGAAACTGTCATCGATGACGTTTCGCTCACGCTCGACCAGGGTTCGATGAGCGTCTTGCTGGGCCCGACGCTGTCGGGGAAAACCACGCTCATGCGCCTGATGGCTGGATTGGACCGGCCAACGACGGGACGCCTGGTTGAAGCCGGCGTGGACATCACGAATGTGCCTGTTCGGCGCCGTTCCGTCGCGATGGTCTATCAGCAATTCGTCAATTATCCGTCGCTGACGGTCTACGAGAACATCGCCTCCCCGCTTCGCGTAGCCGGCGTTGGCCGCGCCGAGATCGACGCGCGTGTGAAGGAAGCGGCGCGCTTGCTGCGGCTCGACAATCTTTTGCAGCGCTTGCCGGCGCAATTGTCGGGAGGCCAGCAGCAGCGCACCGCGATCGCCCGGGCTCTCGTCAAACGCGCCAAACTCGTTTTGCTCGACGAGCCGTTAGCCAATCTCGACTACAAGCTGCGCGAGGAACTGCGCGACGAGTTGCCTCGCATATTCGCGCAAACGGGCGCCGTCCTGGTTTATGCGACGACTGAGCCGACGGAAGCCCTGTTGCTCGGCGGCACGACCATCACCTTGCACGAGGGCCGCGTCACTCAAGTCGGACCGACTGCCGGCGTCTATCGAAGGCCAGAGAATATCGAAGCTGCGCGGGTGTTCTCCGATCCTCCGCTGAACGAGCTCGTCATTGAGAAGCGCGGCCCTGTTCTCACCTTGGAAAGCGGTCGCAACTTGCCTCTTGTCGGGGCCCTGTCGAGGTTGCCAGATGGCGTTTACCGGCTCGGGTTTCGAGCCGACGCCGTAGCCGTCGGCAATGGCCAGTCGCCGGGCTTCAACTTTGCGGGACAGGTCAGAGTCACCGAACTCAGCGGGTCGGAAAGCTTCGTCCATGTCGACGTCGGCGTCGGGGTTTGGGTGTGCCTCGCGCCCGGGGTGCATGAGTGGCAGCCCGGCGCGCAGGTCGAGGCGCGGGTCGACCCGAATCGCGCCTTCGTCTTC
Source organism: uncultured Alphaproteobacteria bacterium (assembly GCA_963820095.1). Classification (GTDB taxonomy): domain Bacteria; phylum Pseudomonadota; class Alphaproteobacteria; order Rhizobiales; family Beijerinckiaceae; genus Roseiarcus. The sequence continues at coordinate 85,966 of CAWFZA010000023.1, forward strand.
GACGCCTCGGGCGCGCTGGCGACGGCGCCGTTTATCGCGAAAACGGCTTGAGGCGACAATGGCGCGCATCACTCTCGACGGAATCGCCCACGCCTACGGCGGCAAACCCCAGAGCGAGCAGGACTATGCGCTGAAGCCTCTCCACCATGTCTGGGAGCAGGGCATGGCCTACGCCCTGCTGGGCCCGTCCGGCTGCGGCAAGACAACATTGCTCAACATCATTTCCGGGCTGGTCATTCCCTCCGAAGGGCGGCTGCTGTTTGACGATATCGATGTCACGCACCTGCCGACCAAGGAAAGGAACATCGCGCAGGTGTTCCAGTTTCCGGTCATCTACGACACGATGACGGTCGCCGAGAATCTGGCGTTCCCGCTGAAGAACAGAAGGCTTCCGCGCGCCGCGATCGAACGACGCGTCACCGAGATCGCGGCGATGCTCGATCTGACCAGTGTTCTCGAGAGGCGCGCTCGGGGGCTGACCGCCGACGCGAAGCAGAAGATCTCCTTGGGCCGCGGCCTGGTTCGTTCGGACGTGTCGGCCGTCCTGTTCGACGAGCCTCTGACGGTGATCGATCCGGCGCTCAAGTGGGAGCTGAGGTCGAAGCTGAAGGCCGTTCATCGAGCGCTCGATCTTCTGATGATCTATGTGACGCATGATCAGATCGAGGCGCTGACCTTTGCCGACAAAGTCGTCGTCATGAACGACGGAAAGGCCGTGCAGATCGGCACGCCTGACGATTTGTTCGAACGGCCGGAGCACACGTTCGTCGGCTATTTTATCGGCTCCCCAGGCATGAACCTCATGCCCGCGAAAGTGTCCGGATCGCGCGCCCTTGTCGATGGGGCGGAGCTTCAACTTGGCGCTGCCTATCCAGATCAACCGAAGGATCGCCGCGTGCAGATTGGCGTCCGGCCTGATTATACCGCGTTGTCGAGCGTGGCCGGCGTGCCCGTGCAGGTGCGGCGCGTCGCCGATCTCGGCCGCAAGCGGCTCGCCTATGTCACTCTCGGCGGACAGCAGATCGTCGCCACCATACCGCCCGAGATGTCCTCGATCGGCGAGCAGGCGAAGGTTGTGTTCGACCCGGCGCACACGCACGTTTACGTCGACGACGTTCGCTTGACGGGAGCGGCGGCATGACCGGCAGGCCGATCAACAATCGCGCGTGGTTTTTCGTTCTGCCCGTGCTGGCCTTCGTCCTCTTCTCGTCGATCATTCCGATGATGACCGTCGTCAACTATTCGATCCAGGACACGATGGGCGCCAACAACTTCTTCTGGAACGGCGACGCCTGGTTTCGCGATCTCCTGAACCCGAGCACTGCGATCGGGGAGCGATTCAACGACGCGCTGTTTCGCACCCTCGCCTTCTCGCTCGTGTGCCTCATGATCGAGGTCCCGCTCGGCATCGCGATCGCTCTCTGCATACCACGAAGCGGCTGGTTGGTCGGACTGACGCTCGTTGTGATGGCGCTTCCGATGCTCATTCCATGGAATGTGGTGGGCACGATCTGGCAGATCTTCACCCGCCAGGACATCGGGCTTTTCGGCGCAGCGCTCACCGGAGCGGGCCTGCACTACAACGTGACCCAGGATCCGATTTCCGCCTGGATCACGATCGTCGTCATCGACGTGTGGCATTGGACGCCGCTCGTCATTCTGTTGAGCTATGCGGGGCTCAGAGCGATTCCCGACGCCTTCTATCAGGCAGCCCAAATCGATGGCGCGAGCCGCTGGGCCATTTTCTTCAATATCGAGTTGCCGAAGCTGCAAAAGGTGCTCGTGATCGCCGTGCTGCTGCGCTTCATGCAGACATTCATGATCTACACCGAGCCCTTTGTCGTCACCGGCGGCGGCCCGGGCAGCGCAACGACGTTCCTATCGATCGATCTCGTCAAGATCGCGCTCGGTCAGGTCGACCTCGGCAACGCCGCCGCGATGTCCCTCGTCTACTATCTGATCACGCTAACCGTTTGCTGGATCTTCTTCACCATCATGACCCAGCTCGAGCGGAGAAGGGACGCCTGATGCGCCAGGGCGCCCTCTCGAAGATCATCCTTGCCGTCTATCTGGCGCTGCTGATGCTGCCGATCTATTGGCTCATCAACCTGAGCTTGCGGACCAATTCCGACATCATGTCGGGAATGGCGCTCTGGCCGCACCATCCGACCCTCGAGAAATACATCCACATTTTCAACGATCCGACCTGGGTGCACGCCTTCGGCGTCTCGCTCACCTATGTTGCGATCAACACCGTCATATCGGTGACGGTCGCGCTGCCGGCCGCTTACGCGTTCAACCGTTATGCGTTCATCGGCGACAAGCACTTGTTCTTCTGGCTCCTGACCAATCTGATGGCGCCGACGGCGGTCTTCGCCATGCCGTTCTTCAATCTCTATTATGCGGTCGGCCTGTTCGACACCGTGTGGGGGGTCGCGCTCGCCCATTGCCTGTTCAATATCCCGCTCGCCGTATGGATTCTGGAAGGGTTCGTCGGCGGCGTGCCGCGCGAGATCGACGAGACGGCGGCGATCGACGGCTATTCGTTTCCGCGGTTCTTCATCCGGATCTTCCTGCCCTTGATCGCCAATGGCATCGGCGTAACGGCCTTCTTCTGCTTCATGTTCTCGTGGGTCGAGCAATTGCTTGCGACGACCCTGACCGCGACCAACGCCCTTCCCTTCGCGGCGGTCATGACGCGCGCCTATTCAGTCTCGGGCATGGACTGGTCGCTGCTCGCCGCGGCGGGGGTGCTGACGATGGTGCCCGGCGCCGTCGTGATCTGGTTCGTTCGCAACCACATCGCCAAGGGCTTCGCCCTTGGCCGCGTTTAGAGGAGCGCCGCAATGCTCGCGTGGATGGCGTGGACTTGGCAAACAGCGCTCTTCTTCAGCCTCGTGGCGCTGGCGCTCATCATTCTCACGCTGCTCGCGATCTATCGGCCGGAAACGCCGCGAGTCGGCATCTTGCGCTTTCCGACGACGCGCGGTGATCGGTTCTTCGTCAGCCTGATCGGATCGGCCTTCATCTTTGTTTTTTGGCTGCGGTTTGGCGGGGGCGCCTTGTGGTACCCGCTCGCCGCGTCGGTGGTTTACGGCATCGCGATGTTTCGTTTCGCGTAACCGTATCGCCCCCGTCGCGCGTGGTGCGCAGCGGGGTTTGAAAAGGGAGGAAGCAATGGACGTAAAGCGTCGTGACGTATTGAAGGGCGCGGCGGCGGTGGCAGCCTCTGCCGCGACGGTAGGCGGAGCTGCGATCGTCTCGTCCACGCCTAGCTATGCCCAGCAGGTTGATGCGGCGAAGAAATGGATCGATAGCGAGTTTCAGCCGTCGACCTTGAGCAAAGACCAGCAGATGGCCGAGATGGAATGGTTCATCAAGGCGTCGACCCCATTCAAGGGGATGAAGGTCAGCACGGCGTCGGAAATCCTTGGCGTCCACGAATATGAATCCAAGAACTCTGACCAAGGCCTTCGCCGACATCACCGGCATCCAGGTCAACCACGAGATGATGGATGAGGGGCTGATTGTCGACAAGATCTCGGTCGAAATCCAGTCGGGCAAGCCGATCTATGACTTCTGGATGAACGATTCCGACTTCATCGGCACCCATCCGCGCTACAACGATATCGTCGGCGGCTCGCTCACCGACTTCATGGCCGGGGATGGCAAGGACATCACCAATCCCAACCTCGACCTCAACGATTTCATCGGCCTGTCCTTCGGCACGTTCACCGATGGCAAGCTCTACCAGTTGCCCGACCAGCAGTTCGCCAACCTCTATTGGTTCCGCTACGACTGGTTCCAGAAGCCCGAGTTCAAGACGGCGTTCAAGGCCAAGTTCGGCTACGACCTCGGCGTGCCGGTCAACTGGTCGGCCTACGAAGACATCGCCGACTTCTTCACCAACACCGTGAAAGAAATCGACGGCCAGAAAGTCTATGGCCACATGGACTATGGCAAGAAGGACCCGTCGCTCGGCTGGCGCTTCACCGACGCCTGGCTGTCGATGGCTGGCAACGGCGACCGCGGCCTGCCGAATGGCCGGCCGGTCGACGAGTGGGGCATCCGCGCGGAAAACGGCATACCGGTCGGCTCCTCGATCAGTCGCGGCGGCGACGCCAACGGCCCTGCCGCTGTCTACGCGCTCGCCAAGTTCGTCGAGTGGCTGAAGAAATACGCGCCGCCGGAAGCCGCCGGCATGGATTTCCTCGAAGCCGGCGCCGTGCCGGGACAGGGACACATCGCCCAGCAGATCTTCTGGTACAGCGCCTTCACCGCCGCGCTCTCCAAGCCTGATCTGCCGGTGATGAACAAGGACGGCACGCCGAAATGGCGCATGGCCCCGAGTCCACATGGCGCCTACTGGAAGGAAGGCATGAAGCTCGGCTACCAGGACGTCGGCTGCTGGACCCTGCTGAAATACGCCCCGTTGGAGCGAGTGAAGGCGGGCTGGCTCTACTCGCAGTTCTGCGTGTCGAAAACCGTCAGTCTGAAGAAGGCGGTCACCTTCCTGCATGTGATTCGCGAGAGCGACATCCAGAGCCAGGCCATGACCGACCTTGCTCCGAAAGTCGGCGGTTGGGTGGAGTTCTATCGCAGCCCGGCGCGCAAGCTATGGACGCCGACCGGCGTCAACGTGCCCGAATACGGCAAGCTCGCGCAGGTCTGGTGGCAGAACGTCTCCAAGGGCATCTCCGGTGAAGCGACGTACCAGCAGGCGATGGACGGTTTGGCGCGCGATCAGGACGCGATCATGGCGCGGCTTGAGAAATCGGGCGCTCAAGGCAAGCTCGGGCCGAAGATGAATGAGGAGCGAGATCCTGAATATTGGTACGCCAAGGCCGAGAAGGACGGCACTCTCGCGCCCCAGCGCAAGCTCGCCAATGAAAAGCCGCCGGGAGAAACCATCGACTACGACGTCCTGGTGAAGACCTGGACCGACCCGTCGTCCAAGAAGTAGCGTCGAGCCAAGACTTCGATCGCGTTAAATCGGGTCGGGCTGAGCAGCCCGACCCCTTTGCATTTTGAGCAGGAACAGTTTCGATGACAGGGCATGTTCTCGTCGTCGACCAGGGCACGACCTCGACGCGCTCGATCGTTTTCGGGCCGGACGCCGCGCTCGTCGCCATTGCGCAGGAGGAGTTCCCGCAGATCTTTCCTCAAGGAGGCTGGGTCGAGCATGACCCGGAATCGCTTTGGCGGACCACGCTCTCGACAGCGCGGCAGGTTCTGTCCAGAGCTGGCGTCGAGCCAAGCGCGCTCGCCGGGCTCGGGATCACCAACCAGCGCGAAACCACACTCGTCTGGAGCCGCAAGACCGGCCGTCCGATCCACAACGCAATCGTCTGGCAGGATCGCCGCACCGCGCCGCTTTGCGCCGAACTCAAGAAGGGCGGATGCGAGACGCTCGTGATGAAACGCGCCGGCTTGCTGCTCGACCCTTATTTCTCCGCGACGAAAATCGCCTGGATCCTCGACAATGTCCCCGGCGCTCGCACGGACGCAGAACGCGGAGATCTGGCCTTCGGCACCGTCGATAGCTTTCTCGTTTGGCGCCTGACCAACGGCAAGGTTCATATCACCGACGCCACCAACGCTTCGCGGACACTGCTGTTCAATATTCATTCGGGCGCGTGGGACGACGAGCTTCTCGCGCTCCTTCGCATCCCACGATCGATGCTGCCGGAGGTCAAGGATTGCGCCGCTGAGTTTGGCGAGGCGGCGGCCGAACATCTCGGCGCCGCGATCCCCATCCGCGGAATCGCTGGCGATCAGCAGGCGGCGCTGATTGGCCAAGCCTGTTTTCGCCCCGGCATGGTGAAGTCGACCTATGGGACGGGTTGCTTCGCTCTCGTCAACACCGGCGATAAGGCTGTCGAGTCGAGGCACAAATTGCTGACGACCATTGGCTACCAATTCAAGGGCAAGCGCACATATGCGCTCGAGGGCTCGATCTTCTCGGCGGGCGCAACCGTGCAATGGTTGCGGGACGGCCTCGGCATTCTTGCCAGCGCCCCCGAAGCGGGCGAACTGGCGGCCGGCGCCGACCCGCAGCAGCAAGTCTATCTGGTGCCGGCCTTCACCGGTCTCGGCGCTCCCCACTGGGACAGCGAGGCCCGCGCCGCGATCTTTGGCTTGACGCGCGGCGCGACGCGCAAAGAGATCGTGCGCGCGGCGCTCGAAAGCGTCGGCTATCAGACCCGCGATCTCATCTGGGCGATGCGCGCCAATTCCTCCGGGCTATGGGACGGCAACTCGGCTTCGGTCATTCGGATCGACGGCGGAATGAGCGCGAGCGACTGGACAATGCAGTTCCTCGCCGACATCTTGAACGCGCAGGTCGACCGCCCGGAGATCTTCGAGACCACTGCCCTGGGCGCTGGCTATCTGGCAGGCTGGCAGGCGGGGCTGTACCCGGAGCCTGATGAGTTCGCGAAGACGTGGCGGCGGCAGGCGAGCTTCATGCCGTCGATGGCAGCAGGTGAGCGCGAAACCCGCTATCGCGGCTGGCGCGACGCTGTTGCGCGCACAATTCTGCGACCGGGGGCCTAGAGTCATGGACGAGCTTCGCTCGAAGCGAGCTTGGCGCGAGCCGGCGCCAACTCGTACCGGCGCCGGAATGGACGACCCCGACTGATATTGCGATAGTCCCACCAGCAACTCTGCCGATGCGATGAGGCGATGGGTACCGCGCCGCGCAATATTCTCGTGTGGGACATTCCCATCCGTGTCGTCCACTGGCTCGTAGTGGCGCTTGTCGCGGCGGCCTATGCGACCTGGCGGCTGAACTGGATGGTCTGGCACGGATGGGTCGGCGACGCCCTGCTCACTCTGGTATTGTTCAGGCTGCTGTGGGGTTTTTTCGGCGGCGAGACAGCCCGCTTTTCCCACTTTCTCGCCTTCCCGGGCACTGTGTTTCGGCATCTCAAAACCTCGCTGAAGCGAGAGCCAGACCGCCAAATCGGGCACAACCCGGTTGGCGGCTGGATGGTGCTGCTCCTGCTTGCGCTGCTTCTGGTTGAGACACTGACCGGGCTTTACATCGCCAACGACATCGCCGACGAAGGGCCGTTGACCGAGATGGTTCCCGCGTGGATCGCCAACGCGATCACGTCCGCTCACGCGGTCGTCTGGGACGCCCTGCTGGCGGCCATCGTGCTGCACGTCCTGGCGATTGCCTGGTTTGCCGCAATCAAGGGGCAGAATCTGTTGCGCCCGATGATTACGGGAACAAAAGTCTTGCCCGCAAGCGTCAACGCGCCTCGGCGCGGGAGCTTGGCGCGTGCGGGCCTGCTATTGCTCGGCTGCGGCGTCGCCACAACCTTCCTGGTCAATTTCCTGTGAGCCCGCCGGCTCCCAGCGCTCAGCTCTTCGGAGGAACGACCTGACCGCGGATTTCCCCCGCCGGGTGAGCCTCGCTATGCACGTTGATATACCACTCGCCGGCAGAGAACTGTTTGGCCTGATCCGGGGTCAGCGTGGCGCTTCCTTTGATCGGATTCGTGGGCGGGCTGCCCTGCGTGCTGAGCCAGATCACAGGCGGCGCATTTTTGCCTTCCGCCGCCGGGCCGTGGAAATGAGCCATCGTCGTTGGGCTCGACAGCCCAGTGTAAGCGATGTTCCAGGTAACGACCCGGGTCGCCGGGTCGTAGGTCAATTCCGCGGTTCCCGAACCCGTCGTGTCGACAGGCGGCACACATTGTGCGCCGGTCAACGGCACCTTGAAGGAAATGGCGTCGGCGCGCGCTCCTTCCGCATGCACAAACCCCAGAAGGATAATACCAGACATGAGGAAGCTCTGACGTCTCGAGACTTTCATCTTTTCCTCCATTCGGCTCGCATCAAACGTGTCCCCACAAACATAGGGATTGAACAGTCTGCTTCATCGCATAATTTCTTCCCCATGTAGACAGCCCTTGCTGGCCCATCAGCTATGTGACGATGGTCACGGACGCCAAAAATCAGGTGACCCATGATGTTCGGGCCTAGCCTAGGCGCCAGCGCTGGCGCGGCGCGCCGGACAGGACTGACCTGTCCCTTCGTCCGCGGGGGAGATGTCTTTATGAAAGCCGCCTGATGCCGAATTTCTCGATTCGCCTAAGGCTTATCTTTCTGTCGGTCCTGCTTCTGTCGATCCTCGCCGGCTCCTCGGCGCTGCTGATCCGAGAGCTTGTCCGCGATTCGCGAAGCCTCACTGAAGAAGCCAAGCTGGTCTCCACAGTCCGCGACGCCAATTCGGCCAGCAAACACTTCGGTGATTTGAAATATTGGGCGATCGACTCCGCCGTCACGCAATTGGCCCCTTCTCAGAAGGCGGCGGAACTTGCGAGAACGAGGCTCGATTCCGATCTGAAGGCGATCTCCGCCGTCGATCCCGCGGTGGTCGCTACGATTGGGGCCGAAGTCTCCGCCATGAGCGACCTGGCGCGGCAGGCGGGCGTCGCCTATTCAAGCGACGACAGCGCCGCCGGCAACGCTCTGGTGGCGCAGGCGAAGAGCCGTATTCTTGTCATCGAGGACCAGATCGACAAGATCGTAGACGGGCTCGAGCAGCAGGCCTTGGCCCGGCGCGACATCTCGACGCGGCAGGCCGAACTCGCCGTCAAGCTCGCGATAGCCGGAGGATTCGGAGCGCTTGCGCTCGCATTGGGTTTCACCGCGTTGACCGTTCACTCGATCACCGCTCCCCTCAGGCAATTGGATCGAGGCATCGCCTCCATCACCCGCGGCGAACTGGACGTCGCCCTGCCTCCCGCAAGCGTTCCTGAAATCGCCGCCATGACCGGAACTCTCGGCATGTTGCGCGACAGCCTGATCGAGCGGGACCGGCTCGAAAGCGAAAGACAGCGCGCCGAAACGGAAACCCGAGCCGCGCGCGACACGGCAGAGGCTGCCTTGCATGATTTGAAGGCGGTCCAAGCGAATCTCATCCAGGCCGAGAAAATGGCCTCACTCGGCCAATTGACCGCGGGAATTGCTCATGAAATCAAGAACCCGCTCAATTTCGTCAATAATTTCGCCAGCCTTTCCGTCGGTCTGGTGGAGGAGCTGACCGAGGCGGCCGCGCCGGCGCTCGCGTCGCTCGACGATCGGCGCCGTCGCGATGTCGATGAGGCGAGCGGCATGCTGGTCGGCAATCTCCAACGAATTGTCGAGCACGGCAAGCGCGCCGACAATATCGTCAAGAGCATGCTGGCACACTCTCGGGGCGGCAGCGGCAATCTGGAAAGCGTCAATCTCAACGCGCTGGTCGACGAGTCGCTCAATCTCGCGTATCACGGCGCCCGCGCTCAGGACCAAAACTTCAACATCACGATCGAACGAGCCTATGGCGAGAACATCTCGCCGATCGCGCTCGTGCCTCAGGATATGACGCGAGTGTTTCTCAATCTCTTCGGCAATGCCTTCTACGCGACGAATAAGCGCCAGCGGGAGATGAACAGCGCTGACTTCAGACCAACATTGGCTGTGACGACGCGGGAGCTGGGTAACGCTGTGGAAGTGCGGGTGCGGGACAACGGCGGCGGTATTCCGGCTAAGGTCAGGGACAAGCTGTTCCAGCCTTTTTTCACCACGAAGCCGACGGGAGAGGGCACCGGGCTCGGACTGTCGATCAGCTATGAAATCGTCACCAGCCAGCATCGCGGGACGATCGAGGTCTCCAGCATTGTCGGAGAGTTCACCGAGTTCACCGTTCGTCTGCCGCGGGACCTCTCTCCGGGTCGTTCAGCGTGAGTTTGGAATCATGCCGGTCAGCATCTTGATTGTCGATGACGAACCCGATGTCGCGGTGCTGTTTCAGCAGCAATTTCGGCGCGAAACCCGGGACGACGTCTATGTCCTGCATTTTGCCTTGTCGGCCTCGGAAGCGCTTGAACGTCTTGCCAGCCAGATCGAGCCACAGCTGATCGTGATCTTGTCGGACATCAATATGCCCGGTATGGACGGGCTTTCGCTCCTGCGCGAGATCAAGAAGAAGCGGCCAGAGCTCCCGGTAATGATGCTGACGGCTTACGGCGACGATGAACGGCGCCGTCGCGCCGCCGACTGCGGCGCTGCTGATTTTCTGACCAAGCCTGTCGACTTTCAGTTGCTGAAGGTTCGTCTGCGTGAGTTGCACGGATCTTCGACTTAAGGGGAGCCCATTGGACGCCGCAGCCAAGATCCTCGCTGTAGATGACGAGCCTGATTTCGAGCTCTTGATCAAACAGCGGTTCCGCCGCCAAATCCGCGAGGCGGAATTCGATTTCCGCTTCGCTCATCACGGCGGGGAGGCGTTGAACGCGCTGTCAGCCGAGCCTGACATCGACCTCATGTTGCTCGACATCAACATGCCGGTGATGGATGGATTGACCTTGCTCAATGAGCTTCGTGAGCGGCAGCTGGACGTGCGGGCGATCATCGTCTCGGCCTATGGAGACATGACAAATCTGCGGACTGCGATGAACCGGGGCGCCTTCGATTTCGTCACCAAGCCGGTCGATCTGGGCGACCTCGAGATTACCGTCCGCAAAGCGTTGGCCAATGTCGCAAAGCTGCGAGAGATGGATCGGCAGCGCCTAGCCGCTGAACGGGCGCGGAACAATCTTTCGCGCTATTTCTCCCCGAACATCGTCGATTTGCTGGCGTCCCAGGACGAGCCGCTTGGGGAGGGTCGGCGGGAGACGGTCGCGGTGCTGTTTGCCGACATGGTGGGTTTTACGCGAATGGCGGAGCTCATGCCGCCGGAAGACGTGCTCGCGTTGTTGCGCGAGTTTCATTCCCGAATGACGGCGCAGATCTTCGCCGCCGGCGGAATAGTCGATCAATATCTGGGCGATGGGATCTTCTCGGTGTTCGGGGTGCCAACTGCGAGTCCAAGCGACGCCGCGAGCGCCCTCAACTGCGCCGAGATGATGCTTCAGGCGCTCGAATCGTGGAACGACGAGCGCCATGGGAAGGGGGAGCCTCGTCTCGATATGGGCATCGGCCTCAATTACGGACCCGTCGTGCTTGGGGACGTCGGTAGCGAACACAGCATGGCGTTCACGGCGATCGGGGACACGGTGAATACTTCGGCTCGACTGCAGGTGCTCACCCGTTCCCTCGGGACGCCCTTGGTCGTGGGCGACGCTGTCGTTCGAGCGATCCAGGCTCTGTCCCCCGAACTTGCAGCGGAGCGTCTCGGCGAATTGGAGGATCGAGGCGAATATGCCTTGCGAGGTCGAGCCAGCCCGGTTCGAGTTTGGACGCACAAGGTCAAGGGCGCCCAGAAACCGGCCTCGGTCGAGGTGGTTTCCTAAAGCGCGTTGCCTTCGGATGGAGGCGGGCTCCTCCGGCGGCTGGTCGATCCCATTTGGGTTGTCTTGTTTCCGGTCAGTTGATCGCGAAAGGCCCTCGCGGGCGGGGTTGGAAAAGCTTGGATTTGCTGGATTCTCTCGTCCAAATCGAGGCTTTTCAATGGGTTACGATGGGTTTTCGCTGAAAGAAATTTCGCACGCCTTTCCTCGACGCCGAGAGGCCGGGACGCGGCGCGCGGGTCGGGACGGCGATTGCGGAAAGGCAGGATTGTTCATGGACGCGAGCCTAACCTGATTTCCGATTTTCTGCAACCAATTGCGCTCCGCGCGTCGTTCCAGAAATGTCGCCCCGCGCCGTTCGCCCGGCTGCCCGACGGACCGGCCCGCCTTCCCCTGCTCCTCCATCAGGTTAAAAGCTCGCGCACCCGACGTGCGGCTCTTGGCGCCATTCGGGCTCCCTCAGCGGCCCCACCGGAGGCCAGGCGTCTCGACCGGGGCATCCCACAGTGACGCGGTCTCTTCGTCGAGCATCGAGACCGTGACCGAGCAACCGGCCATATCGAGCGATGTGACGTAGTTGCCGACGAGAGAGCGAATGACCTTCGCGCCGCGTTTCTCAACCTGGGCCCGGGCGGCGTTGTACATAAGATAGAGCTCCATCATCGGCGTCCCGCCAAACCCATTGACAAGCAGCAGCGTCTCGCCGCGAAAGTCCTCCAAATCGCTGGCGATCGCGTTGACAATTTCCTCGGCGATGCGAGCCGCCGGCGCCATCGCGACGCGACGGCGGCCGGGCTCGCCGTGAATGCCGACGCCCATCTCCATCTCCGCTTCGCCGAGCTGAAACGTCGGACGTCCCGCCGCGGGAACCGTGCAACTCGTCAGCGCAACTCCCATGGAGCGCGTGCGTGCGTCGACGCGCTCGCCCAGATGCTTAAGCGACGCAAGGTCGCGCCCCATCTCGGCTGCCGCCCCAACGATCTTCTCGACCACAAGCGTTCCCGCAACGCCGCGGCGCCCTTCGCTGAAGGTCGAGGTTTCGACCGCCACGTCGTCATCGGTGATGATCGTCTCGACCGGCCCTTCGACGAGCTCCGACGCCATCTCGAAATTCATGCGGTCGCCGGAATAGTTCTTGACGATGAAAAGGACCCCCGCGCCGCCATTGACGGCTTCGGCCGCGGCGGCCATCTGATCCGGAGTCGGCGAGGTGAACACCTGTCCGGGACACGCCGCATCCAGCATTCCGTATCCGACGAAACCGGAATGCAGCGGCTCATGACCGCTGCCGCCGCCGGAAATCAGCGCAACCTTGTTCGGCGTGAGATGGGCGCGGCGAACGAATTTGTTCTCCGGCCCCAGGGTCACGAGGTTGGCGTGCGCGGCCGCGAAACCCGCCAGGCTCTCCGAAAGAATATCGTCCACGTCATTCATGAATTTTTTCATCGGCTCCCTCCCGGTCGTCTTGCTTCGTCGAACAGCAGCGCTAGTCGATCCACGGCGCTGTCCTGAGAAGCTCTTTGCATTCGGCGATGCTTGCGGGCCATCCCGCTTGGCGTGCATCTCAACCGCACCCGGCGATCGCGCCGAGAAAGGAAGCGCGGCCCTTGGCAGCGCGCGTCGGGATGGTGGCGGCCGCGCCGCGCGCCGCCGCCTCACGCAGCCGAGCCCCGAGATCGGGTCCGCCGGCTTGCATCCCGCCAAGCACAGGAGTCAAAACATCGAGCATTGTCTTCTGGCCTGCGGTTGACTTCCCCGCGCCGCCACCGCGTCGACCCCCGCGGCGAACACCTCGGGCAGGAGGGCCAAGGTAGGCTGTCGATCGCCGAGCGCCTTGCCCATGCCCATAAAAAGCCTGCCGTAGAGCGGGCCGGAGGCGCCTCCGGCCTTCATCGCCAACGCCATGCCGACCGCCTTCAACGCTTCTCCAGTCGGCTTCTCAACAATCGAATCGAGATCGGCCAGAACCTGCGCGCATCCGGTTTCATGTTGATTCCGGGATCGCCATCGCCGATCGCCTGATCAAGTTCGGCGAGCTCGCTTGCGTGGGCGATCGCTTGCCCGGCTGCCGCGGCGATCATCGATTTGAGGAGAGCAGGATCGAGAGGCACGAATTCAGCCTTGCTCCGCGGCGTCGCCTGCCGGCCCCGGGCGCCAGTTCACGAAGGGCAGCGACATAGTGGTATTTCGCTTGGTTCCGGAGCTATGCGATAAACTCAAAGCCTGTCAAGATGGCGGTGTTTCTGCTGCGGCGCATCGCTGTCTCGGGCGCATGCAAGCGATGTCCGTTTCCCAAGCGTCGCATCATTTTTGTCATGAGCTCATTTGCGGCGACCGGAGCCGGATCTGGCTCGGCGGCGTCTCTTACCTCTATCTCGCGGCGAGCAAGCCGATCTGGCGGCTCAAGTCCGCAAGCGTGTAAGGCTTATCGAGCCTGGGCAAATTGCCTCCCGACTTTTCTTGCTCGGAATAGCCGGTCGCCAGGAGCAAGGGCAGCTGCGGGCAGGTCTCGCGCAAGAGTTCCGCCAGTGCGACGCCCGACATCTCAGGCATGGCATAGTCGAGGATCGCCAGATCCGGCCGCTCCCCTCGCCGAACCGCCTCAAGCGCTTTTTTCGCCGACATCATCTCGATCGGCTCGTGCCCGAGCGCCCGCAACATATCCGCGGTCGCGTTAAGGACGAGCGGATCGTCGTCGACCAGCAGGATGCGATGCCGACGCTTCTCCACGGCGATCGGCGAAAGAGTCGCGTCAGGTTTGATTGCGGGCGCATCGGGCGCGACAGGAAGCCAAAGCAAGACCGTGGTCCCTTCGCCCAACCGGCTCACGATCCGCATCGCTCCCCCGGACTGAAGCGCGAGCCCGTGAACCATGGATAGGCCGAGACCCAACCCCTTGCCTGCGCGCTTCGTCGAGAAGAAGGGCTCCGCGGCGCGCCTCAGCGTGTCGGCGTCCATTCCCACTCCTGAATCGGAGATGGAGAGGTTGACGTAGGAACCCGGCGCGAGTTGCTCAGGAAGCCGCGTTTCCTCAGCGATGCCGGCTTTGATGACAATTTGCCCGCCGGAGGGCATCGCGTCCTGCGCGTTCAAGCCCAGATTGAGGAGCGACAGTTCGAGCTGATTGCGGTCGATTTGGATGTTAGGAAGATCTCTCGGCAGATCGGCGACAATGCGAACTTTTGGATCCAACGAGTGCGACATCATTTCAACCATTCCGTTGACGACGTCCAACAGCGGAACGGACTCCGGCTTCAGATTCTGGCGGCGCGCGAAAGCCAGCATGCGCTTCGTTAGCGATGCGCCGCTGTTCGCGGCTTCGGTCGCTCGTCCAAGCCAGCGGAGCAATCGATCATCTCCAGCAACGTGGCCGCGCGCCAACTCGAGGTTGGTCAACACGACCATGAGGAGATTGTTGAAATCGTGAGCCAAGCCGCCCGTCAGCTGTCCGAGGCTTTCGAGCTTTTGCATGTGCGCGATCTGCGCCAACGCCTCTTCTCTCTCTCGCGTCCGCGCCTCAACTCTCTTTTCCAGATCCGCATTTGCGGCGGCCAACTCGGCGGTGCGAGCCTCCACCCTTCTTTCCAACTCTGCGTTTAGGACCTCGAGTTGGCGAGTCTTCCTGAAGAGATCGCAGAACACGCGGACCTTCGCGCGAAGAAGAGCCGGAACGATGGGGACCGGCAAATAGTCGACCGCGCCCGCCTGGTACCCGCGCAAACTGTCGATCTCGGACATGTGGACAGCGGAAACGAAGATGAGCGCAATCTGCGCAAACCGCGGATGGTCGCGGATCATTGCCGCCAGCTCAAATCCGTCGAGCTCCGGCATGGCGACGTCCACAAGTATGACGGCGACTTCGTTGCGAAGCAGTTGCTCGAGCGCCTGACGGCCCGAGGAGGCCTTGATGAGATTCTCGCCCAGCTCCTCGAGGATCACTTCGTAGCTGAGAAGCTTCGCCGGCTGATCATCGACGACCAGGATATTCACTGGATCGCGATCGCGCTGCATGATCGTCCCCGTGCCTTACCGATGCAGCCAGCTGCGAAGCGCCGAGAGCAGTTGTTCCGTGTTAACAGGTTTCGCCAGATAGTCCGAGGCGCCCGCCTCGAGGCACCTCTCGCGGTCGCCCTTCATGGCTTTCGCGGTGAGCGCAATGATCGGCAGCCGCCTCAATGAGGAATCCGCTCGAATCGCCTGGATGGTCTCGTAACCGTCCATTTCCGGCATCATGATATCCATGAGGACAATGGCGATGTCTTGATCGGTCTTGAGAATCGAAATCGCCTCGTGGCCTGTCGTCGCGGTCAGCACCTTCATTCCTCGCCGTTCGAGCACGCTGCTCAGCGCGAAGATGTTTCGGGCGTCATCATCGACAAGAAGCGCCTCGCGTCCCTGCAAGCTTTCATCGGAATTGCGCAGACGCTCCAGCATGTGCTGCTTCTCCGGCGGAAGATCGGCGACCACGCGATGGAGAAAAAGCGCGGTTTCGTCGAGAAGCCGCTCCGGCGACTCGACCCCCTTCACGATCACGCTGCGAGCAATCGAATGCAATTGGGCGTCTTCCTCGGACGACAACTCGCGTCCGGTGAACACGACGACCGGGATCTGCGTCAGCGCGTCATCCTGCCGAATATGCTCCAGCAACTCGAATCCGGACATGTCCGGCAGTTTGAGATCGAGAACGACGCAATCGACCGGTTGCTCCCGCAGCAGCGCCAGCGCCTCGCGGCCATTGTCGGCGGTAACCACCTCGATGTCCTGGTAGCCAAGCAATTCGGTGATGCCCAGGAGCTCAGCCGGGTTGTCCTCGACGATGAGCAGCCGCTTTCGCGAATCGCGGGCGTATTCCGAGAGACGAGCGATCGACGCCTTGAGTTTGTCCATCGTGGTGGGCTTGTTGACGTACGCGAAGGCGCCGCCCGCCAGCCCATGCTGCCGATCCTCGTCGAGCGTCACGATTTGCACCGGGATGTGCCTGGTGCGGGGATCCTGCTTCAACTGGCTCAGCACCGCCCACCCGAGCATGTCTGGCAGAAAGACGTCGAGCGAGATCGCGAGAGGGGAAAATTCGCGCGCGAGGGCCAGAGCGTCGACGCCGCGCGAGGCGACGAGCACCTTGAGCCCGATGTCCCGCGCGAGATCGACGAGGATCCGCGAGTAGTGGGGATCGTCCTCCACGATCAACAAGCGCCGCCTCGCCCGGCGCAAGATGCGCTCGATCGTCGGCGGGTCGGGCAAGCTTCTCCTCGGTTCCCTGCGCCGGGCCTCCATCCGCCCGCGCCTCCAAGCGCGTGCCACTTGGCGCCTTGATCGCAACCCGAGCGGGACCGACGTACGACTGGGGCAGATAAAGCGTGAATGTGCTCCCCTCGCCGGCTCTGCTTCGCAAGTGGATTTCGCCCCCGAGAAGGTTTGCGAGTTCGCGACTGATCGCGAGCCCGAGACCGGTTCCTCCGTATCTCCGGTTGGTGCTCGCGTCGGCTTGCTGGAAGGCCTCGAAAATGATGCGCTGCTTCTCCGGAGGAATGCCAATGCCAGTATCGCTCACCTCGAACGCGATGACGGTCGAGGCGGTCGCCAGCACCGGATGAGTTGGCGTCCAACCTGACGTCGCCCTGGCGACGCGCATGCGCACGCCGCCTTGCTCGGTGAACTTGAGGGCGTTCGACAGCAGATTCTTGAGGACCTGCTGGAGACGCTTCGAATCCGTCGTCATGCTGCGCAACTCGGGGGCGATTGTGACATCGAACGCCAGGCCTCGCCGCTCCGCCTCGTGGCGGAAGGGACGGGTTACGAATTCCTGAAGCAAATTCAGCATGATGTCCTCGGCTTCCACCGAGACGGTGCCGGATTCGATCTTCGAGAGGTCCAGGATGTCGCTGATGAGATTCAACAGATCGCTGCCGGCGCCATGAATCGTGCGCGCAAATTCAACCTGGCGGGGCGTGAGGTTGCTGTCCGGGTTGTCCGCGAGCTGTTGGCCGAGAATCAGAATGCTGTTCAGCGGCGTGCGCAGCTCATGCGACATGTTCGCCAGAAACTCCGACTTGTACTTCGACGTCAGAGCGAGTTCGGTCGCCTTGTCCTCGAGCGCTCCACGGGCCTGCTCGATTTCATCGTTCTTGCGTTCGACTTCCGCGTTTTGCTCGGCCAGCTGCTGGGCCTTCTGCTCGAGCTGCTCGTTGGTCAACTGGAGTTCTTTTTGTTGGGACTGCAGCTCGATCGCGAGCTGTTGCGACTGCTTGAGCAAGCCCTCGGTCTGCATCGTCGCTTCGATGCTGTTGAGCACGATGCCGATCCCCGCGGTCAGCTGATCGAGGAAAGTCTTCTGCAAATCGGTGAAGGGAGAGACGGATGCAAGCTCGATGACCGCCTTCACCTGGCCTTCAAAAAGAACGGGGAGAATAATCAAGTTGGACGGCTTCATCGCGAAGATGCCGGTGCGGATGGGAACGACGTTGGACGGCACGTCGGAGATGAGCGTCGTGCGCGCATCGATCGCGCATTGGCCGATGATCCCCTCGCCCAATTGCAGCTTCTCGGGATGGCCCTCGGCGCCGGCGTCAGCATAGGAGGCGAGGAGCTGGAGGACTGGCGCGCCTTCCGCGTCGACCAGGTAGATGACGCCATTTTGCGCAGCGACCTGAGGCGCCAGTTCGGAAAGCAGCATTCGCCCGACCGCGGCCAGATCGCGCTGGCCCTGCAACATATTGGTGAACCTTGCGAGATTGGTCTTCAGCCAATCCTGTTCAGTGTTGCGCTCGGTCGTGAGACGCAAATTGTCGATCATCGTGTTGATGTTGTCTTTGAGCTCGGCCACTTCGCCACGCGCGTTGACTTGAATCGACCGGGTGAGGTCGCCCTTGGTCACCGCGGTCGCCACCTCGGCGATCGCCCGCACCTGGGTGGTGAGGTTGGCTGCGAGCAGATTGACGTTGCCGGTGAGGTCCTTCCATGTGCCGGCGGCGCCCGGCACGTTGGCTTGACCGCCGAGCCGGCCTTCGACGCCCACTTCCCTCGCCACGGTCGTGACCTGATCGGCGAAGGTCGCAAGCGTGTTCGTCATGTTGTTGATAGTCTCGGCCAGCGCGGCGACTTCGCCCTTCGACTGGACGGCCAGGTCCTGTTTGAGATCCCCCCCTGCGACGGCAGTCACCACCTTCACGATGCCGCGGACCTGCTCGGTGAGATTGGCGGCCATGACGTTCACGGTGTCGGTCAGGTCCTTCCACGTGCCGGCCACTCCGGGGACCGCGGCCTGACCGCCCAATTTTCCCTCCGTGCCCACCTCGCGCGCGACGCGGGTCACTTCCGAAGCGAAAGCGTTCAGCTGATCGACCATCGTGTTGATCGTGTTCTTCAGTTCGAGAATCTCTCCTTTCACGTCGACGGTGATCTTGCGCGAGAGATCGCCGCGAGCGACCGCAGTGGTCACTTCCGCGATGTTTCGCACCTGCGTCGTCAGATTCGCCGCCAGAAGATTGACGTTGTCTGTGAGATCCTTCCAGGTGCCGCCGACCCCCGGCACAAGCGCCTGTCCGCCGAGTTTGCCCTCGGTGCCGACTTCGCGCGCCACCCGCGTGACCTCCGCGGCGAACGAGCGGAGCTGCTCGACCATCGTGTTCAGCGTGTCCTTGAGCAGCAGAATCTCGCCCCGGACATCGACCGTGATCTTCTTCGAAAGGTCGCCATTGGCGATGGCTGTCGCGACTTCGGCGATGTTTCTCACTTGCCCCGTGAGATTGGACGCCATGAAATTGACGTTGTCGGTGAGGTCCTTCCACGTCCCGGCGACGCCAGGCACCGCCGCTTGGCCGCCGAGCTTGCCCTCGGTGCCGACTTCGCGCGCGACGCGAGTGACCTCCGAGGCGAACGCATTCAGCTGATCGACCATCGTGTTGATCGTGTTCTTGAGCTCCAGAATCTCGCCCTTCACGTCGACCGTGATCTTGCGCGACAAATCGCCGCGGGCGACGGCCGTCGTGACCTCGGCGATGTTCCGCACCTGAGCGGTCAGGTTCCCCGCCATCGAATTGACGTTGTCCGTCAAGTCCTTCCACGTCCCCGCGACCCCGGGGACTTGCGCCTGGCCGCCAAGACGCCCCTCGGTGCCAACCTCGCGCGCGACCCGCGTCACTTCTCCGGCGAAGCGATTGAGCTGGTCGACCATCGTGTTGAGCGTTTCCTTGAGCTGAAGGATCTCGCCACGCACGTCGACCGTGATCTTGCGCGAAAGGTCGCCGTTTGCGATCGCGGTCGCGACTTCAGCGATGTTGCGCACCTGACCGGTGAGATTGCCGGCCATCGAATTGACGCTGTCCGTCAAGTCCTTCCAGGCGCCGGTGACGTCCGGCACGGCCGCTTGGCCGCCGAGGCGCCCCTCCGTGCCGACTTCTCGCGCGACGCGCGTCACCTCTCCGGCGAACGCGTTCAGTTGATCGACCATCGTGTTGATCGTGTCCTTCAGTTCGAGGATCTCTCCCCGAACGTCGACCGTGATCTTCCGCGAAAGGTCTCCGCGCGCGACCGCCGTCGCCACCTGCGCAATGTTGCGCACCTGACCGGTGAGGTTGGACGCCATCGAGTTGACGCCTTCGGTGAGATCCTTCCACGTGCCCGCGACCCCCGGCACCTGGGCTTGACCGCCCAGCCGTCCATCCGTTCCCACCTCGCGCGCAACGCGGGTCACCTCGCCAGCGAAGGCGTTGAGCTGGTCGACCATCGTGTTGATGGTCTCCTTGAGCTGCAAAATCTCGCCGCTGACGTTGACGGTGATTTTCTTCGAGAGGTCCCCTCCCGCGATGGCCGTCGAAACCTCGGCGATGTTGCGCACCTGGGCAGTCAGGTTGGAGGCCATCGAGTTGACGCTTTCGGTCAGGTCCTTCCAAGTCCCCGCCACACCCATGACATTGGCCTGACCGCCGAGCCGCCCTTCGGTGCCGACTTCGCGCGCGACGCGCGTCACCTCGCCCGCGAAACGGTTGAGCTGGTCGACCATCGTGTTGATGGTTTCCTTGAGCTGCAGAATCTCTCCGCTGACGTTGACCGTGATCTTCTTCGAAAGGTCGCCGCCCGCGATGGCCGTCGCGACCTCGGCGATGTTTCGCACTTGCGCGGTCAGATTGCCGGCCATCGAGTTGACGCTGTCGGTCAGATCCTTCCAGGTGCCGGCGACGCCCAGGACTTGCGCCTGACCGCCAAGACGCCCTTCCGTGCCGACCTCGCGCGCGACCCGCGTCACCTCGGAAGCGAAGCGATTGAGCTGGTCGACCATGGTGTTGATCGTGTCTTTAAGTTCGAGGATCTCGCCGCGCACATCGACGGTGATCTTGCGGGAGAGATCGCCTCGAGCGACGGCCGTGGTGACCTGGGCGATGTTGCGCACCTGGTCGGTCAGATTGCCGCACATCGCGTTGACGCTGTCGGTCAGATCCTTCCATGTCCCGGCGACTCCCGGCACAAGCGCCTGCCCGCCGAGCTTTCCCTCCGTTCCGACCTCGCGGGCCACTCGGGTCACTTCGGAGGCGAAGGAGCGGAGCTGGTCGACCATCGTGTTGATGGCTTCCTTGAGCTGAAGGATCTCACCTCGGACGTCGACGGTGATCTTCTTCGACAGGTCGCCGTTCGCAACCGCGATGGTCACTTCGGCGATGTTGCGAACCTGGCCGGTCAGGTTGCTCGCCATCGAGTTCACGCTTTCGGTGAGATCCCTCCAAACGCCGGTCACTTCGCGAACCTGCGCCTGACCGCCCAGTTTGCCGTCGGTGCCGACTTCGCGCGCGACGCGCGTGACCTCCGAGGTAAAGACGCTGAGTTGCTTGATCATCGCGTTGACGATTTTCGCCGACCGCAGAAATTCTCCCTGCAACGGTCGCCCGTCCACGTCGAGCGGGACCGTCTGTTGCAAATCGCCCTGCGCGACTGCGGTGATGGCGTGAGTCACGGCTGCGGTCGGCCACAGAAGATCGTCGATCAGCGCATTGACCGAGTTCTCCATCTCGCCCCAAGCGCCCGAGCTGACGCCGAGACGAAGGCGCTTGCGCGTCCGCCCCTCCCGCCCGACCGTCTGGCCAACCTGCTCCAGTTGCTGCGCCATCCTCTCATTCGCGGAGACGATGTCATTGAAAGCATCCGCGATCTTGCCGGCGAGCCCGAGTTCTTCCGTCGGCAGTCGGGCGGAAAAATCGCCGCCGCGCACCGCCTGGAGAGCGTGCAACAGATTGCGCAGATACTTTTTGCTGCTGTTCCGTTCCCCGTCGCCCGGATCGCCTCCAGCTCGCTTCGGCCTCAGCGGCGCAATTCCAGGCTCACTTTGATCCATTTGGCAGGCCTTTCTTCAAACTATCGCACAGCGAGGCGCGAGCGCGCGGCCGATCGCACAGTTTCTTCGCAATTCAGCGGCATGGGGAGGGTGACGCAGGCGCAAGGGCAGTCCACAAACCGGCTGCGGGAAGCCGATAAGCGCGCAGAGTCCCCCGTCCGGCGGTGCTGCCGCAAGCCCCGACAAGACAAGCGCCCCCACACGGATCCCGGGCCTCTAGCTCAGATGCGCCACACGGGCGCCCTACGCGGCAAGAAACGCATTGGCCAAGCGTAAGTTCCCTGCCTCCCCGAAAAAAGAGCGGAATTGGTCAGCTGGCCAATGCGCGCTGGGGCCAATGCCCATACGGGTACAGGCGCGCGGACCGGATCACGTCCTGGAGATTCAGCGATTTGAGGTCGCGACCGCACAGGCCTTCGGCGGCGGCGCAACGCATCCTTATCTGGCAGCGAGCGCGTCGCGGTGAACGGGGTCGCCCTAAGCCTGCTCTCTCGGCGGCCCTTCCCCGGCTTCGCACAGCGCCGGTCCATCAGTGAATTGGCCCCCGGGCGCGAGAGCCGCGTCACGGTCCGCCGCGGCAGTCTGAACCGGGCGACTATCCCATCGGCATGGGCATCGGCATCATGTGCTGATTCAGGTTGTACATGATCCAAAGCGAACCGACGAGGATCAGAAAGACGATCAGGACGCCGAACGCGAGCGCCAGGATGTTGTTGACGTTGTCCGGCCCGGTCGTGATGTGCAGGAAGAAGACGAGGTGAACGCCGATCTGTGCGATCGCCAGGACCACGAGCGCGATCGGGATGCTGGGGCGCCAAACCAGGAATGTCCCGGCGATAAAAAAGGAAACAGCCGTGAGCAGGATCGCGAGGCCAAGGCCGATAAGGTAGCCAAGAAGGCCTTCGGCAACCTCGTGGCGCGCCGCGGGCTCGTCGCCGGGCGCGTGATCCGTACGGCTTAGCGCCTCATAGTCGTCCGTCGAACTCATGCGCCTGCTCCCAAAAGATAGACGACGGTGAAGATCGCGACCCAGATGATGTCGAGCGTATGCCAGAACAGCGCGAAGCAGAGGACCCGGCGCAAAATGTCGGCGCGATACCCCTTGGCGAACACCTGCGCGACCATCGTCAACAGCCAAAGCGTGCCGAGACTGACGTGAACGCCGTGACAGCCGACCAGGGTGAAAAAGGCGGACAGGAACGCGCTGCGCGTCGGCCCCGCGCCCTGAGCGATCATGCCAGCGAATTCGTGAATCTCGATCCAGAGGAAGCCAAGTCCGAGCACGCAGGTCGCCGCCATGCCGCCGTAATACATGAGGCCGTTGCGCGCCCGCGCGCCGATGGCCGCCACGCCGCAGGTGAAGCTCGAAAGCAGGAGGCAGGCGGTCTCGATCGCGACGTTGTGCAGGTCGAACAGATCCTTTCCGCTCGGCCCTCCCGCGGTCTCCCCGGAGAGCACCGCGTAGGTGGCGAAAAACGCCGAAAACATGACGATGTCGCTGAGCAGAAAGATCCAGAAGCCGTAGCCGACAATGATGCGCTTGGCGACCGGATCAGAATGATCCAAGATCGCCGCAGGCCGCGGCCCGTGCGTCTCCTCGCGTCGGCCGTCGCCGTAGTCCGCGCTTGCCTGAAAGGCTGTCACGACAACGCCTCCGCGGTCGCGAGCGCTTCGCCGCGCGCGCGCCTATTGGCGCGATCGATGCGGGCGACCTCCTCGGCCGGAATCTCATATTCGGTGCGATCGCGCCAGGCGAAGACAACGAACGTTGCGAAGGCGCCCAAGAGGCAGACCACCACCAGCCACCAGATCTGCCAGATCATGCCGAAGCCGCCAAGGGTGGCGAAGAACGCGCAGATGAAGCCGGTCGCGCTGTTCCTCGGCACCTCGATCGGCTTATAGATCGGTTCAGCCATCGGAGCCGCCCCTCGCTCTGCCAGGCGTGCTCTGCGCCAATACTCGTCCCGATCCTCGACCTGAGGCAGGACGGCGAAATTGAACGCCGGCGGCGGCGACGACGTCGACCATTCGAGCGACCGGCCCATCCAGGGGTCGCCGGTCAGGTCGCGAAGCTCTTCACGATGGCGGATGCTCACAACGAGCTGGGTGATCTGGCACACGATTCCGGCAAGAATGACCGCGGCCCCAAAGGCCGCGACCAAAAGCCAGGGATGCCATTCGGGGACGTCATAGTGCTGCAACCGGCGGGTCATGCCCATGAGGCCCGTGACATAGAGCGGCACGAACGCCAGGTAGAAGCCGAAAAACCAGCACCAGAACGCGGCCTTGCCCCAGCCCTCATGCAAACGGAAGCCAAACGCCTTCGGGAACCAGAAGGTGTATCCAGCGAAAGCACCGAAGATCACGGCGCCAATGATCACGTTATGAAAATGCGCGATCAGGAACACGCTGTTGTGCAGCATGAAGTCCGCCGGCGGGACCGCCAGCAAAACCCCAGTCAGGCCGCCGATGACGAAGGTCACCATAAAGCCAATCGACCAGAGCATCGGCGTCGCATAGACGATCCGTCCGCCGTACATCGTGAACAGCCAGTTGTAGACCTTCACGCCGGTTGGCACCGCGATGATCATCGACGCGATGGCGAACATCGCGTTGACGTTGGCGCCGGCGCCCATGGTGAAGAAGTGATGCAGCCACACCGTGAAGGCTATGATGCAAATCGCCATGGTCGCCATGACCATGGAGCGGTAGCCGAAGATCGGCTTGCGGGAGAAGGTGGAGACCACCTCGGAGAAGATGCCGAACGCAGGCAGAACGAGAATGTAGACCTCCGGGTGCCCCCAGACCCAGATGAGGTTCATGAACATCATCATGTTGCCGCCGGCCTCGTTGGTGAAGAAGTGGAAGCCGAGGTAGCGATCGAGCGTCAGCATCGCGAGCGTCGCGGTCAGAACCGGAAAGGCGGCGACGATGAGCAGATTGGCGGCAAGCGCGGTCCAGGTGAAGATCGGCATGCGCATATAGGTCATGCCGGGGGCGTGAATTTTGAGAATGGTGGTGACGAAGTTGACCCCGGTCATCAGCGTCCCGACGCCGGAAATCTGGATCGCCCAGAGATAATAGTCGACGCCGACGCCTGGCGAATAGGTGAGCTCCGAGAGCGGCGGAAAAGGCAGCCAGCCGGTGCGGGAGAATTCGCCGACGACCAGCGACAAGTTGACCAGGAGCGCTCCGGTCGCCGTCAGCCAGAAGCTGACCGAATTCAAAGTGGGGAAAGCGACGTCGCGCACGCCAAGCTGCAGCGGCACGACAAAGTTCATGAGCCCGATGACGAACGGCATGGCGACGAAGAAGATCATGATCGTGCCATGGGCGGAGAAGATCTGATTATAGTGCTCCGGCGGTAGGTAGCCCTGAGACTTGTATGCGAGCGCTTGCTGCGATCGCATCATGCCCGCATCGATGAACCCGCGCAGCAGCATCACCCCGGCGAGCGTGACGTACATCACGCCGATTCGCTTGTGATCGACGCTGGTGATCCATTCGCGCCACAGATAGGGGATCCAGCCCTTGATGGTGATGAAGGCGAGGACGCAAACAACCACCAGGATAACAAAAGCGCCCGCGAACAGGGGAATTGGCTGGTCGAAGGGAATGGCGCCCCAGGTCAGCTTGCCGAGCATGCTATTTCCCCATTCTCTTCAAGGCGCCGGGATTGGTCTCCGCGAGCGGCCCCGGACCGGGCGGCAAGGTCTGATCGAGAATCTTCGCGAACAATCCCTCGGACACTGCTCGGAAAGTGAACGGCTCCGGCACGACGCTTTGCTTGGAGAGCTCGATATACCGCTCCGGCGTCAGTTCCTCTCCCTGGCCCCGCACTTGACCGAGCCAGTCGAAGAACTCCGGCTCCGTCTTCGCCTCAACCTCGAAATGCATGTCGGCGAATCCGTCGCCGCTTATCTGCGTTGCAAGGCCGCGAAATGTGCCCGGATCATCGGCCAACAAGTGGAGCTGCGTCCGCATCCGGTTCATGGTGTAGATCATGCTGCCGAGCCGAGGGACGAAGAACGCGGTCATCACGCTGCCCGACGTCAGCATGAAGTGAATCGGAACACCCGCGGGAACGACCAGGCGGTTGACGCTGGCGACATGCTGGTCCGGGTAGATGAACAGCCACTTCCAGTCGAGCGACACCACCTGAACGTTCAGCGGCTCCTCCTTCGACGCGATCGGCTTGTACGGATCCAGATCATGCGATCCGACCCAGGCCACGCCGCCCAACAGCATGATCGTGAGCAGAGGAATCGCCCATACGATCAATTCCAGCCGGCCGGAATATTCGAAGTCGGGAAGATAGCGCGCTCTAGTATTGGAAGATCGGTACCACCAGGCCGCCGCGAGAATGACGACGATCGTCGGCGCCACGATCGCGAGCATGATGGCGACAGAATCGACCAGGATTTGCCTATTGGCGTCGCCGATCGGGCCTTTCGGATCGAGCACCGCCCAGTCGCAGCCGCTGAGAAGCAAGGCGCTCGCGAACGGAGCGAGCGTGAAACCAAATCTTCGAACCCCAGTCCCGAGGATCATGGCGCCGCCCGCCCGTCTTATTCTCCGTCGAGATGTCCGCAAGCAAACGAGCTTCCTATCGGCTCGTCCGACAGCTCCAATGCCACCCGACTCAGCCCGCAAATTGCTTTGCGGTCGTGAAAACAACATGACAGGGGCGAGGGCGGGGATCAAGCTGCCTTGCGTCGGCGTTTGTTATACCTGGGTAAAGTGAAACCCCGCGTCGCGAAGCACGCGCGCGAAGAATTGCCGGGAGGAAGGACATGGCGGAGGACCAGGCTCAACCGGACGGCCCGGATCTGGCGCAAGGAATTGCTCTCGCCGAACTGCCCGATGGCGGCAAGCTCGTCGGCCACGTCGGACAAGAGCCTGTGCTGCTCGTGCGTCGCGGCGCCGACATTTTCGCTGTCGGCGCTCAGTGCACGCACTATAGCGGCCCGCTCGCGGAGGGGCTCCTTGTCGAGGAGACGGTTCGCTGTCCCTGGCACCACGCCTGCTTCGATCTCCGCACTGGCGAAGCGCTTCGCGCGCCCGCCTTGAGTCCGGTGAGCACGTGGCGCGTCGAACAGCGCGATGGCAAGATCTTCGTGCGCGAGAAGCGCGCTCGGCCTGAGAAGCAAGGCCTCGCGCGAAAGCGCGACGAACCGAAGCAGAATCGTGATCGTCGGCGGCGGCGCGGCGGGGTTCGCCGCGGCCGAGATGCTGCGCCGGCAAAAATACGAGGGTGGCGTCGTCATGCTGAGCAGCGACGACGCGCCGCCTGTCGACCGGCCGAACTTGTCGAAGGATTATCTCGCCGGCAGCGCGCCAGAGGAATGGCTGCCGCTGCGCGACGCCAGAGTTCTATTCCGACAATTCCATCGACCTTCGGCTCAATACGACCGTCGCCGCCATCGACGTCCGCAGCGCGCGAAGTGGCGCTCGCCGGCCGCGAGACGCTTCCGTTCGATCGCCTGCTTCTCGCGACCGGCGCCGAGCCTGTGTCGCCGTCCATCCCCGGCGCCAAACCGTCGGATGTGCTCGTGCTTCGTACGCTGAAGGACTGCCGGGCGATCATCGAACGCGCCAAGACAGCCAAGCGCGTCGTCGTGCTCGGCGCGAGCTTCATCGGCCTCGAAGTCGCGGCCTCCCTCAGAGCGCGCAACATCGAGGTCCATGTCGTCGCGCCGGAAGAGCGGCCGATGGAAAAGATCCTGGGCCCCGACTTCAGCCGCCTCGTGCAGGCGATTCACGAGCAGCATGACGTCGTCTTCCATTTCCAGAACACCGTGAGCGGCGCCGAGGGCAAGCGCATGACGCTCAGCGGCGGCGCCGTCCTCGAGGCCGATTTCATCGTGGCCGGGCTCGGCGTGCGGCCGCGGCTCAGCCTCGCCGAAGCGGCCGGCCTTAACATTGACCGCGGCGTCGCTGTCGACGCCTTTCTCGAAACGAGCGCGCCAGGGATCTTCGCGGCCGGCGACATCGCGCGCTGGCCGGATCGGCTTACCGGCGACGCCATTCGGGTCGAGCATTGGGTGGTGGCGGAACGGCAGGGACAGGCGGCCGCGCTCAACATGCTCGGGCGCCGGGAGCCGTTCGACGCCGTTCCGTTCTTCTGGAGCCAGCACTACGACGTGCCCATCAACTATGTGGGCCACGCTGAGAAGTGGGACGATCTCGTCGTCGAAGGCGACATTCAGGCCAAGGACGGCGCCGTGCGCATGCGGCGCGCAGGCCGCACGCTCGCGGTCGCGACGGTCTTCCGCGATCTCGCGAGCCTCGAGGCCGAAGTCAGCCTGGAGCGGGAGGCTCGTGCGGGTGCGGCGTGACGGATGCTAAGCCTGTGTCGTCATGGCCGGACTTGACCGGACAAGCCCGGCCATGACGGCGGCCAACCAATTGATCAGCCCGCGCGGCTCGGCTGGTCCAAAGCTCATGGATGCGGATGGCCTCACACTCGCGACGCTCGCCGAACACATTCGCGCGTGCCGCGTCTGCCGGGATGCGCCCAGATACCAGCCGCCGCTGGCGCACGAGCCGCGGCCCGTCTTTCAAGTCTCGACCTCGGCCCGCCTCTGTATCGCCGGCCAGGCGCCGGGCGTCCGGGTCCATGCCTCGGGGCGGCCTTACACGGATCCGTCGGGCGTCCGGCTGCGCGGCTGGCTTGGGATCGGAGAGGCGATGTTCTACGATCCTGAGATCGTCGCTGTCGTGGCCATGGGCTTCTGCTTCCCCGGTTACGACGTCAATGGCGGCGACCTGCCTCCGCGGCGCGAATGCGCGGAATTGTGGCGCAAGCCAATGTTTGCGCTCATGCCCGACCTCGAGCTCATTCTGCTCGTCGGCCAGTATGCGCAGAAGTGGCATCTCGGCCCGACGGTCGCCGGGAAAAGTCTGAGCGAGACGGTCGCTCGCTGGCGCGACGTCTATCGCGCAAGCGACCGTCCGCGTCTCATCCCCCTGCCCCATCCCTCGTGGCGCAACAATGCGTGGCTCAAGCGCAATCCCTGGTTTGAGACGGAGCTGTTGCCGGTCCTGCGCGCGGACGTGGGCCGGATCGTCGCGCCAGAAGTTCGGGACGCTCTCGGGCAGCCGGATTGAAAAGGCCTATTCCGCGCACTCGCGCTGACGCCTCGAAATTTCTTTGCGCACTGCTTGCTGGAAAGCAGAATATGTGCTATGTATTTCTATTGAGCGGAACTCTTGGGAGCCCGGCTCCGGAGCGTCGAGATTGGAACTGAAGAAGGAGGACAAGTTCGAGTTGGCCGCCGGGCGCAGCGCCGGAGACGGGACTAAGTTTTTTATTTTCTATTTCAATCTGCTGTAACTCATTGAAAAGTGACAATTCGAAGAAATAAACGGCAGTAAACGGCAGCAAATTTACTGCCGCTTACGAGCGTTTACTGACGTTTGAGAGCGCTTATTGCATGGATTCCCGCCGCCGGATGGGGCTCGCGCGATCGGCGATCCGGGCCAATATGAGAGCCTCAACCATTGATCCACGTCGCGCCAGAGGGTTAACGAGAGCCGCGGATGACCGGATACGCCAGCCTTGAGGACTTCATCGACCGGCATCCGCGACTGTTCATCCTGACCGGCGCCGGATGCAGCACGCGGTCGGGGATTCCGGACTATCGCGACGCCTTGGGCCAATGGAAGCGGGCGCAACCGGTGACCTATCAGGCCTTCATGGGCGAGGAAAAGACGCGCCGGCGCTATTGGGCGCGCAGCCTCGTCGGCTGGCGGCTCATTCGTCAGGCTGAACCCAATGATGCGCACCGCGCCTTGGCCCGGCTCGAGGCGAGGGGCGGAATTCAGCTTCTCATCACCCAGAACGTCGACCGCCTGCATCAGGCGGCGGGCAGCGCGCGGGTGATCGACCTGCACGGCCGGATCGATCTCGTCCGCTGCATGGATTGCGGGCGACGCTCGCCGCGCGACGAACTGCAGAGCGACCTTGGCCGGTTGAACCCCGGTTGGCTTCATCTTGACGCAGCGGAAGCGCCCGACGGCGACGCCGACCTCGAAGGCGCCGATTTCTCCTCCTTCGTCGTCCCATCCTGCCGGCGCTGCGGCGGCGTGCTCAAGCCCGACGTCGTGTTCTTCGGCGAGAGCGTTCCGCGCGACCGGGTCGATGCAGCCTTCCGCCATCTGCACGCGGCCGACGCCGTCCTCATCGTCGGCTCCTCGCTCATGGTCTATTCGGGCTTCCGCTTCGTCGACCGCGCCGTAAGCCTCGGAAAACCGGCGGCCGCAATCAACCTCGGCCGAACCCGGGCCGACGCGCTGCTCGCGCTGAAGGCGGAAGAGCCGTGCGAGTCGGCGCTCGCTTTCCTGTTGGACCACGAGCCCGTGTCAGGCTCGATCCAGCCTGTTCGCTTAGAACCACAGTGATCGGGCGCGTTCGTGGAACCGGGCTCAGCCAAAGCCTTGTCGCGAGCCGCACGGGCGCGGACAATTTGGGAACCCATGCCAATGCGCTTCACCTGGGCGGCGATTTCCCTGCTCTGCTCTCTCGGCTCCGCCGCCGCTCAACAGACGATTCACGTTTCTGACGTCGACCTGCCCTACGCCGCTTGTGGAGATATGACCGCCTTGAGGGCCAATTTGACCGGGGCGCCTGATCCCTCGCCCAGGAGCGACGCGATTCTGAGGAGGCTCGGCGTGCGCTGCGTCGGCCCCGTGGCCACGCCGCGGGTTCGTCAGCGCTATTGAGCGGACGATGCGATCGGTCGACCCGAACATTCCAAGGGAGAACGCGGCCGCCCGTGGGCGGCCGCCAGGCCCAATTAGCGCAGGATCGCCGACGTAACCGGCCAGGTCAGGCTTAGGCTGACGATGAGCCCGGCCGCGGCCAGGCTCGCCAGCCGCATCTTCGCCCGGGCGCCCTCGGGCAGCGCGGTGATCATGAGAACCGCGAAGACGAGGACGAGGAACCCCGCGGGAAGATTGGCGACCGAGGGATGAAGAACAGCATAGATGAAGTCGCCGAGGGTCGAGCCGGTCAGATCTGATCCATACATGGGTTTGCTCCTTTAAGAGCCGTCAACCCGTTATGGCACGAGCCGCCAGTCGCGCAAAGGACATCTTAAGTTTAACCTTTACCGCCGAGGCTATACTTACCAATGTATTGACGATTAAGCGATAAAACTATCAAACTGCGGGCAGCGGCCAGATCCGGCGCAACCGAACGCCGATTGACAATGGACGCGCCGGCTGGCGCATTCCAGCCTCGGCTTCATTGGCCGCCAACGGCGCCGCCGCTCGAGGAGTGAGATCCATGCGTATCGAGCCCGTGTTTCTGTTCGATCTCGACGGCACGCTGGTGGACAGCGTCTACCAGCACGTGCTGGCCTGGAAGGAGGCTCTCGACAGCGAAGGCGTCGACCTCTCCGTCTGGCGCATCCATCGCAAGATCGGCATGAGCGGGGGTCTGTTCACCAACCAGCTCGAACGCGAAACCGGAGTCGGCTTGAGCGAAGAGCGCCTGGAGCGCCTGCGGCGGCTGCATGCCGAAGCCTATCGCCGGATGTCGGACCGCATTCGCCCGCTGCCTGGCGCGCGTGAATTGCTCGCCTTCCTCACCAACGCCGGCCTTCAATGGGCGATCGCCACGAGCGGGCGCATGGAGACGGCGGCGGTCAACCTCGCGGCGCTCGGCGTCGACCCCGATCGAAGCCCGGTGGTGACGCGGGATCAGGTCAAATACGCCAAGCCCGATCCCGACTTGTTCCTGGCCGCGGCGGCGCGCTTGAACGCGCCGATCGAGACCGCGGTCGTGGTCGGGGACAGCATCTGGGACATGCTGGCGGCGGCGCGATGCCGCGCGCTTGGCGTCGGGCTCCTGTGCGGCGGCTATGGGGCGAGCGAACTGCAGCAAGCCACGGCCTTCCGCGTCTACGAGGACCCTGCGGATCTGCTCGTCCATATCGATGAGCTCGGCGGACGCCGGTGAGCGTCCCTCTCCGCTCAGGGCGGCGAGCGCTCGGTGAGGTCGCGCATCGTCTTCGCGAATTGCGCGGCGATCTCGTCCTTGAACACGTGCCGGCCGTCCGCGACGACTTTCAGCCCGTCGCTCCAGACGCAATCGATGAGCGAATTGCCGGCCGAAAAGATCCACGCATCGAGGATCTGGTCGTCGGCCTTGCCGGCGAGCGTCGGATGGTCTGCGCGAAAGGTCAGAATGTCGGCCGACGCGCCGGGCGCGAGCTTGCCCGAGTTCCGTCTCAGGGCCTGCGCGCCGCCCAGCCAGGCCGCCTCGAGCATCGTCCGTCCACACGACGCGCCCGGAGGAGCGCAGACATTGCGCTCACGCTCGCGCAGCCTCTGCGCATATTCGAGCTGACGCAATTCCGCCGCGACGCCAATCGAGACATTGGAATCCGTGCCGACGCCATAGCGCCCGCCATTTTGCAGGTAAGCCGCCGCGTTGAAAATTCCGTCGCCAAGATTGGCCTCCGTCACCGGACAAAGCCCGGCGACCGCGCCCGAGCGCGCGAGGTCCCGCGTCTCGCCTTCGTCCATGTGGGTCGCATGGACGAGGCACCATCGCTTATCCACGCCGGCATGGTCGAGCAGCCAGCGGACAGGGCGCTCACCTAACGAAGCCACGCAGTCCTCGACTTCCTTGATCTGTTCGGCGGCGTGAATGTGAATCGGGCCGTCGCCAGCCAGGGCGATGATCTCAGACAGTTCGCTCGGGCTCACGGCGCGAAGGCTGTGCGGCGCGACGCCGATCGCCCCTCCTCTCGATCATGCCGCGGCAATCCTCGACAAGACGGGCGAATGTCGCGAGATCGTTGATGAACCGCCTCTGCTCCGGCCTGGGCGGCGCGCCGAAAGTCGAATGGGCGTAGAACACAGGAAGCAGCGTCACGCCGATACCGGCGCGCCCGGCCGCGGACAGGATGCGTCCGGCCATTTCCGCCGGCTCAGCGTAGGGCGAACCGTCGGGCGAATGGTGAAGGTAGTGAAACTCGGCGACGGCCGCGAAACCCGCCTCCAGCATCTCGACATAGAGCTGCGCGGCGACCGCCTCCATGTCGTCCGGCGACATCATCAGCGCGAACCGATACATCGTCTCGCGCCAGGTCCAGAACGTGTCGGTCTCGGCGCCCCTGACTTCAGCGAGGCCGGCCATGGCGCGCTGGAAGGCGTGGCTGTGGAGGTTCGCCGCCGCCGGCGCCATGATCGCGTGGCGCTCATCCCCTTCCTGCGCGGGCGCCTCCGTCTGCACGGACGCGATCGCGCCGTCGTCGATCGTCACCCGACGTCGGACTTCCAACCCTCGGGGGTTAGCGCTCTTGCGGCATGAAGGACGGGCACCGTTGCCTCCGCTTGGGCGCGCTTGAGCGAACGCGGCTGCTAGGATTCCGGCAATGCGCCCCGCTTGCCTTTCGGATGATAAGGTCTAAGCCGTTGAGCGCCATGGTTCAAACAAACCACGACGACCGTCTCGACACGGTCTGGCTCAACGCTCGTCTTGCGACCCTCGTCGAAGGGCGCCCGGGACTCGGAATCGTCGAATCCGGCGCGATCGTCGCGCGCGACGGACGTATCGTTTTCGCTGGCCCACAGGACGAGCTTCCGTCGGCGCATGCCGCTGAGCGGCTCGTCGATTGCGAAGGCCGCTGGATCACGCCCGCGCTCATCGACTGCCACACCCACCTCGTCTACGGCGGCGATCGCGCGCACGAATTCGAGCTGAGGCTCGCGGGCGCAACCTATGAGGAGATCGCCCGCGAAGGCGGCGGCATTCTCTCAACCGTCCGCGCGACTCGCGCCGCGAGCGAGGACGAGCTCATGCGCTCGGCGCTCAAGCGATTGGACGCTCTGATCGCCGAAGGCGTCGGAACGGTGGAAGTCAAATCCGGCTATGGGCTCGAGCTTGCCGCCGAGCGCAAATCGCTCCGCGTCGCGCGCCGGCTCGCCGAGCAACGCAACGTCACGATCCGCGCGACCTTCCTCGGCGCGCACGCGCTGCCGCCCGAATATGCGGACAAGCGCGACGCCTATGTCGACTCATGTCGCCGACACGATGATCCCGACGCTCGCGAGCGAAGGCCTGATCGACGCCGTCGATGGGTTTTGCGAGCGGATCGCGTTCACCCGCGACGAGATCGCGCGCGTGTTCGCCGCGGCGCGAGGCGCGCGGGCTTCCGATCAAGCTGCATGCCGACCAGTTGTCGAACTCAGGCGGGGCGTCGCTCGCGGCCAAGTTCGGCGCGCTGTCGGCCGATCATCTCGAATATGCGGACGAGGACGGCCTTATCGCAATGGCGGGCGCCGGCGTCGTCGCGGTGCTGCTGCCCGGCGCCTATTACGTGCTACGCGAGCAACGCGCGCCTCCGGTCGACCTCATGCGAAAGCACCGTCTGCCGATGGCTGTCGCCACCGATTCCAATCCGGGCACGTCGCCCATGACCTCGATCCTGCTCGCGCTCAACATGGCGGCGACGTTGTTCGGGCTTACCGTCGACGAATGCCTCGCCGGCGTCACCCGCAACGCGGCGCGCGCGCTTGGGCTCGCTGACGAGATAGGAACGCTCGAAGCCGGCAAATGGGCCGATCTCGCGATCTGGGACATCGAGCGGCCGGCCGAGCTTGTCTATCGGCTCGGTTTCAACCCGCTCCACGCCCGCGTCTGGAGGGGACGATGACCGTCGTCATCCGCGCCGGCGACGCGTCGTTCGCCGACTGGCGCGCGATCTGGCGCGGCGCGCCGGTCGCCGTCGATCGCGTCCATCACGCCGCTGTGGCCGCGGGCGCCGCCGCCGTCGAGCGGATTCTGGCCCGCGGCGAGCCGGTCTATGGGATCAACACCGGCTTCGGCAAACTTGCGGGCGTGCGCATCGCATCCGCAGACCTCGCCGAGCTTCAGCGCAACATCGTGCTGTCGCATGCGGCCGGCGTCGGCGAGACAGCGTCGGTTCCGACGACGCGGCTCATGATGGCCCTGAAGCTCGGCAGTCTCGCCCAGGGCGCCTCGGGCGTTCAGCCGCGGACGCTTGAGCTCATCGAGGCCATGCTCGCGCGGGGCGTCACGCCCGTTGTCCCCTCGCAAGGATCGGTCGGCGCGTCGGGCGATCTGGCGCCGCTCGCCCATATGGCGGCGGCGATGATCGGCGTCGGAGAGGCTCGCATCGGCGATCGCGTCGCGCCCGCCGCTGCGGCGCTCGCCGAAGTCGGGCTCGAGCCGATCACGCCTCAGGCCAAGGAGGGGCTCGCGCTGCTCAATGGCACACAGTTCTCGACAGCCAACGCGCTCGTCGGCCTGTTCAAGGCCGAGACGTTGTTCGGCTCCGCCCTGGCGACCGGAGCGCTGTCCACCGACGGCGCCCGCGGCTCGGATACGCCGTTCGACGCGCGCATCCATGCGCTGAGACGCCATGCGGGGCAGATCGAGGTCGCCGCGACTTTGCGCGCGCTGCTCAGGGGAAGCGCCATTCGCGCTTCGCATCTGACTGGCGACGAACGGGTCCAGGATCCCTATTGCCTGCGCTGCCAGCCCCAGGTCATGGGCGCCTGCCTCGACCTCCTGCGCCAGGCCGCCGCGACCATCCTCACCGAGGCCAATGGGGTCTCCGACAATCCGCTCATTTTCGCCGAAACGGACGAAGCTCTGTCGGGCGGCAACTTTCACGGCCAATCGGTTGCTTTCGCCGCCGACATCATTGCGCTCGCGATCTGCGAGATCGGCTCACTCGCCGAGCGCAGGATCGCGCTTTTGGTCGATCCGGCTTTGTCCGGCCTGCCGGCGTTCTTGACTCCGAAGCCCGGGCTCAATTCCGGGTTTATGATCGCGCAAGTGACCGCCGCGGCGCTGGTCGCCGAGAACAAGACCCGGGCCTATCCGGCCAGCGTCGATTCGATTCCAACTTCGGCCAATCAGGAGGATCACGTCTCGATGGCCGCGCATGGCGCGCGGCGCTTGGCCTCGATGGCCGAGAACGCGCTATCGATCGTCGGCATCGAGCTCCTTGCCGCCGCCCAGGCGTGCGACTTCCACGCGCCGCTTCTTTCCAGCGCGCCGCTCGAGGCCCTGCGTGGCGCGCTGCGTCAGGAGGTTCAGCATCTCGAGGACGACCGCTACTTTCATCCGGACATTGCCGCGGCAACCAAGCTCGTCAGCGACGGCGCCGTCATCGACGCGGTCAGCGCCGCGACCCTGCCCTCGCTCGGGACGTCCGCGCGATGACCGGCAGCGGCGCGCCCAAGCGCGTTCAGGAGACGACGCTTTCGAGAATAGGGGACCGATCAGGATCAAGCATTGTCATTCCCGACAGGAGCGGAGCGACCGATCGGGAATCCAGCGTGTCAGTCGCAGGCAGTCGCGGCTCCGGATTTCCGGTCGGACCTTCGGCCCGCCGAGGATGACCAGAGAAAGACGAACTCCATGACCGCGCCCTCCCGCATCGACAATATGCGCGTTGTCCGTGCGCCCCGCGGAACGAGCTTGAGCGCCAAGAGCTGGCTCACCGAGGCGCCCTTGCGGATGCTGATGAACAATCTCGATCCCGACGTCGCCGAGCGGCCGGGCGAGCTTGTCGTCTATGGCGGCATCGGGCGGGCGGCGCGCGACTGGCAGGCTTTCGACCGCATCGTTTCGAGCCTGCGCCGGCTCGAGGGCGACCAGACGCTGCTCGTCCAATCGGGCAAGCCGGTCGGCATATTCCGCACCCATGCCGACGCGCCGCGGGTGCTCATCGCCAATTCGAATCTCGTGCCGCACTGGGCGACCTGGGATTGCTTCAACGAGCTCGATCGCAAAGGGCTCATGATGTACGGGCAGATGACCGCGGGCTCGTGGATCTATATCGGCTCGCAGGGCATCGTGCAGGGCACCTACGAGACCTTCGTCGAGATGGGTCGGCGCCACTACGGCGGCGATCTTCGGGGCAAATGGATTCTCACCGCCGGCCTCGGCGGCATGGGCGGCGCCCAGCCGCTCGCCGCCTCGATGGCCGGGGCCTCGCTGCTCGCCGTCGAGTGCCGTCCGTCGAGCATCGAGTTCCGTCTGCGCACGGGTTACGTCGACGTCCAGGCGAAGGACCTCGACGACGCGCTCGCCATCCTCGAAAGGTCGACCAAGGCGCGCAAAGCCATTTCCGTCGCGCTTCTCGGCAATGCGGGCGAAGTCCTGCCCGAACTTTTGCGCCGCGGCGTCCGGCCCGACATCGTCACCGACCAAACCTCGGCGCACGATCCGATCAACGGCTATCTGCCCAAGGGGTGGACCTTGCAGCAGTGGGAGGAGCGCCGTGTGAGCGACCCGAAAGGAGTCGAGCGCGCAGCAAAAGCTTCGATGGGCGAGCATGTGCGCGCGATGCTGGCTTATGCTCACGCCGGCGTCCCCACCGTCGACTACGGCAACAACATCCGCCAGATGGCGCTCGAGGACGGCGTCAAGGACGCCTTCGACTTCCCCGGCTTCGTGCCGGCCTATATCCGGCCCTTGTTCTGCCGCGGCGTCGGGCCGTTCCGCTGGGCCGCCCTCTCGGGAGATCCGGAGGACATTTTCAGGACCGACGCCAGGGTCAAGGAACTGATGCCGGACAACCCGCATCTGCACAATTGGCTCGACATGGCGCGCGCGCGGATCAAGTTCCAGGGCCTGCCGGCGCGCATCTGCTGGGTGGGCCTCGGCGACCGGCACCGCCTCGGGCTTGCCTTCAACGAGATGGTCGCGTCGGGCGAGCTTAAGGCGCCGATCGTCATCGGCCGCGATCATCTCGATTCCGGCTCGGTCGCCTCCCCCAATCGTGAGACCGAAGCGATGCAGGACGGCTCCGACGCCGTCTCCGATTGGCCGCTTCTGAACGCGCTTTTGAATTGCGCCTCGGGCGCGACCTGGGTGTCGATCCATCATGGCGGCGGCGTCGGCATGGGCTTTTCCCAGCATGCCGGCATGGTGGTGGTCGCCGACGGAACGCCCGAGGCGGCGCGGCGCATCGAGCGGGTGTTGTGGAACGATCCGGCGAGCGGCGTCATGCGCCACGCCGACGCGGGCTATGAGACGGCGGTGGAATGCGCGCGCGAGAAGGGGCTGGATTTGCCGAGTTTGGATCAAGGATAGAGGCCCGTTTTCGTCAGCCTCTCAGCGCCTGGTCGAGATCGGCGATGAGATCGTCCGGGTTTTCGATTCCGACCGAGAGGCGGATCAGCGCGGGCGTAATCCCGAGGCGCATCTGCTCGTCAGGCGGAATGTCGGAATGGGTCATGGCCGCGGGATGGGACGCCAGGCTCTCGGTTCCGCCCAGGCTGACGGCGAGCTTGATCACTTCGAGCCGGTCCAGAACGGCGAAGGCCTCGGCCTCGCCGCCCTTGACCTCGAAGCTGAAGGTCGAGCCCGGACCCTTGCACTGACGTTCGAAGACCAACCGATCGGGATGGTCCTCGGGCAGAAAGCCCAGATACCAGACCGCGGCAACCCGCGGATGGCTGCGCAGAAACTCCGCC
Organism: uncultured Alphaproteobacteria bacterium; assembly: GCA_963820095.1. Taxonomy (GTDB): domain Bacteria; phylum Pseudomonadota; class Alphaproteobacteria; order Rhizobiales; family Beijerinckiaceae; genus Roseiarcus. Next base: position 124,039 of record CAWFZA010000023.1, read on the forward strand.
AATGTGCGCGCGCCCTCGGCGGCGGCGGTCATTCTGAGCTTCAGCGTTTCGAGCGAGCGCATCAGCATCCAGCCGGTGTTGGGATCGCACATCGTGCCGAGAATCGTGCGCATGCCGCGGATCGGCTCGAGCGCCGCGCTCGTTCCCGAGCATCCGCCGGCGATCAGATCGGAATGGCCGCCGACATATTTGGTCAGCGAGGTCACGACCAGATCGGCGCCTTGCGCCATCGGCGTCTGGTACAGTGGGCCCAGCATCGTGTTGTCGACAATCACCGCGGGGCGCTTTCCGTCCTCGCCCTTAAGCCCGTCGGCGAGCTGTCTGGCGCGGCCAATGTCGACGAGGCCGTTGGTCGGATTGGCGGGCGTCTCGAGATAAAGCGCCGCGACCGGACCGATGGCGCGCGCCCGGTTCACCGCTTCCTCCATCGCCTCCGCGCCGCTCTCGGCCAGGAAGCCAATCGGGGTCACGCCGAATTGCGGGAGGATCCGCTTCAGGAGAAAATCGGTCCCTCCATAAACCGGGCCCGAATGAACGATGACCGAGCCGGGTCGCGCATAAGCCCAAAGGCTGGTCGAAATCGCCGCCATGCCGGAGGCGAACGTCAGGTTGGCCTCCGCCTCGTCCCAGATCGCCAGCCGGTCCTCCAGCATTTCGAGGTCCGGATTGTTGATCCGGCTGTAGATGAGGCCCGGCTCCTCGTTCGGCCGCTTCTGACGCAGGCCATAGGCCAGTTCGAAGAATTCCTTCCCGTCCTGGGCGGTGCGGAAGACGAAGGTCGAGGTGTGAAAGACGGGCGGCTTCAGCGACCGCTCGGAAAGGAACGGATCGTAGCCGTAGCCCATCATCAAGGTTTCCGGCGCGAGCGGCCGATTGCCGAGGACCCTCTTGCGCCATCGTTGGTCGGCCATGCGTTTCGCCTCCGGCGCCGCTGAACAGCGCAGCCTATCTTTTAAGACAGGACTGACGGACTCGGAAACATCATGGGCGTGCAGCCGGAGCCTAAGTCCGGGCAGACGGGAAGACCAAGCGCGCCTATTCTCGGTCCCCGACGATCGCGCGATACGTCTTGCTGATCAATTCATCGACCAGCTTCGGCGGCGGCTCGCGGCGCTGAAGGTGCGGCTTGACGGCGGCGATCGGGACTTCCGCCAGCACGAAGGTCGAGCGGCGCATCTCGGCGCGACCCGCGCGGCCGAACGCGCCGCGCGCGAACGTCCGCAAGCAGGCCTCGAAGCGCTCGGCCTGATCGGCCACGCCGCGCCTGAGCGCCGCCGGCCAAGGCCCATGAACGAAATCGTGGCGGCTATAGAGCATGAGCAGCCGCGCGTCCTCGACGCGCCGTCGCGCCCAGGCCGGCGTGTGCAGCGCGGCGCTTAGACCCTCGCCGGCCTCGATCGCGGCGACGAAGCCCTCCTGATAGGCGAGCACGGTCTTGAGCCAGATTTCGCCGAGGAGGGCGTCACGCGAGGCGAAGCGATAATAGAAAGAGCCCTTCGGCGCCCCGATCCGCTCGGCGACGGAATCGACAGTGACGGCCTGAGGCCCGCCCTCGGCAATGAGCCCACGCGCCGCATCGAGGAAGTCGGTTTGATCGAATCGCGCGTACCCCATATTTGTAGACTAATGCGTCTAGACTCTCAGGTCAATATGTGCTTTAAATAGGGCTTAGTTGAACTAGGCGGCTACCGTCATTGCGAGCGAAGCGAAGCAATCCAGGGAACGGAGGGCGCCTTTCCTCCTCTGGATTGCTTCGTCGCTTCCCTCCTCGCAGTGACGGTTCAGGGGCGAAACGGAGGATCTTCCGATGCTGGAAACGAAGGCCAAACCCGACGCCACCGAAGTGAGCCGCCTCCTAGCCGGGGCGGCGAAGACGATGCGAAGCGCGCGCTATTGCTGGCTCGCGACCGCGGCCAACTCCGCGGCGCCCCGCGCACGGCCGATGGGGCGGGTCCTCAACGACCCCGGCGAGGACGAGTGGAAGATCCGGTTCCTCACCGATCGCCGGTCGCACAAGGCGGCCGACATGCGGAGCGCGAGCGGGGTCACGATCCTCTTTCAGCACGAGCCGGATCTCGCCTATGTCGCGCTGACTGGGAGACCCGCTCTGCACGAGAACGAGGCCGAGACGCGCAGCCGTTGGAAGGCCCCCTACGACGCCTATTTTCCGACCGAAACAGACCGGGCGAATGCGATCTTCGTCGAAGTCGAAGCCGACCGCATGGAGCTGTGGATCCGCGGGATCACGCCGGAACCGTTCGGCCTGCGAGCGACCGTGCTCGAGCGCGGCGCCGGGGGCTGGCGGTTGGTCAGCGGGTAGTTCGGGGTCCGGCCGTCTCAGGGCGGGCGCGCAAATTCTCATGGCCGATTCCCTCCCGCCTCGGACCCAGCGTAGCGTTGAGCCTGGGCCCCTCTGGTGGTGCGGAAATCGTGCGAGCCGCGGTCGGTGTAGAGGCTCATCGGCAGGCCGGGCTCGGAAAAGACCTCGTTCAGCGCCCGGAAGGTCGAGGCCGCGCCCTCCTCCTCGGTGAGAAAGGCCGAGTCGATCGCCCCCGTCGCGTCATCGAGCGTGACGATCAGCTCGAGCGCTTGGCCCTCGAGCCAGCCGTGGCGCGTGCCGTCCCCCGCCTTCGCGGCGGCAGGCCGCCGGCGAAGCCTAATCCGGCTCCAGGCCCGCGGAAAGCTCGACCGGCTTCCCATGCGGGGTGCGCGCATAGGCGCGCTCCCATTGATGCTCGCGTTCGTCCAGCTCCGCGTGCGTGACGTTGCCGGTTTCCGCAAGCACGCGCTCGAGCGCGGCGAGCGCGGCTCGGTAGTAGGTTTCGCGCTCGTCGGGCGCCGCTTTGAGCGCTTCGATCTCCGCCCCGAGCGTCTCCGCCCAGCGCGCGGGCGAGACCACGCCGCGGCTGACGAGAAGGTCGGCGATGGCGAGCGTCTGGGCCTGCCAGGGCTCGCCGAACGCCGGCTCGCCCTCTTTCGCCTTGAGGAAGCCGAGCTCAGGCAGGTTCAAGGTAACTCTCCCAGAGATCGACAAACACCTTGTCGCCGCTCCCCTTCTCTTCCGGCCAAAGGTCCGCCGAGGCAAAGCTCACCGTGTAGAGATGCTCGCCCCGCTTCTCGCCGCGCGCCGACGCATCGGCCAGGACGTGGCCGCCGTGATGGGCGTGGATCGCCCCCGCCCTCCCCCGCACATATTGAGGCAGACGCGTATGGCCGCTTCCGCCGCTGAGCCGGCATTTGACTCTCTCGCCCAGCGCGAAACGCGGGGCGGCGTTGACGCTGAGGGTGAAACTTCGCGGGTCCTTTACCGAAGCGCGCGCCGCCTCCGGCGTTTGCGGCGGACGGCTCGGCTTGGGAGTGAAGGCTGCGGCGCCGCGCTTGACCTCGTCGAGCGTGAGATAGCCCTCGTCGATCAGCTGCACGGCGTGCGTCGTGAGCCATTGGTCGAAATAAGGCCGCGTCAGATAGTCGACAGGACCCGTGAGCTCCCGGCAATGGCGGAACCAGTCGATCGTCCAGCTCGTCGCCGCGGCTGCCGACTGCTTGATGCCGAAGGCGCGCATCTCCCAGTCGGCATGGAACGGCTTGTCGTCGTCCTTGTCGAGGATCGGGCCGAAACCCTCGCGCCCGCCGAGGTCGTGGACGCCGTCCATCAGGCATGTCCCCGCTTGGGCGAGAGATCGCGTTCCGTGCCGATCATCGAATTGCGCGTGACGAGCCCGGCGAGCGCGGCCTCGTCCCAATCTTCGGCGCCCTTTGGCCGCTCGGGCACAACCAGATACCGGCGCTCCGAGGTCGAATCCCAGACGCGGACTTGCGCTCCCCCGTCAAGCTCGACGCCAAACTCCTTGAGCACGCCCCGTGGATCGCGCACCGCGCGAGCGCGATATTCGTTCGACTTGTACCAGGAGGGCGAGAGACCGAGCAGCGAAAACGGATAGCAGGAGCAGAGCGTGCAGACGACGAGGTTATGAACTCCAGGGGTGTTCTCGACCGCCTGGAGATGGCCGGTCGCATGGCCGGCGAAGCCAAGTTCGCCGATCGCCGCGGTTCCATCGGCCAGGAGCCGCGCCTTGAAGGCGGGATCGACCCAGGCGCGCGCGACGACGGCGGCCCCGCGCTTGGGTCCGATCTCGTCACGGTACATTTCGATCCAGGCGTCGACCGCGGCGGGATCGATGAGCCGCTTCTCGGCGAGCAGGCTTTCCAGCGCCTTCGTCCGCAGGGCCGGCTCGGAGGGAAGATGCGAATGCAGCTCCTCGTGGATATGGGAGATTGTCTTCGAGTCGAAGCTCGCCATCGCGCCTCTCCTTGGCCGGCGAGACAGCGTACCACGCGATGGGCCGCAGTAAAGGCGGGGCGACCCTCCATCCGTCCGAGACAAGGAAAGGATGAGGACGATTTACTCCCTTAACGGACCTTCACTTTCCGCCAGTGAGAGAAGGGAAGCCTCACGCGCTTTTGAGCAGCGCGAGAACGCCCGCCTCCTCCGGCGTCAGACCCGCGAAGCCGGTCGGTCGGCCCTCCGGCGCCGCCTCAAGGATAAGCCCGCCTCCAATATACGCGTTCGCGATTGCCGGATGGATGTAGGACTTGCGGCAGACCGCCGCCGTGTTCCCCAGGGCGGCCGCCACTTTCTTGACCGCAGCGCTCATCACGCGCTTGGCCTGCGTGGCGCTCGTGAAGGAATCGGAGACCGAAAGAAACCTGGCCATCAGCACCGTGCCGGCCCAGGTGCGAAAATCCTTGGCGGTGACGTCGCCGCCGGCGATCTCTCTGAGATAAGCGTTGACGTCGCCCGACGAGACGGCCCGCAGTTCCTTCTCCTCATCGAAATATTGGAGGAGATCCTGCCCGGGCAGCTCCTGGCAGGCGCGAATGATGCGCGCCACGCGCCGATCCCGCATCGCGAGCGACCATTGCTTGCCGCTCTTGCCGGTGAAGTGGAAACGAACTTGCGCGCCTTCGACCGCGACATGCTCGCTCTTGAGCGTGGTGAGACCATAGCTTTGATTGGTCCGTGCGTATTCGTCGTTGCCGACGCGGATCAGGGTCCTCTCCAACAGATGCACCACCGTCCCCAGAACCTTCTCGCGCGGGAGCCCACGCAAGCTCATGTGATCGGCGACCGTCGCCCGGATCCTGGGCAGCGCCGCGGCGAACTCGAACAGGTGCTCGTATTTCGATTGCTCGCGAGCCTCGCGATATTCCGCGTGATACTTGTATTGCTTGCGCCCTTTCACATCGCGGCCCGTCGCCTGAATGTGCCCGTCAGCCGCTGCGCAGATCCAGACGTCGGTCCATGCGGGCGGGATCACGAGGGAGCGAATGCGCTTGAGCGTATCCGCGTTGGCAACTCGCCTGCCTTTCGCGTCGAGATAGACAAAGCCCTTGCCCGCCCGCCGGCGCCGGATGGCCGGCCCGCTGTCGCACACATAGCGCAGGCCGGCGGGGACCGGCATGGCGAAATCGACGGAAATTTGGATCTCGGATTCCAGCATGGGCGCCCCGATTTCTCACGGAACGCTGGATGTGCCCCGTCTGTTCCGCCGAACAACTCACGCGAGCGAACGGACCCGAGCGTCGCGGCGTCGACCGAAGCAAAGCGATGATGGACCGAGTGAGGGCGGCCCCTCCTCTGTTCGAAATCCCGGACGGACATGATATCGATGGCCTCGCACGCCTGATTTGCCCAAATTCGCCAACACGACGCGGGGCAATTCGCGGACGTGGGATGAGTTCACATGTCCCACGCCAGCGTCGACCGTGTGTCGTTCCGCTCGGACCGCGCGCGGCCATGCGCTTTGTCGCAGGATAGGGAGCAACGCATGGACTATAATCGTCTCGGTCATTCCGGCCTGCGCGTGCCGGCGCTGAGCTTCGGCACGGCCACTTTTGGCGGCGGCAACGACTTCTTCAAGGCTTGGGGATCGACCGACGTCGCCGGGGCCTCCCGACTGATCGACCTATGCCTCGATCACGGCGTGAACCTGTTCGACACCGCCGACGGTTACTCTGCCGGCCTCGCCGAGCGGATTCTGGGCGAGGCAATCAAAGGCAAGCGCAACCGCGTGCTCATTTCGACCAAGGCGACATTCCCGACGGGCGACGGTCCGAACGATTATGGCTCATCGCGCCAGCATCTTTTGGAGGCGATCGAGGGCTCGCTCAAGCGGCTCGGAATCGAGACGATCGACCTCTTCCAACTGCACGGCCAGGATTACAACACCCCGGTGGAGGAGACGCTCTCCACTCTCGATCAGCTCGTGCGCACGGGCAAGGTCCGTTACATCGGGTGCTCGAATTTCACCGGCTGGCACCTGATGAAGTCGCTCGCCGCGTCGGACCGTTACGGTTACGCCCGCTACGTCGCGCACCAGGCCTATTATTCGCTGCTCAATCGCGACTATGAATGGGAGCTCATGCCGCTCGGCCGCGATCAAGGCGTCGGAGCTCTTGTCTGGAGCCCGCTTGGCTGGGGCAAGCTCACCGGCAAAATCCGGCGCGGACAGCCGCCGCAGCCTGGCACGCGCGCGCAAACGATTCCCGAAACCGGGCCGCGCTACGACGAGGAGCGCCTGTTCAAGATTGTCGACGCGCTTGACGCTCTTGCCAAGGAGACGGGCAAGACGGTTCCCCAGATTGCGCTCAACTGGCTCCTCCGCCGCCCGACGGTCGCGAGCCTCATCATCGGCGCGCGCAATGAGGAGCAGTTGCGCGAGAACCTCGGCGCCATCGGCTGGAAACTCACGCCCGAGCAGGTGGCGAAGCTCGACGCGGCGAGTGACGTCGAGCCGGCCTATCCGGTCTGGCATCAGCGCGGCTTTCCGATGCTCAACGAGAGGGCGGCGCAGAGCTGAGGACGGGAAGGAGCGCCGTCTACGAACATTGCCCGGATCGCGATGCTCCTTGTAAGAAATACGCGAGTTACGTACGGCTGTCGTAGAAGGGAAACGCATGCCTAGACTTAGCGGGACAGTCGTCAAAGTCGTACCTGCGAAGGATGGGGGGTTTGGTCGTATTGTCGGTCGCTCGCTGACGACGCTGCGCGAGCTTTCTGGTCTGAGTTAAACTGATCTAGCGGCGCGCTTGGCGGTCAACCAAGCCGTCGTGTCCAAGATCGAGAGTCGAGGTGACGTACGAATATCTTTGTTGAAGAACTATGTCGAAGCGCTAGGAGCCACTCTCCGCATCGAAGCCGCATTCGCGGCCGAGCCAAAGGCCTGCGTCGAAGGCGCGTTCGATTTCGACTTCAGCGACGACGCGCAACTAACATTTCCCATCTTCGGGGACGACATTTTCCCTCCGAAACAAGATGTGGTGTTAAGCGTTCGGCCTCAGTACTCCAGCAAAATTTTGGAGGGTAAAAAAACCGTCGAATTACGCCGCCGCTTTCCCGTCTCGGCTCCGCGCGGCACAGTCGCTTACATTTACTCCACATCACCAATACGTGCTATCGTCGGGTGCACCGAGATCGAGAATGTAATTAAACTCCCCGTCATAGAACTCTGGAAGAGGTTTCGTAAGTCAGCTCATATTACCAGGGCCGATTTCGATAACTACTTTGCGGGGATAAACGATGGATTTGCACTAAAGATAGCTAACCCGCGCTCTTTTTCCCGCCCCATCAATCTTGCAGAATTACGAAACCGGTTTGGATTTGAACCGCCTCAATCATTCCTTTACGCGACACCCCTTCTTCGCACGGCCCTCAAAGATGAGTACTCAAACGTATCTAATTGATACGAATGTTATCATCGGCCTCGAAGATAATCGGGCGGTACAGCCTGCTTTCGCAGCGCTGCTAAGTAATGCGGCCAAGCATAAGGTGGACATCTTGGTCCACGAGGCTGCTCGCGATGATATCCAACGCGACAGGGATATATCTCGGCGTAATATCTCGCTTAGTAAACTCGAGAAATTTCAGTTGCTTCGGAAAGTGCGCGGGCTTGAGCAGTACGAGTTGGAGCGCAAATTCGGTCATCTTGCGCGGCCCCACGATGTCGTCGATGCCACCCTGCTCGACTGCCTTGAGCGAGGCGCCGCCGATTTCCTAGTTACAGAGGACCGCGGCCTGCATGAACGTGCACGGCGTTTGTCACCAGAGCTAGAGCGGCGTGTCCTGTTTGTCGCGGATGCGGTCCATTTACTAAAGACGATCTACGAGCCTGTTGAGGCCCCAGTCCGCTACGTTGAGGATCTTAGCGCTAACGAAATCCCACTGACCGACGGGATTTTCGACAGCTTGCGGGAAGACTATTCTGTCTTCGATAATTGGTGGCGCGACAAATGCGTGCGCGAGCGCCGACCATGCTGGGCAGTGTTCGACGACGGGCTTGCTGGGCTTATCGTTCGCAAGACTGAAACGGCGGCAAACACAGATGCCACGATCAAAGCTAGTAAAATCCTTAAGATTTGCACTTTCAAAGTGCGACCAGAGAAGCGGGGTGTCAAACTCGGTGAGTTACTCCTGAGGAAAGTATTCTGGTTCGCACAAGCCAACAACTACGATCTGGCCTACATTACGACCTACAAAAACCAGGTGGCTTTGATCGAATTACTCGAGTACTACGGATTCAAGAATACGACAAAAAAACTTGATGGCGAACTGGTTTACGAAAAGATCTTCACACGGGATGCACTCTTATACGTCGAAGGCATCTCTAACTTCGAACTTGACCGGCTCAACTATCCGCGGTTCGTGACGCGGCCAAATATTCGAGCGTTCGGCGTTCCCATCAAGGAGGGCTATCACGACACGCTGTATCCGGATCTGAAAAATCATACACAGCCCGATCTGTTCGAGTCAGTCGGTATCGGCAATCGACCCAAGAGGCCGGGCAATACAATCCGCAAAGTCTATCTTTGCCGCGCACAATCACGGCTCGGACCGCCCGGCTCACTGCTTTTTTTCTACAAAGGAAAGTCACAAAATCCGCCCTCGCAGGCTGTAACTGCCGTCGGAATCTTCGAGGAGAGTTCCCGGGCTTGCTCGACAAAGGAGCTTATGCTGCTGACCGGCGGGAGATCCGTGTATAGCGAGGCGGAACTCAGCGAGTGGGAAGCCACTGAAGCGCGACCGGTTAAGGTTATCAACTATCTCCTCGCAGCGTATGTTACGCCCTCTATAACTCTTGATGAACTGCGCGGTCTTGGGATCGTCCCCGGCCATCCGCCTCAGTCGATCTTTGAGATAGACAGCGACCTTGCCAATGCTCTGCTTTCCCGCATGAATTTGGGATTTGCGACATGAGCTGGCCCCGGAGTGCTCTGCCGGGCGGCTTGCGCTGCATCAGAAGCTGTTGCGGTCGTGATAGGTCTGGAAGAATTGCCGCACCCGCGGTTCCTGGCTCTGATGGAACACGCTTTGCGGCGAACCCTCGTCGATGATGCGGCCTTCGTCGATGAAAGCGATGCGGCTCGGCGACATGGGCGGCGAAACCCATCTCGTGCGTGACGATGAGCATCGTCATGCCCTCCGCTGCGAGGCTCTTCATCACCTCGAGGACTTCGCCGACCAGTTCGGGATCGAGCGCCGAGGTCGGCTCGTCGAACAGCATGAGCCTCGGCTGCATCGCCAGCGCCCGGGCGATGGCCACGCGCTGCTGCTGGCCGCCCGAGAGGCGCGAGGGATAGGCGTCGGCCTTGGCGGCGAGCCCGACCCGCGACAGCATCGCCGTCGCGCGCTCGGCCGCCTCGCGCGCGTTCAAGCCGCGCACCCGCCGCAGCGGCTCGGCGACATTGCTGAGCGCGGTCATATGCGGCCAAAGATTGAAGTGCTGGAACACCATGCCGATCTCGCGCCGCATCTCGCGCAAGCTCCGCGCCGCCATCGGCCGGCGTGTCCCGCCCGGCGCGTCCTCATAGCCGATCAGCCGGCCGTCGATGCGCAAGTCGCCGGAATCGTAAGGTTCGAGGAAGTTCACACATCGCAGCAAGGTGCTCTTGCCCGACCCGCTCGGTCCGATCAGGCAGACGACTTCCGAGCGGCCAACCGAAAGGTCGACGCCGCGGAGCACCTGATGCGCGCCAAAGCTCTTGCTGACCTTAGCGAGCTCAATCATCGGCGCGCTCACGCGCTGGCCTCCTCATGCGCGAGATAGGCCGTCACCCGGGCCTCGAACCGCGCGCCGAGGCGCGACACCGATTCAACCAGAAGCCAGTAGAAGACCGCCATGGCGAAGATCGCGTCGAACGCGGTGAAGGTCTCCGCCGCCATCGTCTGCACCTGATACATGAGCTCCGGCACGGTGATGATCGACAGCACCACCGTCTCCTTGGACAGGATGATCAGCATGTTGACGATCGCGGGAACAGCGGCGATGAGCGCGCCTGGGAGCATGACCCGTATCATCGTATCGAACGGCGTCATGCCGACGCTGACCGCGGCCTCGACCTGGCCAGATGGCACCGCGGCGAAGCCGGCGCGGAAGATCTCAGCGAAATAAGCCGACGCGTAGAGGCCAAGACCCAGAACGCCGGCGGCGGTCGCGCCGAGCCTCAGCCCGATCGATGGGCCGCCGGCATAGAGCAAGAAGAGCTGCACCAGGAATGGGGTACCGCGGAACAATTCGATGAACGCTCTCAAAAGCCAGTTGAGTGGCGGGATCCTGAGCCGGGTGAGAAGCGTGATCGCGAACCCCAAGACGAGGCCGAGCGCGCTGCCTGCGCCCCAGCAGAGGATGGTGACGCCGAAGCCGCTCAAAAGCGAGGGCGCATAACGCCAGAAAAGGTCCAGACTCATCGCGCGCCCGCCTCCGCCAGGCGGCGCTCCGCGAGCGCACCCAAACCAGCCAGACAAAGGTTGATCGCGAGATAGAACAGTCCCCCGCCCATGTAGGCCTCCAGCGGACGATAGGTCTGGGTGGCGATATTCATGCTGACGCGGGTGAGTTCGGCGATGCCAACCACAGAGACGAGTGACGAAGCCTTGATGAGGAGAATGAACTCATTGATGAGCGGAGGCGTCGAGATCCGGAGCGCTTGCGGCATGAGAATGCGCCGCCAGATGTCGAGGCCGTTGAAGCCGAGCGCGGTCGCCGCCTCACCCTGCCCTCGCGGCACGGCGTTGAGCGCGCCGCGCAGAATCTCCGCCTGATAGGCCGCCGACGACAGCGCGAGCGCCCCGACCGCAGCCACGATCGCCGGCACGTCAAGCCCGTATTCGGCGAGGAAATAGTAAATGAACAGGAGCTGCACCAGCAGCGGGACGCCGCGGAAGACGCTGACGTAGGCCGCGCCGAGACGCCTAAGCCATTGTCGACGCGACACGCGGGCTACGCAGACAAGCGCGCCGATGGCGAACCCGAATACTATGCCGGCGAAAGACACGGCGACCGTCGTCGCCGCGGCCTGCGTCAGATAGCCGAACGAGTTGAGGATGACCTCGGGTTTCATCGAGGCGGCGCGCGAGGAGCCACCGGCGCCTGCCCCGCGTTTAAGTTTAGGTTAGATGGAGGGCTCAGGCACGGTCTTCGGCAGGTCCATCGTTTGTCCGAACCAGGTCTTCTGGATCTTCGCCATCGTGCCGTCGGCCTCGACCGCGAGAATCGCCGCGTTGATGGCGTCGATCAGCGTCTTGTCGTCGAGCCGGCCGACCCAGGAGAAATAGGTCGGCTGGCCGAACGGCGGCATCACCACGGCAAATGTGTCGGAGCGCTGTCTGGACGACGTAAGCGAGGTTCGGCAGCGAATTGACCGAGGCGTCGATGCGTCCGGCGGCAAGGTCGGCGTAGGACTGGTTGTTGTCGACATATTCCTTCACTTCGACCGGCTTGGGCAATTTGGCGGCGAATTCCTTGAGCTGCGCCAGCTGCGAGGTGCCCTTCTGGCCGCCGACGGTCTTCCCGGCGATGTCCTCGGGCTTCGTGATGCTCTTGTCGTCCGCGCGCTTCATCAGCGCGGCGGTGGCGTCGGCGATCGGCACCGTGAAAGCGTAATGCTTCATGCGCTCCTTGGTGATCGTGACCGGCGCGATGCAGAGATCGAATTTCTTCGCTTCGAGCCCGGGCAGGATGCTGGTCCACGGGAGATCGAGATAGGTGACCTTGAGGCCCATTTCCTTGCCGACCGCGTCGACGAGGTCGCGGTTGAGACCTTTGTAGGTTCCATTGTCGGAGATATCGAACGGCGGGAATTGCATCTCGGTCGCGGTCGAGAGCACGCCGCGTTTCTTGATCTCAGCCAGGGTATCGTCGGCGAAGGCTGAGCCCGTCGCGCCGAAGAACGCGCCCGTAGCCGCCGCCGCGGCCAGTCCGCGCTGTAGCGCGTCACGACGGGTTAAGGCGAGTTTGTCGAATTGCGTCATTGGCTGAGCTCCCGTTCATACGGTTTAAATCCGATCGCTCCCGACGGCAAACTCGCTGGTTCCGCCGCTGACACAAAGCGGGCCCACGGGAAAGTTCGTCTTCATCGAGCGCAATGTTGACGACGCTCATTCCGCTGTCAAATTGGGCTGACCGGAAGAACCCGAGGGGACGTTTGATGGAAGATCGCTCCATGGTTGACGAGGTGCTGGGCGTTCTCGGAACGGGGCGCCAGATCGCGCCGCTCACCTCGCGCCGCCCTGGGTTCGGGCTCGACGACGCCTATCGCTTGGCCCGGGCGATCTGCGACCGAGCGGAGCGCGCGCGGCGGACCGGTCGGACGCAAGATCGGTTTCACCAATCGTTCCGCGTGGGCGAGGCTCAAGGCCGCCGCGCCGATTTGGGGCTACATGTATGCGTCCACGGTGCACGACCTCGGCCCGGACTCGCATGTTTCGCTCGCCGGACTGGCCGAGCCGCGCATCGAGCCGGAAATCGTCTTCGGCCTCGCCGCGGCCCCAACGCCCGATATGGACGAGCGCCAGCTTGCCGATTGCGTCGCCTGGGTCGCGCACGGCTTCGAGATTGTCCAGTCGATCTTTCCCGGATGGAGCTTTCTGCCGCCGGACGCCGTTGTCGGTTTCGCAATGCACAGCTCGCTTTGGATCGGGCCGCGTCATCCCTTTCCGCCGCGCGCGAGTGCGTGGGCGCGAGAGTTGACGACCCTGGAAGTCGAGCTGCTGCGCAACGACGTCGCACACGATCGTGGCCGCGGGGCGGACGTGCTCGACGGGCCGCTTGCGGCGTTACGCGCGATCGTGGCCCTGCTGGCGGCCGACGCACACAACCCACCGCTCGCGGCGGGCGAGATCATAACCACCGGCGCCCTGACACGGGCTCCGCCGATCGCTGCGGGGGACGTCTGGACGACCCGGCTCACCGGGACCCCGCTCGACGCAGCGCGGCTCGCGATAACCGCGGCCTGAGCAGATACGTTCTTAATCGGACGCCGCCGTTTGGTTGGCGAAGAGGGCGCGGTTGCCCGAGCGCGCCGGACGTGTATCTCTATCCGCCCGCCGGCGCAAAGGGCGATCCCGGCTGCTAGACCATTGAGGCTCAAGTCCCGTCATGATCGAAGAACCGCTCCCGCTCGTCTTCGCCTCGTCCGTCGAGCGGCCCCCAAGCGAGATCGTCGAGCGGTTTCGCGCGCCAACCAGCTTTATCGTCGACGCGATGAACGGCGCGGGCGCCCTAGACTGGCGGATCAAGCCGCTTGTCGGCCGTTCCATGGTCGGCGTCGCGCTCACGTGCGACTGCGGCCCGCTCGACAACCTGGCGTTCATGGCGGCGCTCGCGGAATGCAAGCCCGGCGATGTGCTCGTCGTCGCGACCGGTGGCTACGCCGGGGCGGCGGTGACCGGAGATCTCTTGATGTATGTCGCCCGCAATCGGGGCGCCGCTGGATTTGTCACCGACGGCCTTGTGCGGGACCTTGACGACCTCGAAACCGTTGGTCTTCCGACCTTCGCCATGGGGGTCACGCCGAATTCGCCCCAGCGGCGGGGACCGGGCTCTGTCGGGTTGCCGGTCGTCTGCGGAGGCGTGACGGTCGCCTCGGGCGATGTGGTTATCGGCGATCGCGACGGGGTGGTGGTCGTTCCACGCGCGCGCATCGACGAGACCCTCAAGAACCTCGAGCATGTCAAGGCGATGGAGGCGGCGACCCTTGAACGCGTGCGTGGCGGATTGAAGGAGCTGCCGGTCGAGGTCCCCGCGCTCAAGCGGATGGGCAGAGGGTGAAACGGATGCGCCGGTAAGGCCAACGGAGGGAAGCGCTCCGCATGTTCGATTTTCCCATCATCGATTCCCACATCCATCTCCTCGATCAGGGACAATTCGCTTATTCGTGGGCGAAAGATGCGCCGGCGCTCAAGCGCGACTGGACGCCGGACGATCTCGCCAACGCAGCGAAACCCTACGAGCTCGAAGGCCTTGTCTTTGTCGAGGTCGACGTCGACATGCCGCAATATCTCGACGAAGCCGAATGGGTCGACGGCCTCGCGAGCCATGACCGCCGCGTGCTCGGCGCCGTCGTCTGCCTGCCGCTCGAACGCGGCGCGACTATCGAGCCAGAGATTGCGCGTGTCGCCAAGCTCAAGACGACGCGTGGCGTGCGCCGCCTGATTCAGAACCAGCCTGACCCGGAGTTCATGCTCAAGCCCGGCTTCCTCGAAGCGCTGCGGCTCTTGCCGAAGTACGACCTCTCGTTCGACGCCTGCATTTTTCACCCTCAAGCGGCCAATACACTCGAGATGATGCGGCAATGCCCGGAGGTTTCCTTCGTTCTCGATCACATCGGCAAGCCCGGCATCAAGGCCGGTCTCCTTGACCCGTGGCGGACGCATATTCGCGAGATGGCGGGGCTGCCCAATGTCGTGTGCAAACTGTCCGGCGTGACTACTGAGGCCGAGCACACGACCTGGACCCGCGAGCAGCTCCGACCCTACATCGACCACGTGATCGAATGCTTCGGCCCGGACCGCATTCTCTACGGCGGCGACTGGCCCGTGTCCGAGCTCGCCGGCAGCTATCTGCAATGGCTCGCGACGCTCGACTGGGCGACGACCGGCTTCTCGCCAACCGACAAGCGCAAACTCTTCCGTGACAATGCGATCAAGACGTATCGGCTTGGCGTCTGATGGATAAGGCCTCGCTCGAGCGCAGAGGCTACAGCGTCGCGGCGCTGCGCGCGCTCGCCCGCAAGGAGCTGCCTCGCGTGCTGTTCGACATGGTCGACGGCGCCGCCGGCGACGAGATCACGATGCGCAACAACGAGGCGGCGCTAGCGGCGCTCGAGCTCATTCCGACGGTGCTCGCCGGCGCGCCCAAACGCGACCAATCGGTCGAGCTCCTTGGGCTGACGCTGACATCGCCGGTCATCATCGGGCCGACAGGCTTCGCCGGGCTCCTGTGGCCTCGCGCCGAGATCGAGACCGCACGCGCCGCGGCGCGCTTCGGGACGATCTATTCGACAAGCCACGCTTCGCTGTCGAGCCTGGAGGAGATCGGCGCGGCGACGCCCGGCCCGAAATGGATGCAGACGTTCCTCTACAAGGACAGGGGCCTCACCAAGGAATTCGCCGCGCGCGCCGCGTCCGCCGGATACAAGGCGCTCATCCTCACCGTCGACAACCAGGTGGTGGCGGGCCGCGACCGCGACGCGCGCAACGGCACGTTCTTTCCTCTGCGCTGGGGTCCGCGCCGCATCTTCGACATCGCGAGCCATCCGGGCTGGCTCATCCGCATGCGGAAGACGCGATCGCCGAGCTTCGCCAATTACGGCGCGCGCTCCTCAATGGCCGCTTTCGGCCCTCTCATGCTGGAGCAGCTCGACCCGGACATCGGCTGGCGTGATGTCGACTGGTTGCGCGGCTTGTGGCGCGGGCCGCTCATCCTCAAGGGTCTGTTGCACCCGGGCGAAGCGCGAGAGGCGGTGAAACGCGGCGCCGACGGTGTCATCGTCTCCAATCACGGCGGGCGCCAGCTCGACGGCGCGGTCGCCTCGATCCGCGCGCTTCCTGGGATAGTCGAAGCGGTCGACGGGAAAGCGACGGTCATGATCGACGGCGGCTTCCGGCGCGGCGTCGATGTCGTCAAGGCGCTGGCGCTCGGCGCGCGCGCCGTACTGATCGGACGCCCGCATCTTTGGGGCGTCGCCTGCGCCGGCGAGGACGGCGTCTTCCGGGTGCTCGAACTCTTCCAGCGCGAGATTGACCGTGCCCTCGCGCTCGGCGGCTGGGACGGGGTCGCGACGCTTGAGCGGAGCATCTTTTTCTCCACACAGTCGGGCGAGGTTGAGCCCAAGTTTTCCAAAAGCGCGGTGCGCTGAAAGGCGCCCGCGCACAAGTTTACGCCAGCGAACGGATTTCAAATCGGCTTGAGCTGCGCTTTCGCGCAACTTTTTCGCGTCAGGCTCCCTCTCTCAAAACCTCGTTCTGAGGCGCCGCTAAAGGGGCCTGCCCGCTTCGGTTCGGGCGCAGCCGAGGCGAGGCGATCGCTACGCGGGTGATCCGTCGGCTGATCTCGTGGCGGCGTTGGGCCGCCCTTTTCTTTGTGCTCTGTGACGCTCGTCACTGTCCCGACGCGGGCAAGATGTACACAATTTAACCAAGTGGAAAGTTGAAGATCGAGAGCTCGGGTATGAATTTGTGCAACGCCGGGGCGATGGGATCTCGCCCGGCGTTATGGGGCTGGCTACGCCATTGCCCCTGACTTTCTTGGCGGTCCTGGAGAAGCGCCCACAATGCTGGAACAAGACTTCAGACCGGAAGGCCGATCGCAGCTTTGCCGCGTCTTCCGCGCTTAGAATGGCTCTTTCACCATCCACCAGTGATCCCCAGGAAGGCGCGCGGCTCGTCCGGGCATTCCTACGGATCGCCGATCCTGCTGTTCGCTCGGCGATCGTTCAGATGATTGAGAGAATGGGTTCTGCGCCCGCGGATTGTTAGGCGGCCAACGGGCCGCATCAAACAGCGTCGGCAGCCCTTGCAAATGCTTTCGTCGGTGCGGTCATCCTCTCTTTGAACCGAGCGATCGAGATTCGCCGTCCTCCCCGCCTGAGGAACGCCGGGATGCGGCAAGGTCTCGCCGGGCGGCGCCAAATGCGGACGGTCGTGGAATGAAGTTCGGGAATGATGCGCTGGTCGGCTTCGCCCGCCTATTCCACGGTCACCGACTTCGCCAGGTTGCGCGGCTGGTCGGCGTCCTTGCCCATGATGACAGCGGTATGATAGGCGAGCATCTGGATCGGCGCGGCATAGACGATCGGCGCGAAGTTGAGCGCCATGTCGGGCATCGGCAGGACATGCTCGATCGCCACCCCCGCCTCCTCCACCGCGTGCCGGTCTCCGATCAGAATGAGGCGGCCGCCGCGCGCCGCGACCTCCTGCATGTTGGAGACCGTCTTTTCGAACACCGCGTCGCGCGGGGCGATGACGATCACCGGCATCGCTTCGTCGATGAGCGCGATCGGTCCGTGCTTGAGCTCGCCCGCGGCGTAACCTTCGGCATGGATGTAGCTCAGTTCCTTGAGCTTCAGCGCGCCCTCGAGCGCCAACGGATAGGCCGTGCCCCGGCCAAGGTAGAGGACGTCGCGGGCCCGCGCGATCGCGTGCGCGAGCTTTTCGGCTTTGGGCTCAAGCTTGAGCGCCTCGGCGAGAAGCCCTGGCGTTGCGACGAGTTCGCCGATCAGCGCCTGCTCGGCGGTCTCGTCGACCGCGCCGCGCGCTTTGCCCAAGCCGATCGCCAACGCAGCCAGAGCGGCGAGCTGGCAGGTGAAAGCCTTGGTCGAGGCGACGCCGATCTCGGGGCCGGCGAGCGTCGGCGCGGCTGCGTCGGTCAAGCGCGCAATGCTGGAATCCGGCACGTTGACGACGCCAACGGTCTTCGCTCCCCTCTCCATCACGTAGCGCAGCGACGCCAGCGTGTCCGCCGTCTCGCCCGATTGCGAGATGACGATGGTGAGCCCGCCGTCGTCGACGGGCGCTTCGCGATAGCGGTACTCCGACGCGACGTCGATCTCGACCGGCAGTCGCGCGAACCGCTCGATCCAATATTTGGCGATGAGCCCGGCCATATAGGCGGTGCCGCAGCCGACGATCGACAGGCGAGTGAGGCGGGTCGGATCGACGGGCCACGCGAACGGTTTTAGCCTGAGCGCCGCCATGTCGATGTAACGGGCGAGCGTGTGGCCGACCACCTCAGGCTGCTCGTGGATCTCCTTGGCCATGAAATGCCGGTAATTGCCCCTTTCCGCCGAGCAGGCTGCCGGCTGGGCTGCGCTGGATGCGGCGCTGGGCTTGGCTGCCGCTCGCGTCGCGAATCTCGGCGCCCTTGCGGGTCAGCGCCGCCCAGTCGCCTTCCTCGAGATAGGCGATGCGGTCGGTGAAGGGGCTGAGCGCGAGCGCGTCCGAACCCAGGTACATTTCCCCGTCGCCGTAGCCGATCGCGAGCGGCGCGCCCTGCCGCGCGCCGATCAGGAGATCCTCCTCGCCCTCGAACAGATAGACGAGCGCGAATGCCCCGCGGAGGCGCCCAAGCGCCGCATGAACCGCGTCGTGAGGCGATTTGCCCTTGGCGAGTTCGTCCTCGACGACGAAAGCCGCAATCTCGGAATCGGTCTCGGTCTGAAACGCATGGCCCTCGGCGGCGAGCTCCTGGCGCAGAGCCCGGAAATTCTCGATGATCCCGTTATGGACGACCGCGAGCCGCGGCGACGCGTGCGGATGGGCGTTGTTCTCCGTGGGCTTGCCGTGCGTCGCCCAGCGCGTGTGACCGATGCCGATCGCGCCGCCAAGCGGCGCTGCGGCCAGTTTCGCCTCGAGGTTTTTCAGCTTGCCCGCAGCGCGTCGCCGGTCCAACCGGCCGTTCTCGAGCGTCGCAACCCCGGCGGAATCGTAGCCGCGGTATTCGAGCCGCTTCAGCGCGGCCACGATCGAGCCGGCAACCGGTTCGGTCCCGAGAATCCCGACAATTCCACACATTCCGAATTCCTTGTCCGAATCAAGCCGGGGCTCAGCAAGCCTTAGGCCCACGAGCGGCGCAGTCACAAGTCAAGTTCGGCGAAGGAATGTGAATGGCGACAAGGGTCGTCCGGGCAGGCCGTAATTCTACCTGGACCCGCCCGAAGCCTGATCAAGCGGGGTATCGGTTACAAATCACTTGACGAGACTGCTACACTATGGTTGGCTGCCTGAGGTCGATTGATCGGGCGACGAACCGAGATTGGGGCTGTCGGAGATGATTGGCCAGCGGGGTTTTCACTCACTCTGCGACACTGACCTGAGCCGAGCCTTGTCCGCAAAAATCATCGTTTGCACAGTTGGTTTGTCCTTGGCGCTCGGCGCGGCGGAAGCCTACGCTGCTCAGGCCGCGCCAACCTCCGCCCTCGTCCAGACCCTATCGAACTCTGGTGATCCTATTCGTGATCTTGGCAATTTGCCGCCGCCTCCCGATTCAGACAGCTCAACTCCGGCCTCTGCTTCGGCCGTGAGCAGCGCACAGCCTGTCCCCGAATTGCCGATCTGGGCGATGCTGGTGCTTTGCTTTGCCGGGCTTGGAGTGGCCAGGTTCAGGCGAGGCCGCAGGGATCGGCTTTCGCCGGAACTCGAGTAATTTCCCCTCATCTCGCCGCGTTAGCCCTATCGCGCCGCTCTGCGCCCGCTCTTCGCTTTAGGGAATTCGCCTATAGCCTCCTTCACGAAACGCTTGTGATCGACGTACATATCCGGTCCCAGTTCCATTCGAATAGACCCGTGGTTTTTCACGCCATTTGATAATGGGTGGCCAGCGCGACGGACGAGGATTGACGCCCTTGAGATGAAAGAGAACCTCTTCTCGTCCGCTAATGGATTCGCCGGTAACAACTTGATACTTGTTGCCCCAAGAATTCTCGGCCTCAAGCACCGCGACCACAAGCTCATGCCTGGCTGATGGCCGCTGGGGAAGTACCGCCAAAAAAGCACGATGTACCTCATCCAAGTCTGCCCACTTAGCGAAGAACAAATTAGACACACAGCCAAGGCTCTGATGTTCGTTGAATGCTTCCACGTCCGTGATCTTATAAGTGGTGGTCCAACCTCCGTCGTTGGGAATACTGTAAACATCCCCATCGTAGATTACGCAAATAATATCCGGAGCAACGGGGAGAAATAATAATGCACCGGAATGCTGAAGTCCGAAGCTGAGGCCCTTTGCGCGAGGATTCTGCAAATACCAACGGTTTGTTAGTATTGCCGGATCATCCGAAGTAACAAATTGCCTTTGTGTCCCATTTCGAATCAGACACACTTTCAAATCGTCTATTATACGGAACGACTCAGCGAAAGCTCGCATGCCATCCTGGACGAACTCGCTAACGGGCACGTTCACATCGGCGGGAGGGCTGCCGTCGAAGGCGACGTCGGCAATTTCCGCGTAGGCCAACGCCATACGTCGTGAGGCTGCCTCAGTTCGGCAGTACTGAAGAAGGCAAAAATGGCGCAGCACAAATTTGTCACAATCACTAAGTGGCAACTTACCAGCAATTCTCTTTACTGTACTCGAATACATTCCTTCTGATCGTTGGACAAGTTTTTCTAAGTTTAAGTCCTTGCCATAGAAATAGCTTCGAGAACATTGCCCTCTCACCGGGCCAGCGTGAATTCCCTTATGTCGATCAATATTGTAAATATTTATAGCGAGACCATCCCCGCCCAATGTAAAAGGCGTGAGGTAACACCTCGGAACATAATGTTGATTTTTGTGCGAGGCCATTTCCCGTCGGCTAATCTGTGTTGGGAGGGGCTGGTGGCTTACGCGCCTACTCCGCCGCTCGTCTTCCGCCCTTCGCCTTCCGCGCCAGCACCGGCTTGAGATACTGGCCGGTGTAGCTCTTCGCATTGCGGGCGATCTGCTCGGGCGTGCCTTCGGCCACCACCTCCCCGCCGCCGTCGCCGCCCTCCGGCCCCATGTCGACGACCCAGTCCGCCGTCTTCACCACTTCCAGATTGTGCTCGATGACGATCATCGTGTTGCCCTGGTCGACCAGCTCGTGCAGCACGTCGAGCAATTGCGCGACGTCGTGGAAGTGCAGGCCCGTGGTCGGCTCGTCGAGGATGTAGAGCGTGCGGCCGGTCGAGCGGCGCGACAGCTCCTTGGCGAGCTTGACCCGCTGCGCTTCGCCGCCGGAGAGCGTGGTCGCCTGCTGGCCGACCTTCACGTAACTCAGGCCCACCCGCTTCAGGGTCTCCATCTTGTCGCGGATCGACGGCACCGCCTTGAACAATTCCGCCGCCTCCTCGACCGTCATGTCGAGAACGTCGGCGATCGACTTGTCCTTGTAGCGCACCTCGAGCGTCTCACGGTCGTAGCGCTTGCCCTTGCACACGTCGCAGGTGACGTAGACGTCGGGCAAAAAGTGCATCTCGATCTTGATGACGCCGTCGCCCTGGCAGGCCTCGCACCGCCCGCCCTTGACGTTGAAGGAGAAGCGGCCCGGCAGGTAGCCGCGCGCCTTCGCCTCCGGGAGCCCGGCGAACCAGTCGCGGATCGGCGTGAAGGCGCCGGTGTAGGTCGCCGGGTTCGAGCGCGGCGTGCGGCCGATCGGCGACTGGTCGATGTCGATCACCTTGTCGATCTCGCCTAAGCCCTCGATGCGATCGTGCGGCGCGGGCGGCTCGTTGGCGCCGTTGAGCGCGCGCGCCGCGGCCTTGTAGAGCGTATCGATGACCAGGGTCGATTTGCCGCCGCCCGAGACGCCGGTGACGCAGGTGAAGAGCCCGAGCGGAATGGTCGCCGTGACGTTCTTCAAGTTATTGCCGCGCGCGCCGATGATCGTGAGCTCACGGCCCGGATCGGCGGCGCGGCGCCGCGCTGGAATCGCGACCGTCCGCTCGCCCGAGAGATAGTGGCCGGTCAGCGAGTTGGGATTGGCGGCGATGTCGGCCGGCGTTCCCTCGGCCACGATCTCGCCCCCATGCACGCCCAGCGCCGGGGCCGACATCGACGACATAGTCGGCGGCCCAGATCGCATCCTCGTCGTGCTCGACGACGATCACCGTATTGCCCAAGCCGCGCAGGCGCCTCAGCGTATCGAGGAGCCGCGCGTTGTCGCGCTGGTGAAGGCCGATCGACGGCTCATCGAGCACATAGAGCACGCCGGTCAGGCCCGAGCCGATCTGCGAGGCGAGCCGGATGCGCTGGCTCTCGCCGCCCGACAGCGTGCCGGACGAACGCGCGAGCGTCAGGTAATCGAGTCCGACGTCGCGCAGGAAGGTGAGCCGGTCGATGATCTCCTTCAGGATTCTTTGCGCGATCTCGTTGCGCTTGGCGTCAAGCTTTTCCGGCAGGCTCTTGGCCCAGTCGATCGCCGCGCTGACCGAGAGCAGGCTCACTTCGCCGATGTGCTGGCCGTCGATCTTGACCGCCAGCGCCTCGGGCTTGAGGCGAAAGCCGTGGCAGGCCTCGCAGGGCGTCGCGGTCATGTAGCGCTGGATCTCCTCGCGCGACCACTCGCTTTCGGTCTCCTTGTAGCGTCGCTCGAGATTGGCCACCACGCCCTCGAACGGCTTCTTCACTTCATAGGCGCGCAGGCCGTCGTCATAGGCGAAGCGGATCTCCTCCGCGCCCGAGCCGTGCAGGATCACCCGCCGCGCTTCAGCCGGCAACTCGCTCCATGGCTTGTCGAGCCGGAACTTATAGTGCCGCCCGAGCGCCTCGAGCGTCTGCAGGTAATAGGGCGAACTCGTCTTGGCCCACGGCGCGATCGCCCCCTGGCGCAACGTGAGCTTCGGATTGGGAACGACCAGAAAATCGTCGACCCGGAGCTCCGAACCGAGACCCCCGCAGACCGGACAGGCGCCGAACGGATTGTTGAAAGAGAACAGCCTGGGCTCGATCTCGGGGATGGTGAAGCCTGAGACGGGACAGGCGAATTTGGACGAGAACAGGATGCGCCTCGGTTCACTCTCGCCCTCAGCCTTGTCGGCGAATTCGGCCACCGCCAGGCCGTCGGCGAGATCGAGCGCCGTCTCGAAGCTCTCGGCAAGTCGGGCCGCCATGTCGGGCCTGACGACGATGCGGTCGACCACCACCTCGATGTCGTGCTTGAACTTCTTGTCGAGCGCCGGCGCGTCGGCGATCTCGTAGAACTCGCCGTCGATCTTCAGCCGCTGGAAGCCGCGCTTCATATAGTCGGCGATTTCCTTGCGGTATTCGCCCTTCCTGCCCCGCACGACGGGCGCGAGCAGATAGAGGCGCGTGCGCTCCGGCAAGGCCAGCACGCGGTCGACCATCTGGCTCACCGTCTGGCTCTCGATCGGCAGGCCGGTGGCGGGCGAATAAGGAATCCCGACCCGCGCCCAGAGCAGGCGCATGTAGTCGTGGATCTCGGTTACCGTGCCGACGGTCGAGCGCGGATTTTTCGAGGTCGTCTTCTGCTCGATCGCGATCGCCGGCGACAGCCCGTCGATCTGGTCGACGTCCGGCTTCTGCATCATTTCGAGGAACTGGCGCGCGTAGGCCGAGAGCGACTCGACATAGCGCCGCTGTCCTTCGGCATAGATGGTGTCGAAGGCGAGCGACGACTTGCCCGAACCCGAGAGGCCGGTGAACACGACCAGCTTGTCGCGCGGGATCGTCAGATCGACGTTCTTGAGATTGTGCTCGCGCGCGCCGCGGACCACGATCGCCCGTCCGCCGAACAGGGCTTCGACGGGCTCGACGGTCCTTGGACGCCCGAAGCGGGCGCGCTGCTGATCTGGGTCCGGCCATGGCGGTTCCTGGAGGCGGCTCCCTTCCTTAACGGTAACGCACAGTCGCGTGCGAATCGCGCTTGCGCCGACTGTCGCGGCGATGCTAGAACAAAAGAAGAACAAGGGCAAAGGCGCTTCTTCCGGCGCCCGGACCCGCGGTTTAAGGTTAATGTAGTCATGAGGCCGCCGCTTCCCAAGCGTCTGGATGCGGCGAGATGTGGATAAGCGCGAGCCGGCGGAGAATTCGGACGCCCATGCGTCCGCCGCATTCGGCTAAAGCGATCGCGTGAGGATCGCGCGCCCTTCGATGGGCGGCGGCGAGGAGAGGATCATGGCGGGCAGCGTCAACAAAGTCATTCTGATCGGCAATCTGGGCAAGGACCCTGAGGTCCGGCGGCTCAATTCCGGCGATCAGGTCGTGAACTTCACGGTCGCCACCTCCGAGACCTGGCGCGACAAGACTTCAGGGCGAGCGCAAGGAAAAGCACCGAGTGGCATAACGTCGTGATCTTCAACGAGAACCTCGGCAAGGTGGTCGAGCAATATTGCAAGAAGGGCTCGAAGGTTTATGTCGAAGGCCAGCTGCAGACGCGCAAGTGGCAGGACAAGGACGGCAACGATCGCTACACGACCGAGGTCGTGCTGCAGCGCTTCCGCGGCGAACTGCAATTGCTCGACTCGCGCGGCGGCGGCGAGGGTCGCGACAGCTTCCCTGACGAAGGCGCAGGCCGGCGCGTCCAGCTTCAACCGCGCGGCGGCGAGCGAGCGTCGCCCGGCGCTTTCCGGCGGCGGCGGCGCGGGCGCGGGGCCGATCGACGACGACATTCCGTTCTGAGCGCAGGATTGCGCGCGCGAGGCCCGCGACACTGGCTCACGCGCTCGCCGCCATCCCACGCAGCCAATGGACGAAGGCTTCCAGAGTTTCCCGTCGGGGATGGTCTGGCGCGAAGATCGGATAGAAAGCCGTATCCCGGCAACCCGAAGTCGAAAGCCTTGACCAGTGCGCCCGAAGTCAGCTCGTCGGCGACGACGACGTCGCTGCAAAGCGTCATGCCCTGGCCCGCAAGGGCGGCCTCGATGGCGTGAGCCTCCTCCCGGAAGCTGAACGCAATGGTCCATAGGCGGGGGCTGGCCGCAGGCCGCGTCGAACCAGCGCTTCCAGTTGGGAGACAGGCGGTCATTGGCGAACCAGTCGTAATGGATGAGCGGGTAGCGGCCGAGATCGGCGGGCGACGCAATCGGCTCGCGCCCCGCGACAAGACTGGGACTGCAGACCGGGTAGTGGCGATCGCGGAACAACTCGCGCCCAGCGTGCGGAGGCGGAGACCGCGCGTATCGGATGGCGAGATCGGCTTCGTCCGGCTCGACAATTCGGTCGGTCCCGATCACCGACAGGGGAATGTCCGGATGGTTGGCGCGCCAACCGCCAAGCCGAGGCACGAGCCAACGGCTCGCGAAGGCGTTGGTCGAAGTGATGCGCAGCGGCGCGTCGTTCTCGGCCGGATCGATTGACGACAGCGCCGCGGCGAACGTGTCGAAGCCATTCCGCAATCCGGGTAGGAGCTTCTCGCCGGCCGGCGTCAGCGCCAGCGGGCGCGGGCGTCGGCGAAACAGCTTCACGCCGCAATGATCCTCAAGGAGCCGGACGTGGTGGCTGATCGCTGTTGGGGTGAGCCCCAGCTCTTCGGCTGCGTCCTTGAAGCTCAACCTTCGCGCCGCCGCCTCAAAGGCGCGCAGAGCGCCAAGCGGCGGCAAGCGTCTCATCGCCCGAGCATAGATGAATTTTTTTCATCCAGCACCTGACGAATATGATTTTGCCGAAGCGGCCGCTTTCGCGCGAATAGTCCAGCCACACCTTGCAGGAGCGAGCCGGCATGACCGTGGCAAGCGCACGAGACTTCAAGCCGACGTCCAGCCTCCAAGAGACCCGCGTCGCCGCTTTTCGGCGGCGCTTGTCAGGATCGCTGGTTCTACCGGGCGATGACGACTATCACTCGGCGCGCCGCGTGTGGAATGGCATGATCGACAAGAGGCCCGCGATCATCGCCTATTGCGCAACGCCGAGCGACGTCGTCGAATCGATCGCCTTCGCCCGCGAGACCGGCCTACCACTGGCCGTTCGAGGCTGGCGGTCACAACATCGCCGGAAAGTCGCTTTGCGAGGACGGTCTTGTGATCGACCTCTCCCGGATGAGACGCGTCGCCATCGATCCCGAATCCCGAACGGCGCGCGCTGAAGGCGGCGCGCTGCTCGCCGATCTCGACGTCGCAAGTCAGGCGCATGGTCTGGCGACCACGACGGGCGTCAACAGCGACACGGGCCTTGTCGGTTTGACGCTCGGCGGCGGCATCGGCCGGCTCGGGCGCAAGCACGGGCTGAGCTGCGACAACATGATGTCCGCGGAGGTCGTGACCGCGGACGGACGGATCCTCAAAGCGTCCGAGGATGAGAACGCCGATCTCTTTTGGGGCCTGCGCGGCGGCGGCGGCAATTTCGGCGTCGTTACGGAAGTCGTTTATCGCCTGCATCCGCTTGGACCAACGGTTCTCGCGGGCTCGCTTATCTATCGGTGGCGAGACGCGCGCGCCGCGTTGAGGCTCTACGCCGAATTCTCGGCGGCCGCGCCGGACGAAATCTCCGCCGACGCGGCGCTGGTGACGCTGCCCGACGGCGACCGCGCCGTCTCGATATCGGCGTTCTACGCCGGCCCGTTCGAGCGAGGGCGAGCGCGCGCTCCAGCCACTGCGCGAGCGCGCTCACGCCGCTCGAGGACCGCATTCGCGCCAATCCCTTACGTCGAGCTGCAGCGCGCGGGAGACGCGACCTTTCCGCGCGGCGACCGCTTCTTCTGGAAGGCGCAGTTCCTGCGGAACATCCCCGATGCAGCGATCGACGCACTCCTCGACATGTATCCGGCTGCGCCGTCGCCCCGCTCGCTCTTCGTGTTCCAGCAGGTCGGCGGAGCGATCGCTCGGTGCCCGGCCGAACAATCGGCGTACGCAAACCGTGACGCGGCCTTTGACGCATTCCCCGTCTCGATATGGACTGATCCCGCGCGGGACGAAGCCAATGTCGCCTGGGCGTCGGCGACCTACGAAGCCATGCGGCCGTTCGGGACGAACGGCGTCTACGTCAACAATCTCGGCGACGAAGGCGAGGACCGGGTCAGGGCGGCCTATGGCGCGAATTACGGGCGCCTTGCGGCGCTCAAACGAAAGTTCGATCCCACGAATTTCTTCCGCGCCAATCAAAACGTCCGCCCTGCGGGCTGAGCCCCATGCCCCTGTTCGTCGTCCTCCTGCGCGCCGTCAACGTCGGGGGCACGGGCAAACTGCCGATGAGCGACCTCAAGCGGCTCTGCGAGAAGGCCGGATTCCGGAACGTGCGGACCTATATCGCGAGCGGCAATGTCGTGACCGAGCGGGACGGATCGGAAGCTGAAGCCAAGGCCGCGCTCGAGGCTGAACTTGAGGCCTACGCGGGAAAGCCGGTCGGCGTGATCGTCCGGACCGCGGCCGAGATGGCCAAGGTCGTCGCCTTGAACCCCTTCCCGGACAGGGCCGCCAACCGAACGGTCGCGATCTTCCTCGACCACCCGCCCCCTGCGCGACGCGCTGAAAGATGTCAAAGGGCCAAGCAAACGAGGAGATTCGCTTAGGCGCGCGCGAGATTTACGTCCATTATCCTGACGGGATCGGCCGCTCCAAGCTGCGCATCCCTGCTGCTCGCGACGGGACCGCGCGCAACATGAACACCGTCGCCAAGCTCGCCGCGATGGCGGCGGAATGAGGAGCTAGGCTTAGCGCGTGACGCGCCGCGCGACACGTCAGAATCACCCAGCGCGGCTTATTCTGAACCCGGCGACGCCACTAACCCAGACAGTGACGGCTCCCCGGGTTGCGATCCGTCCGAGGGTACCGGATCCCCGTTCAAAATCAGCGCCGATCGAGCGTTATCGATCGACCACGACTCAAAGCGTCGGAGAAAGCTTTGGCCAAGGAGCAGCTGACCGGCAACAGGCGCAATGCTTGCCGTCACATTTTCCAAGGTTCGATTGCCCACTCTCAGCGAACGGATTTGAAACCGCTGCGACGGGACAGCCGACCCGTCGGCCAATTTGTAGGTCCGGCTGCCGAGGAAATCGGCGTCCGTGATAGTCCCGGTCCGGACAAGGGTGGACACAACATCGGTAGGAATGCTGACGTCAGACGCGCCGCTATCGACCACGAACTTGAGCGTCAGCTGGTTGTCCGGCCCCCGTCGCTCGAGCATCGAAAACCGCAGGAGGCATCGCGGCCGCGCTGCGCCTCGCAGCCGAAAGCGGAGCGGGCGCGGCGGCAATCGCTTGCAGAAAATCAGAAACAAGGGTACGCTGCCGCAGTGAGCCACCATTCGCGTCCGCCATGACGAAGATTCGGGTTTTCCGCACCGGCGCGTCGAGTCAGGAGGAAAAGCGCGCGTAAAAATTTAAGCAGCGAAATTCAGTTAGCGCTTCGCGGTCTCCAGTTAATGTATTTGAAGAAGAATTTATCCTAACATGTTGATAATAAAGTTAATTGTTTAAATCATAAGGAATTTGTTGTGAAGATTAGAATTATATGCTACTGATACGGGTGAAGGAAAATCGTTGGGGCGCTCTGTCGACAGGCATGCTCGATCGCCTTCCCCGACGTGCAGGCGTAGACCGCGAAGGCTGAGTCCGTCGCGAGATTGAAGGGACGCGTCGCCGCCGCCTGAGCGAGAGAGAGCGATCCGGAGGTGACTCGCTAATCGCCTCGCAAGCGCTTGAAAAGGTTCCATTCGGACTCGCTAACGACGCCGCCTCCCCCAGAGAAAGGGAGGCGCCCTTCCTCACGTCGCCCACCGGCCGGTCGCCGAAGACGGGCGTCAGGCGGACTTCCGCGCCGGCTTCGCGGTCCGCTTCCGCGCCGGGTTCGCCATCTTCGGGGGCGCCTCGGCCTTGGCGCCGCCCTTGGCCTTCACCAGCGCCGCGTGGTCCTTCACTGTCTGCTCGGCGTAGGCCATGGCGAACGACGCAAGCGCGTCGTCGAACGCCTCGTTTCTTCCCATGTAGCCGGCGATGACGGCCGACTCGCCGGTTCGAGCGTGGGAGCGTGCGAGCGCGCGGCCGCAGAGCCGCGCATATTCCAACAGCGCCTGTTGCTCGGCGAGTTCGCTGACCCCGCCGAGCCGGCGGTTCTTGAGGATGCGGACATAGAAGTCGATCCCCAACGGCTCGTCCCTCGTCCAGCCGAGAAAGATATCGCTCGCGGCCTGCATCATCCGCTGACCCTCGACCACGCGCCTGCCCTGCGGGCCTTGATAGGCGAGCTTTTCCGACAGCCGCTCGAGGACCGAGCGCTGCGCCTGCTTGACTTGCAGGAAGAGCGGCTCGTTGTCGCCGTCGAGGAACAGCCCGACGACACAGATCGTGCCGACCGAGCCGACGCCCACCGCCTTGAAGGCGACGTCCTTCAATTGATAGCGATCAAGAAGGACCGTCCGGTCGGGAGTGAGCGTGTCACGGTAAAGCGCGAACCCGCGGGCAAAGTCGATCTTGCGGCCCCCGAGCGTGTGATGGTCGATGTGGAAGATCCTCGGCTTTTTATCGGCGATCCGGGGCTCGCGGCCGGTGACGAGATGAGGAAAGTTGTCGTCCTTGTCGAGACCGCGGCGCTGAGCATGGCGGATCACCGTCGAAAGGCTGCGCCGCAGTTCGGGGCTCTCAATCCGCTTAAGCTCTTGTTCCAGATCGATCCGGCTGTGCCAGATCTCAAGCGGTGAACGGTCCATGAGCTCGAACATGTGTTCGCGATAAGCCGTCACTGTGCTCGCAGCCGCAGTGCGCGCTCGTTTGTCGGACATATTGGCGGCCTTGGCCGCGACCGCGACGCTCGCCGCCAGACGCTTGACGTCGACGGTGAAATCGACGCCGGACAGCGTCTCGTCGAAATCATTGATGTCGAAAAGGATGTTGTCTTCGGGCGAATTGAACGCGCCGAAGTTCATCAGAGTGACAGTCGCCACAGGCTTGCACCGGCGCCCCGGCCATCGGCTGATGCGCGAGATCGGTCGCCATCACCGCCGCCGCGCCGCGCAGGAACCCGAACGGGTCCGCCGTCATCCGCTTGTAGCGCTCAGGCAAAAGCTGAGGCACCCGCTCGGCGTCGGATTCCGCCAGGATAGCGACGGCGTCGCGATCTCTGGGCCCATGCAACTGCGCGTGCGCTTCGCGCCGGACGCGCGCTCTCAGCTCTCTACCCTGCTCGTATCGTTCGGCGCGATTCTTCGAAGATGCAGCCATGGCGAAGATCCACTGAAGGAGATGCGGGTCCGGCGCAAGTCGCGAGCCGAACCGCTCGCTAAGATCGACTCTGAGCCAGCGGGAATAAAGCTTCGATCCGCAGCCGGCAATTCTTCGCCGCGCGCTCGCGACGGTCCCGGACGTCAATCGCCGGACGCCCGAAAGCCGCCAATAGCGGAAGTCTAGCCGGCAACTTCCGAGGTCTCTGGAGTCGCGCGCAGTCCATAGACCAGAGCACGCATCACCGAAAACAGCGCAATGTTCCGTCGGGCATACGCGTGGCGCGATGGCCAGTTGTTCTTAGGCACCAGTCCTGATTCTGACCGCCCCATACGCAGTAGCCCCACGCGTTGCGATGCCGGTTTGGACCGCAGCCGCCTAACGCGAAAGCAGGGGTAATCGCTGAGGATAGAGTAGCCGAGACGATCACAACGCCTATCAGCTTAATCGACAGTTTTCTCATGGGCGCCTCCTTGTCCTACACAGAGAAAATTGAAGGAAAATATTTGATAGCGCAACGCTCCTTGCCGCCAATCCAATTGAAAGGGTAAAAATTCTCAGGTCTCGCGCCGAGCGGCGATGGGAGTCCGTAAGGTCGGTTCAAGCTCAGCATGCCCCTCCCAGCCAACATCGCGCTTAAGGCAATCGACGGCGAAACGGCCGCGCTCAGCGATTTCGCGAACCAGGCGCTGCTCATCGTCAATGTCGCGAGCGCCTGCGGCTTCACCCCGCAATATGCGGGCCTCGAAGCCTTGCACCGGCGCTTTCGCGCACGCGGCTTCGCCGTGCTCGGTTTCCCTTGCAACCAGTTCGGCCATCAGGAGCCGGGCGATGAGGCCGCAATCCGCAAGTTCTGCACCGACAAGTACGATGTCACGTTCCCGATGTTCGCCAAGATCGAGGTCAATGGCCCAAACGCCCACCCGCTGTTCAAGGCGCTGAAGCAGGACGCGCCCGGCCTTTTGGGGACGCAGGCGATCAAGTGGAATTTCACCAAGTTCCTGGTCGACCGGCAGCTCGATGTCGTGCGGCGCTATGCGCCGAGCGCTCCGCCCGAGAAGCTCACAGGCGACATCGAGGCGATGCTCGGCTGAACCTGTTCCCAACTCTCCTCTCGCCGCTCCCGGAGCCCCTCCATGTCCGCCAAAGTCCTCCTTGTCACCGGCGCCTCGCGCGGCATCGGGCGCGCCTGCGCCTTGCTTGCGGCTGAGCAGGGCTGGGCAGTCGGCGTCAATTATCGCGAGGACGCGAAAGCAGCCGACGCCGTGGTCGAGACGATCGCCAAGGCCGGGGGCCGTTCCGTCGCGCTCAAGGGCGACGTCGCCGTCGAAGCCGATGTGGTCGGCATGTTCGACGCGACGGCCAAGGCCCTCGGCCCCCTCGCCGGCGTCATCGCCAATGCCGGCATTGTCGGCCCGACGGCGAAGCTTGTGGACATGAGCGCCGAGCGCATGCGGCGCATCTTCGAGGTCAACGTGCTCGGCGCCTATCTCACCGCCCGCGAAGCAGCCCGGCGAATGTCCAAGTCGTTGGGCGGCGCGGGAGGATCGATCGTGATGATCTCGTCCGCGGCCGCCCGCCTCGGCTCGCCGAACCTCTATGTCGACTATGCCGGCTCCAAGGGCGCGGTCGACACGCTGACATTGGGGCTCGCCAAGGAACTTGGCCCCGAGGGCGTCAGGGTCAACGCCATCCGCCCGGGGCTCATCGACACCGAGATCCACATGAGCGGCGGCGAGCCGGATCGCGCTTTCGTTCTCGGCGCGACCGCCCCGATGGGTCGCCCAGGCACGGCGGAGGAAATCGCCGCTGCCGCGATCTGGCTGATCAGCGACGCGGCCTCCTACGTCACCGGCGCGCTCATCGACGTCTCCGGCGGACGGTGACGGCGGGCCTCAAGTCAGCCGTCACTCGAGAGTTCGGGGCGCTGTTTGACGCTTTCGGCTCGTGCAGCTTAGGCTTTGCCCTTTGAGCTTTATCATTTGCGGTCAAATCAGCCGCTGGAACCGCACAAGCCATCGCGCTCGGAGCGTCGAACGTGACCGGGGAAATCGGCCGAGCAGTTTTGCCAAGCGCGACGGGTTTCGCCGCGCGGCAGGCCATCGCCCTCCTTCGCGCGCGCGACGTCCCAATAGCGACACTCTTGAATCGCGCCGGCGTTTCGGAGAGCGACATCGACGATCGTCAGCGTCGCATCACGGCGATGGCGCAAGGCAAGTTTCTCGAATATGCGGCGGAAGCGCTCAACGACGACGAATTTGGATTGCACCTCGCCCAGAAGGCGAACCCGCGCGAAGCCGGGTTATTGTTCTATGTCTCCTCCGCCGCCGAGGACATCGGCGATGCGCTCGCGCTCGCCGCGCGCTATTCCCGTATTGCCAACGAAGCGGTGCGTCTGAGGCTCGTCCGATCCTCGGAAGGATTGACGGTTCAATTTAGATTTGTCGGGGTCCCGCGCCATTTCGCCTGGCAAAACACTGAATTTGTCATCGCCGCGATGATCAAAGGCTTGCGGGAGATGGCCGGGCGTGACTTTCGGCCGGCGCAAGTCGGGTTCACTCTGGCCCGCGAGCCGGATCCGGGCGAGTTCGAAGGCTTCTTCGGCTGCCCGGTCGAATTCAGCGGCTCAGCGGATCAGTTCAGCCTGTCGAATGAGACTCTCGCCATTCCTCTCGTCACCAGAGATCAACATCTTCTGGAGACGCTTCGGCCCATTTGCGACGAGGCGGCGAAGGAGCGCAACACGGCATACGGGACGCTCCGGTCTTCGGTCGAGAACGAAGTGCAGAAGCTGTTGCCGCACGGCAAAGCCAACAGGCTCAGCGTCGCCAAGGCGTTGGGGCTGACCGAACGAACGCTCGCGCAAAAGCTGGGCGAAGAGGACACTGCCTACGAGAAGGTCGTCGATCGTTTGCGGCACAGCCTCGCGCTCCAATACATCAAGGAGCCGAGCCTTTCGGCGCCGCAAATCGCCTGGTTGCTCGGCTATGAGGGGCCGACCTCCTTCAATCACGCCTTCGCGCGTTGGACGGGCCGATCGGCCTCGGAGGCGCGCAGCGAGAACCAGCGCTCGAGCGACCCTAGAACGCCGAAGCTCGGCTGGGCTCCGTAAGTTCGAACCGGCCATTGGCGAGCAGCCCCTGCGCGGGCGCAACGCGGGGCGGAGCGAAGGTCGCAATTAACCGCAATTTTGATGTAAGTTTGACTCAAATCTCCACATCGTCTAACTGTTCATTGCAGTGCAGAGCTAGCAATAGGATTTATGCAATGAATAAAGTTCTTCTGGGGGTCGTAGGCGCGTCGGCGGCGATCCTGGCGGCTTCGACAGCGTCGGCGGCGACGGCCGTCATCGATGGGATAACGGTCAGCGACTTCGGACGCGTCAATCCGGCCGGGCCTGACTTCGCACAGCCCGGCGTTGGGACCGGCACGGCGCAGATCCAGATCGGCCAGGTCAACGTCATCCCGCCGAATCCGCCTGAATTCGGCAATCCTGGGTGGAATCCCTATGGTCTCAGCGACACGACCCACCATTGGTGGAATATCGAGGGCGGTACGGTCACGTTCAATGGGTCGAACGACGCGTTGACGATCGTTTGGGGCTCGCCCAACGATAACAACCCGTCGGCGACCAACACCGTATCGTTCTATAGCGGCGCGAACGGAACGGGCTCGCTCATCGGCCAGGTGCTCGCCTCCGACCTCTATTCGAACTTCAGCGGCATCAATAATACGCAGGACCCCGGATACCTCATCTCCTTCATGACGCCGGAGCAGTTCGGCAGCGTCGTGTTCACGACCGGCTCGAGCGACTTTGAATTCGCCGCCGTCCCGGAGCCGTCGACTTGGGCGATGCTGGGCCTCGGTTTCGTGGGCCTCGCCGGGCTTGCCGGGCGCAAGCGCGCGCGCAATCGCCTGGCGCCGGCGCTCGGCTAAGCCAGCAACCCGGGTCAACCAGCCTCCGTTCGGGCGCCTCCTCGAACGAGCGCCAAGGTCATCGATGCAGCCCCTCGTCCTCCCGGACGAGGGGCTTTTTCCGTTTGGCGCGGCGGCGCCGTCCGAAGGGCTGACTGAAACGCTTCGCATCCGGATGGAGAGGGTCTGGCTCCTTCGGCGGCTGGTCGGTCCGTTTGGGTTTTCTTGAACCATGCCTGTTTCGCTTTGAAAACCCGGATTTCGGGGGTTGGATTTCCTTGGATTTCCTTGGATTCTCTCGTCCGAATCTAGATTTATCAACGGGTTACAATGATTTTTCCGGAAAGATATTTTCGCAGCGTCTCTTTCCTGAGGTGGAGAGGCGCGGGGACGGAGAGCCGCGGTCGGGACGGTTGCGGACGGGCAGGATTGCTCATGGAGGCGAGGCTAACCAGCTTTCCGATTTTCTGCAACAAATTGTCGTCTAACGTGTCGCTCCAGAAATTGCAGCCGCAGCCGTTCGCTTCCGGCCGCCGCAATCCGAATGCGACGCGGGCGGTGTCGAGACCCCAATCGCCTCTCTGCGGTCGACCGCGTCTGGCGCATGGCGCGCCCACGGGGGTCGCCAGGGAATGGCCGAAATCCCGCGCTAAAGCACCGTTCCACGGCGAGCGCGGACTTGGCTCCGTCGACCTGACCGCAGCTTGCGCCGGCTGATTGCCGTTTGCCCGAGACGCCGGAAGCCCAAACTATCGCGCCCAATCGCTATCATCTGCGATATCCGGTTATTTATTTTTTTAGAGGGCGCACGCCAGATAAGAGCCGCGGCTCGAGTGGCCTCGAACGTGTTCGTGGGCGCTCCGCCATCCGCCAAAACTGTCGCATCCCGGCTGTCTCCTCTCCCCAACCGAGCGTCTTCATGCCGTCCTCCAACCTCAGATATGCCCATGGATCGCGGAGCGGGCCTGACGCCTCGATTGCGACGATCAACCCGAGCCCAGGCGCCGGAAGCGACACGGCCGAGCCAGTAGACGGTCGTCGCATTGACGGAACGGCAGCGGTGCAAAATCCGCTAGGCGCGCGATCCGTCCAGACGATTTTGGAGCGCAGCTTCTCACCCGGCGCGGAGGAAGCTCAGGTCGAGAAGCCGCCTTCAGCCATGAAGCGCTTGATCAATGCCATTGCGGCGAGACGCTTCCTCAAGATCGCGTTCGGAATTGGCCTCGTGGTCGCGTTCGGCTGGGCGCCGCTTCGAGCGATGCTCGCGACAACCAGCGTCGAGGCCATCGTCAATGCTCGCATCGAGACGATCCGCGCGCCCATCGAAGGCATCGTTCAGGCGCCTGCTGAGAAGACCACCAGCTGGAGCTCGAGCGCCGCGCCTCCGAAACTCACCATCATGAATCCCTACGCCGACCGAAGCCGCCTCGACGAGCTTCGGCGCGACCTGAACACGCTCGAATCGCAGGAGGAGACGCTTGGGCGTCAATCGCAACTGACGCAAACCGCTCTCGACACGATCCGTCTCCAGGCGGAAAAATACCGCGCCGGGCGCCTCAAGCTGATCGATTCAAGGCTTGCGCGGCAGACGGCGGAGCTGCAGGCCACGAGCGCGAAGACATCTCAAACGACGGCCTCCAAGCAACGCAGCGACCATTTGCAGAAAACAGGTTTCATTTCCGGAGCCGAGAGCGATCGGGTCGACTACGAATGGAACGCTGCGACCTCCGCCGAGGCCGCGGCTCAGAAGCGTCTCGAAGAAACGAAAGTCGAGCACGACGCGGTTGCCGACGGCGTGTTCATCGGCGACAGCTACAACGACGCCCCAAGCTCGATTCAACGCGAAACCGAGCTGAAGATGAAAAAGGGCGATTTCGACGCCCAACTCGCCGGCGTGCAGACGCAGATCAAGCACCTCAAGGATCAGATTTCGGGGGAAGAAGCGCGCGTCGCCCTCCGCTCCGAAGCCACGGTCGCCCTCCCCTCGAAGGGGCGGGTTTGGGAGATGCTGGTCGGCCCCGGCGAGTTCGTGAACAAGGGGCAGGACCTCATGCGGGTGCTGGACTGCTCGCACCCGATTGTGAGCGCGAATGTCGACGAGCGGGTCTACAACCGTCTCGAAGTCGGAAGCCCAGCGACCTTCCGGCCCCTCGAGGACGGCAACACCTATCACGGCGCCGTCATCAATCTGACGGGGGCGGCGGGCGCGCCCGCCAATTTCGCCATTGCGCCGATCAATCTGCGCAAGAGCCCCTTTTACGTGACGATCGCCATGGATGACATGGGCGCGGCCGGATGCTCGATCGGCCGAACCGGCACGGTGACCTTTGGTGACGCCCATGCGGACACCGCGCGAGCCGCAGGCGACAAGGCCGGTCCGCATCTCAAGGGCTCGATCTCCGAAGGCTGAAGCCCCGTGTTGCCGTTTGTCGACGACGTCGTGATCGCGGCCGCCCAGCCAGCGCTGGTGACGCTCGGGCTCTTCTTCGTCTGCGCCGCGATCTGGCCAAAGCCTGTCGCGATCGCGCGGGCCTGCATGGTGGCCGGCAGCTTCGCCATGATGAGCCAATATGCGTGGTGGCGGATCACGGAGACGCTGCCCGCGCCGGCGTTCAACTTCGAATATGGGCTCGCGCTCGTCTTTCTCGTCGCCGAGCTGATCGGGATGGCGACGGCCGCGCTTTCGCTCTTGTTCCTGACGCGGACGCGCGATCGATCTCCGGATGCCGATGCGAATGCGGGATGGCTTTCGTCGCTTGAGCCCCCTCCCTCGATCGACGTTCTCATCTGCTCGTACAATGAAGACAAAGAGATCCTGGAGCGTACGATCGTTGGCGCGCTCGGCATGGATTATCCCAATTTTCGCGTCTGGATGCTCGATGACAGCCGGCGCGCCTGGGTGAGGACGCTGTGCGCGGAGCTCGGTTGTCGCTACCTCTCGCGATCGGACAATGCGCACGCCAAGGCGGGCAACATCAATCACGCGCTGAAACATATCGCGGCGGCGCCCGATCCGCCCGACTTCGTCTCGATCCTCGACGCCGATTTCGTGCCCACCCCGCAGTTCCTGAAACGCGCCATGGCGTTGTTTCGCGATCCAGCGGTTGGCGTCGTGCAGACGCCGCAACATTTCGTCAATCCCGACCCCATTCAGATCAATCTCGGCGCGACCAAGTTCTGGCCCGACGAACAGCGATTCTTCTTCGACATCGTGCTTCCGGCCAAGGATGCATGGTCCGCCGCATTCTGCTGCGGGACGTCCTCGATCGTCAGGATGGCGCCGCTAATGGAGATTGGCGGCTTTCCCACCGATTCCGTGACCGAGGACTATCTGTTGAGCCTGCGGCTCAAGGAGAAGGGATTTCTCACGGCCTATTTGAACGAGCCGCTGACCTATGGGCTCGCTCCCGAAGGTCTCAAGGAATATATCACGCAGCGGACCCGATGGTGCCTCGGCTTCATGCAGATCGCGCGCGGCCGGAGCGGCCCGCTGTCCTTCGGTTCGCCGCTTGCGTTCATTGACCGCCTGTCGTTGACCGAGGTGTTCCTCAACTGGACAGCGGTTCCCCTCTCGCGGGCCATAGGTCTCATCATTCCGCCCCTTTCGCTGGCCTTCGGCCTGCACCCTTTCCACGCTTCGCTTTACGACCTCGCGACTCGCTTCTTGCCCTATTGGTTATGGTGCGGGCTCGTCGTCAGCTGGCTCTCCGGCGGAAAGGTCGTGCCGATCCTGTTCGATGTGAGCCAGGTCATCGTGACGCCGCAGATCCTGAAAGCTGCGCTGTTCGGGCTCGTGCGGCCGCAAGGGCAAAAATTCCAGGTCACCGCAAAAGGCGGCGATCGCAATCACGGCTTCGTCGAATGGGCTGTCATGCGGCCTTTCGTGATCCTCATCGTGCTCTCGCTCGCGGCGGTCCTATGGGCTTTTTACGTGAATGGCGGATCGAACGAGATTCACTATTCGAGCCCCGCGCTGGCTTGGACCTGGTACAATCTGATTGTTCTCGTGGTTCTCTGCTTTGTCTGCATCGAGCGTCCGCGCAAACGAGCCTCCGAACGCTTCGCGTCGCGCGAACTCGTTTCGGTGAAGGCGGCCGGCCGCATCCAGCTCATGCAACTCGCTGATGTTTCGATCACGGGCGCGCGCATCTTTGGCGTTGCGCCGGGCGCTCTCGGCGAGGCCATCGAGTTGGAGCTGCCAAATTTTCGCGTCTCGGCGAAGATTGTGCGTCGTGAGAAGGACGGATTCGGGGTGGCTTTCAGCCACTCGTTGAAGTCAAGGGTTGCTGCAATCCGTCATTTCTATTCCGGCGGCTATTTGAGGCCGCTTGGCTCGATCCAGGTTTTGCGCGTGGCGCAATCCGTTCTCCGGAGAGTCTTCGATTGACGTGGATGTTTCCGGGCTGAACCGGGCGGATGAAGGCGGGTTTCCTATTTTTCGTGCCCGTAACCCTTTGAAAAGTCTCGCTTAAGAAAAAAACACCAGTTTTACTAGCGCTCGCGCCCATTTAGAGGCGTTTTGGTTGCGTTTACCGGCCTCGCGTCGTTCGCAAAAACTGGCGCCCGCCGTCGGAATCGGGTAGGTTCCAGGCACGCGATTGGCGTCAAGGATTCCTTCCCATTGCCCGACATTGTTGACGAACGGCCCGCCCCTGGCGGACCGGCGGATATCAAGCCCGTCTCGATC
Organism: uncultured Alphaproteobacteria bacterium; assembly: GCA_963820095.1. GTDB lineage: Bacteria > Pseudomonadota > Alphaproteobacteria > Rhizobiales > Beijerinckiaceae > Roseiarcus. The sequence goes on from CAWFZA010000023.1 coordinate 162,542, forward strand.
CTCGATGAAATGAAGCGCAGCTATCTCGATTACGCGATGAGCGTGATCGTGAGCCGCGCGTTGCCCGACGTTCGCGACGGCCTGAAACCCGTGCACCGGCGCATCCTCTACGCGATGCGCGAGCTCAATTTCACCCCCGACCGCCCCTACAACAAGTCGGCGCGCACCGTCGGCGACGTGATCGGCAAGTATCACCCGCACGGCGAGCTCGCGGTCTACGACGCGCTGGTGCGGATGGCGCAGGACTTCTCGATGAGCGCGCCGCTCATCGATGGGCAGGGCAATTTCGGCTCTGTCGATGGCGACCCGCCCGCGGCGCAGCGCTACACCGAAGCCAGACTCGCGCCGGTTGCGATTCCCCTGCTCGACGATCTCGAGAACGACACCGTCGACTTCAAGCCGAACTATGACGAGAAGGAAGAAGAGCCGGTCGTCCTGCCGGCGCGCTTTCCCAATTTGCTCGTCAACGGCGCCGGCGGCATCGCGGTCGGCATGGCGACCAACATCCCGCCGCACAATCTCGGCGAGACAATCGACGCCGCTCTTGCCTTCATGGATAAGCCCGACATCACGCTCGACGAGTTGCTTGAGCTGATCCCTGGACCCGACTTCCCGACCGGCGGGTCAATCCTCGGGCGAGCCGGCATCCGCGCCGCTTATGCGACGGGGCGCGGCTCGATCATCATGCGGGCCAAGGTCGCGGTCGAAGAGCTGCGCAAGGACCGCGAGGCGCTGATTGTCAGCGAGATTCCTTACCAGGTCAACAAGGCGACGCTGATCGAGCGCATCGCCGAGCTGGTCCGCGAGAAGCGCGTCGAGGGCATCTCGGATCTGCGTGACGAGTCCGACCGCGATGGCATGCGGATTGTCATCGAGCTCAAGCGCGACGCGGTCGCCGACGTGGTGCTCAACCAGCTCTGGCGCTTCACCGCGCTGCAATCGAGTTTCGGCGCCAACATGATCGCGCTGAACGGCGGCCGGCCCGAGATGCTGACGCTGGCCGACATGCTGCGCGCGTTCCTCGATTTCCGCGAGGAAGTCGTCACGCGCCGGACCAAATATCTGCTCAACAAGGCTCGCGACAGCGCGCATGTCCAGGTTGGCCTCGCGATCGCGGTCGCCAACATCGACGAGGTGATCCGCCTCATCCGCACCTCTCCGAACTCGGGCGCCGCGCGTACGGCGCTGATGGAGCGGGTGTGGCCGGCGCGCGACATGGCGCCGCTCATCACGCTCATCGCCGATCCGCGCCACGCGCTCGACGCCGATGGCGCGATCCGCCTCTCGGAAGCGCAGGCGCGCGCGATTCTCGAGTTGCGCCTTGCGCGCCTGACGGCGCTCGGACGCGACGAAATCGCCGAGGCCCTCAATCGGCTGTCGGTGGAGATCGCCGACTATCTCGACATCTTGAGCTCGCGCGTACGGCTGATGAGCATCATCCGCGACGAGCTCGTCAAGGTGAAGACCGACTTCGCCACGCCGCGCCGCACCGTCATTCTCGACAGCGACGCCGACATGGAGGACGAGGACCTCATCCAGCGCGAGGACATGGTCGTGCTGGTGAGCCACGGCGGCTACATCAAGCGCGCGCCGCTGTCGACCTATCGCGCGCAAAGACGTGGCGGCAAGGGTCGCGGGGCGATGGCGACGCGCGACGAGGATTTCGTCGCCCGTCTGTTCGTCGCCTCGACCCATCAGCCGGTGCTGTTCTTCTCCTCCGCCGGCCAGGTCTACAAGGAGAAGGTGTGGCGGCTGCCGCTCGCCGCCCCGCAATCGCGCGGCAAGGCGCTGGTGAACCTGTTGCCGCTCGAGGCGGGCGAGCGCGTCACCACCATCATGCCCCTGCCGGAGGACGAGGCGACCTGGGATTCCTACGACGTGATGTTCGCGACCACGCGCGGCACGGTCCGGCGCAACAAGCTCAGCGACTTCGCGCAAGTGAACCGCGCCGGCAAGATCGCCATGCGCATCGACGAGGGCGAGCGCATCGTCGATGTCCAGCTGTGCTCCGATAAGGACGACGTGCTCTTGACCACGGCGCGCGGCCAATGCATCCGCTTCGCCGTCGATGACGTGCGCGTGTTCAAGGGCCGCGATTCGATGGGCGTGCGCGGCATTGCGCTGGCCGAGGGCGACAGCGTCATCTCGCTCGCGATCCTCAACTCGTTCGACGCCAAGCCAGCGGAGCGCCTCGCTTATCTCAAGCAACGCCGGGCGATCGAGGGCGAGGCGGACGAAGCCGAGACCGCCGCCGAGAGCGAGGATGAGAACGGCGCGGAAGCGAACGGCGCGGGCGCGCTCGAGCCTGAGCGCTTCGAGGCGATGCGCGCCGCCGAGCAAGTCATCCTCACGATCTCCGAGAACGGCTACGGCAAGCGGACCTCGTCTTTCGAATACCGCGTCACCGGCCGCGGCGGCAAAGGCATCGTTGCGATGGCGGTCAACGCGCGCAACGGCGCGCTGGTCGCTTCGTTTCCGGTTGAAGAGAGCGACGAGCTCATGCTGGTGACTGACGGCGGGCAGTTGATCCGCGTGCCGGTCACCGGCATCCGCATCGCCGGCCGCTCGACGCAGGGCGTGATCGTGTTCGACACGGCGGATGAGGAACATGTCGTCTCGGTCGATCGCATCGGCGAAACCGGCGCTGAGGCCGGAGGCGAGGACGACGCGGAGGCTTGAGCGACAGGACATCGCGCATGCGCGTTTCGCTTCGAACAAGGGGCAGTCCTTCGATATCGTCGGACCGTCGAGCTCAGGCGCTCGCGCACAAGTTTACGGGCGCGAATGATTTCAGATACTTAGCTGCGCTTTTGTACAACTTTTTTCGTCCGCGAACGCCTCCGCAAGCGCGACGCCCGGCTCGACCGAGATGCCGCTGATGGACGCGCTGGTCGATACGCCGGACATTCGCTACGTGCTCGGGCTTCAGGAAGCGACGGCGGTCGGCATGGCCGACGGCTGGGCTCTGGCCTCCGGTCGCGCCGCCTTCGTCAACCTGCACGCGATGGGCTGCCTCGGCAACGCCATCTCGCAACAAGACCTCCGCAACGAAATCGGCAGGATTCTGCAGCCGCTACGAAGAAATCTCACCGGGCGCCAATCGAACGGCTGCGAAGCGTCCGGACATTGTGAGCCCCGTCACACCTCGCGCAGCGGGCGCAGTCTAAAGCCTTGCTTCCTTATTCGTCGGTTCCCAATTGAGCTGATGAGGGCGGAGACGACTCCAGGCGGGATAAGACGCGGAGTTCGGTCATGTCCCAGGACTTTTCGGAGCTTTCGATCGCACAAGGCGCCGCCGACCCTTCGGCGACGCACAGCACGGCGCCCTTCCTACGGGTCTTGCACTCAGGCGCTCCAGTCGACGACTCCCCAGTGGGCAAGATGAGCGCCGCAGACTTCAGGCATGTCCAAGGCCGCCCATCTCTCTCGTTGCTAGATCCAATATCGTTCGCGCCACCGCGCGGGAGGAACGCACATTGAGCGATTCGATCCCTTACAGAAAGGTCGTCGGCGACCGACCGACGTCCATTTCGGTCCCGCTCGTTCGCGATGCGAGCGCGATCCGCGGGCAAGCGTCGACTGCGGAGACGGCCGGCAGAGACGCGGCATCCTTTCCCATTCCCGCCAACGAGCCGGAGCGGCTCAAGGCTTTGCGCGCACTCGATATCCTGAATAGCCCGCCCGAAACAGCTTACGATGAGCTAGCGGCGTTGGCGGCGCAGATTTGCGAATGCCCGATCGGCTACATCAGCTTCATCGACGACGATCGTCGTTGGCTTAAGGCGCAATATGGCCTGCCGCCGCAGATGCCGGACGCACCCCGGGCGGCTTCGGTCTGCTCGACCACGATATGCGGCGCCGAAATGTTCGTGGTGCCCGACATGACGCAGGACTCTCGGTTTGATCGTATCGCTGTGGTCGTCGACGAACCCCACTGCCGGTTCTATTGCGGTGTGCCGCTCATCACCGACGAGGGCTATGCTCTGGGGGCGTTATGCGTCTTGGATGTTGAGCCGCGTCGGCTCACCTTTGAACAAACGGAAGCGCTTCGCTTGGTGTCGCGTCAGGTTCTTACCTTGTTGGAGCTGCGTCGAAGACTAATCGCGCATAACCAGACGATTGCGCAACTTGAGCCACCGCGCGAGGACGTCGCCTTACATAAAGCGCGCGCCGATGCGCTGCTCGACAACCTTTTGCCCCGCGCGATCGCCGAGGAACTGAGGAGAGACGGCCGGGTCCAGCCGAGATACATTCGCTTCGCGACGGTCTTGTTGGCTGATTTTCAGGGTTTCACGCTTCTATCCGAGAGAGCGGAGCCGGCGGCGCTTATTGGTCTCCTTGATGAGTATTTCAGCGCATTCGACAACATCATGGCCCGTCACGGACTGGAGAAGATAAAGACGATCGGCGACGCCTATATGGCGGTCGGCGGCGTGCCTGAGAGCGGGCTGCCCCATCCGATCGACGCTGGTCTCGCGGCGCTGGAAATGCAGGCGACCACCGCTCGTATGAAATCGCGAAGTGACAAATTGGGGTTGCCATCGCTGGAATTGCGGATCGGCATTCACACCGGGCCCGTCATCTCCGGCGTCGTCGGCAACCACCGCTTCGCTTTCGATATTTGGGGCGACGCCGTGAACATCGCATCGTTCATGGAGGCGCAATGCCTGCCCGGCCGGATCAATATCTCGGACACATCAGCCGGACACGCCAAAACCCTGTTCGATCTCGAGCCGCGCGGTCTCGTCGAGGCGAAGCATCAGCGCACGCACGAGATGTTTTTCCTCAATCGCCTGAAGCGGGAATTCTCGAGCGATCAGGACGGACACGAGCCGAACGAGAGGTTCGCGGCCGAATATGATCGCTTGGCAGGTCGGTCGCCGGCGCAACTCAGGTAGGACTTAGCCGTCGACCTAAGCATTCACACGGCGCCTCGCATTCTCGCCACCTACGAACGCGTGTAGGATCCGAGGCGAAACAGAAGGAAAACTCCGATGACCCGGCGCGCGCGCGACGTTCTCATCGACATCCTGCGCGATGAGGGAATCACCCACGTCTTCGGCAATCCGGGCTCGACCGAGATGCCGCTCATGGACGCGCTCGTCGATGCGCCCGACATTCGCTACGTGCTCGGCCTTCAGGAGGCGACGGCGGTCGGCATGGCCGATGGCTGGGCGCTCGCCTCCGGTCGAACAGCCTTCGTGAACCTGCATGCGATGGGCGGCCTCGGCAACGCCATGGGCGTGCTCGTCGCCTCAAAGGCGAGCGAGACGCCGCTCGTCATCACCGCAGGCCAGCAGGACACACGGCACCTGATGACCGAGCCGTGGCTCTCGGGCGACCTCGTCGCCCTCGCCGCGCCGGTGACCAAATGGGCGAAGGAATTGCGCCGCGCCGACGATGTTGGTCCGGCGCTAAGGCGCGCCTTCGGCCTCGCGCGCACGCCGCCCTGTGGCCCGGTATTCTTGTCTCTGCCGATGGACCTCCTCGACCAGGACGTGAATCACGCGACGCCGCCCGCTTCCGCGCGGCCGCGGCTCGGCGCCTCGCCCGACGCGGCGCGCCTCGCCGAGACGCTCGCGAAGCTTGATCCCGACAAGGTCGTCGTCCTGCTCGGCGACGATCTGCCGGCGGCCGCAAGCGCCGGCTTGGTCGCCTTCGCAGAGGCCGGCGGCTTTCCGGTCTGGGGCACACAGCTCACGTCGCGCACCGCCTTTCCGTCGCACCATCCCTGCTGGGCGGGCGTGCTGAAGCCCGATTTCGCCGACATGCGGGCGCACCTGCAATCGGTGCAGGCGATCGTGCTGGTCGGCGGACGCGCCTTCGTCGCCTACCCCTATCGCGAGGCCGAGCCCGTGCCCGAAGGCGTCGCGGTCATGCATCTCGCTGACAATCCCGAGGCGTTCGGACGCGAGCACGCCGCGGACATGGCGCTGCTTGGCGATATCAACCAGACACTCGCCGCAGTCGCCCGACGCCTCACCGAACTTGTCGATAAGAACAAGATCGCAGCCCGGCTCGCCGCGCGAGGCGTGCGGCGGCGCGAGGCCAGGGAGGCGACGCGCAAGGACATCCTGGCGGAAAGCGCCAGCCTTCCGCTCAGCGCCGACGCCGCCGTGCTCGCGGCGCTCGACGCGCTGCCGGGCGACGCAATCATCGCCAACGATTCCGCCGCGACCTTCGGCCGCGTCCAGGATCTCATGACGACGGAGCCTGGCCGCTATTTCTTCGCTCGCGGCGGCGTGCTCGGCTGCAGCATGCCGGCCGCGGTCGGCGCAGCGCTCGCGACGAGCGGGTGGGTCGTCGCCTTCGTCGGCGACGGCGGGGCGATGTATTCGCCCCAGGCCTTATGGAGCGCCGCGCATAACAAGGCGCGAACGATCTTCGTCGTCTTCAACAACCGCCGCTATGGCGTCTTGCAGAATGTCGCCAAGTCGCTCGGCTACGTCAACGCGAAAGCCGGTCGCTTCGTCGGCATGGATGTCGTCGATCCGGCGATCGACTTTCTCTCGCTTGCGGCGTCGATGGGCGTGCCGGCGGAGCGTGCGAACGACCGCGAGGCGATCGGCGCTGCATTTGAGCGCGCGCTCAAACGCGAGGGTCCGTCGCTGATCGAGATCCCGATCCGGTAGAGCCTGCTGCTGTGACGTCAGAGAGTGAAGTTCGTCACGAGGCAAGGCTCAACGGCGTGCGCTCTTCGCCGGCAAGTCGCCGTTCCATCGTGCGGGCGTACCAGTCCACGAACTGGATGACGCCGCCCTCGTGAATGGTCGAATAGGGGCCGGGCTCGTAGGCCGGGGAATGGACGCCGCGCACGTTCTCCTCGATGATCCTGCGGTCCTGATTGTTGGTCTCAGTCCAGACGTGGGTGAGTTCCTCGAGATTGTAGTCCACGCCCTCGACCGCATCCTTATGGACCAGCCATTTCGTTGTCAGCGCCGTCTCGTTCGCGCTGATCGGCATGAGGCGGAAGGTGGTCGCGTGGTCGATCAGCACATGGTTCCAGCTCGTCGGATAGTGATAGAGCATCAAGGAGCCGATCCTCTCGGCGGAGACATCGTCAGAAAGGTTCCTCCGCACCGCCCGCTTGCCGCTCAGGGTATAGCTCTCCACACCGGGCAGGAGGGGCGTCCTGGTGGTCCGGAACTGGCCGGCCGGGTCGATGCGGAAGCGGGCCGGCAGCCCGGCGCCCTCCAGCCGCGCCCAGTGCTCGAGCATCTCGGGGTCTTGTTCCGCGCTCTGGATGCCGGTGGCGGTCGGCGCCTCCGGGAAGCTCTTGCAGAGCTCCGGATGATTGGCCGAGCAATGATAGCACTCGCGATTGTTCTCCATGACGAGCTTCCAGTTGCCCTTTTCGACGATCGTCGTCTCATGCGCGACCTTCGCGTCGGCCAGGCGGTGCGGCGCAAAATAAGGCTCCATCACCTTTCGGAACGGAGCGAAATCGGGCGGCGTCTCGGCAAGGCAGACGAACAGATATCCGGCCGCGCTCTCGCAGGCGACGGGTTTCAGCCCATAAGCCGACTTGTCGAAACCCTCGGCGACCTGGCGGGCGAACAGAAGGCGCCCGTCAAGATCGTAGCTCCATTGGTGATAGGGGCAGACGAGCCGCACCGCCGCGCCCTTTTCGGCCGCGCAGATCCGGCTGCCGCGATGTCGGCAGGTGTTGTGGAAAGCGCGGATCGTTCCTTTAAGGTCTCGGGCCAGGATGACCGAATAGTCGCCGATCTGCACGGTCATGAAGGAGCCCGGCTTCTCGAGCTCGCAATCGTGCCCAACGAACAGCCAATCCCTGTACCAGATCATCTCCATGTCGAGCCGGAAGTAGGCAGGGTCGATGTAGAAGGGCTGCGGCAGGGTGAAGCCTTCACGGCGACTCCGAAGCCGTTCGAGCATGTCGTTGCGCGTGTCCATCATGCCGTCCTCGACGGAAAAGGTTCGTGTGTCGGCGGCGAATCCCAACCGCCGGCTTGTCTGTCAACATTCGGACCGCGGGCCGAGATCCGTCGAGAATAATCCGCAGCTTGACGCATCTGATTTCTAGCGGCCCCCGCGCGGGAACAGCCGGAGGCGCGCCCCTTCGCTCAGGCCCGCGTGACCGTCGCCTCGGTTGTCGGCGGACGCCTCAAGGTCTGCAGGACGACACAATAGCGCTCGGTGAGCTTGAGCAGGGTGTCGATCTGGTCCTGGGCTGCGTCCGTGTCGAGTTCGAACCTGAGCCGGATGTCGCTGAACCCGACCGGCGCCTGCTTGTCGACGCCGAGTGTGCCGCGAAAGTCGAGATCGCCCTCCGCCGCGACCTTGCCCGAGCGCAAGGCGATTCCGAGCGAGGTCGCGACCGCCTTCATGGTTACCCCCGCGCAGGCCACCAGGGCTTCCAGCAGCATGTCGCCCGAGCAAAGCTCGGCGCCGCTTCCCCCGGTCGCCGGATGAAGCCCGGCGAGCGCGAGCGCCCGTCCCGTCTCGACCTTGCAGGCGATGCCCTCGGAATCGAGCGCGCCATGGGCCTCGAGCGTGACCAACCCCGCCTTGGCGTCGCCGCGGTAACGTTCCTTGATCGGCGCCTGGAGGGCGCGCAACTGGTCAGCATCCATTCTGGTTCGTCTCCTCTTCAGATGACCTCAGGCTCCGACCAATCGAACTTGAGCGGCGCCTCGCGAAATGCGAATCGGTCGAGGTGCGAGGCGACCACGCCTTTCATGCGCTCGACGGTTTCCTTTTGCTGAGCGTCGATCGTGACCGACAGGTCGCCGGGCCGCGCCTCCATCACGACGACGGCGTCGGGAAATCTGACAATCCCCTTCTGCTCGGTGACCTCGACCTCGAGCCTGTGACTCCAATGCTTGCAAAGCTGCTGCATATATTTCGAGGCGTTGGCGGTCGGAACGATGGCGCTGACGATCATGCTGACGACGACTTTCGGGGTTCGGCGCGACTTGGCGCGGGCTCGATCGCGGGGCGGCTGCGCCGCGAGGGTCATATAGGCGCGGGAACCGCGGATTCTAGCGCGAAACCCGGCGACCAACTCAACGAAGCGCCTTCGAGGCCTGCGCCCGCGCCCGCTTGCCGCGCGCCCGCCGCCCAAGCTAACGCTTGCGCGATGACCCGCATCGGCTTCTTCTCCGGTTCGTTCGATCCCGATGACCAACGGGCACTTGGACGTGATCGAGCATGCGGCGGCGCTGTGCGATCGGCTGGTCGTCGGCGTCGGCTCCAATCCGAACAAGGCTTCCCTGTTCACGGTCGAGGAGCGCCTGAAGCTGATCCGCGAAGCGGCGGCGCCGATCATGAAGAAGGCCGGATGCGAGCTCGACATTGTCGAATTCACCGGCCTCGCCATCGAGGCGGCGCGTGAAGCGCGGGCGACGCTCATCGTCAGGGGCCTCAGGGATGGAACCGATTTCGACTATGAGATGCAGATGGCGGGCATGAACGGCGCAATGGCGCCCGAACTGCGCACGATCTTTCTGCCCGCCTCCTCGCCGGTCAGGCCGATCACCGCGACCTTGGTGCGGCAGATTGCGTCCATGGGCGGCGACGCCTCTCCCTTCGCGCCTCCCAATGTGATCAAGGCGCTGAAGGCGAAGTTCAAGGGCAAGCGCTAGCGCCCTACCCCTCGCCGCGCTCCTGACGAAGCTGGGCCCAGTATTCGAGCCGCTTCTTGATCTCTCGCTCGAAGCCGCGCTCGACCGGCTCGTAGAGCGTGTGCCGGCCGACCTTCTCTGGCCAATAATTCTGACCGCTGAAGGCTTCGGGCGCGTCATGATCATACTGATAGCCCGAGCCATAGCCCTCGCGCTTCATGAGCCGCGTCGGGGCGTTGAGAACGGTCTTGGGCGGCGCGGCCGAACCATGCTCTTTCGCCAGCGCCTGAGCGGCCCCGAAGGCGGTATAGACCGCGTTCGATTTCGGCGCGGTCGCGGCATAGACGACGGCCTCGGCGATCGCGAGCTCCCCTTCCGGGCTGCCAAGGAAATCGTAAGCGTCCTTGGCGGCGTTGGCGACGACAAGCGCCTGCGGGTCGGCAAGGCCGATGTCCTCGGACGCCATGCGCACGACGCGCCGCGCAATGAACAAGGGGTCCTCGCCGGCGTCGAACATGCGCGCCAGATAGTAGAGCGCCGCGTCCGGATCGGAGCCGCGCACGGTTTTGTGCAAGGCTGAGATCAGGTTGTAATGGCCGTCCTGGGCCTTGTCGTAGATCGGCGCGCGCCTCTGCACGACCTCAACGAGGCGCGCTGCGTCCAGCACTTCCCCTGGACGCGCGGCGCGCCAGACTTCCTCGGCGAGGGTCAGAACGGCGCGGCCGTCGCCGTCGGCCATGCCGATGAGCGCCTCACGCGCTGGCGGCTCGAGCGGCAAGGGCTTGTCCGATCACATGTTCGGCGCGCTCAAGCAGTGCTTCGAGCGCCTCCGGGCCGAGGGGGCGAAAGACGAGCACGCGGGCGCGCGACAACAAGGCCGCGTTGAGCTCGAAAGATGGGTTCTCCGTTGTCGCGCCGATGAGCGTGATCGATCCGTCCTCCATCACCGGCAGGAAGGAATCCTGCTGCGCTCGGTTGAAGCGATGGATCTCATCGACGAACAGAAGCGTGCCCTGCCCTTGCGCACGGCGCGCGCGGGCGGCGTCGAAGATCTTCTTCAACTCGGCAACGCCGGTATGGATCGCCGAGAGCTGCACGAACGTCGCATCCCGGCTTGAACCGATCAGCCGCGCGACTGTCGTCTTGCCGCTGCCCGGCGGCCCCCAGAAGATCATCGAGCCGAGCGACGGCGCGGCGAGCAGGCGCGTCAGCGCTCCGTCCGGCCCGGTCAGGTGCTCCTGGCCCGAAACCTCGGCGAGCGACATCGGCCGCAGCCGCTCGGCGAGCGGCGCGGGCGGCGGCTCAGGCTTGGGATCGAGGCCGTCGAGAAGGCTCATATCGCTTTGTCCCGCGCGGAGGACCACCTGTCTAGCCGCGCGCGGTTGCCGGCTGCTCGCGCGTGGCCCATTGTCCGGGTCTCGTCAAACCGAAGAGCCGTCGCATGAGTTCCTTCGCCCTGCCCTATGCGCCATCCGAAACGCTAGGCTTTATTCCGGCAAGGCTCGAGCGGCTCACCGCAATCATGGCTCGTCAGGTCGAGGAGAAGAAGGCGCCGGGCGTCTCCATGCTGATCGCTCGCCATGGCAAGATCGGTTATCGCCAGTCGGTCGGCGCGCTGCGCCCCGGCGGCCCGCAGATGACGCGACGACGCGATCTTCCGCATCTATTCGATGACCAAGCCGATCGTTTCGGTCGCGGCGATGATGCTGGTCGAGGAGGGCCGGCTCCTCATCACCGATCCGGTCTCGAAATACATCCCAGCTTTTGCCAACGTGAAGGTCGGCGTCGTGAGCGGCGAGAAGCTCGAGCTTGCGCCGGTCAAGCGGCCGATCACCGTCCAGGACCTGATGCGCCACACATCCGGCCTGACCTACGGCTTCACCGGCGCGTCACCGGTCCAGAAGCTGGTCAAGGCGGCGAACGTCATGGATACGAATCGGACGCTGGCCGAAAACGTCGAGGCGATGGCTGCGCTTCCGCTCATGCATCAGCCAGGCGAGGTCTGGGAGTACGGTCTTTCGACCGATGTGCTCGGGCGCGTGGTCGAGGTCGTCGAACGCGCTCCGCTCGGCGAGATCTTGCAGCGTCGCCTGTTCGGCCCGCTCGATATGGTCGACACCGCCTTCTACACGCCGGAGTCGAAGCTCAGCCGGCGCGCCGACCCGTTCTCGTTCGACTTCGTGACAGCGGCGGGAGCGGACGCTTGCGATTCAACGGCGCCGCCGAAATTCGAGTCCGGCGGCGGGGGCCTCATGTCGACGCTCGCCGACTATACGCGCTTCGTCGCCATGCTGACCTTCGGCGGGGCGCTTGACGGCGTGCGCAGTTCTCGGGGCCCGGACCCTCGCCTTCATGACGAGCGACCACCTCGCCGCGGGCGTGAGGAAGGATCACTATTTGCTATGGCCGGGTCACGGTTTCGGCCTCGGCTTCGCGGTGCGCACCGATCCCGGCAAGGCGCCGACGGCGGGCAGCGTCGGCGAGTTCTTCTGGGGCGGCATGATGGGCACGGCTTTCTGGGTGTCGCCGCGCGACTCGCTATTCGCCGTGCTCATGGTTCAGACGCCGGAGAACCGCGAATATTTCCGCGTGCTGTTCCGCAATCTGGTCAGCGCGGCGATCGCGTGACCGCCGGAATCGCTGCTCACCACACGCCGATGTTGGCCGCCGACGCCCACGGCTCCGCCGGCGCCTTCGGCTCGCCCTTCTGGATGAGCTCGATCGAAATATTGTCCGGCGTGCGGATGAACGCCATGTGGCCGTCGCGCGGCGGCCGGTTGATGGTCACGCCGGCCTTCTGGAGCTTGGCGCAGAGCGCATAGATGTCGTCGACGGCATAGGCGAGATGGCCGAAATTGCGGCCGCCTTTGTAGTCCTCCGGGTCCCAGTTGTAGGTGAGCTCGACAGTCGGCTTCCGGCTCGCCTTCGCCTGCTCGGCATCATCGGGGGCGGCGAGGAACACCAGCGTGTAGCGGCCCTTCTCGTTTTCGATGCGCCGCGTCTCGACAAAGCCCATGAGCTCGAAAAAGGCGATCGTCGCCTTGAGGTCGGTCACGCGGATCATCGTATGCAAATATTCCATAAGGTCCTCGTAGGGTTTGCTTCGTCAATGGCTTCGGAGCATAACGCGTTCGATCTGAGGGGAAGCCCCCCGGACACGTGGACCACTCGCTTTGGCGACAGAGCCGCGCCATCCGGCCGAGGACCACTCGACGCTGAAGCAGCGCGCGGCGGCGGCCTCGATCGTCGCGAGCACAATCCTGGCCGTGCTCAAGCTGGCGGCCGGCATGGCTTCCGGCTCGCTCGCGCTTCTCTCGGAGGGCGCGCACAACACGATCGACATCGGCGCAAGCGCGCTGACCCTTTTCGCCGTGCGCGAGGCCGACAAGCCGGCGGACGCCGATCATCCGTTTGGCCACGCCAAGATCGAGGCGGTGGCGGCCTTGGCCGAGACCGGCCTTCTCGCTGCGCTCGCGATCGGCGTCGCGATCCAGGCGATCACGCGCATCCGCGGCGGCGACGTTGCAGTTGACGCGGGCGCGTTCGCAATCGGCGCGATCTTGTTCTCGATCGTCGTCGATATTGTGCGCTGGCGGGCGCTGACACATGCGGCGCGCACGACCTCGAGCCAAGCGCTCGCCGCCGATGCCCTGCACTATTCGAGCGACCTCGTCGCGTCCGTTCTGGTCCTCTTCGGCCTTATCGCGACGCGCGCGGGCTTCCCCCATGCCGACGCGCTGGCGGCGATCGGCGTCGCTGGCTTCATCGGCGTCGCAGGCTATCGCCTGGGACGAACGACGATCGACGCGCTCGTCGACCGCGCGCCGGAGGGACTGACCGACGCGATCCGCAGCCTCGTCATGCACGACACGAGCGTCGCCGGAATCGAGGCGATTCGCGTGAGGCCAAGCGGGGCCAAGATCGTGGGCGACGTCGTCGTCTCGGTGTCGCGCACGCTACCGCTCGAGCGCGTGGCGGGGATCAAGGCCGAGCTGCAATCCCGGATCGTCCGGAAATGGCCGCACGCCGAACTGACGATTACCGCCAATCCGCTCGCGCTTGACGACGAGACGATCCTCGAGCGGGTGCTGGTGATCGCCGCGCGCCGCGGCCTGCCGGTGCACCACGTGACCATCCAGGACATTGAAGGGCGCAAGACTGTCACTCTCGATCTCGAGGTCGATGGCGCGATGACGCTCGGCGAGGCTCATCGGCTCGCCTCCGGGCTCGAAGACGCGATCGCCGGGGAAATCGGCGACGACGTCGAGGTCGAGACCCATATCGAACCGGCTGAGCCGGAGGCCAGCGGACAACTGGCCGAACCGGGCCTCGCGCACCGCATCGAAGCCTTGCTCGCCGCCGCCGCCGCCGAGCAGGGCCGCGTGCGCGACATCCACGATGTGCGGGTGCGGGAAACTTCGGGCGGCGTGTTCGTTCTCTTCCATTGCCGCGTCGATGCCGAGACGCCGGTCGAGACCGTTCACGGCGCTGTCGATTCGCTCGAGCGCTCGGTCAAGGAATCTTTCCCTGAAGCGCGCCGAGTCGTCGGGCATGCGGAGCCGGTGGGCGGCGCGAATGGCGCAGGCGCCGACTCGACTCCGTCCGCTCACGGTGCTTCGATGCGCCGCTCATCCTGATCATTGGCGCGAAGGCGAGATCCGATGCTTCGAGTCACAGCGCTGTTGTGTGTCCTTATCGCAATGCCCAGCGCCGCCGTGGCGGAAGACAATAAGCCCAAGGTCCACGGCAAGTCGCTGACGCTGAGCTGTGCAGAATGGAAGCGCAATCAGGATGGGTTGTGGACCAATACCGGGCCGTTGCTCGTCGGGACAGACATGGTGAACAGCGTGACCTTGCGCGGCGCGAAGGAAACGCAGGCCTTGGAGACGAAGTGCGCAAACGGGTCGAGTCCTCCCGCCATCCCGGCGCGAAGCGTTGATGCGACGAAACACGCGAGGCATAGGCGTCGCCCCGCCCAACCTGCCGATGGGACCTAGAGGCCCCGGCAACCTCCACGCGCGGCGGGTCATGACCGGTCATGCCGATTGCGGTCCTGCCTGAAGCGCGATTTGCAGGATTCTGCAATACTGCGCCACTCGAGGAGGTGCGATGACCGAAACGCAGCCGGCAAATAGCGCCTCAGCGCAAATCGCCGCCACAACCTCGGGCTGGCGCAGTCGCTGGCTCTATCCGGTCTTTCGTATTGGCTTTCTTGTCCTCGCCGCCGCGCTCATTTGGTACACGGCCGGACACTGGGACCGCTGGACGGGCGCCGCGCGCTTCGAATCGACGGACGACGCCTTTGTCGCCGGCGACGTGACGCCGCTCTCCGCGCGCGTGTCCGGATACATCACCGAAATGCCGGTCAATGACTTTCAGGCCATCCGCAAGGGCGATCTGATCGCCGTCATTGATCCGTCCGACTACAAGGCTCAACTTGACTTGGCTCAAGCCAATCTCGCCGCAGCTGAGGCCACGCTCGCCAATCTCGAGAACCAGCGCACGGTCCAGCAGGCCCTTGTCCGAGAGGCTGAGGCGACAATCGACGCGAGCGAGGCCGACGTGCTGCGCTACCAGCTCGAGGATCAGCGCCAGCGCAACCTGTTCAAGACCGGAATCGCCGGAACCCAACAGCTGGTCGAACAGGCCGACGACAACGCGAAGAAGGCCCTTGCGCAACGCCGTCTGAACGAAGCGCAACTCGATCAACAGAAGGCGGCGCTGGCGGCGATCGACATTCAGGAGAGGCAGCTTCGCGCCCAGATCCATGCGGCGGAGGCGCAGGTCGCGCTGGCCTCCGACAATTTGCGCTATACGCGAATCTTATCGCCCGCCGACGGTCTCGTGGGCCAGCGGCAAGTGCGCCTCGGGCAATTCGTCAATGTCGGGACGCAAGTGATCGCCGTCCTTCCCCTGCCGAACATCTGGGCCATTGCGAACTTCAAAGAGACGCAGATGACCAACATCCGCGCCGGCCAGCCGGCCCGCGTGACCGTCGACGCCTTTCCCGACCTCAAGCTCACGGGCCACGTGGATTCTTGGTCGCCAGGGACGGGCAGCACCTTCGCGCTGCTTCCGCCGGACAACGCAACCGGGAACTTCACCAAGGTGGTTCAGCGCGTGCCGGTGAAGATCGTCCTCGACAGCAACCCTGCGCTTGGAACGCTGGTGAGGCCCGGCATGTCCGTCGAGGCCACGATTGACACGGGCGCGGGCCATGCGCAGAGCAGCGGCCCCGCGACGAGCGATGCAGCGCCTCGCCCATGACCGCAGTTCCCGCTCCCCTCCGTTCAATGGACGCGGAGGTCCGCGCGCCCGCTCCAATCACCTGCGCCGGCATCGCTGCACAAGCCGGCGGAGCCCGATATATCCGGCTCGACCCCGATTCGCTCAGGCCCTACATCGGCATTCTGGGCGTCCTGATCGGCGCGCTCCTTTCGACCATCGGCAGCCGCATTACGACCTTCGGGCTCGCCGACCTGCGCGGCGGACTGCACTTCGGTTTCGACGAAGGCGCGTGGATGACGACGAGCTTCGGCGTCGGCCAGATGCTCATCGGCGTCGCCTGCCCCTATCTCGGCGCCATTTTCAGCGTTCGGCGCATTCTTCTGTACGGAATGGCGCTGCTGTTCGTGGCCAGCCTGCTGGCGCCCTTGTCGCCCAATCTCACCGCCTTCCTCACGGCGCAATTTCTCGCCGGCGTTGGCGCCGGAACCTTCATCCCGCTCACCATCGGCTTCATCGTCCGCAATCTGCCGCAGCGTCTCGTCGTTTACGGCCTCGCAGTCTACGCGATGAATTCCGAGCTGTCGCAGAACGTCGCGGCCTCGCTCGAGGGCTGGTACTCGGACAGCCTGTCATGGCGCTGGATCGAATGGCAATATTGCCTGGCGCTGCCGGTCATGTTCGCGTGCATCTGGTACGGCGTGCCGCGCGAGAAGGTCAATTTCGCGCTGCTGCGCGATCTCGACTGGCCCGGACTCGTCTATTCGGGCTTCGGTTTCGCTCTTCTGTACGCGGGTCTCGACCAGGGCAACCGGCTGGACTGGAACAACAACGGTCTCGTCAATGGCCTGCTGCTCTCGGGCGGATTGCTCACCCTCGCCTTCGTCGTGCGCGAGCTTTGGGTTGAAAAGCCGTTTCTCAACCTTCGCCTGCTCGCCCGAGGAGGGCTTGTCGCGATCCTGCTTTTGGTGACCGGCTTCCGGTTCATCATTCTCTCGACCGCCTACATCATTCCAACCTACCTTCAGGTGGTGCAGAACTATCGGGAGTTGCAGGTCGGCTCGGTTTTGCTCTGGATCGCCCTGCCCCAGCTGCTGATCGTCCTGCCGCTCGGCTGGCTTCTGCAACGCGTGGACCCGCGTCTCACGCTGGCGCTCGGCGCGATTCTGATCGGCGTCGCCTGTCTCATGGGGACCGGCCTCACCACCGATTGGGCGACCGACGATTTCCTGCCGTCGCAGATCCTGCAGGCGATCGGCCAATCGTTCGCACTGACCTCTGTGGTCGTTCTCGCCGTTCGATCGATGAGCCCGGCCGACGTGTTGACGATCGGCACGCTGTTCCAGACCAGTCGCCTGTTCGGCGGCGAGATCGGAACCGCCTTCATGCAGACCTTCGTGCGCGTGCGCGAGCAGGTCCATTCCAATCTCATCGGCCTGCATGTCGACAGTCTCGGCGGCATGACCGCCGATCGTCTCGCGGCCTACCGCAACGCGGTCGGCGCGCATTCAAGCGACGCCGCCGTGGCGATCCAGCGCGCCACAAGCCTGCTCGCGTCGACCGTGGCGAAGCAAGCCGCGGTTCTCGCCTATATCGACGGATTTCTCGCCGCGGCGGTCGGGGCCTTCGTCTGCCTCCTGCTCACCGCCTTATTGAGGCGGCATTGAGAAAAAGCACGCCGTTCCCCTGACAATCCGCTAAGCCAAGGCTTAGCGCTAAACTCCTCTCTTACCCGCCTGTGATCACCTCGAGTCGAACGGGGACTATGAGAACCGCCACTTGCTTCACGCCAGACCGCGCATTCTTCGCGCCGGCTGTGCGGGCGATCGCGTCACTGGTCGAGGCCGAACCTAGCGTCGAGCGCGAGATTTTCCTGATCTGCGAGCCGGATGATGTCGCGCCCGGCTTTGATAAGCTGCCGGCCCCTCTGCGCGACCGCATCAAGCTCCTGACCCTCGACTTCAAGCGCTTCGACACGAATCTCGCGGGCAGAGGCCGCTTTTCGCGCGCGGTGTTCCGGCGCCTGTTTCTCGACGAGATCCTGCCATCTCGGTTCGAGCGGATCGTCACCGTCGATTCCGACATGCTGATCGTTCGCGATGGACTTAAGCGGCTTGAAAGCTTCGACCTTCGCGGCAGGCCGCTCGCCGCGGCTTACGACATGATCTTTCTCATGGACTTCAAGGGCGACGCGCTGGCCCGTCAATTCCAGCGTTCGCGCCGGTCGCTCGGTCTGGCCCTCGACACGCCCTACTTCAACGCCGGGCTCATGGCGATCGACAGGGCCGCGTGGCGGGCCGAAAAGCTGACGGAGCGCGTCACGAAGGCGCTTCGCGATGAGCCCGAGCTCTATCCGTTCATGGAGCAGGACGCGCTCAACGCTGCGCTCAGAGGCAATTTCGCGCCGCTCTCGCCCCGCTTCAATTTCATGGGCGACTTTTTCCTGCTCGACCTCGAACGTCGGCTTGAGCCGATCGTGCTGCATTTCGTCAACGCGCCGAAGCCGTGGGAGCTTGGCCGCTGGCGCGGCGAAGCGAGGTTCGCCGAGAACTATCGCGCCTGGTTCGCCGGCTCGCCCTGGCCCGACTTGGCGAAATCCCCCGCCGCGCCTCCATGGCGTCGGACCCGGCCGCGGCTCACGCCGCTGAGGCGAGATTTCGCCCGGCGATTGTCTGGGTTCCTTGCTGAGACGCCTTTTATCGATGGGCCGTTGACCGTCCGGGCCTGAGCCTTGAAATCTGGGAGTGGAATCTTGAAAGCGACCTTGTGGATTGTTGCGATGGCCTGCGGCTGCTTCCAGGTCGTTCAGGCGATGACCAACGGTTCGGCTGTCCGTTCGGGAATAGACCCGATATGGGTCGGCACGATGTCGGCCACCGTCTCCACCCTGTCGCTGGTCTTGGTCGCGGTTGTGCTGTACCGCCTGCCGCTTCCCGACAAGAGCCTCGTCATGGCGCATGGATTGAAAGTCGTGGCCGGCGGCATGATGGGCGGCTTTATCGTCGCGGGCCTCGCCTTCGTCGCGCCCAGGCTCGGACCGACGCAGACGTTCATGCTCTACTTCGTCGTCATCGCAGTCTCGTCGACGCTCGTTGACGGTTTCGGCCTTCTCGGAACGCAAGCAAGGCCGCTCGAAGCGCGACAGCTCGTCGGCGTGGTCATCGCTGGCGTTGGGCTCCTGCTCGCGCGCTCCTGAGCCGTTGGCCCTTGCCGCAGGGCGCGAAGAAAGCGCGACCGGCGCGTGCACGCCGGGCGAAGCTCGGCAAGGCGCGTTATGATTCCCGGATCCAGCGGGCCCGGCGATCCAGTCCCACGTAAGCGTCCACCGGTAGACTTGATGAAGAGCCGGTCATCACTGGATCACGCCGAACACTTTACCTTACGTTACTTATAGTCTCATGTATAGTATGGGTAACATTTTGTTACGGTTAAACGATATTTAAGTATTGACCCCAAGAATGGCCTCGAAGCGTCGGCGTATCTCGAGCCGGCGCGGCAATTCTGGGGTGGCCAATGAAGGTTCTCATATCTCTCGCGTGCGCCGGAGCGATCATGGCGGCGCCAGCCTCAGCCGCCGATCTGTTGGGGACGGCTGCGCCGCTGACCCTGCCCGCGCCCTCGAGCCCATTGATCTTCGAGTCCGGCTCGAATTGGTATGTGCGCGGCGATATCGGGGTCACCTTCGACAACGCGCCCAAGCTGTCGTTCTCGGCCATATCCACGCCGCCGCCCGGTTTCTTCGGTTCGCCCCTGTCGGCCTATTCCGGGCGGAACATCCACACGACCGACTTCACCGGCGGCGCCGGCGTGGGTTACCGCTTCAACAATTACTTGCGCTTTGACGCGACCTGGGACTACCGCAACGGGCCTGGAGGATCGAGCAATTCAACCGTCGTCTGTCCCTACGGGCTGACCGGACTGACAAGCCAAGTTCCGCCCAATCCCCTCATCGGCTACCTCTACAACCCCACGAACACCTGCATCGGTTCGACGAGCCTAAACCAGCACAACAATACGTTTCTGGGCAACGCATATGTCGATCTCGGAACCTACTATGGCTTCACGCCCTATGTCGGCGGCGGCCTCGGTTTCAACATCAACACCATGTCGGGAAGCCTCAACTTCAACGAGACCGCCAACGGTCAGCCTTACGCCGCCAATCTCACCCCGACTGGCGCGTTTCCGCAGCTTTGGGTCGATCAGTTCGGGACTCTGATCAACCCGCAGCCCAATATCGCGTTCACGCAACAAAACTGGAACCGATCAATCAGCTCGACGACCTACACCGTGGCCTGGGCGCTGGCGGCGGGTCTCGGATTCCAGCTGACCCCCAGCGCGACACTCGATATCGGCTATCGATATCTGAACAGCGGCGCGATCACCAACCTCATCAACCCGCAGACGGGCATGACCGTCAAGCAGAACAATTGGTCACAGCAAATCCGGATCGGCCTTCGCTACACCATACAATAGAGGCCCCGGCCAATCGGCAGCAGGTCCGCCCGCCGACCGCTTGAGGCGCCGCAAGTTTCGGTCGTCCGAGCCGCCTCGTTCCGAGAGGCGCTGCGCGGCGGCGAAGCCTGAGCCCAACCGTCTAGGCTCCTCGAAAGAGCGGCTCCTGGAAAGAGCGACTTGTTTCGATCGCGACGCCATGCGAGGTTTGCGAACCGCCGATAAGATCGAAGCGAATTCGGCGCGAATCTCGAATGAGGGAGGGACGCCCATGGTCAGAATGGTCGCGAGGCTGATCGCCGTCGCGTTGTTTGCACTTTCACTGCCGCTAGCGGTTCAAGCCAAGACATTTTACTGGATCTCGCACGGGAGCCCCGCGGATCCGGTCTGGACCTATTTCCTCGCTGGCGCGAATATGTGGGCGAAGGACACCGGCCAGACGGTCAGGACGTCGTTCCACAACGGCGACGTGCCCTCGCAGCAGGAAGCGATCCGCGCCGCCATCGCCGCGAAAGCCGACGCGATCGTCACCACGAGCCCTGATCCGGGGAGCCTGGTCGATGTGGTGAAGGAAGCGCGCGCGGCTGGCATCCCGGTCATCAACTTCAACACGCCCGACCCGAAAGTGAACTTCACGGCTTACGTCGGCGGCGACCTTCTCGTCGTCGGAAAGGCGTGGGCGCAATATCTCGTCGATCACAAGTTGGTGAAGTCCGGCGACTTCGTCTGGATGCCGGTCGAGGTTCCGGGCGCGAGCTACGGCGTCGAAGAGAAGAAGGGCATCGACGCCGTCTTCGGACCGCTCAATATCAAGACGGAAGTGACCGACTCGACGCTTGACCAGGCGACCGTCATCTCGCGCATGAGCGACTACCTTACCGCCAACAAGGGAAAGATCACCGCGATCATCGGCCTTGGCGATATGGTGACGGGCTCGATCAAGCGCGTGTTCGACCAAGTCGGCGTCAAGCCGGGCGAAATCCCGGTCGTAGGCTGGGGCAATTCGCGCGACACGACCGCGGAAGTCAAGGACGGTTACGTCAACGCGGCCATGTGGCAGGACCCGCAGGCGACGAGCTATCTCGCCTTGTCGCTCGGCGCGATGGCCTCGGGCGGCGTGCCGCCGGGCTTCAACATCACGGTCGGCTCGCTCTATGACAAGTCGACCGTCGACACCTACGACAAGATGATGTCGGGCAAGTAAGCGCCGAACGCATTCCCCGTCCCGCGCTAAGCCTGCCGGGACGGGAGCCTTATCCTCATGAGCTTGAGCCCGTCGGCGCCCGCCTTCGCCGCCCTTCCCTCCGGTGACCGGACTTGACACAGACGTCTCTCCTCCGACGCTTCATATCGGCGCCGGAGTTCGGCCCGTTCGTGCTGCTGATCCTTGAGATCGCGGTCTTCGCGTCGATCAATTCCGCCTTCCTGTCGCCGCTCAACATCTCCAACACGCTCACCTTCACCGTCGAGCTCGGTCTTATCGCGCTCGCCATGACGCTTCTCATGACCTCGGGCGAATTCGACCTGTCGGTCGGTTCGGTGTTCGGCTTCGCGCCGGTCGTGATGTGGACCCTCTACAATTCCGGCGAGACCTCGCTGTTCGTCGGCTTCGTCGCCGCCCTCGTCATCTCGGCTGGAATCGGCCTGTTCAACGGCCTGTTCGTCACCCGCCTCAAGATCCCCTCGTTCCTTGTGACGCTCGGCATGCTGCTCGTCGTGCGCGGCGTCGCGCTGTTCGTCACCGACGGGTTTCCCCAGCGCACCTGGAGCGCGGGCAGCCAATGGCTCGCCGAGCTTCTGGTCGGCGACTTCTATGTCGGGCCGTTTCGCGTCTATGCGTCGCTGTTCTGGTTCGCCGCGGCGGCGATCATCCTCGGCTATGTCCTGACGCAGTCGAAATTCGGCAACTGGATCCAGGCGGCGGGCGGAAATCCAGTGGCGGCGCGGGCGCGTGGCGTGAATGTGAACGCGGTCAAGGTCTGGCTGTTCGTCCTGAGCGCCGTCATGTCGGCTTTCGCGGGCATCATCAGCTCGATCCGCACCTCCGCCGCAAATCCGAACAGCGGAACCGGGTATGAGCTCGAAGTGATCGCGATGGTCGTGATCGGCGGCACGGCGCTCACCGGCGGGCGAGGCACCATCATCGGCACGGTGCTCGGCATCCTCATCCTGCGCGTGATGCGCAACGGCATCGTGCTCGTCGGCGTGCCCGGCCTCGCCTACAACATCTTCATCGGCGCCATCATTCTCGGCATGATGGCTCTCCATTCCTGGCTCGAGCGCCGACATCAGGCGGGGACCTGAACGATGAGCGAAGATCTCATCCGCATGGAGCACATCGACAAGTTCTACGGTCGCGTGCAGGCGCTCGACGATGTCAACTTCAATGTCGTTCGCCAGGAGATCGTCGGCCTGCTAGGCGACAATGGCGCAGGCAAGTCGACGCTGATCAAGGTGCTTTCCGGCGCCGTGCGCGCAACGAGCGGCGACATCCTTGTGCGCGGCAAGCGCGTCGACATCCGCAGCACGACCGACGCGATCGCGCTCGGCATCGAGACGATCTATCAGGATTCGGCGCTCGTCACGCAGCTCTCGATCGCGCGCAATCTGTTCCTCGGGCGCGAGCCGCTCAGGGGCCCGCGCTTCCTGAACCGCTTGGACGCAACGCAGATGGAGGAGGTCGCCGGCGAACTCCTGCGAAAGGTCGGAATCGGCAAGTCGATCCCAGCCTCGACGCCAATCTCGTCGCTGTCGGGAGGCGAGCGGCAGGCGGTGGCGATCGCCCGCGCGATGTACTTCGATAGCGACCTCATCATCCTCGACGAGCCGACCAACAACCTTGGCGTCGCGGAGACGCAGGGCGTGCTGCGCTTCGTGCGCAACGCGCGCGATTCCGGCCACTCCTGCATCCTGATCGCGCACAACATCCACCATGTGTTCCAGGTGGTCGACCGCATCGCGGTGATGAGACACGGCAAGATCGTGGCCGACGACATCGACCCGAAGCGCACGACGGTCGCGGAGGTCGAGGCGGTCATCACGGGCGAGCTCGAAGGCTCCGCGCACTGATCGACCCGGGCTCACTCGGCGAACCCACCGAGCCCCCTCGTCGTTTCCTCAAGCCGGCATGCCGAAAATTTGTCCGCATTTTGTCCGATTACATTTGATGGGGGAGGCGACTGGCGTCGCAAGCGACGCATAGGAATGACGAATGCCAGAAGCTAAGCGCAGTTTCCATCATCTCCTGGGGCCGGGATTTCCCACCCGCAATCTTGGCAAGGGCAATACGATCTTTGAGGAGGGCGATCGCGGCGACGAGTTCTTCATTGTCGTACGCGGCCGGGTCGAGATCAGAAGCGGCGATCGGCATTTTGAGACTCTCGAGGCCGACGGCATTTTCGGGGAAATGGCGCTGATCGACGACAGCCCCCGCAGCGCGACGGCGGTCGCTTTGACCGACGTGACGCTAGCGCCGATCAAGGAGAATCAGTTCCTGTTCCTGGTGCAAAACACCCCGTTCTTCGCGCTGAGCGTCATGCGCGTCCTTGCGCGCCGATTGCGCCGCCAGAACAAAGCGCCGTGATCGGCGCGGTCGTTCGTCTCACGCCGCGAGCGGCTCCGCGCTAGACGACGATCGCAATCGCTTCCCGGCCCTTCGGCGTCTCGACGACGCGCATCGACACCGCCTGGCCTTCGAAGAGGCTTCCGACGCCGGAAGCGCCGAGCGTGGTGCTGTGGACGAACACGTCTCGGCCAAAATCATCGCCGGCGATGAATCCAAAGCCACGGGCGTCATCGAACCACTTGACCTTGCCGGTCAAATCGAAGGCGGCGGACGGGTCAAGAGCCGAACGCCGCGGCGACCGTTCGACGGCGCTTCTGGTGTCGACCTCGACAACGCGCACGACCTCCGCGCCTCGGGCGCCGGTGCGGGCGATGACGCGAACCTTCGCGCCCGAAGGCAAAGTCTGGCGTCCGATCTCGCGCAGGGTCTTAAGATGCAGGAAGGCGTCGCCGCGGCCGTCCGAGAGCTCAACGAAACCATATCCCTTTGTCGCGTTGAACCATTTCACCGCCGCCTCGACGGTCATCCCCTCGGTCAGCGGATCAGGGTTCGGCGCAATCTCGTTGAATTTGGGGGGCGCGACAGATTCCCCAATCTGCTCCGCGTGCCCGAACGACCGCCTGCCAATTTCCAACTCTTGAACCTGACCCATCATAACGACCACCCTTCGTGACCAGACTTATCGACATCGACAATTGCAGAGTTGAACCGCAACGATCGCCGCCGCTTCACGCCCAAGAGGCCGCGTTTCGCTTCCTCAAGCCAACCGCCGCCCAAACAGCGGTCCATCTGCAAGGTTACGGCGGTGCTCCCGTGGCGACAGTGATCCAGGTCACAGTCCGAGCTATTTTTTGCTGGAGGAAGGCTTTCCCGAGTCGAACCACAACGCCTACGCGCGTGAAAGCGGCGTTGGGCGCCAAGCGCGCGTCAACCTTCCGGAGGAATGCGCATTTGATTTCTCAGCCGGCGCCGCGTGGACCGCTCGACGCCCCTTACGCGACCCGCGCCAACGCGACCGCACGCGAGGCGCGCTGGACTTTCGGCAGGGTGACCCGCGCCGCCGCGCCCGTATCGGGCCTCGAACTCGAGGCGCAGGGTCCCGCCATGCAATTCGACCAGTGAGTTGGCGATGGCGAGACCGAGGCCCGATCCCTTCATCCCGTTGACCATGACTGCGGCGGCCTGTTCGAACGGCCGACCCAGCCGCACAAGGTTCTCCACCGCGATTCCGGGGCCATTGTCCTCGACGGTGAAATGGATGAGCTCGGCGCCCGCAACCGCGCCGATCGAGACTTCCCCTCCCTCGGGCGCGAATTTCACCGCATTGCGCATGAGCGTTATCAAAATGCGCTCGAGCGCCAGGGGGTCCGCCTCCACAGTCACCTCGGCGCCGACGTCGACCCTGACCGCAACCCGTTTTTCGCGCGCGGTCGGGGCGACATCGAGCACCGCTCGGCTGACGGCCTGCTCGGCGCGGAAGCGCGCGTAAGTCAGGCTCTCGCGGCCCGCCTCGAGCCGCGCCATGTCAAGGACGTCGCTGACCACACCCAACAGATATTCGCCGCTTGCGAGAATGTGGGCGCAATACTCGCCGTATTTTTTCGAGCCCAAAGGGCCGAACGTCTGGCCTCCCATCAGTTGCGAGAAACCGATGATGGCGTTGAGCGGCGTGCGCAGCTCATGGCTCATGTTGGCGAGAAATTCCGCCTTGGCGCGATTGGCGGCCTCGGCGCGCGATTTCTGCTCGTGATAGCGTTCGGCGAGGTCTGCGAGTTGCCGGGCTTGCTCCTCAAGCGATCGGCGCGATTGGTTTAGCTCCGCGACGGTCGTCAGAAGCAGCTCCTCGGAGCGAATGAGCCTTTGCTCACGACCGTATCTGCCCTTGCGCGCGAAGAGGGCCGCCGCCGCGACCATGAGCCCAATGGTCGCGGCAAGGAGGACCGTCGTGGTCAGAGCCAAATGGCGCCAGGCAAGGAGATGATCATCGACCGGCGACGCAAACGCCACCCGGGTCAGAGCGCCAGGCAGCAGCCGCACGGCGGCGAATTGATCGCCGCGTTCAGTCTGGATGCGAATTGCGCCACCCTGAATGTCCCCGGCCGCGGACGGTTTCGCGCGACGGGCAAGCGCCGCCAGATCCAAATCGGAAGCGTCCTGCGCGCCCTCGTATTCGACCACGCGGCCGTCTCGATCGATGAGCATCGATTGCGCCAGGCGCTCATCGGGATGGGCCTTGAGGATGCTGCGAAAGATCTCGGCTTGGGACGCCTGCGGATCCGCGCTCAGCGCCGCGTTTAGCCGCTCGGCGAGCAGCGTTGCGCGCATGTCGACCTCGCGCGCGCCGGCGTCAAGCGCCAAATCGCGCTCGATCCGCAAATGCTGAGCCATGAGCGCGACAATGCAGAGAATTGCAAGGACGACGCCAACAACCGCCGTGGGCGGGATGAGCTTTGGGCGGATTGTCGCGCCGGCGCGGCGACGAGGCATGCGTCCGACCGCCTCGCTCGGCCGTGGAGCCCACGGCTCGACAAAGCGCAATGCCGCTCCCCCACTCAGTCTTTGAGCTGTCCCCACTGGATAAGCGCCCCCGTTTGCCGCGCTTTCAGCGCGTCATCGCCATTCCCAGACTTCGCCACAAATTACACTCGGACTGCCGCCTTAACGCCCGAATCACTACGATAAGAATCCTTGTGCGAATCTTTGTCTAGTCCTTGACAACGCGTCAGGCGCAAAAAATGTGGCCGACGGGAATCGGGTGAAAGGGGTCCGTAGCGGAACGCGGCCGGACAGGCGCCCTGTTCCCTTCTCCCTCCGGGAGAAGGTGGTGCGGGTAGCGCGCGGGATGCGGGAACACCCTCACCCCTACCCCTCTCCCGGGGGAGAGGGAATCGTGCGTCAGCCGAGGCTGCGCGTCACGATGTCGCGGACGTCGGGCGACAGCGACGGCTTGGCGGCGATGCGCCGCAGCATCGCCTCGGCATGGCCCCGGCGGACGTCCTCGAGCGAACGCCAGGATCGCATTGCAGTCAGGAGCCGCGCCGCGATCTGCGGATTCGTCGGGTCGAGCGTCGCGACCACGTCTTCAAGCAGCGCGAAGCCCGCGCCATCGGCGCGGTTGAACTCTCTCTGGTTGGCCGAGAAGGAGCCGATCAGCGAACGCACCCGATTGGGATTGGCGAGCGAGAAGGCGTGGTGGTTCATGAGGCCCCGCACACGCTCCAGCGTCTCGCGCTCGGGTATCTGCGCCTGGAGCGCAAACCATTTGTCGAGGACAAGCGGCTCGGCGGCGTAGCGCCTGCCAAACGCGTCGAGCGCCCGTTCGCGCCTGTCGTCGGACTTGAAGGCGATCGCCGACAACGCGCCGAGGCGCTCGGTCATGTTGTCGGCGTCGGCGAGTTGGCGATGGGCGAGTTCGAGTCCCTGGATCACGTCGCCGTCGACAAAAAGGCCAAGCGCGACGTTGCGCAAGGCGCGGCGGCCGGCCGCCGCCGCGTCGGGGCTGAAGGTCGAGGGACCGGCAAGCTCGGCGTGCAGCGCGGCAAGCGCGCCGGCGTAGGTGCGGCCCAGCGCGCCGCGAAGGCCGACGCGCGCGGCGTGGATCGCGTCCGGATCGACGCCCTCGCCGATCTCGCGGGCGATGTCGGCTTCGGTCGGCAGACCCATCGCCAGCGCGGCGAAGGCATGATCGATGCGCCCGGCGCGAACGTCCTCGATCAAGGCGCCGAAGGCGGCCGCGAGGCCTCCGTTGCGCTCCGGCGCCCGACCGTCCCGAATGGCCTTGACGCCGCGCAAGAGCACTCGCATCGTCAGGCTCTGCAGCGATTGCCAACGGTTGAAACTGTCGCTGTCGTGCCGGGAGAGGACGATAAGATCTTCCTCGGTGAGGTTGTCATCGACTCGCACCGGCGCGGAGAAACCTCGCAGGAACGACAGGGTTGGCCGCTGAGGCACATCGCGAAAGACGATTGACCGCTCCGCATCCTTGAGCTCGAAGACGCCGCTTTCGAGTTCGCCCGCGCTCGCGTCCGACGACGTCAGCGGCAGGTCGCCGCCGTTGGCCCCAACGAGCCCGAGCGCGAGCGGCATCGTCATCGGCAGCTTGACGTTCTGCCCCGGCGTCGGCGCCAGCGATTGCGCGATGTCGAGCCGATAGGTCTTGGCTGTCGAATCGTAGGCGCCGCGCACCGTCACCTTTGGCGTCCCGGCCTGATTGTACCAGCGCATGAATTGCGAGAGGTCGCGCCCCGAGACCGTCTCGAAACAACCGATGAAATCCTCGACTGTCGCCGCGCTGCCGTCATAGCGATCGAAATAGAGATCCATGCCGGCGCGAAACGCCCGTGCGCCGATCAGGCGCTTCAACATGCGCACGACCTCTGCGCCCTTCTGATAGACGGTCGCGGTGTAGAAGTTGTTGATCTCGTGATAGATCTCCGGGCGCACATTGTGCGCCAGCGGCCCCGCGTCCTCGGGGAATTGCGCCGCGCGGAGCGTGCGCACATCGCCGATGCGCTCGACCGGCGCCGAACGCATGTCGGCGGAAAAGTCCTGGTCGCGGAAGACGGTCAGGCCCTCTTTGAGGCAAAGCTGGAACCAGTCGCGGCAGGTCACGCGGTCGCCGGTCCAGTTGTGAAAGTATTCGTGCGCGATCACGCCTTCGATATTGGCGTAGTCGTCGTCAGTCGCCGTCTCGGGCGAAGCGAGGACGTATTTGTCGTTGAAGACGTTGAGGCCCTTGTTCTCCATGGCCCCCATATTGAAATCGGAGACGGCGACGATGTTGAAAATGTCGAGGTCGTATTCGCGCCCATAAGCCTGCTCGTCCCAGGCCATCGAGCGCTTCAGCGCGTCCATTGCGTAACGCGCGCGCTCTTCCCGGCCATGTTCGACATAGATCGCGAGCGCGACGGTCTTGCCGGACGCGGTGACGAAGGAATCCGAAATATGGCCGAGATCGCCGGCGACCAAGGCGAAGAGATAGGAGGGCTTCTTGTGCGGATCGCGCCAAACGGCAAAGTGGCGGCCGGGCGCATCCGCTTCCCCCGCCGCTTCGAGATTGCCGTTGGACAGAAGCACCGGCGCCTCGGCCCGATCGGCCTCGACCCGCACGCGATAAGTCGAGAGCACGTCGGGCCGATCGAGAAAATACGCAATGCGGCGAAATCCCTCCGCCTCGCATTGCGTGCAATAAGCGGAGCCCGAGCGGTAGAGGCCCATGAGCTTGGTGTTGGCGGCCGGATCGAGGCGCGTCTCGATCGTCAGCGTGAACGCGCGCCGCGGCGGCCGGCGCAGCACGAAGCCCGACGGGCTCGCCTCGAAAATGGCCTCGTCGAGCGGCTGGCCGTCCAGTTGGGCGGAGACGAACGCGAGCTCGTCGCCATCGAGCGCCAGCGCCGCGCCTTCCCGGCCGCCGGGGTTGGGGCGGAGCGAGAGAGTCGAGACGACGCGCGTCGCATGGATGTCGAGCGACACGTCAAGCTCGACGTGGTCGATGAGATAGTCCGGCGCGCGATAGTCGCTGAGGCGAACAGCTTGTCCGTCCGACGGACGCATGGGGAAACCTTTCAAGGCTTGGGAGAATTCTAGGGCGTCAGGCCGGAGCGAAGCCGATCGCCGCCCCGGAGATAAAAGCCAGCCCGTAGCGACGCAAGGTCTTTTGCAACGACAGCGGCGGCGCCTCGCCGCTGGTGAAGATCGCGGTCCCCTCGCGGCTCACCGGGGCGTCCGGGCGGCCGACGCCGATCAGCGCGTCGAGACGGCGCGCGATCGCCGGCGCCGGGTCGACGAAGCCGACCGGCCAAGGGGAAAGGCGCGCGATCCTGTCCGCGATGAGCGGAAAATGCGTGCAGGCAAGCACGATCTGGTCCGTGCGCCGGCCATCGTGTTCGACAAAACAGGGCGCGATCTCGCGCGCGATTTCGGCTTCGTCAATCGCCTCGTCGCGCATGAATTGCTCGGCGATGATGGCGAGCCGCGGCGAGCCGACCAGCGTCACCTCGCAATTGGCGGCGTGCTCGCGCACGAGCGCGTGGGTATAGTCGCGCGCAACAGTCCCGCGCGTCGCCAGCACGCTGATCAGTCTCGACCGCGACGCCGCCGCTGCGGGCTTGATCGCGGGCACGGTGCCGACGAACGGCAGGCCCGGATAGGCGGCCCTCAAGGAGGGCAGCGCGAGCGTCGAGGCCGTGCTGCAGGCGATGACGACAATGTCGGGCTCGGTCTCGCCGATCAGTCGCGCCATCACCGTCTCGACCCTGGCGACGAGCGCCGCTTCGCTCAGTCTGCCATAGGGGAAGGCCGCGTCGTCGGCGGCGTAGACAATCCCGACATCCGGCCTCAGGCGCCTGACCTCGGCCAACACCGAAAGCCCGCCCAGGCCTGAATCAAACACGAGCGCACGCGGCGCGCGCCGCGGCGGCGCTGGGTTCACCTCGACTTCGGCGATCAGACTTGGGGGCGCCTGGCCGCCCCCACCCCCTGCCCGGCTCATGGGCGACGGCATACGCGAATCCGTGGCGCGCGGCAAAGTGACCAATTGGGCCATTGACCGGATATGAGCGATTCAGCCAAGGAAACACAGAACGCTGTCGCGAGAGGAATTGCGGGCTGACCGCCACGTTGTTGTCCGAGGCCGATTTCACGGCCGAACCGGTCGAGCGTCTCGACGCGCCCGATCCACCGACGCCCGCCGAGCGCCGGGGTCACGCGCTCGCGCTCATTCTGGCGGTCGCGCTGCATATCCTAATTCCGCTCTCGTTCGTCCTCTATTATTGGCTTTGGCCGCACCCGGTTCCGACCGTCGTGCAGGAAATTCCGGTCGAGGTGGTTCAAGAGGAGCCGCCGCCCCCACCCAAGCCGAAGCCGCCGGAGGAGAAACCGAAACCGAAGCCGCAGCCGGACCTCGAGAAGCCCGCCTATGACGCGCCCGCGGCTCCGACGGAAGAGAAGGTCAACCGCGAATCTCCCGACAAGAAGACGGAAGCCAAGGCGACGCCGGAGGCCCCTCCCCCGCCAAATCCGGGGGCGTCGCCGAAAGCGGAAACGCCAGCGCCGGCGCCCCATCCCGCCGAAGAGCAAAAGGGCGAGGCGGCGCCGCCCGCGCACGATCTGAAGCCTGAGCCCGATGGCGAACTACCCGCCGACCAGAACCCGAAGCCTGAGGACAATCCGAGTGAGGCCGCCGCCCCTGCTGCGCCGCCCGCGCCGCCGAAGAAGGCGCCCGTCGGCGAGCCGCTGCCGACCATCGAGGATCTGCCGCAATACAAGTTCGCGCGCTCGGTGGAGAAGTCGCCGATTGCCGGCGGAAACGCCGAGGCTCGGTATCTGACGATCATCTATGGGATGATCAAGGCGCACCTGCGCGAGAGGCCGGAGCTCCACATCGATCTCGCCAACAGGCACGGCGTCGTGGACTTCTATGTCGATGAAGGCGGCAATCTCGTCGGCCGCAGGCTGGTCGCCTCAAGCGGATCGCCGAATCTCGACATCGCCGTCATGGCGGCCATCGCGGAGGCTGCGCCCTATCCCGCGCCGCCCACCTGGAGTCCCGTCTCGCTCAATTACAACTTTGGCCGAGTCCCGAGGCCTGGCGACCGTGATCATTGAACGCAATTGTAAGTCGTCCTGACGCGATCGAACGTGGTGTAGTTGCTCCAATAAGGGCTCGCCCTCATTCCGTATTTTTCGCACTCTTTGTCGGCCTGGGCGTAAAATTCATACGGGCGCGGGAAAGTGTCGCGGTGCGGCGCGTTCGGATAGTAGATAAACGTGACGTCACGGTGCATCGCGCAGCCGCTTAGCGCCGCGAGCATTCCGACCAGGAAGACAAACCGCATTCTCGCCCCACGCCTCGAGAACCGCCGGGCTGTCCCAAAGCGCCCGACTCTCTGACGGCCACTCTGCCCGCCCTCCGCCTGTCGCGCAAGACTTTCTCCCGATTAGCGCTCAATTGAGGCGAAAGCTTCCATGGAGAGCTGGAACTCTCAAGCTTCCTTAGGCCGGCGAGAACGAACAGCGGTGCAACCTGGTTGAATGTGGGTAATTCTACCCAATTGACCTGATGCAGGCGACACGTTAGAAACAATAGTACGCAGGCGGCGCGGAATTAACATCGGAAGCTCGTGGCCCCGCCCATTGTATCGTGTAGCAGAAGTCCTTCAGAATAGATCGTCGTCACCGGCCAGCTTAACGCATCAAGAACGGCCGGGTCATATTCGGACTGCCAAAAGTCTTCTTTGTCTTAACTCGAAAACCGTCGCGCGATCCTCAAGTCGATCTGTAATTCCTGCAAACGTGTTTGTTCAGCCCGTACCAGCCGACAACCTGACGCGCGATCAAACCTTTAGGATCAGAATCATGGCCATCACCGCATCCTTTTCGTCGGGCGTGCTGACGGAGTTCGGCGACGCCGCCAACAATACGATCGTCACCAGCCGGAATGCGGCCGGACAGATTCTCGTGAACGGCGGCGCCGTTCCGATCACCGGCGGGGCCGCGACGGTCGCCAACACCAATCTCATCGAGGCGTTCGGCCAAGCCGGCGACGACACGATCTCACTTAATGAATCCAACGGGGCGTTGCCCGCGGCGGAGCTGTTCGGAGGCGACGGGAATGACACGCTGACCGGCGGTTCGGGCAACGATTTGCTGTTTGGACAGGCCGGCGCCGACATCCTGTTCGGCGGGCTCGGCAACGATCAGCTGTTCGGAGGCGACGGAAAGGACATCCTGACCGGCGGGCCGGGGAACGATCAAGTCTTCGGCGAAGCCGGCAACGACGTCATGATCTGGAACGCCGGCGACGGCAGCGATCTCTTCGAGGGGGGAAGCGGCGACGACATTGCGCTCGTGAACGGCGGCAATGGCGCCGAAACCTTCACCATCACGCCAAACGGGACGCGGGTGCGCTTCGACCGCGTGGCCCCCGCTCCCTTCACTCTCGACATCGGCACCACCGAGAGCCTTGTGCTCCACGCGGGCGGCGGCGACGACGTCATCACCGCCGGCAACGGGCTTGCCAGCCTCATCAGCCTCACCCTCGACGGCGGCGACGGCAACGACACGATCACCGGCGGCGACGGCGCCGACCAACTGATCGGCGGCGCGGGCAACGACCTTGTGACGGGCGGCCGCGGCAACGACACCGCTTCGCTCGGCGACGGCGACGACACGTTCGTGTGGAATCCGGGCGACGGCAGCGACAGCGTGTTCGGAGGCGCCGGCTCCGATACGCTGCTCTTCAATGGTTCGAACGTCGGCGAGAAGATCGATATTTCCGCCAACGGCAGCCGCGCGCAGGCTGTTTCGCGATGTCGGCAATGTCACGATGGACCTCGACAGCGTGGAGAAGATGGACCTCAGCGCATTGGGCGGCGTCGACACCCTTACGGTCAACGACTTGACCGGGACAGGCGTCAAAAACGTCAACATCGACCTTGCATCGCCCCCGGGAAGCGGCGTGGGCGACGGCCAAGCGGACACCGTGATCGTCAACGGCACAGGCACCAATGATCACATCAACATTGCCAGTTCCGGGACCGGTGTCTCCGTCACGGGGCTGCCTGCGACGGTCAACATCAGTGGAGCGGAAGGCGCGAACGACAGGCTGATCGTCAACGGCCTCGGCGGCAATGACACGATCAACGCCGCGCGCGTTGCCGGCCGGAATTATCGGCGTCACGATCGACAGCGGCGCGGGCAACGACACCGTCACAGGAAGTTCAGGCGACGACACGATCTGTGGGCGGCGATGGCAACGACAGCGTGATCGGCGGGCGCGGCGACTGATGTCGCTTTTCTCGGCGCCGGCAACGACACGTTCACCTGGAATCCGGGCGACGGCAGCGACATCGTCGAAGGCCAGGCCGACGTCGACACGCTCCTGTTCAACGGCTCGAACGCCAACGAGAGGATCGACATCTCCGCGAACGGCAGCCGGGTGAGATTCACCCGCGACGTCGCCAGCCATCACGATGGACCTCAACGGCGTCGAGCACATCCAGTTCAACGCTCTTGGCGGCGCGGACACCGTGACGGTCAACGATCTCACCGGAACCGACGTCAATCAGGTCTCCGTCAACCTCGCTGCGTCGGGCGGCGGCGGCGACAGTGCGGCCGACAGCGTCATCGTCAACGGTTCGAACAACGCCGACACGATCACCGTCGCGAGCAGCGGCTCATCGGTCGTCGTCAACGGACTTGGCGGCGCAGACAATCGTGAGCGGCATGGACGCCGGCGACACGCTCACGATCAACGGGCTCATGGGCGACGACGTCATCAACGCGTCCGGGCTCAATGCCGGCCAGATCGGTCTCACGATCAATGGCGGCGACGGCAACGATCTGATCGTCGGCAGCGCGGGCGATGACCTCGTCATCGGCGGCCGCGGCAGCGACACCGCCCTGCTCGGCGCGGGCAATGACACCTTCGTCTGGAATCCGGGCGACGGCAGCGACATCGTCGAGGGCCAGGCCGGCACCGACACGCTGCTGTTCAACGGCGCGAACATCAACGAGAGGATCGACATCTCGGCCAACGGCAGCCGAGCGAGATTCACCCGCGACGTCGCCAACATCACGATGGACCTCAACGGCGTCGAGCACATTCGAGTTCAACGCGCTGCGGCGGCGCCGACACCATCACTGTGAACGACCTGACCGGGACGGGCGTCAAAAACGTCGACCTGGACCTCTCGGGGACGCCCGGCAGCGGCGTAGGCGACGGCCAAGCGGACACGATCATCATCAATGCGACCAGCGGCGCCGACGTGATCAACGTGAGCAGCAGCGGCGGCGTGATCACGGTCTCGGGTCTCGCGGCGACTGTGACGATCACCGGCGCCGAGCGCCAACGATCGCCTTGTGATCAATGGCGTCGGCGGCGACGACGTCATCACCGCGACAGGACTGACCGGCATGCTGCTTACCGAAGACGGCGGCGACGGCAATGACGTCCTCATCGGCAGTCCGGGCAACGACACTTTGCTCGGCGGGCTTGGCGACGACGTTCTGATCGGCGGCCCCGGGCAGGACGCTCTCGATGGCGGACCGGGCAACAATGTCGTGATCCAGGATAACGCAGTCGTTCACGCAGCGCCGCGTCAGCCTGCTCGCGCATTCGACGGCGTCCAGTTTCGCGACGACGAGTGCCGCCGGTCTCGCCTCAGGCTTTTTCACGCCGGCGTCTCCGCTGCTTGCGCACCCGCACAGCTGATGAAGGGACTGGACCGCCTAGGAGCGCGCCTCCGGGGCCGAACCCCGACAAGGGCTCCAACGATGGGGAAGCAACTCCCCTCGGAGCTCCGTCATAAAATAGGCGATCGAGCGGGCTAAGCACCCCGTACGTCACATCCAAGTCGACCCATCCGACGAGTTGGCGCCTCCGATTCGATTCGGAGGCGCTCATCATCGACAACGGAGATGAGATCCATGAGGATTGTCGTCATCGGCGGCACTGGCCTGATCGGCTCGAAGACGGTCGCCATCTTAGCACAGCGCGGCCACGATGCCGTTGCCGCCTCTCCCCAAAGCGGCGTCAACACCCTCACCGGCGAGGGGCTCAAAGAGGTGCTGGCGAATGCGGAGGTCGTCATAGATCTCGCCAACTCGCCTTCGTTCGAAGACAAAGCAGTGCTGGAGTTTTTTCAGACTTCCGAGGGCAACCTTCTCCCCGCAGAGGCGGCGGCAGGCGTCGGGCATCATGTCGCGCTGTCCATCGTCGCAATCGACCGGACCGACAATGGCTATTTCCGCGCCAAGGTCGCGCAGGAGAAACTGATTGAAGCTTCCGGCGTCCCCTACACCATCGTCCGCGCGACGCAGTTCATGGAATTCCTCGGCGGCATCGCCGATTCAGCCGCGGATGGAAAGACGGTCACACTTCCGCCCGTCCTGTTCCAGCCGATTGCGGCCGATGACGTCGCCGCCCTCGTCGCTGAGGCCGCGCTCGCTGCGCCGCGAAATGACGTGATTGAGATCGCGGGCCCGGAACGCGCACCGTTCAACGAGATCGTCTCCCGCTATCTGAAGGCTGTCGGCGACCCGCGACAGGTCGTCGGCGATCCTGAGGCGCGCTACTGGGGTGGGCGGGTCGAGGAGCGCTCGCTCGTGCCGCTCGGCGAAGCGCGCCTCGGCCGCATCGGTCTCGACGAATGGCTGCGCGCCCATGGCCCATCCGCCAACCAAAGGAGCGCTCGATGAAACGCCACCGCATGCTCATAAAAACCAGCTATCGCCGCGGGCTCACTGAATTTCGCACCTCGGCGGAGGCGCTCAGACTCCGGTACTGCTGGTACACTTTCGAATAGGCGCGCTCGCGCTCCCGATCCGGCTTGTAAGCGTCGAAACGCCGGGCGCCGAATCTTATCGCCGCCGTCGCGGAAACTCGCAACAATGTTCGCGGCCACGGCCCCGTGTATCGCCGCGCCGACGCAGGTAGGGTTGTCGATCGCGGGCACGTCCACCCTTTGGGCGAGAACGTCCGCCATGACCTGCATGAGGAATGGATTGCTCTTGGCGAGGCCGCTCGTCAGGATGATGCGATCAACGGGCAGTGCTCGCCTCGCGAAACTCATCGACAATCGAACGCGCGCCAAAACAGAGGCTGTCCATGAGCGCGCGATAGATGTCGACCGCGCTCGTCGAAAGATCCAAACCTGCGAGCACGCCCCGCAAACCCTTATCCGCATAAGGCACGCGATTGCCGTTCCACCAGTCGATCGCCACGAGACGATTTTGCCCCGGAGCTAGCGCTGAAGCTTCCCGATTGTACTCGGCGAAATTCGTGGCCATGTCGGAAGAGCGGGGAAACGTGCGCACGAACCACGCCAGCACATCGCCGAACGCCGCCTGCCCGGCTTCGTAACACCAAAGACCCGGGAGCGCCGCTCCGTAGGCTCGACCTTCGATTGCCGAAGGCATTGGCCGATCCTCATCGTCCAGAACAAGGTAGGCGGCCGAAGTGCCGAGCGCGCCGACCAGAACGCCCGGGCCGTAGGCGCCGACAGCCGGCAAGACGACATGAGAATCGATCACCGCGACGGCTACGACAGCCTCGCCGCGGATCCCCGTGCGCTCGCGCCATTCGTTCGAAAGCTGACCGGCCGCGGAGCCGACAGGCTTGGGGGCCGAGAGCTTTTCCGCAAGGCCGGGAGCGATCCCATCGGGATAGCCGACGCGAGAGTCGTATTGAGCCTTGTAGGCTGCGAAATCGAGGCTGCGCGCCTCGCTGTCCGGTCAGTCGCCAGACCAGCCAATCGCCAGCCTCGATGAACTTGTCGCAACGGCGCCAGACGTCCGGAGCTTCGATCGCGATCTGGGCCGCCTTGGCGAGCAGCCATTCGCCCGAAACCTTGCCGCCGAAATTCGTCAGATAGGAACCGGCCCGGCCGTTGATCGCCTCGGCGTAAGACTGCGCCGCCGCATGCTTCCAGAGCTTCACATAAGCGTGCGGCTCATCCGGCATGGCCTCAGACAACGACCGCCCGTCGGCGAACGCGGGCATGGGCGAACTCGCCGTGAAGTCGACGCCGATCCCCGCCACGTTTCGCCCGGCGCCGATCGCCGTCAGGATCATCTCGGCCGCCTCGAGATAATCCTCGGCCTCCTGCAGCGCGAAGCCGGCGGGCAAGGACCGCCCGCCGGGAAGCGCCTCGGTCATGATCCCGTGCCGATAGGCATGGACGTGATAGGCGGCCTGCCGCCCCGAGCTTGCCTCGATCAGTACGCCGCGCGCCGACTCCGATCCGAAATCAAGACCGATCAGGAAGGTTTCAGACATGCGGTCTTTGATCCGCGTGTGCAGGGGATGCGCCGGCGGCGGGCACGGCGCGCCGCCGGTCCTCCTTGCGTCAAGCGTTCGCCGGCAAGGTCAGCCCCAGCACTTGGCGAGACCTTCCTTCGATGAGATCGACGGAACGCCTTCGACCGGCTTGTCGGTGACCAGCGAGACGCCGGTGTTGAAGAAATCGAGGCCCGGACTTGGCTCAGGCTTCTTGCCGGTCTTCGCGTATTCGACGGCCGCCTCGACGCCCTTGGAGGCCATCAGCAGCGGATATTGCTGGGACGTCGCGCCGATGACGCCGGCGGCGACGTTCTTGACGCCGGGGCACCCGCCATCGACGGAGACGATGAGCACGCCTTTGTCCTTGCCGGCGGCCTTCAGCGCGCCATAGGCGCCCGCCGCGCTCGGCTCATTGATCGTATAGACGACGTTGATGTTCGGATCCTTCTGCAGCAGCGTCTCCATTCCCGCACGGCTTTTTGCTTCCGCGCCTCCGCCCCATTGATGGCCGACGACACGCTTGTCGGTCTCGTGTCCGTATTGCTTCCAGTTCGAATTCTCGACGCCGAAGCCCTTCGAGAAGCCGAAGTCGCGCATGCGATCCACGGAAGGCTGATCTTCGAGCGCGTCGATATAGGCGATATGGGCGTCCTTGGCCTTGTCCCCAAGCGTCTTTGCGGCCCATGCGCCGATCAGCTCTCCAGCCTTTTCGTTGTCGGTTGCGAAGGTCGCGTCGGCCGCGCTTGGCGGATCAAGCGGCGTATCGAGCGCGATCACCAAGATTCCGGCCTTGCGCGCCCGCTCGATCGTCGGAACGATCCCCTTGGTGTCGCTCGGCGTGATCAGAATCGCCTTCGCGCCGGCGCTCATGAGCTGCTCGATGGCGTCCACCTGGCCGGTGTTGTCGCCATCGTATTTGCCGGCGAAGCTGCGAAAGTCGACGCCGAGCTCCTTTGCTTTCGCCTGCGCGCCTTCCTTCATTTTGGCGAAGAATGGATTGGTGTTCGTTTTCGTGACCAACCCGACAATGATCTTGTCCGCCGCGAAGGCCGGGGCGGACGCGAGCGCCCATGCGGCGAGCGCGCCGGCGGCGATTGTTTTCCAATGTGCGCCGCTGCGCGGATGAACGTTCCTCATCATCTTTTCCTCCTTTGGGCCTCGCCGGTGTGGCTCACTTCGTGAGCGACGACGATCAACGAGTCCGAGGCTATGTGCTCGATGGGGCGCTGGCAAACGCCAATCCGATCTTTCGCGGATTTTGCCGGCGGCCGATTGTCTTCATATCCGCGTGAATTGGCGGAACGGAGGGTTTGGCTCTTTCGCTCTTCCGTTTTCGCGCAGCGCGGACTAGCTTGATCGCCCGCTCGGAAGCGGCGGAGCGCGGCGCGCTTTCCGATCCGGCGACCCCTACGCAGAGCGCCTGAGAGCGCCGCTTTCGGGAGGACGCCCATGTCGTTCAAAATCGACAATGTCTTTCACGATAGCGACGCCTCGGCGATCGACAAGGCGATCGCTGGCAGCGCGATCGCCCACTATGTAAGCACATTGCAGACGCTTGCCGGGCACTTTGAAACGGCCGAGCCGAACGAGTTCGCGGCCTGGTACCAGAACTGGGGAGAATCAAAACTGCCCGTCGAAAACGTGCCAGGGTTCACCAACCGAAACGACAAGAAAAAGCCGATCAAACTGCGGCTTTTTGGCACTTTGACTAGCATTTCCGTGAAAAAAACGCTGAAGGGCGCCACTTTTGAATCGGCTGTCCATGAGACGATTCACCTGAATTCAAATCCGAATCGATCGTTCGCGAAGAACTTTGGGGATGTCTATAACGAGGGTGTCACCGAGTACTTCACTTTGAAAGTTTTTGGTGTGGCGACGGGCGACGCCTATCCCAACGAGTTGACCTTAGCGAGCGGGTTAGTAAAGGCGATTGGCGAGACCAACGTGGCGAATGCTTATTTCAAAGACGACGCACACGCTCAGCTCACTCAAATTCAACAGAAGTTTTTGCGGGCGTCCGGGGATCTGAAGAACTTCCTGGTATGGCAGACGAAATCGCGACAGTCCGACAATCCGCAGGCTTGGACGGATGCGGACAAACTGCTTCAAGCCGCAGCGGCGAATCCCGGCGGCGGCTCTGGCGCCGGTGGCGGGTCCGGCGCGGGCAGCGGGTCTGGCGGTGGTTCGGCGACCGCTGGTTCGGGTTCAAGGTCTTGAGCGAGGCCGGGGACGAGCATCGCGCTCAGCGCCGCAAGGCGGCTCAAGTCAGTTGAACGGCGTTGCGCAACCGTCGATGGAGGGGGAAAACGTGAGGCACAAAGCGGGCGCTGCGATTGTCATGACCGTGGTCTTGGCTCTGGCCCCATGCGCCGTAAGCGCAACCGCGGACGCGGAAGAAGCCGGCGCGAAGATACAGTCGCAGACCGACGTGTCGAAGTTCTCTTATGTCCGACTTTATTGCAGCCCGGACCACGAGACGCACTTTGCGGAGGTGACGGCGGAGCTCGCCGATGAGAATTTCGCGCCTCCCGCCGCGCCGATCCACATCGGCGGCGCCCACCCGTCTTCGAGCGTGTTCTTCGCGGGGTTTGGGCCGCATTGGGGCACGAGCGACCTCGTGAACCACCTCTACCATCCGACCCCGGCGATCCAGTTCCTCACCGTGGCCCAGGGCATATTCTCGATCACGGCGACGGATGGCGAGACGAAGCAATTGCACGCCGGCGACGTTGTCCATCTGGAGGACGTCGCGCCTTGCAAAGGGCACATCACGGTCGTCGGCGACACGGTCGGATTTTTGGTGTTCGCCCGCTGAGCCCAGGCCGGGAGCGACGGCGGGTACGACTTTAGCGCCCTATCGCACCCGACTACCTTCGCCAGCATGGTCAGAGAGCTGGCTGATGGCGTTTACGCAGATCGCCCTTAAGGCTTGTAGCCTGTAGACAAAGCGATTGCGTGGCAGTGCCGTGCAATGCGACAAAGCCGAAGGCGGCCATGATTGGGGCGCGCATTCATGTCGGCGTCCGCGAAGATTTTTCTCTCGACCGTTTCGGACGAGTTCCGCGCCTATCGCGATCAGCTGCGTTCCGACCTCACGCGTCCCAATGTCGAAGTGAAGGTGCAGGAGGATTTCAAGGACCAAGGCCGCGACACGCTTGACGAGCTTGACGTCTATATCGCCGGTTGCGACGCCGTGGTGCATCTCGCCGGCGACATGACCGGGTCCGCCCCGGCCGAGCCGGCGCTGCGCGCGTTGCGCGCGAAATATCGCGATCTTGCCGACAAGCTGCCGCCGCTCGGCGAGGCGCTGCAAAGCGGAGCGGGCGTCTCTTACACGCAGTGGGAAGCCTGGCTTGCGCTCTATCATGGCAAGCTGCTTGTTCATCGCCAAGGCAGCCGAGACCGCCGAACGCGGCCCAAACCACAGGCCGACCGACGCCTCGCGCGCCGCCCAGGCGACGCATCTGGCGCGCCTCAAAGCGATGGACCGCTATCCCGGCTGCACCTTCACCAGCCCGGACAATCTCGCCAAGCACATATTGTCCTCCGCCATTCTCGATCTGTTGGTGAGGGCGCAAGTCGTCGCCTACGCCGAGGAGGTGGAGCGCGCTCGCGACGTCGCCGAGGGCTTCATCAACGAAATGGCGCGAAGGTCGCCGGCGACAAAGCGCTCGATTTCGACGGCAAGAAACAGGCGGTGCGCAACGCCATCGAAATCTACGAAACGGAGATCGCCGGACGACCGTCGGAGACCAATTTCGACGCCATCGTCGACGCGGCTCTGGCGAAGGCGCGGACGCAGGTCGACAAGGGCCAGTCCGCCCTCGCCCGCGCCACTCTGGACAAGGCGGCCGAGGACGATGGCGCGCGAGGAGGAGGAGCGCCGCGAACGCTACGTCGCGGGCGTGACCGCGCTCCGCAATCGCGAACGCGACATCGCGCTTGCGACCTACGACGGCGACGCCGCGGCGGACGCCATTCTGAAGCTGGCGCGCTCGATTCACGGGGCGAACGCGGCGACGGTCGCGGAGTTCCTCAATACGGAAGCGCAGGCGCTCTACGAATACGGCCGCGATCGCGGAAGCAATGTGCATCTCGTCGCTGCGATCGCGCTGCGGCGCGAACTGTTGGCGCTCGCGTCGTCGGATGACGAGCGAGGCGCAGCGCGCAGCAATCTCGGCAATGCGCTCTGGACGCTCGGCGAGCGGGAGAGCGGGACGGCGCGGCTCGAGGAGGCGGTCGCGGCCTATCGCGCGGCGCTGGAGGAACGGACGCGCGAGCGGGTTCCGCTCGACTGGGCGACGACGCAGAACAATCTCGGCAATGCGCTCGCGAGCGCTCGGCGAGCGGGAGAGCGGGACGGCGCGGCTCGAGGAGGCGGTCGCGGCCTATCGCGCGGCGCTGGAGGAACGGACGCGCGAGCGGGTTCCGCTCGACTGGGCGATGACGCAGAACAATCTCGGCAATGCGCTCGCGACGCTCGGCGAGCGGGAGAGCGGGACGGCGCGGCTCGAGGAGGCGGTCGCGGCCTATCGCGCGGCGCTGGAGGAACGGACGCGCGAGCGGGTTCCGCTCGACTGGGCGACGACGCAGAACAATCTCGGCACTGCGCTCGAGACGCTCGGCGAGCGGGAGAGCGGGACGGCGCGGCTCGAGGAGGCGGTCGCGGCCTATCGCGCGGCGCTGGAGGAACGGACGCGCGAGCGGGTTCCGCTCGACTGGGCGACGACGCAGAACAATCTCGGCAATGCGCTCGAGACGCTCGGCGAGCGGGAGAGCGGGACGGCGCGGCTCGAGGAGGCGGTCGCGGCCTATCGCGCGGCGCTGGAGGAACGGACGCGCGAGCGGGTTCCGCTCGACTGGGCGACGACGCAGAACAATCTCGGCAATGCGCTCGCAGACGCTCGGCGAGCGGGAGAGCGGGACGGCGCGGCTCGAGGAGGCGGTGGCGGCCTATCGCGCGGCGCTGGAGGAACG
The DNA here is from genome assembly GCA_963820095.1 of uncultured Alphaproteobacteria bacterium. Classification (GTDB taxonomy): domain Bacteria; phylum Pseudomonadota; class Alphaproteobacteria; order Rhizobiales; family Beijerinckiaceae; genus Roseiarcus. Next base: position 205,125 of record CAWFZA010000023.1, read on the forward strand.
GACGCGCGAGCGGGTTCCGCTCGACTGGGCGACGACGCAGAACAATCTCGGCAATGCGCTCGAGACGCTCGGCGAGCGGGAGAGCGGGACGGCGCGGCTCGAGGAGGCGGTGGCGGCCTATCGCGCGGCGCTGGAGGAACGGACGCGCGAGCGGGTGCCGCTCGACTGGGCGATGACGCAGAACAATCTCGGCAATGCGCTCCGAGACGCTCGGCGAGCGGGAGAGCGGGACGGCGCGGCTCGAGGAGGCGGTCGCGGCCTGGAACGCGTGCCTGGAAGTCACCACAACTGTCTGGCCGCCAGAATGGGTGCAAGAGGTCGAAACCCGCCGCGACGAGGCACTGGCCGAGATCGCGCGCAGGTCGGCGACATAGGCGCAGGCGAAAGGCGGCTCCGCAAGACCAGCGAATTTCGGAGACGTTGCTGCCACGACGCCGGACGCTTAGCGGTCGGGTCTAGTGGCGACGACCAACGGCGTCACGCATGAACGTATCGCCAGTGCGCCGGATCCTGAATCAAAAATCTGCGCTCCACATTGGCAAAAGCAGAAATCCATGCTATAGACTTTGGAGTCGCCGGATGGCTCCGCAGGGCGGCCGGCGGCGAGGAGAGGGAACGCGCGTCCGAGACGTTTTCACACAACTCGAGGCGCGAGTTGGAGGCTCGATGATTTTTTTTATTTTTTCGGCTGCAACCCTTTGAAAAGTCCGGATTCCGCCAAATAAAACCAAACAAAACCAAGTATTTTTGCTTGTTTTTATTTGGTTTTGCTTGCACGGAACTCTCGCGCAAGTTGCATTGGAAGGCTTCCGCGGCCCGGCGTCCCTATCCGAGCGCCCTCAAGACCCTGGGCAGCGCATCGGGCAGATCCTCGGCGATGAGGCCGGGGCCGACCGCGCGGCCGCAGGCGCCGTGCAGCCAGACGGCGGCGGAGGCGGCCTCGAACGGGGCCATGTCCTGGGCGGCGAGCCCGGTGACGAGGCCGGCGAGCACGTCGCCCGAGCCGGCCGTGGCGAGAGAGGGCGGCAGGTCCCAGCCGATGGTCGCGCGGCCGTCGGGCGAGGCGACCACCGTGTCGGCGCCCTTGATCAGCACCACGGCGCCCATGAGGCGCGCCGCCGCGCGGGCGCGGGCGAGCTTGTCGTCGTCGAGCCGGACTTGCGCCGCGCCCTCGAACAGCTTGGCGAATTCGCCCTCGTGCGGGGTGAGCACCGCCTTGTGTCCGCCGCGCTTGATCAGCGCCGCGAGCCGCTCGGCTTCGCCGGCGAAGCTCACCAGCGCATCGGCGTCGAGCACGATCGTCCGCTGCTTGGCGGGCCGCGTTAGCGCCGCCGCGACCAGCCTGCGCAAGGTCGGGCCGACTCCCGCGCCGGGGCCGAGCGCGATGGCGCGGCGCCGGTCGTCGGCGAGCAGCGCCTCGAACTCGCGGGCGTTGGCGAAGGGGGCGACCATCACGGCGGTCAATTGCGCCGCGTTGACGGGGACCGCGTCGGGCGGGCTCGCCACGCTGACGATGCCGGCGCCGGCGCGCAACGCCGCGCGGGCGGCGAGCCGGGCCGCGCCCGTATGGTGGCCCGAGCCCGACAGGACGAGCGCGGCGCCGCGCGCATATTTGTGGCTATCGGCGTTCGGGCGCGGCAGGACATGGCTCCAGACGGCCGGGGAATTGACGAAGGCTTTCGGCGCGATGGAGGCCAGCGCGGCGTCGGGAATGCCGATGTCGGCGAGCCGGATGGCGCCGGCGAGCGTGCGTCCCGGAAGCAGGAGATGGCCGGGCTTCAGGCGAAAGAAGGTGACGCTGGCGCTCGCTTCGACCGCGGCGCCGCGGACCTTGCCGGTTTCCCCGTCAATTCCGGAGGGAACGTCGACGGCGAGCACGGGGCCTCCGGCGCGCCTGAAGGCGTTGATCCGCTCGACGATCGCTTTCGCTTCGCCATCGATGTCGCGCGCAAGGCCCGCGCCGAACAGAGCGTCGATCACGCAGTCAGCGGCGTCGAGATCGACCGCGGCCGCGTCGAGGACCGGGCCGGACCAGCGGGCGGCGGCGAGCGCCGGATCGCCCTTCAAGGCGTCGGGCCGGCCGATGAGCCCAAGTTCGACCCCATAGCCGCGCTGGCCAAGGAGGCGCGCGGCGACAAAGCCGTCGCCGCCGTTGCCGCCAGGGCCACACAGAATGGCGATCCGGCCGCGCGATTTGGTCCATCGCGCCGCCTCATCGGCGACCGCCAGACCCGCCCGCTCCATGAGACCAATGCCCGGCGTTCCGGCCGAAATCGCAAAGCGGTCGGCTTGGCTCATTTCGGCTGGCGTAAGCAGTTCCGGAAACGCCAGGGGGTCAAGCATGGGCCGTGAGGGTGCGCGCCGCCGCCGCTCGGCGCAAGGGGGCCAAAAACGCTTTCCATCGCGAAGGATTCTGCTATATCCCCCCGACGCTGATCCCCGATAGCTCAGCTGGTAGAGCATTCGACTGTTAATCGAATGGTCGCAGGTTCGAAGTCCTGCTCGGGGAGCCAGTTATCTCAATGCGTTAGGCCATAAATTCCGTTTGCACAAAGCGCGCGTTGCTTAGGTGGGGTATGCCCCGGGGTAACAAACGCTCGCCATGCGGATCAATTGCGCTGCTTCAGCAACCTCCGATCTTGTCGGAGACGGTCGCGAAACCAGCGACCGTAGAGGCGAAAGCTAAGTAGCTGAAGTCCTTGCAGAAGCCATGCCGCAGGTGCTACTTTTTCGGGCCTTCGATGCGCGACCGCGCACAAGGATGCGTCGAAATGTCCGCCAAAAAAACCGGTCGTAAATTGCGCGTTACGACCAAAGACTGCATATCAGCTCTCCTGTTAGTCTGAGATTCAGGCGCAAAAATCGCCAATAATACTATAGAATGGATTTATCGGTCAGTGCAATAGTTTAGCAATCGGTATTACAAAGATTTAATTCTGCTTTTAATATTCACGGGAAGCGTGCCGCACTTAGGCTTGGGTTCTGTGCGTCAAGTTCTGCAAAGGCGGTCATGGATAGGCTGAACTCATGCGGCTTGGCGGAGGTAGGTTTTCTTGTGCTCCTTAAGATCGTTCATGTTGAGATAGCGGTGGGCTTCGAGCCAGTTTTCGTGGGTCTCGACGGCTAAGGCTCGGACGAGGCGCAGGCAGGCCTCGGCATTGGGGAAGATGCGGACAACGTGGGTCCGGCGTTTGATCTCCTCGTTGAGGCGCTCGAGCATGTTGGTGCTCTTGGGATGCTTATGATGCTGGCGCGGGAGCTTGTAGAAGGTGAGCGTCTCTTCGATGGTTTCTTCGATCCATGCGACGAGTTTGGGGTAGCGGGCGCCCCATTTGGCGATCCATGCGGTGAGGTCCTGGCGGGCCTCCTCAGTCGAACGGCGGTCGTAGAGCCAGCGCAATTCCTGCAGGCAGTCGTCGTCGGCCTTGCGGGGCAGATGGTCGAGGGCGTTGCGGAGGAAGTGGACGTAGCAGCGCTGGAAGGCGGCTTCGGTTAGAACCTCGCGGACGGCGGAGCGAAGGCCGGCGTGATCGTCAGCGACGACGAACTCGACGCCGTTGAGGCCGCGGCGACGCAGTCCGAGAAGGAAGTCCTTCCAGGAGGCGCGGCTTTCCCGGTTGGCCATGTCGACGGCCAGGATCTGGCGGCGGCCGTCCCAGTCGATTCCGATGGCGATCAGCACGGCCTGGCTCATGACCACGCCGCCCTCGCGCACCTTCTCACAGCGCGCGTCAAGGATGAGGTAAGGAAAGGGCTCGGCGAGGGGGCGGTTGGCAAAGGCGTCGAGGCTCTCGTCCAGGCGCTTGTTGATGGCGGAGATGGCCGAGGCCGAGAAGGAATGGCCGCACAGCTCCTCGGTGATCGCCTTCACCTTTCGGGTTGAAACCCCCTGCACGTACATCTCCGCCAGCGTCGCCACCAAGGCTTGTTCCGAGCGCTGGTAGCGTTCGAACAGCTCGGTCGAGAATCGCCCGTTTCGGTCCTGCGGCACGCGCAGCTCAAGCTTGCCCACCCGGGTGACGAGGGTGCGGGTGTAATAACCGGAGCGGTAACCGAGTCGACTTTCCGTACGCTCGCCCTTTTCGGCCCCGAGCGCGTCGGTCATCTCGGCTTCCAGCATCTCCTGCATCACGGCGCGAACGATCTCGCGCAAGCTGTCAGGGCTCTTCGAAAAGAGCTCGTTGACGGCGGCGATCACGGGCTTAGCTTCACTCTTGGTCATGACGGGGTTCCTCATCAGGAATCGGTGACTTCGACATCACCAGCCTGTCATGACCGCCTCTCGCCTTCAGCGATTTTGCAGAACCTTCAACACACTACTCTGGACTTCGTGCTCCGTTACCCACCATCCCTCGCTAATCTTGTCGACGAGACGGCGGGTACTTCTCGGGCTGTTCTTGTTCGGGATGTGACGACCGTCACTGCGTTCTTTCGTCGAATTCTCTTGAAATCGCGGCATGCCCAACCTCCCACGGCGCTAACTTGCCCGCGCCTCTGCCCGCAGCGCGGGGCTTTTTGTGGCCGCGGCCCTAGTGACACCCGACACAGCTTTGACATGTTAAGTGCGTACCGAAGGACGCTCCTCGACATACCTCCCCTGGGGACGAGGCCGACGGCCTTAGGGCCGCTCGCCGCGCGCCTGCTGATTTGGATCGCCAAGACGCTGAAGCTCTGATGCGCATGCATGATGACGAGGGGCGGCATTCGGGCCGTCGGGCTGGTTGCTTCCCCACAATTCTGCGAATTGACCATCGAGTCGCGCCCATAGCAATCTGCATCTATCCCGCGCGTCCGTTCGTTCCCTTTTAAAAGGCGCGCGTTTGCCCGCGTAGTCTCCCATGCGCGGGGGCTTTCCTTTGGGAACATGACGGCTGACAGGAACGGTGGGCTATGCGATTTACCGTGACCTCCAGGGTAGACGGCACCGAAGTCGTCGACCGTCCTGAAGGCGCGAGGGCCGCCCTCGAGCAAGTCCTCATGCTCCTTGGGCGCAAGCGAAACGACGTTCGCATCTTTGATGAGGACGGCCGGCGCCGAACCCCGGCCGAGTTATCCCTGCTGGCAGCTCGAGAAGTTGCAATGTTGCGGGATGAATCAGGGCTGAGCGTCTGAGCCTGTCTAGGCGACATCTCCGCATATCTCCTACCGGTCGATCGGCGCTTTCTTGTCGCGACCCTCGACCGTGCTGACACACCATCGCCGCCTAGCGCCTTCCGACGCCCGGATCAGATAGCGAAATCGCCGCTGGCCTTCTCGTCGTCGAGCACGTGCGTCTTCCCGGCCGTCTCGCACATTTGGTCGACGGTGATCGCGTCGAGGTTGGCGAGAAAGGTTTCGCCGGCCCTGCGAACGGCCGGGTCGATCACTCGCTCGAGCAACACCGAATTTGCGCCGAGATCTTCGGGGTCGGCTGTGCTCAGCGACATCGCAGTTCGCACGATCTCGCCCACAGTGATGCGCCGGCGCTCGCGTGCGAGCTCATAGCCGCCTCGCGGCCCGCGCACGCCCTTGAGGATTTTGGCGTGGACCAGGCCCTGAAGCAAGGTCTCCAGGTGGCGGGGGGGCAATTTATGACGTGCGGCCAAAGCTTTGGCCGCAACCGGCGCCGAGCGCGAATGCAACGCGACATCGACTACGGCGGCGATAGCGAGAACGCTCCGTCGCGACAATAAGTTCATATCACACCTCCTACGATGAGTTGGCAGCTCGTCTAACCACCGACGACACGAGAAGATGCCCCGGTCGTTAATGATATTGCAATTACCATAATTGTGGTGTTGGCTCTTTAGCCCCACGGCCCCAGGCGTCCGCTTATCCACTAACCACTGCGTCGGGGATCGCCGCGACTGAGGAGGCCGTCGTTACTCAACCCCTCCATGCCGTCGCCATCGCCGAAGTCGGCAGCCTTGCGGAAATCGACAGACTCGCGGAGCGGCCTTCGATCCACTGTTCGTCGAATTGATGAGCTATCGCCACGCTGACGCCGTCCTGATGGCCGACCAGGAACTGCACAGCGATGGAGATGTTCGCCTGCGCATCATGCCCCATGCTATTCGCCATGGCCAGCAGGGCGAGATTGCTTTGATGCGCGGCGCTAATGGCTTTGTAGCCGTGGGCGACGCGGTGGCAGACCTGTTTGTCATGCGTCCCTCGGTCTCCAATCTTTTGTCGAGTTTTCCCTGAAGGATCCACGTCAGAGATCCCGACTGAGAGACCTGCCGCAGTCAAACCGCCCCTGCTCGTGCCACCGTGGCTCCGGCTAATTAGGTACTTTGTCTGCCCAAGGGAGAGGCCCCGAAGCATGCGAACAGGGCAGCTGGCCCGGCATACACTGCAATGCAGCCCCCTTTGCGCAGCGCGGATTCGGTAAAGCCGCCGCAAAGGAATCCGATGGTGGGAATTCCGGCTTTGCCAGCCGCATCGGCGTCGTAGGGCGTATCTCCGATGGCGACCGCATCAGGGCCCGCCATACCCAGCTTCTTCAAGGCAACCTGGAAAATGTCCGGCGCCGGCTTCGAACGCTCGGCATCTTCGGACGAAGTTGCGACGTCTACCAAATCGGCGACGGAGGCAATCTCCAGATACACCTCAAGCTCGCTAGCCTTGGCGGAGGACGCGACGGCCACCTTCAAACCCGCGCCATGCACGCGCTGTAGCAACTCCGGAACGGCCGAGAACGGCCGCACCATATGCAGGTACTTCGTTTTGAACAGGTTGCCGCGCCATTCTTCCAATTCCTTGCCGTGATCTCTACGCTGAGCTTCGGAGAGGAACATGGGTAGAAACTGATCGCCGCCTTTGCCAATCTGGCTGCGCGATTGCTCAAAGGTCACTTGATAGCCGAAGTGTTCGAGCGCCTCCTGCCAAGCGATCGCGTGCAAGTCCACCGAATCGACCAAGGTCCCATCGACGTCGAAAATGGCTGCTTCGGGCATTTGGCGCTCCAATACCGATGAGAACGCAGTTCGAGGCAAAACGGCCGCAGCAATTGTCGCTCGCTGCCCGCTGTCGTGGCGGCTGGCAGGATCACGCCGCCGCAGTCACGTCGGTTCGTCCTGTCTGCAACAAATAGTGAACAACGGTAGGCAGATTGGCGACCGGAGCTTGCAGTTGCGTTCGGTTGAAAGCGTTGAAGTAGTCGAGCCGCAGGATCAATCGGACCCTGCCCTCGATCGGAAACGTCTTGATGGCATCGAAATTCTCAAGCCGCAGAGGCGGTGTGCGGAGGCTGGCGTACGAGCGAACTGAATTGCCCAGAGCCCACGGCCCGGTGTTGACGAACGCATTAGTCGGGAACTGTGTTGGCTGCGAAGGCAGCTTGCCCGTGAAAAAATCCTTTGAGCGACTGTAGCTGTAGGTCTTCAGCTTGACTCCAGGAACAATATCTGGCCGGTCGCCAAAGTTGGCGTACAGCGGATTGTATCCGTTGTATGCGCCGAACGGGTATCCGCCGTTGTACGACAACACTCCGCTGAACTTCCATCCTCCGACGATCTGGTTGATAAATCCCGTTCTATTGACGAACCGTTGTCCCGCGCCGAACGGCAACGCGTAGGTCGCCACAATGTTCGTAATGTACTTCTGATCCAGCGCCGATGGGGTAAACTCGGGCGGCATGTTGAAAGAGTTGATCGGGTTCGGCTGAAAGAGAGTCGAGCCCACGGACTCGTTCGCGATGTTTCGCGAGAGCGTGAAGTCAGCCAGGAAACTGAGCCCGTTGGAAAACCGCTTCTCTCCCTGGATCTGCAGACCGTTGTAGAATGCGGTCCCATCGGTCTCATAGGTGTTGTAGATGTCGGAGTATTGAGGGAATGGAAGCAAGGTCTGGATCACGGTTCCCGTGCCGCCAAAGAGATCCACCCATCCCGGGAACGGTATCTTGATGCCGGCGTCTACTGCATCCTGAGAGGTCGCCAGCTCGCCAAGAAGGCTGCCGTAGTGAAGAATGTCAGGGTGCGGCTGCTCAGGTTGGTGTAGCGACGACGGCACGTGGATCGCCCGATTACCGACATATGCTACCGTCACGAACATATTCCACGGTAGTTGTCTCTGCACACTCAGATTCCATGCCGAGTCGTATGGAGCCCTCCCGAACGTCTTCGGATTGAAACCGAGAATCGTTGTTCCGTTGCCGATTGACGGCGAAAATGGCGTCGGCGGCGGATCGGGCATTGGATTGTTATCCCAGCTTCCATACGCCGGGGTGTGGCCGCTGCTTGACTGGCGCGAAAACTGGCCGCCCAGGAGCGACGCGAAGTAGAAAGCGGTCTGAGTGGAGCCGTATTCATAGGCTCCGCCATCGAGAAATGTCAGGAAGAATCCAGACTGGATGACCGTCTTAGGAGTCAGTCGATAAGACAGCCCAACCCGCGGCTGGAAGTTCTTCCACGCGATGTCGGCGCGGTTGATACCCGCGCATCCCTCGCAATCGCCAAACTTCGTTGCTCCGCCGGGTAGATTCCCGGCAGCGGGATCCAGAACCGTAGGCTCCTGGAAGTTTACATAAACGGCGTTGTCATGCTCCTCGGTAAAGGGAACCATGATGTCCCAGCGCAGCCCGAGATTGGCCGTCAAACGCTGGTTGACCTTGATATCGTCCTGGAAGTAGAGAGCGAATTCCTTGTTCCGCATTCGCGTGACGTTGGAACTGAGTCGGACAGCTGCGTCCACCTGGCCGAGGAGAAAGCTCGCGAACGAACTGCCGTACGTCCCGAAGTGCGGGTCGTTGGTGTCGGGAGTCGAGGTTGTGCGCTGCGTGAAGGAAAATGTCCCGCCGCAGAACTGGCAAGCATACAGGTCCTGATACGTCCGGCGGAATTGCCCCCCCATGTTGAAGGCGTGACGGCCCTTGGTCCATATCCAGTTGTTGGCGAACACGATTCCCAACTGTCGGTTGTTGGTTTCGGCGAACCCACCGAATTGCCCGGATACGTTGGTCAGCCCATTACTCGCGCCGAAACTCGTCGGCGTATTCTGTCCCGTCGAAACCTATGTAGGGAAAGGTGACTCCGTCCACGAGTCCTGGAAAGCTGACGCCCAGTTTGGCGTTGTGTAGACCGCTGATTTCGCCGATCCAGTCGGCGCCCAGCGTCATCATCAGGTTCGGCTTGATCGTGTACACATAGTTCAGGAGAAATGCCCGTTCCGAGTTCGGTGTCGTGGATTTCGCTTTGTAGTTCGTTGGTGGGAGCCACGATGGGTGCGAAAGTGAAGAAAGGGGAAGAAATTGAGTCACGCCACATACTGAAGTGAATCGCCTGGGCGCGCGTGATGTTGTGGTCCAGCGTAAACCCCCATAGGTCCTGGCTGATGGCCAACGAAGACACGGCGGGAGACTTGTTCGCCTGTTGTCCAAACACGACTCCAGGCCGGTCGGGATCAGGAATGGAGGGAAGGACCGTCTGGGCCAGAGGGCTGATTCGTGATGACGGAATGATGTTGTCCGGGAATGGCTGGCCGGTCTGGGGATCGTAGATGGAAATCTGCGTGCCATTGGAATCGACGAAGTTGCTGAAATCGCCCTGCTTCATGGCCGGCGTGGGGACGGTTCCAATCGCTTTTTGCGCCTGGTTCTGCCGAAACCAGTCCGCGCTGACGAGGAAGAAGGTGCGGTCTTTCCCGTTATAGAGATGCGGTAGAATCACGGGGCCGCTGACGGTAAACCCCAGATCGTTCTGCTGGTTGATAGGTGGCGCGGGCTGCCCATCGGAGCGGAAGTAGGTGGGAAAGAATCCGTCGGAGTCGAACAGCTGGTTGCGCAGGATGTAAAAGCCGTCGCCATGCAGCACATCGGTGCCGGACGTCATGCTATAAGTAACGGCGCCTTGCCCAAGCCCGTAACTCGCCTCGAACGTAGAACTGTTCACGCGAAACTCGTTCACCATCTCGTAGGGCGGATTGATGTAGGTCTGGTTTCCTTGGTATTGCACAAATGCAACAGGAACACCGTTGAACTGCACCTCGTTTTCAAATGTGAGGCCGCCGTTGATGTTGTGACTGCTCGCGTTTCCCTGAACTCCAGGCGCCAGGTACATGAATGAGTCGAGTTGGCGCGCAAGGCCGTTGATTTCGATCGGAGCCGTATTCACCAGTTCCGGTTCGAGCGTCGTTCCAATCGCGGGCGACTCGGTATTCAGCGAGATCGCACTTGCCGTCACCTTCACGGTCGCACTCGTGGAACCTGGCACCAGTCTGACGTCGGCTGTCGAGGTCTTGGCTACCTCAACGATCACACCGGACTGCACCGATTTGCTGAAGCCTTGCGCTTCCACCTCTACCGAGTAGTAGCCAGGCACTAGACCAACCACCTTGTATGTGCCGACGGAGGTTGTGGTCGTGTGCACCGAGACTCTCGTCGATGTGTTGATCGCTGTGACCGACGCGTTTGCAATCGCGGCGCCCGATGAGTCCGTGACCGTGCCGGCGATGCCGTTTTCCACCTGTGCGCATAGCCTGGCCACTGCGAGAATACAGACCAGGGATAATTCGATGAGGGTGAGGAATCGGGGGAAAGGAGAAACGCGTAGACGCGACCATCTGCAGTTCGTGTCCATTGGTTAACCTCCGTAAGAGATCAGGTTCGGGCATAAAAACGGTCCCATTCGCGCCTCGAAAGGCCAACGACGCATTCGATTTCGCTGGAGAGCTACAGGGATGGGTGCATTCATCTTGACTCCCATCGCCCCCGTCGGGCTGCAGATGCTGGAGCTGCGCACGAAAGGGATGCCGTTTGAATCGGAAACCGAGGCGATGTCGCTTTCCACGAGAAAACTAACTCGACTCTATGTAAAGATCGAACGATGTTATAGGAATTCCCTTGTCTATTTTTGTTGGAGTTCCCAGTCACGCGCTGGATGCAACGCGAGACATCATCCTGCGCTCTTCCGTCGTGCGGGCTCTCCGCGGCCCTTTCCGCAAGAGCATGCAGTACCTGTCCTCACAGGGTAGGTCGGGCTGAGGATCACATGGGCCGTAAAGCCGGAGACCGCTCGGGAGCACTGCGATACCGGTGCCGGTATGCGAGTGGGGTCATACCGGTGAACTTGTGAAAGACCGTGCCGAAATAGCTCTGGTCGCAAAACCCCATCTCCTGCGCGATCTCCGAAATTGGGCAATTCGTCTCCGCAAGCGCCGTCTGCGCTCGCTCCACGCGGTACTGATTGAGATAATTTCGGAAGGAACGGCCCGTCACCTGGCGCAAGCAGGTCGCAAACTCGGCCTCGCCCAGGTCGCACATGCGCGCGGCATCCGGCGCGTGAATCATGTCCCCCACGTGTCGCGGGAGAAACTCGAAGAACTTCTCAAGGCTCTGCAGAGCGCGCTGTTGCCGCTTGAAGGACTCCACACGGCTTGCATAGGTCGAGTAGTGCTTCACCAGCAGAATCAGAATCATCCTCAGATAGGTTTTGATGGCCAGACGCGCCGGTCTCGACGAGCCGGGCATCTCTTGCTGGATCATCTCCATCAAGTCGAGGATCTGACGGGGAAGGCCTGTCGCGGCCGGTACGACGTGCGGGAATCCAGGATCCTGGTCAAGAAAAGGTGCAAGGTATTCCGCGCTACAGACCATTCCGTCGCCGAAAATGAAATTGGGGTCGAAGTAGAGCGCACCGATCCTCGACTGCGCGTGAGGCAGACACTGCGTCGAGTGATGGAGTGTGCTCCCGATGATCGCCATGTCCCCCGGCTCCATGGGTAGCCGCCGGTCTTCCACGACAAAAGAAGTTGCCCCGCTGCAAACGAAAAATATCTCGAAATAGTCGTGGCGGTTCTTGCTCACGGTTCGATCCCCATCGCTATCCAGAAGGCGCAATTCGATCGGCACGTTCGCATCGAACGGCCACACGTGCACTTTCTGAGCGTTGATCTGCGGCTCCAGCAACCGGAATTGGTCGCTTCGGGACCAATTCGACGACAATTCGATGGCACTCGCTGCGCCGAAGGGTGAAGATCCCTCCTCGCCGGTTCTTGCCTTGTGATCGGGACGCGGAACGCTCCACCTCCGCGGAGTATGGGAATGGCCAATCGGGTTCTCTCTCATGGGGTGCCTCATCTGCAACGTTGAAAGATCATCCTTTGATCCAGCATCGGGCCAACCAGGAAATGCGTACAGAAACATCTCGCGGGAGCCACACCGCGAAGCATTTGGGAACCCGCGTCGGCAGTCGGCCGATTCTGAAGGGCGGCGAGCCTTGCCAGAAATTTCTCGCCACGGGCTACACCGCGGCCGCAACCCTCTCGAACTGTGCGGCCCGCAGGGTACCCCACGGCCTCAAAAGACACCCCGAGGTTATACTGCGAGACTGGGTTGCGGCGCTCGCGCGTGTCCGCGTCGCTTTGATCGGGATCAGTAGAAGAGTCTTGCGTCGACCGGAACGCCGGTCCTTTGACAGTGGCTCACGTAAAGATCGATGAAGCTGAACACGTCCATGGTGTTTCGCAACGAGTCATCGTCGTTGAAGAATTCGATCGATCCGCTCACGGTGTACACCACTTGCGCATCGTCGCCCATTCTCAACGTATGAATCGTGCCCGGGTTCTCGACAACATAGTCGCCTTTGCGCGCGTTCCAGTTGTACTCGAAGTATCCCCATTCACCCTGGATGGTGACTGCTGTGACCACGCCCCGGTGCCGGTGCTTGCCCAGCACGGCAGCCTTGGGCGCCCACAGTACAAACACAAACGAGCCGCTTTTGGTCTCGTACCGGTAAGGCTTGATCATGAGACCGTTCACCCAAGGGTGCCAGCCTGCTTCATCGGCGTTGATGTAAACATCCGGCGCGCCATATTGCCTGACAAGGGCGATCTCTCTCAGGTCGTCCTCGGCAAGAACACTTGTGGACGTAGTCGATTTCATTTGTGCCATAGTGATGAGACCTCCTCCCCGTCGCGGTCTTTTCGCGGGGGCTTGAGATCACTTGATACGCCGAAGAAATGTCTGATTCTATAGCGATTGGACAAAACACTGTGAGAAATGAGCCATGCTGCGAAGGCGGACTCTTTCGCTGCCTCAGGTCCCTGCAAGCCGGCTTTCGCCGGCGGAGTGCCGCGTCGAATTTCGTCCGTGCTAGAATTTACGCTCCAGCAAAGGGGCGCCGATGATACCAAACCTCTTGAGCGCGGAGAGTTCATCAGGTTGGGAACGAGCCTACGCGATTATCGAACCGCAGATCGACAAAGAAGGCATTCACCGCTGGCCGTTCGATCCTTTACTCCCAATCGACGTGCGCTTCTTCATCTTTGGTCCGCGCGGCGTCGTTCGCATGAACCGGCACGATTATCTTGAGATCGTTTATATCCTTCAGGGCGAAGTGAAGTTTCAGATCCAGCAAAGGTTTGTCACCGCGCGAACCGGAGACCTCGTAGTAATAGGCAGCACGTTCTTCCACCGTCTGGTGAAGGCTAATACAGCTTCGGCCAAAGCGGTTGCCCTCTATTTCAAGCCGGAGATCCTGCGCTCCGGAGACGCGGGCGAGGAAGGCATCGAATTTCTCGTCCCCTTCATGGCGGAAGACGCAGACTTCTCTCATGTGGTCGCTGCGGATAGCGGAATACCCGCCGACGTCTTCAACTTCATGAAGCGCATCCGGGGCCAACTGCCGGCCCACGGCGGCCGTGAGCGCCTGACGGTTCGCACCTTTCTCAGAACGATCCTGATTCTGCTGGTAAACCACTACTCGGATCTTCAACTGAACCTGGTCGCATTTAACCGCAGGAAGACTGATATTCAACGCCTCCGGTCTTTGTTCGAACTCATCGACCACTCGCTGGAATGCGTGATCACTGTCAAGCAAGCTGCGGGTTGCGTCCACATGAGCAAATCGCATTTCACAAGATTCTTTCGCCGGGTTACGGGACAGCCCTTCGTAACCTATCTCCACCATCTACGTGTTGCCAAGGCACAGACTTTGCTCACGACAACCGACCGAAGCATCGCCGAGATCGGGCAGGAAGTCGGTTTCTGCGATCAGAGTTACTTCGGACTCATCTTCCACAAAATCGCCGGCCGGTCGCCGCGCCAATTCCGCAATGAGTCGCGAAGCGGCAAGTACGAGGGAGAGGGAAGGGTTCGAGAGCCGTTGCCTGCTCTCAATTCTTCCCAGTTCCATGCGACGAAACGCGGGTTCCCTCCATCACGCTTGAGAGCATCTGGCGCCGACATGATTCATGGACGCGAATAGAACCATAGGCTGCGATACACTTTGCCAGCCCGAAGACACGCTCAGTAATCCGGCGCCAATGAGGTGACGGTCTTTATCAGCTGTATTTCGCGGCCGCCGAAACGCGAAACGTTTGCTATTGTTGCAGGAGAACTGATCTTGCGCTGCTGGCTCAGAAAATCGCCACCGGGTTGAATAGCGATCCCGTCCCCCCCGGAAGCCTGAGCGGCGCTGCGATCACGAGAAATTCCCAGCGCCGCTCATCGCTCGCGACCGCCGAAACATCCTCAAGATTCAAGCTGTCGGCGCAGACCATCCCCATCGCCGCAATTTGGAGCGCGTGCACCGGATACGCAACGCCCTCTACGTTGCTCGGCACCGTCTCGCCGTCTCCATCCGGAAAGAACGCCGCCACCTTCCGCTCATGCAGCAATGTGATCGCATCGGAATGCAGACCCGCCTTCCCTTCCCCGTCGTAACCGTTGTTCCACGGGCCAAGTTCGAGCCGCCGCCGGTGATGTCCCGTCCGGAACACAAAGATGTCCCCCTCCCCCAGCCTCACTTCCTGCGCCTGCTCACACGCCTCCAACTCGTCGCGAGTCACTGCCTCGCCCGGCTCCAGCCACTTAACTCCACGAAACCGCGCAAGGTCCAGTAGCACTCCTCTTCCGATGATCCCGTTCGCATACGTCGCGATGTCCATTCTCTTTGGCCCTTTCGACGTCACCATCGAGATTGGCCTGCCGTTATATAGTTTGCCCTCGTAGGCAATGTGACACAGCGCGTCGACATGCGTGTGGCAGTCGCCGTGAATCTCGCTGGCGAAGTAATCCAGGCCGACTCCGGGCTCGCCGAAGCTCTTGTCCACCTCAAACAGCATGGACATGTAATGCGCCGGAGGCCGCGGATTGTCCGGCCCCGCAACCTTGCTGATCGGCACCGCCATCGACACCGCTTGCCCCGTTTTCACCAGCGCAGTTGCCCGCTGAATCGTCTGCGGCGTGATGTAGTTGAACGTTCCCCGGTCGTCCTCGGCGCCCCACACTCCCCAGTTGCTCACCTTCCTGAACAACTCATCAAACTGCTGTTTCGTCATCGCGGCAGCCAAAGTCTTCATCTTCTTCCTTCCTTCGTCGGGAGTCCCGTCCGGGTTCCACACGCCCGGCAAAGCCAACAGCTTATCTTAGGGACCTTCCCCTTAGAATGCGCATCTTCTAGCCCTGCCGGTTTGAGAACGTATTCTTCTCGTCGTTAGTCACGCCGGGGGCATTTCACCTCCTGGCTCGGTAACCGACGACCTCTTCCATGCCGTACGAGTCAACCTTAATGGAATCATATATACATAGGAACCAAAAGGAACTCAACGGAAGTTTGGCAGCACTTTGCCGGTTGCAAACGTGCCCTCAATTATGCCCCTGTCCTCGCAGGGCTGACTTCCGCCGATCCGGTGGCGGTGGTTCGGGACGCAGGTGAGACCTGAACGCATCGGCTGCACTCGTCCAGCTGGCACCGAAGAGTGCAATAAAACGAACTCAACTTGGGCCAAGGGAAGCGGACGCACATCAATCGTCCGCGTTGAAATCTCGTCGAGTCCGGGAATCAGATCAGTCGATCGTGGGAAATTGCTTTCTCTACGTGGCGAAGTCGAGCAATATACTCGGAGTGTCGATCTGAATGCCTACCCAGATTCCCGCCCACACCAAGCGAGTCCAGCCTCGCTCCCCGTTAGTCCGCATTCTCGGCCTCGGATTCGGCGTCGCCGTGATCTTCGGCGGCACGGTGGGGGTGGGAATTTTGCGCCTGCCGGGGACGATTGCCGGGGAACTGAGGAGCTTCTGGCTGATCCTGGCGATTTGGGCGGCGGGAGCGCTGTACGCACTGCTCGGTGCGATCTCCCTTTCCGAGTTGGGCACGGCCATGCCACAAGCGGGCGGCTTTTACATCTACGCGAGGCGAGCCTTCGGGCCTGCGGTGGGGTTCGCCACGGGCTGGGCGGACTGGTTGAACAACTGCGCTGTGGTGGCCTACGGTGCGGTGACGGCCGCCGAATATCTCGGAGTGTTGTTTGCACCCCTGGCGGCATGGCCTAAGGCGGTCGCGCTGGGGCTCTTGGTTCTCTTCTGCGGTCTACATCTGGTGGGTCTCAAACTGAGCAGCCGCATTCAGCAATTCACCAGTTCCATCACGGCCTTGACTTTTCTGTTGCTGGCGGGAGCGTGCCTCCTGCACGCGGCGCCGCAAATCGCCGCGGCTGGAGGGGGCCTGCGTGGGATAGGTTTCTGGGAAAAGCTGGTGCCGATG
Organism: uncultured Alphaproteobacteria bacterium; assembly: GCA_963820095.1. Taxonomy (GTDB): domain Bacteria; phylum Pseudomonadota; class Alphaproteobacteria; order Rhizobiales; family Beijerinckiaceae; genus Roseiarcus. Next base: position 221,585 of record CAWFZA010000023.1, read on the forward strand.
GTTGCTGCGCTCCGGGCCATCGTGGTGACCTATGACGGCTGGTACGAAGCCATCTACTTTACCGAAGAGGACACCGACGCGGCACATCACTTGCCGCGAGCGATGATCGGCGGCGTACTGATCGTCTTGGCTCTTTACCTGGTGATGAACCTGGCATTCCTGCACGTCCTGACGATTCCGACGCTTGCTGGTTCGACGCTACCAGCGGCGGATGCCGCCCGGATCGTCTTTCCGGCATGGGGAGGGCGGTTCGTTACTGTGCTTTCGCTGCTGACGTTGCTGAGCCTGATGAACGCGGTGCTGCTGGGGGCGCCCCGCATTCTGGTGGCAATCGGGCGGGACGGGCTGTTTACGGAACGGGCGGCGCGGGTGGGAGCAGGCGGAACACCGGTGACGGCGATGTTGCTCTCGGCTGGAATGGCGGGGTTGCTGGCTGCGAGCGGGCGCTTCGACGAGATCATCGCTATTGCTGCCATCCTGGTTGCAGGAATGTACGCGGCAAACTATATCGCGGTCTTCGTGCTGCGGGCACGTGAACCGGAGATGGTGAGGCCATTCCGGGCGTGGGGCTATCCGGTGACCACGGCTCTGGTGTTGGCAGGGTCAGTAGTGTTTCTGGTCGCTGCCGTTCATGACGATCCTGTGAGTGCGTGGCGGGCGGCGGCTCTTCTCGGCCTCGCGGTTCCTGTGTACGCATGGATGTGGCGGCGAAAGCGATCCGTGCAATGATGAAGCCGAGGGTAAAAGCACTTGTTCAAATATGCCATTGTGCGCACGCCGGGGAGCAACTTCGATGCCGGATTGACAACGGCTTCGCTGGGAAGGCCGGTCCTTGAAAAGGTGCTGGAGCAGCACGCACAATACTGTGCGGCGCTTGAGAAGTGCGGGCTGGAGTTGACGGTTCTGGAGGCAGATCTGCGATATCCGGACTCGACGTTTGTAGAAGACACCGCGGTGATTTCACCGCGAGGCGCGATCCTGATGCGTCCGGGAGCGGAGAGCCGCACGGGCGAAGTGAATGCCCTCCGGCCGGAGCTCGAACGGTTCTTTCCAGCGATGCCGGCCATCGAAGCACCGGGAACGGTAGACGGCGGGGACATCTGCGAGGCCGGCGAGCACTTCTTTCTGGGGCTTTCCCATCGCACCAACGAAGAAGGCGCACGGCAACTGGCAGGGCGTCTTGCAGCGCTGGGGTACACATCATCCACGGTCGACGTCCGGTCGATGACCAGCATCCTGCATCTCAAGAGCGGCATTGCATACATCGGAGAAAACACGCTGGTGGTTTTGGAGGAGATGGGCGACAACCCGGCCTTCGTCGGATTTGAACTTATTCGGGTAAGCGAGGAAGAGAGCTACGGCGCTAATTGTGTGCGTGTCAACGGGCGGGTGCTGGTCGCAGAGGGGTTCCCGCGGCTCACGGCAGCACTGCGGGATCGCGGATTTGAACCGCTTGAGCTGGATATGTCGGAGTTCCGGAAGATGGATGGCGGGCTTAGCTGCCTGTCTCTGCGTTTCTAGACCTCGCGAATCTGAAAATGCGTTGCGAGGGCGGCGCTGAGCGGCTGCAAGCTTTTCTGCGCGAACGAGGATCCAGTCGGTGTCGTAAGTGGAAAGCGCGAAGATGCTCAGCCCCGCCGCGGTCAAAGGGTTGAGCACCGAGGCGAGGACGCCGGTCAGAGCGAAGTCGATTGGTCCCTCGATTTCGAAGGCGCGCCAGGGGCCTTCCCTCTGGTGCTCGTCTGGGACCAGCCTCGCAGGGCAAACAATCGAAAGTTCATTCGGACAGAAAGTGACAGACACGAGCGGCGGTTCCGCGAGATCGAGCCACGCGGGGAGCACCGCATTCGGGGAAAGGCGAACGATCGAGAGTTCCCCTTGATGCAGATTCAGGGTCAGGTTCATGGTACTTCCGGCGGATCGTCATTCTGCGGGTCAGGCACAACTGCGTGAACTTAGGAGATTCGTGCTCATTTCGATGATTGCATGTCGGGGTCGGCGATATGCCCGGATACGAAATATCCGAGCCAACCGTCCCACGCTGGATGCGAAAGGCGCCCAAGAGTTCCGAGCCGGCGAAAGTTGGGCAGCATCCCTGAGCAACCACCGTGAAGCGATCGACGAAATGGAATTCTTCAGCGCGCCGATAATGCGTCGCGGCGACGAGAAACGGCAGCATCGACTATGCTCAAGCTAACATTCGACTATCGTTATCGCGGGGTGAAGCCTTTGGAAGATCCCTTCTGGGGCTTCATGGCTTGGTACTCATCGGGCACGACAAACATCTCCGACGGTAGCTTCTCCTCCTTGATTTCGCGCAGTTCCGCGCCATTAGTCGCTGTTTCCCACTTGATCACAAATTTGAGGTCTGGGGTGACCCAGATGGCGGCGCCCCTCGCGCCCGTAGCGTTCTTGTTGATGTATTTCACTGTATGACGGCCGTTGACCTCGTCTTCCCCCACTTTCTCGCACGCAATCTTCTGATCCGTAGCCTTTTGCCAGTCAGCACAGGCGTCGTTAGCGTTCTCTACGCGGAAGTACTGCGAAGACCCCGCCAACTGTTGATATATTTTCCTGCTCGGATACAGAGCGACGGTAGTATGTTCTGCCCCATCCACCAGTAAGGTAACGTCGGTAAACCCATACGTCTGCAAACGAATCTTGTCCTTGCTGACATATAGTTTCGATGGAGCTTGAGGCGATTTTGCGCCGGCTGTGCGCGGAACGTCGAAGTACACCACGTTTGCGGAGAAATCCTGCGCGCGGCAAAGGGCAGAACCCAGACATACCAGCACTGTTCTAAGAATGCTCGCTTTGATCTTCATGACTGATGGCATGGCGCTGCTACAAACTCCTACTTGGGAGTAGTTAGTTCGAGCCAATCCTCGACGGTCTTCTGATCAGCTGCAGGTTCTCGCTTGCGCAGCACCAGTGGATCGTATTTCTTTTTTTGTTCCTCGTTGAGGACGGCGCGAACTTGATACACAGTGTTGTCCTGTAGAGTGCGGAATTGTTCGATCCGAGCGCCTCCGGAGATCGAGGTATCGCTGCGGATACGTAGCGACTCCTCCATTCGGCCCTGCAGTATCTTGAGGACAGCGTCCTGCTGTGCCTGGTCCAGGTTCAGGTTGCCCGCCAATGCCTTTACTCGATCTTCCAGTGTCACCCGTCTGTGGCTGTGATGCGGCGGCTGCGACGGGATGGGCGGGCCAGCCGCTTCGGGCTGTTGAGCGCACAAAACGGAAGCCAGCATCAAGGGCAGACCCAGGGCCAGGGCCCGCAAACACTTGAGCGGCACAGGCCGCTTTCGGGGGGCTCGCAATCTATTGCAGCTTCGCAAAGCGAGAGTCCTCCGTTGTCAAAACCAGAACATTTCCGAGTAACGCCATAGTTTGAGACATCATAATCACTCTTGAATTGTTGACCAATGAGTTCAAGTAGGAGGAGGGACAATTGCTACTGGACGATCAGCCCGTCGGCTCGAAATTGTCCGATTACGACATTGACTCGGTGGCCCGGTTTTACATATTCCCCCTTGTTGGAGAACCCCATCCAGTACACTTTGCCCGCTTCGGGAGTGCCGCTCTGACGTAATTTGCCGACCTTTTCGAATGAGGGAATGATCAGTTTGACCCCCGCCGCCGGATCGATCAGTGATGGTTCATTCTTCTTGTCGTTCAGCGCATTGGCCTTCTCGACGTCGACGATACGGTACGAAAAGCGGATGATCTCGCCCGATTCCCCCGACTTCACCGACAGAGAATCGACGCCCCAGATCATGGAATAATACTGCTGCGCTGATGCCGCCTGCTGATTCATTCGATATCGCTGAGGAAGTGTTCGGGACTTCGGCGGCGCTACAGGTGTGGGGTTGGGTTGCGATTTCGCGCAATTGAGCGAGGAAACAACCAAAACTGTTCCCGTAATCAGAGTTGCGGAAAACCGAAGGCGCATAAAACCTCCAATGGGTTAATCAAGAAAATCTGCTGCCGCCCATTCTTTGATCGCTGAGCTGCCCGCGGCCGAAGCCGCGGGCAGCATCTGGTTACAGTGGGTTGACTGTAATCAATTCGCCGTTCCGGTTAAGGTTGAGGTCTGAGTTCCTGCCGCATCCGTGACGGAGATTGTGGCGGTCTTGACGCCCGTTGTCTGAGCAGTCTTCGGCTGGAACTGCACCGTTACCACGCAGGTTGCACCGGGGGTCAGGGTTGTATTTGCCATCAGTTGCCCGCCACCAGCCGGACCGCAGGTGGAAAGCAGAGGCCTGAGCGTGTATTCGGTTGGGTTAGTTCCGCCGAGGACGCCGTTCCCGATGCCGGTCAGTGTTACGTTCCCGGTATTGGTGAGCGTGTATACCTGAGCGGGGTCGGCCGCGCAGGCCAGGGCCGGTGTCGGGCAATTGCGAGTCTGTGTTCCGTAGTTGTGGGTTGTTGGAGTGAGAGTTGCGCTCACTACGGCTGCCACGCCAGTGCCATTCAGCGTAACCGGCGAGCCGGTGACGGCGACATTGGCGGCGATGATAGCTGTACCGTTCTGCGCTCCGGGCGGTGCTATTGGCGAGAAGGCCACAGTGATCGTGCAAGTAGCTCCGGCGTTGAGGGTGGCAGTGCAGGTTCCACCCGGTCGTGAATATGGTCCAGTAAAGGACACCGCAATGCCTGTCAATGCGACAGTCCCTGTGTTATGCAGAGTGAGGGTTTGGGAAGCACCGGTCGTTCCGTCAACCACGTTGCCGAAGTTGAGCGGACCGCCGGTAACACTGGCGACCGCCGTCCCGACCCCGCTTACAAACTCGACCGCGCCGGCGTCTACTGCGTTGTTCGACTTCCGCAGATTGCCGAAGAAGTCAGTATCGGGCGCTGCCGTATAGGTCGTAGACGAGAGCGCATTGGTGATGTAGCTGATCGCCGGAGAGCCAGCCGTCAGCGAGTAGTCCGCAAGGAACGTCTCGTTGAGCGGGCTCGTGTTTTCCGACGTTGGAGCAACCAGTGAGAGCGGGCCCCAACTGATGCTGATCCAGTTGTTGCCTTCGTCCACCGTGGCCCCGGCGGTCATGCTAAACATGGGCGTCGGCACGTTTCCTTCGAAAGTCCCCGGGGGAACCTGATACCAAACCGCGCCTGCGTTCGGAACCTCCGGCGGGATCTTCGAGCCGTTGCAATATTGACGGGCCACGCCTGGGGAGGAAGCGGTGTTCGCGCGGAACCCTGTGCCGCCTCCCGCGTAGCCGGTGGTGCTCGTCAACACCGACGCCTGAGGCGTGAACGTGAAGCCGGAAGAATGGTTGGTTGGCCCCTGATCGCCGCGTAGTCCGAGATCCCAGTACGTGCCGGCGGGCGGAGCAACGCATGCGCCCGTAGTCGACTGGTTCAGCGCGGGGGCAAGGGTGACGGTGGACTGCTGAGATCCGGTCGTCGGCTGCGTCACAACGATGTTGAAGGCACGGTTCTGCCAGAAGATATCGTTGTAAAGAATCGGGAACGAGACCGTCCGGCAAGCGCCGTTGACGCGGCCGCCAGTGCCTGTTCCTCCCACACCGTGACCAGTTGGGCACGTGATGTTGGTCGGCAGCGAGGCCAGGAACTCTGCCGAGTGTCGGCCGCTGGAGAGTCCAGCGGGCTGGGGCGTTGACAACACCGTGCAACGAGTCGAAGCACCCGAGGCGTCGCGCGGGCAGGGTGTCGGAGAGCTAGCTTCCGGTGCGAAGAAGGCTCCGAACAGAGTGCCCGACGACGCAGTGGAATCGTTAGAGATGATCGTATTGTTGATCAGGTTGACGCCGATGGAATCCTGCAGGGAGATTCCGCCGCCATCCCAACCCGAAACGTTGTTGGCGATGATGTTGTTGGTTGCGGTAACTGTGTACCAACGTTCCGGATTATTGGGGAAAGTGCCCACTTCGACGCCATTGACACCCTGGAAGCGGATACCACCACCGCTGCCGGCTTCAGCGGCATTACCCATAATCAGGTTGGCATTGATAACCAGGTTGGGCCCGACACCATCACCGGGGGCTGTACTGAACGCAAGCGAGCAATCCGCATCAGGGTCGCTGCCTGCAGGGCAGGCCGGGTCAGTATCCGGGGAGTTCATGATGAGCAGGCCGCCGCCGTTGCTTGGCGTGGTCGGGTTGGTTGCCTGGTTGAAGAGGATGGCGTTGTGCTGCATCTGGCCATTCCAGCTGAAGCCCACGTGAGAAACGCCCGCGCCATCGCCCGTGCTGAGATTACCGCAAACCCAGTTGTAGTTGAACTGGTAATTGTCGGCGCCGGAGCAGAAGGCAACGCCGCCTGCACCACTCGGGCTAGCCGAGAACAATTCATCGCCCTCGGAAGCATTGGTTGTGACCGCGTTGTGGTGCACGTTCACGTTCAGGTTGTGGCAATACGGCAACTGAGTCCCAGCGATATTACTAGACTGGCAGGAGCCCGGAGCCAGGAGCACGGCGGCTCCCGCAATTTGCTGGGGTGGGAATTCGCCCTGGCCTATCGTGACACCGCCAGCTAAAGTTCCCTGGTTGTTGTTGACGCGATTGTTGGCGATTTCCAGGTTATGTCCCCAAGCGTGGACGAAAATGCCGCCGCCGCCCTGAGAACTGTTTGTGATCGACAACCCGTCGATGCGCGACGGATTGCACTGGAAGCTGCTGGGGAATGGATTCCGGTTATTTGCGGTATTTCCGGCACCGCTGCCGCAGTCTTGCGTTCTGTTCTGCAGAAGCGTGGTGCCATCCGGGAAGGCTCCCTCGGTCGTGTCTGTGAAAGCATTCGCTCCGTGGAAGTTCACTCCTTTGGCGAGTACCGTGATTCCAGCTCCTTCATAGGCGCCCATCAGCGATGGCTCTTGCAACTGTTCCGCCAGGTTGCCGTTCTGGGTGGTGTCCCAGCCGACAGTGGCTTCCGATGGAATGCGGTCCACCTGGGGTTGTTTCGGCTGGTTCGAGGTTACATTGAAGCCGAACCATCCGTTACCGCAACTAGGGTTCCAGGAGTTTGGCGAACCGTCCTCGCCAACTCCAAACAGGCAAACCACGCGTTTGCGCCACCCACTGAGAATGTCGGAGGGATGGGCGTTCGCATCGATAATGCTGGACGCGGCGCCGATACCCTGCAACCGTACGGGCTTCCACATGATGACCTGCTCGTGGTAAACACCGGCGGGCACGATGATGAGGTCCCCGGGCTTGGCCAGGTCGATCGCATTCTGAATCGCCTGTCCTGCAGAGAGGCGGGTTGGATCCTTGCCGCCGATGGTAATTGTGACGGTGTCGACTGATTTCTTGCCGTTGCCAGCGGTGATCACTAACTCACCGCAGCGTGCCGATGATCCACCGTACTGCTGCTGTTGCTGGAGCGGGCACACCGGTACCTGGTTATTACCGGTGTTGGGAAGAGTGATGACGATTGTGGAATCACTCCAGGAGACGACGGTCGCGGTTACCCCGCCGACGGTGACGCTGCCCGTTCCTTGGGTTTGGCCAAAACCATAGTGCCGGGTGACTGCCTTCTGGTTAAAGGGCGCAGTATCGGCCTTGGGTCCGGAGTATGCGTAGCTGCTCACGGCCTGGTCAGACAGGGCATGGATGGTGATAGGGTGAGCTGTTCCGGCTGCCGAGATCCAAGGTCCGATTCCGCCACCCGCCGAGGCTGTGGATGTATCACCGTCAACTTCCTTGATTGCCGGCGTTGCATCCGGATAGGCACAGTCAGGGTGGTTATAGTTCGCAGCGAATGCGGAGGTTGGTATCACCGGCGTGTCCAGGTACGACGTCTGGCCCGGCATGAAAGACCACTCATAGCAGTACTGGCTGTAAGCCGGCTGATAGAGCGGATCGGCCACCGCGCCGCTGCCGCGGTCATTCATACACATGACCATCATCTGCGGAATGTAGCCGCTGGGATCTGGCGGGTTCACAGAGAAGGTTGAGTAGGTCAGACCGTTGTAGATACCGAAATTGTCCGAGTATACGCGAGAGACTTCCGTGCCGGAGAAATCCCGGATTCCGACGGGCAGGTTCGCGGGAGAGAATTTCTCACCGAACGCCGGCGAGAAGGGGTCGAATTCAGACGTAAAGTCGTCCGAAACAATACCCGTGAAGTGAGCCGCGATGTGGGTGGAGGTGAAGACGTAGAACTTCGCCAGCACCGACATCTGGTCCTGCAATACGACCTCTTTCCGATCGCACAGCGGACGAGAAGCTCCGGCAAACGGAGCGTCTTGCCCAGCTCCCGGGTACAAGCTGTTGAAGTCGGGCACCACTCGCATGGCACCGACGCAGGGCCAGAAGGTTTCGACGCTGCCCGTGTCACCTTCATGCCGCGGGAGTACGCCTTCGTCAGTCGTCTGATTCAGCGGGTTGTTAGGGTTGAAGGCGGCAGCGACCGAAGCCTGGTCCGGCATGATGAAAATGTTGCCGAAGCCGGCAAACTGTGAAGTCACTGGACCGTCATAGGTGTCGCCGAGGAGGATGTTCTTATCCTCTTCTTTCACCAACTCGTAGCCCGGGGGAACGATCATCTCCACTACGTATTTGCCGGCAGGCAGCTGCGGTTCGTGGTTCACCATTGTGCAAGCCGTGCAGTTCGTGCCGACCACCTGTCCAGTTTGGGGGTCGCGCCCGGTAACGCTGGGGAACGTGTACGCGCCATCGTACGGAGCCGGCTGCAACTGGTTCCAATTGTGCATGCCGTCGTAGCACTTGAACTGGGCATTGTTAGGTAACGCGGTTACGGCCGGCCCTCCGTGCTGCGAGTTGTACCAATCCAGATAGTTGGGTTGGTTCTGCATGGTGTACAAGAACGGATCGGTGGGATCCTGTCCGGGGCAGTTCATGTTGGGAACATCGTCGGACCGGAAACCCTGCGCCCAGTCATCCCAACTGCTGGTTACGGTCGTATCGACCTTTTCAGGGTGGGGGTGACGCCATCGGCCGCAAGCCCTTTCTGATAGAGATTGATGGTGACGTTCGGAACCAGCGGCTCCCAGGTTAGCTGCAACAGCAGAGCCGGATCATCGAATGGACGAGTGGAGGCGTACACGACATGGCCGCGGATGCCGCCGTTTTCTCCAGGTTCGAAAGGGCCTTTACCAAATTCGAGCAACTGGTTCTGGCCCATGAAGGTCTGCCAGCCATAGCTGGTAGCCCAGGGAGGATCGATTCGGCCGGTCGAACCGCCAGGACCGCCGTTGACTGGACGATTGGCGATCGAGAGGCCGTTGCAGTCGGCGTTATCGCAGTACACTGCGCCCGGAACCCGCAGAGCGTCGGGCACGGAGAATTTTTCGCTTGTGTTGGCAAGATTGGCCATCAGCGCGGAGTCTCCGCATGGCCGAAGCCGCCGCCGCACGGGGTGGTATTGTCGGCCGCACCGCCTGCGTCGTTGATCACGTGCGTTCCGGTGTTCTTGTAGCGATTGGAGTCGGTCTCCATCACGTACCAGTTGAAGATGGGGAAGACCTCGTTGAATCCGGCGAACCCCCGCAGATCGGTGCTGTTGAGGTTGGAGATACTGCCGTCACGGTACCGGATGTTCGTTGGTACCAGCGAGAGGCCCTGCTCGTCGTCATCTGACACGCCGTTGCGGTTGGTGTCGAAGAAGGTGCGAGTGTAAAGGTTGTCCTTCCACGCGTGGACGCCGATTTCTCCCATATCGCAGACCGCGCTGCTGGTAGACGGTCCATGACAATTCGTTGCGTTGGAAGCGGTGCCTACGCGGACCGGGGTGGAGATGCCATCGACGATCTGATCGTTCCATTGATCGAAGATGGTGACTCTCCAGTCGCCCGCGGGAACGTCGGTGAGGGTGAAGTTGCCGTGGTCGTCGCACTTCCCGAAGGCGAAGTCGGCGCCATCCGGGCTACCGATGCTGGCATAGCACTGGGTGTATCCGAAGGTGTTGGCGATCTACTGCCGTAGAGCCGCTCATCGGACGTTCGGCTCATGCGAGAGCCGGTTACTTGCCAGCCACTGTTTCGCTGAGTTCAGGCCGCCGCCAGTCGGAGTTGCATCGCAGAGGCCGGTTTTCCGAGTGTTCATGGCATGGTCATGATGATCGTGGGATTCGCGAAACCGATGGAGACATGGTAGCCGGCCGGTCCATACTCCTGGAAGTAGGCTGGTTCGTTGACCTTGACGAAGGCTTCGTGGTCCTTGCCGCCGTCCAGGGTGTTGGTCTGGAGCCACTCTTCACCGCGAGCAATACGGTCGGCGGCCGGAGTGGCTACGATGCCGTAACGTCCGGGCGGCATCGTTGCACAACGGCCTGACCGCCAAGCGGGGACAGGGTGACGCCATCCGCCTCGTACGTCGGGCAGACAGGGATCACGCCGGTGATTCCCGAATCGCGGTTGGTAGGCCGTCAAATCCGGTAACGGCATTGGCACGATCGGGCAGGCATCTGTTGTCGTTCGACGGATCCGGGGTTCCCGCCAAGGCGTTCGACAGGGGTTGACCGAATTCGTCGTAGGTCAGCTGACCGGCGGAGTCACCGGAACCATTCCCACCAGGTCGACGATGGTGATGTTGAAACCACCCAGGCCAGGCTCGTTCGGGGACAAAATATCGACGCCGCCGCTGGCATCATGCTCGCCGTTGAGCGGATGGTCGTCTTCGTAGACGAAGGCCGAAATCTTGGCCGGTGGCTGGATCTGTGGTTCGACAATGACATTGACCGAGGTCTGCCCGGGAGTGATTTGCGCACCGCCCATGGCATGGCCGGGATCCATCGCATCGCCCGGCAGCACGGAGATGTAGTAGTGCTTGGTGGGATCGAGGTAGACTTGACTGGGATCTAAGGCATCCTTTCGGGTTTTCGCCTCGCATACCCGTTGCAAGGTCGCAAGCGCATTGACGTGTGCACCGGTGGACGGATCCAGCACAGTTTGGCCGTCCTCGCAAGAAACAGTCCCCATGCAACCTTGAGCTACGACTGGCATGTAGCTGGTGTGGAAGTTGGTGCCAAACGACGGCCGGCGCTCCCGGGGGGGTGACGGTCGGACAACTCGTAGGTAGAGGATTGGTTTGGCAGTTGGGATCAACGTAGAAGGTTTTGTCTTCCTCGATGATCCAGCGATAGTCCGGGTTAGCCAGAGCGGCCTTGGTCGGGCCGTCAATCAGCGTAACTTGCAGACCAGTCGCCGCCGGGAAGACGACCGTCGCATGGGCCAGCGACCCGTTGGTTCCTTGCGCGTTCTGCGGCGTAAAGGTCAGGTCGTGCGGCCCCGCGCCGGTGACATTGGCGTAAAAGAACCATCGGCGGCAACCGAAACCGTCCCGCTTGCCAGTGTCGGGGCGGGGGATGCAGCGACGTTGAGAGGAAAGCCGACCGCGTCCTTGCAATTTGCCAGAACCCCGGGCGGCTTGATGCTGAGCGTTGTGGCTACAGTTGAATTGAATGTAATTGGGTCGCACGTGATGCCCGTGGAGTTTTCGATCGCTGCCGCGTTCAAAGTCACCAGAGCGCACGCTGGACCGCTCGTTGCTCCGTTGCCGCAATAGGTGAAGCTCGTGGGAGCGCCCGCCGTATAGGTGAATGTGCCGTCCAGATTCAGAGTCAATCCCGCCGGCACGGCTCCCACAACCTTGACGCCGAAGATGTTGATGTCGTTCTTGAGAACGCCCAAGGCGGGGTCCGAGACCGTCAGTGTCTTTCCACTAACAACGGACGGATACGTGTCAGGATTGGCAGTTGCCGTCGTCGAGGGGAGACCTGGAGGCGCACCGCCGTTAATGCCAAGGTAGGCGACCATGCCGGCATCGCGGGCAATCGCGTTTCCTGAGAGGCCCAATGCGCGATCGAAGATGGGGAGGGCGGCAGGGGCAGTGGCGGGAGCAGCAACGGGAACATTGATCATCACGTCGTAGGTCTTGCCCGGAGCCATGAATACTTCACTCTGGGTGCGACGAACGCCTGGCAGAACGTTGCCGTCTTCCGCGATCAAGAGAAACCAGACGGGGTGGCGCAGTTACGGCTGGGGCTACTCCGGTTTGCGCACCAACGATGGATGGAACGTGCATCCGCAGGCCGGCGTTGACCATGCGGACTAGGGCGGTCTTTCCAGCCACCGGTGAGCAACGGTGAGCGGATTGGATGGAATTAAGGAGGCCGAGGCATTCGTCCGGTCGAACGCTACACCGTTGATGAGGTAGTAGCGCGGCGAGTAGTTGACGGTCGGCGGATAGCAGGTCTGATAGCTCCGCAGACGAGGGGTTTCCGCAATGATCCGGCTGTCCGGACCAAACCTTGGTCTCGCTGAAACCAGCCGTGTCGACGGCGGTGGCCACAGCATTGTTCTGGGCGGAATCGATTTCGCTGAGCAGCACGCGAACTTCTGCGTCGTAGGTGACGCCCGGATTCGCTGTGCCCGTGGTAGCTGCCCGGTTCCGCGTGACCACCACGATGCCGTAGAGACCCATCGGTCCCTGGATGGAAGGATGGGTGCCGGACTCAATGAGGTAGGTGCCGGGACGGAGATTGGTCCAAGACAGAGCGACTGTTGCGCCGGGGGCAACCGGGGTACCGAACGATTGCACGCGCTGACCCTGGGCTGGCGGAATGTTGACAGTGTCGGTTGGACCCGTGCCGCCCGAGGCCGGCCAGGTCAGACCCTGCGGCTTGTGCGTCGGGCTGTCCGTCTTGGTCGGCGTGCCGAGGCCGCCGCCCAACTGACCGACGATGGTCAGCGAGGTCGGTCTGGGTTGACCGACGCGGGTAGGCTGTTGGTCAGGTTGATCGCAAGTCGCGCCGGGGGAACCGTGATGACGACGGGCGACCATCGGCTCGGAGGGATTCAACTTGGCGCAGGTGGCGGTGGTGACCGCGCCGCAGGTGTAGCCCCACATAGGAACCGTGGCCCCATCGGGCGGGGTAACGGCTGTCGGGCCTGCTGTGAGATTGATCTGCTGCTGTGCGCCAGCCCGACTCGTTCCCAGGAGGAGAACACATACCGCCAGTATCGTTGTTCCTAAAGTCGCTTTGGGATAATGGAATCGCATCGCTTTCTCCTCAACTATCCTCAGAAGTTAGTTGGACTCGTTAATCAGAAACTCGCGGGAATCGACCAGCATCATCATCAGCATGCCGCCCGGAAAGACGTTGTTGGTCGTGATTTCACGCTCGTTGTGCGAGTGCCACATGAAGGCGAAACCGGCTTCGTCGGTCGGGGAGTTGGCGACAGTGCCTGATGGAGGCGTAGTGCCGGTCGAGCCGACGGCGCGGACAGTTGCATCGCGTCCGAGGTAGGGACTGCCGCTATACCAGGCACCGTTCGCGAAGATGTTCGGATCCGGCAGCGTAGCAGGACCGCTACCAGCGACATCGCCGGTGGGAGTCGCCTCCAGCGGCTTGTTGTGGTCCTGACACCATTCGAAGTAGTTAATCGCAGTTGGGTGGCTCGTGTTGTATCCGTTGGCGTCTGCAGCACAGGGCAGCTTGGCAAGCGCGTCTCCCGAAGTGGGGTTATGGCCGTAGGCGTCCCAGTTCAGACCTTTGCCGGTCCAGTAGTAGATTCCGTCCATCGTCATGCCGGGAGTCGTTGTAGTGGTGAAGAGGAGCGGTCCGGCGAGATCGTTGGCCGGATCGGTCTGGCTCAGGATCAGGTTGCCATCGCGCGCCAGGATGCGCACGTGATTACCATGCTCGTGGAACGGATGCTGCCAGCGTCCCTGTCCAATGATCCGCAGCAGCACCAGTTCACCAGGATGCATGTGCGGATTACCGTTGTACGGCTGATGCGGATATTCCGGAGCATAATTCGGATCCATGAGATCCGGCATGGAGCGTCCGTTGATCATGAAGTACGCCGGGACATACGGCTCGGTAGCAACCGTCATGCAACCGGTGCAGGTTCGTAGGGACTGCTGCTGGGCCTCGCGATGGATCCGCGCATCCATTTCCGAAAACTGGAAGAGATACTCGCGATCGTAACAGGCGCCCGGATGGTTGTACGCGGCAGCAGCCAGGCGGAAGTCGTCCTCCCCCCAGTGTGCCTGCGCATCGTGGTTGGAGCTGTGTATCCCGGACGTGCAGCTTGCGGGAATGGTCGAGGGAAGGACAATGATTGCCCCGTACAGGCCCATCTCCACTTGGAGGTCGCCCTGTGTACCGCTGTAATACGAGTGAGTGCCGGCGTTGGTGGCGGTAAACGTATAAGTCACGACACCGTGATGCGGCGCCTCTGTGGTTAACAACCCTTGCGCGGTACCGGCTCCCGACGCGGTCACATTGAAGCCGGGGAACAGGATAGAGGTGTTCCCCGCGGCGGTCGGCAGATTGTTCGTCAAATTCACCGTAACCGTCTGCCCCTGAGTTACGATCAACGTCGGCCCTGGTATCTGCATCGTGGTACAGCCGGCGTTGGGGATGTTGGAAGGGAAAAAGTTGCTCTGGGCGCCGCCGTTGTCGGTGCAACCGTACCCCCACGAGTAGACCGACGATCCGTCCGGTTGCGTGAGGTATTCAGCTGAAGCCACCAGGTTAAAGGTTGAACCCTTAATCCCAGGAGACGCTGCAAATGCCGCGGGCGTCAGCAACAGAGCTACGGTCACCATCGTCGCGAGAAGCAAATGTGTTTTCGAGATCGCGTTCTTCATGTTCGTCACTCTCATCGCTGCTCTCCTAGTTGATCCGAACTTCCGTCATCAATCCGCCGAAGTTCTCAGCGTCGTTGGACAGGTGATCGAGATTGGGGGTATAGAGGTAATACACGTCGCCGGCGTGGTACTTGGTGGTGTCGCTGGCGTCCAGAATCACGTCAAGAGACTCGCCGCCCGCCAGGGTGATCGAGTTGGTGCTGTAGTAGAGATTGTTGCCGCTCTGATCGCGCAACAACTTGGCGTTATAGCCAATTACGGTCATCGGGATGCCGAGTGACGCCAGAGTCTGGTATTCGGTTACATCCAAATCAGAAATACGCAACAAAGCTTTTTTACCCTCCGGAATGTTGATGATCGACGGCAGCGGCTGTGAGAAGTGCATCGTGCCATCGGTGGTCTGGGTGGCCAGCGGGCCAGGGGTCACGGTGTCGGGATAGCTGCGGCCGTTCAACAGGAAGTACTTATCCTTCATGTCGGTGAAACCTTCCGGGTTGAAGGTCATGCCAACGAAGTGAAAGTTCGGATCGAAGCCATGGATCTGAAGGGGGTATTCCACATCGTAGTGTGTGGACCCGTCACCATCGTTGTAGGCGTAATTACCAGCTGCGTCGCGCGGCGCCGAACCGGCACCCCCCGCAGCTGGAAGTGGATTGCTGCACAGGATGTCGTTGATATCGCATTTTGTGCGCGGGTCACTTTGCTGCGTTACGAGCGCGTCATACAGGCTGCCGCCAGTCGCGACTCGATTCTGCCGCGGGCGAACGTAAATCTGGCCGACCATGCCCATCTGCAAGTGCTCGGGGGGAGTAATGTGGCAATGCCAGAAATACGTTCCTGCATCGGGGGCTAAGTAGTAATAAGTGAAGCTGCCGCCGATGTTGATCGCCACCGACGCGTCAGGCACGCCGTCGTAAAAGGCCGACGCGTTCGGATAGCCATGGAAGTGAACCGTGTGCTGTTCGAATAGGTCGGGCCGCATGATTTGGCCGACGTTCGTCAGGGTGAGGAAGAACTCGTCGTCTTCATCAATGGCCATCAATGGCGCCGGCATGTTGCCGTTCATGACGGCCACATCCATGATTTGTCGCGCATCGACGTGGCCATCGAGACATGGGGCAACGCAACCACCCGGAATGGCGTCGGCGTCGGAAGCAAGTCCAACGGCACCGTTAAATTTGAACTGGGAAGTCGGAATGGAAGAGTTGGGGAATCCGAGGGGCCAGCTACCGGCCAAAAGGCCATCTGTATATGCAGGATCCCCTGGCACTAGCGGGTTCTCCGGCATCGTATTGAACACGTTTGGAAATTGTGTGCCAGGCTTGCCGTCGGCGATGTCCTTCAAACCGGAGAGTGGGCCGAAGGCAAACAAGTAAGTCTGCGTGCCGTCGCCCATCGTCGCGAAGCCGTCGCCACCCGAGATCTGCTGGCATTTGATGGCGCCGTTCACGTGCGCGCTGGGGACCAAGTACCCATGGGAGCCGGCCGAGAACGTGGTCGCTGCTGTATACGTGGGTTCCGAATTGTTGTTCGCCGAATTGGGGTGCGTGATAGTTGTGGTGGGGCACTGAACTTGGAACGATTGAGCACTTGCAGTTAAGGTGGCGACACACACCAACACCGCGAGGGAACAAAGCCCACTTATCTCTCTCTTCGCCATACGTCCTCACTCCTGCCCCGCCGCCGGCGGAGCAACTTAGTTCGTAACACTTCTTCGGAAGCCCGAATTGCCTACGACTCCCACCGACATCCGCGGGTTGATACGTGACGCATGCGGCCCGAATTACAAAGCGATCAACGTCGCGCACCTAGTGAATTCCACAGGTCCGGGTCCACGGATGGTCACGGTCGTCCTGGTACATCAGCGCCAAACGATTGCGCATTCGTTAACATCCCGTCCCGATTCGACGCATGTCGACGTAGAGGGCCCGCATAGACCTCTGCTGCCATGGCATTCCTCCCTACCCTGCCGACCAACTCTGCCGAAAACTGCCAGTCGGATTGACAACGGGAATGCAGAGCTGCATTTCAGCTTCTGCAGGATGCGGTCTAACAATGAGTTGCCTTTTTGATAATTCGCAATAATTACAGGGATGTAATGTAAGTGTAAGGATTCATCGCACTAGCGGTACCGCAAACACTCAAGCGCAGCTTGATATCTTCTGGCCGCGGCCTGAATTCTTGATAAGTCAAACGACTGCGATTCGGAAATAACGGCGTACCTATCACGTTAATCAAAAACGAAAGGCACTTCTGGAGTGCAAAGGATTCGTAGTCCTGGCCTTTTGGCTGAACTTCGGCAGGTTGTGCGAATTCCGACATTCCCATGCATGAGTCTGGTTCAGAGTTCGCCTACAATCCTTGTTTCTTGTGTAGAGGCAAATCGATGCAGATTCGGGCGCCGCCCGATTGACGGTTGCTGGCATTGACACTTCCCCCATGTGCGCGCACGACGGCATCCACGAATGCCAGCCCCAGCCCATGTCCAGTCGATTCTCTGCCCTTTGCGTATCGCTCGAAAATATTGTGCATCATTTCAGGCGGAAACCCCGGCCCGTCGTCTTCAATAGTGAGAGTTACAGTTTCCAGCGTCTGCAATTCGATCTTGATGTTTGATCCTGGGGAGAGGTGAACTAACTCATTGTCAAACAGGTTAGAGATCATGCGGTGAATGAGCGCCGCATCGGCAAGGATCATCGCGGGGGCTCGCCGGTCAAAATCGACGGTCAGACTCTTGTCGATCATGCTTGGGTCGTACAGATCGATCATGGAGACGAGCGTCTCTTCAAGATCCACTTCGCTCAATGTCAATCGGAGGGCGTCGGCATTGGCTTCTGCCACATCTAGAGATTCCGCCAGGAACTGGCTCAGCCGGTCGAGCACTTCGATGGATGAAACAATCGCATCGGACTGCTGTTCGGTCGACTGGGAGTTCAAAGAGGCCTCCAACCTCCCCCGTATTGTCGTTATTGGACTCCGGAGATCATGCGCAAGAGAGTCCGTCATAGTGTGCAGTTGGCGCATCGCGTTTTCAATGCGATCGAGCATGTTATTTAATGTCAAGGCAAGGTGCGCTACCTCATCATTGCGATTGCTGGTCGGAACCCTAGTTGTCAAATCGGAGCGGCCGATCCGCGATGCGGCATCGGTGATTTTCTGCACATGTTTCAATATGCCCCTCGAAATCGAGAACACGAGGCCCGACCCCAAGATCACAATAACCAGCCATAGAATAAAGAAGAATACACGCAGGGACTTTAGCACCTGAAGTTGGTCTTCCTCCGAGAGGCCGAGGTAGATTCTGCTCCCATCTTCAATGCGAAGCGAGACAACGCGAAAAGGGATCGAGTGGCCGTCGATTTGCAGATCGATGGGTTGATCGGGAGGAATTCGGGTTCGCAAAATAGAACGCAATGCAGCGTCACCGGTGCCTGCGCCAATCCAAATCCTCAAGGAGTGGTCTTCGCTTTCCTGCAGGAAGAACACTTGATCCTTCGCCTGACCCAGCGCCCTCTTCTTGCTCGGCACTTCCCTGCGAACCACTTCCGCGATCTCACCCACTCCCTGGCTGTACAGAGAGTCTCGGGGCGTTCGCGCGGCAATGTCGCCGAGCAGCGACACTTCTCCCCACAACCAGGCGTCATTTCGGCGTTGGATATCGTTCGAAACAAACCGATGCAGGAATTGGAAGGCAAGCATGGCGCCAATGGCGAAGGCAAGTGTGCCCCATAGTGAGATTCGCCAGGCGGCACTCCGCGTCATTGGCCTAGGAGTTGCGGAGGACGTAGCCCATACCTCGCAAGGTCGCAATCAAAGGCTTGCGACCTCTCCCGTCGACCTTGCTCCGCAGTCGGCTCATCTGGACATCCACGACGTTCGTCTTTGGCTCGATACGCATTCCCCAAACGCCTTCGAGAATCATGGATCTTGTGACTACTCGGCCTGCATTGCGACAAAGAAACTCAAGTAAGGCAAACTCCTGGGAAGTGAGCCGAAGCGGGGTTCCTGACCTTGTTACTTCACGATGAACCAGATCCATTTCGAGGTCGAGCACACGAAGTTGCGCCGCTGTTTCTTCCGTGCGAGATTCTCTCTTGAGGAGATTTCTCAATCTTGCAAGAAGCTCGGCAAGTGCAAACGGCTTAGTCAGGTAGTCGTCTCCCCCCTGCTCCAAGCCTTTCACCCGCTCATCGACGGAACGCCTTGCGGAGAGGATCAACACCGGAGCTCTCACACCGGTCTGCCGCAACGCCGTAATCAGGTCGATTCCATCCTGATCCGGAAGACCTAAATCAACAACCAGGAGGTGGTAGTCGGAATCGGGGGCCAGTTTCATGGCTGCTTTGGCGTCGGAAGCCACATCGACCTGATAGCCGGCTTCGGACAAGGCATGAGCCAGAAATCGCCGGATGTCGAGTTCGTCTTCAACCAAAAGGAGTTTCATGATGACCGGGGGAACTCCTCATCTGGTCGCGTTTGCCATCCAAATCCGGCTGGCGGGGCGAGAATGGCACTAAGAAACTTTGGAGGGCATTATATCCGATTTTGGGTGAATACGCTGAGGTCATCTTGTTTCCTCTGCGGGGATACGGCCGACCCACTCAACCTTGTGGTGCCAATCATGTGGTCGAGTTGAGGCCGGAACTCTGACAGATTTCCTAAATGGGCTCGGCAAAGTACGCGCCAGGAGAGCCAGGGGACGCCAAGTTTTCGGCCGGCAGTGACCAATCGGCTGGACCGAAGATTTGCACGCAAAACCGGCTGTCCAGAGTCCGAGACCAGCACGAACTCTTCGGGATTCAATGCTCGCTTTTCGAGCGCCCAATCGGCTAGCACCGCGAATAAACGTGCGGAGAGAACAACGTTCCGGTTTCGCCTTGCGCTCGCATTCCCCACACCACTCGGGTTCCAGTGCGCCCTCACTGCAATGCAGTACGGAGGTATGATCTCTCCCTCTAGTACTCTCGGCGAATCCGCCACGTTCACGTGCTTCCATTGAAGATTACAGATCTCTTGAATGTTCATTCCGGTGCTCAATGTCAAAAATGCAACATCCTTTTCCGGGGAGGGTAATAGCTGGAGTATCGCCCTTGCCTGATTCATGGTGAGATCCGGCTTTGACCTGTGAGCCCTCGGGGGCAGCTTCACGTGAGACCCGGGGTTGAGGCGGTGAAAGCAACCCTCCTGCTGGGCATGTGCGATGATTGCAAACGCTGCGTTCTTGATGTGCTTCACGGTCTGCCATGCATAGTTGCGCGCAAAAGCTGCAGCCACTAGACTTCGCACATGCTCTGGTGTGAGGTCGCACAGCCTGACCTGGTCAAGGTAAGGCCAACCGGGAACTGAATGTAATCTTGCTTTCGAGACTCCTTCTGCATTGAACATGCGGTGCACTATCTCGGGGCTGATAAGGTGCTTAAGCATGGCCTGATAGTGCGTTCGCCCGGCGAGGGTCTTGTGCTGTACATGTTCCGGGATGAATTTGGTTTCCACAAATGCGCTGAACGACATACTGGCGTTCTGAATCACGGAGTTAAATCCAAGTCTCTCCGACGCCACTCCAATCCCCTTGAATCCGCGGGTTTCGGCCTCTTGGGAGTCCTTATCTTTTTGTTTGCGGCCCGAAGAATGTGAACTGCGACCAACCCTGCTGAACTCGCGGGCGGCGACGCGCGTCACTCGATCTGAAAAGCCAGTCCTATGATTCCCATTCATGATCACTTGTGCTCTTTCACCCTTCCGGATTGGAGATGCAGGCGCCCCGTTTTGTTCGTTTGAATCAGATGATCCGGTCGTTCATTCACCACAAGCTTGCTCTTCCGCAAACATTACGTGATCGTAAGGAAGTTGTAATTCTTCTCGGGAAAAGGTCCATCGTGAGAATGAAACTTATTGACTTTGGACATTAAATACGACGTCAATAGGAATACGAAATTCTTGACACATCGCCGACCCAGCTTACTTTCGAATACGGTCACTTCAACGTGAGGGCGGAGTTCAGGCGTTTGATCGCTATGTTTAGAATCGGGTATCGGCAGGCTACGACCCTCGAGGAACCTCGACTGTGGAACTCGCGCCCGAAGTTGGCTCATCAACACGTCCGCGTCAAAGGGCTCTAAAAAGGTCTTGGATGACCTTGTTGGGCGTCGTGATCGTGACGGCAGCCTTGAGTCTATTCTTCCTTCGCGACCGGTTCTGGACTCGATCCGAACACATCATTCTGGTGCTGCAGGGATCTACATCTCTGAGCGATGAACTCATGCCCAAGCTCGCTGAAGCGTTTCTTCGCAACGAGATGGGAGCAGTAGAGACCGGCTTCAGAGTTGCTGGGAGAGATGCGCAGGGTCATGCACACCTTCGTGTTTGGGGAAAAGTCCCGGGCCGGTCCGGACTGCAGGTGATCGAAATCTACGGTACCAGTTCGAGCGCTGCATTTGCATGCCTGGCCACAGAATCCGGACCAAATTCCTGCGACATCGGAATGTCAACCCGTCCAATCAATGAATCGGATAAGGCGAGTTATCCCGCGCTCGAAAACCTCCGTGAGAGTGCTAACGAGCACGTAGTTGCACTCGATGGGATTGCCTTCATCGTAAATCCGGCGAATCCAGTATCCCAGCTCACCATTCCTCAGCTAAACGCAATCTACAGTGGAGAGATCCGGAACTGGAAAAGTGTTGGCGGAAATGATGCCCCGATCGAGATTTTTGGCCACGATGCCGATTCAGGAGCATTCGGGATTTTTGGGGAAAGGGCCACCGTCAGAGGCACTGCGAGTACAGCGGAATCGTCAGCTATTTCTCCTCACGACCAGGTTGCCGACAGCGGGCTCATTGTGAATGCTGTCACTCGCTCACCGAACGCTATAGGATATGTATCCTCTACCATGATTCGGAATGCGAAGGCCGTGGCGATCTCGGATGGAAGCGGCCCGCCAATCTTTCCAACCGAGCTCTCTATCGCTACCGGTGACTATCCCATCTGTCGACGGCTTTTTCTTTACAACTGGGACGCGCCGGGTTCAGTAACGGATGCGTTCATACGATATGTCATCTACAAACCGGGCCAGATGCTGGTTGAGCCGACACCGTTTGTCGAACTGACTCCCAGAGTTTTCCATATACCCGCTCCCCGCGATGCGCCTGCGGGATACAGGGAAATCGCCTCAAAATATTCAAGAATCAGCCTCAGCTTTCATTTCTCCTCTGAACAATCGGATGATGTAACGAACGATCTCGACAGCCTCGCACGTGTGAATGTTCTTCGTCTACGGACCTTCCTGGCGACACACGAGAAGACTGGAGAGGACATTCTTCTGATCGGCTTTGCCGATGGCAAGGAGGGAACCGATTCCGGTGAACAAATCGCCCAGCAGCGAGCGGTTGAAATCGCAACCAGTTTGAGAGCCATCGGTGTCATTGTTCCCTTACAGAACATCCGTAACTTTGACGCCGATCTTCCGGTCGCTTCAAACGATACGCCGGAAGGGCGGCAAAGGAATCGCAGAGTGGAGGTTTGGGTGCGAGATCGGCTGCAATGACCATCATGCAAGACTGCTCTAATGTCTCGATCGCTATTCAAGCAGAATCACAGACGGACGGGAGCAGTCTCCCTTTTCCATGGACTTCAAAGGACCACAATTTCCATGGGTTATGCCTGCAACCCGATACCTCCGGTGGCCTCAACCACAATTACCCCCGCTTGTACCCAACCGCGCCGGGACGGAAAAAGACTGAGAACAACGGAAGACTCTAGCTCTATTTTCAATTATTTGGGGAATTTTGTGGAGAAAGTGGACAACCATGGAACCCGTAAGGAAGATTTCTGGCGGAGAGAGGGGGATTCGAACCCCCGGTAGAGCTTTTGACCCTACAACGGTTTAGCAAACCGCCGCCTTCAGCCACTCGGCCATCTCTCCGGCTCGGTTATTCAACAGTTTAGCACGTACCTGGTTCGGTACCTGCTGGCCAGTTGCTGGACACCCTTCCAAAAGCTCCACCGTCGCCTGCAGGCGCTCCATCGCCTCGACCACAGAGGGATCGAAGGTCTTGATGTAACGCTCTTTAGTGACGTGTGGATGCGCATGGCGCAGAATCCTCTGCACGGTCTTTTCATTGGCCCCCAGCGCGTACAGGTTGGACGCAATCCCGCGACGGAACCCGTGCCAGCCGTACCACTGGAGCCCGATGGCCTCGACCGCGGGACGAATCACCCGTTGCGCCAGCTTGTCCATGTCCATCCTTTCGCCGTTGCCATGGTGGAACATGACCCCGGCGGTGGGGTGGTGCATGGACGCGCGATACGCATCGAGGATCGTCGCCAGCTTGGGGATCACCGGAACCGGCTGACGGCTCGCGCGGGTCTTGGGCTTGTTGACAAACTCCCGCCACGCCGAGCGATTCACCGACAGCAGCTCCACCGTATAGTCCGGCCATTCCAGCCCTCGCAGCTCGCCCTCGCGCAGCCCGGCCAGGGATGCGGTAGCGACGACTGCCTGGGGAAGCAATGGCAGGACGTTGAGAATCCGAAGAATCTGCGCCAGGTTGTAGGCGTACGTTTCCACCGACTCGCGTGCGCTGTTGGGGATCAGTGCGCCCTGTACCGGATTGGCTCCGTCGAACGCGCCTTCATTCTTCGCGTGCGTGAAGATTCCGCTCAGCACCGACTTAATGTGCTGCAGCGAACTCTTCCTCAGATTGTGTTCGCCAGCAATCGCACGAAGCATCCTGCTGGCGTGCACGGTTCTGAACTCGCGCACACGAATTTCACCGACGCGGCCCGACATGTGATTCTCCCAGATCTCCCGGTATCCCTTGTGCGTGCTGGCTCGCAGTTCCGTCTGCGCCCACGGCAGGTAAACGGCCTCGACAAACTCCAACAGCGTCATGCACTCGTCGGCGATGACCTGGCCCGAATTCACCTTCTGCATGAAGGCAATTCGCACCGGTTCAATCTCCGATTTCGTCGGGTAATCCTGCATACTGCCAAGGCGTTTACTTCGCCGCTCGTTTTTGATCGAACCGTCTTGCTGCCGGCGTCGCTCGCGGTAACGCACGAACCACGCACTATGTTCTGGATACAGTTGCCCTTTTTGATAACGAACAGATTTGGTCATTCAGGTCTCCTTCCTGACCGGTTTCTGTTCGCGCCCACCAGCTGGCGATCGAGCCATTCCCGAAGCACACTGCTTCCCCATGGGAAATTGATGTAGCGTCCCAACTTGTAATGAGGAATGGGATCGCTCGTTCTCTTGGGGTTGCTTCGGGACCGTACCCAGCTTTCGGGCACACCAAGCCGTTTCGCCAACTCAGCCGAGTTTATCACTTCAGTTTCAAGTTCGACCGCCTCGACTTCTCGCATGGTTAGAGCGGATCCCATAACCTCATTTCCTCCCAGCGCCTGTGGTATCCGGGCCGGTACGGCCCGGCGAAGTGTGGAAATCTTGTGTCGAATTTGGTTTTCAGTCAAATGGCTGCTGACTGTTACCTCCCCCGTGTGGCTGGCGCGAGAGACAAGTGCCTGCAATGCAGGGACACGCGAGGATCGCAACTGATCGATCTGTTCTGTCGAGACACGTGGATATACGAAGGGTTGATCTTGCGACGGCGCGCGGGATCTGCTGGCCCAGTCCCACCGGGGTTTCGTTGTTGAGCCTGCGGGGAACGGTGGTACAAAGGGATCAGCTAAAGCGCTGTGAGGCGACGGTGATGGATGACGAGTTCGACATGGAATCCGATTGGATCACCGAGCTGGGAAAGGCGCGCAGCGACGAATATACGGAGAAGATTCTTGCCTTCGTTCAGGAGCTCGAAGAAATCGGCGCCTGAACCGTTTCTGCCTCTGTTGACGGATCTTGCCCTGGCTCGCGCTCTGATCGTGCACCTGGTCATCCGCTACGGACCGGAACGAGGGATGGCCGAGGCGCGAGATGCTTTCGAAAGCACGCTGGAACAGATGAAACCGATGCTCGAAAGGATGAAATCTCGCAAAGGACCTCCCCCGCAATGAAGAGACTCATTCCCTTGCTGATACTGCTCGTGGCATTCGGCTTTTCAACAGGGCAGTTGACGGGATGCAAGCGGACGCCGCCACCACCAACTGAACAAGATGCGATTGCGGTTTGGAAGAACACTCACGCGACACCGCACATCGAGGATTTGCTTAATCTCAAGAAGACGAATGGGCAAATGCAAGAAGTCGAATGGTGTGCCGGTATACACGCTGTACTATCAAGCGGAAGATAAGACGTCGTCCAGTCTCGGCAATTGCTCCAGCAGGAACGATCAATAGACATCAAGGCAACTATGCGTTTCAATGGACGGAAAAAGGGTGGATGGGTCCGGACAACCAAGTCTATCCAGTTCACTGACGTAGCCGTCACGTCGCTGACGCCCGTTTGACCGAATTCCAAATGCATCCTACGCTCTCCCCACGTCAGACCTATTCGGGAGTGCGGACCGGATGTTTGCGTCACCATCAGAGACCCTCGCCGCGCTGGAGAGCGCCGGCTACTTTACGGACATCAAGACGGCGACCGCGGTTTACCTAGCGGGCCGGATCAATCGCCCGGTTCTGCTCGAGGGACCGGCTGGCGCGGGTAAAACGGAACTCGCTCAATCTGTCGCGCGTGCCTATGGCGTGTCCCTCCTTCGCCTGCAGTGCTATCAGGGCATTAACGAAGAAAAGGCCATCGGACAGTACGATCGAGGGCTCCAGGAACTCTACGTGCTCCTCATGAGCAGGAGCGGCCAGGCGCCGGACTGGGCGCAGATCAAGCGCGAGATCACCGGCAGGTCGTTCTTCATGGCTGGTCCCCTGCTCGAAGCGATCGAGCAGGAGAAGCGCTGCGTTCTTCTTATCGACGAAATCGACAAAGTTGACTACGCCTTCGAAGCGATGCTGCTGGAACTGCTCTCCGTGTGGACGTTATCGATTCCGAAACTCGGCACCGTGCGCGCCACATCGATACCGCATGTGTTCCTCACTTCCAACCAGGAGCGCCGGCTGGGCGATCCTCTTCGCCGGCGCAGTTTCTACCTTGTGGTCGAACACCCGAACGCCGAACGCGAGGCGGCCATTGTGGCAGAGCGCACCCCGAAGGCGAGCGTGGCGACGCACCGATTCATCGCGGGATTAGCCAAGAGTCTTCGCGCGTACACCCTGGAGAAACCGCCTTCGATCTCGGAAATGAACGACGTCGCGATGGCCATGGAGTTATTGCGAATCGACCGGATACTTCCCCAGCACAAGCAAATCATTTTGCCGCTGATCGCAAAGACGGAAGGCGACCGCAAGCGCCTTCTGATGAAAGAGGCGTTTGAGTCGATCGTCCGCATGGCTGGGAAGCACGCTGAACAGATCGCGAAGGAGGATGTCCGTGAATCCGAGGTGGTTGTTGCCGGAAGGGAAACCCAATAGTGAAGAAGCTCATTCTCATGTTCGTAGCATCCGCCATGTTTGTATTGTCGGTCGAATGCCCTGGCGCACATGCGCAGGCCCCAGAGACCGTCTATTACGCCGATGCCTACGCAGACCACTACGGCGTGCCGCGCGCACTCGTTCACGCAATCATCGCGCAGGAATCGGCCTGGAATCCCCTGGCGATTTCAAAGAAGAATGCCGAAGGCCTCATGCAACTGATGCCGGCGACGGCGACGATGTACGGCGTTGGAAATCGGTTCTCCGTAATCGAAAATCTCGGAGGAGGCATTCAGTATCTGTCGGAACTGTTGACCGCATTTCATGGCGATATGCGGCTTGCCGTTGCGGCCTACTACTGCGGACCGAGGCACATTCTCCAAAAGGGTCTGGCCTACCGCAATCCCGATGTCCTGGCCTATGTGGAAGCAGTTCGCGCGCGCTACCGCCGCGAAGTATCCGAGGAATCTGGCCGCGAAAGCGCTTCGGCTGGCAGGAGGAAACTGACGTGAACCACTTTCGACTGATCGCTGCGATCTTTATTGCGATTGCACTGGGAGCAGGCGACGTCTTCGCCCAGCAAACGAACATCCACAACGTTTCCAGCCAGCAAGTGGACCCAACAGTTCTTGATCTTCCAATCACGGGTAGCACGGTTAGCGATATTCACCTCCGGCCGCTGTTTACCACGACGATTCGACTGCCTGAGCCCGTGACGTCGGTTGCGGTGGGAGCGCCGACCCTGTTCAAGGTGGAACACTCCACCGACGATCCGCGGCTGGTGTTTATCAAGCCTACTTCGGCAGATGCCGCCGTCAGCAATCTAATCATCGCTCTCAAGTCGGGCCAGGAAATCAGCATCCGATTGCTGTCCAACGGCCAGGCTTCCACGGCTCCGGTGGATTTCGTGGTGAATTACGAACCGAGGCAGAGCTTTCTAATCGGCTCAACTGATGCGCTCGCCGGAAGTGCGGCCGCACGCTCGGATCCACCCGCGCAAGCGAAGCCCATCGACGTGGCATTGCGGGAAGAGGAAAACCTTGCGAGTCCGCAGTGGGTAAATGGGCTGGAGAAGCAAGCCAGAAATGGTGGTGGTGCAGCATCGACCGAGCCGGTTCTGGTCGCTCTCGGCACTGTGCAGGGCCGCGGAGACAAAATGATCGTGGCGTACTCCGTCGTAAACACTACCGGTCACTGGATAGAAGTGCTGCCTCCGCAGGTGGAGTTGCGAAGCCCTGGTCGGGATGCGGGCATGAAGAAAAAGCAGAAGAAGCAGACCTTGGCCGATCAAGTGCCTGTTGCAGAGTTCCGGCTGAGTGCACGGCGGCTAGCTCCGGGGCAGCGGGCGGATGGTGCAGTCGAATTCTCCCGCCCCGGCTTCAAGCAGAGTGCCGACCGGCTCGTATTGGAAATCGCAACAGCAAGCGCAGTGGATCATCCGCTGTTACTGCAATTGCCGTTCGTTGCTCCCGGAGAGTGAGATCACGAGGACTTCAACAAGGGTGAGGTGAAGTATGGCTTCAACAGAAGCAGTCCAGAGTACAGATCAGCCAGAGAAGATCGGGGCTATCGACGCTGCCGCGGAGGGGACTGATGGAATCTCGCCGGGGCGCATCTCAAGACGCCCTTTTGTGCTCAAAAACAGGCGCGGTCCAAGCGGCGGGCACCTGGCGATGATGCTGATTGTCGCCGGGACACTGGCAGTGCTCGCAATCGCAATGGTTGCGTTGCTTTCAACCACGGGCAAAAACCGAAAGAGAACAATGGAAGAGGCTGGGAAGCCGAATCTCGGCCAGGCGCATACAGCGAACAACTGCCGGAGACCTTGTTCCGAACAACAAAGTGAAACCTACGCCCAACGGCGCATCTGAATCCGGCGCTGTGAATGCGTCCGATATTGAACGGACGAAATCGCCGCAGCTCGCACAATCCCAATCTTTGGCAAGATCGGCGCAGTCACCGAAGAGTCTCGGCGAGATTGGCAAGTTTGAGGAACCCAACACCAGTCCGAATGCACAGGGGAAGTGGACACCTCCGCCCTACGGAAGTGAAAGCGCACAGAATCAGCAGGCGGAGAAAAAGGCCGAGGATCCGCTCAGCCAGCCTTCCCTTGTCTTCACTGCGCATGAGCAATCAGTTCCTCATTCCGGATCGGAAAGCCAGACAGCGGGGCCGAATAATCTCGGTCTCGCACCTGGCTACCATGTGGCGGCGCGACTCGAATCGATGGCCTCAACCGCTGTGCACGCTCCGGTCGTTGCTGTCGTCGAGTACAACTATGAGCGTGACGGCGAAGTGATCATTCCCGCCGGCGCGCGCGTCGTCGGGAAGATCACGCAGGCCGACCCCTCGGGTCTAATGAACATCACCTTTTCGTCCATCGAATTCCCGGATGGGTCTAGCGTTCCCATTGATGCTGTCGGAGCCGATATGAATCTCCAGGCGATTAAGGGACAGGTCACCGGAAGGCATAGGGGCAAAAGCATGCTCGTCAGGTCGCTCTCTGGAATCGGCGAGACGGCGGCCATGATGGTCGGGGCACCGAGCGCCAACAGCGCCTTTAGCGAAGACGATCTGCTTGAGAATGCAGGTTGCGAACAACATCGGAAACGCCGGCGACGAACAGATCATGCAGATGCTCACCATGGAGCATATTGTCGTCAGCGTTCCTGCCGGCACGGAGATCTACATTGTGTTCGAGAAGTCTGCCGGAGCGAGGACTTCAGAAACAGAGAAAACGATTCAAATTCCGCACGAGGGGAGCGGCCTCAGCCAATCTGCGAATGCTGTGCACCAGTGACAACCTCTAAGGAGCTAACGACGAAAGCGTCTTCGAATTCAGAGGCGCTTTTCTTCGTGTTGCCGCTCCGCGTAAGCGCAGGACGGGTGGTCCGGCAGCGCCAGAGGGACAGGTTGGAAAAGAAGAAAAATGCGATTACCAGGCTTTTGTCACAAGTCGTTGTAAGACTCGCTGAGCGTCTCCGCAATGTCCGGCATTTTGGGAAAGAACAAAACCGCGAACGAGGCTTCTGTCGCGGAAACCGGACGGTTCGGGTGGCTTTAGCCGGGAGTGCATAGAGATACAGTTGGGGGAAAAGAAAAATGGGGATACCAGGCTTTTGTCACATTACGTTGCAGGGTGGCTTTGCAGCGTCCAGCCACCGGCGATTTGGAAAAGAAGTAAAAACTGCGTACGAGGCTTTTGTGCAAACATTCTGTCCCGGTCGCGCGAAAGTAGGGCTATCAAATTGGAACGAGGTCTCAGGAGTCGGAAGGAGCCGTCGCATCGATGGGCGGGAAACCCTTTGGGTATCGTTGGAGCGATGGACGTTTTTCGGGGATTAATCCGTCGCTGGGCTAAGCTCGACCTTCCGCTTGCTCACTGAGAGCAGTCCTCGTGCGATCTTGCTCCATCTGCACTTAACTAGGTCCTCGATGATCTCGATGGGGGAAACGATGAATACTTCGAGGAAGCCTTGAGATGCCTTTAGCTTGTGAAGTCTCATCGCCTTGTCATATTCAGATAGCAACCACTCGATATCGTCGTCTATTTCAGCAGCTGTCTTCTGCTTTGTCCCAAGCTCTCTCATGAATCGGTGCAGATGCCATCGCCTGTCTTCCGTCTCATTTCTAAAATCGAGGATTGATTCCCAGGGACAATCCTCGGAAGGAACGGGGAATTTCGCCAAAACCAAGTTCAGCATTTCGTGGCTGCTGGTTTTGCCCCGCTGCCCGTTTGGTGTGGCGATCTTCGGAGGAAGCTTCCTACGGCAAACGGGGACGTACTCAGCTGACTTATCAGTCGCAAGCCATCCAGCCCATGACCTGACCACGAAGTCGTCGGTTCCTCGGAGATTAAGGACCGCACTGACGATTTTCCGTGCTTCACAGTCGGGGTCGTCAAAACCTCGATCGGGCCCCGGATTCGATCATTCTTGGTTACTGGCACCGGCCAATCCGGCCTCTCAGCTGGACCTGCGATCACGCCGGATTCTTGGAGAAACTCGACATCACCTTTAAGGTGTTGGGGATAAGCTTCGAGGGTGTCCTCGTCACTCGTCAGCTCGCGTAGGTACAGTTTGTCAAACAAGAGCGCTTGCTGCTTGAGCAATCTGAAGTCGCGTCCGTCAAACAGACTGGTCACTCCATGAGTTTTGAGCATAATCAGGCTATGCCTCGCGCCTTCTCATGCAATTCTCCCATGTCGAACCAGCGTCATGGAATCTCACGCTCAGTCAGCGAATAAATATCGCCGTTGCCATGGGCGTTTTCGTTACTAATGCTCCGATGAGGCATCCAAATCATTCAGAAATAGCCACTTAATCCCACCATCAGGGGTTTGCAATCTGACTGTTGATCTTCACTCAGTTCAAAACCAGGAATCAGAAAATATGCGTCATTTTTTCGGGCCTGGAGTTTTTCCGCAACGGAAAACTCACAAAATGTCCGAACCGGCAAAATGAGTTGTTACACTGCTGTGATCGAATGGCGATTGGGAGAAAGACAGAGAAAACACCGATGTCAGAGAAGGACAAACTGGCTGCTGAGGCCATCGATCGCTGGGGGGATTTCCAAGAGGGCCTTGCCTCAGTAAAGCGGAAATACCCCATCAGTCAGTTTCAAGCGTTTTGGTCAGCAACAAAACGATACGCCGAATTAACAAAGGCGGATGCACTGATCCACAAGCAAGTCGCCGCCGCCGTTCATGGGCTCGTTGATTATCTTTCCGCGGAACGTAAGCGAGTTCCAGGCGACGTTCTTCGGGACGCTGAGCGGCTGGAGTGCCTCCTTTTTATGGGATATGACCCGTACTTCGAGGGTGACGAACCGCCAGGATTGTGATGCATTCTTTCTGGGCGATGATACCAACAACTGAATAAGGCCATGTTTCATGTTTTCTGCAAGCCGGTTTTTCGGCCACTTGAACCAAAGCCTTCTCCAAAAACAAAGCAAGCGATCCGATCAGGGCCGCATCTTGCTGACCCGCTAATCAGCTACTACTTGGCGCTTGCCGGCGGCACAATGCCGTTCATCCGTAGGTACTCCACCATCTGACCATAGTGATCATTCCCGTGGGCTGCCGCAAAAGCGGCAATCGTAACCCGCGTGCTGAACCCGTCGACCGGCTTGATGGCGACAAATGCATTTTCTGTCGTGATGGTTGCAATCGCCTTGTGCGCGTAGACGAACGATGCTTCGAGTGCAGCCACCGCTTCGTCCTTCGTCGTAATGGAGCCGATTGCCTTCAAGTCGCGGTCAGGCTTGATGCCGCTCCAGCCGAAAAAGAAGTAGTTCGCCTGCGCCAGGTGCGTCACCTGTGCCACAAAGGTGCGCACGGTATCGAACTGCGTTGTCTGGCCCGCAGCAAAGATGGCTTGCGCCGGCGCGAAACTGTACTTATCGGCTGGCATGGCCTTCGCCGCGCCCACTACCTGAAACTCCATCATGGAGAGCAAACCGTCCACCGCTTTCGCGGGGTCTTCCTTTGTACCCACCGGCGGCGACGGCGGGGGCCCACTCATCTGCGCCCGCATCTGCATACCACCACTCACTATCACAGCAACTGCAAGAATCAGAGCACGAATACGCATTGTCTGTCCTCGATCCGAGTTCGTTTGAAGAGCGACCCCAGCTTACCAGACCTTCCTGGCCGCCGTTCGAAAGCCGTGAAGCAGGTCTCCTACTGCATTGGATACAGTCAACCACCGCCTTTGTGGAAGTCACTTGGCCGAGTAGTCGCCTGTGCCATGTGGTTTTGGCGGGAACCGGCCCGGACCCGTATCCGCCGAGAAGGCGGTTTTGCGGCCAGGTGGACTGAGTTTGTAAGCACTGGCCGACTTACGGTAGCTATCCTGCTCCGCAAGTCCGAATTGGCAACTATACGTCAAAGTGGATCGAGTTTCGCCTCCCTTGGATCGAAACTTCCGCATCGGCGACAAATCTACCGGAGCTCTAAAACTAGCCTCCGCGCTGGTCGATAAAAGAGTTTCGGCCTGCGGGTACTGGCATTGCGTCGGTTTCCAGGGCTTGTGTTTCTGCTCTATTCACATGCAATGGCAGCGAAATCTTGACAACCGTACCGCCTTCTACGCGGTTGTGGACTGTGAACCGGCTGTCCCCATTTGGGTGCAGTCCGGCAATGCGCTCGGAGGTAATTGAAAGACCGTGGCCAGCTGAGGTTTTCATCGACCAACCAACGGGCAAGCCGACACCGTCGTCAAGCACATGAATCTCCAAGCGACCATCGACACCCGCGGCTTTCACCGTCACTGTTCCGCCAGCGGCGCGGCGCGATATACCGTGACGGATCGCGTTTTCAACGAGCGGCTGAATGATGAACGATGGTACTTGGGCAAACTGGACTTCAGAGGCGATCTCCTTCCTGAACCTCAGTTTGTCGCCGAAGCGAATCCTCTGAATGGCAAGGTAGTGTTCGAGGAACCAAAGTTCTTCTGCAAGTGATACCTCAGGTCTGTCCTTCGATTCGAGGGATATCCGCAGCAGATCGCCGAGGTGCGCAATCATGCAGCGAGTAAGCTTGGGATCGCGCTCAAGGTGCGAGGAAATCGTATTCAGAGCGTTGAACAGGAAGTGGGGATCGAGTTGCATGCGCAGCGAGTTCAAACGCGATTCGGCGAAACTGTGCTCCAGTAATTCAACATGCAGCTCGCTCGAAATGTAGCGCTCGTAGTATCGATAGCCGAGTACCACGCCGACGATTAGACAGCAGATGAGCCAATTCCACAGAAGCCAGCCAAGGTTCCCGAGGGCGAAGAGTTGCGAAGTGCGCAGCGCACTCCATGGCACAACGGCCAAAAGGGCACGCATCGTCGTGAAGATGTAAAGATAGACCAATGTCAAGAGGGGGCTCGCAGCCAGATGTGCACCGACCCTACTGCCGAGTTGCTTTCCTGAGAACGGCAGTCGTCGGTCAAGCGCAAGAACCAGAGGAGCCAGGAAGCCCCAGGCCGAGAATTCCAACAGGTTCACGCGCAGAGAGTATTCGTAGTGTCCGCTGTTAAGGTCCGCCAGCGAGAATATCCAGCCGATGGCAGTCCAGACAAGTATCGAAACCAGAACGCGCCAAACCAACCTCCCGATGACCCGCCTGTTTCCGCCTTGGAGCGAAGCCTGTTGGTCTCCGGGAATCCATTGGCCGGTTTGTGGACAGTCCAATAGGCTCAAACTCTCGGAAAGGGTATTTCCCCGGCGGTCAATCACGGCGAGCTTTCAAAATGCACGACGCTAACGTTCCAACACTCATCTGCACGCCATCCTGGGTTTCGAAAGGAGCGTTTCGAAGGGCGCGAGGTAACGCGCTTCGAAGTGATCAGATATTCCGTGTTGCTGGTTGGGGGTCAGTGCTCCATCGGCGGGGCCGGTGTCCCGTCGGACCAGTCGTGTACCACGACCATGAAAGTCGTCACTCGGGATTGCGGATCATTCGCCGCGATCATCGGTGAGCCCGGCAGATTCGCCCCCCAGTTCTTCGCCACGTCACCCGCGGCGTAGAACATCAGGTGCGAGTGCCAGCTGTGGACCCCATCGTTGAGATACTGCTCCTTCGACATCATGTAGCACATCGCTCCGGGCGCGAGCGCCGGCAGTTCCCCGCTATCGAGGGCCGCCATGATCGCCTGTGCGATCTCCGCTTTCGATTTGCCTGCCAGCACAAGTCGGGTCTTCATCAGATAGATTGGTGCAATGGTCGCGGCCGCTGCGGCATTGAAACAATTGGGGGCGCGCATTTTGGGATTCCAGAATTCCGGATGATCCGTGTCATGGGCCCAGGATCGCTCCACATAGCAGAGAAAGCCGTTCTTGCCTTGCACGGCTGTCGTGTATCCCTGCCGTTCCAGGACCATCACGGTGGCGTCGTCGGCGACCGAGGCTGGGGCCGCGCTGCGGGCCAGCGCGATCTCCGCATCCTTTGACATCAGGTACTCGTCCAGAGGAGCCATGGCCGGATAGGGATCCGCCAGCGCTCGCGCCGGCTGGATGCCTCCCGGCAGAACTAGCAGGGCCAGAAATACAAAAACGAAGATCGTTACGGTATTTCGCGTGCGATTCTCCCTCTCCAGAATGTTTTGAATTGTGACGTCAACAAAGTTGGCCGCTCACAGGTCCAACTAAGCCGGGCTCTCCGTTTTGCTGAAACAGCATCTCGATATAGCGCCGCAGGTGATCGACGCACTCGGCAGCCACCGCGGGCCCCCCCTTGGCCTTGGCCAAAATGAACGATCCCTGAAGCACCGCCTGGATGTGCAGTGCCAGACTCCGCGCCGTCCACTCGCCAGTCACCCCATGTTTCCGCATCGCCTCGGCGATATCCGGCTCCAGCGTTTCCGCGTGTCCACTAATGCTCCGATTGCAAGCCTCGCGGATCGCCGGGTGCGTGTCGTAGACCTCCTGCACCATCGTCCCCGCCAGGCAGGTAAAGTCGGCCAATTTCCCCGTCAGCAGCGCCTTACGGAAGTCCACATAGGCCAACAACCGTTCCAGCGCGTCGGCTCGCGCATGGTAGGGCGCGGAGGCAAACAGCGCGCCGGCGCCTTCTGTCCAATAGTCAGCCGCAGCCAGAGCCAGCTCCTCCTTGCTGTCAAAATGGTGGAAGAAGCTTCCCTTCGTCAGCCCTGCCGCCTCGCAAACGTCCTCGACCGTCGTGGCCGTATATCCCTTTGTGCGAATCACTTGAAGGGCAGCCTGCAGGAATCTGGTTTTCGATTCGTGTCTCGCTGTGGCTATCGTCATGTCAGATACCATCTGGTTGGTATGAAACATACCGATTCGTTGGTACATTGTCAACTGAATCTTTGGCTGGTGGCACCGATTCCGGTGTCGTTTTCCAACCTCTTGAGGGTGCCCCTGGTCTCTCGCTTTTGGGGACCGGGACACGTTCATTGTTCCCGCGGAAAGATTGATATCATCCCATTTCAGCGCGAACAGTTCGCTTTGCCGAATGTCGGTTGATGCCGCGATGAAGACCAGAGTCCTCTCGCGAAGTTTTAGCCCTTCCAAAAGAATTCTGATTTCGCCCGGAGTGAGCACTATTGGCGGCGATCGTCGCTTTGCGCTCTGGCGAACGAGTCTGATTGGATTCCCATCGAAGAACTCATACCGACAAGCGTGATTGAACAACACGGACATCACGTTGCGGATCTTTGCGCACGTGCTCCTCGCGATCGGAAGGCTTCGAAGCCAGGCTTCGACCTCGATAGTCCTGATATCGCTCAATAGACGCTCACTCCATTTCGGAATGATCCATCGTTTCAGGTAGACCTTATAGATTGTCTTGGTCGAATAACTCCGCCAAGTGTTCGCGAGACTCAATTCGGTTTGTTCAAAATGACCGCACAGCTGGGCGATGGTCATCGAAAGAAATTTCGATTTGGCCGTTCGTGCATTCAAATCCGAAACAAGAAGGCTTGCTGCTTTACGCGCTGTTTCAATGTCTGGAATCTGATCGATCGTTCCGATTTGTCTGCGCCGATCGATTTTCTTTCCCCGGCCGTCTCCTCCCGCCAGCGAAACTGCCAAATATCCGAATGCACCTTGCGAATTCTTCGTACGACGCTTCCATTTTGCATGATGACCTCCGCCCGCGGTTGCAGGAGGAAACATTTTCGCCGAAGTAGAAGCGGAAGGAAATTGAGCATCAGCCCTTGATGTAGGGTGCTGCCTTGCGGCCAGTGTACCTTTAGCAGAAGCTGTTATTGCTTTGAGGCACGGGATCGGCTGGAACGCTTAGTGATTGCGCTCTTCGGCAATCGAGGTACCGCCTGAATTCCTGCCCAAAGCGTTGCGATCGTTTGCTCGACCACGAGAGCCTGGTCAGACAGGTCCGGCACAACCCCTTGGATAACAAAGAGTGTGGCGAGGCCAAAAATCGTAAACCACCAAGTATGCGCAATCACTATGTCATCCTTGTTTGGCAATCGTTCATCCCTGGCAACATCGAAAAAGAGATGTACGAAACGTTCGAACAACGGCGCGCCAATGTCGTTGATATATTGTCCAGCGCGGACGCCATTGCGGTTCCCGGCCCGAAGAAGACGTTGCGGAACTGCTGTGGGTGGGCAATGCAGAATTGAATCAAGCCGCGCGAGGTCGCAAAAAGGCGCTCTTTCGGTGCGAGATATTTAGCGGCAATCGCGTCGAAATTCTGAATCATCAGCCCGATCGTCTTGCGGCTCAACTCGGCAAGGATATGTGATTTGTCCGGAAAATGCTGGTAGATGACGGCGTGTGTATAACCGATTTCTTTAGCGGATCTCTCGAAGCGTCACGGCTTCGTAGCCGCGATCGGCAAACATTTTGCCGGCAGCCGCAAGGATTTCGCCCCGCAATCTCTCCTTGCGCTCTACCCGGCGA
>CAWFZA010000024.1:0-41281 GCA_963820095.1 uncultured Alphaproteobacteria bacterium
CTTCTGGTGCTTAAGGCTTGCATGCGCCTCCCGTCCCACCGTCGCCCCATGCCGGTGCACATTGGTCGCGCGCCTGAGCCCGTGGGCGATCATGCCCGCCGCTGCCGTCGCGTTGGTTTGGCGATCGATCAGGATGAAGCCGCCCGTGTCGTGATTGTCGGCGTAGGAGTTGTAGGCGATCGGCGCCGTCGTCGCGAGGTTGCAGAAGCCAACTTCATTGAGCTCGAGGCTCTTGGCGGCGAGCTTGTCGTAGTTGTTCACATCGATGCGGTGCTTAAGCTCGGTGACCTGCGCCGGGACGGTGCGGGCGCCGATCTTCATCAGGTACGAGCGGCCGGGCAGCATGGCGTCGGCGCTCATCCAAATGAGATGCGCGGTGAACTGGTCGGCGACCTCTGGCCTGCTCGCCGGATGCGCAAGCACGTCGCCCCGCGCGATATCGAGTTCTTCCGCGAGCGTCAGGGTCACCGCGTCGCCCGCTTCGGCGCTATCGGTCTCCTGGTCGGCGACCAGGATGGACTTGACGGTCGTCGGCTTGCCCGATCCGGCGACGACGATCGGCTCGCCGCGCTTGACGCGGCCGCTCGGAATTGTTCCGGCGAAGCCGCGGAAATCGAGATTGGGGCGATTGATCCATTGCACCGGAAAACGAAACGGGGCGGTGCGGCGGTCGCCCGACCTCGATGGTCTCAAGCGTCACCAGGAGAGGGCCGCCCTGGTGCCACGGCGTCTTCGGGCTCGCCGTCGAGATGTTGTCGCCGACGCGCGCCGAGACCGGGATAGCCAACAGCGCTCGAAAACGAAGCGGTTCGGCGAAGGCGCGATAGGCGCTCTCGATGTCGCGGAAGACGCGCTCGTCATAGCCGACGAGGTCGATCTTGTTGACCGCCAGCACCACATGCTTCACGCCGATCAGGCTCAGGATGAAGCTGTGCCGGCGGGTCTGCGTCAGCACGCCCTTGCGCGCGTCGATCAGCACGATGGCGAGATCGGCGTTGCTGGCGCCGGTCGCCATGTTGCGCGTGTACTGCTCGTGGCCCGGCGTGTCGGCGACGATGAATTTGCGCTTGTCGGTCGAAAAGAACCGGTAGGCGACGTCGATGGTGATGCCCTGCTCGCGCTCGGCGGCGAGGCCGTCGACGAGCAGCGAGAAGTCGATCCCTCGTCGCCGACGTGCGGTTGCGACTCTCGTTGCGGAGCGACGCCAACTGGTCGTCGAGGATGAGCTGGCTGTCGTAGAGCAGCCGGCCGATGAGGGTCGACTTGCCGTCGTCGACACTGCCGCAGGTCATGAAGCGCAAGGTGGGGAGCGCGGAAACGCGAAGCGGCGCGTTCATGCGCGTTTCCATTGGGCGGCCGCGTATGCCCCCCTTCTCCCCCGGGGGAGAGGTGGACGCCCGAAGGGCGGCCGGATGAGGGTGTGTCGCAAGACGACGTAAACGGAGATACGTGCCTACGATTTCTGCTAATCGGCGAAGACCCTCATCCGTCACGCCTGCGGCGTGACACCTTCCCCCCGAGGGAGAAGGGACGGGATGGCGTCCTTGAGGTGATGGGGGCGTTCATCAGAAGTACCCCTCGCGCTTCTTCTTCTCCATCGAGCCCGCTTCGTCCGTATCGATCAGGCGGCCTTGGCGCTCGGAGGTGGTGGAGGCGCGCATCTCGTCGATGATGTCGTCGAGACTCGTCGCGCCGGACTCGATCGCGCCGCTCAAGGGATAGCAGCCGAGCGTGCGGGATTCGGACCTTTCGCATCTGCGGCGTTTCGCCGGGCAGGAGTGGCAAGCGGTCGTCGTCGACCATGATCAGCGTGCCCGAGCGCTCGACCACAGGCCGCTCCTTGGCGAAATAGAGCGGCACGACAGGAATGTCTTCCGCCTGCACATATTCCCAGACGTCCAGCTCGGTCCAGTTGGAGAGCGGGAAGACGCGCATCGATTCGCCTTCGCGGATGCGGGTGTTGAACAGGCGCCAGAGTTCCGGGCGCTGATTGCGTGGATCCCACGCGTGCGCGGCCGAACGAAAGAGAAGATGCGCTCTTTCGCACGGGCTTTCTCTTCGTCCCGGCGAGCCCCGCCGAAAGCGGCGTCGAAGCCGCCCTTGTCCAGCGCTTGCCTGAGCGACTCGGTCTTCATCACCTGGGTATGCAACTGAGAGCCCGAGGCGATCGGCGAAATGCCGCGCTTCACCCCGTCCTGGTTGATGTGGACGATCAGATCGAGACCGAGCCGCCGCGCCGTCTCGTCTCGGAAGGCGATCATCTCGCGGAACTTCCAGGTCGTGTCGACGTGCAGCAGCGGGAACGGCGGCTTGGCCGGATGGAAGGCCTTCATCGCCACGTGCAGCATGACGCTCGAGTTCTTGCCGATCGAGTAGAGCATCACGGGATTGCGCATCTCGGCGACAACTTCCCGCATGATGTGAATGGATTCGGCCTCCAGCCGCTTGAGGTGGGCTGGCAATACGCTCGCCATCGAGGGTTCCCTTGAGAAGGCGCGGTCATAGGCGGCCTGCCGCGAGAACGCAACGATTTAAACTATATGTTTAGGTTGTTATTTCGTACGAACAGACCTGCATTGTTATTGTGTTGGGAGGAATTCGTCATCGCGAGGACCCCGGGCTTTTTGTTCCGGGGAAGTGGAGATCCAGGCAGCGTCGCGCCATGGCGGACGGGCTCGCCGCCGAGCGGGCCGACATGGCCGTCCGGCAGACGAGCGTCTCTCGGCGCCATAGCGCTCGCGATGACGATCTCGGTTCGATCCAAATGCAATTTGCCTTAACTTAGGCGCATTGACTCCAGCCCTCGCGGCGACCATCGATAGCGCCGCGTTCGACCGGCCGTGGAAGAAGGAGATCGGCGCGTGACCCATCCCATCATCATGGCGCCGTCGATCCTGTCGGCGGATTTCGCCAAGCTCGGCGAAGAGGTGCGCGCGGTCGTCGCGGCCGGCGCGGACTGGATCCATCTCGACGTGATGGACGGGCATTTCGTGCCCAACATCACCTTCGGGCCGCCCGTCGTCGCGGCGTTGAGGCCGCTCACCGACAAGCCGTTCGACTGCCATCTGATGATCGAGCCTTGCGACCCCTATCTCGAAGCCTTCGCCAAGGCGGGCGCCGATCACATCACGGTTCACGCCGAGGCGACCCGGCATCTCGACCGGTCGCTGCAGGAGATCCGCGCGCTCGGCAAAAAGGCGGGCGTGGCGATCAATCCCGGAACGCCCGAGAGCGCGGTCGAATACGTGCTCGACCGGCTCGACCTGATCCTGGTCATGACCGTCAATCCCGGCTTCGGTGGTCAGGCGTTCATTCCCGCCATGCTCGACAAGGTCGCGCGGGTGAAGCGCATGATTGGGACGCGCAAGATTGACATCGAAGTCGATGGGGGCGTCGCGCCGGAGACCGCGCCGCTTCTGGCGCGCGCCGGGGCCAATGTCTTCGTCGCCGGCTCGAAGGTGTTCGAGGGCGATCCGAAGGCCTATGGCGCGCACATCGAGGCGATCCGCGCGGCGGCTTAGGGCGGCAGGGCTGTAAGACCCGATCCCGCTCCCAGCCGGAATTGACGACGAGGGGGCCACGTCCTGAGGCCACGACGGCAAGGTCGGTTCGCCGGGCCAAATCAGCCGTTCCAACGGGGATCGCGATAAGAGCAAACAAGGGGCTCTTATCGCGTTAGCTGTTGTTTCGGGAATTCTGCCGTGAGCCGTCATGGCCGCGCTCGTCGCGGCCATCCACGCCGCCCCGCCGCGATGATCTGGAATCGCAAAAGGATCGTGTTTCGTATCAGAGGTTTATACTGAGGGAGCGGTGTTCTCGTGGGTGGCCGGGTCGAGCCCGGCCATGACGCTTCATGACCTGTCGGGGCCCGAAACCCAGTGGGCCAACGGGGATCGCGACCAGAGCCAAACAAGATCTTCTCTCCGCCAGAATTCTATGCTAGCGTATTTTGTCTGACCGAAGACCGGCCGCGCTCGCCAAACTTTAAGCGGCGGCGAGGGGGAAGAGGTCCTGTGTGCAACCACGGATCGGGTAGGTTTACCCCGGTCCTTCCACAACCCCGGACGCGAGTTGAGACGCGGCTCGAATTTTTTTATTTTTTCTCGCGTAACCCATTGAAAAGCCCAGAAACGGCCAAAGGAAACGAACGAAATCCAAGCCTTTTTCTTTGGAATTCCTTGGTTTTACTTGACAGGGACTCGCCCTCAGGTTGCGGGCCGCCAGCCCAACCGGCTCACCGCCCCATGCAGGCGTCGGCGAGCCGCTTGAGCTCCTCCCGGCGCTCCGGGGCAAGGCTCTCCAGCCGGTCGGCGTCGCCCGAGCTCACGACGGCGTCGGCGACGCAGCGGCAGCCCGTCTCGCACTCTCCGGCCGGGCGGCCTTTGGCGACGCAGGCGCGCTGGCACGAGACGATGAAGCCGTTCATGTCCGGCTTCGCCGCCAGCGGCCCCCAGGCGGTCAGCACCCAAAGAAGCCCGATCAGGATCGGCTGATGGACGAGATAGACGGCCAAGCTGTGCCGGCCGGCGAAACAGATCGCGCGCGACGGCGCCGACTTGGCGCGCCAACGCTCGGGCGACGTCAGCCGCTCGAGGAACACCGGGCAAGCGCGCGGCGGCGAGGCCGAGAAAGACGACGCCTGCCCACGGCAGAAGCGGGCGCCAGTCGAGCGTGTTCGGCAAGGCCTCGCTTAAGCCCAGCCACTGGAGCCAGGGCGGATCGAACAGGGTCGAGCGGCCGAGTCCGGGCGCGGCGATCGCCGCGAAGGCCATCGCAAAGCTGGCCCAGGCCGGCGCGGTCACGAATGGCGCGGCGAGGAGGCTCGCGACGGCGATGCAGTGCAGAATGCCGAAAGTGATGGGCTCGCTCGGCGCGAAGGCGAAGCTGCCCGCGGTCACCAGCGCCGCCGCGCCCGCGACGATCGCGAAGCGGCGCCAGAAGGCCCTGACGTTCAGCCCGTTGCGATGGGCAAGCGCCAGCGACACGCCGACCAGGACGAGGAACGCGCTCGCCACGACATGCGAGAAGAGCCGCATCTGCGGCGTGAATGGCAGCCACGGCGGGGCAAGCCGAAAGTCGGCGAGGTCCCAGCTCAGGTGGTAGACGGCCATGCCGACCAGCGCCAGGCCGCGCGCGCAGTCGATGGCGTCGACCCGGCGCGCGCGCTTAGCCCCGCTGTCGTCGGCGCCCGCGTCTGCGATCACGGCGCCGCGGCTTCGAACAACCCGTCGTCGAGGGTGAAGGCTCCTTCGTATTCGACCGGACCGGTCATCAGAACGTGGCCATCCGAGCCGCGCCATTCGATGATGAGGTCGCCCCCCGGCAGGCGCACCGTCCCTTTGCGGTCCATGAGCCCAAGCCGGGCCGC
This sequence comes from uncultured Alphaproteobacteria bacterium, assembly GCA_963820095.1. Lineage (GTDB taxonomy): Bacteria > Pseudomonadota > Alphaproteobacteria > Rhizobiales > Beijerinckiaceae > Roseiarcus. Next base: position 5,369 of record CAWFZA010000024.1, read on the forward strand.
CGCGACCAGGGTCGCGCAAGCGGCCGAGCCGCAGGCAAGCGTCAGCCCAACGCCGCGCTCCCACACCCGCGCTCTCGCCTCGTCGCGGGCAAGGACCTGAGCGAAGGTGACATTGGCCTTCTCGGGGAACAGGCGCTCGACCTCGATCCTTGGCCCGAGCCGCGCCGCGTCGATGCGCTCAAGGTCGGGCACGAAGAACACCGCATGCGGGTTGCCCATGTTGACGACGGAGGCTGGCCCCAGCTCCGCGGGCCCTTCGCCGTCCGGCCAGAGGTTCACTTGCCGCGTGTCGCGCACGGCATGGCGAAGCGGAATGGCGTCCCACTCGAGGCGCGGCGGCCCCATATCCACCCGGTAAGACCAGGGTCCGAGCCGCTCGCACGCGATCTCGCCCGCCTCGGTCGAGATCGTGACGGCGCTCGCCCCGAGTTCGCGGCACAGGCGGTCGGCGACGCAGCGGGCGCCGTTGCCGCAGGCGCCGGCGAGCGTGCCGTCGTTGTTGTAGATGAGCACGTCGGCCGCTGTCCCTTCCGTCCTCGGACCGCGGAGCACCATCATCTGATCGTAGCTCAAGCCCGGCGCGCAATGGATCGCCCGCGCGTCCCGCGCCGTCGGCCAGTCGCGCGAACCCCGCATGTCGAGCACAAGGATGGCGTTGCCGGCGCCGTTCATGCGCTCGATCGTTCGTCCGGCGAGCGGATGGCGGAGGGACAAGGCCTAGCCTCCCTTCGGATTTTTCGCGCCAGCCGCACGCGTCAAACGCGCGGCTCTGTCGATCGCCCGCGCGCCGAGCCGCGCGACGGCGTCGCGCAACTCGTCATCGACGATCGGCGAGGCCGCGGCGCGCGCAGCGGCTTCCGCCGCGTCAGAAGGGACCGGAGGCGGACGGCGCTTCTCCTTGAGCGGAGGCAACGGGCCTTGCCGGAAGGCGACCTTGTCGACGCACCGCCAGCCGAGATGGGCGTTCGCCCGAGCTACGATCACCGAGGCGCTGTGCTGCGCCTCGAGCGCGAAAGCGCTTTCGACCCTGAGCACCAAAGTGGCGGACGCGACCGGCGCGTCGGGGTCGCGTTTGGCGGCCCGTGGCGGCCATTGCAGCTGGATCGGCCGGAGATGACGGGCAAGCGTTTCGCCAACGATGGCCGGCCAGTCGGCGATCAGGCTCGCCTCGCCCAAGCCGCGCGCGGCGAGCGCCTCGGCGATCAGGCCGGTCGTGAATTCGGCCAACGGCTTGGCGCCGCCTCGGCTAGGCTTCATCATCGCTTCGACGAAGGAAGGGCGAGGGCGGTGGCTGGGGTCGAGCGCATGGGCGTCAATGTAAGCGCGCTGGCGTCCGAGGCAAAGCGAAAGGCGGTTGTCGCCCGCGTGCTCGCATGGTGGGATCTCCATCGCCGAACGCTCGCCTGGCGAGCTATCCCAGGGGAAACGCCCGATCCGTACCGGGTCTGGCTTTCCGAAGTGCTGTTGCAGCAAACAACCGCGCGGGCCGCGACGCCTTATTATGAGGCCTTCATCGCCAAATGGCCGCGGGTCGAGGACCTCGCCGCCGCCCCGGTCGAAGCGGTGATGAGCGCTTTCGCGGGCCTCGGGTACTATTCGCGCGCGCGCAATCTGCATGCCTGCGCCAAGGAGGTCGCCCGGCGCGGCGGACGGTTTCCGAGCGAGGAAGCGGAATTGCGGGCGCTTCCCGGCGTCGGCTCCTATACCGCCGCGGCGATCGCCGCGATCGCCTTCGGCCGGCCGAGCGCCCCGGTCGACGGCAATATCGCCCGCGTCCTGGCGCGGCTCACCGCGCTCAAACAGCCGATCGCGCAGGCGAGAGCTGAACTTGCCGAGGCGGCGCGAGCGCTGGCGCCGAGCGAGAGAGCGGGCGATTTCGCGCAGGCGCTTATGGATATCGGCGCGATGCTTTGCCGCCCCCGCAATCCCGCTTGCAACGCCTGCCCGCTCGCTCAGGATTGCTTGGCGCACCAAGCCGGCCTTGCGGAGGCCTATCCCAGGCGCGCGCAGGCCAAGACGCGGCCGCGCCGGCGGGGCGCCGTGTTTTTCGCGCGCCGCCCCGACGGCGCCTTTCTCGCTCGCCGCCGTCCGGCGCACGGCCTCCTCGCCTCGACGATCGAGTTGCCGGGCACCGCGTGGACGAGCAATGGCCCGGATGGCGCGCCTGCCAAAGTCGCTCCAGTCGAGGCGCGATGGGGGCGCCTACCGGGCGAGGTCGAGCAGGTCTTCACCCATTTTACCCTCATGCTCACTGTCTATGCTACGGAATTTGACGGCGACCCGCCGGCCGGGTGTTTCTGGGTCGCGCCCGAGGCCATCCGCACCGTCGGGTTCTCGAGTATGATGCGGAAGGCCGTCGAGCACGCTCTGGCGAACGCGTGACATCCGCAAACGGATTGTTATAGAAGGGTCAAGTTGTCGCCGCTAATCTCGGCGAAAAGTCCAGCAGCGACGGAGCCTCAATTTTGACGCGTGAAACCAGTATAAGTCCATGGCGCCGCTGATTGCGCCGGCGGCGTTCCGCTTGCCGTCCGACGACGCCCTGCGGGCTCGCTTTGGCCACGTCACAACCTGGGTCTTCGACCTCGACAACACCCTCTATCCTCCGGACAGCGGCATTTGGCCAAAGATCGACGAACGGATCACTTTGTTTCTGGTCGAACTTTTCGGGATCGACGGGCAGTCGGCTCGCGCCCTGCACAAGCACTATTATTCCCGCCACGGGACGACCCTCAGCGGGCTGGTGCAAGAACACCTCGATCTAACCGAGCGCTTCCTCGACTTTGTTCACGATATAGACCGCTCCAGCCTCAAACCGGACCCCGCTCTCGCCCACGAAATCGGGAGACTGCCGGGACGGAAGCTGATCTTCACCAACGGGTCACGCAGCCACGCGATCCTGACGGCGAGGCAGCTCGGCCTCGACGGGCTTTTTGAAGAGGCGTTTGACATCGTCGCGGCCGGCCTGACGCCAAAACCCGCCGAGGGCGCTTACGACGCCTTTTTCGAGCGATGCGGAGTTGATCCGCGAGCGTCGGCGATGTTCGAGGACGTGACCAGGAATTTGGCGGTGCCCAAAGCCAAAGGCATGATGACCACGCTGGTGACAACCAAAGCCGGATGCTTTGACCATCGTGAGCTTCATGACCAGGCGATTTCTGATGCGGGCGACGTGGCGGATTTTGTGACTGACGATCTCTCGGAATTTCTTGCGCGCCTGAATGCTCAGCTGAGCAATTGACTGGCGCAGCGGAACAGCCGGAAAGACTGAATTTCATGCTGCAGCAGCCATGCATCGCGCCGAGTGCGCCTATTTGTAACGAGAACGAGGACGCCGAAGCGAGACCGCCGGGTAGGCCTGATGCTTTCTTGTTAGCCTCGACCAGCCCCTACGCTCACCGCGAAACGGCTGAAATTTCGATCTTGCCGCCGAGCTTGGCGATTAGCGCAGATAAAGAATTGGAACCTATGTCGGACAATATGCGGCGACGGTCACAGCCTCCGAAGCGTTCGGGAGTTCAACGGCAATGACAACTCGCATCGGGAACCGGTTTGCCCTGTCCCAAATCGCTTCGATCGCGATGGCGGAGACAAGACTTGCCGGGCGGGCGGCGCCCAACCTCCTGCGTCACCTCGTCCCAATTGTGGCATGGGCTATCGCGTCCGTCGCTTTAGGCGTCGTCCTCGGCTTCGCCGCGGTTATCCTTCCGCCGATGGGCTCCTTCGGAATTGTCGCGATCGCCGGATTGGTCCTGCTTTGGGTAATGCCAGATCTACCGCTCGTGTCGCAGGGTTTCATTCGCAAGGCGTTCTTGGTCATGCTGGTCGCCGACCTGATCATTCCGTTTTATTATACGGTCCAATTCTCAGGCCTGCCTTGGATTTCCGCGCGCCGCGTTGCAACGTTTACTTTGATAGCGCCGTTCGTTGTTGCGGTTGCAGCTTCCTCCGATGTCCGACGGCAAATCGCGGAACGACTCCGTTCTTCTTTGTTGATTGTTATTTGTGCGACCGGCTTTCTTGCCATGGCCGCACTATCAATTTTAACGTCAATGAGCCCAACCCAATCCGTTTCGCAATTCGTAGAGGCCATTCTATCCTGGTATGTGCCGTTCTTTGCTATGATCTATATAGTGAGGAACAATGATGATGTCATTTGGATTTTAAAAATCATCTGCCTTTGCGCCATATTCAATACAGGGGCCGGAGTCATTGAGTTTTTTCTTAAGCATCAACTTCTTCGTCGAGATTTTTCCGAAAAGTATGTTGGCGACGATGATCGAGAATAATCCTACGCTCGCCGGTCTTCTGCCTAATGCCGGAGATTTTCGAAACGGCCTATTCAGAGCGTCGTCAACCTTTGTCACTGCGCTTTCTTTCGGAGAATTTGAAATCATCGTCATCCCAATCGGTCTATTTTTCCTTCTGCACAGAGAGAAGCTTTTGGAGCGGGTCCTCGGAGGCATGGTTGCAGTCGGCGGAGTCGTTGGAATTTTCGCCTCTGGGTCGCGAGGTGGATTTGCTGGCGTCATGGCATCCGTTGCCGTGTTCGCCGCTTTCTATTCGATTCGCAAAGCGGCGAGCACCAAGGCAAGTCTGGCCCCAGCAATTTCTGCTGTGGTCGGCATTATCGGCGCCGGTTGTGTCGTTGGAGCGCTCATGGCCTCCCACAGCCTTCACGATATGGTGCTAGGAGGCGCCGCCCAAGCGAGCAGCACACAATCGCGATATGATCAGTGGTATGCCGGAATTCCCTACATCAAATCAAATCCGATCACCGGTCATGGGTTTGGGATGGGAGGATCTATTTTCGGAGACTATACGATCGATAGCTACGCGCTTTCGCTCATCCTCGAGACGGGGGTTCCGGGGCTCCTATTTTTCGTGGGACTGCTCGTGCTTCCGGTCTGGTATGGTCTAAAGAACTATCTCTCGGATGTGTCGGAGTCTGGCGCATTGGCCGGCGCGTTGGCTTGCAGCTTTATTGGATTCATTATGAACAGACTCGTTCTGTCGCAGAAAGAAAATCATATGCTGATGTTTTCTCTGCTCGCGATCGTAATCCTTCTGAACTACGAGCATGCTCGGAAACGAGTTCCACAGCGGTCGAAAGACAAATTGCAATTCGAAAGCAATGCTCGGCGGACGGGCATCAAGAACGCCGCCGTCGGGGCCCGTTGAAACGCCTAACCTGCTCTTCCCGGACTCGAATCGGCAGTGAGCCCGGCGAGCCGCAATATCGCGCTGGAGACGGCCGGGTCTATCGGCTTGAGCCACGGTTGCGGCCGGTTCGGCCTACGCCGGGCAAGCGCCAAGCGCTCGCTTGCCAAATCCGGGCTCAACGAGCCGGAGGCCTCATTGCGGCCGCTGCGTCCGGAGAAGCGTCCGCCTGTGAAGTCATGAATACGGTGAGGCGATCGGCGGCGCGCCGCAACACGGCGCGAATGGGCATGGCCGGTTCTGGGCCAGGCTCGAGCGCGGCTGAGAAAGTAGCAAGCTTGCCAGCCCCTTGGATCTCGAGCGCAATCGCTTTGGCTCGCAAGATCACGCGTCCGGTGAGTGTCAGCCGCGGTTCGGGCGCATCTGGCGCAGTAATCGGAGCGACGAGTTGCCGAGCCCCCGGGTCCATCGCCTCGGCGAGCCCTTCGGCCCCGGGAAACCAGGAAGCAGTGTGCCCATCATCGCCCATGCCCAAAATCACGACATCCGCGGGCATCGGCAGATTGGCGATACGAGCGCTTGCGGAGGCGAGCTCCTGTTCCTTTGGCAAGCGGATATCCGCAAGCGGTGTGAAGCTTGCCGCTTGAGCGCGATTCTGCAAGAGCCTTTCGCGCACCAGCCGGGCGTTGGAACGCGGGCTGTCATCGGCCACGCAGCGCTCGTCGGCAAGAGTGATTGCAACCCTCGACCATTCGAGGTCCAAATTCGAAAGCAGGTCGAAGAACCGAGCGGGCGACTTGCCGCCGGAGACGATGAGCAACGCGACTCCTCGAGCTGCGATAGCTTCCCGCAATCGCTCTGCCGTCCAGTCGGCAAGCCCGCGAGCAAGCTCTTCCCCATTGACGAACTCACGAAGCTGAAAATCTGTCTTGATCATTCGTATTCCTCATTCCAGGTTCGTCCGTCGCGTTCGATCAAAGCGACGGACGCGTTGGGTCCCCAAGTGCCGGCGGCGTACGGGCGCGGCGGCTCGCCAGATTGCGCCCAGGCGTCGCGAATGGGATCGATGAATTTCCAAGCCGCCTCGACTTCATCGCGTCGCATAAAGAGCGCCGCGTTGCCACGGAGCGCGTCCATCAGCAGCCGCTCGTAGGCGTCTGCGGACGGCATGCCGAAGGCCTTGGCGAAGCTCATGTCGAGCGGCACATGTTGCAGCCGCATCTCGCCGGGGCCCGGCTCCTTCACCATCATCCACAGCTTGATTCCTTCATCCGGCTGAACTCGCATCACAAGGCTGTTGGCAGGTATGCCGTCGGGATGCATCCCGAATATGACGTGCGGCAGCCGGCGGAATACAACGACGATCTCCGAAAAGCGCTGAGGGAGCCGCTTGCCTGTACGAAGATAGAACGGAACCCCGGCCCACCGCCAATTGGCGATTGCAAGTTTGAGAGCAACGAACGTTTCGGTATCGCTCGCATCCTTGCCGATGTCCTGCAGGTAGCCGGGCACCGGGCCGCCATCGGCGAAGCCGGCGCGATATTGCCCACGTACGGTGAGATTTGAGGCGTTGGTTTCGTCGATCGGCTGCAACGCCTTCAGCACTTTCAGCTTTTCATCCCGCAGGGAATCCGCCTCAAGCGAATTCGGCGGCTCCATGGCAACAAGGCAAAGGAGCTGCATCATGTGGTTCTGGACCATGTCCCGCATGGCGCCGGCTTCTTCGTAGTAGCCACCGCGTCCCTCGACCCCAAGCGTCTCAGCGACGGTGATCTGCACGTGATCGATGTGCGCATTGTTCCACAGCGGCTCGAGCAGAATATTGGCGAAGCGCAGCGCCATGAGATTCTGCACCAATTCCTTGCCGAGATAGTGATCAATGCGGAAAATGTTTCGCTCGAGAAAAACGGCGCCGATCACGTCGTTGATGGCTGCCGCGCTCGAACCGTCTTTGCCAATCGGTTTCTCGACAATGATGCGTGAGCGCGGGGTTGCCAGACCTTCTGCGCCGATACGTTTCGCCAGCGGACCGAACAGGCCCGGACCGGTCGCGAGATAGTACGCGCGGATGCGATCATCGGCGCCAAGCAGCGCCTTCAGGTCCGCCCATCCGCCGTCCTTGACAGCGTCGACCGCGACATAATCGAGCCTGGACAGAAATCGTTCTATCGCCGGATCCGCTTCGCCATTTATGACGTGAAACTTCGTGAGCGTATCCTTGACCGAGTCGCGGAACGCCTGGCGACTGAGTTGACGGCGCGAAGCGCCGATGATCCGGGTCGGCTCGGAGAGCTGGTTGCTGCGCTCGCGGTGAAAGAGCGCCGGGTAGAGCTTGCGATGAGCGAGATCGCCGGTGCCCCCAAAGACAACGAGATCGAACGGCTCAGCCTTCACAATGCGTAGGGCCATAACGCCTCTGTTCAATCGTTGAAAGGAATGGCGGTCGCTCGCGGCAGGTTCGACGGCCGTCCCGCGCCAGAAGATTACCGACGAACGCATTCTGAGCCAAGCTCGCGATGCGAATGCTTTTGTCTCAGCTCGCCTGCCTCATCGCGTCCTTGAACAAAACTTCTCGGTCGCGAGCGAATTGCTTGATCAACGGCAACGCCGCTGCTCCGATTGACCCCGCGTCGGCGCCGATCGAGCCAGAAACGATGTCGACCTCGCTCAAGCCCCGCCGATCGAGGCTAGCGAAGACCTGAGCCGTGCGAGCGGTGAGGCGCTCGCGCACCGTCGCGGGAAGCGCGCCCTCAATCACGATGGCCTCAAAGTCGATCACGGAGATCGCGGCGACTGTCGCATAGGCCAAAGCGGAGGCGGAGTCTTCAATCCAGCTGTCGAGCTGAGCGCCAAATTCGCCCCACGATTCGGGCGACGCGTAAATCGACGAGTGGTCGACGCCAGCCGCTTCGAGGCGACGCTCGAGTTGATGAATTGACGCGCACGCAATGAGCTGCCGAGCGACTTCACCGTTGACTTTCGTCAAGATCGGCATTGAGCCGAGCGCGGCTGCGTTGCCGGTGCGTCCGGGGCGTAGCGCTCCGTCGAGCACTAAGCCGCCGCCGAGAAACTCGCCGACGAAAAAATAGAGGAGGTCACGATAGCGCAAGGAGCGACCGAAGAAGAATTCCGCCGCACAGGCGGCGGTTGCGTCATTGCAAAGCATCGTTGGGTAAGAGCAGACGGCGGCGATTTCGCTTTCCGCGTCGAAGCGCCGCCAGGCGTTCATTGCGCCCTCCGGCGCGCCGATTTCGGATTCCCAGCTCCACAACTGGAAAGGGATCGCGACGCCGAGGCCCGCGATCCGCCCTATCTGGGACGCCGTAAGCGACCCGATGAGCGACGGCAGCGATTCTCGGACAAACTCGAGAATGATGATCGGCGTGGGAAACGGGTAAGAGCGCCAGGTCCGCTCGCGAATCGTTCCGCGAAAGTCGATCAGCACCAAATCACAGGTCCGTCGTCCGATCTTGAGTCCGAAAGAAAAGGCGCCTTCGGGATCGATCGACATGGGGATCGTCGGCTGCCCAACTCGGCCACGGAGCGGGGCCTCCCGCTTTAGCAGGCCCTCCGCTTGCAGCCGATTCATGATTGCCGACGTCGCTTGAACTGACAGGCCGGTCAATCGGGCGACTTCAATTTTGGACAAAGGACCGAAGCGGCGCACGAGTGAGAGCAACAAACGCTCATTGTACAGCCGAACGCCTGCCTGATTGGCGCCGCCGGCGGTCAGCTCGGGAGAGACGGCAAACGGCGATGCTAGCGACATGCCGGACCCGAGCCCACTCATCGCATGCGCGCGCAGGTCGACATGCGCCTCCCTCATCCCTCCGCTCATGTGTTTTCGTAAATGAGTTCCGTCGCATAATCGTGCCGAATGAGGCGCCTGTCAAGGATAATTCAAGTGAGTGTAATTATCCTTGACTCTTCGCTTAAAGTCTGCCCTAAGGAACCACGGCGGCGCGAACAGTCACGGGGCGGCAAAGACATCACGTCTAGTCGTCATTGACCTTGACGATCGACGTCGCTGGATCGACTCATCGGGAGGAAATCTGTGTCCAAGATGTCCGGATTGTTCACGTCCATCGCTGCCGCGGCCCTGTCTCTCGCCGTCGTCGGCGCCCCTGCTCACGCCGGCGACATCGTCGGGCTTGTTACGAAGACCAACACCAATCCCTTCTTTGTCAAAATGAAAGAAGGCTTCGACGCCAAGGCCAAGGAGCTTGGGCTGACGCCTCAGGCGTACGCCGGCAAGTTCGATGGCGACAACGATGGCGAAGTGAGGGCGATCGAACAGCTCATCGCGGCGGGCGCCAAGGGCATTCTGCTCGTGCCGAGCGATTCGACGGCGATTGTGCCGACGGTAAAGAAGGCGCGTGACGCCGGCGTCCTCGTCATCACCCTTGACACTCCGCTCGACCCGATCACGGCGGCTGACGCCAACTTCGCGACCGACAATTTCAAGGCCGGTCAGCTGATCGGGCAGTGGGCCAAGGGCACCCTCGGCGACAAGGCCGCGAGCGCCAAGATCGCGACCCTCGACCTCGCGCCCAACGAGCCGACCGTCGATTATCTGCGTCACAACGGCTTCCTCGATGGTTACGGCATTAAGGTCAAGGATCCGAAGCACTACGCCGTGAGCGACACCCCACAGATCGTTGGCTCGGACGTGACGAAGGGCGCGACCGAGGGCGGCCGCCAGGCGATGGAGAACATCCTTCAGAAGGCCGACCACATCGATCTCGTCTACGCGATCAACGAGCCGGCCGCCTACGGCGGTTACGCGGCCCTCAAGGCCGCCGGAAAGGAGAAGGACGTGCTGTTCGTCGCCGTTGACGGTGGCTGCCAGGGCGTCAAGTGGGTCAAGGAGGGCATCCTCGGCGCGACTTCTCAGCAATATCCGCTCCTGATGGCGGCGGACGGCGTTGAAGCCGTTGCGGAGTACATCAAGTCGGGCAAGAAGCCGACAAGCATCGATACCGGTGAGAAGCTCGTCACCGACAAGCCGGTTCAAGGCGTTCCCTCGATCACGAGCGAGGAAGCCCTGAAGATCTGCTGGGGTTGATTTCCGCCCGCGTTCGGAGCTTTAATCCCGTGAAATGAAGAGAATCCGCCGCGGTCGCGCCGTGGCGGATTCAAAAAAGGCAAAGGGCGACCGGAAACGAACGAGGAAGCGATGACCGAAGCGACTGGCCGTCCTGCGCCCAACGAGTTCGAGAAAGTTCTAACCGGCGCCGCGGCGACGGTCGCCTCCTTCGACGAAGATCGTCTCTCGATCCTCCAACGGACGCAGCGTTTTCTCCACGCGTATCCGACCGTCGTGCCCTTCGTCGTGCTGTTGTTGGGCGTGCTGCTGGGGATCCTGGTCAATCCTTCACGGTTCACCGCCGCCAGCAACTTCTCGACCATACTCACCCAGGTCATGGTCATCGGCATTGTCGGCGTTGGCCAGACCCTCGTCATCCTCACAGCGGGCATCGATCTCTCGGTCGGCGTCATCATGGTCATTTCCTCGGTGGTGATGGGGCGCTTGGCCGTCTACGCCGGCGTTCCGACCTTCATAGCCTTCCCCATTGGCCTCCTGGTCGGGGCCGCCTTCGGCTATCTCAACGGGATTTTGGTTACGCGGCTCAAGATGCCGCCGTTCATTGTCACGCTCGGCACCCTCAGCATCATCGGTGCGCTCAACACCTACTATTCACAGAGCGAAACCATCGGCATGCAGGACATCGAGGAGAAAGCCTGGTTCCTGCAGATCATGGGCAACCAGATCACGATTGGCGGCGCACGAATCATGTGGGGCACGTTCCTGATGCTCGCGGTCGCCGCGGTCGTCTGGTACGTCCTCAATCGCACTGCCTACGGCCGCCACATCTACGCCACCGGCGATGATCGGGAGGCTGCGCGGCTCGCGGGCATCAATACCGATCGCATTCTGCTCAGCGTTTATGTTCTCGCGGGCCTTATCGCGGCGATCGCCGGCTGGGCGCTGATCGGCCGCGTCGGCGCGATCAGCCCGACGGCTGGCGAGAACGCCAATCTCGATAGCATCACCGCCGTGGTGATCGGTGGAACGTCCCTGTTCGGCGGCAGAGGGTCAATCATCGGGACGCTTGTCGGCGCGCTGATCGTCGGCGTATTCCGCTCCGCCGTTTCCCTCGCCGGGCTCGACGTGCTGTGGCAGGAGTTCGCCATCGGCGTCCTGATCATCGTCGCGGTCGCGCTTGACCAGTGGATCCGGAGGGTGTCGAAATGAGCGTCGAACCGGTCCTCCTGGCTCGCAGCCTCGTCAAGCGCTATGGACGGGTCACCGCGCTCGACCACGCCGACTTCGAGCTTTTTCCCGGCGAGATCCTCGCTGTCATTGGAGACAACGGCGCGGGCAAGTCGACGCTGATCAAGGCCCTGTGCGGCGCGGTCATTCCCGACTCGGCGAGATTCGGCTCGGCGGAGAAGTCGTTCACTTCACCTCGCCGATCGCGGCTCGCGAAGCGGGTATCGAGACCGTGTACCAGACGCTGGCTCTCTCGCCGGCGCTGTCGATCGCCGACAACATGTTTCTCGGCCGAGAGCCGCGAGCGCCTGGCGTCATGGGACAATGGTTCCGAGCAACCGACCGCGCGCGCATGGCTAAATTCGCGCGGGAGAAACTCAACGAGCTTGGCCTGATGACGATCCAGAACATCCATCAGCCGGTCGAAACCCTGTCAGGCGGCCAGCGCCAGGGCGTGGCGGTAGCGCGCGCCGCGGCCTTCGCCAAGCGGGTCGTGATCATGGACGAACCGACGGCGGCGCTCGGCGTCAAGGAATCGCGCCGCGTGCTCGAGCTGATCCTCGACGTCAAGAAGCGTGGACTGCCGATCATCCTCATCTCGCACAACATGCCGCACGTGTTCGAGGTTGCCGACCGAATCCACATCCACCGTCTGGGCCGCCGTTTGACCGTCGTGGACCCGAAGCAGGTGACGATGTCGGACGCGGTTGCTATGATGACCGGCGCCATGACTCCGCCCGTTCAAGCAGAGGCCGCCTGACGCCAGTTTTCGCGCGCGTCCGGGCGCCGATCGCCTGGCACGAAAATGAGTCACGAAATGGCGATTTGCCTAAATGGGGCCTGCGCGGTTGAATGGGGAATTCCTCAGGCCGCGCGACGAAGCGCGGCGCTTTCCTCATAAGGACAGTCGTTTCATGCGCTATCGACCGCTTGGCCGCACGGGCCAATATGTCTCGGAAATCTGTCTTGGCGCGATGACCTTTCACGGCGGCAGCGCCGGCGGAATGTGGCGCAATATTGGGACGCTCGATCAGGCCTGCCTCCACCAAGCTCGTCGCCCGCGCGCTCGAAGCGGGCGTCAATTTCATCGATACGGCCAACGTCTATTCCGAAGGCCAGTCCGAGGTTCAGGTTGGCCAGGCCTTGCGCGATCTCGGCGTCAAGCGCGAGGACGTCATCATCGCGACCAAGGTTCGCAGCCGGATGGGGCCGGGGCCGAATTCCGTGGGCCTCTCGCGCGGCCATATCATGGATCAGATCGCCGCCAGCCTGAAACGGCTCGGGCTCGATCACGTGGATCTCTATCAGATCCACGGATTCGACCCCGTGACGCCGCTCGAGGAGACCCTGCGCGCGCTCGACGATTGCGTGAGCCGCGGTCTCGTCAACACGATCGGCTGCTCGAATCTCGCCGCCTGGCAGATCATGAAGGCGATCGGCATTTCCGACAAAAGGGGGTTCGCGCGCTTCGAGACGGTGCAGGCCTATTACTCGATCGCCGGGCGCGAACTCGAGCGCGAGATTGTGCCGGTGGTCGAAGATCAGGGCCTCGGGGTGATGGCGTGGAGCCCGCTCGCCGGTGGTTTTCTCTCGGGCAAATACACCAGAGACAAGCGCGGCGACAACGATTCGCGCCGTACAGTGTTTGATTTCCCGCCGGTCGACAAGGAGCGCGCCTACGACATCATCGACGCCATGGCGCCGATCGCCAAGGCTCATGGCTCCTCGGTGGCGCGGGTCGCGCTTGCGTGGCTCTTGCAACGCAAAGGCGTGATGAGCGTCATCATCGGCGCCAAAACCATCGAGCAGCTCGATGACAACCTCGCCGCCGCCGAGCTCACCCTCACGCCCGATGAGATCGCCAAGCTCGACGAAGCGAGCGCGCTCAAGCCCGAATATCCGGGCTGGATGCTGGCGCGGCAGACCGAAGGCCGCGTGCCGGCCGCAAAGGCGTAAGAATTTCCGCCACTCGCAATCGGACGGCGATCTCAACCGGAGGGAAACAGGTGCGCAAGGTCAAGTGGGGGGTGATTGGGGTCGCCAAGATCGCCGTTGAAAAGGTCATCCCGGCGATGCAGCGGGGCGAGGTCTCGGAAATCACCGCGATCGCCTCGCGCGATCTCGGCAAGGCGCAGGCGGCCGCGAAGCAGCTCGGGATTCCCCGCGCCTACGGGTCCTATGAGGAGCTGCTCGCCGACAAAGAGATCGAGGCGATCTACAATCCGCTGCCCAACGAGGGGCATGTGCCTTGGACGCTTCGCGCGCTCGCCGCGGGCAAGCACGTTTTGTGCGAGAAGCCGATCGCCCTCGACGCCGAGGAAGCGCGGCCGCTGATCGACGCGCGCGATTCCTCCGGCAAGCTGGTCGCCGAGGCCTTCATGGTGCGCTTCCACCCCCAGTGGCGCCGCGCCCGCGAGCTTGCGCGGGACGGCACGATCGGGGAAACGCAGGCGATCCAAACCTTCTTCTCCTACCGGCTGCTCGACCCCGACAATGTGCGCAACCGGCCGCCGGGCGGCGGCGGGCTTTACGACATCGGCTGCTACGCCATTCTCACCGCGCGCTACATTTTCGGCGCGGAGCCGACCCGGGTCGTGGCCACGATAGAACGGGACCCGAAGTTCAAGACCGACCGGCTGGCGAGCGCTCTCGTCGAGTTCCCCGGCGGACGCTGCCTGACCTTCACCGTCGGGACGCAATCGTCGGCGCACCAACGCGTGACGATCGTGGGCGAGAAGGGGCGGATCGAGGTCATGATCCCCTTCAACGCCCCGATCGACCGGCCGACCGAGATCGCCATCGACCCGGGCGTGGATCTCCTTGGCGGCGGGCGCCGGGTCGAGACCTTCCCCGTCTGCGACCAGTACACCCTGCAGGGCGACGCTTTCTCGCGGGCGATCGTGGACGGCTCGCCGCTCGAGTTCGGAATCGAGGACGCGATCGCCAACATGCGCGTCATCGACGCGCTGTTCCGCTCCGCCAAGAGCGGGTCGTGGGAGAAGCCATGAGCCGCCCAAGCGGCGGGCCTGGGCATGGGCCAGGTCTCGGTAGGCCTGACCGTCGGCCTCTTCGGCTTTGAGCGTCTTCATGAGGCTCTCCGCCTTGGGATCCGGGTGGAAGCGTTGACGTTGGCGGCGGTGACGGCGTGGTAGACCGGGCGCCCGAGGTCGGGATCGTAGACGACGGGCGTCTTGGCGCCGAAGACGCCGCTGAAAAGCGCGCCCATTGCGCGCCAGCGCCGGTGAGCCAAGCCCGTCGAATTGATCAGCCGCACCGCATGGCCATTTTGCGGCGGAAGCCGCGCCCGGCTCGCCAGCATGGCCTCGAACAGGCCGGAAAAGACCCGGAAATCGCGGGCGCGGTTGGCGTCGGCGAAGGTCGAGCGCTTCGGCGCGACCGCGCCGCAACGATAGAGCCGGCCCGGATGGCTCGCCATCGCCGCCTCGATCTCGCGCAACGACGAAGCCCCGCTCAGTTGCCGCGAATTAGAAGCGCCGTCAGGTGCTGGCGCGAGGTGAAGCTGCGCCTCCGCTCGTCGCTCCCGCGCTCCCCGACCAGCCTGTCGAAGGCCGCCCAGGGAACCCGTTTCAGAAGATCGTGAAAGACGCTATTCCTGTGCCGCACGCGGCTTTGGTCTCCGCCTTTTCCCGGCCCTTGACGTCTCCCAATAACGTGTATACACACCCAACATGGACTCGGAACCCGTCGACTTCGTCGCCTGCCGGCAATGCGTGTGCACCGCCGCGCGCCGGCGGAGCCGGGAACTCACCCGCGCCTTCGAAAAGGCGATGCGAGGGGCGGGCGTCCGCGGCACCCAGTTCACCCTATTGGCGATGCTGATCCAAACCGGCCCCATTCCGACCACGCGCCTCGCGGACCTCCAGGGCCTGGAGCGCACGACGCTGACCCGCAACCTGCGTCCGCTCCTTCGGGACGGATTCGTTCGGGTCGAGGAGGGCGAGGACCGTCGCGTTCATAAGGTGGCGATCACGCCTGCCGGCGAGGAGGCGGCGCGGCGGGCCTTCCCGCTGTGGAAGAAGGCGCAGGACGCGGCTTTGGCGAACCCGCCCTCAGGGCCGCGATAAGTTTTGGTCGAGAAGTGTATATACACTGAAAGGAGTAAGCGCCATGTTCGAAACTCTCTCGACGATCGGATTGACCGCAAACGCCTCGCTCGTCATCGGCTTCCTCGCTTACGCAATGGCGGGAAGCCCACGCGGCCGCCTGACGATCGCCGTCGTTCTCGTCGCCTGGTTCGTCCTCGTGCTCATGATCGGGGCGGGCGGCGCGCTCGATCCTTCCCACGGGTTCGGCGTTCCGGCTCTCGGCCTCACAGTGGCGTTGCCGGTTGTGGCGCTGGTCTGCGCGTTCTTCGCTTTTCAGCCGATTCGGGCGGCGATGCTGGCCATGCCCTTGTCCGCGCTGGTCGCGATCAACACGATCCGCATCCTCGGCGTGGTCTTCGTGGCTCTCTACGCAGCAGGGAGACTTCCAGCGCCATTCGCTCCCAGCGCAGGCTGGGGCGACATCGTCGCCGGCGCCGCCGCGGCGCCGCTCGCATGGGCGATCGCCCAGTTCGGCGCGCGCGTTCGGACGCTGGCGTTATTGTGGAATGTCTTCGGCGCCGCGGATCTGGTGAACGCGATCGCGCTGGGCGCCTTGTCCGCGCCGGGTCCGCTGAACGCCTTTGCCGGTCCGCCGACGAGCGCCATCA
The DNA here is from genome assembly GCA_963820095.1 of uncultured Alphaproteobacteria bacterium. GTDB lineage: Bacteria > Pseudomonadota > Alphaproteobacteria > Rhizobiales > Beijerinckiaceae > Roseiarcus. The sequence continues at coordinate 21,517 of CAWFZA010000024.1, forward strand.
TGACCACATTGCCCTGGCTCATCATCCCGGGCTTTTTGGTTCCGAGCCTCTTTTTCATTCACCTCGTCATCTTCCACCGGCTGCTCGCAAGGACCGAAGCCTCAGAGCCGGGGCGCGGGTGGATCGGCGGCGGCCATGCGAGGTCGGCCTGAAAAGCAACGCCGGGGCGCGAGGCCCCGGCGTCGAAGTGGTTTTGGAGGACCGGCGAATCCGGCTTTTTATCCGCGTCGAAGCGGCGGCGCACGACCCTCCCGTTGCGCGCCGCCGCCCGCTCCTTAAGGCGTAAGATTCGGTGTTACGCCTTGGGGAAGGGGACGGCCACGAAGCGCGCGCCGTCAGCGGTCTGAATCCGCATCATCACCGCCTTCTTGCCCTGGCTCTTGGCGCTCTCGATCCCGGACTTCACGTCGTCAGGGGTCGACACCGGCTTGCCGCTGACATCGAGGATGACGTTGCCAGTCGCCAGTCCCTGCTCGGCCGCCGTTCCGTTCGGATCGACGCCGACGATGGCGACGCCCTTGTCGCCCGCGCCCGCGACGTCCTTCGCCGGAGCGATCTGGATGCCGAGGGTCGCGCCGTGGTCCTTCGTTTGCGAGCTGTCAGCCTTGGCGAGCTTCTCGTTCTTCTGGTCGGCGAGCGTGATCTGAGCCGTCTTTTCGTCGCCGTTGCGCAGGTAGGTCAGCTCGACTTTGTCGTTGGGCTTGAACGAGCCGATCCGCATGGTGAGATCCGCCGCATCCTTGACCTCCTTGCCGTTCAGCTTGGTGATCACGTCGCCAGCCTTGAGGCCCGCCTCGGCCGCAGGCGTTCCCGGCATCGCCTCGGCGACGATCGCGCCCTTGTCGCTCTTCATTCCGATGGCCTCGGCCATGTCCTTGGTCACCGGCTGGATGTTGACGCCGAGATAGCCGCGCGGAACGACGCCGCCGTGCTCGAGCGCGCCGATGACGCTGTCAGCCGTGGTCGAGGGAATCGCGAAGCCGATGCCGATGCTGCCGCCCGACGGCGAGTAGATGGCGGTGTTCACGCCGACGACCTCACCCTTCATGTTGAAGGTCGGGCCGCCCGAGTTGCCGCGATTGATCGGCGCGTCGATCTGGATGAAGCGGTCGTAGGGCCCATCGCCAATGTCGCGGCCTTCGGCCGAGACGATGCCCGCGGTCACGGTGCCGCCGAGGCCATAAGGATTGCCGATCGCCACGACCCAATCGCCGATGCGGGGCGCCTCCTTGGAGAACGCGACGAAGGGATAGTCGCCGGCCTCGTTCACCTTGATGAGCGCAAGGTCAGTCTTCGGGTCGGTGCCGACAACCTTGGCGTCGAGGGTCTTGCCGTCCTGCGTGGTGACGGTGACGGACTTGGCGTGGTCGACCACGTGGTTATTGGTGACGATGTAGCCGTCGGACGAAATGAAGAAGCCGGAGCCTTCGCCCATCATCATCGGATGATGGCCCTCAGGCATGCCGCCGCCGTTTGGCATGCCGCCGAACTGCTTGAAGAACTTCTGGATTTCCGGAGGAAGATTGTCCATCTGGCCGGAAACATTGGCCTGGGCGTCGCCGTCGTCAGCGGCGATCTTGACCTTGACGGACACGACCGAGGCTTTGACGCGGTCGATCAACGGCGCGAACGACGGAGCGTTCTGCGGCAGATCGGCGGTGGAGACAGCGGCGGCGTAAGCCGGGTGAGTCGGGGTGAAGGTGTTCCCGCCGACGACGCCGGCGACGCCAAGCGCCGCGACCGCCACCGAGGCGAGGATTGTGTTGCGCCGCCCCTGTGGGGTCGCAAGGCTGGAGAATGGCATTGTGTTCGCTCCAATTCGGTATTGACCACGTCAGCGGTCGATGGAGCGACAATGCGACTTCGCGTCTAACCAGGATTTGGCCGGCGCATTAAGATTTCTCAAGGAAAGGGGGGACGAGCGCCTCAGCGATCCGCGGCGTTAGCATCACGAGCTTGTAGTCAGGCCGCTCCGCGGGCGCGAATGTGTGCTGAATGAAGCTCACAGGGCCGTCGTCAGGGTGATTGAACAGACGAAGCCCGCCTTCGCGCGTTTGAACGGCCTGCCCATCCCACGCTTCGGCGAAGAACGGGCTCTCGTCACGAAGCGTGTCCACGAATATCCTGACCTGCGCGTCGCGAAAGGCGCCGGCGAAGTCGGCGCGAAATTCGGCAAGCAGCCGTCGCGCTCTGCCCTTCCAGTCCGGAATCAGCACGCGAGCGGCAGGCTCGAGAAACACATACCGCAGGAGATTGCGTTGGCGATCGCCGTCCAGCCAGCCGCGAAAGAGCCGCGCCGCGGCCTCGTTCCAGCAGCAGGCGTTCCACAGGCGATCGAGGCCATAAGCCGGGCATTCGATCGCCTTGACCGCAGCGATCAGGGAGGGGGGCGCGTCGGCCGAAAGCCCGCGCGGTCCTTCGGGATCGACGCGGCCCGCAAGCTTGAACAGATAGTCGCGTTCGGCGCGCGACAAAGCCAGCGCCTGCGAGATGCGGCCGAGCGCCTCAGGCGAGGCTTGCGCGGCGCGACCTTGTTCGATCCAGGTGCACCAGGTCACGCTGATGCCGGCCAGCGCAGCAAGTTCCTCGCGCCGAAGTCCCGAGGTTCGCCGCCGCCCGGTCGCGGGCGCCGGCCGCATGCGCTCGCGGTGCGCGCGCACGAACTCGCCCAAGAGGCGTCTTTGATCCGGTTCGAGCATGGCAGCTATTGTAATAGGATAAGATTCAATCTTGTAACAGTGTAAATCGAAGTGCAAAAGCCCCGGCAGATGGGAAGGAGCCAGTGGTGAGCAAGGTCCATGAGCGAGTCGTCGAGGCGCAGTTCGGCCCTCGAGCGAAAGCCTATGTCGAGAGCGCGGTTCACAGCCAGGGGGCCGACCTCGAGGCGATCGGAGCGCTCGCGCACAAGCTGCGCCCGCAGGCCGCCCTCGATCTCGGCGCCGGGGGCGGGCATGTCTCCTACGCTCTCGCGCGCCACGCCCAAAGGGTCGTTGCGACGGATCTGTCGTCCGAGATGTTGGCGGCGGTGGCGCGGACGGCGCGCGAGAAGGGGTTGAGCAACATCGAGACCGCGGAAGCCCCGGCCGAGCGACTCCCGTTTGAAGACGAGACGTTCGACTTCGTCGCCAGCCGATTTTCCACCCATCACTGGCGCGACTTCGAAGCCGGACTGCGGGAAGCGCGCCGCACATTGAAGAGCGGGGGCCGGGCCGTGTTCGTCGACGCCTATGCTCCGGGCCAGGCGCTGTTCGACACCCATCTGCAGGCGGTCGAATTGTTGCGCGACCACTCCCACGTCCGCGATTACTCTTGCGCCCAATGGCTGGACTCGCTCGCCCGCGCGCGCCTCGCTCTCGACGCTTGCCGGACATGGCGGCTCCGGATGGATTTCCCCGTCTGGATTGCGCGCATGCAAACTCGGCAAGAGAATGTGACGGCGATCCGCGCGCTCCAGAACGCCGCCTCGGCGGAGACCAAGGCGCATTTCGCCATCGAGGCGGACGGCTCCTTTCTCCTCGATGTTCTCATGATCGAGGCTTCGGCAGCATGAACGCGCGACGAAAACAGGCCGTGTGACGATAGGATCGGCGTCGCGAGCGCGAGAGCGCCGGAACCCGCCCGTCGGGCCGCGGCGAAGCGATCCACGAGTTGGAAGGAAAAAGAGCGAAAAAGGTTGCGCGAAAGCGCACTTAAGCCGCTGGATTCTTTGTGTCGCATAACCTTGTGCGCGGACGCGGCTCCGCGTATGTCCGGCCGGCTCGGGCCTAGGTTCTTCGCTTGGCGGCCGCGAGGCGCTGCGTCGCCTTCGCCAGCCATTGGCGCGTCGAGGGGTCGACCCGCGGCGACAGAACCTTCCGCACGCGGGCGTGGTAGTCGTCGAGCCAGGCGATCTCGTCGGCGTCCATCAGTTTCGGGTCGATCAGGGACAGATCGATCGGCGCCAGGGTCAGCGTCTCGAAGCCCAGCATCGGCCGTTCGCCTCCGGGAATCGTCCGCGCCTCGACCACGAGCAGATTCTCGATCCGGATCCCGAACGCGTTCGCTGCGTAATAGCCGGGCTCGTTGGACACGATCATGCCAGGTGAGAGCGCGGTCGTTCCGGTCTTGGATAGGCGTTGCGGGCCTTCGTGCACCGAGAGATACGAACCGATTCCGTGTCCCGTCCCATGGTCGAAATCGAGCCCGGCCCGCCACAGCGTGGCGCGCGCCAGCGCGTCAATCTGCGCGCCGTTGGTTCCCGCCGGAAAGACCGCGCGAGCGACCGCGATATGCCCTTTGAGCACGCGGGTGAACCGGTCGCGCATGCGTGCGCTCGGCCGGCCAACGGCGATCGTCCGAGTGATGTCGGTCGTGCCGTCCTCGTATTGGGCGCCGCTGTCGATTAGGAAAATTCCGCGTCCGATCCTGCGGTTCGATACTTCGCTCACCCGGTAGTGGGGGAGCGCCGAATTCGGGCCGAAGGCCGAGATGGTCGGGAACGAAAGATCCTTGAGCGCCGGACTCGCCCGCCGGAACGTCTCCAAAGCCTTGACGGCGTCGATCTCGGTCAGGCGGCCCTTCGGCGCCTCGACGGCGAACCATGCGAGAAAATTCGCCATCGCCGCGCCATCGCGCTCGTGCGCCGCCCGCGCGCCCGCAAGCTCGGCCGGATTTTTCTTCGCCTTCATCAGCGTGATCGGATCGGCGCCGATGTCGGCCTTGCCGCCCGCCCGTTCGATCGCCTGGGTCAAAGTGGCCGGTACAGTCGCGGCGTCGAAAGCGACGCGCGCGCCTTTCCGGCCCAAGTCCTCGACGAACTCGAGCAGAGCGTCGGGTTCGAGCACGTCGGCCTGGCGGCTGAGGCTATTGCCGCCAGCGGCGGTGAGCTTTCTGCGGTCGAGAAACACGACCGGACGCCCGTCGAGCGGCAGATAGGCCCAGCCGAGCGGCAACGGCGTGTAGGAGACATCGGAGCCGCGAATATTGAACAGCCACGCCAGATTATGGGGATCGCTGATCAACAAGCCCTGCGAAGCCCCGAGGGCCTGCCGCACGCGCGCGATCTTCGCGCTGACGCTTTCGCCCGCAAATCTGAGCTTGTGCGCTATGATCGGACCGAGAGGCGGGGGCGGCCGGTCAGCCCAGATCGCGTCGATCGGGTTCGCGTCGACCGCAACAAGTCCCGCGCCAGCCTTCTCGCAGGCGCCCGTGTATCGCGCGACGGCGTCGGGCGTATGGAGTCGGGGGTCGTACCCAAGCTTGTCGCCCGCGTTGAGGTGACGCGCGAGCCATTCGGCGGGCGGGTCGTCAGGGACTTGCCGGAATTCGAACACGGAAGGGTCCGCCTCGTTCTTCACCTGCTCGGTGTATCGGCCATCGACGAACAGAGCCGCTGAGTCCCTCAGCACGATCGCCGTCCCCGCCGAGCCGGCGAATCCCGTCAGCCACCTCAACCGCTCCGCGTTGGCGGGCACGTATTCGTTCTGGTGCTCGTCCGCGCGCGGAACGATGAACCCCGCGAACCCGGCCTTCGCCAGTTCGCTGCGCAACTGGCTCACGCGAGCGGATCCATGCGAAGGATCGCCCAATGCGGCGAAAGATTGAAAACGACTCTCAAACACCCGAAACAGTTTCTGGAACGGCCGCGTCCTCAGCGGTGACGACCCGGCCGATGAACGGCAATTCGCGATAGGAATGGGCCACGTCCATGCCGTATCCGACCACAAAAACGTCGGGACAGACAAAGCCGACGAAATCCGCGTTGATCTTGACCGCGCGCTTGCCGGGCTTCTCCAACATCGTGCAGACAAGAACGCGCCGCGCGCCGCGCGCCGCCAGAAGGTCCTTGGCGAAGGCCAGCGTCCGGCCCGACTCGAGAATATCGTCGACCAGCAGAACGTCGCGGCCGCGCACGGAGGAGTCGATGTCGCGAAGGATCTTCACCGTCCCACTCGAGACCGTGCCGCTCAAATAGCTGGACAGGTGAAAGAACTCGACCTGCGGCTCGAGCTTGACCCGATGCAAGGCGCGCAGCAGGTCGGCGGCGAACATGAACGAGCCTTTGAGGATGGCGACGACAAGCAGATCCTTCGGCTTCGCCGCAGCGATTTCCCGGGCGAGCGCCGCAGTTCGTTCGGCGATCGTCCGTTCGTCGTAGAGAACCTTGACCTGTCTGTCGCCGCTCATGAAGGGGTCTCTGTGAACGACCCCTTATTGCCCGGAGCGACGAATTTTACCAGAACCTCGCGAACGCCGTTCGGCGGCGCGGCGAGCCGGGCCCGGAATGGAATGCGCTCGCGGGCTCTGAGACTGCTTTTCGGTCCCCGCGCCGTCCAGACATAAAGCTCGCGTCCATCCGCGCCGCGCAAGGCGAGACGCAGATTCGGCGCCGGTGTTTCTTCGTCGCGCAGATTTGCGATCTCGCCCGTGACCAGGAGCTCCCCTTGCGCTTCAGACTGCGTGACCGTCGCGCGGACGTCGTCGATCGAGAGACCTTGAAGGTTCACCGGCATGCCGACGCCGGCGTAGAGGGCGGCGGTCGCCGGCGCGATCGATACGATAGCTGTCCGACCCGCGATCGCCGTCGTCGCGGCGAGCAGCAAACCCACAAGGACGAAAGCCGAGGCTGCGGCGCCGGGGCGCCAACGCCGCCTCGGCCAGTTTTGGTCGCAATTCGCGCCGAACTTGTGGTCCAAAGTCATGACGCCTGCCCTTGCTCTTCCGGCGGGATCGCCGATGATGGCATTTTGGCTGGAATCACGGTTAAAGGCGCGTTAAGCGGCCAACCCTCGCCGTCAAGGGAAACCCGTTGATACGATTCGAAAACGTCGGTTTACGCTACGGGTTGGGACCGGAGGTGCTCGGCGATCTCAATTTTTCCGTCGAGCCGCAGAGTTTCCAATTCCTGACCGGCCCGTCCGGCGCCGGCAAGACGACCCTCATGCGGCTGATGTTGCTCTCGCTCCGGCCGACGCGGGGAATGATTCGTGTCTTCGGGCAGGATTCGGCCGCCCTGACCAAGAACGATTTGACGACGCTGCGGCGGCGGATCGGCGCCGTCTTCCAGGATTTCAGGCTCCTGGACCATCTGACGACCTATGAAAACGTGGCGCTGCCGTTACGCGCAATGGGACGGGAGGAATCCGGCTATCGGGCGGAGGTCGTCGAGCTTTTGCGCTGGGTCGGTCTCGGCGATCGGATGAACGCCTCCCCGCCCGTCCTTTCCGGGGGCGAAAAACAGCGGGCGGCAATCGCTCGCGCGCTGATCGTTCGCCCGGAACTGCTGCTGGCGGACGAACCGACCGGCAATGTCGATCCGGGCCTCGCCCGCCGTCTCCTGCGGCTGTTCGTGGAGCTTCACCGGCTCGGCACGGCGGTGGTCATCGCCACACATGATCTTAACCTTATGGACCAGTTCGGCTTCGCCCGCCGGCTGGTCGTCGGCGAGGGCAAACTGACGATCTTTGACGGATTGCCGTCATGAACGAGCCGCTCGTCGAGCCCATCCTCGCCCATCAATCCGAGCCCGCCTTCGAAAGTCGTGCGCCGCTGATCCCGGGCGATTCCGTCATGGGGCGCGCGCTTGTCGTCGTCATTGCAATCATGACCTTTCTCGCTTGCCTGACCGCCGGCGCGGCCCTGCTGGTCGCCGAGGCTTCCCAGGCCTGGCGCTCGGACGTGCTGCGAGACGCGACCATCCAGGTGAAGCCCCGGTCCGGCGACGATGTCGAAAGCCTGGTCGCCAAAGCCGTCGCCATCGCCACGAAATCTCCGCGCGTCGACTCTGCCCGCGCGCTGTCCAAGGCCGAATCGGAAAGGCTTCTCGAACCCTGGCTTGGCTCGGAACTCGATCTCAGTCAGCTGCCCATCCCGCGGCTGATCCTCGTCAGGTTGCGCGGCCAGCCCTCGGAGGATCTGTCAACGCTGCGTTCCGCGCTTGCCACCGCGGTTCCCGAGGCCGATCTCGACGATCATCGCGTCTGGGCGGCGCGCCTCGGCACAATGGCCAGCGCTGTCGTCACGCTTGCGGCGGCTCTCTTCGTGCTGATGATCGTGGCGATGGGCGCCGCGATCGGCTTCGCAACCCACGGCGCGGTGGCGGGCAATCGCGAAATCGTCGAAGTCCTTCATCTTGTCGGGGCGTCGAACGCGTTCATCGCGAGGGAGTTCGAATTCATTTTCGTCGCCTCGGATTCCGGGGCGCGACGATCGGCGGCCTCGCGGCGATCGCTTTCTTCGCCATCGCTTCGCTTCTCTCCTTCTGGTGGGCGCACTCGCCCGGCGGTGACGAGATCGCGGCCATGTTCGGTTCGTTCGCGCTTCGCTATTCGGGCTATCTCGCGCTTGTGGCGGTCTGCGCCGCCGTGACCTTGCTGACCGGACTTCTTTCGCGCCAGATCGTCATGCGCCATTTGCAAAAGCTGCAGTAAACCGGCTGGTCCTTTCCGCGAACCCATGACGTCGCCAATGCTCGCAACGCGGTCGCTCATCTTCAACACGCTCTTCTACCTCAACATGGTGGCGCTGATGATCCTCGGCCTGCCGACCATGCTATTCGGCAGGAAAGCCGTCTTTGCGCTCGCCCGGCTCTGGGGCGCGATCTCGGTCTGGCTTCTGGAAAAGATCTGCGGTCTGCGGCTCGAATATCGCGGGATCGAGAATATCCCGCCGGGGGCCGTCCTGATCGCAGCCAAGCATCAATCGTTTCTCGAGACTTTCGCGCTGCTCAAATATGCGCCCGACTTCGCCATCATCCTCAAGCGGCAACTGACCCGCGTCCCGCTGTTCGGCCTCTATCTCATCGTCTCGAAGCAGATCGCCATCGATCGCGCGCGGGGCCGGCAGGCGCTGCACCAGATCGCCAGCGCCGCCAAGCCGGTGTTCGCCGACGGGCGACAGGTGTTCATTTATCCGGAGGGAACGCGACGCCTCCCCGGCGCGCCGCCCAAATACAAGCAAGGGGTCACCGCTCTCTACATGGAGACTGGAGTTGGCTGTCTGCCGGTCGCCGTCAATACGGGCCTGTTCTGGCGTCGCCGCGGCTTCTTGCGCCGACCGGGCCTCGCGGTGATCGAATATCTGCCCGTCATCGCGACCGGGCTTGGCCGGGCTGAGTTCAGCAAGCTCTTGCAGTCCTCGATCGAATCGGCCTGCGAGCGCCTCAACGCCGAGGCGGTCAAAAAAGACCCGTCGCTCGCTGCGGTCCTCGAGGAAGGGGCGAAGAGCGACGCGGAAACGCTGCGTTCGCCTTGACGATCGTCTCGCTTTGTTCGATCGATGTTCTTGTAATCCTCAGCGTCTGGGCGATGACGCTGACATGCGAGATGAGCCTCGGCCTTCGATGGAGGATCCTTATCGAGGGATTCGAGGGTGCGGCCGGGGCTTGGACCAAGAGCGAAAGGGAAGCCGGAGCGCGCGCTGGCCTTGATCGGCGGCCAACCGGCTCAAGAGGCCTTTTCTCTCCATTCTCTCCCCTGCCCACCGCCGCGGGGCGCCGGTCGGCCGAAGTCGCCGCGGGGTTGCCGCAGGCCGCTCGCCTCACTATAGCTGCGCCGCTCAATTTCTCCTGCAACCGAAAGGCGCCAGTCCCGTGGCCTTCCTCGCCGACGTCCTCTCTCGCGTTAAGCCATCCGCGACCATCGCGATGACGCAGAAGGCGCGCGACCTCAAAGCCAAGGGACGGGAGGTGATTTCGCTTTCGGTCGGCGAGCCCGATTTCGACACGCCCGACAACATCAAGCAGGCGGCGATCAAGGCGATCGAGACGCGGCGAGACGAAGTATCCCCCGGTGCTCGGCATTCCGCCCTTGCGCGAGGCGATCGCGGCCAAGTTCAAGCCGTGAGAACGGCCTCGACTACAAGGCTGCCGACACGATCGTCGCCACCGGGGGAAAACAGATCCTCTACAACGCCTTCCTCGTCACCATGAACGAGGGCGACGAGGTCATCATCCCGGCTCCCTATTGGGTGAGCTACCCGGAAATGGTGGCGATCAACCGCGGAACGCCGGTCGTCGTGCCGACCACGATCGAGAACGGCTTCAAGCTGCAGGCGGCGGATCTTGAGCGCGCCATCACGCCGCGCACCAAGTGGCTGGTGCTCAATTCGCCGTCGAACCCGTCGGGCGCGGCCTATACGGAGAGCGAGCTGAAAGAACTCACCGACGTGCTGATGCGCCATCCGCATGTGTGGGTGCTGACCGACGACATGTACGAGCATCTGGTCTACGGCGACTTCAGGTTCACGACGCCCGCCCAGATCGAGCCGGGCCTGAAGGCGCGCACGCTCACCATGAACGGCGTCTCGAAATCCTACGCCATGACCGGCTGGCGCATCGGCTATGCCGCGGGCCCGACCGAGCTCATCAAGGCCATGGACATGGTGCAGGGGCAGCAGACCTCGGGCGCCTGCACCATCGCGCAATGGGCGTCGGTCGAGGCCCTGAACGGGCCGCAGGACTTCATGCCCGTCCGCCGCAAGGCGTTCGAGGAGCGGCGCGATCTCGTCGTGTCGATGCTCGGCCAGGCGAAGCACTTGCAATGCCCGAAGCCGGAGGGCGCGTTCTACGTCTATCCGTCATGCGCGGGCGCGATCGGCAGAAAGGCGCCGTCGGGCAAGGTGATCGACACGGACGAGGACTTCGTCACCGAGCTTCTGGACGCGGAGGGCGTGGCCGTCGTGCACGGAACCGCCTTCGGCCAGGGGCCGAACTTCCGCGTCTCCTACGCGACGTCGCTCGAGCAGCTCGAGAAGGCGTGCAAGAAGATCCAGAAGTTCACGGCCGAGCTGAGGTAGGCGCTGCGCTGTAGCCGCGACCAATAAGCCCGTCGGCAGACGGGCGTCCTCCCGCACGCCCTTTGGACCGCGGCTGACGCGATCAGCGATCGCGTCTACAATTGCGCGCCCCTCACGCCACCTCGACGCGCGCCCGAATTCCCGGCGCCGAAGCCAGCCGTCGGTCGCGCGTCAGGAGCGGCGCGCCCAGCGCCTCGGCCAGGGCGATGTAGGCCGCGTCGTAGGCGGTGAGATTCTGACGCAACTCCCAGATCCGCGGGGCGAGCGCGTCGTGCGCCCAGCGGCGCAAGCGGAAGGCGGAGAGATCGTCGAGCGCCTCGCGCGCCCGTCCGGCGGAAATTTCGCCCGCCAGCGCGTAGCGCCGCAGGACCTGAAGCACTTCGAGGTCGACAAGGTGTGGCGCATGGAGGGCCTCGCCGCGTTCAAACAGGCGCTCTTCGAGGGGCGCCGCGGCTGGCGTACGAAGCAGGACTTCGAGGATGGCGGAAGCGTCGACGACGATCACCGAGAATTGCGTTCCTCGCGCAGGATGAGCGCGGGCTTCCGCGCGGGGGAGACAGGACTTCGCCCGGCGAGCCGGGCGCGAAGTTCGGCCATTGTGGGGCGCTCGGCGCTCTCGGCAATCTCAGCGAGGAGATAGTCGGACAGCGACTTGCCCTCGAGCGCCGCGCGGGCCTTGAGGCGGCGATGAAGCGCGTCGGGCATGTTTCGGATCTGGACCATCTTCGACATGCAAAAGAGATGATCACATGCGCGCCACATGTCAATGGCCGGTTTCGCGCGGACGGCCATACGCCTCGGGGAGGGGCTCTTCCGGCTCGCCGCCTCAGCTGAATTGCTCGCTACCCCATCCGCTTCTCGAGCTCGTCGAGCACGCGGTAGCAGGGCATGCACCTGCGCGACGCTGGCGTTGGGCTCGCGGCCTTCGCGGATGGCGGCGAAGAACTCGCGGTCCTGGAGCTCGATGCCGTTCATGCTGACGTCGACTTTGCTCACGTCGATCTTCTCGTCCTTGCCGTTATAGAGATCGTCGTAGCGGGCGATGTAAGTCGCGGTGTCGCCGATGTAGCGGAAGAACGTGCCGAGCGGCCCCTCGTTGTTGAACGAGAGCGCGAGCGTGCAGATCGCGCCGTTCTCGGCCTTGAGCTGGATGCTCATGTCCATGGCGATGCCGAGCGCCGGATGGATCGGGCCCTTGCAAGCGCGTTGGCCTTCACGATTGGCGAGCGGCATTGATAGGCGAACAAGTCCACCGTGTGCGCGGCGTGATGCCAGAGCAGATGATCGGTCCACGAGCGCCGCGCCCCAAGCGCGTTCATGTTGGTGCGCCGGAAGAAAAAGGTCTGCACGTCCATCTGCTGGATATGGAAGTCGTCCGTTAAGGATGCGCCGGCGCACGAACTGATGGCTCGGATTGAAGCGCCGGGTATGGCCCACCATGGCGACGAGCCCGCTTGTCTTCTGCGCCTCGACCACCGCCTCGGCGTGTTTAAGGCTGTCGGCGAGCGGAATCTCGATTTGCACATGCTTGCCGGCCTTGAGGCACTGAAGCGCCTGCGCCGCGTGCATCTGGGTCGGCGTGGCCAGGATGACCGCGTCCAGCCCCGGCAGCTTTAGGGTGTCCGCGAGATCGGTGGTGACATGGCGCATTCCGTATTTCGCCGCCGCCTCCTTGGTCTTGTCCAGCTCGCGGCCGACCAGCGAGATCGTCTCGACCCCCTCGATCAGTTTGATCGCGTCGAGATGCTTGAGGCCGAAGGCGCCTGCGCCGGCAAGCGCGACTTTGAGTGTCTTGGTCACGAGGGCTCCCGGCGACTATTGCGAGATGATTTTGCGCGCGCTTATCCCCTCATCCTGAGGCGCCCGCGAAGCGGGCCTCGAAGGATGATCCAGATTGCGCGCGCTGGAGTATCCTTCGACAAGCTCAGGACGAGGTTTGAGCCTCAACCCGCGTTCTCCAGAATGAGGTGGCCGACAGCAGTGTTGGACGCCGGGACATGATAGAACCGGTGCGCGACTTTCGGCTTGGGCCCGTGAGCGACGACATCCGCCATCGCGCCGCGCGCGACCAGCCACATCACGAGTTCGATACCTTCGGATCCCGCCTCGCGGACATATTCGATGTTGGGCGTCTTCGACAGGCCGTTTGGGTCATCGATCAGCCGGTCGAGGAATGCGTTGTCCCATTCCCTGTTGATGAGCCCGGCGCGCGGCCCCTGAAGCTGATGGCTCATGCCGCCGGTGCCCCAGATGTGGACGTTGATGTCCTCGGGGTAGCTCATGATCGCCTTGCCGATCGCGCGGCCGAGCGCGAGGCAGCGCGCGCCCGAAGGCACGGGATGCTGCACGACATTGACCGCGAAGGGGATGATCCTGCACGGCCATTCCTCGACCTCGCCGAAGACGCAGCTCAAGGGCACGGTCAGACCGTGGTCGACGTCGATCTCGTTGACCATGGTGAGATCGAAATCCTGCTGGATCACTTCCGAGGCGATATGCGAGGCGAGCTCAGGGTCGCCGATAACCTTCGGCACCGGCCGCGCGCCATAGCCTTCGTCGGCGGGATTGAATTCCGGCCCGGTCATGATGGCGAAGGTCGGGATCATGGCGAGGCTGAAGGCGGTGGCGTGATCGTTGTAGACGGCGACGATCACGTCGGGCTTGTGGGTCTTCATCCACTGCTTGTCGAAATCGTATCCGGCGAAGACCGGCTTCCAATAATCTTCCTTGGTCTTACCGAGGTCGAAGGCGGCGCCGACGGCGGGGATGTGCGAGGTGTAAAGGGAGGCGGTGATGCGGGCCATGTTTAATCTCTTGTGCCAGAGTCAGAGGACCGTCACGGCTTCCGCGGACGCTGGGCGTCGCCGTCCTCTCCGATCCTGCGGTTTCCTTCGATCTTTCGGCCGCCCTTGATCATCATGTCGCGGTATTCCTGCTCGGTCATGCCGGTCATGGAGCCGGCCATCTGCTGGAAACTCTTGCCGTCGGTCGCGCCGATCTTGGCGAGGAAATAGATGTTGCCGCCGAGTTCGATGCAGCGGTTGAGGTCGCGCGCCAGGACGGCCTGCTTCTGCTCCTCGCTCATCTTCCATTCGTCGAGATAAAGCCGTTCGTCAGCCTTGAAGCGGGCGCGGTTCTCGGGCTTCATCAGCGACATGCAGAACTGGTTCAGCCAGTAGCCTTTGCGCGACTGATCGGCGTCGAAGACGGTCGTGCCGGGAATGTCGAGATAAGGTTTTTCGACGGCCATGATTCAGCGTCTCCTATCCTCAGGCCAGTAGAGCCGCATCGGATTGTCGACCAGGAGCAGGTCCTGCAGGTCGGGCGCGGGCGCGATATGGGGAATGATGTCGACCATGAGCCCGTCGTCGGGCATGTGGTCCTTGAGGTTCGGATGCGGCCAGTCGGTGCCCCACAGCACCCGATCCGGAAATTCCTGGACCACCTTGCGCGCGAACGGAACGACGTCGCGATAGGCGTTCGTCTCGCCGTTCAGCGCTGGGGGACCGGAAACCGACAGGCGCTCGGCGCCGGTCACCTTGCACCAGACGTTCTCGTAATCATCCATGAACTTGAGGAAGCGCGCAAATTCCGGGCCCGTCGACCGGCTTCGTCACGTCCGGCCGGCCCATGTGGTCGACGACGATGGTGGTCGGCAGGTCAGCGAAGAAATCCGCAAGCTCGGCCAAGTCCGCCGCCTCGAAATAGACGACGATGTGCCAGTCATGCTCGACGATGCGCTCGACGATCTCTTTCAGTTCGTCCAGCGGCGTGAAATCGACCAAGCGCTTGATGAAATTGAACCGCACGCCGCGCACGCCCGCCTCGTGAAGGCGCTTCAGTTCGGCGTCGGTCACGTCGCGCCTCACGGTCGCGATTCCGCGCGCCCGGCCGTCGCTCGAAAGCAGAGCGTCCACCATCGCGCTGTTGTCGGCGCCATGACAGGTCGCCTGCACGATGACGTTGCGGTCGAAGCCGAGGCGATCGCGCAACGCGAACAATTGCGCCTTGCTGGCGTCGCAAGGGGTGTATTTGCGCTCGGGCGCATACGGAAACTCAGCGCCCGGCCCGAACACGTGGCAATGCGCGTCGACGGCTCCGTGCGGAAGCGCAAAGCTTGGGCAACTCGGCCCCTCGTACCAGTCGAGCCAGCCCTTGGTCTTCTCGAACGGCCCGGTGACGGGTTTGCCGGCGTCTTTCAAAGCGCCTTCAGTCGACATATTTGAGCCCCGCCTTTTCGAGCGGCTCACGCATCTTGTACATGTCGAGACCGAGCACGCCGGCGGCGAGCTTTGCGCGCTTGTCGCCCTCGTTGGCCTCGCGCGCTTTCGCCGCCTCGGCGGTCTTGCCCGCCCATTCGGCCGGCACGACCACCACCCCGTCATCGTCGGCGACGATGGCGTCGCCGGGGTTCACCGCCGCGCCGGCGCAGACCACCGGAATATTGACCGAGCCCAGCGTCGACTTCACCGTGCCCTTGGCGCTCACGCACTTGCTCCAGACGGGAAAGCCCATTTCGGTCAGCGTCTTCACGTCGCGCACGCCGGCGTCGATGATGAGGGCCTTGGCGCCCCGCGCCATGAAGCTCGTGGCCAGGAGATCGCCGAAATAGCCGTCGGTGCATTCGGCGGTGATCGCCGCGACGACGATGTCGCCCGGCTCGATCTGCTCGGCTGCGACATGCATCATCCAATTGTCGCCCGGGTGCAGGAGAACGGTGACCGCCGTCCCAGACACGAGCGCGCCCGGATAGATCGGGCGCATATAGGGCTTCATCAGCCCGACGCGCCCCATCGCCTCATGCACGGTCGCGACGCCAGTGCGCCCGAGCGCCTCGACGGCGGCGCGTTCCGCGCGCTTGATCTTCCGTCTGACGACCCCGAGTTCGGTCATCGCTCTCTCCTCCCGCCCCCGCGCGCCGCACCTCGCGGAGACGCGGATCGACGCATGACGCAACTCATAGTCCTTATGCCGAGTGAGGCGCAACGCCGGGTCGGACAGGGGACGTTCGTCTCGGAATCGAGCCTTCGACCGCCGGGGTCGACGCCCGACATCATCGATGTCGACCTTTCGATGAACGTGCCTCCGCAACCCGCCGAGGCGGCACTCAACTCGCGGATCTCCCAAAGCCTTGCGGCGATCGAGCGCCGGGCAGGATTCTCGCCGTTCCTGAATTACCAACGGCCGGGAGGCGGGGAAGCGGAGCTGGAACAGGCTGTAAGGTGGCTCACCCCTCGCCTGCCGGGGCTCTCGATCGAGCGACTGACCATTTTCCCCGGTAGCCAGTCCGCGATCTTCAGCGTCTTACGCCTTCTCTGCCGCCACGGTGACCGCGTGTTGACCGAAGCCTTGACGTTTCCCGGCTTCCGATCGGCGGCGCGACAGCTAGGCCTAACAGTTGCGGGAGTCGCCATGGATGCCGAGGGCGCGGTCCCCGACGCTCTGGCCAAGGCAATTCGTGCGCATCGGCCCAAGGCCGTCTATCTCACTCCAACCCTCCACAATCCCTCGACGGCGACGATGACCGCCCGACGCCGCGGGGACATCGCCGCAATCCTCAGCCGGACAGGCGTTCCGCTCATCGAAGACGACGCTTACGGCTTCCTCGATCCTTCGCAGGACTTGATCGCCACGCTTATGCCCAAGCAGACCTTCGTGACGACGAGCCTGTCGAAATGCCTGACGCCGGGCTTACGCGTCTCGTTCCTGACCGCGCCGGATGCGGCTTCGGCGACGGGTTTGCGGGACATTCTGCAATCGATCGCGCATATGGCGCCGCCGCTCATGGTCGCGCTCGTGATGGAATGGCTGAGGACCGGCGACGCCAAGACCATCATCTCGGCCATCAGGAAGGAGGCCGGCGCCCGACAGGAACTTGCCGCTCGCATCCTGCGCGGCCATGCCTATGCAGCCCAACCCAACGGGCGCCACGTCTGGATGCCCTTGCCGCAAGGGCGGAGCCGGACGGAGTTCGTGGCGCAACTCTTCCGGCGAGGCTTAAGCGTCGTCGCCAGCGACGCCTTCGCGGTCAGCGCGCCTCCGCAAGCCATCCGCCTCGGCCTCGGCGCCGCGCGCACGCGCGAAGACCTGGCGTCTGCGCTCTATCTGCTCGCCGCCACGCTCAGGCAATCAGGAGGAATTTCGACAGTGGTGTAGCCAACGGTCGGCGGGGCGGATGCAACGACCCTTCACGGGCGCGGACGCCTGTCTTGCCGCCGCGCGGCGCCCGTTCCGTCCGGCCTTGGGGTCGCCTTGCTGACCGCGCCCCTAAGCGCCCCGACGAGATAAAGCGACCCGGTCACGAGCAGCCAGGCGTCGGCTTGGGCCGCGAGCTCGAGGCCGCGCCCGAGCGCCCGTTTCGCGTCCGGCTCGACTTCGCTCGTGAGACCAAGCGAACTTGCAAGCGTCTGAAGCTCGTCCGGTGGGCGGCCCCGGCTCGATCCCGGCAAATCCGTGAAAAGCAAGGTCGAGGCGCGCTTACCGAGTTCGGCGACAAAGCCCGCGGCGTCCTTGTCAGCGGCAAGCGCGACGATCGCCACGCACGGACCGCGGTGGTCGGGCGTCAAGGCGAGATCGCGCAAGACGGCCCCAATGTTGAACGGCACATGCGCGCCGTCCAGGACAACCGGGACGCGACTGCGTCCGACAGCGGCGTCGAAGCGCTCCATCCGCCCGGGGAGGCGCGCGGCGGCGCGCGTCTCAGGGTTGAGAAGCGCCGCGCCGACCGGCTCGCCGGAGCGCCCGCTCACCCCCTTGCGGCGGAGCTCGCCGAGGACGGCGGCTGCGAGCGCGAGGTTGATCTCATCGATCGGCGCTGACGCGCTGACGCGCGTGCGCTTCACCCGCGAGCCGAGTTCGTCGGCTCGCGCCTGCACGACGCGTCCCGCGTCGTCATCCGCGCTCAACGTCGTGATCAGCACGGCTCCGGATTTGAGGATCCCGACTTTCTCGCGCGCGATCGCTGCGCGCGTAGCCCCAAGAATTTCCGTGTGCTCGAGCTCGATATTGGTGACGACGGCGATCTCGCCGTCAACGATGTTGGTCGAATCGAGGCGCCCGCCCAATCCCACTTCGATCACCGCCCACTCGACGGCCGCTTCGCGAAAGATGAGAAAGGCTGCCGCGGTGAGGAGGTCGAACCAGGTCGCATCGGCCGCGGGCGTGCCGGCCGCGCGGGCGGCCTCATAGGCGTCCAGCGCTCGGTTCAAGGCTCGCGCGAGCGTGGGCTCGTCGACATCGCGCCCCTGAACGCTCACCCTCTCGGTTATCCGCTCGACATGCGGCGAGCCGTAGCGGCCGACGCGAAGGCCAGCGCTTCCAAGCGCCGCCTCGATCAAGGCCGAGACCGACCCCTTGCCCTTGGTCCCGGCGACATGGACCGCGCGAAAGGTTTTCTCGGGATGACCAAGCCGCGAGGCGAGGTCGTGCATCGGCCCGAGGCCGACGCGCATTTTGCTACGCGGCCGGCGTTCCCAATCGGTCAGCGCGTCGAGGCGCGCCATGGCGCGCGCGAGGTCGGGAGTCTCGGCCATCGGGTGGTGATACCCGAATCCTGCGCCTCCCTGAAAGCGGTCACTTTGACCTCGCTGCGCCGCAACAACGGCGAATCACGCCTTGGCCTCGCCCGACATCCCGATGGAGGCGAGCGCCGTATTTTCCTTTTCAATCCGAGCCCCCTTGCCTTAAGGATGCGGCGGGAATGCCGAAATCGTCAGAAGGCGGCGGCGGGCAGGGGCAACCGGTGGATAAGTTCGCGGCGCGGATCGCCGCCTCGCCTTCCGGGCGCGGCAGGTCGCTGAAACGATCGTTTTCCGTTTTGGCGCTCGTGTTTGTCGCGTTCTCCCTGGTCGCCTGCGCCTCGCGGCCGGAGACCGGCTTTCTCAGCGCCGTGGCCTATAGCCCTCCCGGCGCGGTCGATCACACCTTGCTTGTCGCGACGACGCGCGAACGGGACGCCCGGCCAGGCACGCTTTTCAACGGCGACCGGGCGATGGCCACGAGCTACGCCGAAATCACGGTCTCTGTCCCGCCGAACCACAAGACCGGCGAGATCGAATGGGCTTCGACGCCGCCCGGCGATCCGAATGTCGATTACGTCGTCCACGACGAAAATTATCTCGATGGCGACAAGGCGTTCGTTCAGGCGCTGAACGCGCAACTGGCGCTCAGGCCGCCGGGAAGCCGCAAGGTACTTTTGTTCATCCACGGCTTCAACACGATGTTCGCCGAGGGGGTCTACCGGCTGGCGCAGCTTGCGCACGATTCGAAAGCCCCGGGCGTCCCGGTGCTGTTCACCTGGGCGTCGCGCGGAAAGCCGACGGCTTACGTCTACGACCTCAACAGCGCGACCGTCGCGCGCGACGGGCTCGAGCACACGCTGCGTCTGCTGCTCGCCAGCAACGCGGAAGAGGTCAACGTGCTCGCCCACTCGATGGGCAATTGGGTCACGGTCGAAGCGTTCCGGCAGATCAAGATTTCCGGCGACCTCAGTCACGCGAACAAGATCGGCAACGTCTATCTCGCCGCCCCGGATATCGACATCGACGTGTTCAAGTCGCAGATGCGCCGCTTCGGCAAGCCGCGAAAGCCGTTCTACATCATCCTCTCCACCGACGATCGCGCGCTCTTTCTCTCCAGAACCATCGCGGGCGGCGTCACCCGGGTCGGCGACAATCCCGATGTCGCGGAGCTTGCCACGCTGGGCGCGACGGTCATCGACCTTTCGGACCTCAAGGCGACCGATTCCACCAACCACGACAAATTCGCCCAGCTCGCCACCGTCGGGCCAGAGCTGCGCGCCGTTCTCGCCCGGGGAATACCGAAAGATCACCAGGCAAGCGACGTGGGCGACAGACGGCCGTGAGCGGGGTCGGCTCGATCGTCTCGCTGCCGCTCACGATCCTCGGCGCGCCGATCAGGATCATCGCAGGCCAGTAGGGACGCGCCCAGTTCATCGCCTACGCTGACTGCGCGGAGGCGCGCCGTCGCCTTC
>CAWFZA010000025.1:0-179715 GCA_963820095.1 uncultured Alphaproteobacteria bacterium
GCTGGCTGACCTTTTGGGCGTGGGGCGGGCGAGCCCGGGGGGAATGTATGAGTTTTGGACGGGAGGCGGCCGAGAAACTGGGGACCGACAGTCGGGATAGCCTACCGTCGCGGCGACGGCCCGCCGGCGGACACGGCATGCAGGGTCGCGCCGAGCTTGCGGTTGAACTCTTCGGCCTCGAACTGAGCGTTGACGGCGTCCGTCTTGTCGGCGCGCGGTTCCGGACACTGGACGTCGGCGCCCGCTGCGCCTGACCGTTCGAGAGTTGCCTTGAAAGCGCGTTCGATCTCGACCCGGCTGCGCTCGGCCGCGAACACCTCGGTGACCCAGACGTCCGCGCCGCTTTTCGACGACCCGACGCAGAGGGTCCAGCGTGGCTCAGCATGAGCCGTCGCCGGGACGCAAGCGGCAATCGCGAGCAAGCCGATCGCGCAGCCCACACAATTCTCTAGGCTCCGACGGACGCTCAATCGACCTGTCGCCAAAGTGAGGCAAGACGCCGAGCGCCTGCGGCCAACGATTGCGAACATTAACAGCCTCTAACCCCATCACGTCATTTCGCCAAGGAACCGATCCAATGTCGGACGCCCTCAGACGGCCCCTGCCCCCAAGCGTTTTCGCCCGGCTCGCCGACGCGACGCGCTATCTGATCACCGGCGTGTCGCCGGATGCGTGGTTCGGACCGCTGCAGCCGCTCGCGCCAATGGCGCCGCCAGAGGTCAAGGGGCGTCAGTGGGACTATCCGTTCGGCGCCAATCTCAACTATATCCCGCGCGCCGAAGACGGCGTTTCGTTCGCCGAATTGCGCGGGCTCGCCGACGCGCTGCCGCTCCTGCGCGCGGTGATTGAAACCCGTAAGGACCAGATCGCGGCGCAGAACTTCGCGATCCGCTCGCGCAACCGGGAGGATTTGCCGGCGAGCTCCCAGGCGATCGATCAGGTCACGCGCTTCTTCGCCCGCCCCGACCGGCGCCGCTCGTTCGCCGACTGGCTGCGCATGCTGCTCGAGGAGATGCTGGTCATCGACGCGGCGACCCTTTATCCGCGCTACAACCGCGGCGGCTCGCTCTATGCGCTCGACATCATCGACGGGTCGACGATCAAGCCGCTGATCGGCGAGGACGGGCGCCCGCCCGAGCCGCCCGATCCGGCCTACCAGCAGATCCTCAAGGGCATCCCGGCCGCCGACTTCTCCGCCGACGAACTCCTCTATCTGCCGCGCAACCTCCGTGCCCATCGGATGTATGGCATGAGCCCGGTTGAGCAGATCGCGCTCACCGTCAACATCGCGCTGAGGCGCGACGCCTCGACTCTCGACTATTACCGCGCCGGCTCCTCGCCGGACGCCTTCGCGACTTTGCCGAAGGAATGGACGGCCGACCAGATCCGCTCGTTCCAGGATTATTTCGACGCGCTGATGAGCGGCAATCTGGCGCGCCGGCGCCAGACCAAGTTCATGCCCGCCGACTTCAAGCTGATCGAGGCCCGCCAGCCGCCGCTGAAAGACCAGTACGACGAGTGGCTGGCGCGCATCATCTGCTACGCCTTCTCGGTCCCCGTCTCGCCCTTCGTGTCACAGGTCAACCGCGCGACCGGCGAGACCATGCGCCAGCAGGCGACGCAGGAAGGGCTCGTGCCGCTGAAGGCCTGGGTGAAGAACGCGCTCGACCATGTGATCCAGGTGTGCATGAACGAGCCGGGGCTCGAATTCGTCTGGGTCGGCGACGACGCGGTCGATCCGCTCGAGCAGGCGCAGACGCTCAACATTCTGGTCGGCGCGGGCATCAAGACGCGCGAGGAGGCGCGGGCGGATCTGGGGCTTGCGCCGGCTGGCGGGAAGGGGCCGGCGGCTGAGGTTGCGGGGCCGCTGGTCGCCAAGCGCGGCGCCACGCACGCGCCATTGAGCAAGCTCAACCCGCATCACGACGAGCGTGGACTCTTCGCGACGGCGGACGGAGCGGTCGCCACCGTGGGCAGCCCGGCGCGCAAGCCGCAGCCGACGCGCGTCCAGGTCGCAAGCAATGATGCGATGAGGTCGGATGCGGGAGGAACCAATGACACCGACACGGTGGCGTATCCGGAAGGGTGGCAAGCGTGCCATGAAAAGTGCCTAGCGGAAACCGAGGGCGTGTGGCCGCCGTCCGACCGACCGGGATTGTACCGCCGATGTGTGAGGGAATGCCTCGGTCCCGCAGGAGACGAATATTGACGAAGCAGTACGATGCTTGAGGAAAAGAAGATGAATAAAGACATCGCAAAATCACTTATCACGCTCAGTAAATCGATCGATGGCGTCATTGTCCAGATGTTTGCTGAGGTCGACAAGATTGACGACGAAGCTCTCAAGACACGCTTTAACAAAGCCGTCGGTGACTTACTTGGTTATATGTCTCGTGATTTGATATTTCCTCTGGAAAATATTTATCCAGAATTGCGAGAAGAGAGTTAATCGCTGAGCGAGGGTTACGGGGATTACGATGGGGATTCCGGTGGGATTCCGGTGATTCCGCTGGTGATTGCGGATTCCGGCGCGGATTCCGGCGACACTTTACTTAACCCCCAATGCTGATCAGCCGATTCCGCGACGGCGCCCGCTGCGCCTCGCCTGGCAGGCGCCAATTAGTGATTTCGTAAAGTGTCACCGTAATCGCCACCCGTAATCGCCACCCGCCTATCGAACCTCCGCCTATCGAACCTCCGCCCCCTCCTCCCGAGCCGCCGACGCCACGGCCGGAGGAGAGCACACCGGCCGCGGCGACCGAATTTTCGATCGAAGATATGGCGAATGGGAAATTTCCGGGGGTCGCTACGAGACCAGGCATGCCGTGCAAGATGCCTGCTTCGGACGACCCTGCCTCAGAGGCTCAAAGCTACATTCGCCGGCTAGTAACAGGCAGGCCGTACGGTCAGCAAAAGAGTGACCTCGACTTTGCAAGGCGGTTATGTCTTTCGGCTGCGCGATGGCACATATCTAGCGTACCGACCGCCGGGCGTATCGAGCGACAGAACGGAATCGACAACGGCCAGTGTCGATATAAACAACCCTAAAATATACGAGATGAACCGAGGGCGAATTCTGAAGCTGTAATTTCCAAAGAAGTGAGCCAGAGAAAATGACGATACCAACCGATACTGCGCTCTGGTTGCAAGAGCAGATGCTTGGACTTTATCATGAAGACTGGGGGTTGGTCTACATGACAGGCGGAAATCTGGCCTCAATCCCGTTTAATACGCCGATACGCTGGCAGCTTGGCGTCGATTTGATCTACCGGGGGCCCATTCGCGATCTGATCAAGGTCAAAGATTACGGCGCCACGCCCGACCGAGCGTCCTTCTTGCAAGCAATACGGACGCTAAACCCTTGGGGTGACGGCGCAGGTTTCTGGCATGCGACGCTTGTCTGGGACGCTCCTCGCCTCGACAAACTTATCGAGGCGCATTTCCCGTCGCCCGACCAGCATGAGGGCAAGCTGAATCCCTGCTTTCATCGAGGCGCTAGAGTAAATCTTTGCCGAGAACGGCGTCCCTTGGTCCGACACGCCGCTGCTGCCGATCATTCCCAACGCGGCCAACTCGGAAGCTCCCGCTCCGCGCTGATCGAGGCCCGCCAGCCGCCGCTGAAAGATCAGTACGACGAGTGGCTGGCGCGCATCATCTGCTATGCCTTCTCGGTCCCCGTCTCGCCCTTCGTCTCCCAGGTGAACCGCGCCACCGGCGAGACCATGCGCCAGCAGGCGACGCAGGAGGGGCTGGTTCCGCTGAAAGCCTGGGTGAAGAACGCGCTCGACCATGTGATCCAGGTGTGCATGAACGAGCCCGGGCTCGAATTCATCTGGGTCGGCGACGACGCGGTCGATCCGCTCGAACAGGCCCAGACGCTGCAGATCCTGGTCGGCGCAGGCATGAAGACGCGCGAGGAGGCGCGGGCGGATCTGGGGCTTGCGCCGGCGGGCGGTTGCGACCGGTCGCCAAGCGCGGGGTTCCGCACGCACTATTGGGGAAGTTCAATCCGCATCACGACGAGCGCGGTCAGTTCACCAGCGCCGACGATCCTGCTGCGCGAGCGACGCCTCGCGTAGAGCTTGCGGCTGACAAACCTCAGGAAAGCGCCGGCGATTTAACTCGGTCGACGACCGCGTCAGGCTATAAATTATCGCCGAAAATTCAGCGGGGTATGATAAAGGGAGGTTGGACACCGGAACAAATCGATAAAGCAGTAACGTCAGGTAACCGGATCGACGCGATAAATAAAGAGAAGAACAGTCCAGCGAGTCGTTACGCGAATCGGACACCGGCAAATCGGTCGTCATCGATAACACGATCAACGAGGTTATACATGTCGGCAGAAAGGATGATTTTCAGTATGGCCCGGAGAGTGGAGATGTGCCGGGAGCTGTCATGCGTCCACCTCCGTCCAGTGGGAATTCCCCTGGCGGCGCGTCGGCACCCTCAAGGGCCCCGGGGAGCCCCCCAATCGAGCCGCTTGAGCAGATAAAACCTCCGATCGAACCATTGCCGTGACGCCGCGCGCCCGACAGCTCCAGTTGAGGTACAGAGATATGAACGACCAGTTTCAGGAATTTTCCGGGGCCCTCCCTAAGGAATTGTTGGGGCGCGCTTACCAATCCACAAACGAATTGGCTTGGAACCGCACGGATGCGGTAGACGCCATCGATTATCTTGAAAAAGCCGGCTTCACGGTGCTGGGGGTTGAGGTTTGGCTGCCAACATCGCCGGGACCAACAATGACGGGGAGGTATTGGGACCCAGAGGGCAGTGGTGCTCCCGATAGGCCGCGAACAGCGATGGATTTCGTCAAAAATTTCAACTGGGCAGAACGTGACAAGATCCTGAAAGATCGTGAGCCGTTTTTCAATTTTACAACAGACGAGCGCCTATAATGGAACCCCTCCTTCAGCGCCGGCTCGCTCTATGCGCTCGACATCATCGACGGGTCGACGATCAAGCCGCTGATCGGCGAGGACGGGCGCGCGCCCCAGCCGCCCGATCCCGCCTACCAGCAGATCCTCAAGGGCATCCCGGCCGCCGATTTCTCGGCGAGGAACTGCTCTATCTGCCGCGCAACCTGCGCGCCCACCGGCTCTACGGCATGAGCCAAGTCGAGCAGATCGCCCTCACAATCAACATTGCGCTGAGGCGCGACGTCTCGACCCTCGATTATCACCGCGCCGGCTCCTCGCCCGACGCCTTCGCCACCTTGCCCAGGGAATGGACGGCCGACCAGATCCGCTCGTTCCAGGACTATTTCGACGCTTTGATGAGCGGCAATCTGGCGCGCCGGCGCCAGACCAAGTTCATGCCCGCCGACTTCAGGCTGATCGAGACCCGCCAGCCGCCGCTGAAGGACCAGTACGACGAATGGCTGGCGCGCCGACCTGTTGTGAAACGCCCGCCAACCCCTGCAGTTCCAGAGGTTAGAACAAAAAGAGAACATTTCCTTGACCGCTTACGCCGGCTTCCCAGTCGCGTCGATATTCACGACCTGGAGTTCCGCCTCGGGGAGCGCCTGGATTTGTTGGCCGTGCGCTTTGATCGGCGCTTTGGACCCACATCTTTCTTGATGATCGTGTTCATAGCTTTGTTGTTTGGTGCTGAGCCGTGACGGAGCGGCTTGAATTCGAATTGTTGCTCGATTGTCGATCGTTTGCAGACGAACCCGTACGGGATTTCGTTGCGCTCGTCCGACCCTGGATCGTGTCCCGTGGCGTGGTGTAGCAGCGGCGGTGTGGTCGCCGCATTCGCCGGCATGGGCCGGGCTGGTCAGGCGGCCACGGCGGGCAGCCCGACGATGGGATCATCGCTCAAGGGAGCGATGGTTTCCAGCGTCATGTAGCGGGCGCGCTGGACGGCCCATTCATCGTTCTGTTCCAGCAGGATTGCGCCGACGAGCCTGACGATCGCCGCCTCGTTGGGGAAGATGCCGACGACTTCGGTTCGGCGCTTGATCTCGCCGTTGAGACGCTCGATCGGATTGGTGGAGTGCAGCTTCGGCCGGTGCGCGGCGGGGAAGCTCATGTAGGCGAGCACGTCGGGCTCGGCCTCGTCCATGAGCGTCGCGAGCTTGGGCAGCTTGGGGCGCAACTGGTCGGCGACCCTGCGCCACTGGGCGCTCGCGGACGGCGCGTCGTCCTGGGCGAAGGCGGTGGCGATGAAGGCGGAGACGACGCGCCGGCCGCTCTTGCCGGCATGGGCCAGCGCGTTGCGCATGAAGTGGACGCGGCAGCGCTGCCAGGTGGCGTTCAGGACCTTGGCGACCGCGGCCTTGATGCCTTCGTGGGCGTCGGAGATGACGAGCTTGACGCCGCGCAGGCCGCGCCGGGCGAGCTTGCGCAGGAACTCGGTCCAGAAGGTCTCGGCTTCGGAGGGGCCGATGTCCATGCCCAAGCACTTCGCGCCGGCCGTCGCCGTTGACGCCGACGGCGACGATCACCGCCACCGAGACGATGCGGCCGTTGTCGCGCACCTTCACGTAGGTGGCGTCGATCCACAGGTAGGGCCAGTCGCCCTCGATCGGCCGGTCGAGGAAGGCCTTGACCTTGCCGTCGATCTCTTCGCACAGCCGGCTGACCTGGCTCTTCGAGATCCCGGTCCTGCCCATCGCCTTGACCAGATCGTCGACCGAGCGGGTCGAGACGCCCTGGACGTAGGCCTCCTGGATCACGGCGGTCAGCGCCTTCTCGGCCAGCCGCCGCGGCTCGAGGAAGCCGGGGAAGTAGCTGCCCTTGCGCAGCTTCGGGATGCGCAGCTCGACCGTGCCGGCCCGCGTCTCCCAGTCGCGGTCGCGATAGCCGTTGCGCTGGGCGAGCCGGTCGGGCTCCTCGCGTAGGCCGCGCCGGTCAGCGCCCCGACCTCCAGCTCCATCAGCCGCTCGGCGGCGAAGCCGATCATCTCGCGCAAAACGTCGGCGTCGGGGGTCTTCTCCACAAGCGCGCGAAGGCTCATCATCTCATCGGTCATCGGTGGTTCCTCGGTTGCGTTGGGTGTCGCAACCCGATCCTACCGGCGAATCGCCGATGACCACCGCAAGCCGCTCGCTCGCTACGGCGCTATGGAAAGCGCGCTTCGCGAGCCGCTTGCTCCCGATTGCCGTCCATTTGCAAATCAAACTCCCCAGCTATCATTCATGCCCAAATCCCGATTCCGGCTTGAAGCGCAATTCGATAGTGAATGCGGGCAAGGTCGCCGTTGAGGCGTATACCAAAGCTACGCTTCGCGGACGCGGTGATGAACGCCTGAAGTAAATTGACACTCGTTCGTCTTGTGTAGAAGTTGGATTAAGTTGGACTTTTGATGGCTCATATTTCGGAGTATCGCTGACGAACGATGCGAGTTGTCTTCATGGGCACGCCGGAATTCGCAGTTCCGACGTTGTTGAGATTATCAAAGAGTGAACATGCGATTGTCGCTGTCTATACGCGCGCCCCGGCTCGCGGTGGCCCCCGAGGGCTCGAGATAAGAAAGACGCCCGTTCATTCGATGGCGGATATTCTCGGAATCCGCGTTATGACACCGACGTCCTTACGCGACCTCCAAGCTCAAAAAGACTTTAACGACCTAGGGACCGATATCGCGATCGTTGTCGCGTATGGCCTGATACTCCCGCTCCCTATTCTCGAAAGTCCAAGGCACGGGTGCTTGAACTTGCACGCTTCATTGCTGCCGCGGTGGCGGGGCGCCGCTCCGATCCAGCGGGCGATCGTCGCAGGCGACTCGCAGATCGGGATTGATGTCATGCGCATGGCTGCCGGTCTTGATACGGGACCGATAACGATGCGTGAAATCGTTCCGATACGTCCTGACGAAACCGCCGGAGACCTGGCAGGTCGTCTAGCCGCCATCGGTGCCAAACTGTCGGTCAACGCCTTGCAATCGATCGGGGCCGGCTTACTGACGTTTCACGAACAATCCGCCTTTGGCGCTTCCTACGCCCACAAGATTGAGAAGAATGAGGCGGATATTGATTGGACGCAGAGCGCGGAAACTGTTCGCAACCAGATTCACGGATTGTCACCCGCGCCAGGTGCGTTTTCCAACGTTCGGATCGGAAATCGCGAAGAGAGTATAAAGCTCTTTCGAGCTGAGGTCGCCTCGGGGCGCGGTTCGCCTGGCACGCTTCTGTCCGAGGACATGCGCGTTGCATGTGGAGTCGGCGCGATACAAGTTCTCCAAGCGCAACGCCCGGGTAGGACCCCAATAAGCGGTCGCGAATTCATGCGTGGCGCCACGATTGCTCCAGGAGCGATCTTCACACGGTCCCGCGAGCCTTGAGACCGCTACCGTCCACAGCGTCTACTTTTTAGTATCGCGAGTTGTCGCGCCAACCAATGTCGCGTCGGAAAAATCCATCTGACCATTCTATTCGATCGACGCCTGCGTAAGCTCGTTGACGCGCCTCAGCAAGATCGCTCCCGAGGGCCGTAATTGTTAAGACACGTCCCCCATCCGCGAAGATAGCGTCGTCGACTTCGCGGGTGCCCCCATGAAGAACGACAACTCCTGGCAGCGACTCCGCATCCTCGATTGCTCCAATCCTCGATCCGCGTAGCGGTTGGCCAGGATAGCCTCGCGCGGCCATCACGACCGCCACGGCTGTATCCGAGGAAAATCTTGGTGGATCCCCGTGCAGAGTTCCGCTTGCACAGCCAACCAGAAGCGGCAAAAGGTCGTCATCAAGGCGCGCCAGAATGACCTGCGCCTCAGGATCCCCAAATCGGACGTTGAATTCAATTACCTTTGGCCCGCGCTCGTCGACCATCAAACCCGCGAATAGCAACCCTCGAAAGGGCGAGCCCCTTTCCTTCATTCCACGCAACGTCGGCGTTATAATTTCAGTCATTACGCGCTGGGTTAATTTTGGGTTCATGATGATTGGGGGAGAATAAGCGCCCATCCCACCGGTATTGGGACCCCTATCGCCGTCACCTACACGCTTATGATCCTGCGCGCTGGAGAATGGCATCGCCCTTACGCCATCGCACAAAGCGAAGAACGAGACTTCCTCACCTTCGAGGCACTCTTCAACGATGATTTCCGTCCCCGCCGGCGCCCAGGCATTGGACAAGAACGTATCGACTGCGAGTTCTGCCTCTTCAATCGTCGTCGCAACAACGACACCTTTGCCCGCAGCAAGACCGTCAGCCTTAACGACGACCGGCGCGCGCCCCCCGCGGATATGCGTCTTTGCCGCTTTCGAATCTCGAAAGCGCCGAAAATCGCCGGTTGGGATCCCAAATTCGCCACAGAAATCCTTGGCGTACCCTTTGGATCCTTCGAGCCGCGCCGCGTCTTTCGTTGGCCCGAAGCACAATATGCCTGCGTGTGTTAATGCGTCCGCCAAACCAGATACCAGCGGAAGCTCGGGCCCAATCACCACCAAATCAATAGCTGCCTTCTGGCAAAACGGGATCACCTTCGCGTGGTCGGCCGGACTCAAGGTCACGGTCTGAGCGACAGTCGTACAACCCGGATTGCCCGGCGCCACATAAAGATTGCCGATCAGAGCAGACTTGGCGCATGCCCTAGCCAATGCATGCTCCCGGGCGCCAGAACCAAGTATCAGCACGTTCGTTCTTCGCCCTTGCATCCAACTTTGTCCCGTCTTTAGCTACATTGTCGCGCAGCCATTAGATATTGCGCTAACCCCAAGAGTTAATTGAATCGTAAGGGGATTCTTTTCGCCAGTCACCCTGCTTGGCTTTCAGTGCACACTGACAAGCGTTTTTCGTTTTTTCAAGCGGCGGATTATCGATCGCCTTGGCGACTCGTACGATCTTCGCGCGCGGATGAGCAACAGCGCCTGGTTACGGAGCCGTGAAGAAGCCCGTCGGGCATTTCTTCGCGACCTCGAGAATTGTCGCGTTTACGTTCGAGCCTATCTGATCGGTCGATTGGCAGGACGCGCCCTGGCGCCGCTGCTTCGGACATGCTTTAACGTGAGCGCGTTTTTAAGGAGCGACGTTTGATGGTGGACCGCTCAATTCCGCACTTTCACAATGATCTCGGCGTCCCTTCGATCAAGGTTGGTGTGAGGGAATTCATGTGCACGGGTGCAAGCCCGCCATTTGACCATCCTCACATTTTCATCGACATGGGTTCGGACAACGAGGCGATCTGCTCCTATTGCTCGACCCGCTTCGTCTATGACGGCGATCTCAACAGACCTTGTTCGCCGGCCGAGTGCGAATTGCGCGACGTCGCCTGACGCTTGCCGAGACGCGCAATCATCGCCGGCGCTGGAATCGCCGGACTAGCCACGGCGATAGCGCTGACAGAAGCGGGTTTCACGGTCGCGATATACGAGAGAGCAAACACACTCGATGAATGCGGCGCCGGACTACAACTCGCTCCGAACGCAACACGCGCCCTGGCTCGGCTTGGCCTGTTAGAGCGCGTGCTGCCGCTTGCCTCGAGGCCGCAAGCCGTCGTCGTGCTGCGAGGTTCTGATAACGCTGAACTTATGCGGATGCCGCTGGAGGACGCCGAACGCCGCTGGGGCGCTGCGTATCTGGTTATTCATCGCGCCGATTTGCAGCGCGCGCTCATCGATGCCATTCGCGATCGACCGGGCGTCCAACTGACCCTCGGCGCGGAGGTTGTTGGCTTTGAGATTGATGGGGCTCTCCTCTCTGTTGAACTGGCGTGCGGGCGGACCCAAATCCGCGACGAAGCCGATCTCCTGATGGGAGCGGACGGTTTGCGCTCCCAGGTCCGAGACCAATTAGGCTTTGGAGCTCGGGATAGGGCCACGTTTGCCAGACGGGTGGCCTATCGCGCAATCGTCAACACCGATAGTGCTAGTCCTCTGTCGACCGAGAATATTGTGTTGCGTCTGGGCAAACGGGCGCATCTCGTCCAGTACGCGTTACGTGGCGGATCGATCATCAATTTGGTCGCGACTATTGGCGCACCACCGCCGACCGTCGGGGCTGATGGCGAACAGGACGAAGGGGTCAACCATTCAAGCCTTGAACGGGCTTTCGCTGGATGGTCGAGGGAAGCCTGCTTGCTGATCAAGGCGCCGGTTCAGTGGCGCGCTCGACCCCTCTATCACCGCCCTGCGGTTTCGACTTTTTCGCTCGGACGCGTTGCCCTTGTCGGTGACGCGGCTCACCCGATGGTTCCGTTCCTTGCGCAGGGCGCGGCCCAAGCCATCGAGGACGCGGAAGCGTTAGGCCGCATCCTCGCTCAAGTACAGGATATCCCGGCGGCTCTCTCGATGTACTCGCGCAATCGCGTCGCCAGGACAGGTCGAGTTCAACGCGAAGCCCTCAAACTTGGCCGCGTCTACCATATGAGCGGTCCATTGGGCTTCGCTCGAGACACGGCAATGCGTTTGCTCGGGCCGCGTGGCCTCGTCGACCGGTACGACTGGCTTTATGGAGCGTGACGCTGCGACAGAAGCTCATATGCCATGCCAAACGCCAAGCGCATCCGAGACGCAAGCTCAGTGGCGGACGTGAAGAATCTGGCTCAGGAACAGCTTGGTGCGTTCGTGCCGCGGATGCTGGAAAAAAGGTTGCGGCGCGTTCACCTCGACGATCTCGCCTCCGTCCATGAACACGACCCGATCCGCTGCCTGGCGGGCGAAACCCATCTCGTGCGTCACGACGATCATTGTCATTCCCTCCTCCGCGAGCACGGTCATAGTATCGAGCACTTCCTTGACCATTTCCGGATCAAGCGAGGAGGTCGGCTCGTCGAACAGCATGATCTTCGGGGTCATGCACAAGGCACGCGCAATCGCCGCGCGCTGCTGCTGACCGCCTGAGAGCTGGCCGGGGTATTTGTACGCCTGGTCCAGGATCTTCACGCGCGCAAGCAGTTTCGCCGCCAACTCCTCGGCGTCGTCTTTGCGCATTTTGCGCACCCAGATCGGCGCCAGCGCGCAATTCTCCAGAATCGTGAGATGCGGAAACAGGTTGAAACTCTGGAACACCATTCCGACTTCCCGTCGTACTTCATCGATGCGTTTGATGTCGTCTGTCAGTTCCACCCCATCAACCACAATCGACCCGCGCTGGTGCTTCTCAAGCCGATTGACGCACCGAATCAGAGTTGATTTGCCGGAGCCGGACGGACCGCAGACCACAATGCGCTCCCCGCGCCCCACCGTCAGGTTGATGTTCCGCAGCACGTGAAAGGCGCCATACCATTTGTGGACGCTAGTAAATCGGATCGCGGCCGCGCCAACGTCGGCCAACGCGCCAGACGTCACTTGCGTGCTTTGGCGAGAATTCGCTCGATGTGAGCCGAATAGCGCGCCATCCCGTAGCAGAAACAGAAATAAAAGATCCCTGCAAAGACGTAACCCGTCACCATGATCGTCGGACCTGCCCAGATCGGGTCTTTCATTGCGTTGTTCATTGCTTCGAGAAAATCCGTCACCCCAACGACCGAGACGAGCGTGGTGTCCATAAACAAGCCAATGAAATTGTTGACTATGCCTGGTATCACCAAAGTCAGCGCCTGGGGCAATATGACGAGCGCCATCATTCGCGAATAGTTCAGTCCAAGCGCCAATGAGGCTTCGTACTGTCCCCGTCCCAACGACTGAAGACCGCCACGCACTTCTTCCGCCATATAGGCGGCGGAGAATATGACGATGCCCGCCAATGGACGCAGCAGACGATCCGGCGTCCATGCTTCGGGTAGGAACAATGGCAGCAGATTGTTCGCCATGAACAAGACCGTGATGAACGGAACGCCGCGCACGAATTCGATGAAGACGACGCTTGTCGTTCTCACCACCGGCAGCGGCGAACGGCGTCCGAGAGCGAGAAGCGCGCCGAGCGGCAGGGAGAAAGCGATTCCAACAACTGCGGTCAACAGCGAAACAGAAATACCTCCCCACAGGCCCGTATCGACGATCGGCAGACCAAGCAGGGATGAGCCGCGCAAGAGAATGAGCGCTGGGATCGGGTAGACGACAAAGAACAAAACTGCGGCCCAGGCGCGCCGGGGCGCGCCGGTCCACAGCAGCCAGACGATCAAGACGGCGCCGACCGCCTCCACCACGTCGACCCGCCAGCGTTCCGCGATAGGATAAGACCCGAAGCGAAGATAATCCCACTTCGCGATAACGAACGCCCAGCAGGCTCCATCCTGATGCTCGCGACAGATGGCGCCATCACTCGCGCTCCAAATCGCGCGCGTCGTGGCCCAGGCCAGCAACTGCGGCAAAAGGTATGCAAGCAGCGCAATGCAGCCGATGGTGACAAAAGTCGATCCAATCGAGGAAAGGAGATTGGCGCGGGCCCAAGCGAGCGCGACGTTCGACAGCGTGGGCGGCGCCTCTTCAGGCTCCGCGGCGTCGCGAATGTAAGCTACCGGCTCCACGCTCACCGTCCTTTCAGCGCGCAGTGCGCGTTGAAGGCGTTCAGCGCCGCGGCGACCATGAGCGAAATAATCAGATAGACTGCCATGGTGATTGCCATTACCTGCACCGCCGCCTGCGTCTGGTTGAGGACCGTGCCGGCGAAGATCTGCACAAGATCCGGATAGCCAATGAACACGGCTAGCGAAGAATTCTTGACGATGTTGAGGAATTGCGACGTGAGCGGCGGCGTGATGAGTTGCATAGCCTGCGGAATAACCACCAGCCTCATCGACAAGCCGCGATGCAAGCCGAGCGCGCCCGCCGCCTCGATCTGGCCAACCGGCACTGCTAGGACGCCTGCTCGAACGATCTCCGCGATGAACGCGGCCGTGAACGTGACAAGTCCAACCACAAGCGCGGCCATTTCCGGGATGATCGGGAGCCCGCCTTTAAGATTGAAGCCGGACAGCCGCGCTGTATCAAACGAGAACGGCACCCCCCCAATGACCGTGACGAGCGCAGGAAGCCCGAGGATGAGCGCGAGGGCGACGAGCGCGGTTGGCGGTTGCGCGCCAGTGCGATCTTGTCGGCGACGCGCCCATATGCGAAATCCGACCGCAAGAGCGATCGCCGCCAGGAGCGCCCCTAGAAACCAGACGGCAGACCCCCGCGCGACCGGCATTGGCAAGTAGAGACCACGGTTGTTGAGAAAGACGACGTCGCCGATGCTCATCGACTGCCGCGGTCCAGGCAAGGACTTGAGAACCGCGTTGTACCAGAAAAGCAAAAGCAAAAGCAGAGGGATGTTGCGCATGACGCTCGTGTAAACGAGCGCAAATCGTGACAAGAGCCAATTGGGGGAAAGGCGCGCCACGCCAACTACGAACCCCAACAGCGTCGCTAGTGGAATACAAATGACGGCGATGAGAAGAGTGTTGAGCAGCCCGACCCAGAACGCCCGTCCGTAGGTCGACAGATTCGAATAGCTTATCAGATGGAGATTTATGTCGAAGCCGGCGACATCGTTCCAGAAGCCGAAGCCCATCGGAATGCCGCGGGCGCGCATATTGACCACGGCATTGTAGATGGCGCCACAAACCAACGCTCCAATGCCCGCGAGGAGCAATGTTTGGTAGATTAGCCCGCGTATCCGTTGATCATTGAGCCAAGACGACCGCTTGGCGCGTGCGGGGTCCATTCCTCAGGTCCGTGGATCGTTGAGGCGCCTGCCGAGGTCAACCAATAGCTGATAATGGATGGCGGCGCGCCCGCGCAAGTCCGCCCGCTCACCACATGTCGAGGGCGACGCGCGCTTCGTCGGACATACGGCTCTGATCCCAAGGCGGCTCGAAAACCATGTTCACCTTCGCCCCGGCAACGCCGGGAACCGCGCTAACCGCATTCTCCACCCACGTCGGCATTTCGCCAGCGACGGGACAAGCCGGCGCAGTCAACGTCATCTCGATACTCACAAAGCGATTGTCGTCGATATCAACATTGTAGATGAGGCCGAGTTCGTAGATGTCGGCCGGAATTTCCGGGTCATAGACGGTCTTCAGCGCAGCGACGATCGCATCCGTCAGCTGATTCAACTCTTCCGGCGCCATCTCCGAAGGCGGTCGGAAAAGAGCGTTGCGACCCACTGGAGCGGCGGGGGTTGCGACGTCACTCGCGTGGCTTTGAGCCTCGTCCATGACCATCTCCTACTGGAACAGCTTTCGCGCGCGGACCAGGGCTTCCGCCAGCGCCTCGACCTCGTCGAATGTATTGTAGAGCGCAAACGAGGCGCGGCAGGTCGAGGTCACGCCGAACCTTTGCAACAGCGGCATCGCGCAATGCGTTCCCGCCCGGACGGCCACCCCCGACCGATCGATCAAAGTCGCGATGTCATGCGCGTGCGCGCCTTCCATAGTGAACGAGATGATCGGGCCCTTCCCTTCCGCAGCGCCGATGACGCGCAGCGAATTGATCGACGACAGAAGCGTGTGCGCATGGGAGCAGAGCGCTTGCTCGTGCGCGCGAATACGCGCCCGCCCGATCCCCTCGATATAGTCAAGCGCCGCCCCTAGCCCAATCGCTTGCACGATCGGCGGGGTGCCGGCCTCGAATCGATGCGGCGGATGGTTGTAGGATACCGTCTCCCTCGTGACTTCCTCGATCATCTCGCCGCCACCCTGGTACGGCGGCAGCTGCTCGAGGCGTTCGCGCTTGCCATAGAGCACGCCAATTCCCGTGGGACCGTATACCTTGTGCCCGGTGAAAACGTAGAAGTCGACGTCGAGATCGCGCACGTCGACGTCGAGATGGACCGCTCCTTGCGAGCCATCCACGAGGACCGGGACGCCTCGCTCGTGCGCAATCCGGACAATCTCCTTGATCGGGGGCGCGGTCCCAAGGACGTTGGACATCTGCGTTATCGCGACGATCTTCGTTCGATCACTCAGCTCGCGCTCGAACGCGTCGAGCGAAAAAGAGCCGTCGTCACCCGCGTCAACCCACCGCAACACGGCGCCACTGCGCTCACGATGGAAGTGCCAGGGCACGATGTTCGAGTGGTGCTCCATCACACTCAGCACGATCTCGTCGCTGGCGCCAATGTGCGTCTGGCCGAAGCTCGCCGCAACGAGATTGATCGCCTCCGTCGCGGACCGCGTGAACACAATCTCCTCATGCGAGGCGGCGTTGACGAATCGCCGCACAGTTTCTCGGGCCGCCTCATAAGCCTCGGTCGCGGCGTTAGCCAGATAATGCAAGCCGCGATGCACATTTGCATACTCGTGCTCGTAGGCGTAAGTCAGGCGGTCGAGAACCTTCTTCGGCTTTTGAGCCGAAGCCGCGTTGTCGAGATAGACGAGCGGCTTGCCATACGGGCGCTCGGCAAGGATTGGAAAGTCGGCGCGTATTGCCTCAACATCATAGGCGTCAACCACCGGTTGGACGATCTTGTTCACGTCTTCGCCTTCCGTGTTCCAAGCCAGGCGACGAGTTGAGCGCGCAATGGGTCGATTAACGATTGGTCCCCGATTCGGTCGATCGACTCTCCTCCAAAAGCCTCGAGCAGCATCGCCTTGGCGTCGCTATTCGCGATGCCGCGCGACTTCAGATAAAATACCTGTTCGGGATCGAGCGAAGCGACCGTCGCTCCGTGTCCACATGCGACATCGTCGGCAAAGATCTCAAGCTCAGGCTTCTCGTTCATCTGCGCCCGCGGAGACAGGAGAATAGCCTGGGACTTCATGGCGCCATCGGTCTTTTGCGCCGCCTGCTCGACGATTACCTTCCCCTGAAACACGCCGACGGCGTCGTCATCGACGATCGCGCGATAGAATTCGCGGCTCACGCCCGCCGGGGCAGCGTGAACGACTTGCAATGTCGTATCGGCCCGCCGCCTGCCGTCGATGAGCGCAAGTCCGCCAAGCGAGACTTTGGCTTGATCTCCGGTCATCCGGATAAAAATCTGCCGACGCGTGAGCTCGCCGCCTGAAACGAGCCCGAAGGCGGAGAGT
This sequence comes from uncultured Alphaproteobacteria bacterium, assembly GCA_963820095.1. Lineage (GTDB taxonomy): Bacteria > Pseudomonadota > Alphaproteobacteria > Rhizobiales > Beijerinckiaceae > Roseiarcus. Next base: position 16,843 of record CAWFZA010000025.1, read on the forward strand.
TCCGCGCTCTTCGCAAGCTCGCAGAGCTGAGTTTCGATATGCAGGCCGGGCTCGTCGCCGACCACCGCGACGTGCTGCGCCTTCGCGCCACTGGCCAGCATCAACATTGTCGCTGCATGCCGCTGGACGCCCGCATGAGCGCCTTCGAACATTTCGACGAACGACGCCCGCGCGTTAGCGTCGAGCACGATGCCTGTGCGCGAATAGACGGAATAGGGCGCGGCCTCATTGCCCAGATGCAAAAGCATGATCGGCTCGACAATCTTGGTCTCGCGCGCGACAGAGATTGTTTGCGCCGCGGGGCTCAGCGCCTCGTTGAGGGCCGCCAGAGGATCGTCGACAGCACCCGCCGCCACTGGCCGCTCTACGATGGAGACGCCCGCCGGGAGGCGATCCGAAAGGTCGGCGATAAAGCGGCCGCCCAGGAAGACGAGTTGCGGCCCCGCCGCGAAACGCTCGCGCCCGTAAAGGCGGCTTCGCGCCGCTTCAATGTCGCCCTGCGTCGGCGCAGCCCGGATCGGCGCAGCCTCCGCCATGGAGGCGCGCAAGTCAGTGTAGTGCCAAGCCTCGACGCGCCGAGTTCGGCAATCCGACCGCCGCGAACCGGGCGAAGGCGGCCGCGCGGGCTGGCGACGGCTTACCGCGCTCCTGCTCTGCGAATTGCTGGGCGAGCGTCCTTTCGGCGGCCGATCGAGTGACGACATGCGCAGTCATCGGCGAATCACGCAGCCTCCTCCGCGTAGTCGCGATAACCATTGCGCTCAAGCTCGAGCGCCAGCTCCGGCCCGCCGCTGGCGACAATCCGGCCTTTGGCCATCACATGCACGACATCCGGCCTAATGTGATCCAAGAGCCGCTGATAGTGCGTAATCACGACAAAACCGCGCTTCGGATTGCGAAGGGCGTTGACCCCTTCGGCGACGACTCGGAGCGCGTCGATGTCGAGCCCCGAATCGGTCTCGTCGAGGACGGCGACCCGCGGCGTGAGCAGCGCCATCTGCAGCACCTCGAACCTTTTCTTCTCGCCCCCGGAAAAGCCCACATTAAGCGGGCGGCGGAGCATTTCAGGATCGATCTTTAGCGCCTGCGCCGCTTCGCGCACCCGACGCATGAAATCGGGCGTCGTAAGATCGCTCTCTCCCCGCGCCCGCCGCTGTGCGTTCAATGCCGCCTTAAGGAAAGTCATCGCGGCTACGCCGGGAATCTCCGTCGGGTACTGGAACGCGAGAAATAGCCCCCTTAGCGCCCGCTCGGTCGGCTCGAGCTGCAGGAGATCCTCTCCGCCGATTAGAATCTCTCCCGACATAACCTCGTAAGCCGGCTTGCCTGCCAGCACATAGGCCAGCGTCGACTTCCCAGAGCCGTTCGGACCCATGATAGCCGCGACCTCACCCGCTCTTACGGTGAGGCTGAGGTTATCGAGGATCAGCTTGTCCTCGATTGAAACGCTAAGGTTCTTAATTTCAAGCATTTGACAATTTCTCAACTCGTGGGCGTCGCGTCGGGTTGACGGTCATCCCACGCTTCCCTCGAGGCTAATTGAGATGAGCTTCTGTGCTTCGACGGCAAACTCCATCGGCAGTTGCTGCAGCACGTCGCGGACGAAGCCGTTGACGATGAGAGCCGTCGCCTCCTCCGCCGACAGCCCGCGTTGCAAGCAATAAAACAGCTGCTCTTCCGACACCTTCGACGTGGTCGCCTCGTGTTCGATCACCGCCGAAGAATTCTTGGCCTCTATGTAAGGCACGGTATGCGCGCCGCATTCGGCTCCGATCAGGAGCGAGTCGCAATTGGTGAAATTGCGCGCCCCCGTGGCCAGCCGGTGCGCCGAGACCTGACCACGATAGGTGTTTTGTGACTTGCCTGCGGCGACGCCCTTGGAGATGATGCGGCTTGTCGTGTTGCGGCCGAGATGAATCATCTTCGTTCCGCTGTCGACCTGCTGATGGCCGTTCGAGATCGCGATCGAATAGAATTCGCCGCGCGAGGCCTCGCCGCGCAAAATGCAGGATGGATATTTCCAGGTGATCGCCGAGCCGGTCTCGACCTGGGTCCAGGAGATTTTCGACCGGGCGCCGCGGCAGTCGCCACGCTTGGTCACGAAATTATAGATGCCCCCGCGACCCTCTGAATCGCCAGGATACCAGTTCTGTACGGTCGAATATTTGATCTCGGCGTCATCCAGCGCGACGAGTTCGACAACGGCTGCGTGCAGTTGGTTCTCATCCCGCTTCGGCGCGGTGCAGCCTTCGAGATAGCTGACATGGGCGCCCCTGTCGGCGATGATCAGGGTGCGCTCAAACTGCCCGGTGTTCCGTTCATTGATGCGGAAATAGGTCGAGAGCTCCATTGGGCAGCGCACGCCTGGCGGCACGTAAACAAAGGAGCCGTCCGAGAAGACAGCCGAATTGAGGGTCGCATAAAAGTTGTCGGTGACCGGCACCACGGAACCGAGATAGCGGCGCACGAGATCAGGATGATTTCGGACCGCTTCGGAGAATGAGCAAAAGATGACCCCGGCCTTGGCGAGTTCCGCCTTGAAGGTCGTCGCGATCGAAACCGAGTCAAAAACGGCGTCAACCGCCACCCTCGGCTTCTCGACCCCCGCAAGGATCTCCTGTTCGACCAACGGGATGCCAAGCTTGGCATAGGTTCGCAGTAGCTCCGGGTCGACCTCGTCCAACGACCTCGGCGCCGGCGTGGATTTCGGCGCCGCGAAATAGTAGATGTCCTGATAGTCGATCGGCGGATGGCTGACACGCGCCCATTTTGGCTCCTCCATCGTCTGCCAGCGGCTGAAGGCCTCAAGGCGCCATTCGAGCAGCCATTCCGGCTCATCCTTCTTTCGCGAAATGAATCGAACCGTGTCCTCTCTCAGGCCTTTCGGCGCGAGATCGGACTCGATGGGACTGATGAACCCATATTTGTACGCATCGACGTCAATCGACCGCACACGATCGACGGTCTCCTGGTCGGCCGCCATAGGTGACTTCTCCTCGCCTTGACGGTTTCAAGGACCGCCGGTGGGGGTCGTAATAGCCCCGGCTCAAGGATGATGACTCCGACGACGGGGCTGGCGCCCCTATATGGCGTTCATGGGCGCCGATTGCAAATGTCCCTTCGACCCGCCGCCCGAGCCAGCTAAGCGTGTCAATATTCTACACTATTACTATGTTATAATAGATACCAGTGGGCCGCTGAGCGCCCGCCGAGCAGTCGATTGCGGCTAAGCCATCGCCTCCCCACGCAATTGGGCGGCGAGTTTTCTCAAATCGATCGGATTGGCGTCCCGCTCGCTTGGCATATGAGTGCGCTGATCCTCCGGGCGCGCCGAAATGTCCGCGAACTTCATTCGCATCGGGGTGGCGATGGCTTCCCCGAATGCGATCGCCTCCCGGTCGGCGATCGAGGACAGGAAGGCGATTGTGCTGCTCGCCGATACGCCAGCCGCGGCGCGAATGATCCCTTTGTCCAGTTCGTTGGCGAGCCTCATGGCGAACAAGCTCGAACATTGCGACAACACCGTCGGATCGAGTTCCGAGGGCCGTTGGGTGACGACGCCGAGCGAGGCGCCGTATTTGCGCCCTTCCTTTGCGATCCGTCCGATCGCAAGCCTCGCCGGGCCGAAGGTCTGCTTATTGTCGGAGGAAATATAGCGGTGTGCTTCCTCGCACAACACGTTGATTTCGTAGGCGCCCGAACACCAGAACGCGATCTCGAATGCGAGCCGCGCCAGCACTGACACAACCGAATTTGTGACTTCGTTGGGCAATCCGGCGAGCCGGACGATGGTGACCGGGAGGCCGCGAGCGGGGATGCGAAAGAGTTTGGATATCACCTTGCCGATGTCATCCTCGACCACGAGCCTGCCGAACATGAATCGATAACGCGGATCGCGATTGAGCCCCTCGAGTCGATAGCGCAGCGCTCTCAGATCCGAGCGGGGAAACCGCTGATCAAGCATACCGAGCCACTCTTCAATGATACCGACGACGTCGATGATGCGATACGGAGTCGGCGTATCGGCCGATACGGAACTCCCCTCGGCGACCGGCTGCCGGCGCACTGCGCTCATTCCGGAAGACGAAGCTTGTTCGGCTTGGTATTTCGCCCTCGCGACGCGAATGACCTCGTAGAGCGCATCCCGTTCGTCCGAGTGCGGCAGGCGGCCGCTGAACACGACGTCGGCCAGTTCATCGAATTTGAACATCCAGAACGGCAACTCGAGGCTTTCCGAATCGATGATCTGAGCAACTCCCGGAAAATGGGCTGCATATTCGTTGTGCGGGTCAAAGATGATGACGCGCAGCTTCGGCCTCGACGCCAGCGACTTCTTCAGAAGCAGACTGACCGAGGTTGTCTTGCCGACGCCCGTCGAGCCAAGAACGGCGAAGTGACGGCGGATCAACTCGCTGACGTCAACCTCCGCGGGGATATCCTGATTTTGGCTCAATCGGCCGATTTCCACGCCTTGCCGGCCGCGAAACGTATAGATCGCGCGAAGATCGTCCGGACGTATCCGATGCGCGGGCGCGCCAAGCGAGGGAAACGAGCGCACGCCGCGATGGAAAAGAGGCGCGCCGTCGGGATCGTCAATGATTTCGCCGTTCAATTCGATCGTAACGCGCGCGGCATTGACCTCTTTCTCCGACCACCGGCCGTCATCGGTCGCAACTTCGCAGACCGTGCCCACCAAACGCGCCGTCCGATGGACGATCGTGATGAGATGGCCGACCGACCACTCGTCCTCCTCGCCCATCCTGAGCGGGCAGGAGACGACGCCCTGCGTCCCGTTCAAGGCCACCAGGCGCCCGATGACGCGGAACGGCTCGAGCTCCCGGCGCTCGTCCTCGCGCCATTCCGGACCGACCTCAACCGGAGAGCGCGCAGGTCGCGCGTCATCCGCTTTGCCGACCCGTTCGAGCGCGTCGCGAAAAAATTGGCTGTCGGTGCGAAACGTTTGCATGTCTGACCGATCGCTGGCGCAGGGCGATGAACGCGTATCGATAAGCTTGCGGGTGAGGCCGTAAAGAATCCGTTTGGAGCATCGATGCGTTTTGACGCATGCGCGCGTGAGATGAGCGGACGCTCTGCGCTTTGTAGCCTCGGCAAAAGTCAGGCGGCCGCACGGATCTCGGGTTCGCCGCCGATGAGGCGGCCGAACAGCCTCATGCGAGACAACAGCCGCTCGCCGGCGAGCGGCGCGAGATCAGCCGGCAAATTCAGAATCACGCGGCCCTTTGCGCACACCATAGGGGCGCGCGGCAGCACTCCCGGCATCGCCGCCGAGATGTTGTAGGCGACCCGCATGGCCGCGCCGAGAATTCGGGCCCGATCGAGTTGTCGCGCCGTCACCAGCGCGCGCGACTGTGATGACACGAGATCTTCATTGGACATATGCCTGTAGGAAGCGGCCAGCGCGAGAAACGCACGCGAGGGATGATCGACGCCGATGAAGGCCGCGTTGGCCACAAGTTCGTAGGCCTGAACGCCGCGATAGTCGGGATGGGCGCGCCAGGAAATATCCGACAACAAACACGCGGCGTGGCGCAGGCGCCGATCCTGATCGTCCTCCTCGAGATGGGTCGAATTCGATCAGGCGGCTCGTCCAGCCATAAAGCTCCTCGCCATGCTCCGGCGCCCGCGACCGCAGCTGGTTGAACTCGCGCGCGGACAATATGAGCGGGTCGTCCGCTTGCTCTTCAGCGGCAAGTTGCGAGTAGATCAACCCCTCGCGAACGCCAAGGGCGGAAACGACGACCTCCTTTGGATTGGACTGACGGATGATCTCTTCCAGCACCGCGGCGCCGTAAGCCAAGAGCGGCCTGCGCGCCGACGAGATCGACTCGATCGACAGCAGCGCATCGGCCTCGATCCGTTCGACGAGTGCGGCGAATTCGAGCGCGTCCCGCGAAGGGATGACGTAATTGTGCATGACGTTCATCGGGTACTGGCGCTGCCGCATATGCAGACGCGCCAGCGCGCGCCAGGTGCCGCCGACCGCATAGAACGTGCGTCCGGGCAAGCCCTGAAGCGCCTTCACCGTCGCAAGTTTCTCACGGACGATCTTGGCGGCCTTTTTGGGCGAGCGCTCCGAAAGATCCATCAGCGAAAGGCCGCCTAATGGCAGCGTCACGCCCGGCAGGCATTCCCCGTCCCGGACGTCAGTCAGCTCGAGCGAGCCGCCGCCCAGATCGCCGACAACTCCTTCCGCCTTGTAGATCGAGCTTATGACGCCAAGGGCCGACAATCTTGCTTCCCGCTGGCCGCTCAGGAGCTCGATTTTGCACCCAAGCACGAGTTCCGCGCGATTGAGAAATTCGGCCCCGTTCGCCGCATCGCGCACCGCCGCTGTCGCGATGCCACGCACATCACGGATTCGCATCGTGTCGCAGAGAACACGAAAGCGCTGAAGCGCCGCCAGCGCCTTGAGGACGCCACCCTCCGGCAAAAGTCCGGTCATCGCGACGCCTTTGCCAAGCCCGCATAAGGCCTTCTCATTGAAGGTCGGGGTCGGCGCGCGCGACTTCAACTCGTACGACACAAGGCGCACCGAGTTCGATCCGATGTCGATAATCGCCAGCGGTTCGCCCGGCAGTCGCCCTCGTCCGTTTTCGGGCATGCCTGATCGTGTCGGAGCGGTGTCGAGCATAACCAATCCTGTCGAAGCGACGCGGGATCGCCGGCCGGGGGCGTCTATCAGAGGCGTCGGCGCAGCGCCATCGGAAAGGACTCCACCAACGCCTTCCCGCGACCGGAAAGGCTCGGATTGGTCATGAAATAATTGTGCGCGTTGAACGGCTCCTCCCCTTCAGCGGGAACAATTCTCTCGCTCGACCCATCCGGCAGGATCCGAAAGCTTTGCTGGTTATCCATTAGGTTGGCCTGCATGATTTGATTCAGGACCTGTTCGTGAACCGTCGGATTGAGCAGTGGGACCAGAGCCTCGACGCGCCGGTCGAGATTGCGCGGCATGAGATCGGCGGACGAAATGAACGCCCGTGCCTTCGGACCGGGAAGGCCATAGCCGGCGCCAAACGCATAGATGCGCGCATGCTCCAGGAATCGGCCGACGAGCGACTTCACCCGAATGTTGTCAGAAAGGCCGGGGACACCCGGCCGCAGACAGCAAATTCCGCGTATCACGATGTCAGTCTGCACGCCTTCACGACTGGCCGCATAGAGGGCGTCTATGATCTGTAAATCGACGAGCGCGTTGCATTTGATCCAGATCTGCGCCGGGCGCCCCATCCGCGCATAGTCGATTTCGTCAGCGATATTGCGCAGCAGCGTTTTCTTCAGCGTGATCGGTGAAATCGACATCTGCTCGAGGCCGTCAGGCTCGGCGTAACCTGTGATAAAATTGAAAATACGGGCGACATCGCGCCCAATCGCCGCATCCGCGGTGAAAAGCGATATGTCGGCATAGATTCTGGCGGTCACCGGATGATAGTTTCCGGTGCCGAGATGACAGTAGTTGACGAGCGATCCGCCCTCGCGCCGCACCACCATCGAGAGCTTCGCGTGGGTTTTGAGCTCGATGAACCCATAGACGACTTGTGCGCCGGCGCGCTCTAGATCCCGCGCCCAGCGGATGTTGGCCTCTTCGTCGAAGCGCGCCTTTAGCTCCACGAGGGCCGTGACCGACTTGCCGGCCTCCGCGGCCTCCACGAGGGCCCGTACGATCGGACTGTCAGCCGAAGTGCGATACAGGGTCTGCTTGATCGCGACCACATTGGGATCATGCGCCGCCTGATTGAGGAACCGGACGACGACGTCGAACAATTCGTAAGGATGATGAACGACGAGATCCTTCTGCCGTATCGCCCCGAAAATATCGCCCCCCAGCTCCTTGACGCGTTCCGGAAAGCGGGGATTGTAGTGCGGAAACTTGAGCTCGGGCCGGTCGATCGCCACCAGTTGCGACAAGTCGTTGAGCGCGAGCATTCCCTCGATCAACACGATGCCGGAAGGCACGACGTCGACGTCGCCGGCGACAAAGGCGCGCAACGATTCTGGCATGCTGGCTTCGATCTCGAGCCGGATGACGATACCGCGCCGGCGCCGTTTGAGCGCGCTCTCGTAGAGGCGAACCAGGTCCTCCGCTTCTTCCTCAACTTCAATGTCGCTGTCGCGAATGACGCGAAACGCTCCCTCTCCCAAGACTTCGTAGCCCGGAAACAAGAGCCCGATAAAGGCGACGATCAACCGATCCAGCATGGCGAAGCGCGCAGCGCCGCCAAGCGGACCGTCGGGCAACCGAACGAAGCGCTCGACGCTTCCAGGAATGCGCACAAGCGCGCTCATCGTCGTGCCGTCGCGCGGATTTAGGAGTTCGAGCGCCAGCGTGAATCCCAGATTTGGGATGAACGGAAATGGATGCGCCGGATCAACGGCAAGCGGGGTCAGAATCGGGAAAATATGAGAGAGGAAATAGTCCTGCAGCCACTCTCGCTCCCGCCGGGTCAGATCGCCGACCTCAAGGATGACGACCCCGTTGCCCGCGAGTTCGGACTGTAAGGCCTTCCACCGCGACTGTTGCGAAGCGACCAACGCGGCGACGCGCTCGCTGATCCGTTCGAGCTGCTCCGACGCAGTGCGCCCGTCATCCGAAATCTCCGCGACCCCGGTGAGCACCTGGCCAACGAGGCCGGCCACGCGGACCATGAAAAACTCGTCGAGATTGGTGGCCGAGATGGAGAGGAACCGCAGCCTCTCAAGCATCGGATGGCTCGGGTTGGCGGCCTCCTCCAGAACCCGTCGATTGAACTCGAGCCATGACAGCTCGCGGTTGATGAACCGCTCGGGCGACGACAACAATGGCGGCGCCTCGTCATTTGCCGGGACCGCCGAGGTCGATGAAACGGGGTGCTCCTTCGCTGCAACCGCGGGGGCCAAACAAATCTCCTTTTCGCTCGGCGAAATATTGACCCGATCGCGGCGCGCCGCAAGCATGGCCTGGGCGGTTTGCTAAACCGACGCGGGTCCATCCGTCAGAAACGGCCTCCCGGGGCGGGCGGCGCTGGACGCAAGATAGGCCCATCGGCGAGCGCCGGCATGGGAGGTAGCGCGATCCCGTTCGGCTTTGGTCCGCAGCCTCAATCATCTTGACTGACCGTGGCGTCAGCGGCTTTTGACCTAATTATACATACTCATTCTGCTATTAATGTTGCAAGGGTTGGATGCCGGCAACGCGCGGACGCGCCCCGTCGAGGCGGATGGGCGGAACTAAAGAGGGCGCCAAGCCGCTGAAAACATTGGGGCGGGGAACTAAGAGGGAACTCAGCGAGCCGCGCCGCCGAATCCGGCGATCATTCTGCTTCCCGAAAACCAATAGGGTCTAAGTTCTGTTTCACGTGAAACGATGATCCCCCTCCGATCAAGGGTCACTGCCCACGCGGCTCCGCGGCGGCGCGCAGCGAGCGCGCAAATTCGTCAAGCGCCGCCGGATAGATCCGGTGCTCCTCTTTCAGGACGCGCGCCGCGAGGGCGTCGGCGTCGTCGCCCGCGAAAACCGGCACACGCGCCTGCGCAAGGATGGGCCCGGCGTCGAGCTCGGCCGTGACAAGATGGACCGTGCAGCCATGTTCGCCGAGCCCCTGGACGAGGGCGCGCTCGTGGGTGTTGAGGCCGCGCAAATCCGGCAACAGCGAAGGGTGAATGTTGAGGATGCGCCCTCGCCACCGCTCGACGAAGGGCGGGCTCAGCACCCGCATGAAACCCGCGAGGCAGACGATTTCGACCGAGGCGGCGGCAAGCCGCGCATCGAGCGCGGCCTCGAACGCCGGCTTGCCCGCATAGGTTCGAAAGTCGATCGCCTCGGCCGCGACACCCTGGCTGCGCGCGAGCGAAAGGCCGGGCGCGGCCGGGTCGTCCGACAGAACCAGCACGATCTCCGCCGAAAAGTCCGGCGATCGCGCCGCCTCGATCAAGGCGCTCATATTCGAGCCGCGACCTGAGATGAGAACCGCCGTCCGCGCTCGCACCGTCACAGCTTGAGCCTCCCACGGGTGAGGAGGCGCCGGCCATCGGCGGGAATGAGTTCTCCGATCAGAACCGGGGCGAGGCCAGCGCTTGCGAGGGCTTGGCGCGCGTCTTCCACGGAGTCGGCGGAAACAAAAGCCGCCATCCCGAACCCGCAATTGAAGGTGCGCAGCATCTCCGCTTCGTCGAGATCGCCGGCCGAGGCAAGCCAGGAAAAAACGGGTTGCGGCGCGAAGGCGTCGAGATCGAGCGAGACGGCGAGACCGTCGTCGAGCACGCGCGGCAGGTTGTCAGGATAGCCGCCGCCAGTGATATGAGCGAGCGCGTAGATGCCTTGGGTTCGCTTGAGGGTCTCAAGCAGCGGCCGCACATAGAGGCGCGTCGGCGTCAGGAGCGCCTGGCCAAGCGAATGTTGCGGATCGAAAGGCGCGGGAGCGTCCCATTTGAGGCCGGAGCGATCGACAATGCGCCGCACCAGCGAAAATCCATTGGAATGGACGCCGGAGGACGGCAGGCCGAAGACAAGGTCGCCCGGCTTCAGTCCCGGACGCGGCAGCAGCGTCCCGCGTTCGGCGGCCCCCACGGCAAAGCCGGCGATGTCGAAATCGCCCGGAGCGTAAAGCCCGGGCATCTCCGCCGTCTCGCCGCCGATCAAGGCGCATCCGGATTGGGCGCACCCTTCGGCGATGCCTTTTACAACGGCCGAAGCGACCTGCTCGTCGAGCTTGCCGGATGCAAAATAATCCAAGAAAAACAGTGGCTCAGCGCCTTGAACGACAATGTCGTTGACGCACATGGCCACGAGGTCGATGCCGATCGTGTGGTATAGGCCGCTCTCGATGGCGATCTTGACCTTTGTGCCGACGCCGTCGTTGGCGGCGACCAGAATGGGATCCACAAATCCCGCCGCCTTGAGATCGAAGAGCCCGCCGAACCCGCCGAGCTCGGCGCCCGTCCCGGAACGGCGCGTGGCGCGCGCGAGCGGGCGGATACGATCCACGATCCGGTTGCCGGCATCGATGTCGACGCCGGATTGGGCGTAGGTGAGGGGCTTGGGGCTTTCGGGCATTCCGGCTCCGGTGGGCTTCGAGCATGACCGGGTAGTTGCGCGCGCTGCTACGCGCAAGGGGAAGTCAGGCTCGGTTTCCCAATTTGCGCGGCTTCATGCTATTCCTTGGCGCGGTCGTCCCCGCGTGGCGAAGTCCAGAGGAGGGGTCGGCTGGGTGGCGACGCTAGGGCGTCTATAGTTGATGAATATCGGCACGTTCCTGAACAACCTACCCAATTTCATCACGCTGGCGCGAATGCTGATGACGCCTCTGGCGGTCATGATGATTATCTCGCAGCGATTTCTTCCGGCGTTCCTGACTTTCATTCTGGCGGGCGTATCGGACGCCGTGGACGGCTTTATCGCTAAACGATTCAATCTGCGCAGCGAACTCGGCGCCTACCTTGACCCGCTTGCCGACAAGGCGCTGCTGATCTCGATCTATGTTTCGCTCGCCATATATGCCGGCTTGCCGGCCTGGATCGCGGTCACCGTCGTATCAAGAGACGTCATGATCCTTATGGCGGTGCTGGTCTCCTGGCTGCTCGACAAACCGGTTGAAATTCGTCCCGTCTGGATTTCGAAGCTGAACACGGTCGCACAGATCACGCTTGCCGGCGTCGCGCTTGGGGTCCGCGCCTATGGGCTGGAAGAGCCATTTCTGCAAACCGCTCTCGAATGGGTGGTCGCGGCGACGACCGTGGCCTCAGGCGGCGTCTATATCGCCCAGTGGCTGGACCACATGAGCCGATAGGCCGCACCATGCTCCATTGTCTCGCGGCTGTGACAGTTCTTGTCCCCAGTTACAGCGAAGGGCTCGCCTTTTTCCGCGACGTCCTGGGTTTCGCGGTCGTGAACGATACTCCTCTATCGCAAACCAAGCGCTGGGTTGTTGTCGCTCCATCGCCGGACGAGGGTGCGGCGCTGGTGCTCGCCGTTCCGAGCGATGAGCGTCAGCGGGTCCGGGTCGGCGACCAGGCGGGAGGCCGGGTCTGCTATTTCGTTCACTCGGACGACTTCTGGGCGGATTACGAGAGGTTGCGTCAGCGCGGGGTCACTTTCCTGGAAACGCCACGCTCTGAGCCCTATGGGCTGGTTGCTGTCTTTGTTGATCCATGGGGCGGAAAATGGGACTTGCTGCAGCCAGCCCGCTCGCCGAAATCTCATGAGGTTCGGCAGACGAGGCTGGGGCGCCAAGTTCTCTTCTGGGGGCTCGGAATGGCGGCCCTCCTGCTTGTTGTCTATTTGCTCGGATCGACCATAACGCCGTTCGCCGCCGGTATCGTTCTCGGCTATCTGCTCGACCCTGTCGTTCTCAAGCTTCAGAGGTTCGGATTTAATCGGCTGGGCGCGTCGCTATTCATTCTCACTGGTTTCGTCCTGGTCGGCGTTTTCTTTTTCATTCTCGTCATCCCGGTTTTGGGAAATCAGTTCATCGACTTCGCCCAGCACCTGCCAAGCTATGCGGTGCGATTGCAGGCGTTCGCCGTGCAGGAGGGAAACGCACTGATCGCCAGATATGGCGGTCGTTGGCTCGAGGTCTTCGGGCTCAACCAACCCATGTCAAGCGCACAAATTCAGAAGTCGGTCGGCAACTTCGTCACGCAAGGCGCGCAATGGCTTCTCGACGCCCTCACGAAGCTCGTGTCCGGGGGAGCCGCGCTGTTCAGCTTCCTGTCGCTTCTGATCGTCACGCCCGTCGTCGCTTTTTACATTCTCGTCGACTGGCGACGCATGATCTCGAAGCTCGACTCTTGGCTCCCCCTGGACCATCGCGAAAGCCTGCGAAAAATCGCCCGAGAGATAAATCATGCATTGGCGGGTTTCATTCGTGGCCAGTCGATCGTCTGCCTCTTCTTGGCGGTCTGGTACAGCGTCGGGTTGACGTTGATCGGACTCGACTACGGCTTTCTGATTGGCGTTGTCGGCGGCGTCCTGAGCTTCGTGCCGTATGTCGGTTCGCTGACCGCGCTCGTGCTTTCTCTCAGCGTCGCCCTCTTTCAGGGATGGGCCAGTCCTAGGCTGTTCCTCCTGGCGCTCGGCGTCGTCGGGACGGGACAATTCCTTGAGGGCTACGTGCTCTCGCCGCAGCTCGTCGGCAAATCCATCGGGCTTCATCCGGTCTGGTTGATGTTTGCGCTCTTGGCTTTCGGGCAGTTGTTCGGCTTCCTTGGCCTGCTCATCGCCGTGCCAACCGCGGCGGCGATTGGCGTTCTGGCCCGTCATCTCATTGGCGTTTACCTGGCGAGCTCTTTTTATCGCGGCAGTTCGGAACCGGAGAGCCAATGATGTCTCCGCCTCGTCAGCTGACGTTTCGCTGGGCGCATTCGCCGAGCTTCGCGCGCGAGGATTTTCTCGCCGCGCCATCCAACCTCGACGCGCTGACAGCGATCGAACTCTGGCCGAACTGGGCCAGTCGCATGTTGATGCTTGTCGGACCCGAAGGGGCGGGAAAAAGCCATCTCGGGATGATTTGGGCTCGCGCCGCCGGCGCCGTCTGTCTCGCCGGGAAGGACTTGGACGAACAGAGTCTGGGAGCCTCCGCCGGAGCTCGCGCCGTGTTGATCGAAGACGCCGACCGAGCAAGCGGAAAGGAGGCGCTTCTTTTTCACCTCATAAACGCTGCGCTGCAAAACTACACATGGCTGTTGCTGAGCTCCCGCACGGCGCCGGATGTCTGGGGACTTGACACTCCCGACCTTCTGTCGAGGCTGCGATTGGCGCCTGTTGTCCACCTTGCCGCGCCAGATATCGAATTGACCGAGGCGGTTCTCTTCAAGCTGTTCAGCGATCGTCAGCTGCAGGTTGAGCCCCATGTGATCGGCTACATTGCGCTGAGGATCGAGCGCTCCCTTGGGGCCGCGCGAGAGCTCGTCGCTACGCTCGACAACCAAGCTTTGACGGAAGGCCGGCGTATAACCCGAGCAATGGCGAACAACGCGATGCGCGAAATGACTTCGAAGTGCGAATCGCCCTAGCTAAGCCACAAATATATGTTTAGGATTCATTAATATCCGGCGCGTGTATGGGAGTTGGCAAGCGCGGCGCCGAAATAGAATTCAAGATTGCGGAGGAGGCTATGCGGAAGTCCCTCATTCTTGTCGCGACGGCGATCGGAGGCGGAGTGGGCTATGCCGCCGGCGTGACCGAGGTGGCGACTGGCCCCAGCACGGACGACCCATCCACATGGCGTTGGCATGTATCGTCCATCCTGGCCTCTCAAGGCGACACTGCTACTCGACACGCCGAAACCGTCGCCGCCGCATTCAGTCAGCGGTACGAGCGCTACACCCCGTTGGGGTTGCCGCAAGCGCGCGACAAACCTCGTTAGCGGCGTTAGGTTCAACGGCTCGCGTCCAAGGCGCCGATGTTCCGCGCACGCGCCCAAATGCGTTCGAAATTGCCTTCGAATGCGTCGACGATCGCCGGGTCGGTAATGAAGATAGCGTCGTTGTCTTGGTCTGCGAGCCCGGACCGGGAGAAGTTGCCCGAGCCCGTTCGCAACACCTCCCCGTCGACCGCGTAGGCTTTCAAATGCATCAGGACGCCCTCCCCCTTGACCCGCGCGGTGACATTCGGGTGTGCAAGGAGCGCTTCGATGGCGCCACCCCGTGTGGGTCCGTGCTCTGCGAATTGCGACCTGTCCAGATAAAGACGGATGACAACGCCACGCCCTGCCGCGTCGATCAGCGCCTCGGCTATTCGAGGGTCGGACAGGACGTAAGCGGCGATGTCGATGGACAATTGGGCGCGGCCGATCTCGCGAGCATCGACATTTTCGAGGTTTTCCAGCGGCGCATAGTGGATCTCGGCTTGGCGCTCAGCCACCCAGGACCCTTTCTCGGCCCAAGCAGCCCCCAGGGCCAACAGAGCGAGGGTCGCACTTAGAATTAAACGGACCGCCAAGGCCAGCAACTCGCCGGTTGAGTTGATACAACCTTTTAGTTGTACTCAGTTGCAAGCGCAAGTGGAGACCATGGCCGACGCCACGGTCTAAGCAGGCCTGTTTGGCGGAGCGATGCAAACTGATGATTTACAGGGCTGGAGCCGAAAACCGGCATCCGCGTGTCGATCACAGTTCGGGCGATGACATCAGAGGCGGCAGAGTTCGCTCGCGCGAACCAAAAGGTAGCGCCCTGGGAGTGGCGACATTCCTGTCGATACACATTGGCAAAAGCAGAACTCCATGCTATAAACTTTGGATCCGCCGGATGGCTCCGCAGGGCGGCCGGCGGCGAGGAGAGGGACGCGCGTCCGAGACGTTTTTACGCAACTCGAGGCGCGAGTTGGAGGCTCGATGATTTTTTTTATTTTTTCGGCTGCAACCCTTTGAAAAGTCCGGATTCCGCCAAATAAAACCAAACAAAACCAAGTATTTTTGCTTGTTTTTATTTGGTTTTGCTTGCACGGAACTCTCGCGCAAGTTGCATTGGAAGGCTTCCGCGGCCCGGCGTCCCTATCCGAGCGCCCTCAAGACCCTGGGCAGCGCATCGGGCAGATCCTCGGCGATGAGGCCGGGGCCGACCGCGCGGCCGCAGGCGCCGTGCTCGCGCATGAAGACGACGGCCCACAGGCGCTGGTCGGCTGCCTTGGCCGAAGTGAGCGCTTCAATTACAAGGCGTCGTGCCCTATCATCGAACGTCGGGAATTCTCGAAGCGTGACGACGACCAGAGACCTATGAACGCGATCACCGAGCTTAGGCGGCGCCCCTCAGTCTGTCCGCACGACTGCCCCTCGGTCTGCGCTCTCGACGTCGAGGTGATCGGCGGAAAGCGCATCGGCCGAATCCACGGCGCGCGCGATCAGACCTACACCTCCGGCATCGTCTGCGCCAAGGTCGCTCGATACTGGGAGCGCATCCATCACCCGGATCGGCTCACCCAGCCGTTTCGCCGCGTCGGACCCAAGGGAAGCGGGCAATTCAAGCCGATCGCGTGGGACGAGGCCCTCGACCGCGTCGCTGACAACTTCCTGTCGGTCGAGCGAAAGCTAGGACCCGAAGCCGTTTGGCCATACTTTTACGCGGGCACGATGGGTCTCGTGATGCGTGACGGAATCGAGCGCCTCACGCACGCCAAGCGCTATTCACGCTTCCACGGCACAATCTGCGTTGGCGTCGCGTGGCCCGGCTATGTCGCCGGAACCGGCAAGCTCATGGGCGCCGATCCGCGGGAAATGGCGAAGTCGGATTGCGTCGTCATTTGGGGCACCAACGCCGTCGCGACCCAAGTCAACGTCATGACCCACGCCATTCGCGCGCGCAAGGAGCGCGGCGCGAAGATCGTCGCCATCGATATCTATGAGACCGAAACGATGCGGCAGGCCGATCTCGCATTGTGCGTGCGGCCAGGCACGGATGGGGCGCTCGCCTGCGCCGTCATGCACATCCTGTTTCGCGACGGATTCGCCGACCGGGATTACCTCGAACGGTACACCGACACGCCGCACGAACTCGAGGCGCATGTGCAAGCCCGCGATCCCAGTTGGGCGAGCGCGATCACCGGTCTTGAGGTTGCTCAAATCGAAGAATTCGCCGCGCTGGTTGGGCGGACGAAGCGAAGCTTCTTCCGCCTTGGTTTCGGCTTCTCCCGCCAGCGCAACGGCGCCGTCAACATGCACGCGGCTCTATGCATTCCCGCCGTCCTCGGCGCCTGGGCGCACGAAGGCGGAGGCGCCTTCCACAGCAATACCGGCGTCTACCAGCTGCAGAAGACGATGATCGAGGGCCTTGACGTCCGCGATACGAGCGTCCGCCGTCTCGACCAATCCCGAGTCGGCGCGATCCTCACCGGCGACGCCGGGGCGCTGAAAGACGGGCCGCCCGTCCGGGCGATGCTGATTCAGAACACCAACCCGCTTGCAGTCGCTCCAAGCCAGGAGAAAGTGCGCCGCGGGTTTTCGCGCGATGACCTGTTCACGTGCGTCCACGAACAGTTCATGACTGACACCGCGCGCTACGCGGACATCGTCCTGCCGGCCACGATGTTTCTGGAGCACGACGACCTTTACATCGCGGGAGGCCATCAGCACCTGCAATTCGCCCCCAAGGCAATCGATCCGCCCGAGGGCTGCCGCTCCAATCACGAGGTGATCGCCGCGCTCGCTCGACGCGTCGGCGCCGAACATCCCGCCTTCTCGATGTCGCCACGCGAGATCATTGATTGGACGCTGCGGAAATCCGGCCACGGCGACCTTGCGCGACTCGAAAGAGACCGCTGGCTCGACTTGCAACCCCCGTTCGAGGAGTTGCATTTCCTCACTGGCTTTGGTTTTCCGGACGGAAAGTTTCGCTTTAAGGCGAATTGGACGGACACGCCGGTCGCCAATGACGGGATGCGCGGCCCTTGGCGCGCCATGCCAAGTCTGCCCGACTACTGGCCGGTCAACGAGGACGCCGACGAAGAACACCCATTCAAACTTGCGACTTCGCCAGCGCGAAATTTCCTCAATTCGACCTTCACTCAGACAGCAACCTCGCTGTCGCGGGAGCAGCGGCCCGAGGTGTTCATCAACCCATCGGACGCCGCGAGACTTGGGCTCTCGCAGGGCGATGTCGTGCAACTGGGGAATGAGCGTGGCCGAACCCGCCTGCATGCCCGCCTATTCGAGGGCGTGAAGCCGGGAATCCTTGTCAGCGAAGGCATCTGGCCGCCGTCCGCCTTTCTTGACGGATGGGGAATCAACGTCCTCGTCGGCGACGACAGCGTCGCTCCGCACGGCGGGGCGGCGTTTCATGACGTCAGCGTTTGGGCGCGCCGAGCATGAACGGCGGCGCCTTATCTCGCTTTCTTTGCTCTGATCCAGGGGCTATACGAAAGCCCATCTGTTGACGGGCACGTCCCTTTCCCGCGCGAGCAAAAGAAAATGAAGAAGCCGTCCGGCGCGCAAACCGTCGGTTCTGCGCAAAATCTCGTCGACGTCGCCGCGATCGATGAGCTCGCAAAGATCGTCTCGCAGTACGATCTGAGCGAGATCGAGGTCAGCATCGGAGACCTGCAGGTCCGTCTCGCGCGCCACCGAGCGCCGTCGGCTACCGCCAGTTTGGCAGTGAGTCCCCAAGCCGGGCCGATCGCCAATCCCGTGGCGAGTTCCAGCATCGCTCCGCCTGCGGCAGGCGCGCCCGCCGCCAATTTGGCAGGCGCGGTGAAATCGCCGATGGTCGGTACGGCTTATTTGCGGCCCAGCCCCGAAACAAAGCCGTTCGTCGAGCTTGGGTCGGTGGTGAGCGCAGGAGACAAGTTGTTGTTGGTCGAGGCCATGAAGACCTTCAACGATATTGTCGCGCCGCATTCGGGCAAAGTTGTGAGTATTCTAGTAGCCGATGGCTCGCCGGTCGAATACGATCAGCCATTGATGATCATTGAATGACGGCGATTGAGAAGCGCGCCTTGAGGATTGCCGACGATCGGGGAGCTTGCCCCGTTGTTCGATAAAATCCTGATCGCCAACCGCGGCGAAATCGCGCTCCGAGTTCATGCGCGCCGCCAAGGAACTCGGCATCGCGACCGTCGCGGTATACTCAACCGCCGACAAGGACGCGATGCACGTCAAGCTTGCCGATGAGAGCGTTTGCATTGGCCCGCCGCCGGCGCGCGACAGTTATCTCAATATTCCCGCGATCGTGGCCGCGTGCGAGATCACCGGCGCTGACGCCGTTCATCCAGGCTACGGTTTTCTGGCCGAGAACGCTCGCTTCGCGGACATTCTCGAGGAACACGACATCGCTTTCATCGGTCCGAAGGCCGAACACATCCGCATGATGGGCGACAAGATCGAGGCCAAACGCACCGCTGAGCATCTCGGGATCCCTTGCGTGCCAGGTTCCGAGGGCAGTATCAGGGACGAAGACGAGGCGTGTACGATTGCCGCCGACATCGGCTATCCGGTGATCGTCAAGGCTGCCGCAGGCGGGGGTGGCCGCGGCATGAAGGTCGCCTGGGGACCCGATGATATTGCCGAAGCGATCGGCGCCGCCAGGATCGAAGCCCGGACAGCGTTCGGCAGCGATGCCGTCTACCTCGAGAAATATCTCGCCAAGCCACGCCACATCGAGGTCCAGGTGCTCGGCGACACGCAGGGCCACGCCATTCACCTTGGCGAGCGCGATTGCTCGCTTCAGCGTCGCCATCAGAAGGTTTGGGAGGAAGGCCCCTCCCCGGCCCTCAACCCTGAGCAACGCAATAGTATTGGCGGGATTGTCGCCAAGGCGATGGCTGAACTCGGCTACGTGGGCGCCGGCACGGTCGAGTTCCTGTACGAGGACGGTAAGTTCTTCTTCATCGAGATGAACACCCGAGTGCAGGTTGAGCATCCCGTCACGGAGATGATCACCGGCATCGACATCATCAACGAGCAGATCAAGATCGCGGCCGGCTCGCCCCTCTCCATCGCGCAAGAGGACGTTCGATTCCTCGGCGCCGCAATTGAATGCCGCATCAACGCGGAGCATGCGCGCACATTCGCGCCTTCACCGGGACGAATCGCCTACTTTCACCCGCCTGGAGGCCTTGGCATTCGCGTCAATTCGGCAGCCTATCAAGGGTACGTGATCCCGCCCTATTACGATTCGTTGATTGGGAAGCTCATCGTCCACGGTCGAACGCGAACCGAGGCTCTGATGCGGCTGAGAAGGGCGCTGGACGAGTTCGTCGTCGATGGCGTCGAGACGACGCTGCCTCTGTTTCGGGCGCTGGTTCGAAACTCAGACGTGCAGAACGGTCAATACGACATTCACTGGCTCGAGGAGTTCCTAAGGCGCGAGCCCGACGAGCAACGGTGAGAAACGGACGGCGCGAGTGCAGTTCGTTTCGCGATTGCGAGGCACGGAAGCGGCGATCAAAAGGACGTCAGCTCAATCGCTGCAAGGCAGCGCGCGCTTCGCTGTTGTTGGGATTGACCGTCACCGCACGCTGGTAGGACTCGAGTGCCTTGGCGTGGTTATTCAATTTTTCATAGCAGAACCCAAGGTCTGCCCAGGCCTCCGAGTTGTTGGCGTTGACGTTGAGCGCCGCGTTGAAGTCCTCGATCGCTGGCTCGTATTTGCCGGTGGCCATCAAACTCTGACCGCGGGCTTGGTACGGCTCGCCCGCGAACGGGTCGCGATCAATCGCATTGTTGAAATCGGTGATCGCCTGAACGTTGTCGCCTTGCCGTTGATAGATGAGGCCGCGCGCATGATACGCCTGCGCGCCCTCCGGGTTTAGCCGGATCGCCTGATTCAGGTCGTTGAGCGCGCCGGCGTAGTCGCCGTGCGACCGCTCGAGGTTGCCTCGCCCGAGATAGGCGGCCGCGTCATTTGGATTGACTGCGATCGCCTGATTGAAGTCCTGCATCGCCAGATCGTCCTTTCTGGTCTGGCGATAGGCAAGCGCCCGGTTGGTGTATGCGCCGGAGAAGTGTGGATCGAGTTCGATCGTATGACTGAAATCCTCGATGGCGTTCGGATACTTGCCGAGCTTGGCGTAGACGACGCCGCGCGTGTTGTAAGCGGCAGGGTCAGTTGGATTGCGCTGAATGACCTCGCTAAGGGAGGCGATATTGCCTGCGTTGGAGGCCTGAGCCCCGGGCTCGGCGTCAACCTCCGCCACATGGGTGTTGAAGCCGCCGAGCGTCTCACTGCACGCGCCAAGCATCAGCGCGGTCGCAACCAATCCAACCCGCGCCCAAATGTCTCCAGAGGTCATCGCGCGCCAAACTCCGGGCGAGGCCCCAAGGCCTGCGCGAAACGAGCCCTCTGATCGAGATGACGCCAAAATCCAAAATCCCGCCATCCGGTCACCCCAGGACCGCCGGGTGCTAAAAACCGGGTCTTGCGCGGCAATGTCCCCGCCGCCAGATGCGCCGGGAGCGATCAGCCGGCCGACCGCGGCGCCCCAGGGGCAGGCTTTGGTTTCATCGGAAGCAGGCCCTCGCGTTGCAGCTTCTTGCGAGCAAGCTTACGCGCACGCCGGACTGCTTCGGCCTTCTCGCGCGCCCTCTTCTCGGAGGGTTTCTCGTAGTGCCCGCGGAGCTTCATTTCGCGGAATATCCCCTCGCGCTGCATCTTCTTCTTGAGCGCCTTCAGGGCTTGGTCGACATTGTTGTCGCGAACGAGTACCTGCACGGAGTGTCCTATGTTTTGAGGCCGCGCCTCGAAAGATCTGAAAATCGGCGCGCGGAATCGCCGAAGCGGCTCCGCGCAAGTTGCGCGGCATTTACCAGAGCAGCTATTTCTTGTCCAGAGCGCGGCCGCGGCGTCCACGATCAACAACGTCGTTCCCTTGCCGCATGCGCCGTGGCATGGAACATTCAAAACAGGATCTAGAAAATGAACAGATTTCGATCGGCGTCCAGTCGACGCGGGCGAAGCGAAGGTTGAATTTCTTGACGGCGATTTCCGCATTCTCCGGCCGGGGGCCTATGTGCACTGCGCGGTGACCGGCGATCCGATCCCCCTTGACGAATTACGCTACTGGAGCGTTGATCGCCAGGAAGCTTACGCCACTCCCTCCGCGTCCATGAAGCGAGAGTGCGAGCGCCGTTAAAAGGGGTCGGGTCCGTCATTCCGTAGATTCCTTCGTTGTGACGACTCCGTCCGCGGAAACGTCGCCACGCGTCCCGCGGGGCTCAGCTTCGACAACCAACGCGCAAGTTCGCGGAGAGCAAGACGAATAAGCGGGGGGCAAAAAAGCGTGAGTCGCTAGTAGGTGTGTGTTCAGTTGAGGAGAATGGCGGCGCAGGCGAGTTGAACGCCGGCGAGGAAAGTTTTGGCGAGCTTGTCGTAGCGTGTGGCGATGGCTCGGAAATGCTTGAGCATGTTGAAAAAACGCTCGATGAGGTTGCGTTCGCAGTAGAGGGCGAAATTGAACCGGCGCGGGGTTTTTCGGTTCGATTTGGATGGGATGACTGGGGCGATCGCTCGATCGTCGAGGATGGCGATGAAGGCGTCGGCGTCGAACGCCTTGTCGGCGATCAGAGCGCCGGGATCGACGGCTTCGATCAGCGGTTCGGCACAAGTCAGGTCGTGATCCTGGCCCGGACTGAGCATCACCTCGACAGGATTGCCGAGGGCGTCGACGAGGGCGTGAATCTGGTGGTCAATCCGCCGCGGGATCGACCGATGGCTTGCGCGCCGTCTTTTTTGGGGCCCCAGCGCTATGCTGATGAGCGCGCACGATGGTGGCGTCGATCATCATGTATTCATTGTCGTGATCGCTGGCCAGGAGCTTGAAAACCCGCGCGAAAACGCCGCTCTTGGCCCATCGGTTGAAGCGTTGATAGACGATCTTCCAATCGCCAAAGCGCTCAGGAAGATCGCGCCAGGGGACGCCGGCGCGAAACCTGAACAGAACGGCTTCGACGAACAGGCGATTGTCCCTCGCCGTGCCGCCCACATGGCCTTCGCGGCCGGGCAGGACGTCTTTGATCCGATCCCACTGGTCGTCGCGCAAGGCATAACGTCGCATCGGTCAGCCCCTCCAAGGCCGACCGCTCATGAAGTCAGACATTTGCTGATTCGGGAATCCCTCGCCGATCCAAACACAAACTGTTCCGCGTCCGATTCCGATCCGTTCTCGCCTCAAATGAACACAGGCCCTAGTAAATTAGCGTCGATTTCCTGGCGTATTTTTTCAAATCGAGCCGTTTCAATGCGTTACGGCGGAAAAATAAAGTGAACTCCGTCTTCGCGCCTCCTGCTGCGACCGGTTGTGGCTCGCCATGTCAAACAACCACAGCCTCTCGTCTTCCGTCTGTCCACCGGCGAACAGGAAATCGAATTCCGATACCATGAATGTATAGTGCCTTCTTTCTGATTTCGTCAAGCAAAATTCCTATCACAGGAAATTCGTCGAAGCTAAATTCGCGAGGAAGGTCCGCGACAATAGGACGTTCGCGCCTCTGCCGGGCAAAGCCTTGCTGATCTGTCGATCCTTTTTGATCAGCGGTCCGGCTCCCAAAAGCGAGCTCTCACGAGCTTGCGTCCATTGGCCACCTTGGCTGCCCGTCATCGAATGGGCGGGGCGTATTGGATGCCGCCTTCATTCCACAATTGATTGAGACCCCGGGGAATGGCGAGCGGGGTTTTCGCGCCGAGGTTGCGCTCGAACACCTCGCCGTAATTGCCGACATATCGGATGACGTTGGCCGCCCAGGCGTTTGTCAGCCCGATCTCTTCGCCGAAATTTCCCGTTGCCCCGACGAGGCGCTTGACCTCGGGCTTCTGTGATCTGAGCGCTTGGTCGATGGTCCGTGAATTGACGCCAAGCTCCTCGGCGTTGAGCATCGCGAAATAGACCCACCTTACGACGCTGATCCATTGCAAGTCATTGTTGCGCACCACCGGGCCGAGCGGTTCCTTGGAGATCACATCCGGCAGAATCAGCTGATCCCTAGGCTTGGCGAGGCGGAGACGTAGGGCGTAGAGCTGGGAGAGATCGCTGGTCAGGACCGAGCAAAGACCCGCGTCGTAATTCTTGATCGACTCATCGGTCGATGAGGATATGACTTCCTGGAGCGTCATGCTGTTGCTGCTGAAGAAGTCGGCGAGATTGTCGATGGTCGTGGTGCCGCTTTGCACGCACACCTTCGCGCCATCGAGTTGAAGCGCTGAATTGATACGCAGCGTGCGCGGGACCATGAATCCCTGTCCGTCGTAGTAGGTGGCGCCGACGAAGGTCAGGCCGAACTCGGTTTCGCGGCCCATCGTCCATGTGGAGTTGCGCGCAAGTAGGTCGATCTTTCCGTCTCGCAGCGCCTGAAAGCGCGCATCGGCGGATAGCGGCACGAGCTTGACCTTTTTCGGATCGCCAAAGACCGCGGCGGCAATCGCCCGACAGAAATCGACGTCAAATCCGGTCCACATCCCGCGTTCGTCAACGTTGGAGAACCCGGGCAACCCCTCATTGACCCCGCAGACAAGCGCTCCGCGCGCCTTGACCGCGGTCAAGGTCGCCGATGACCCGGCCGAGTGGGCGAGGCCAGTCATGGTCACGACATAGACCGCGACGACCCATCGTAGCATCGTTCGTTCCAGTGCCTGGAGCCGGCGCGATCGGTCCATCGGAAGCTCACTCTTGGCGCTCTGAGACATTAGCTCGCAAAACGGCTGGGGAAAACCGCGGCCGATGGAATTGCGCGGCCGCCCCCCGGCGCCGCCTGACCGACGACGCGCTCCCTACTAGGCGCAGTCGAGAGATTGTTCACGGATCGCGATGCTCTGTTTTGGACGCGACTCAATCTTTTCAGCGGCTTAAGCGTATTTTTCTGTCCCTCGAAGCGATCTAGCCCTTGGCCGCGCGGCCACGTTGTGAATGCCATTGCAATGGCTCTCAAGATAGTTCATATATGAACCTTATTCCGGCGAATGTGCGCGGAAGCCGCTTTATGGACGGCTGCCGCTTTCTGTGGAGACGACGATGCCGACTTACAAGGCGCCGGTGAGCGACACGGTCTTTCTGCTGAGGGACGTGTTCGACTACGGAAAGTACGCGAATACTCCCGGGTTTTCCGAGGCGCCGATTGACGTTGTCGAGGCTGTCCTCAGCGAGGGCGCGAAATTCGTCGAGGAAATCATTCAGCCGCTCAATCGCGTTGGCGACATCGAAGGTTGCAAGCGTAACGACGATGGCAGCGTGACCACCCCCAAGGGTTTCAAGCAGGCGTACAAGAGCCTGGTCGAGGGCGGCTGGGTCGGCTTGGCGGGCGATCCCACCTACGGCGGCCAGGGCTTGCCGATGTTCGTCGGCGCGCTGTTCGGCGAATATGAGTGCTCCGCCAATCTCGCTTTCTCGATGTATCCGGGCCTCACCCGCGGCGCCGTCGCGGCGCTGATGGCGCACGGCAATGATGACTTGAAAGCGCGTTATCTGCCCAAGCTGACGGTCGGGGACTGGGCCGGCACGATGAACCTGACCGAACCGCAGTGCGGCACCGATCTCGGGCTCATCAAGACCAAGGCCGTCCCGCAGGCGGACGGCTCCTACGCCATAACGGGGCAGAAGATTTTCATCTCGGCCGGCGAGCACGATCTGACCGACAACATCGTTCATCTCGTGCTCGCGCGCATCGAGGGGGCGCCGGCGGGCACGAAGGGCATCTCGCTCTTCCTCGTGCCGAAGTTTCTGCCAGGCGCCGAGGGCGGCGTCGGCGAACGCAATGGCGTCATGTGCGGCTCGATCGAGCACAAGATGGGCATTCACGGCAATTCGACCGCGGTCCTCAATTATGACGGCGCCAAGGGCTGGCTGGTCGGGGAGGAGCATCGCGGCCTGCCGGCGATGTTCGTGATGATGAACGGCGCCCGGCTCGGCGTGGCCGTCCAGGGTCTTGGGATTTCCGAGGTCGCCTATCAGAACGCTGCAGCCTACGCCAAGGAGCGCCGGCAGGGTCGCTCGCTGAAGGGCGCCGGCCGAGCCCGACAAGGCCGCCGACCTCCTCCTGGTCCACCCCGACGTGCGGCGCATGCTGCTTGAGATCCGCGCTTTCAACGAAGCGGCGCGCGCGCTTCTGGTCTGGACCGCGCTTGCCGAGGACGAGGCGCGCCACGCCCCGGATGCGAAGACAAGACAGATGGCCGATGACAGGCTCGGCTTGATCACGCCAGTGCTCAAGGGCGTGTTCACCGATTATGGATTCGCCAACGCGGTCAAGGCGCAGCAGGTGCTTGGCGGCCACGGCTATATCGCCGAATGGGGCATGGAGCAGTTCGTGCGCGACGCGCGCATCGCCATGATCTATGAAGGCGCGAACGGCGTGCAGGCTCTCGATCTCGTGGGACGCAAGCTGCCAAAGGACGGTGGCCGCGCCGCAATGGCCTTCTTCGGCGACATCAACGGCTTCCTCGCGGCCAACAAAGACGATGCGGCCCTCGCGCCCTACCTCGGCGGCCTCAAGGCCTCGCTTGGCCATTTGCAGCAGGCGACGATGTGGCTATCGGCGAACGGCCTCAAGGATCACGACAACGCCGGCGCCGGCTCCTATGACTACATGCACCTGATGGGCTTGACCGCGCTTGGCTACATGTGGGCGCGGATCGTCAAGGCGGTGCTGGCTCGACAGGCGACGGGCGAGAGCACTCCAGATCTTGACTCGAAATTGACCATCGCCAAGTTCTTCAACGAGCGTATGCTGCCGGAAACCTCGGCGCATCTGGCGCGGCTCAGCGCCGGCGCCGCGACGCTGATGGCGCTTCCGGCGGAAGCGTTCTGAGAGAGGGAGCGGGAGGAGAAGGCATGAGCTGGACCGGCGGATGCCAATGCGGCGCTGTGCGTTACCGCCTCGACGCCGAACCCGCCGGCTCAAACGTTTGTCATTGCCGCATGTGTCAGAAGGCGGGCGGCGCGCCGTTCATGGCTTTCGCCGGGGTTAAACTCGCCGAATTCGTCTGGACACGCGGCGCCCCGAAGATCTTCGCCAGCTCTGACTTCGCGGAGCGCGGTTTCTGTTCTGATTGCGGCACGCCGCTGACCTACCGCGCCACAGAGCATGAGCGCATCGCCGTGACGATCGGCAGCCTCGACCACGCCGGCGACATTCGACCGGAGAAGCAGTTCGGCTCGGAGTCGAAATTGTCGTGGACCGACGCCATATCCAATCTGCTTACTGGCGACTTCACGGCTACGCTTAACGGCCGCGCCATCCATTCGCGCCAGCATCCGGATCACGAAACCTGAACGCCGCCTGTATCGCGCGGTGGGAGCAACGACATGGCCGACGCCTTCATTTATGATCATGTCCGCACGCCGCGCGGACGCGGCAAGCCGGACGGCTCGCTGCATACCGCGTCCACGCTCCATTTGGCGGCGACGGCCTTGAAGGCGATCAAGGACCGCAATCATCTCGACCCGGCGCAAGTCGACGACGTGGTGATGGGCTGCGTCGATCCGGTCGGCGAAGCGGGAGGCGACATCGCGCGCATGGGGGCGCTGGCCGCGGGCTTCGGCGACACGGTGCCGGGCGTGCAGATCAACCGCTTCTGCGCGTCGGGACTCGACTCGATCAATTTCGCCGCGGCGCAGGTCATGAGCGGACAGCACGAGCTCACGATCGGCGGCGGCGTCGAATCGATGAGCCGCGTCGGCATCGGCGCTTCGGGAGGCGCATGGCCGGCTGATCCGTCTTTGGCCATTCCCGCTTATTTCATGCCGCAAGGCGTGTCGGCGGATTTGATCGCGACCAAATATGGTTTCTCGCGCGACGACGTCGATGCTTACGCGGTCGAGTCGCAGAAGCGCGCTGCGGCGGCCTGGAAAGAGGGCCGCTTTAGGAACTCGATCGCCCCGGTCCTCGACGTCAACGGTCTCCCGATGCTGGAGCACGACGAGCATATGCGACCAAGCACGGACATGCAGTCGTTGGCTTCGCTCAAGCCTTCGTTCGTCATTGCCGGCGAGCAGGGCGGCTTCGATGCAGTGGCCGTCCAGGCGCATCCGGATGTCGAGCGCATCATCCATGTCCATCACGCCGGCAATTCGTCCGGCATCGTCGACGGCGCCGCCGCGGTGCTCCTTGGCTCGCGGGATGCGGGTGAAAAAGCTGGCCTCAAGCCGCGGGCACGTGTGCGGGCCTTCGCCAATATCGGTTCGGAGCCGGCGATCATGCTGACGGGCCCGATCGATGTGACAAAGAAAGTGCTCAAGCGCTCCGGCATGACCCTGGACGACATCGACCTGTTCGAGATCAATGAGGCTTTCGCCTCGGTCGTGCTGCGCTTTCGCCAGGCGTTCGACCTCGACGCCGGCAAGGTCAACGTCAACGGTGGCGCGATCGCAATGGGCCATCCGCTCGGCGCGACCGGAGCCATGATCCTCGGCACCGCGCTCGACGAACTCGAGCGCACCGGCAAAAGCACGGCGCTCATTACGCTGTGCATCGGCGGCGGCATGGGCACCGCTACGATCATCGAGCGCGTCTGATCGCGAGGCGGAGTTTTCAAGATGAAACTGACCAACTTTCGTTTCGAGACCGACGCGGACGGCATTGCGCTTGTGACCTGGGACATGCCGGGCCGGTCGATGAACGTGATCAACTTGGAGGTCGTCCGCGAGCTCGGCCAGATCGTCGACAAGATCGCAAGCGACGAAGCCATCAAGGGCGCCGTCTTCACGTCGGGCAAAGATGGTTTCGCCGCGGGCGCGGACCTGACGATGCTCGAGACCGCGGGCAAGGACTATGCGCGCCGCGTCAAGGCCGACGGCAAGGACGCGGCGATGCGCGCGCTCGTCGATGGGACGAAGCAATTGTCGCTCGTCTACCGCCGGCTCGAAACCTGCGGCAAACCGGTCGCCATCGCGATCAACGGCGTGTGCATGGGCGGCGGTTTCGAACTCGCGCTGGCGTGCCACTACCGCATCGTCGCCGATACCGACAAAGCCCGCGTCGGGCTGCCTGAGATCAAGGTCGGGCTTTTCCCTGGCGCCGGCGGCACGCAGCGCGTCGCTCGACTGATGCCAACCCCGGACGCGCTGCAGATGCTGCTCAAGGGCGACCAGATTCGCCCGGCGGCAGCGAAGAAGATGGGCCTCGTGCACGAGGTCGCGCCCGTCGATCAGATTGTCGCGCTCGCCAGGGCCTGGGTGAAGGCCAACCCGAACGCCAAGGCGCCGTGGGACGACCCGAAGTTCAAGCTTCCGTCGGGCAAGGTCTATTCGGCCCAGGGGATGATGATCTGGCCGCCCGCCAACGCCATCTATCGCCGCGAGACTTACGACAATTACCCCGCCGCAAAAGCGGTGCTGCAGAGCGTGTTTGAGGGCCTGCAACTGCCTTTTGACCTCGCGCTCGCCGTCGAGACCAAGTATTTCGCCAACATCCTTTTGTCGAAGGAGGCCGCGGCGATGATCCGTTCGCTCTTCCTGTCGATGGGCGAACTGAACAAGGGCGCGCGCCGCCCAGCCAACGTTCCGCCGACGAACTTGCGGAAGGTCGGCGTGCTCGGCGCGGGACTGATGGGCGGCGGCATCGCCTATGTCTCGGCCGAGCGCCGGACTCGATGTGGTGCTGATCGATCGCGATCAGGAATCGGCCGACAAGGGCAAAGCCTATTCGGACAAGCTCATCAGCTCCCAGATCGCCAAGGGCCGCGCCAAGACTGCGGACAAGGAGGCGCTGCTCAAGCGCATCACGCCGACCGCGGACTATGCCGCGCTCAAGGGCTGCGATCTCGTCGTCGAGGCGGTGTTCGAGGACCGCGCGGTGAAGGAGGCGGCGACGAGACAAGCGCAAGCCATTGTCGGGCCCGACATCATTTTCGCCAGCAACACATCGACGCTGCCGATCGGCTCGCTTGCGGCAACGTCGGTCAGGCCCGAGAATTTCATCGGCGTCCATTTCTTCTCGCCCGTCGAGAAGATGATGCTGACCGAGATCATCATGGGCGAGAAGACCGATGCGAAGGCGCTGGCGACCGCGATGGATTTCGTCCGCGCCATCAAGAAGACGCCGATCGTGGTCAACGACTGCCGCGGTTTCTACGTCAACCGCTGCGTCGGCAATTACATGGTCGAAGCCCACGCCATGGTGATGGAAGGCGTGCCGCCGGCGATGATCGAGAACGCCGCCAAGATGGCCGGCATGCCGGTCGGGCCGCTCGCGCTCAATGACGAAGTCGGTATCGATCTGAGCTTGCGAATCCTTCAGGCGGCCAAGGCGGACCTTGGCGCAAACGCCATCAATCCCGCCCAAGAGAAGCTCATCGAGGCGATGGCGATCAAAGAGGGCCGCTTTGGCCGCAAGAACGGGAAGGGGTTCTATGACTATCCCGCGAACGGGCCGAAGAGCCTGTGGCCAGGCCTGAGCAAGATCGTCGGCAAGCGGCTCGACCCCGACAGCGTGAGCGTCAAGGACCTCAAGGATCGTTTCCTGTTCACCGTGGCGCTCGAGGCTGCCCGCTGCGTGGCGGAAGGCATCGTCACCGATCCGCGCGAGGCCGACGTCGGCTCGATCCTCGGCTTCGGCTTTGCGCCCTATTCAGGCGGCGCGCTGTCGTTCATCGATGGGATGGGGCTCAAGCCCTTCGTCGCGCGCGCCAAGGAACTGGCGGTCCAATATGGATCCCAATTCGAGCCCGACGGGAAGTTGGTCCAGATGGCCGAGCGCGGCGAGACGTTCTACGGAAACTTCGCTGAGAAGCGGAAGGCGGCCTGAGCGGCTTCCGGCTTACGAGCCAGCTAGCACTCAGGTCATTTCGCTGCTAACAGATTGATTTGGCACGATTTTTGCGGAACCGATGGTTGCCAAGGCGCGTTGGAGATGACACCATCGCGCTCTGGGAATCAGGAGGACCAGCATGCACACAGCCGACTTCCGCCGTCAGCTTGAGGGGTTTGGACTGACCACCGCCAATATCCTTTACCGCATGCCCGATCACCCAGATATTCTCCAAAACTACATCTGGCAGCAGCATGACCTGCATCCGCACTTCCCCGAGCTCAAGAAGTTCCTCGACTTCTGGACACGCGAGCTCGACGGCCTGCTTCATTCGGTGACCGTGGCGCATGCGCGGCTTATCAAGCCCGCGGAATTCAAGGCGGTCGGCGCGGAATTCCGGCTGAACTGAGGCCGATCACCCAAACGGCGCTCGCGATTGGGGCCGCGCTCTTAGGGCGTCCCACTGCTGTTGGGCGTTGGGTTGATGCTGGCCTGATCACCAATTGCCGCGGCGAAGAGCATTGCTTGCGACTGACCCGCTCAGATCATCGTCGCCAGCGTTGCAGCTTTCGTCCACCCGCAGTCCTTAAGAGCAATCATCGCTGCTTGCTTTAAATCATTGGCGAAAGCGCGAGTCTCGGCCTCTTTCGCGGCTGCATCCGGCAGTCGAAGCAGATAGGCGGGATGGACGGTCGGCAGCAATGTGCGCGCGCCAAGAGCAATCGGGCGTCCGCGCATCGCTCCGAGTCGAGCGGACGGCCCCGCCACAGCGCGAAGCGCGCTTGCCCCGAGCGTTACGATCAGAGGCGCCTCCACCAGCGCAAGTTCACGCTCCAGCCACCAGCGGCAGCGGTCGATCTCGCCTGCGCTGGGGCTCTTATGGATGCGTCGTTTTCCGCGCGGGACGAATTTGAAATGCTTGACCGCATTGGTGAGGTAGCACTCAGTCTCTGAGAAGCCCGCCTCGCATAAGGCCACGCGCAGCAGCGCGCCCGCGGGCCCGACGAAGGGACGGCCTTGAAGATCCTCCTGATCGCCAGGCTGCTCGCCAACGAAGATCGCACGCGCCTGCCTGGGACCTTCGCCGAAAACGATTTGCGTGGCGCACTCGCCAATGGAGCAAAGCCGACAGCCTTTCGCCTCGCGAAGAAGCGCCTCATGAGCGTCAGCAGGCTCAGTCAGTTTTCGGGCTTCGGCGAAGCGAGCGGCGACCCTTGCGGCGGCGGGGTCGGCCCTGAACGGCGGCGCTGCGACCATCTGATCCTCGCGAAGCCGAGCAGCCGACGACATGGCCGCGATCTGACGCGTCTCCGGCATATTGGCCCAATATTTCTTCGGCATCTCCTTGAGCATGGCCCGCTTCATCAGCCGAGCGGGATTGAAGATCGAGCGGTAGTAGACGTCCCAAGCGCCGGCGAAATCGTCGAGCGGCGGCGCGTCCTCGCGCCGTGCCCCGGGACCGAAGCGCAAAGTTCCATCCCAAAGGATCGAGGTCCGCGGAGTCAGGATCGCAAACCGCATCGAAGCGAAACGGTCAACGAAAAACGGCGCCGTGAGTTCTTCGATGTAATGCGAGGGCTCGAACCAGGCGACGAACCGCGCGCCGTCCGGCGCATCGATTTCGCGAAAGCGGACGAAGGCGGTCATCTTGTGCCGATCGCGCCGCACCGCGCGCTCCATGTCCTCAAGCCGTCGCACCAGTGGATCGCTGGCGATCTCCAGCAAGCGCGGAATCTCCTGAAGCCGGAGGAGAGCGGCATAAAGCAGATCGTAGCGGGACGGCTCCTTGTGGCGGCAAACCCGATCGGCGAGATCGAGGAAGCGGGGAGGCACGCGCAGCGGCGCGCCTGTCATCGACGTATCGGCAACCTCTGGCTCCGCGAAGAGGTCGTTCTCTTCTTCAGCGCCGCCCGTCACGAAACGGATTGCCTCCGCCGTCAGGCCGCTTGCCGCCGCTGCGCGCGCAACTCGGCGAAAGCCCTCGAAATCGATCTCGCCCTCTAGGCGAACGACTTTCACGCCAACCCCTTCATCAAGCGAAAAGATCAAGCTGGCGGGGGCTCGAAGCGGCGAGGTCGCCCGCAAGCGAAGCCGAATCAATCAGTCCGGTCGGGCGCCAGTCCGGCGTGACGACAAAGGGGCGCACTGCGTCAAGGGAGCGGACGAGACGGGCGAGGTCATCGATCCGCAGCGTGACGTGTCGTCGCGCGGCGAGGATCCGCTTGACGACACGCGCCCCGATGCCAGGGACCCGGAGAAGCGTCTCGCTTGGCGCGCGGTTGACGTCGATCGGAAAGAGAGCCCGGTTGCGCAAAGCCCAGGCGAGCTTCGGATCGCGCTCGAGGTCGAGCATGCCATCGCTCGCACCGTCGACGATCTCCTCCGGCGCGAAGCCGTAATAGCGCATCAACCAGTCGGCTTGATAAAGACGATGCTCGCGCATCAGCGGCGGACGACGCAGCGGCAGACTTTGTGAGGAATGAGGAATCGGGCTGAAGGCCGAGTAGTAGATGCGGCGAAGACCATAGGACGCATAGAGCGAGGCCGAGCGGGCTATGATGTCTCGATCTCGCGCCTCGTCGGCGCCGATGATCATCTGCGTGCTTTGGCCGGCCGGAGCGAACCGCGGAGCGCGCGGCGTTTTCCGTTTCTCTTCTTTTGTTTCGTCAAGCCGCAACCTAAGACCGCCCATCGCCTTGCGGATGGCGAGCGCGTCCTTCTGCGGGGCCAGACGGACAAGCGCCTCGTCGACCGGCAGTTCGACATTCACCGAAAGCCGATCCGCCGCCCGGCCGGCGCGCTCCATCAGATCCTGCGACGCTCCGGCGATCGCCTTGAGATGGATGTAGCCTCGGAAGTCGTGGTCGCGCCGCAGCGTCTCCGCAACCCGAACCATCTCCTCCATCGTGTGGTCTTCCGATTTCGCAATGCCGGACGAGAGAAACAATCCCTCGATCATGTTGCGGCGATAGAAGCCGAGCGTGAGCGCTACGATCTCCTCGACCTTGAAGCGCGCGCGCGGCGTGTTGCTCGACAGGCGATTGACGCAAAAAGCGCAGTCGTAGACACAAAAGTTTGTGAGAAGCACCTTGAGGAGCGAAACACATCGCCCGTCGGGCGTGTAGGCGTGGCAGATGCCCGAGCCGGTCGTGGATCCGAGACCTTTGCCATCACGTGAGTTTCGACCGCTGGCTCCAGAGGACGCGCAGGAGGCGTCGTATTTTGCGGCGTCCGCAAGGATAGCGAGCTTCCGCTGAAGGCTCGCCTCGATCCGAATGTTCATGGTTTGTTTCTACCACAGCTTCTCGGGGCCGCCAAGACTGCTCTCTTCGGCGGGAACCGAAAAAAGGGTGGGCGCCTGCGCCAGCATCGAGATAGAGACGGTCAAGCGAGGATCCCCAAATGACCGCCAAAGCGCCGAACATTCTCATCGTCATGGCCGATCAGATGGCGTCGGCGTTTCTCCCCATCTACGGCCCCGCCATCGTCCGCGCGCCGAACATGCAGGCGCTCGCGCGAGACGGGGTCGTGTTCGACAGCGCCTATTGCGCAAGCCCTCTATGCGCGCCGTCGCGGGCCTCGTTCATGTCGGGCCTTCTGCCGTCGCGCACGCGGGTCTATGACAATGCCGCGGAGTTCGCAGCTGACATTCCGACCTTCGCTCACGTTCTCAGGCTTCGCGGCTACCGCACAATTCTTTCCGGCAAGATGCACTTCTGTGGACCCGATCAGCTGCATGGGTTCGAGCAGCGGCTGACGACCGACATCTATCCCGCCGACTTCAACTGGACGCCGGACTGGGATCGCCCCGAGCACCGGCCGAGCTGGTATCACAACATGAGCTCGGTTCGCGACGCGGGGATATGCGTGCGCTCGAACCAGCTCGATTTCGACGACGAAGCCGCGTTCATGACCGAGCGGGCGATCTTCGATCTCGCGCGATCCAAAGATCAGCGGCCTTTTCTGCTCGTCGCTTCGTTCTCGCATCCGCATGACCCGTTCGCTGTGCAGCAGCGCTACTGGGATCTCTACCGCGACGAGGACATCGACATGCCGGCGCCCGGGGTCGCTCTCGATCCACATTCGCGCCGCCTGCGCCACGTTTACGCGATGGACGCCGAACCGGTGACCGAAGTCCAGGTGCGTGCGGCGCGGCATGCCTATTACGGCGCAATCGCCTATGTCGATGACCTGCTCGGCCGGCTCATGGTGGCCCTGCGCGCCGCAGCGTTGGCTGAGGACACGATCGTCATCCTGACCAGCGATCACGGCGAGATGCTGGGCGAACGCGGCCTTTGGTATAAGATGAGCTTCCTCGAGGGCGCGTCCCGCGTGCCGCTCGTTATCGCCAGCCCCGGCCGCTTTGAGCCGCGTCGCGTCGCCTCCAGCGTGTCGCTTGTCGATCTCATGCCGACGCTGATCGACCTCGC
Organism: uncultured Alphaproteobacteria bacterium; assembly: GCA_963820095.1. Taxonomy (GTDB): domain Bacteria; phylum Pseudomonadota; class Alphaproteobacteria; order Rhizobiales; family Beijerinckiaceae; genus Roseiarcus. The sequence goes on from CAWFZA010000025.1 coordinate 51,431, forward strand.
AGGCGGGAATGCACAATTGCCCGCGAGCGGCGTCGACGGCCGCAGCCTCGCGCCTCATCTCCGCGGGGCCGGAGGGCATGACGAAGCGATCGGCGAATATCTCGCCGAAGGCGCGATCGCACCGATCGTGATGATCCGCCGTGGCGCCTACAAATTCATCCACTCGCCCGTCGATCCTGACCAGCTGTTCCACCTGAACCGCGACCCGTGCGAGCGCGACAACCTCGCGGATGATCCGTCATGCGCTGGGATCGTCGCCGATTTTCGGGCAGAGGTTGCAAAGCGTTGGGACTTGGCCGAATTGGATGCCCGAATCCGAGATAGCCAGCGTCGGCGCAGACTGGTCGACGCGGCGCTCACCAGGGGCAAGATACACGCCTGGGATTTCCAGCCGTTCCAGAAGGCGTCGCGTCAATACGTCCGCAATTCCATGGACCTCGACGACCTCGAGGCGATGGCCCGCTTTCCGCCGGTCGCGCGCCCCTGAAATTGGACAGCAGGAAACGGGCGGACAAGCCGCGCGTCCACTGCTAGGCCGCAGCGAAACGAGCGTTCGAGAGGCGGCGATGGCGATCGCGCAGCGCGCGATGACTGCGCGCGAATGGGGTCTGTTGGCTCTTCTGTCCCTGCTGTGGGGCGGATCGTTCTTCTTCATCGGCGTCGCGGTGAAAGAGCTGCCGCCTTTGACCCTGGCTGCGCTCAGGGTTGCGCTCGCGGCTCTAATTCTGTGGGCGAGCGCCCCGCTGACGGGCGCTAGCCCCCCAAGGGACCGCAAGGCTCTCGCCGCGCTGGCGCTGCTTGGCCTCGGCAACAACGCCCTGCCCTTCGCGCTGATCGCCTGGGGGCAGACCCATGTACCGGCAGGGCTCGCCTCGGTCCTCAATGCGTCGACGCCGCTCTTCGCCGTGCTCCTCGCGCACGTCTTTACGGCCGAGGAGAAGCTGAACCGGTTCAAAATCATCGGCGCGGTCGCCGGGATGGCCGGCGTCGCCTGGGTCATCGGGCCGGACGCGCTCTTGGGGCGCGGCGGGACAAACGCGTGGGCGGAAGGCGCGGTGCTGCTGGCGGCGCTGAGCTACGCTGTAACGGCCTTGTTCGCCCGGCGCGTCGGCGCCCTTGGCCTCAAACCTCTCGATATCGCCACCGGCCAGACTACGGCGGGCGCTATCTATCTCGTCCCCATCGCGCTCTTCTTCGACCGGCCTTGGTCGCTGCCGATCCCGAGCGCGCCAGTGATTGCATCAGTGTTCGCGATCGCCGCGCTTTGCACGGCGCTCGCCTATGTCGTCTATTTCCGCATCCTTTCGGGCGCGGGCGCGACCAACGTGCTGCTCGTGACCCTCGTCGCGCCCGCGACCTCAGTGATCCTCGGCGCGCTCATTCTGCATGAGCGACTGCTCGCGCGGCAGTTTGTCGGCTTCGCGATCATCGCGCTCGGCCTTGCCTTCATCGACGGCCGACTGCCCCGCGCGATGCTCGCCGGGTAACTCTAATCTCGGACCGCAGAATCCCCAACTCCCCACCGGCCAGAAATCGCGCTAGCTTCTGGCCCTGAAGAGGGCCTTTGATGGCAAGTGGGACCAGGAAGCCGATCGATCTCGCCGAGCGCGTCGCCAGTCGACGCGGCAAGCGCTCAACCGCGGCGGCGGTTGAGGGCGCCTGGCGGCGCGAGACCTTCTGCCTGCCGCGCGACGAAGCGCGCGCCAAGGCGCGCGAGTGGTTCGAGCGCTTCCCCAAGGCGGCCTATATGACCGAGATCGAATCCTGGCGCGAGCTTGCCGGCGACCGGATCGAGTTCATCATGCGCAGGTTGCCCTCCGCAGATTAGCATAAGCGGTGCGCTGGTTTTCGGCCCGCTCAAGCGAACCTGGGATTTTGCGGATGGGCGCCGTTGTCGCTGCGCCTTCGTCCCCATATAAGAGCGAGGCTGCAGGAGCTGGACCAAGCGGGTCCATCCGCGCGGCGGTTAAATTCGGGGGTAGAGTTGTCCTCGTCCAGGGTTGAGCATGAGCGCCTCGTCATTATCGGCGCGGGTCCTGCCGCTTATACGGCGGCGATCTACGCCGCGCGCGCTCTGCTGAAGCCGCGTGTGCTCATCGGCTTCGAGGCCGGCGGCCAATTGATGACGACGACGGACGTGGAAAATTTTCCCGGATTCGCCGAGCCGATCCAGGGGCCGTGGCTGATGGAGCAGATGCGGGCTCAAGCCGAAAATGTCGGGGCTCGCATCGAGGCCGAACACGTGGTGAGGCTCGAGCTCGGCCAGCGGCCGTTCGTCGTTCGTTGCGACAGCGGACGCACGATCGCGACCGAGGCGATCATCCTCGCGACCGGCGCTAAGGCCAAATGGCTCGGTCTTCCGAGCGAAGAAGCCTTCAAGGGCTTCGGCGTCTCGGCCTGCGCGACCTGCGACGGGTTCTTCTTCCGCGGCAAATCGGTAGCCGTCATCGGCGGCGGCAATACCGCGGTCGAGGAGGCGCTCCATCTCTCCAATATCGCTGCCCATGTCACCGTCATCCATCGCCGCGACTCGTTCCGGGCGGAGAAAATCCTTAGCGCACGGCTCGCCTCCCGCCACAACGTTTCGCTTCGCTGGAACAGCGTCGTCGAGGCGGTCTTGGGCGAAGGGACGCCGCCCGGCGTCACCGCCGTCAGGCTGCGCAATGTCGTGACCGGCGCGCTCGACGATCTTGCGGTCGAGGGCGTCTTCGTCGCGATCGGGCATGAGCCGGCGTCCGACTTGGTGCGCGGCCAAGTGGCCCTGAAATCGAACGGCTATGTCCAGACGGCGCTCGGCTCAACCGCGACCAGCCTCGAGGGCGTGTTCGCCGCCGGCGACGTCGCCGACGACCTCTTCCGCCAGGCGGTCACGGCCGCCGGTCTCGGCTGCATGGCCGCGCTCGAGGCCGAGCGCTGGCTTGCCGCTCAGGAGCCAAAACGAGCGGCGGCCGAATAGAGGAAGCCGACACCGCCCTCGGCCAAAGACACGAGCAGGATACAAAAGGCCCGCTGGGCCGAGGAAACGTTCATGGATTGGGATAAGCTGCGCGTCTTTCAGGCGGCCGCTGACGCTGGGTCGTTTACGCATGCGGGGGAGACGCTGGGCCTCAGCCAATCGGCGGTGAGCCGTCAGGTTGGGGCGCTTGAGACTGACCTCGGCGCGCCGTTGTTTCATCGTCATGCGCGCGGCCTCATTCTCACCGAGCAGGGAGAAATGCTGCTCGGCGCCGTGCGTGATGTGGTCCTCAAGCTCGACGCCGTTCGGAGCCGGCTCATCGACAGTCGGGAGAAGCCGCACGGCGAATTGCGGGTCACGACGACGCTCGGCCTGGGCGCGAATTGGCTGGCCCCTCGACTCGGCGAGTTCGTCGAGCTTTACCCTGAGATCAAGCTGCAACTCTTGTTGTCCGACGACGACCTCGACCTTGGGATGCGCGAAGCGGACGTTGCGCTGAGACTGCGCGAGCCGAGCCAGCCGGACTTGATTCGGCGCCGTCTATTCACCGTGCACTTCCACGCTTATGCCTCAGCCGACTACCTGAGACGGCGGCCGCAACCGCGAAAGATCGAGGATCTCGATCAGCACCATCTGGTCGCTTTCGGTGCGCCGACCGCGACCCACCTGCTTTACGATCTCAACTCGCTTCTGGGCGTGGGCCGCGACCCGAAAAACCCGCGTGCGCCGCAGATCACGGTCAACAATCTGGCTGCGATGACCCATGCGGTCGAACATGGCGTCGGCATCGCGGTGCTGCCCGATTATTGCGTGCAACCGGAATCTGGACTGGTGCGCCTGCTGCCGCAGGCGGACATGCCGGAGATGGACTGCTTCCTGGTCTACACCGAAGAGCTCAAAAACGTCGCGCGGGTTCAGGCCTTTCGCGACTTCCTCATCAGCACCGCGCAACGGTGGCGGTACTGAGGCGGTTCAAGACGGCGGGCTTGGATCCATCTGTCTTCAGAACAATCGGTCCTTCCATGTCTTCGGCGTCTTCTCGTTTATGATCTCGAGGTCGATGTGATACTTGAAGTCGCGAGTGCCGCGCTTCTTGATCGCGTCGACCATGCGCGCCAAACCCGTGTCGAGGTCGACCGACGTCTTATATTGCAACAGTTTCCTCGCTTTGTCGGCCGAGCACGAGGCGTGTTCGACTTCCTGCGGCCGCCCGGTCATGAAGATGGGATCGAGATTGAACTGAAGCTGGTTGGCGATCCGCTCGGCGAGCTCGATGATCGTGATCGTCTCTTCGTCCGGGCCGATATTGATAGTCTCGCCGACGACGTTCTCGCGGAACGCCATCTCCTTCAAGCAGTAAAGACAATCGTCGATGAAGGAAAAACACCGCTTTTGCTTGCCTGTCCCATAGATAATGGGCTGGCGCCCCTGCAGCATCAGATTGATCATGATCGACGCCACGTTGCGGAACGGATCGTCCCATTTCTGTCGGGGACCGATAATGTTGTGGGGCACCGCGATCACATATTCGACGCCGTGAGTCGCGCACAGATTGCGCAGCACCTCTTCAGCCGCGAGCTTGCCGATCCCATAGGGATCCTGAGGTTTGGGCTTCTGGTCTTCTGTGAAAGGCGGCTTGAGCGCGCCGTAGCGGGCCATTGACGAGCAGAAGACGATCCGCTTGGCGCGATTGGCGATCGCCGCGGAAAAAATCGCAACCGAAGCCCCGACAATGTTCTGCGTTACGAAGTGGGGAGAGAAAACCGAGAGACCCTCATAGGCGGTCGCGGCGCAATGATAATAGATGTCGCAACCCTCCGACACCTTTTGGATGTGATTGAAGTCGTTGCAGTCGAACTGGTGAAAATTAACCTTTGACGGGACATTGTCGAGTTCTCCGCCGATCAGGTTATCGACCCCCACCACGTGATGTCCGTCGGCAATCATCGCGTCAGCCAAGTGGCTGCCGAGAAACCCCGCAACCCCCGTAATGAATACCTTCATCGTTGATCCTTTTCTCGCTTCAGCGCTCGCATCGATCTGCGCTCGTGCCAACACGTGACTTTGCCACACGGATCCTTATTTTTCCCGCTGACGCCGGAAGAGATCACCCTTCGGGCTCCGGCAGCCCCTGGACAGCGAGGATCCTGGCTTCCTAATCGGCCCGCTGCAGAAAGATTTTTGTGGCCGGTCCTTCAGTGGCTCGCATGAAGCCGGGCATTCCCGTTTCCCCGCTGACGCCGGCCCACCACCCGCCCAGGGCGATCTTGAAAGAACGCCATGAGCGAAAGCGAAGCAAAGGCTCCAAGGTCTGCAATAGCGCGACCGCGGCGAGCAGCGGCCAAACCGACGGATATCGCTTTTTGGCGAGGATCACCCGATTCCGTTCGGAAAGGTAGATGCTGAACCTCGACCGCTTCGGGCGCGGTCCCCCAGAACCTGAGGTGGCGCCGGCCACATGGCGGACGACCGAGTCGTGCGCATACCCCAACCGGAACTTTCCGTGACGGAGCGACCACTCAGAGTCCTCGTGATAGACAAAGAAGTCCTCATCCATGACGCCGATGGTCTTGATGTAATCCTTTGATACAAACATGGCCGTGCCCGCGACGATGTCGAGGGCCTTCTCAACTTCCGGTAGGTCAGGGGTCACTTCGGGGGGCTGCCCATGCCCTAACGATTGCGCCCGGCCAAGCAAGGGAATGTATTTAAGGCCGCCCCATAGCTGAACCCGCCCATCGACCGCGAAAACAATCTTGCTTCCGACGATTCCGTAATCGCCTTCCGCCTGCCGGCGCACCAACGCGCCAATCGCGTCCGGCTCGGGAAACGTGTCGGGATTGAGCACCCAGATGAAGTCCCAGTCCGTCCCGGCGGCGGAGATGCAGAAATTGACGCCGCCGCTGTATCCGCGGTTCTCTCGGGATCTGAGAAGCCTCACCACGCGCCGGTCCGCGCCGAGATGGAAGCGCCGGCCCTCCGCGGCGCCCAGCCGATCGTCCGCCTCGGCCTCAGCCTCGACCATCCCGGGGACTTTGGACATCTCCCGGATGTCGCGCTCGAACGCCTCATGGCCGCCGTTCTCACAAATGACGACGCTGAACTCTCTGTAGATCGAGCCATTGAGCGACGCCAGGGCCCCCACGATGTTCTTGGCTTCATCTGTCGCGACGATCGCAATGACGACGCGGGGAACGGTGGTGATTGCGCTCGCGGCTTCTAACACTCGACACCCCTCACCAATTGATCCGTCTTGCATGGGCTGGCGAAACGCCGTTCGCGATTCGGTCGGGCGCCAGGACGCGCGCCTAAGATGCGGCTCCTTGTAAAGCCTCCCTTTGTGTTTTCGGTTAAACTGGCCGCGCGGATATTAAGCCACAGCAAGCGAGCGCCAAGCTCGAAACACGCGCCCATCCGTCTCCCAGCCTCGACCGGAGTTGCAGGCGCCACGGCGATACAAGCAGCTATCGGACGCGTAGAGGAGTGTCAATCGGGAGGCCGCAGGGCTCTTCGTTTGGTTTGGAAGGCGGCCGTTATTCACTTTCCTCCCCCCGCACAAAAGCTCGATAGGCCACCAAAAAACGGTAAACACGAATCTGCGCCAGCCCGGCGATCGCCATGAGTCGGTTTCGAAATCCGCTCACGCGCGGCGAGGCGAGCGGAAGGAACGCATGCGGAAGGACCGCCAGCAGCGCCGCGCATTGGCGCAAGAAGAGGAGGATTGGCGCCCTGCCCTCGCGCCGCGCTCCTTCGCGGGCTTCGCGCGTCATCCGCCGCCATTTGCGCTTTAACGCCTCCATTGTCCGGCGAGCAGGATGGCCTAGGATCGATTTCGGCGCAAACCGAATGCGGTAGCCCTGCCGCCGCGCCCTTTCGCACCAATCCATGTCCTCCGGAACGCTGTTTATGAAATCGCCGACCGCATCAAACACCGATCGCCAAACGAACATCGATGCGGTCACCGTGAACTTGAGGTCCTTGACGTAGCGGCTGTTGCGGAAGGCGAATACGCTCTCGAAGGCCTCGGCCGCCGTCATCCGCTCAGGATCCTCAACCAACACGTCGATGTGGCCGCCGACAATATCCGTGTGGCGCAGCTCAGAGAGACCTTCCTCAAGCCAGCGCTTATCCGGCCGACAGTCGCTGTCGATGAATGCGAGCGCCTCGCCCCGAGAAACGCGCACCGCGGCATTGCGGGCGGGACCGGCGCCGCGTTCGGCAACCTCAATCACTCGGCCGCGCGACCCGACGAGACGGCAGACGGCCTCGAAGCCCCGGGAGCTGCCATTGTCCGCGATGATGATTTCCGTCCGATCGCCCGGGAAGCTCTGCGCTTCCAACAATTTCAAACAGATGTCCAAATTGTCGTAATCGTCGAGGTGCGGCACGATCACCGACACGAGACCTATGCCAAGCGGCCCGCGGGGCGCCTCGAGCGGCGCCGCTTCCTCGGTCTCGTTGAGCGTCATAGCCTGCCTTTACACCTCATTTCGCATACTTATCCATAATTAACACAGTTTTCTCGAAATTACTCATCTCGAGAATGTCGTCTGTCTCCAGCATCGTATCGAATTCCGATTCAAGCGCGGCGACCAGGATCATGTGGCCGATTGACGTCCAAGCTGGATAGTCCTGATAGACGAGCTTTGAGGTATTGGTTTCATCGTCAAGATCGAAGCTCTCTTTGAATGCGCTAAAGACCCGCTCCCTAACCGTCATCGACCCCGCCTCCAAAATCGTCAGGTCTAAGTCCAGGACGCGGCGGCATCCGCTTCCCGGACCGATTCGGCCAATGCCAGTCACTCGACTCGCGTACAAAGGAAAATCCGTTCCCCGCGCTTCAACCCGTGCTTCAGAACGTAAGGCTCTTTCGACACCCACTCGCGAATCGAGAACCCTGCACCGCGCAGTCGGTCTCGGAGGTCGCGGCCATAATAGCGAACGTGATCCTCTTGTCCAAAATGGATTAGTCTATCGGCCGCGGTCACGATCGCCGGATTTTCGTATGTCTCGTCGAGTCCTTCTTCCAACGGAACCATGATGATCGCCATTCCGGACGGGCGCAAAATCCGCCTCAGCTCCGACATCGCCTTCCGATCATCGGGCACGTGCTCCAGAACATGAAGACAGAGGACGAGATCGAATGATTGATCCGGAAGATCGATGTTGCAAATGTCGATGCGAAAGTCGACATCCGGCTTGAACAGATCGCACGTCTTATAACTCTTGACGCCTTTACGGCGAATGAACGCGGTTAGGCTCGGCTCGGGGGCGAAATGAAGAAGCTCCTTGCCCTCGAACAGCTGCTCTTGACCCGCGCAGATGGCGAGCGCCCGATGACGTTCAAGAGAGAGGCACCCAGGACAGATCGTATCGGCGGCGAGCGGGTATCCGTAAGAAAAGAAACGGCCGGAGTGACCGCAAACCGTGCAAACTCTAGGATATTGAGCGCCGAATAATCTGAGGCCGGATTTGCGAGCATATTTGAGCGCTCGTACAGTAGCCCGAATTGGCTTCGGTACTCTTGTATACTGCATGAAATCTTAACCCTGAAACGAAGGAAGCGGCGCTCACGAGAAAACCAAATGGTCTTTTCTTGGCGCCGCTCTTATGTACCGCCGTTCTATATCGGTCGAGTGCGACAATGGCAATCCCCGAAGCGGCCAGAATCCGCGAGCTGGCGCGCCTACGCCCGCGGAAGTCGACCGATCGCCATTCGCTTCTGGAGCGCCCCCACCAGTGTCCCAGCCGGCGCGCCAATCGGCGCCAGCCGGCTATTGTTATTGCTTCTCGACTTGCCCGAACTCGAGGTCGACCGGCGTCGCGCGGCCGAAGATCGACACCGCGACCTTGACCCGCGAGCGGGATTCGTCCACCTCCTCGACGATCCCGTTGAAGGAGGCGAACGGCCCGTCCGCCACCCGCACGTTTTCTCCGATCTCGAACCGGATCGCGGCTTTGGGCCGCTCGACGCCGTCGGCGACCTGTCCCTTGATACGGTCAGCTTCGATGTCCGGAATGGGCATCGGTTTCTTGTCCGCGCCGAGGAAGCCCGTTACCTTGGGCGTGTTCTTGATCAGGTGGTAGACCTCGTCGGTGAGATCGCATTTGACAAGGACATAGCCGGGAAAGAACTTTCGCTCCGAGTTGATCTTGCGCCCGCGGCGCATCTCGACAACCTGCTCGGTCGGAACGAGAATCTCCTCGAATTTGTCGGAAAGGCCGCGTTGGCTCGCCTGCTCGCGGATCGATTCCGCCACCTTCTTCTCGAAGTTGGAATAGGCGTGAACGATGTACCAGCGCATGCTCATGTTTGGACGTTCCGGATCATCACCAACCCTATCCGCTGCGCCCGAAGCCGAGCACCAATGAAACGACTGTGCGCAGCACTTCATCGACGACGAGGAAGAACAGGCTCGTGAACACCACCAGCAGAAGCACGAGTCCGGTCGTGATGAGGGTCTCGCGCCGTGTCGGCCAGATGACCTTGGCGGCCTCGGCGCGCACCTGCTGAATGAACTCGAACGGGTTAGCCATTACTTCAATGTGGGTTTGAGGCTTCGGGTGCGGCGGACTACGACGCTCCGCCAGAAAAACTCGCGGCGCGGGGCCTCTCGGCGCCGCGCCACCATGACCTCATACAGGAAAAGATCGCCGCTCGCCAAGCGAAATGTGACGGCCTGAGTGGAAAACTGTCACAATAGCCGCGCCCAGATCCGAATCCGCCCGCTCAAGCCCGGAAATGCTTGGACAACTTGAGGCCCTGATGTTGGTAATTGGAGGTCGCGTCGGCGCCATAGAGCGTGTCCGGCGGGCCGGCGAGCTTTTCGTACACCAGCCTCCCGACCGGCTGGCCGTCCTCGAGGAGGAACGGCACGTCGCGGCTGCGCACTTCCAAGACCGCCCGAGCGGATGGACGCCCGTCCCTGCCCTGTCCGAAGCCCGGATCGAAGAAACCGGCGTAGTGAACGCGAAACTCTCCTATCGCCGGGTCGATCGGCGCCATTTCCGCCGCAAGATCAGAAGGGATCTGCACTCGCTCGCGGGAAGCCAGAATGTAGAACTGGTCTGGATCAAGGATCAGGCGCCGGTCCTCGCGGGCGTGAATGGGCTCCCAGAAATCCTCGATAGCGTAGCCGCGCGGGCGGTTGACGTCGATGACGTCGCTACTCTTGATCGCCCGATAGCCGACGACTTTCTCTCCGAGCCCGCCGAGGTCGATTCTCAAGACCAAGCCATCGCGCACATCGAGCGAGCCATCGACGAGCGGCAAGGCCAGATGGCGCTTGCGGATCGCGGCATCGTCGAGACTGAACGTGTGGCGCTCGCGCTGCTGGGAGTTCCGGCTGCGGAACCGGAGCTGGTTGAGCTTCGATCCCGCCCGGACTCTGACGCTGAAGCTGCGGGGCGAGATCTCGAGCCACAGCTCGCCTTTGTAGTCGAGCGGCACGTCGTCGAAAGCCTCGCCGCCGTCGACGATGAGGCGGGTGAAAATATCGAGCCGTCCGGTCGAGCTCTTCGGATTCGCGGCGCCAGATAGATTGGGCCTCAGCTCCAGCCGCTCCGTCAGCCGCGCGACATAGACGATGCCCTTCTCCAGCACCGCCCCCTTGCCGGAGAGCGACACGGGCTCGGCGTTGAGGCTTTTGATCCGATCGCGCACCGTCGAGCCGCGCCCCGGCAGGAAGCTCGCGCGCACGCGATAGGCTTCCCTGCTGATCCTCAAGTCCAGGCTCGCGGGCTGCAGCTGCGAGGGCTCGATGTCGGTCTCCGCCCGGATCAGTTTCCGGCCGATCATGGCGCGGATCTTCTGCCGACCGAACAGGCCGAACGGAGCGGAGAACAAGGCGTCCGTCCCGCCGGGTTCCTGCGTGTCCAGAATGACGGGAAGCGGCGTGCGGGACGACGTCAAGCTTGAGGCCTCAGAGGGGCGGTTTTTCGTTGTTAGCGTCCCCTCGCCCCCAAGCCAAGACTTGGCTTTCGGGTGAAGACCCAAGCAGCAAGGCCCGCTTGGGGCGGAGAGTTCGCCTTACCGCTGACTCCGGACGGCAGGAGAATCATGAGTGGGCGTGAGCGGCTACTTGCCGGCCTTCGTCAACACGAAGTCAAAGTGCAACGTGCGATAAGGTTGACCTTGCCGCGAACCGTCCGGGGCTACACCGGGGCCGTGTTCAGGAAAGTCGGCAATGAGTTGGGGGCGGACTCCGAACGCGACGTCGCTGTCCAGATATTCGCTGCTGCGCACGAAAATGTGGGTGCACAAAGGATCCGCGGTTTTTGTCTCTATGGCGAAATGCAAATGTGCGGGCCGCCAATGTTTACGCGGTGGTGTTCGTAATGAGATCGCCTAGCGCGGCATCCATCGGCGCCGGATAAGCAGTCGGCATCACGCTCCAAAAGGCATAATGGCCCTCCGCGTCGCAGCGAATCCGCCCCCGCCCCCACATGTTCTCCGGATTAAAATCATCCTGAACATCGTAGAGGCCGCGGTCGTCTGACTGCCAAACGTTGACGATGGCGTCTTTTATGGCCTCGCCAGATGTGTCCAGTACGCGCCCATAAGCATAAAGCGGCTGTCCCGAAGCCCCGTTGGCGATATCGGCGCCAATCGGAAAGATCGGCGCCTCGCTGAGGAAGAAGGGGCCTATGAGCGTCGGGATGGTTGCTCCGGCCGGTTTGGGCTGGGAGGCGGCCAGCACCTGCATCGAGACGCCGATCGAATCGGAAAGCGCGATAAACTCATTGCGCCCATCCTTCGTCACGGCCGCGCCACGGGCAAGAAACGCCATGGACGCCTCCCATTCCGCCCAGGTAACTTCATTCTCGCAGACAAATGCGTGGAGGTGATCGATCAAGCCGAGAATCAATTGCCGCAGACGAGGGTTTTCGGTCTTCTGAAATCGATGTCGGACGTCAGCGAGGATTGCAGCTTCATTTTCGGTGCGGACGCGAGCGGTTGAATTGGTCACTCGATTCCCTCAGTCGAAGTGTCAGCTGCCCTTTCATAAAGGACGTCCGCCTCGCGGTCACGCCATAAATCACCGATGACACGCGGCGTTGACGCGTCTATCTGCGAAGTCGGCTCCCGAAACACAAGATGTCCTGACGTGTCTCTCGTAAGATCGCGTCCGTCCGCTCGCCAAAGCCATCCACGAGGCGGAATCCTGCAACCGCGCCCGAGTGGCTGCTTCGCGTCGACCACGTCAGTCCCTGACGGAGCTTTTCCCTAGGCCAGGACTTGGCCTTGACGCCAAGGCGTCGAGGACGCTATGCAAGCCTGATCGTGGTCATTTGAGCCGATCGGCTTGCCGCCACGTTAAACAACGGGCTAAAAGATCGGGGCGCATTCAAACCGTCGCCTCATCTCAAGCCCGTCAGGCGCCGTCGGCGCAGAGGACTTAGACGATGACGAGCCCGCGAAAATCCCGCAATCCTAAGACACTGAGGCCAGCGACCCAGTTGATTCATGGCGGGTCGCTGCGTTCGGCGTTCGACGAGACGTCGGAGGCTCTCTTCCTCACCCAGGGCTATCTTTACGACACGATGGAGCTTTCGGAGGCCCGGTTCAAGGGCGAGGATCCCGGCTTCATCTATTCGCGCTTCGCCAATCCGACGGTCTCGATGTTCGAGCGGCGGATGGCGCTGCTCGAGGGCGCCGAGGCCGCGCGCGCGACCGCGAGCGGCATGGCCGCGGTCACCGCCTCGCTCATGGGGCAGCTCCAAGGCGGGCGACCACATCGTCGCCGCACGGGCACTGTTCGGCTCGTGCCTCTATGTGGTCGAGGAATTGCTGCCGCGCTTCGGGGTCGCCTCGACCCTGGTCGACGGCGCGGATCTCGACGCCTGGCGGGCGGCGTTGCGTCCGAACACGAAGACCGCTTTCCTCGAATCGCCGACCAATCCGACCCTCGAACTCGTCGACATCGCCGGCGTCGCCGAGATCATGCACGGAGGGGGCGCGACGCTCGTGGTCGACAACGTGTTCGCCACGCCATTGCTGCAGCATCCGCTGAAGCTGGGCGCCGATTGCGTCGTCTACTCGGCCACCAAACACATCGACGGCCAGGGGCGCGTGCTCGGCGGCGTGATCCTCGGGAGTGAGAAGTTCATTGCCGACCATATCCACAATTTCCTCCGCCAGACCGGTCCTTGTCTCTCGCCGTTCAACGCCTGGACTCTTCTCAAGTCTCTCGAGACCCTGACAGTGCGCGTCGCGGCGCAAACGCGGAGCGCTGCAAAGATCGCGGACTACCTCAGCGAGCATCCGTCGGTCGTCCGCACGCTCTATCCGGGTCGCGCCGATCATCCGCAGGTGGCGCTGGCAAGGCGCCAGATGGAAGGCGGCAGTACGATGTTGGCCTTCGAGGTCTCGGGCGGCAAGGCAGCGGCGTTTAAGGTCGCCAACGCGCTGACCATCATCGGCATCTCGAACAATCTCGGCGACGCCAAGAGCCTCATCACCCATCCGGAGACGACGACCCACCAGAGGCTCAAGCCGGAGCAGCGGACCGCGCTCGGAATTGCGCCTGGCCTGCTCCGATTGTCGGTCGGCCTCGAGGACGTCGACGATCTGGTCGAGGATCTGGCGCAGGCGCTCGACAAGGCGTCGCCGGCGCGCCAGGCCGCCGAGTAGGTAACGCGGACTTGCCAAGCACGGCGGCGCCAAGCTCAATCGCGCTCTACAAGTTCCGCTTCAAGGACGATGTGACGAGAGGGCTTCCTGTGGTTCGCGCAGTCAATGAGCAGGCGCGCCGCCTCTTGACCGATACGATAGGCCGGTTGGCGCACGAGCGACATATGAGGATGAAGCTCGAGCGCCCAAGGCAATTCGTCGAAACCGATCACTTTCATCTGGTCCGGAACTGCGACGGCCTGTTCCTGGAGCGCGCGCAACACGCCCACAGCCATGCGATTGTTGGTGACGAACACGCCGTCAGGTCGCGGATCGAGGGCCAGAATTCGCTGCATGGCCTGGTATCCGCCGTCCTCCATATAGTTGGAGTAGACGAGGAGGTCCGGGCGGCGGCGAAGTCCGGCGTCGGCGATCGCCCGCAAGTATCCGACGGCGCGGTCGTAGGCGGTGGCGTTTTCCGCTGGCCCGGTGATGCAGGCGATGAGCTCGCAGCCTCTTCCTATGAGATGACGGGTGGCTAGGGCGCCGGCTTCCTTGTTGTCGACGAGGACGGATCCGGTCGCCTTCGCGAGACCCATGTCGACAGCAATGACCGGCAGGCGCCGCGCGGCGAGTTCGGAAATATCCGTCTTGCGCGCGGAGGCGGGGCTGATGATCACCCCCGCGGCATTTTGATCGGCGACAACGCGAATATACTGCCGTTCCTTGTCGATGTCGCGATCGGCGTTGCACAGGATGACCGAATAGCCCCCGATCCACGCTGCGTCTTCGACGCCCCGGCAGATCGACGTGTAGAACGGGTTCTCGATGTCGGTGACGATGAGCGCGATGACGTGACTTAACCTCCGCCGCAACCCGCGAGCGACGAGATTCGGGCGGTACTTGAGCTTCTCAACAGCCGCGAGGACGAGCTTCTTGGTCTTGGGATCGACCTCGGCGGAGCCGGTCAGCACCCGAGACACTGTCGCCGATGAGACCCCCGCCTCTCGCGAGACGTCCGACATCCTGACCACGGAAGCCCCTTCAGCGGCTTGTCGTTGCGCCTGATAGGAAGCTTTCTATCGCCTCGGCATGAGCGACGACCTGGGCGAGTTCGACCGCCTCGTTTGGCTTGTGAATGCGGTCTATATCGCCAGGACCGAAGATAACAGTGGGGCATTTGAGCAGCCGGCTGATCAGCCGGCCGTCTGAACCGGCTGGAAAGCCTCGCGGGCTGACCCGCTCCTGACCGAGAGCGCGCGCCAGCGACTTGACCGGCTCGAGGGCGGGATCTGTCGTAAAGGGTTTGACGTTGTGAAGCTCGCGGACGCCGAGCGTGATCGCCGGATGCTGGCGCGCCCGCCAATCCGCCACGATCGCATCTGTCTCGGCCAGCAAGAGAGGCTCGTCCTCCGGATGGTAGGTGAAGCACACCTCCATTCGGCAGTCATTCGCGACGCTCGTTGCGCCTATGCCGCCTTCGATGCGCCCGATATTGACGGACGGAGGACCGAGCAGCGGATGAACCTTGCGGTTCGACATGTGAGCCCAGCTTTCGAGATCGCGGGCGAGCGCCATCGCCGCCTCGACAGCGCTCACGCCTCGATGCTTCATGTTGGCGTGCGCCTGCATGCCGCCGATGGAATAGGTGACCGCTCGGCTGCCAATTTGGCTCGTCGCGATCTCAACGCCTGTCGGTTCGCAGACGATCGCAAAATCGGGAATGCGCCCCTGCGACAAGAGCTCATGCGCACAGGCCAGCGTTCCGGTTCCTCCCCCGTCTTCCTCGTCCGGCACGGATTGCACTTCGACATAGGCGCGCAGGGTTCCCCCGGCCTTCGCCCGCGCGACGCCAGCAATAGCGCCCAGGAGCCCGGCTTTCATATCGGCCGATCCCAGACCGTTCATCCAGCCGTCGCTGACCCGCGGCTCCAGCGGATCCGTGGTCCAGCCAGGCGCCGCCGGAACGGTGTCGATATGCCCGTTGAGGACGACGAACGGTGAAGCCTCCCGGCTTCCCCAGGCGCCCACAACAGCGAACATGCCCTCGGTGGGGGTCGGGGTCACGAACCCATGAGCTTTGCGCAAGATATCGGCGTCGACCGGCACAATGCGAACCGCATCCGCGCCCGCTTCGGTCATCAACTCTTTGACCAGCGCCTGCGCAGGGCCTTCCTGGCCGGAGAGCGAACTCGTCGAGACCAGCCGCGCGAGCCAAGTCTCGATCCATCGTGCGTCCCCGATCATCGCATTTGCCCCAGGCGAAAGCGGTCGAGCAACACGGCTAGAATGATGATCACTCCCGACAGGATCTGGATGATGAAGGAGTTCACGCCCATGAGGTTGAGCCCGTTCTGAAGCACGGCGAGAATCAGCGCGCCGAACAGCGTCCCGAACACGCTCCCCCTGCCCCCGAAAAGGCTCGATCCGCCGAGAATCACCGCCGCGATGGCGTCGAGCTCCATGCCCTGCGCAGCCGTAGGCAGCCCAGCCCCCAGGCGACCAAGCAGAACGACCGCGGCCAGGCCGCAGAGCGCCCCGCTGACAATGAACACCATGAGCTTCGTCACGTTCACAGGAACGCCGGCTATCAATGACGAAGTCTCATTCCCGCCGATCGCGTAGATGTGCCGTCCCAGCACCGTCTTTGAGAGAAGGATCGCGACCAGAGCAAAGACGACGGCGGCGACGATGAGCGGCATTGGAACTCCACCCACGACGCCGAAGCCCAGGAATCGCACCGCATCGGGAACGCCCGAGATTGGGTAGCCGCCTGTGAAAGTGAGCGCCATGCCCCGGAGAACGGTCATCATCCCCAAGGTCACGATGAAAGAGTTGATCCCACCCCAGGCGATGAGGGCGCCCTTGAGAGCGCCAATGATGGCGCCGAGGCCGACCACGACGGCAATCGTGAGCGGCGCGCTCAGCCCGACATTCGCCGCCAGGCTTGCGCCGACGACGGAACACAGCGCAATGGCGGAGCCAACCGACAGGTCGATCGCGCCGGAGAGAATCACCATCGTCATGCCGCAGGAGACGATGACAAGCACCGACGCCTGGCGGCCGATGTTCAGAAGATTGCTGGAGGTGAAGAATTGCGGCTCAAGCAGACCGATCACCGCCGCTATGATCAGCAGCGCCGCCAACGCCGTTCCGCCAAAGACATCGCTCCGCAGCAGAAGCGAACGAGCCGACGCTGCGAACCGGTTGGGTTTGACGTCGGACATCGTCACGCGGCGACCGCCGTCATTGCGCGAAGCAGGGCCTCGCGGGTCATGTCCTTCCGTTCAACCTCCGTCACAAGAGCGCCGTTCCGCATCACGAAGACTCGATCCGCCAAGCCTAAGACTTCCGCCAGATCGGACGACACGATGAGGCAGGCGCCGCCGGCGGCGGCGTAGTCGTCAAGTAGCCGATAAAATTCGGCGCGCGCTCCCACGTCGATCCCGATCGTCGGCTCGTCGATGAGCAGAAGGCGAGTGGAGCGGGCAAGCCATCGCCCGAGAACAACTTTCTGCTGATTTCCGCCGCTGAGAGCGCCGACCTCCACCGCTGACGAGGCAGTTTTGATGCGAAGGGATCGTATCGTTCGGCGGGCTTGATCGCTCTCGCGCCGCGAAGAGATGAACCCAAGCCGCGCATAAAGGTTCTCGCTGCCGAGAACGATATTCGCCGACACGCCCAGTTCGAGAACCAATCCTTGCTGCTTGCGATCCTCTGAAACGAACCCAAGTCCCGCGCGGATCGAATTTCTCGCCGATCTCGGCGCGAACGGAGCGCCGTTCAGAAAGACGTCTCCGCCTGTGCGCTCATCGAGGCCAAAGATCGCCCGCAAACATTCCGTCCGCCCTGATCCCACAAGGCCGGCAATGCAGACGATCTCTCCTCGACGCACGTCAAGATCGACGCCCTTGAGCCGCGACGAGCGCAAATCGCGGACCCGAAGCACCTCTTCTTTCGACGCCTTTCGGTTCCGCGGATACCCCGATTCCAGAGTTCGCCCGATCATGTGATGGATGACGGTCTGAACGTCCTTGAGGCCAATCTCGTGCGCCACGACGGCGCCATCCCTGAGGACGGTGATCTCGTCGCTCAACGCGAGCGCGTCCTCGAGGTCATGGCTGATATAGACGATCGCGAAGCCGCTCGCGCGCAGGCGCTCGATTTGAACAAATAAGGCCTGACGCTCGGGCGGCGTCAGCGACGTCGTCGGCTCGTCAAATATGATCAAGCGACAATTCCGGCCGATCGCTCTTGCGATCTCGAGCAACTGTTGGCCGGCTGGGCTCAAATTTCGAACCGCCTCTTTCGGGTCGACATGCACGCCAAGATCGGCAAGCAAGCGACGCGCCCGCTCTGTCCATAGGGCGCGCGAAAAAGGGGCCCAGGTCGGCCCAAGATGGCCAAGGAAGAGGTTCTCGGCCACCGACAAATCGTTCACCAGCGTACGATGCTGGTGAACCACCGCAACGCCCTTTCGCTCCGCGTCAATCGGCGCGCGTAGACGCGCAGGCTCGCCGCCGAAGAGAACCTGCCCATCGTCCGGCGCGTAGATGCCGCTTATGATCTTGACCAGCGTGGATTTGCCCGCGCCGTTTTCGCCAAGCAGCGCGTGAACTTTGCCCGGTCTGAAGGCGACCGAGACGTTTCGCAGAGCCACGACGCCGGGAAAGCTCTTGGTGATTCCGCGCAGTTCGACCAACGGCGAGGCGCCGTTCCTACGCTCGTCGTTCACCTCGCCGCCGGCCCCCCGATCATTTCTTGAGATAATTGGCGTAGTTGGATTTGTCGACGAGGACGACGGGCACGGGAATCAGCTTGTCGACCTTGTCGCCCTTCAAGACGGACAAGGCCGTCTGTGTGACGATCTTGCCGATCTCAACCGGATCCTGGGCGACCGAGGCCTTGAAGGCGGAATTTCCTTTGGCGATTTCCTTCAGGCCCTCGCTGCTGGCGTCGAAGCCGATGATGCTGATCTTGTCCTGCCGCCCGGCGGCGATGACGGCCTGCAGCGCGCCAAGCGCCATCTCATCGTTCACCGCGAAGATCCCGACGACGTTGGGATGAGCCTGGAGGAGATCCTCGGCGACCGCCTGGGCCTTTTCTCGTTTCAACTCGCCGCTCTGGCTCGCGACGATCTTGATGCCGGGCGCGATCTCCGCGAGCTTCGCGGCGAAACCCTTCTCGCGGTCGACGACCGAAACGATCGCCGGATTGTTGATGATCAGCACCTCGCCCTTCCCGCCCAGCAGATCGGCCATCTTCTTCGCCGCGATCTCGCCGCCCTGGTGGTTGTCCGAGGCGATATGAGCGACCTGGCCCACGTCCTTGGTGATGGCGATGTCGACGGTGATGAGGGGGATGTGCGCGCCGGTGACGAGACGCCCTTCTGCTTCCGCCGCGGTCGAGTCGATTGGCACGATGGTGACCAGATCGACCTTCTTCGAGACGAAATCCTCGATCTGCGCGGTCTGCGCGGCGAGGTCTCCATTGGGGTCCCGGAAGTCAAAGACGATCTTGTCGCCTCCGGCCTCCTTCATGCCCTTCTCGATATCCTGATAGAACTCGAAGCTGCGGCTGTAAGTGGTGGCGCCGATCTTGTAGGGATCCGCGGAGGCGACGGAAGCCGAGCCGGCAAGAGCGAGCGCGCCCAAAGCGATCGCAGTGGTTAGCCTCATCATCGATGTCATTTGGCGCTGCCTTTCCCAATCGCTGGCG
The DNA here is from genome assembly GCA_963820095.1 of uncultured Alphaproteobacteria bacterium. Lineage (GTDB taxonomy): Bacteria > Pseudomonadota > Alphaproteobacteria > Rhizobiales > Beijerinckiaceae > Roseiarcus. The sequence goes on from CAWFZA010000025.1 coordinate 70,717, forward strand.
CGTCAAGACGCCAGGTGAAGTTCGACCCGTCCCGGCCATCATGAAATCGATTTCATCGCCATGTCAACGGCGGGATCAGGGCATGCGGCATTTGGCCCCGCCGCGTGATCAGGAAGAGGCCGCCGGCCTGGCTGGGGCGGGCGACAGTCCACGCAGGGGCGGGATTTCCGGGCGCTAGGTCCGAAGGGTGACTGCAACGCCTCTGCGTTTGACCGGCCTGCAACGGCCAGCCCCGCGCAGCCGACAAGAAGCATCGCCCAGGCCGACGACTCCGTACTGTCAAAGGGAAGACGTCCACGGGCGGCAAAGGAAGGACGCGCAGGACATTGCTGTCACCCGGCGCCGCTATGTCGATGGTGAACGAGTCCGCATGCGCGCCGGAACCCCAGTTCCAGACATGGACGCCCGGCGTCATGCGACCGAAGCGAACGAGGCATTGAGATACGAGTCACTCACATGACTGTTTATCAATTGGCGACTCCGGCAGGGCTCGAACCTGCGACCTGCCGCTTAGAAGGCGGCTGCTCTATCCAGCTGAGCTACGGAGCCGAACCAATGAGCCGACCGGCCTCATGTCACGCTTCAGTGCGACCAGGGAACGATACGGTTCGGGGCGAAATTGTCGGAATAAGACAAGATCTTGGGCGTCACTGGCTTTGGCTCCTCGACGCGGTAGGCGATGCCATTGCGCTCGGCGTAGGCGACCGCCTCTTCCTTGCTGTCGAACCGGAGCTTCACCTGCGAGCGCATGTCGGCTGAGCTCGTCCAGCCCATCAGGGGCTCGATCTCGCGCGGCTTCTCGGGCTCGTATTCGAGCAGCCAGTCGTCTTTCGACTGCACCGACTGCATGGCGCTGCGGGCGGGCTGGTAGATGCGCGCGGTCATGACGGCCCCAAATCTTCTGACAATCGTGTTCGTCGGGGTCGCAGGATTTCGACCTGCGACCTCAAGTGCCCAAGACTGAATTTATCAGTTTCCAGATTTTTCCTCAACTGCAACAACCGTTGATATCATTGCACTTTGCGGACATCGCCATGCCGACAACGCATCCCCATGTTTTCAAGGACGAGCTTCTCCGCCTGAGCGACGCTCATTTCAATCCGCTGGCTCGCCCGCGGCGCGCCAATCCTCGACGACAACAGTCAGGACTGACCGGCTTCGCCGTAAGGATGGGTTTTAAGCCAATGCTCCGCGATCTCCCTGCGCCTGCAGATCCAGACGCGTTCATGGTTGAGGACATGACCCATGAACCGCGCCAAGGCTTCAGCGCGCGCCTGGGCGGCCTGTCAGCCGAGCATGAAGACCAATCGACATCATCTTCGGCTGGTCTTCCCCCTCCCGATAAAGCCGATCGAAGGCGAGCTTAAGATAGAAGAGGAAATCCTCGCCTGACATCCATCCCGGATCGGTTGCGAACTTGAAGTCGTTCGTGTCCAGCGCATACGGCACGATCAAGCGCGGCTTGCCGCCGATCAGGCGATAGTAAGGCAGGTCGTCGTTGTAGGCGTCCGAGTCGTAGATGGTCTCTGTCTCCTCCATGACGAGGCGCCGTGTGTTCGCGCTGTAGCGCCCGGTGTACCAGCCCAGCGGCGGCGACCCGGTTATCTCCCGGATGGTCGCCACCGTCGCGCGAATGTCGGCGCGCTCCTGTTCCTCGCTCACAACCGAGTAGTCGATCCAACGCCAGGAGTGACTGGCGACCTCGTGGCCCGCCTCGGCCATGGCGCGGCCAGCGTCAGGATGGCGCTTGAGCGCGAGGCCGACCGCCCAGGCGGTAAATGGCAAGCGATGCTCCGCGAAGACATCGAGCACGCGCCAAAAACCGGCGCGGCTCCCATATTCGAAGCCGTCTTCGACGAAAGGATTGCGACCGGGAATTGCCGGCACGCCGACGATCTCTGGCGTAAGGTAGGTCTCGGCATGCGGGTCTCCGTCGAGCACGTTGCGCTCGCCGCCCTCCTCGTAGTTAAGGACAAAGCTGACGGCGACGCGCGCGTTTCCCGGCCACGCCGCATGGGGCCGGCGCCTTCCATAGCCCACAAGGTCTCGCGGGTAGCGGTCCGGCTCCGTCAAGATTTCTCTCCGCGGTTACTTCTTCGAGATTCCGCACCATGAAACGATGGAATCCGCAATAACCTTTGTCGTTTCCACCAGACTCTCGATCTCGACATGTTCGTCCTTGGCGTGGAAACCGTCGCCCGAACAGCCGTAGATGATGCAAGGCACGCCAACTCCGGCATAGTGCGCGGCGTCACAGACCGCGACGAAGCCTGAGATCTCTGTCTCCTTGCCCATGTGCGCGCGGGCGCTCACGATATTCTTCACCAGCGGGTGGTCCGGCGGCGTATTGAGCGGCGGGAAATGAAGACCGTAGAGGTCCCAGTGGACCTGCGGCGGATGCTCACGCAGCCAGGAATATTGCTGCGCCCAGTGGTGGACAAAGGCCTCGAAGTCCGCCCTCACCTGCTCCTTCGTCTCCTGCGGCAGGAATTTCAGGTCGATATCGATCGCGGCGCAATCAGGCGTAATCGCCGGATTGGAAAGGATGGTCGGCCGGCCATCGGGGCCCGGGCCAGAGCCGATCATCACCGCGCCGACGTGAAGCGAATTGACGCCCGGGGGCAACAGCGGGTGGCTCTTGGTCGTGGCCCAGTCGCGCTCCAGCTCGCGCAATTGCTCGATGAAGCGCGATGCGTAGTCAACCGCACTCACGCCGGGTTCGAGGCGGGCTGGCTCGTTCCGCTGCGGATAGATCGCGTTGTAGCGCCAAGCGGAATGCGCATTCTTGCCCGGGATGGTCACCCTGAGCCATTCAAGGCCGCCTTCCGCCGCGAGCACCTTGCCCCAGGTCGGCTCGGTGATGATCCCACCTTTGGCCAACGCGCACCGCTGCGCCGCGGCAATTGAGCCAAAGCCGCCGGCTTCCTCGTCGACAACAGCGTGAAAGTCGATGCGCCCTTGCGGACGATAGCCCGCCCTCTGAATCGCGCGGAGAGCCGCCAGTGAAGCGGCGACCCCCGACTTCATATCGATCGCTCCACGGCCCCAAACTCTTCCATCGTGGACATCGCCGCCGAACGGATCCACAGTCCATTTCGCGCGGTCGCCGACCGGCACGACGTCGATGTGGCCGTTGAGAAGCAGGCTGCGTGAGTTGTCCCCCGCGAAAACGCCAACCAGATTGGGGCGGTCGGGAAATACCTCCCACTGCTCGAGCTCGGGGCCGAGCGGCTCGAGATGCTTCGCCAGCAAAGCCTGAACGTCCGCCTCGCGGTTCAGCCCCTCGCCGGTCTCGAATTTCGGGTTGACCGAGGGAATACGGACCATCTCACTGGTCAGGGAGACCAGGTAGTCCCGCTCGTCATCGACGACCTTGTGAATGGCGTCGAGCGCTGTCGTTTTGTCCATCGCATCTCTCCGCTAAGCAGGCTTCCTTGGCCAAAGCCGCTCAATAAACGCGTTCAATCCGCCCGGATAGAAACGCAAGATCGCGACGATGACGACCGCGATGATCATGAAGCGCGCGGGTCCAAGGTTTGTCAGCGCCTCTGTCGAGGCCGTCACGAGAAACGACGCGACGACAGGCCCGGTGATGCTCGCGGCTCCTCCGAGCAGGAGAATCGTGAGGACGATCGACAAAGTGTCGAACCCAAACACTTCGGGCGATGCGACGCGCAGATAGGAGGCGTATAGCGCTCCAGCAATTCCGGCCGGCACGGCGCTCGCGACCAGGACGATCAGGCGCTGTCGCCCGATCGAGACGCCCCGAGCCACGGCATAATCTTCGTTTTCCTTCAGCGCCACGACCGAGCGGCCAAAATCGGACAAGGCAATCCTGCGGAGCGCCAGAGTCGCCGCGAGTACGAGAAGAAGCGCAAGGTAGTAGAAGCCAAGCTTGCCGAAGCTCGCGAGCTTCAGTCCAAACAGGTTGAGAGTCGGGAGGAGAACCATGCCCTGCTCTCCGCCTGTGATCTGATTCTGACTGAGGACAAGCTGCAAGATCAGCTGGCTCAGGGCGAAGGTCGCCAGGATGACGTAAATGCCCTTGAGCCTCAGCACGGGCAGGGTGATCATCATCGCGATCAGCGCGGCGACCAAGCCAGCGAACAACATCGCGAGAAGGGTTGGCACGCCAAGCACCTTCGCGCAGACCGCGTAGACATAAACTCCCAGACCGAAGAAGGCGATATGAGCGAAGTTGAAAATCCCGCCGTATCCCAGGCTCAGGTCCCAGCTTGCGGCGACGATCGCCCAGATGCAGGCTATGATGACGACATGCAGCACGTAGTTCGAGGCGCCGAGCGGCGGCAACGTCGCCAAGCTCGCCAGAAGAACGAAGACAACCACCGCGCCTCTAGATGACAGGGCGGCCACGCTCCTAGCCTTTGCCGAAAAGGCCGTTTGGCCGCCAGAGCAGGACCGCGATCATCACCGCGAAGAGAACGGCCGGCGTCCAGTAGAGGCCGACGGCATAGGTGCTCGCCGCTTCAATCATGCCGATGACATAGGCGCCGCCGATCGTGCCGCCGACGCTGCCGAGCCCTCCGAAGATCGCGACAACAAGCGCCTTGACCAGCGGCTCTGATCCCATCGTAGGCGTCATCGGCCGCATCGCGCCCAACAGAACGCCCGCTACCGCTGCGAGCACCGCGCTGGCGGCGAATGCCACCATGTACAGTCGCTCGATCGAAAGGCCTATCAGGAGCGCCGCCTCGCGGTTCTGGCCAACCGCCCGGATCGCCGCGCCGGTCCGCGAATATTTGAGGAAGACCCACAGCCCGACCAGTATGATCGGCGTTATGACGACAATGATCGCCTGGTGCGCCGACATTGTCGCGCCAGCGAGAGCAACGGTGCCGTCAGCGAGGGGCTTCAATTCTTTTAGACGCGGTCCCCAGATCAACTGGGTTGCGTTCTCGAGGAAGGTCGATGCGGCAAGCGTCGTAATGACCGCGAGCATGACGACATTCTCACGGCCGAGGAATGGACGGATGAGAAGCCGTTCCGCGAGGCATCCGAGACCCGCCAGCGCGGCCGCGGCCACGGCGATCCCCGCCGTCACGCCAAGGCCAAGTCCGGCTGCATTGCCGATCTGCCAGGCGATGTAGGCGCCGAGCGTCATAAACACGCCATGCGCGAAATTGAAGATACCGAGCGTGCTCCAGACGAGCGACAGGCCAGCCGCCATGAGGCCGTAGAGTGAGCCGAGCACGAGACCGCTCGCCAATATCGACGCAATCGTTTCAAGACTCACGCGGCGTGTCCCTCTCCAAAATACAGCGCCATGATTGTCGCGTGATCGATGCCCTGCTTCGCCTCGAGCTCGACGCCGCAGCGACCATGCGACACCATCACCAGCCTGTCGGCCAACTCAAGTAGGAACTCGACGTCCTGTTCAATCAGAAGCAGAGGCAATCCGGACTTCGTGATGGCGCCGATCGCGACGCACAATTCATCCTTGAGCTTGGGCGACAGGCCAAGCGTCGGCTCGTCGAGCGCGAGCAACCGCGGCGCGCCCATGAGTCCGACGCCGATTGCGACCATCTGTCTTTCGCCACCCGACAGCGTCTTGACCTTCTGCCGTCGCCGCTCGGCCAGGCGCGGGAACAACGTGAGGACGGAATCGAGGGACGCCGCGGCATTCTGGCGAGCGCGCGGCGAATGCGCGCTGAGGCGCAGCGTCTCCAGAACCTCCATCTCCGGGAACAGCAGATTCGATTGCGGGACTTGAATCAGGCCGTCGGCGACGATCGATGCAGGCGGTTTTCCATGGATCGGCTTGTCGAAGAGACGGATCGAGCCCTCTCGCAAGGCAAGAAGTCCCGAGACGGCGCGCAGAAGCGTGGTCTTCCCGTGCCCGTTCGGGCCGAACAGCCCGACACGCTCGCGCTCTCCGACCGTGAGCGACAATCCGTTAAGGACGGGAGCGCCGCCGTATCCTCCAACGACGTTGTCAATGACGAGCGGAGGCATGAAATGTTTCTGACCTGCGACCGAGATAGGCTTCGACAACGCGCGGATCCCGCATGACATCGTTGGGCGAACCGGTCACAATCGCCGTGCCCCGATCGAGCACCATCAGCCGCGCGCAGATGTCGAGCAGCAGCGACAGGACGTGCTCAATAACGAGCACTGTCAGACCACGGCGCTGAAGGGCCCGGATCAGGTCGGCGAGCTCAGCAACTTCCGGCCGAGTAAGCCCCGAGGCTGGCTCGTCCAGCAGAATTAGACTTGGCTCGGTAGCGAGCGCGGTTGCTATCGTCAGCTTCTTCTTCTCGAAGACCGAAATTCCTGCCGCCTGCAGGTCGAAACGCTCCGCCTTGAGGCCGGACGCCATCAGTACGGCTTCGATACGGTCGCAAGTGGGCCGCGCGCGAGCGCCGTAGAGGATGGCGAGGCCAACGTTCTCGCGAACCGTCAGGCTTGGAAAGACCGCGTCGCGTTGGAAGGTCCGAACGAGGCCGAGCCGACAGATACGATGGGGCGCCAGGCGCTCGATTTGCGCGCCCTTGAAGCGAACGACACCGCTCTGCGCCGAGTAGGGCACGCCGGTCACAATGTTGAACAGCGTGCTTTTCCCGCTGCCGTTGGGGCCGGCAACCCCGAAGATCTCGCCTTCCTCCACCGAGAAGCTGATACCGTCCACGGCGCGCAGAGCGCCAAAATGCTTCACGACCTTCTCGACTTCGAGAATGGCGGTCATCCCCTCATCCGCCACTTACGTCTTGCAGATCGGTATGCCCTCACTTCATCCATGGCGGTTTGCGGAACTCGCCGGTGGCGTAGGCTGGGGGATAAAACAACACCCGGTCGCCATTCCAGATCTGATAGAACTGGATCGGCACGAAGTCGTTGCCCTGCTTGGCGAGGTGAGTAGCCGGGTCAAAGACGATGTGGCCCTCGGGCGCCATTGTATCGGTTGCTCCGATCGCGGCGCCAATCTCCTTGTGCTTCGTCGGATCGCCCACCTTCTCGAGCGCCTTGAAATAGATCTGCGCCTGCTCGTAGAGGGCGACGCCATAGGGTCCGCTCTCAACCCCCCACCGTTTCTTGAATTTGTCCGCGATCTCCGCGGCGAGCGGATTCTTCGGCGTGATCAGCGGGCCGCCCAGAAGATTGTAGAGCACCCCGGACGACTTGTCGGCCGTGAGTTTCAGGAATTCCGGCACCGACGGCGCATATTGTATGAACACCAAGCTGTTTGTTGGCTGCTCCATGAACTGGCTCATGAAGGTCGCCGCGTTGGCGGGAAGATAGTCGGTATTGATGACCACGTCGGGGGGATCTTGGCGCACCTTCGCAAGGAAAGCATGCCAGTCGTTGATCTCGCCGAATGGCACAAGTTCAGCGTTCGTCACAGTCCAACCAGCCGCCTTGAAGCTTTTGGTCAATCCCTCATAGATGCCCTTCGAATAGGGGTTGTCCGACGAAATGAGGGCGACTTTCTTGGTCGGAAACTTGACCTTGCCTGACTTCTCGAGGCCCTCGAGGACCGGCACCAGTTCCGTCTCGTAGGCGTCATAAGAAGGCGTCAACGACCACACGCCCGGATATTTGGACGGGTCCTTGGCGACGATGTCGCGCGTCTGCTGGCTGTTCGCCGACAGAAAGTACGGAATGCCGGCCTCGGCGATCGGTTCGATCTCAAAATTCGATCCCGACGCGTAGCCGGTGAAAATCATGTGCAGGTTCTTTTCGCCGAGGAGGCGCTCGACAGCGCTTGCGACGGCGTCGGATTGTTGGTTGCGCGTATCGCCCGGCACGACTTCGAACTTATAGCCGGCCACGCCTCCCTTCGCGTTGGCCTCCTCCACAGCGAGCGTGAGGCCGCGCACCATCTCCTCGCCGTCGGCCGCCGCGCCGCCCGTGAGCGGCGCTAGGATGCCGAGTTGCACAACGTCGTTGGCCGCGAAAGCGGCGCCCGCGGTAGCGAAAGCGGCAATCCCGAAAATCGCGCCCAGCAGAGTTCGTCTTGTGGTCGCCATGTAATGCCTCGCTCGACCAAGCCGGCCTCGCCTCATCGGAAGCCGGCTCCCTTGGCAAGCTGACCCGATCGCGGTTATCCTGTCAATTGAATTTCAATGGCCGCTGGTTTACCCCCGGCTGTAATGACATCGACATCTAGCTCTCCAACCGCCCAACGGCGGAAGCCGGCGCTGTCGGCGACAGTGCGCGACATGCTCGTCGCGAGCCGCGCCCACCTGACAAGCTCCGAGCTCAAGGTCATGCGCCGGTTGCTGGCGAATTACCCCGCCGCGGGGCTCGGCACCGTCGTGCGGCTTGCGCGCGATTCGGGAGTGAGCGATCCGACCGTGGTTCGCTTTGTTACGAAACTCGGTTTCTCGGGCTATCCCGAGTTCCAGCAAAGCCTGCTCTCCGAGGTCGAGGCCCACATGGCTTCGCCACTTACGATGTTTGAACGCAGGTCTGATCTGCGCGCCGACCCGTGCCGCGCGGCGATGGCCGCGGCAGGGAACGGCATCCAGGCGGACATCTCGGACGGAGTCCATTCCGACACCTCCAGAGCGATCGCCCTGATCGCCGACCGCAAGGCGCGTATTTTTTGTCTCGGAGGCCGTTTCAGTCGGCATCTGGCCGCGATCCTCCATGCGCATCTTGTTCAGCTCCGCCCTGGCGCCCACGTCATCGGCGGCTCCGCGTCGGACCTGTCGGACGCGCTGATTGACCTGCGGCGCCGCGACGTCCTTGTCGTGTTCGACTACCGGCGGTGGCAGACGGACATCGTCGGCTTCGCAAAGCAGGCCGCCGCGCAGGGCGTTCAGATTGTGCTTTTCACCGATCCGTGGCTGTCGCCGATCGCCAAAGTCGCGAAGGTCGTCATGACCTCTTCCGTCCAGTCGTCTTCTCCCTTTGACACGATGGCGCCGGCGTTGGCGCTGGTCGAAGGCCTGGTGGCCGCGATGACAGCGAGGCTAGACGCCAAGGCCAAGGCGCGTATCTCGGTCTTCGAGCAGTTTCGCGCCGCCAATCGCATCACGCTCGAAGGTCCCGCCGATCGGCCGCAGGCACTGGCGCGCCGACCAACCCGGAGGATGAGGGTAAAGCGCTAATGTCCGAGCTTCAGACCCGCAACGTTCCGTTCACGCGCGGCGAGACCGCGCTTCTTTTTGTCGACCTCCAGCGGCAGTTCCTGATCCCTGGTCTCGATCCTGGTCATCCGGACTTGGGGCCGAATGATTATTTCTATCGCCGCATTCGCGAGATCGTCCTGCCTAACGCGGCGCGCCTGATGCATTGCGCTCGCGCGGCGAAGGTCGAAGTGATCTACACGATCATCGAAAGCCTGACGAAGGACGGACGCGATCGTTCGCTCGACCACAAGCTATCCGATATCCATCTGCCTAAGGGTCATCCCGACGCTCGAGTCGTGGCCGAGATCGCGCCCGAAGAGGATGACATTGTGCTGCCCAAAACATCGTCCGGCGTCTTCAATTCGACCAATATCGACTACGTTCTGCGGAACCTCGGCGTTCGTGCGCTCATCGTATCCGGTTGCGTCACCGACCAGTGCGTCGACATGGCGGTCCGCGACGCGGCCGACAAGGGCTATCTTGTCACGCTCGTGGACGACGCTTGCGCAACAATGAGCGCCGAGCGGCACGCCGCGGCTCTCCAGGCTTTCGGCGGCTATTGCCGCGTCACCGACACCGCCGACGTTCTGGCGCGGTTGGAGGCGCTGCGATGACGGAGCCCGCCCGGACAGAGATCGTCACGATCGCGACCTCGGACTTGTGCGGCGTCACCAGGGGCCGGTCTGTCGCGGCCGCGAAGCTGGAGCGAATCGCGGCGCAAGGCGTGGGCTGGGTGCCGGCCAACTCATCGCTCACGCCGTTCGACGTCATCGCCGACCCCAATCCGTGGGGCTCCCGAGGCGATCTAAGGCTGATTCCCGATCTCGCCGCAGGCTACCGGGTCGCGTCCTCACGCGCGCCGACACCATTCCATCTCGTCATGGCCGATATCACCGACCTCGACGGCGCGCCCTGGGAGGGCTGTCCCCGCGCGATCCTCAAGCGGACGCTGGCGGACTTCGCGGCCGAAACGGGCCTGACCGTCCTTTCCGCGTTCGAACAGGAATTCCAGATCGTCGGCGCATCGTGGCGTCCGGCGCCCGCTTTTTCTCTGCAGGCGCTGCGACGATGCGACCCGTTTGCGCCAGAGCTTATGGCGGCGCTCGATGAGGCGGGCGTCGAACCCGAAGTCTTTCTGCCTGAGTACGGCCGCGACCAGTTCGAGGTCAGTTGCGGCCCGGCGTTGGGCGAGGCCTCCGCCGATCGAGCGGTGGCCATGCGGGAGATTACGAGGGAGGTCGCCCGAACTCAATGGATTGACGGCGACCTTCGCGCCGAAGACCAGCGAAGAGGGGGTTGGGAACGGCGTCCATCTTCACCTGTCGTTCCGCGACAAGAACGGCGCTCCGGCGCTGTTCGACGCCGCCCGCCCTGGACGGCTTTCGTCGCTTGGCGGCGCCTTCTGCGCCGGCGTCCTGGCGCGCCTCCCGGCGATCACGGCTCTCACCGCGCCAAGCGTCGCCTCCTACCTGCGTCTTCAGCCTCACCATTGGAGCGCTGCCTGGACTTGGCTTGGAGAACAAGACCGCGAGGCGACGCTACGGATCTGCCCCACTTCGCCGCTCGGGGGAGCGAGCGCGGCCCAGCAATTCAATGTCGAATATCGCGCTGCGGATGCGACTGCCTGTCCGCATCTCGTTCTTGCCGCAGTGATGCGCGCAGGGCTCGAAGGGGTGCGCGCTGGCCTTGCGTCGCCGCCGATCGTGGATACCGACCCGGCCGGGATGAGCGAAGAGGAGCGCGGCCGTCTCGGCCTGCGCCGTTTGCCGCAGAGCTTGCAGGAGGCGTTGTCCGTCATGGCGAGCGACAAGGTCGTCAGCGGCTGGTTTTCGGCCGCCCTGCTTGAAACCTATCACGGCCTCAAGCGCCGGGAGATTGCGCTGCTTGACGGGCTCGAGACGAGCGCGATGCTCGATCGCTATGTCGGCGTCTATTGATGGAAAACGCGCCCGAAGCCTTCGCGCCTCCGCCGATGACCATTGTGAATGCGGATGGCGCTGGGCCGTTCGTGCTCGTATGCGAGCACGCCTCGAACTACATGCCTTCCCGGTATGGCGGCCTGGGGCTTCCCGAAAAGCAGCTTTCCCGCCACATCGCATGGGACGTTGGCGCAGCCGAATTGACCCGGCAGCTGGCGGCGCGGCTCGATGCGGTCGCGTTTCTGGGCGGCGCGTCGCGTTTGCTGGTCGACTGCAACCGGCCGCCCGATTCGCCGACCCTCATTCCCGAGATCAGCGAAATTCCGATCCCAGGCAACAGAAACATCGACGAGGCTGAGCGACGGGAACGCATTCGCACCTGGTTCGAACCGCTTCACGCCGCCATCACACGATCGCTGGACGAAAGAAAAGCGCGTCGGCAACCTACGGCCGTGATCGGCGTTCACAGTTTCACGCCGGTGCTTGCCGGGGTCCAACGGACAATGCACGCCGGCGTCCTTTTTGGCGACGCCTCAGGTTTCGGGAGGGCCGTACTGTCTGACCTCCGGCAGGAATCACATCTGACTTTGGCGGAGAACGCGCCGTACAGAATCGACAACGACGACTGGACCATTCCCCACCACGCCAACTCGCGGAGCCTCCCCGGTCTGCTGCTCGAGATTCGGCACGACGGACTCGCGTCGGACGCCGAGGCGAATCAGTGGGCCGACCGTATCAGTCGGGCGCTGCTCGCGGGATGGCGCGCAATTGCGGCAGGATAGTCAGATTGGCTGTTCGACGGCGCCGGAGCCTCGTCAGAGCGGCGCGTTGTCGTCGAACCGGCGATCCCAATCGATCTTGAAGCCGAGAAAGCCCCGATAGAACTCGTCGGCCTTGGCGACATAGAAGATGCGCAGGCAGGCGCCCGATCAGGCCGAGCGCCAGCGATAGCCGGCAAGCCCCAAGCCGGCGAAGCCGAACAACCGTCGGCCACGTCCCCGGAATGAACAAGGCCAGCCATGACGGCGGGGACAGATCCACCAACGGGGATCGCCTAAGAGCGGAGGGAAACGAAGCAATCCAGAGATCATTGGGGCGATGGGCTTCATCCCCGGATCGCCACGTCCGCACGGGCTCGCGATGGCGAGGTCTCCAGCTCGGTCGCGCGCAAGTGGACGACCGCGAGGCCGAACAGGGCCAGCGCCAGCGCCTGATGGGGAAGAGCGAGCTCGATCGGAACGAAGGCGAGCAGCGTCGCGATGCCGAGCCCGACCTGGAGCAAGGCGACCGCCGCAAGGACGACGGCGCGGCTGGCGAGCGGCGAGCCGGGCGCCGCGCGCAGCGCCGCGATGACCTGAACCATCGCGAAGGCGACGACGGCGTAGGCGATCATCCGATGGTCGAACTGCGCCGTCGCCGCGTCGCCGAAGATAGCCGCGAGCGCGTTCGGGCGGAACGCCTCGCCCGGAACCAGGCTCGATCCCATCAGCGGCCAGGTGTTGTAGATGAGTCCGGCGCGCAAACCCGCGACCAGCGCGCCGAGGCCGAGCTGGCAGAAGATGAGCGCGGCGAAGACCCAGGCCGAGATCGTAAAGCCGCGGGGGGCGGTGTTCGACCGCGGCCGCGCGCCGAGTCCAACCGCCGCATAGATCAACGCGCCGAACGTCGCGGCGGCGATCAGGAGGTGCAGCGCAAGGCGCTGCTGCGCGACCTCCGTGCGCTCGCTCAAGCCCGAGGTCACCATCCACCAGCCGACGATGGGTTCGAGCGCCAGCAGGCCGGTTGCGACCGCGACCTGCCGGCCGAGCGCGCCTTTAAGCTGGCCTCGCCACCAGAACCATAGGCCGGGAAGGATGAACGCCGCGCCGACGACCCGCGCCAGCAGCCGATGCGCCCATTCCCACCAGAAGATGGCCTTGAACCCGTCCAGGGTCATGTCCGCATTGAGTTTGGCGAACTGTGGGATTTGCTTGTAGCGGTCGAACTCGGCCTGCCATTCCGCGCCGGTCAGCGGCGGAAGGATCCCGGTCACAGGCTTCCATTGGGTGATGGAGAGGCCGGATTCGGTGAGCCGCGTCGCGCCGCCGACCAGCACCATGAGAAAGACGAGTCCCGCCACGGCGATCAGCCAGAAACGAACGGCCGAGCGCGCGTCAAGATTCGCAATCTGGGCGGCCATGGGGGCGCTGCGGGTCAAAGTCATAAGGCGCGCGAAAGCTTGTCCGGTACTACTCGGCGAGGAGCTTGAGCCGCCTTTTGTCTCAAAGATGTCCAAGGCGCAACGCGGTCGCAGGCGTCGACCGCGGATTAGGTCTTAGAGGCGCGCCCCGTTCGGACGGCATCGTCATCGCGAGAGCCATACGCGCGTCGAAAGACGCCCTGTCTTTCGACGGGCTATGGCGACGTGGCGATCCAGGAGTCGTTCAGCGCCCCTCGTTCCCTGGATTGCTTCCCCCGGGTCCCAAAGCCCGGGGGTCGCAATGATGATCGCGGTTCGACCGAAAATAGCGGGCGGGTAATTTTTTTCGGTGACAATTGTTTGGCAAAAGCCGAACAATATGCTACAGGGTTTCTATCAGCAGAATCATGCCCGCGCGTCGCGCGAGCCGGCGAGGAGATCGAGAGTGAGCCTCAGAGAGATGTCGCGCAGAACCTGAGACGCGAGAATTTGTTATTTCAATCGGCCGTAACCCGTTGAAAAGTCCAGATTCGCGGAAATAAACGTCAGTAAACGCTAGCTATTTTACTAGCGCTTACTAGCGTTTATCAGCGCTTGGGAGGCTTTGCTCCGGCGAAGGCGCTCTGCCCCGGCGAGCCAGGTTCTCGAACCAGGGCTGCGGCTAGCGCTGGTTCCTTCGGGTCAAGCTCGAATGATCACGCGTTTGTGATCGTGCCAAGTCATACGATGAGGGCCGCGGGGATGTGATCGCAACCCAAGTGTCAGGACGTCTCAGGCTTTGCTGCTGGCGCATCGCCGCCCTGCTGCAAAAACCATTGCTGTTCTCATCACGCTGTGTCATGAGCGCGCATCCCAAACAAACCAGTCGACTAGGAACCAATGTCCTTTTTGAACGGCAACAAGTTTGCTGATCGTCAGGCTGCCGCCGCTGAGGCGCGCAAGAAAATGGCGGAAAAGTTTCTCGCCAACTCCAAATACGATCCAGCCGATCCGGCAGTCATCGAGCGCGAGGCGAAGCGGAAAGAAATTCTCGCTGCGCGCAAGGTTCGCGACGCCGAGCGCGCCCAGCGCAAGGTCGAACAGGAGGCTGCAGAAGCCACGCGTCGCGCTGCCGAGGAGGCCGCCCGTCAGGAGCAGCTGAGGCTCGAAGCGCTTGCGCGCGAGGCCGAGCTGCAGCGCCACCGAGAAGAGGCCGAACGGCTCGAATACGAGCGCAAGCTTGAGCGAGACGCGCGCTATGCGGCGCGCAAGGAGCGAAAGAAGAAGAAGAAGACGGCCGCCGAACGCTACGGCTGAGCTGTCCATTCGCCCTTGATTTCCGCTCGCGACTCTGGACAATTCGCTCGAAAGTCGGTTCTCCGCGGGGCGGAGCGAGGAGAAGATGTCGAACCCGCTTCGCCTGGGCGTCGCCGGTCTCGGGGTGGTCGGGACGAGCCTGGTTCGGCTTCTACAACGGCGCCAAGCCGAGTTGGCCAAGCGGGTCGAGCGCGACATTGCGCTAGCCGCCTATAGCGCGCGGCGCAAGAACGACCGCGGGGTCGATCTTCGCGGCGCTGCCTACTTTTCCGGTCCAGCGGATCTTGCCGCCTCCGCGGACATCGACATCTTCGTTGAATTGATCGGCGGCGCCGACGGCGTTGCTTTCGACGCCGTCAAGGCCGCCCTTTCGCGCGGGATACCCGTGGTCACTGCGAACAAGGCGATGCTTGCCGCGCATGGCTTCGAACTCGCGACTCTCGCCGAGCGATCGGGCGCTCAGCTGTTCTTCGAAGCCGCGGTTGGCGGCGGCATACCTGTCATCAAGACCCTGCGAGAGAGCTTGGCCGGAAACGCAATTCAGCGCGTCTCCGGCATTCTCAACGGCACGTGCAACTACATTCTGTCGCGCATGGAGACCGGCAATCTCCCTTTCGAGGTCTGTCTCAGCGAGGCGCAAAGGCTCGGCTATGCGGAAACCGATCCGACATTCGACGTTGGCGGCTTCGACACCGCGCACAAGCTCGCGATCCTTGCCTCGCTCGCGTTCGGCGCCAAGATCGACGCCGGCGCCGTTTCCGTCGAAGGCATCGAGACAATAACGCTCGCCGACTTGAGCGCTGCTGACGAGCTCGGGTTCCGCATCAAGCTTCTCGGCGTCGCTGAACGAACTGCCCACGGCGTTGAGCAGCGGGTCCACCCGACGATGGTCGCCAAGAGCGCGCCGCTGGCCCAGACCATGGGCGTCCTCAACGCGGTTTCGATCGACGGCGACGCGATCGGGGAACTGACATTGGTGGGACCGGGAGCCGGCGGCGACGCTACCGCTTCAGCGGTCGCGGCCGACATTGTCGACATCGCGCGAGGGATCCGCGCGCCGCCGTTTGGTCGCCCCGCCGCGTCGCTGATCGAGGCGGATCGCGTGCCGATGCAGCGACACGAGGGCGGCTACTACGTGCGTCTCGCGGTCGTTGACCGGCCGGGGGCGATGGGCGCGATCGCGGCGCGGATGGGCGAGCAGCTCATTTCGCTCGAGGCGATCATACAAAAGCGGGCGACGAAAGAGGCAGCCGCGGCCGGGGTCGTGCCGGTCACGTTGATGACCCACGGCACGACTGAAGCGTCAATTCGCGAGGCGTTGGCGCGGACGGTCGAGGACGGGGTGGTGCGCGAGAGGCCGCAGGTTATCCGCATCGAACGGGAAGCGGCGTGAGCTCGCTCACCTCGACGGACACAGCAACGGCAAGGGCCGAAGACGAAGACCGCCGCATGCGGTTTCTCGCGATCGCGCTCATGTGCGCCACCATGATCTGCTTCACCGGCCAGGACACTTGCGCCAAGTGGCTGAGCGCGTCTTTGCCGATCGCACAGATCGTGTGGGCGCGTTACATCGGGGCGGCGTTGATCGCGCTCGTCGCGTCGCGATCGCTTTCGCGGCCGGCCAGGCTCCGTTCGAGGCGTCCTTGGCTGCAGCTATTGCGCTCCGTCTTGCTATTTTGTTCGACGACCGCGAACGTGTTCGCCGTCCGCGAGCTCCAGCTGTCGGAGACCGCGACAATCTCATTTCTCACCCCGGTCTTCGTGGCTCTTCTTGCTGGACCTGTGTTGGGTGAGAGAGTGGGCGCGGAACGCATGATCGCAATCGCGCTCGGATTTCTCGGCGTGGTGATTGCGACGCGTCCGGGAACGGCGGCGTTTCAGCCGATCGTTCTCCTCGCGGTCGCCGGCGTGGTTTGCAATTCCGGATATGTGCTGGCGACGCGGAAGCTTGCTGGCGCGGACGCGCCGCAGACGACGCTCGCCTGGACGCAAATCGCGGGGATCGTATTCTTGACTCCAATGTTGCCGTGGATCTGGCGGCGCCTCAGTCGGCGTTCGACTGGCTGGTCATGGCGGGAATGGGCGTTTTTGCCGCCACGAGCCACGGAATGCTGATCGTGGCCCACCGGTTTGCTCCGGCGCCGACCTTGACCCCGTTCACCTACACTCAGCTGATCTGGATGATTGTCTCCGGCGTGCTGGTGTTTGGCGATTGGCCGGCCAGCACGACTCTACTCGGCGCGGCGCTTGTCGTCGCCTGCGGCGCCTATCTCGCGCTGAGAGAGCGCAGAGGCCGGCAAGTCGTGCGAGCCACGACAATTGACGCCGAGCGGAAAGTCTAGTAAGTCAATCAACATTAGAGTTCTTAGCCAGCAGGATGCTCGATGTTGCATGGCGTAGATCCGTTTTTCGCCATTTCCGGCCTCGTTGTCGGCCTGCTGGTTGGCTTCACCGGCGTCGGCGGCGGGTCGCTGATGACGCCGCTTCTGGTGCTGGTCTTCCGGGTCCATCCGGCGACGGCGGTCGGCACCGACCTTCTCTATGCGGGTCTCACCAAGATCAGCGGGTGCGCCGTGCACGCCTATCACGGCTCGGTCGATTGGCGCATCACAAGGCGGCTCGCCTACGGGAGCGTGCCCGCGGCGCTCTTGTCGCTCGTGCTGCTCGCACATCTCGGGTCGTCTTCCAAGACGAGCGGCGGAATCATCAGCACGACCCTCGGAATCGCCTTGATCTTGACCGCGATCACGCTTGTGTTCCGCAAGGCGCTGCTCGTGCGCCTGACGCGTCTCATGGATGGCGCGAGCGAGCGAAGGGTCGGCGTGCTCACCGTCGTGCTGGGCGCGGCTCTCGGCGTGCTGGTGTCGATTTCGTCCGTCGGGGCCGGCGCGATCGGCGCCACGGTATTGCTCACCCTCTATCCGAAGTCGCCAATCGTCCGCATCGTTGGCTCCGATATCGCCCACGCCGTGCCGCTCACTCTCATTGCCGGCGCCGGGCATTGGTGGCTCGGATCCGTCGACTTCCACATGCTCGTCTCGCTCCTCGTCGGCTCGATCCCGGGCATCATGATTTCGAGTCATTTCGCCTCCCGCGTTCCCGACCGAATCTTGCGCCCCATCCTCGCCGGCACGCTCGCAGTCGTTGGCGGCCGCCTCGCCTTCTAAACAGGTGGCGCCGCGCTGCCGTTTGGACTTTCCGCTTGGATCCCGCCACAGTGCCCTCGCGGTCACAAGAACCGTCAGGAGGCGACGATGACGGATGGGAGCGGCGCCCCGGCGATCGAAGGACTCCTGGAAACATCGCTCTACGCACGCGACCTCCGGCGCACCGCGTCGTTCTATGGCGATCTGTTCGGATTGAAGGCGCTCGTCGATTCGCCGCGCCTTGTCGCTTTCGAGATCGCTCGCCGCAGCGTCCTGCTGGTGTTTCAGGCTGGCGCGACCGGTGAGGACGTGGTCGAACCGGGCGGCTCGATCCCAGGGCACGACGGATCCGGGCGTCTGCATCTCGCGCTCTCGATCGCGGCCGGTGATCTCGACGCCTGGCGCAAGCGTCTCGCCGAGCGCGGCGTCGCCGTCGTTGGCGAGTATCGTTGGCCGCGAGGCGGCGTGAGCCTCTACCTGCGCGATCCCGATGGCGCGCTGGTGGAATTGGCGACGCCCGGCCTCTGGTGGTCAGTCGAAGCTCACTTTGGCGCCTCGTAGTCCGCAAGGACGAGTTCGAGCGCGTCCGGATGGATATAGACCGGGCCGGTGAAGGGATGGTCGATCGAGACGATCACGACCAGACCCATGGTGACGAGCACCGACAGCACGCCCGTCATTGAAATCTGCGCAAGCAGATTTTCGCTGCCGAAGAAGAGCGTGAAGCCCACCGTCAGGAGCGCGCCCATGAAGAGCACGATCCAGATGACGTTCGGCACGAGGCCCGTCGCCAGGTGAAGCCGTACGCGGCGCGCGGCCGTCACATTGTCGAGTTGTCGAAACACTTCCGCCATGTCCGCTGAGCCTCTCGACCCGCTTCGTTCGAGCGCGATCGCCGCGGCATAGAGCAAATCGAGAGCGTGCACGGTCGCCGGGCTCTCTGTTTCGTGCGCCATCGCCGGCCAGTCGTCTTCAATTGCCGCTTTGAGGTAGTTCGTGAGCGCGATCCGCACCGCCACGGCCTCGGGCTCCTTGCCTTGCGCGTAGCGAAAGAGCGAGGCGGTCGCCCCCGCCTCGTCCGCCACGGCGGATTGCGCGTCGTTGAATTTCTCCCAGACGACGATGACCGTGAAGGCGAGCAGCACCGCGTAGATGACGCCGACGGTGGCGAATTTGAATCCGGCGATCTCGTTGTTCTTGGCCAGCTTGGCGACGCCGACCCGCTCGTGGATCAGGGCTTGTGCGCCCATGGCCAAGGCGGTGGGAAGCGCCACGATCACCGCGATGAGAACCCATACCGGGAGGCTCGACAGGAAATAGGACACGTCTCATCTCCGCCTGATCGAGGCCGCGGTCATTGCCGCCGCAAGCGTAATTCGTTTCTCGGCCCTACAGGCGTCCATAATCCGTCGCCATTGCCCAGCCAAGGGGCGATAGGCCGCCCTGCGCTACCCAGAAGCCTGGGGAGGATCGACTTCCTCGCGGCTCGACGAGCTCGAATTCCTTCTGGATCGAGCCGGCTTCTGGCATGATTCGCTCCGCGGCAAGTGATTCGCCGGCCGCCATGTTGCGAGATCCAAGGCGCAGTTTTGACGCCCTCCGATTACTTTCTCGACGTTGCGACCTCGGCGCTCGGCCAGCCGTGGCGGCCGCGGCTTGACGCAGCAGGAGAGTTGCGCGCGCTCGCCATTGCCCAAGTCGGCGGCCATGACGAACTGATCGCCCGGGTGCTCGCCGGGCGCGGCGTCGCGCCTGAGGGGGTTGACCGGCATCTCGCCCCAAGCTTCCGCGATCTCATGCCGGACCCCTTCTCCCTCAGCGACATGGAGGCGGCGACCGCGCGCCTCAAGGGAGCGATTCTGTCGCATGAAAGGGTGGCGATCTTCGGCGACTATGACGTCGATGGCGCGTGCAGCGCGGCGCTCCTCAGCGAATATCTGAACGCCTGCGGCCTCGAGACGATCGTCCATATCCCCGATCGGGTGACCGAGGGCTATGGCCCCAATGTCGAGGCGATTCACGATTTTGCCGCGCGAGGCGCGACGCTCGTCGTCACCGTCGACTGCGGAGCCGTGAGCCGTGAGCCCTTCGAGGTCGCAAGCCAGCTTGGCCTCGACGTGATCGTGTTCGATCACCATCAGGCTCCCGAAACCCTGCCCAGAACGGCGGCGCTCGTCGATCCCAACCGCGAGGATGATCTTTCGGGGCTTGGCTATCTCTGCGCCGCGGGCGTGACCTTCATGGCGCTCGTGGCGCTCAATCGCGCTTTGCGCGAAGCCGGTTTCTGGAACGGCGGGAAAGGCCCGGATCTCATCGCTTCCCTCGATCTCGTTGCGCTTGCGACCGTCGCCGATGTGGTGCCGCTGGTCGGGCTCAACCGCGCCTTTGTCCTCAAGGGTCTCGCGGTCATGCGAGAGCGCCGCCGTCCCGGGCTCGCGGCCTTGTTCGACATCGCCGGCGCCGACGGACCGCCGCGGCCCTACCATCTGGGCTTCGTCGTCGGCCCGCGGATCAACGCCGGCGGCCGCATCGGCAATGCGGCCCTTGGGGTGCGGCTCCTGACCGCGGCCGACGACATCGAGGCGCGCCCGATCGCCGCCGAGCTCGACCGGCTGAATCGCGTCCGACAGGAGATCGAAATCGAAGCGCTGGCTGAGGCTGAAGCGGAAGCGCTGCTTGCGCTCGGCCTCGAGGAGCGGGGCGCGGCGGTTGTCGTCGCGGGAGAGAGGTGGCCGCCCGGCGTCGTCGGTCTGCTCGCCGCGCGGCTCAAGGAGCGGTTCGAGCGTCCGGCCTTTGCGCTGACCCTCGCTGGCGGCCATGCGACCGGCTCGGGCCGCTCGATCGCGGGCGTCGATCTCGGCCGGGCGGTGCGCGCGGCGATCGAAGCCGGCATTGCGATCAAGGGCGGCGGCCATGCGATGGCCGCCGGCGTCACGCTCGCGAGCGAGCGGCTCGGCGATTGGCGGGCGTTTCTCGAAGAGCGGCTGGGCCCAGCGGTCGCCAGGGCCCGCGCCGAGGCGGGCCTCAAGGTCGACGCTGCGCTGACGGCGAACGCGGCGACGCCGGATCTCGTGCATCGCCTCGAGGCCGCCGGCCCCTTTGGCGCGGGCGCCCCGGAGCCTGTTTTCGCCCTGCCGCGCCATCGCCTCGCGGAGGTGACAGCCGTCGGCGTCGAGGGGCGCCATTTGCGCCTGCGGGCGGTTGCGGGCGACGGCCGCGCGGTCGAGGGGATCGCCTTCCGCGCCTCGGGCAAGAAGCTCGGCGAGGCGCTCATCCGGCTCAAGGGCGCGCCGGTGCATCTCGCCGGCACGCTCTCGGTGAACCGCTTCGGCGGCCGGGAGCGGGCGCAGATCCGGGTGGTCGACGTCGCGGAGGCGACGCAGTAATACCCGTCGACCAGGCTCGATTGGTTGCTCGCGGACCAGACGGCGAGCGGATGGCCGCTTGGCCCTCGGAGCCCGCTCAATCCTTGGGCAGGTCGAGCGTGCCGCCGATCCGCTGGGCGATGAGGCGCGCGAGTCGCGCCGTGACGGGCGCGGGAACGTCGAGGCCGGACAATAGCCAGGTCAGGCCGGACAGGGTCAGGTGGACGCGATAAGGCCCATCCGGGCTGTCGAGGCCGACGACGAAGCTCCGCGGCCCGTCAAAATGGGAATTCATGAGGACCTGCAGGGGGCGGGCGCTGAACGCCTCGCCGAGCGAAGGCATGCCCCAGGCCGTCCCGGCGTCCTTGCCGCCCACGCCGAGGACGCCAACGCGTCCCTGGTTCAACAGCGCCGCGATATTGTCCGGCGTCAGAAGAGCGCGCAACAGCATCTCGGCCGCGGACGCGTTGAGAAAGACGCCTCGCGGCAGCGATGACGGCGGTTGAGTTTGGGGATTCTGGTCGGCGAAAGCGCGCGCAATCTGGGCGCTGAAGGAGCGAATGAGCGCCTGGAGATCGACGCGCGCCATCACCGCTTGCGCATCGCCGCGCCGGGCGGCCGAAGCCAGTTGCGCCGCTCCCGCCAGCGCCCAACCCCAATAGGCGGCCGCCAGGATGACGAGCGCGATCACGCCGCGAATGAGGATTCGCATGGGGCCGCACCCTAGCAAGCGAGGTCCGCTCCGTCAGCCTCTTCGGGCGCCCGAAGGGACGGTTTGGCGGTTCGACCAGAGTAAGGTGTAGGGCTGGTCGCTACAGAAGTGGCAAAAGTCGCCCGCCTTGCAATTTCGCAAACTGGGATTTTTTAAGAAAAGAGATTTCAGCCGGAACAATTCCGAGGTCCAAGTGTTCACTGGGTTCGGCGCGCTTACATTTGCCCCCCAGCCCAAGCGCGCCTGCTTGCCCCGCGTCGGCCCTCCCTACGCGGGGCTTTTTTTGCTCCTTGAGGGACATGCCGGCCTCGCCGGGGCTCGTGGTCAGACGGTCACCCAAGCGCAGGCCTACTTTATCCTAAACCGGTGCGAAGAACGATCTTCTCTTGCGAGAGCGGAAGAGCTGCATGCGCTGGTCACAAAGCACATCGCTTCCCACCGTGGCTTCGCGCCGCGGTCTCGTTGAAACCTTTGGGCCGGCAGCCTTGCCTTCCGGTTCCCGCCACCGAATGGGATTGCCCGACCAACACGCGGCGACGTCCAAGCGACCCCTTCTTATGCGGCGCGTGTCGCTCCAGCTCTGCGATTGGCCGCGTAGCCGAGACCCGCGAAGCCGAGCAGGATCATCGCCCAGGTCGAAGGTTCGGGGGCGCCCGTCATTGGGATCGAATAGGTCAACGTCGCTGGACTGAAGTCGCCTGTAGTACTGGAAAATGAGAAACTCCCGAAACCGAAATCGTCGGGCCCTGGCGTGAAGGAGAGGGGCATGTCCAATGTCGCCGGGATGTCGCCCGTGAGGCTGCTAAAACTGTTAGCAAAACCGACAGAGTAATTATTGCTCGAGTCGGCCACAGAAAATCCAATTGCGTTGACGCAGCAAGGGTTCCCGTTGGCCCCCTCGTTGAACGTTTCAAAACTGCCCGTGACGTTCGGAGACGACACGCCGTTGACACGCAACACCGAGGAGATGATCGGGTCGGGGAGTCCCAAAGTCGAGCCGCCTTCAAGGGTGTTTCTGGTCGGCGATGGGAAATAGGTGCCGGGCAGGGACGTCGTGTACTCGATCGTCAGTGTAAACGAGAAGTCCTGTCAGATCAGCTCCGGCGGCGCCGAAAAGGCCGAGTCCGTCGGTTCCATCCTTGATCGTCCCCGTAAAGGTCGCGTCGATAATCGTTGCGGACGCTGACGCGCTAGCTCCCATTGCGACTGCGAATGCAGCCGCCGATAGAATCATTTTCATTGTGATGCCCCTTTGCTCCAGGCGCTCGCAATCCCGAGCGAAATCACCGTCCGGTAACGACGTGAACTTCGCAATGCGGGAAACTACCTAGACATTGGGCAAAAGATTCCGGTTCGCCGGGCGAACGATGTCCCGCTGGCCGAGTTGCGGTTGCTCAGCGCGCTTACATTTGCCCCCCAGCCCAAGCGCGCCTGCTTGCCCCGCGTCGGCCCTCCCTACGCGGGGCTTTTTTTGCTGTTCGACGGCTTGCGCCGGGCCTCGCCGAGGTTCGTGTCAGACGGTCACCCAAGCGCAGGCCTACTTTTATCTTAAACCGGAGCGGCCCGCCACAGAGCGCGGATGGCGACAATGACGAACAGGGCGCCGCCCAGGATTGTGAAGATTGACGCAATGCCGTGCACGGCCATGCCCGCGGCGGCGACGGCGTCGAGCGATCCGGCGCCAGATGGGGTTTTGCGTAAAGCCCCGTAGCCGCCGGCGATGAACATCGCGATCGAGGCGACGAACTGGCCGCCGCCATAGAGGGCCAGCAGCAGCCAGGTCAAGCGAGCCGGCGCAGGCGGCCTGCCCAATTCCTTGAGGCCAAAGGTGAGCAGCATGCCCGCGCTCGAGACGCTGACCGCGGTTATGACCGCGTGATAGTGGGCAGGCGTGCGGGTGTCCGATCCGTCGATCAGGAATCCCATCAGGCCGCCCAGCGCGAATAAAGCGAAAGACATGGCGAGGGCGAAGAAAGCCGGGTCGCGCCATGGCCACGGGTCGGGCGAGCGAAGAGCGCGGACCAGAAGCGAAACGGCGAAAATCAGCGTCGGCACGGCGATCCCGAACTGCAAGAACCGGAACGCTTCGCGCTGATAGTCGGAGAACGGAGCAAAGATCACGTAGAACGCGGGAGCCGCGATCGCGATCAGCGCGATGAGCGCGAGCGCGCCCAGGAACAGGCGCTTGTCCACCGCCTCCTCGCCTAAACTCATGCGCGCAAGGATCGACCAGTTCGTCAGCATAAGCCCGGCGTAGACGAACTGCAGCACATGACCGCCGCCCCAAAACAGCTCCGCCCGCGAGGCGAGCTCGCCGCGCTGCGCGAGCAGCGTTCCCGCAGCGCCGAAGGAGATCAACGCCAGAAGGTAGACGAAGCCGCCAAGGGCCATTGCGACTGCGAGCGGCGGCGCGAAGGCGAGCCGTCCCGGCAGATTGATGAGAAGGCGAACGACCGGCGCGAGCACGCCCAAGCCCAGCGCCAAGAGGCCGACATCGTACGCCGGATGGCGAATGATCGGGATGTAATTGGTGAGCTCGGGCTGCGTTCCCTCGAGGAATGCCGGCGCGAAAAGGAAAGGAAAAGCCACGAGAACGGCGCCCTGCCCGATCTGTCCAAGCGAGGCGGCGCGGACGTCGCCGCCGGCGAGCCTCAGCGTCGCGACGCTGACGAGAAAGGCGAAAACGCACTGCAACCAGATCACCAGCGAGAACACGACGTGGATCACGAGGCCCTTGTAGAAGAAGTCGATCGGCCAGAACGGCGTCTTCTCCATTCCCGGAATGCGTGACAGCGCCAGCAGGAGCGCGAACACGCCCGCGACCCCGAGCGCGCCGACGGCGAGCCGGGCCCAACGCGTGAGCTCGCGTTGGACTGCGCTCCCCGCGCCGGCGACCGACAGGGTGCGGTTGAGAGGGATCGTTGTTTGCGCCGTTTGGGTCATTGAGAGATCGGCGGGTTCAACTGGCGTTCATCGGATAGAGATGGACCGCCATCACATAGACGACGAGGCCGGAAACCGCGACAAAGAGCCACGCCGGGAACGTGAACCGCGCCAGCCGCTTGTGGGTCGCGAACCGCTGTTTGAGCGCGTTGTAGAAGGTGAGCGGCACGAGGACCGCAACCACGAAGGCCATAAAGACATGAATGGCGAGCAGCGTGAAATAGATCGGCCGTATCGGGCCATAGCCGCCGAATTTCGCCAGGCCAGAGAACGCGTGATAGACGAGATAGACCGCGAGAAAAGCAACGCCGAGGCCGATGGCGACGAACATCGTCCGCCGGTGCCCCTCGCGATCGCGGGCGCGGATGAGACTGTAGGCGCGCAAGAGAACAATGATGGTCGCCGCGTTGATGACTGCGAGGACGTGCGGCAAGTCGTGAATGGCGATCATGGCGTCAACCGGGACCGCGCATCTTGTAGATGAAGCTCGCATAGATCGCCACGGCCACGGCGACGAGGACCACAAGCACGATCCAGTTGCGGCGTCTAACGTTTGGATCAGGGTTTGGCATGTCGAAATCGTTGGAGGGCGGCGGGAGGTGTTTCACGGGACAAGACGTGCGGATGCGAGCCGCCAGGCTCAAACGCGCGCCCGCAGGATGACTTCGGCGAGCATCGCCGCGAACAGGACGAACAAGTACAGGATCGAGAACCCGAACAAGCCCATCGCCGCCTTGCGGCGCGCGGATTCATCGCCCTCCCGCAGACGGTAGAGGCCGATCGCGCGCCAAATGAACGCCGCGTCGGCGGCGATCGCGACTGCCGCGTAGAGAAGGCCAACGCCCGGGATCCAGAGCGGCCCGAGCGAGGCCGGCACGAGCAGAATGGAATAGGCCACGATCTGCCGGCAGGTCTTCGCCGGGCCGACGACATTCGGCAGCATCGGCACCCCGACTCGCTCGTAGTCGCCGCTGCGGCACAAAGCCAGCGCCCAGAAGTGCGGCGGGGTCCATAGGAAGGTGATGAGGAACATGGCGATCGGGCCCGCCGAGACGCTATTCATCGCCGCGGCCCAGCCGATAACCGGCGGCAGCGCCCCAGCGGCGCCCCCGATGACGATGTTGAGCGGCGTCGAGCGCTTGAGCACCATGGTGTAGAGCGGAACGTAAATGGCGATGGTCAGCGCCAGCAGGGCAGCCGCCAACACATTGATCTGGATTGCGAGCGCGGCGACCGACACGACCGACAGCAGAATTCCGATCGCGAGCGCGTCAATCGGAGGCACCACGCCGCGCGGTATCGGGCGCATCGCCGTCCGCGCCATGTTGGCGTCGATGTCGGCGTCCCACCACATGTTGAGCGCGCCGCAGGCCCCTGCCCCTCCAGCCATGGCCGAAAGCGTCGCGATCAGTTTCATCCAATCCATTGGAACCGGAGCCAGCGCAAAGCCGACGCCGCCGGTGAAAACGACAAGCGACATGACCCGCGGCTTGAGCAGGACAAGATGATCAACAACTCCGCCCCGGGGCCGCGCCGGGGTCGGCTTAAGGACGTGGCCATCGCGCGCAACTGTCGTCGATCGAACTGTCACTTCTGCTTCGCCTAAGGTAGCGCGCCACGTCGGGGCGCCTCGGAACGCATTGCGGACTATACGGCGGGGAGACGCTGACCTCTACCATAACTGCAACGCCCGTCGACCGCAAAAGTGCCGCCGCGCTAGCTCGCCGCATTCACCTCGCTGAGCGCCGCCGCGCCGGATTCGAACTGCAGGCGCGCCAGGCGCGCGTAGACGCGATTTTGCGCGACGAGCGAGGCGTGATCGCCTTCCTCGACGATGCGACCCGCCTCCATGACCAGAATTCGGTCGGCTTTCAGCACGGTCGCCAGCCGATGCGCGATCACCAGCGTCGTGCGGCCGGTCATCACGTCGTCGAGTGCGCTTTGCACCTGTGCTTCATGTTCCGCGTCGAGAGCCGAAGTCGCTTCGTCGAGCAGCAGGATCGGCGCATCCTTGAAAATAGCGCGCGCGATGGCGAGCCTTTGTCTCTGTCCTCCGGACAGCGTCACGCCGCGCTCGCCGAGCTTGGTCGCGTAACCCAGGGCAAGCTCTCGAACAAACCCGTCGGCGGCCGCGCGTCGGGCCGCTTCTTCGATCGCAGGCTCGCTCGCCTGGCCACTCCCATAGCCGATGTTCTCGGCGACCGTCGCGCCGAAGATGGCCGCCTCCTGCGGCACGGGAGCGATGCGCGCGCGTAAGGACTTTGGATCGACCGTCTTCACGTCGACCCCGTCGACAAGGACCTGGCCCTCGTCCGCATCGTAGAAGCGCATGATGAGCTGAAATATCGTCGACTTGCCAGCCCCCGAGGGGCCGACAATGGCCACCCTTTCGCCGGGCGCGATCGAGAAACTGAAATCATCCAAAACGCGAACCTCGGGTGCGCTCGGATAGGAAAACGCTACTCGCCTGAACTCGATCGACCCGCGAGGCGGCGACGGCATGAGCGAAGGTCTCGACGGGGCCACGATGCGCGGCTTGACCGCCAGAAGCTCGGCGATGCGTCCCGCCGAACCCGCGGCGGCGGAGACTTCGTTCCACACCTGCGAGAGTTCGCCAAGCGAGGTGGCGCCAAGCACGGCAAACAGCACGAACTGAGACAAGAGACCGCCGCTCATCCGCCCGGCCAGCACGTCGCGCGCACCGAGCCACAGCACGAAGACGACGCTGCAGAAGGCCAGCGACACAGCGACCGCGATCAGGAGGGAGCGCGTGGCCGCGGCGTCGCGGGCGGCGCCATAGGCGCTTTCGATATCGTCGGCGAAGCGCGCCTGGCTCGCCCGCTCGGCGCCGAACGCTTGCATGGTGCGCGCCGCGCCGAGGCTTTCCGACGCAAAGGCGGTCGCTTCGGCGAGCGTGTCCTGGGCGCGCCGGGATCGTCGGCGCACGACGCGCCCGGAGGCGATCAGCGGCGCGGCGATGACCGGGATGGCGACGAGCACCAAAGCCGACAATTTGGGGCTCGTATAGACCATGAGCGCGATCGAGCCGACAAACATGAAGAGATTGCGCAAGGCGATCGACGCCGAGGCGCCGAAAGCGGCCTTGATCTGGGTCGTGTCGGCGGTGAGACGCGACACCAGCTCGCCGGTTCGCGCGCTGTCGTAGAACGAGGCGTCAAGGCCCGACAAATGGGCGAACACGTCGCGTCTCAAATCGGCGACCACGCGCTCGCCAAGCGTGGTGACCAGATAGTACCGGGTGGCGGCGGCCAGCGCGATAATGACGACAAGGGCTCCCATGGCGAGAAAATAGACGTTGATCGTCCCGCCGCCCTCTTTCGAGAAGCCGAAATCGATCATCGAACGCAGCGCAAACGGCACCGCCAGCGTCGCCGCGGAGGAGATTGTCAGCGCCGCCAGCGCCGCGCTCGCACGGCCGAGATAGCGCCGGCCATAGTGGACAAGCGGAAGCAGCGCGGCCATGGACGCGGCGCGGTTTGCCGGCTCAGTCGTCATCGCTCATCCATGGACACATCGATGTCGGAAGGCATGGGCTTCAAGTCCGAACGGAAGGGGAAAGTCCGCTCCGCGGCTTTCTCGACAGGCTTCCTAGCGACAAATATGGGCGAGTTGAAGAGAGAGGCTCCCAAACCTCGTCCCGAACCCGGCGTCGCCGTCGCCGTCGCGAAGGGCGCTCCGGTCAACGCCGCCGCGGCGGTCGGGTTGTCGGTCGCCTTCCGGATCATCCTTCGAGACGCCCGCTTCGCCCGCCCTCAGAATGAAATTCGGGCTAAACTTGGCCGAACTCGAAAGCCGCCTTGGAAAGAATTGATCGACCGCCGAGGAGCGCCCCTCCGCCTGCCGGATTCAGGCAGTCCATTTGACGAGCGACACCTCGTCCTCAAGCCAGCGGCTTTTGGCCGGCTTCAGGCCCGCCTCCCGAAGAACCTCCTCGGGCGACTGCCCGAACCGGCCCTGGCAGAAGACGGGCACGCCGCCGGGCAGGCGCACCTGCTCGGCACGCGCGAGGTAGAAGATATCGTATCCGATCTTGAGAAACAGGCTGAAAACCTCAGTCCCTCCGGCGATCGCCAGGGTGCCGTCTCCGCAGTCGACAACGGCGCACGCCTCTTCGAGAGTGGCGCCGGCCGGGTTCCAAAGCCAGGTATGCGGATTGTCAGGATCGGGCGCCAGGTCCGGAACCCGCCGCGTAAGGATCAGGCGCCGGCGGGTGTGCGATTCGGCGTCTCCCTCGTGGGACAGACGGCCGTGGCAAACCACCTGCACCCGATCGAGCGCGCCGAGAAAAAAACGTTGGTCGGCCTCGAATTTGAGTGAGTCAGGCATAAATCCGGTCGCATCCGCGATCATGCCGTCGGCAGACGCAATCGCATAGCCCTCAATTCGCAGGCGTCCCCGCATCCTAAAGCTGCTCCGCTCGCTCGAACGCGCCCAACGGCTACGAGCCGAGCGCCTGCATCTTTTTCCGGTGCCGGTACGATGCAAAACCAATGCCGAATAGGGATTGCTTGGCTATAGAGTCAAGAGGATGGCGCCCGCTATAACGGCGAGACCAACAAAAAGGCTTTCGTCAACCCATGGACGGCCGCAGGCTCATTCCGGGCAAACCTCTTCCGCCCTCGGAAATTCCCGATTATTCGCTTCAGAGGGACACCCTCGACGAGGTCTTTGCCAACGCGTTCCGCCTCCGCCTCAAGCGTATCGCTGAACTCGTCAAGCAGTCCGGCGAACGCTTGGAGGGGAATATCTTCTACGGCGACCTTGACGACCGCGATGTCGACCGGCCCCCGGACAGCGCCCTCGCCCCGGCCCGCCGCAACGTATGGCGCGCGGTCCGGTTCAAAGAGCGTCTGCTCGAAGTCGGCGTCAACGCCGGTCACAGCGCGCTGCTGGCGCTGTCATCGAATCCGCGGCTCGAATATTATGGCGTGGACATCATGTCGCATGCCTATACCGCTCAATGCGTCGACTTCCTCAAGGGGGAGTTCCCGGGGCGCGTGCACCTGTTCACCGGCGATTCACGCGAAGTCTTGCCTTGGCTTGTTGGCCGCCGCGCCGAGTTGACGTTCGACATTTTTCACGTCGACGGTGGCCATACCGACGAGGTCGCCCGCTCCGACATGAGCAATTGCATCCGCATCGCCAGCGGCCAGCGAGGCCGGCATGTTCTGCTCGACGACGTTCATGCGAGCTGGATCTTCGACGTCTATTGTGAATTCGTGTCACGGGGCGATTTGACGACCGAGACGTTCTTCGGCGACTGGGAGGAGGCCGGCCGCAATGTGCTGGGGCGGATCGAGTGACTTTGGTCGACAACTGCGAATTTGGGTCCTTCTGGCACGGAACGCTCAACCCATTCGCTTACGCGTGTCTCAGCTCATTTCCTCAAGCCGGCGTGAGCCTGCGCGTATACAGCTATGATCCGCAGCTGGACCTGCCTCCAGGGGTTCGGCTCGCCGACGCGCGCACGATCTGCCCGGATGAATCGCTGATCCGCAGATTCATCGCCAACGGCAAGCCATCACTCGCCACCTTTGCCGATATGTTTCGCTACCGAATGATGCGGCAAACGGGCTGCTGCTGGATCGACACCGACATGCTTTGCTTGACGAGGCCGGCGTTCGAGAACGACGGTTATGTTTTCTGCCGCCAGGCCGACGCTGTCGGGACGAGCCTCGTCAACAACGCGGTGCTGAGGTTGCCGCCGACCAGCCCGGCTCTGGCTGAGCTGATTGCGGCGGCGGAGGCCGCGATCGATGTCGACCAGAGATGGGGCGCGATCGGCCCATTCCTGCTGACGCCCGTCCTCGCCGAACACAACCTTACCCGGCATGCGCTCGATCCGCATGTCTGCTATCCGATCGAACCCGAGCAATTCTGGAAGCTCTTCCTGCCCGGCTGCCGGGACTGGATCGCAAACGCGGTGCGCGGCGCGAGCTTCGTCCACCTCTGGAGCGAGGCGATCGCATGGACCGGCTATGATTTCTGGATTTGCCCGCCCCTTGGCTCGTACTTGCATGAGGCGTTCGAGCGCCTCGGCGCGCTCGACCGCTTTCGCGGCTTCGCGACCGAGGACGATGTTCTTCGCTTGATGGCGAAGCCGATCGCCGAGTTGAAGCGCCCTGCGCGACCCGGCGCAATCGCTTCCAATTGACGAACCGGCAGGATTTACGCCCGCTACCCGATCGGGGCCGGCTCGCGGGCCGGCTGAGGCGCGACGCGCTTCGATCCTTTCCGCTTCTTCTTCTGGCGGTGGCGTTTCGGCGCGACAAGGAATGTCACCTTCACCGGCTGCTTCACAAACGCGCGCGCCTGTTCCTCGATCAGGCGGTCAGCCATCGTCACACGCGTGCGCAGATGCCTGAGCTCGAGCAACGACTGAATGAGAAAGGTCTCGACGATCCGGCCGCTGACCTGCGTGTCCTCGAAAGCGCCCCATGCATAAGCGCCGTCGCGCTTTCGCTCGAGGCCGATTTCATGGAGCAAGGCAAGAAAGGATTTGTTGTCCTTCGGGTCGATCACGTATTCGACGGTGATCAGAATTGGCCCCTGGTCGTCCGCGATCGGATGCACAAACACGGGCGTACGCCAGTGCATCGACGGAGTGAGATCCAGCGCGGCCGCGGTTTGCAGCCTCCACCGCGCCGTGAGCGCCATCCCGATGGCCGCGCCGGCAGCAGCAAAGAAAAGCGCGGTGGGCACGCCCTCGAGGCTCGCGACCTTGCCCCAGACTGCACTGCCGAGCGTCATGGCGCCGAAAAACGCCGTCAGGAAAAGCGCCAGGCCTCGTCCGCGCACCCACTCCGGCAACGCCACCTGCGCCGAGACGAACAGCGTCGTCATCATTGTGATCCAGGACGCGCCCGCAATCAAACTCGCCAGCCCCGCGATGATCGGCTCGTGCGCCGCGCCGTACAAACCGAGGGCGAGAATTGTGCCCAGCGTCCCGAGCGTCGCCAGCCGGTCGGGGCCGAGACGCGCCTTCAGGCTCTTGAGCGCGAACGACCCAAGGATTGAGCCCAGCCCGATCATGCCGAGCAGGACGCCGTAGACTTCGGGTCCATTGCCCAGCTGCGTGCGCGCAACCAGGGGCAGAAGCGCCCAATAAGCGCTGGCGAAGGGGAAAAAGGCGAGGGCGCGGATGATCGTCGCGTCAATGTCGCGATTGTTTCTGGCGTAGCGCAGACCCGTGCGCAATGCACTCAACAGCCGCTCCGCGGGAAGCGTCTCTCTGGTGCGACGCGGAGCGCGCCACCACAAGAGCGCGCCGAGGACGGCGATGTTGCCGGCGCAGAAACACCAGAACGGCAAGGCGATGCCGAAGGTCGCGATTCCCAGGCCGGCAAGAGCCGGGCCGATGGCGCGACTCACGTTGTAGCTTGCGTTGTTGATGGCGATAGCGCTGTCGAGATCTCGTTTCGGCGCCAGCATCGGCGTGATGACGAGCCATGCCGGAGCCGCGAGCGCTCCGCTGCCGCCGAGACAAAAGGCCGTCGCCAGCAGCACCGCGGGGGTCGCCCAATGCATGGAGACCACCGTCGCGAAGACGATCGACACCGCGGTCACAGCAATCTGCGCGCCGATCAGCATCCGGCGTGCGTCTATGATGTCGGTCAGCGCGCCGGCCGGCAGGGTCAGGAGAAACATCGGCAGCGTTGTGGCGACCTGGACCGCCGACACCATCATCGGGTCCGGATTGAGACTGGTCATGAGCCAGTTCGACGAGGTGTCGAACATCGCGAAACCGACGTTCGAGGCCGAGCTCGCGATCAGCATGACCGTGAACGCCCGGTTGCCGAAAACGCCCCAGCGCCAATCCCCGGCTGCGGGCGCGTCCGACTGGGCGCTGGACTCGCTGGACAACAAAATCCCCTTGGAAGAGCGGGATCGGACGTACCGTCGGATCTCCCGGCTCAAATGGCGGACAGGGCGGAAACTTTCAAGGCGCCGCAGTGCGAAAGACGGGCCGAGACAGAAGGGACGGGCGCCTAAAAAATGCTCACCGGACACAATTCTCATGGACGAAACGCTACTTAGCTTTCGAACCGGCCGTAGCCCGGCACGAATCGGCCACCGAAACTTCCGAATTGACTGCCGAGCGACTATGTTTGGGAAAGATCGGCCGGCAACGGACGTCGGCGCAGGGCTTACGCTTTGGATCGGACCACACGCCGGCGCGGCGCGTCATTGTCCCTTGGAGAGCCGGTTGGCCACAATTTCTACGCCAATGGCGTGCCTATTCGGCCTATCTCTCTCCTCGCACCGCCGTCGGCGGCCATCGGGCCGGGGGAACGCGCAGCCACGAACTCGACAAATTTCGCGAGCGTGTGGCGCTTGTCCAGGCGGAGTTCCGTTCCGCTCTGTCGAGGCTGTCTCGTGGGCGCTGAAATGACGGCCGGACTGACGTCCCACGACCTCGCGAAGCAATCCCGCGCCGCAGAGCCAATGGTCGCGGCCGATGAATCCCACGACCGCAACGTCTCTGCGCCGTCCGCGATCGAACGCTGCCCGCTCGTTTCGCACTAATCCGACGAGGAACGTGTCGAAGATGAACCTACCCTTCATTCAGGAGCCGTACTCCAACCGGTCGCCGATGCTTGGCGCGTTCGCCCATCCGGCGTTCGCGATCGTCTGGACCGCGAGCACCTGTGCGCTCATCGGCATCGCCATGTACGACACCGCGTCCGGCTGGTTGATGACGACGTTCGACCTCAACGCGTTTGACGTCTCGTTGCTGCACACCGCGACCACGCTGCCAATTTTTCTGTTCACGCTTCCCGCGGGCGCGATCGCCGACATCGTCGATCCACGTCGGATGATCATCGCTGTCTCGTACGCGATTGTCGCATTGATGGCGATTTTCGCCGCCGTGGTGGCGCTCGATTTCGTGTCTCCAGTCCTTTTGCTTTTGACGACGTTCGTGCTCAGCGCGGCTTGGTCCCTCAACATTCCCGCGTGGCTATCGATCGTGCCGCAACTCGTGCCGAAGACGGCGATTCCAGAAGCAATGGCCGCCCACAGCGTTGGTTACAACCTCAGCCGCACGCTCGGTCCTGCGCTCGGCGGATTGATAATCGTACGTTACGGGCCGGCGGCGGCGCTTTGGATTTTTGTCGTCGCCAATCTCATGGTGATCGCCGCGCTCACATGGTGGCGCGCGCCGGGCCGCCTGAGAGCGTCCTTGCCCGCCGAGAGGTTGAGCAGCGCGCTACGGACTGGCCTCCGGCATACCGCCAACAATCGCCTCTTGTGGGCGACGCTGGCGCGGACCATTGCGATCTATCCGTTCACCGCCGCGTACTGGGCGCTCTTGCCCTTGATCGCCCGGCGGACGGGGCAAGGAGCGGAGCACTATGGGATCCTGCTCAGCGCGATCAGCGTTGGAGCGATCCTCGGATCGCTTGGACATGAGAAACTACGCCGCAAGTTCGGCCCCGATCGGCTGATCGCCGCAGGCACGGTCGTGACGGCGCTCGCGCTCGCGGTATTCGCGGTTTCGTACGATCTGGTTTTTGCTCTCGGCGCCTGCCTGCTCGCCGGAATCGCCTGGGTCAACAATCTGACCTGCCTTTACACCTCGGCGCAGAATGTTTTGCCGGATTGGGTGCGCGGCCGCGGACTCGCGGTGTTCTTGACTATCATCTACGGGACCATGACTTTGTGCAGCGCGGCCTGGGGGGAGATCGCCGCCAAGTCCGGGCTTTCAACCGCGCTTCTGCTCGCTGCTGGAGGCGCGGTTGCGGCCATCCCGCTGACCTGGCGATGGAAGCTGCAGCAAGGGGCCGCGCTTGATCTTTCGCCCTCCCAACATTGGAGCGTGCCGCAAACTCGTGAGGAGATCGATCACCATCGTGGCCCCGTCCTGGTTAAGATCGAGTACCGGATCGACCCTCGAGACGGCGCCGCCTTTGTCAGAGCCTTGGACGAGCTCGGCTTCGAGCGCCGGCGCGATGGCGCGTTCGCCTGGGGAATCTTTGAGGACGCGGGAGACCTCGGCCGTTACGAGGAGGCTTACCTGATCGAATTGTGGCTCGAGCTCATGCACCTGCGCGAGCGAGTGACCAACGCCGATCGTGTGCTTGAGGACGAAATCCGGGAGATGCTGATCGCGCCCCCGCGTATCGAATTTCTCATTGCGGCTGAACGCGGCGATCAGGCGCGGAATCGACGCCTGGAGCCAGCCGGAGCGTAGCTTGCACGTTCTTGTCGTCTTCGCCCATCCCGTGGAAACGAGTTTCGTTTCTGCCTTGCACGCGCGCGTTGTCGAGATTCTGCGCTCTGGCGGGCATATCGTTGACGATCTCGACCTCTATGCGGAGAAGTTCGATCCCGTAATGTCGCGGGAGGGGCTTCTCCGCTACGTCGATCTGAACGCAAACACTCGCGAGGTCGAAGGCTATGTTCGGCGCCTTCGGCAAGCCGA
The DNA here is from genome assembly GCA_963820095.1 of uncultured Alphaproteobacteria bacterium. Taxonomy (GTDB): domain Bacteria; phylum Pseudomonadota; class Alphaproteobacteria; order Rhizobiales; family Beijerinckiaceae; genus Roseiarcus. The sequence goes on from CAWFZA010000025.1 coordinate 105,813, forward strand.
AGCGCTGATCCTCGTGTTTCCCGTCTGGTTCGACGGTTTGCCCGCGATCATGCAAGGGTATTTTCAGCGCGTGTTTGTGCCGGGGGTCTCCGTTCGCATCGATGAGGCGGGTCTGTTCCATCCCAATTTGCGCCACATCAAGCGCATGGCCGCCGTCTGCGCGTATGGCGAGGGGCGCCTTAGCGTCGCGGAAAAAAAGGATCCGCCGCGGCGTTTCGTGCGCGACAACATCCGCGCGCTGATCGATCCGAAAGGCCGCTTCCAGTATCTCGCGCTCTACGACATGAACTTCACAGCTGCCCACCGGCGAGCCGCTTTCATGAAGCGCGTCACTCGAACATTCGAGGCCTGGTGAGCGCCCGAAGGAGGCGTCTGATCAGAAGCTGTATTTTGCCCCGGCAAACGGCCCGTACATCCACTGCTGATAGCGGAAGCTCGTGGCTCCAGGGTGATGCCGTTGATGTCGGTGTCCGGTAGGTGTAGGTATACATCACGCGATAGCCGACGGTCGTAGCAATGATTGCGTCCAATTGTAGCCGACCGAGGCGAGCGACCTGTCCGGTGGCGCTGTCGGACCACCCGCCGAGGTCGGCCAGCAATTGATGAACCAGCGGTCGTCGTAGCGATACTGCGCGGCGAAGCCGGCGACCGGCATGACCCAGTTCTTGTTGACGGTTTCTGTGCCCTTGAACAATCCGAATGGACCGGAACGACGGTGAGCTTGGTCCCGCTGTAGAAGTTGCGGACGCCGACCGTGCCGTAGAGTGAAAGGTTCGGAATGCCAAGCGGCACACGAACCCCGCCGAAGGCGGTGATGAACCCCTCGTGAGCGTGAGGCTCGTCTTGTCCGCCGTAGAGCGCGCTGTCCGGGTTTTGTAAGACGCCGGACCCACCGATCCGCGCCCAGATGAAATCGATTCCGCCGATGAACGTGTCGTTGCGGGCGACCACGCTCCCCATGAACGAGCCTTGAAAGTGTTCAAGCACTTTTGGGAAGGTCGCATAATAGGGCAGCGTCGGCAAGGAGCCGAAGCCGGTGCTTGCCCGCGATGCTGGTCCCCCAGCCATAGCCGGTGATCTCGTAATGCCAAGTGGACGGCAAGACCGGAGCGACGATTTCCTCTGGAGCCGGCTTCGTTGTTGGAAGGTCGGCGGCCACCGCTCTTGGCGCCTGGCATAGTCCGGCAAAGACGACCAGCGCCGCCAAATATGTCCGCATTGTCTGTCGCCCCGATCCCCGCGATCGGTCGCTACATTAGCGTACCTTTGAAGACTTCGGCGCGCGCACGCCCCGATTCGACCGCCTTCGATTTCATAGAAGGGAACGGTGACGTCGGCAATAGCGGGTGGCGTGCGACAGCTCTTGACAGTTCGCCCGCACGCAACGCCACGCTAGATCGGCACTCCAGCCGCTGCGTTCTCGCCTTTGGCCACTTGGCTCAACATCGACAAAACGAAATTGGGCGCAAGGAATCGCGCGCAGGTTTCCCCGCCAGAGACGATCGCAATCATGGATCGGCCGTCGGCGGTCGCCACGACAGCGCTATCGCCAGGAGGAAGTTGCCGAGAGATAGGCGGAATGGCGACATAAAGCGCCCGCACGAACTGGAACTGCGCCGGCGTGAGCTTCGTCAAGTGAGACACCGAGCCGATCTTCGAGAGCGCAACGCATTGCGGCGCGGCAGGGCTCAGCCACTCGGAAAAAACGCCCGCGTACTGGCTGTAGTCAGGGGTAGTGGTCACAAGCTGCGCGGTTTGAACGGGCCTCGTTTGGGCGTTTATGCCAAATCCGCTCAAACCTGCTAACCCGGCAGCTGTCAGGGCGAGGAGCGCGTTGTTCATGATATCCTCCTGTTTCCCGCGGGCGTCTCAGGGCGCCGAATGGGCGAAGCGTCGATCAGCGACGCGCTCACCGTTTGCCTTCGGACCTGCCTATGGGGACAAGTTTGCAATTCAAACGTTGATGGACATCATTGGTTCCGCGTCTGGCGGCGTCCGGAGAACGCCAGCTAAGCAGCTCTCCCGCTCATGCCGCGAAGATAGTTATCCCTCGCGTTCGGCTTGTTCCTCCTCGCTCGCGCCCGGTCGCCGGTTGGGCTGGCCAAAAACGTCAGCGCCGCCCTCGTGGGGCGGCGCTGACACTCAGCAACAGAGCGGTCAGACTATAGACCGCAGAGGGCCGTCAGGCGGCCATTGAAGTCTTGATCGATTCCGCATCCGCCGCCCGGGACCCCGCCCGTCATCGCGGCGACGGGAGCCGTTATTGGGGCGGCTAGGACACCGAGGGGTCCGAGCGGACCTCCCGATCCCGGAGTATAGCCGTAAGTGCTAGCCCGAACCTCGCTCGTGTAAACGGTCGGCGTATGAAGATCGCCCGGATTGCCGGCCACTTGCGCGCCGGCGGGGGTCACAGCCACGAAGGCGCAAGCTGCCCCAGCCAGTAAAAGTCCTGTGAGTGCGCGTTTCATATCAACCTCCTAAAGGCTCTACCCACAAACGACCGAAATCCGATGCGGGCTCCAGCACTCAGTCGAAAGAACTCGGGGTTCTCAATCAACCCGACCGACCGGTGGCCTAGGCGCTGGGCAAAACAAAACATGACACACCATCCCGGCGATGAGCCGGCAAAAGAGAATCAATTTCAAGGCAAGCTTGAGCTAAACGCTCACAGGTCGGTGATCGCGCTCACGAGTACGTGATGGTTTTCGACTTTGACCTGACGCGACGTTCATGTTGCTGGCGGGGTCTAAATTATACTTTATGACACTGTGCCGACAGTCTTCGCTCGGGGCCGACGGCGATTCGATGGACCCGAGCGTCTAAAGCCCAAGCTCGTGGCGCGCCTGCCGCCGTCATGACCATACGCTGAAATTGGTGCTAGAGAGGTAGACATTGCCGTTTCAAGCGCCTCGGCGCATTCGGGAATGGAGTCGCCATGCTTCCTTGCGTCTATCTCGTTCGCCACGGAGAAACCGAGTGGAGCGCAAGCGGCAAACATACGGGGCGCACCGATATTCCCTTGACGGAAGAGGGCGAGCGCAAAGCCCGAGGGCTCCGAGAGCGTCTTAAGGGCCTGAAGTTTGAACGGGTTTTCACGAGCCCGCTTCAGCGCGCCGCCCGCACCTGTGCGCTCGCTGGATTCGGTGAGGCGGCGAAGCCCGATTTCGACCTGCTCGAATGGGACTATGGCGATTACGAAGGGCGCAAGACGAGCGAAATCCTTGCCGGCCGCCCGAGCTGGCTGCTGTTCCGCGACGGATGCCCGAATGGCGAGCAGCCAGCTGATGTGGGCGCGCGCGCCGATCGCGTCATCAGCCGCCTCCGCGCCGCGGATGACCAGTCGATCGTGTTCTCGAGCGGCCATATCCTTCGGGTGCTGGCGGCGCGCTGGCTCGGCCTAGCTCCCTCGGAAGGGCGTCTCTTCCTGCTCGGGACGGCGAGCGTCAGCATCCTCGGCTATGAGCATGACAAAGACGAGCCGGCGCTTGCATTGTGGAATTCGGTCTAGAGACAATTTGCGGACGATGGCGCCGGCGCACTTTCGTTTGTGCCGTAGGCCAGCTCGCGGGCGTCTTGGCCGCCCCCGGATCAAGTCCAGGATCACAGTCCGGGGGTGACGGCCATCCAAGAGAAGCCCGCCATTCCTTTCTAGATATTGATCCTAAACGATTATCCGTGCGGATGATTGAGGGCGGAGCCGGGCTGCGCGCAGGACCGGCAAGGCCGGCCAGGACGGGGAGGCAGACCCATAAACAGGTCTCGCTATAAGAGTGTACTATTTGTTGCCGAAAAGTAGAAATTCAGCTAAACTCAGCGCATGAACAATTCCGCCCCCGTCAGGCCAGGGCTGTTGGGCTCCCGTCCCGTTGCGCCCCGAGACAACGCGCGCGAAAAAACTGCGGCTTATCTGCAGCAGACCCATGAGATGAGCCAGCGGCGGGCGTGCCGGGTGATCGACGGCGATCGGGCCAGCGTGCGCTACCAGGCCCGGCGGCCGGATGACGGCGAACTTCGCGAGCGGCTGAAGGCCGTGGCGATCATCGGCTGGCGCGGCAAGCCGGCGACGATCGTCAGCGACAACGGCACGGAACTGACGTCCAACGCCATCCTGGAATGGGCCGACCAGCGCAAGATCGGCGGCATTACATCGCCCCCGGCAAGCCCCAGCAGAACGGCATCAGCGAGAGCTTCAACGGCAAGCTGCGCGACGAACTGCTGAACGAGACCCTGTTCAGCTCCCTGGCGGACGCCCGAGCCAAGCTCGAAGCCTGGCGGCGGGACTTTAACGAGGTGCGGCCCCACTCGAGCCTCGCTGACCTCACGCCAGCGGCCCTTTCATCGGTTATGCCGTGTAAGCCATTGAAAAGTCTCGATTTCGGACGAGAGAATCCAAGGAAATCCAAGAGAATCCAATAGCCAGTACATGGGTTTTCGTACCGAAATGGGCCCGGATCAAGAAAACCCAACGGGTCGGCCGGCCAACCCGCGACAACGCGACTTTAAATACATAGCGGCTGCGGCTTAGTGAGGCGGGATCGCCGACGTCTCCGCGGTCACGTCCGGCAGCATCGATTGGCTCCAGCCTCCGCCCAGCGCGACGATGAGGTTGACCACCTCGGTCTGGAGCAACGCCTGAGTCGCCAGGAGCGCTTCCTCGGCAGTCAGCTGCTGTTCCTCCGCAACGACGACCGCGGTGAAGGCTTGCGTGCCGGCCTGATATTCGTTGAGCACGATCTGCGTCGCCTGCGTGGAAATGCGGACGTTCTCCGCCTGCACCTTTACTTCGCGCGAGTAGAGGCGAATCCCGACAAGCGCATCCTCGACCTGCTGGATCGCCGTCAACACTGTCTCGCGATAGCTGGCCACGTCCGCCAGATAGATCTGGCGGGCCGCCTCGACCTGCGCCGTCGTGAGACCCCCGTTGAACAGAGGCTGCACGAGAGACGCGCCGAATGACCAGACGGGGTTGCTCGGACCGAACTCGGCGGCAAATGGATTGCCGGAATAGCCGATCAGGCCGTTGAGCGAGACGGCTGGAAAATAGCCGGCGAACTGAACGCCAATCTCAGCGTTGGCTTGGCGCATCGTCTGCTCCGCCGCAGCGACGTCGGGCCTGCGCTCCAGAAGCGACGACGGCAACCCGACCGGGATGGAAGGAACCCGGGTCGCCAAGCTGCCAGGCGGGATCGACAGGCCCGCAGGCGGCCGGCCCATCAGGACGGCGATCGCGTGTTCGCTTTGGGCGCGTGACACTCCTGCTGCGATCAGCTGTGCCTGTGCGTTGAGCACCAGCGTCTCCGCGGTGAGGACGTCGGATTTCGCCGCTGTTCCAGCGTTGTATTGGTTCTGTGTGATCGCCAGCGAACGCTTGTATTCGAAAACGGTCTTCGTCAGCAGGCTCTCGAGCGAATCGGCCTCCCTGAGCGTCACATAGGCGAGCGCCAGCAGCGATTGCGCGGCTAGCGTAACGTTGGCGAGTGTGGCGGCGCTCGTTTGCGCGAAGGCCTGCTGCACCTCGATCTCGCGCCGGATCTGACCCCAGACATCGAGGGTCCACGTCCCTGAGGCTTCCGCGGTCAGGGTCGTCTGCGAAGGCGACGAGTGCGTTGCCGAACCGCTGCCGTGGACGGTGGGAAAAAGCCCTGAGCGAGCTTCATTGATGAGCGCCAACGCCTCGCGATAGGCGGCCTCGTCCGCCTTGACCGTCTGGTTGGACACCACGACGACCGGCATGAGCTGGTCAAGCTCCGGATCATGAAAAACGGACCACCACTCGCCCTTCGGCTCGTTGGCGCGCGGCGTGGCGATCTTCCAGCCCTTGATTTCCTTGAACTGTGGCGAGACGATCGCCGCCGGCCGCTCGAAGTTGGGGCCGACCGGGGCACATCCCAGCGCATGCAACCGAGGCGAGAAGCGGCGCCGCCCGCGCAAGGGCCAAAAGCTTCACGGTGGGCCTGCACGCCTGCTCCGCGGCGGACCGAAGGCGCGCCAGCACAGCGTCGCCTTCTCGGGGCCCGCCAGCCCTTGTCCTCGCCCCCGCGACGCGGGCCAAGTCGTGAACGCTCAAAGCAATAGTGAAGCTCCCCTGCCGGCCGGCTCGCCCGCCCCGCCCTCTTCTTCAGCTGTTCTTTAGGCGCCATCCGGCTTCCCTGCGCAAGTCCCCGCGCAGACGATCACGCACACGTGTCACTGCCTCATGCGGCGCAGCGGCCCGATGAAAAGGGTTGCGAGCTGAAACCCGAGCGCCTGGCTCACTGCGCTTGGAGCGATCGGTGGGGCCCCCACCAAATAAGCAATCCAAGCACGATCAGCGCCGCGCCGACGAGAAATATGAACAACCCCGCGTCCTCAAACCAAGCGACAAAGAGCACAGTAAGCGCAAGAAAAGCGCCGGCGACGCAAAGCTTCCAGCTCCTTAGGTCTAACCCGGAAATAAAAACTCCGAGCGCGAGCAACGTCAACAGAATGCTTCCCAAAGCGTCGCGTGTGACCAAGCCGTCCGCGTTGCTCACATAGATGAGATACATCGCGACGAGGACCGCCGCCCACTGGCCGACCTGAATCGCCACCATTTCGAACCGCCTACGACCTTGCGGCAAATGGACCCAACCTGCGCAGATACACAGAAGCGCGGCGATCGGCGTCATAGTGACCCAGTAGTCCGCCACAGTGAGGCCCAGCATATTGGTCCAAGACACACCAACAGTGCCGATAACGACGATCGCAAAATAGGGGAGTTCAGCGAGCAGGCTGATCCATTTTCTCATTCCCCGACGATGCGGCTCGGCGAGGCCGCTGCGAGACGCCGAACCAACATCCGCCATTGCTTGGGTCCAGTCGCGCTTGCGCGCGGAAACGCGGGTCTGAAACCAATCCCCTATCATGCGCGCCAACGGCGACGCCAACCGCCGGCGGCCCGCGAGTTGATTGGTTTCGGAGCCTGACTTTCAGTTGCGCGCCCCGACGATCGCCCGCCAAAAGCCGCTATAGGCCAGCTCGAAGCCGACGATCTGATAGTCGAGGTCGATCGAATCCATCACCTCATAGGCGGAATTGTTGCAGATCGAAAAGATGATCAGCCCATCCTTCGACACGTGGCGACGAGCCTGGCGCAGGTAGGATTCCGTGATCCGTCCTTGCGGATCGCACAGACTATAGCGTTCTATGTCATTCTCAGGGTTTTTGTCGACCAACGGGGTATTGAAAACGATGAGATCGAAATCCTTCTCGTCAATTTTCTCGAACAGATCGGACTGAAAGGCTGTCAACGTGACGTTGTTAAGTTTTGCGTTCGCGATCGTCGCCTCAACAGCGATCGGCGAAATGTCGGTCGCAACCGTTCTCGATGTCCAGTTGGCCGCCACGTAAAGTGAGATGATGCCGCAGCCGCAACCGATTTCAAGTGTCTTGGCGATCAGATCCGAATTCATCGCCTTGATATTGCGGATGAAAAACTCGGAGCTTAAGTCTGGGAGCGGGTGGTACACACCGGCTGGAACATCGACCACGAGGCCGTCGGCGAAGATTCGCTCGGGGACCGCCTGGCGACGAACGAGGGCTTCATGCGCGGCTTCGATGTCGAACGCTGCAGTACTGACTAGATTGGAGATTCCGAGCTTGCGCAGAACAGAGCTGCGCCGCGGGGCAAGGCGCCGCTCAACGTTAAGATACTCGATATTCATGTGACCCCACCTTCCATTTAACGGCGCAGAGTCGGTCGGTCGGCGGCTCGGCAGACACCAAAACCCCTTACGCCGGCTTAGACGACCGGGCAAATTATCTGATTTATCTCAGGTTTCCCGTCCACGCTCGCTGTCATGCCAATCGCGCAACAACCAATGTGACAGCGCAGTCAGCAGCAGATGAATTGTGATCCCCGCCACCGAAATCAAGAGCAGCGCAGCGAACATGCGCGGAATATTCAGGCGGAACCCAGACTCGACAATGCGATAGGCAAGCCCTGACCCCTGCCCGGCTGAACCCGCAGCGATCTCCGCGACGATCGCGCCAATCAGCGCTAGTCCGCCGCTGATGCGAAGGCCGGCGAGGAAATACGGCAGAGCCGAGGGCAATCTGAGCAGCATGAATTGCTGCATGCGCGTTGCCCGATACATCTGGAACAGGTCAACCAGGTTGTGATCCGCCGAGGACAGCCCGAGCGTTGTGTTAGCCAGCAGAGGAAAGAATGCGACCAAAAAGGCGCACACCAGGACCGCGACGCCCGGCGCGAGGTAGATGAGCAGGAGTGGCGCGATCGCCACAATCGGCGTCACCTGCATCGCGACCGCGAACGGGTAGAACGCACGCTCAACCAGTCTCGACTGGGCGAAAAGAATAGCGAGCGTCACGCTTCCAATGATCGCGACCACCAACGCTTTGATGGTAATCGACAGCGTCACCCACAGCGACGCGGACAGTGTCGGCCAATCGGTGATGAGCGTGGAGATAATGAGGCTTGGCGCGGGTAAAAGATAGGACGGGACAGCGAAGTACCTGACGAGGCCCTCCCAAGCGAAGAGCCCCAAGCTCAGCGTGATAGCTGGTACCGCATAGCCGACGAAGTCATCGCGGTTCACAGTGCTGGCGCCTGGGCCTTAAACATCTTGGACGGCCGATCGCCCATTGCAAGATGAAGCGCTTCCGAGGTCTGGACGCATGTGTCAGCGTACGCCTTGCAGAGCCGAAACCCCTCGTGCCGTGATGCAGTGGGCGCTTCAACATTGATCTCCGCCACAGCGCGCCCGGGGCGCGCCGCCATCACGACGATACGGTCGGAAAGATAGACGCTTTCGAACACCGAATGGGTCACGAACACCACCGTCGCCCCCAGCGACGAGCGAAGCGCCGCCAGATCGTCATTCAGCTTGAGGCGCGTAATCTCATCCAGCGCCGCGAACGGCTCGTCCATCAAGAGTACCGTCGGCCGCGTCACCAGCGCGCGGGCGATCGACACTCGCATCTTCATGCCGCCGGACAGCTGGCGCGGATACGCCTTGGCGAATCCAGCCAGTCCCACTTGCTCAAGCGCCTCTTCAACCCGCGGCCGAGCCTTCTCTTTCGAAACGCCGGCAAGGCGCAAAGGCAGCCAAACGTTAGTGAAGACGTCCGACCAAGGAGTGAGTGTCGGCTCTTGAAACACGAAACCCAGTTCCGGGCATTTCGTCAGCCACACGATCTCGCCGCGCGTCGGCCCAGCAAGGCCCGCCAGCAATCGCAAAACTGTCGACTTGCCGCAGCCGGACGGTCCTAACAAGGATAGAAATTCGCCTGCCCGAATGTCGAGATCGAGGCCCTCCAGAGCCGTGACCTTATTGGCGAAGACCTTATGCACCCCCCGCAAGGTCACAAGTGGCGGCGCCGCGACAGGGATCGACGCTGCTTTTGTCGTCAGAGTTGCGATCTTATTCATGATGCGAACCCGTTATTCCGCCGCGTCCTCTCAGGCCGCGACATCCTCCCGCTGTGCTGCAAATCGCATGCCGTCAGCACCTCCTACCGCAAGACTCCCGGGTTGCTTTTGATCGTCCGCATGTGCTCCCCCTTTTTCAAGACGTCCCTTCGCACTCGTCGCTCAACGCGCCTGAAGCGTGAACATTATAGACCTCGTCTTTCGGGTCAAACAACAGCTAATGCGAGAACAAGCTAAGTACAAGTGCCCAGAATTTGCTGCATTGCGGCGCCGACGGCCAGCGAAGAGGCCACCCCCTTCTTGACGCTGGGTAGCGCAGCGTGCCATTCGGCCTCGCTATGGCGCGCCGCTTGAAGAGCGCCTCAGAATCAGGTCGCAAAATAACGCAGGCGGTGTCATTTCGTTCCTTCGCTCCGGGTCCGAATCCATGGCCAAAGACTATGTCGCCACCAACCTTCAAACGCCCCTTCTTGATCATCTCTTTCCGAACATGATCGAGGCGGACAAGAGCGCCTCGACTTGGCCCTACTTCCGCAAGCAGATCGATCATCCGTTTCGCGTCGACCGACGCAACCCGACGGTCGGCTTCATAAATCGCGACGAAGCTTCCATCCTCTATACCAACGCATGCGCCTTCAAAGGGCGGAGCGGAATCGAGATCGGCGCCTGGCGCGGCTGGTCGACCGCCCATTTGATCGCTTCGGGCCTTGCCCCTCTTCACGTCATCGAACCTCTGCTCGCAGATCCAGACTGGCGGCGCGAATTCGAGCACGCGATCCGCGGGGCCGGCGGGAGTTCGACGATTCTCGTCCCCGAAGCGAGTCCTGCGGCTGTTGTCCGCCTGGGCGAAGCGGGCGCCCGATGGTCGTTCGCGTTCATCGACGGGGACCACGACCGGGACGCCCCCACCCAGGACGCCCTCGCCTGCGCCCCCTACCTCGAAACGACCGCAATGGTCGTCTTTCATGACTTGGTGTCACCCCACGTGGCGGCAGGCTTGCGCGCCTTGGCGACGAAAGGTTGGAGCGTGATGGCTTACCAGACCGCCCAGATGATGGGCGTCGCATGGCGAGGCGCGATCTCACCGGCGGCGCATGAGCCTGACCCCACGCAGGACTGGGAAGTCCCCGCTCATCTGGAAGGAATTCCCATATCCGGCGTCAGCCAGGCCGGGGGGCTCGTCGCAAACTGAGAAGGAGAGAACCATGCCTCAAAGCCTGTTCGCCACAACTCTTGGCGTGGCCCTGACCGCATCTGTAGGCCTCGCGTTTCCGGCTTCCGCCGACGACGCCCAGGTCGCCCGCGGACGTTACCTCGTGACGATCGCCGGCTGCTCGGACTGCCACACGCCTGGCGCCCTTCTCGGCACGCCCGACGCGAAGCGCTATCTCGGGGGATCCGATGTCGGCTTCGCCATTCCGGGCGCGGGCGTGTTCGTGGGGCAGAATCTGACGCCCGACAAAGACACCGGTCTTGGCAAATGGACAGACGGTCAGATCATCGCCGCGTTCCGCACCGGCAAAACCCCCGAAGGAAGGGAGCTTAGCCCCGTGATGCCTTATCCGGCGCTGTCGCACCTCTCCGACGCCGACGCGCAGGCGATCGTCGCCTTTCTCAAGAGCCTTCCCTCGGTCACGAACCAGGTGAGGAACTTTGGCCCGAACGAGAAGGTGACGATCAGCGTCTCCACGGTCCTGCCGCCCGACGTGTTCAATGCGCTGCCGGCGCCCAAGAAGTAGCGGCTAAACAAGTGGGATTCTCGACAGATTGCTTCACTTCGGCCGCAGGTCGAGGCCCACGCCCTTGTTGACGAACTGGAGGGTGTAAGCCTTCTTGTAATCAATGCCCGGCTTGACCACCCCGGCCTTCACCATCGTGTTATAGAAATCGCTCCAGCGTTGGTCGGTCATCGCGCCAATCCCGAGTTTGAGGGTGTCGCCTGAATCGACGATGCCAAATTCTTTCATTTTCTTGATCGAGAAGGCGATCTCGTCGTCGGTGATCTCGGGATTCTCTCTCTTAATCGCCTCATTGGTCTTCGTATTGTCGCCATAGAGGTAGTTGTACCACCCGATGGTGGAAGCATCGACGAACCGCTGCACCATATCAGGATGCTTCTCTACGATCTCGCGGCGGGTCTCGACCAGGGTCGAATAGGTGTCGTAGCCGTAATCGGCGAGCAGGAACACGTTGGGCTTGAAACCGCCCTGCTTCTCAACCTCGAGCGGCTCCGAGGTCAGATACCCCTGTTGGATCGAATGCGGCTCGGCGATGAACGGCGCCGAATTGAAATTGTAAGGCTTGATGTTCTCGTCCTTGAAGCCATAGGCGAGCCGCATCCAAGCCCAGAATGTGTTGACCGCCCCGGCGCTGACAAAAGCCGGATTCGCGTTGGGAAGGTCCGTCCATTTGTCGAGGCCGACACCTGGATGCGACATGAAGATCTGCGGGTTTTTCTGGAAGTGGGCGGCGACGGCGATGGTCGGGATGTTGTTCTGCACCGCCAGGAAATCGCCGATCATGTCGCCGCCCATGAAGAACTCGATCTTTCCGGCGATCAGGAGCATGCCGCCGTTGGACGTCGGGCCGCCTTGAAGAATGGTGACGTCCAGCCCGTGTTTGGCGTAGGTCCCGTCGATTAAAGCCTGGTAGTAGCCGCCCGCCTCGGGATCGGCGACCCAATTGGTGCCGAAGGTCACCTTGTCGAGGGCGAAGGCCGGTCCGGCGAACCCGATCGCCCCGGCCAACGCTGCGATGATCGCTCCGCGCATACAAGTCCTCCCTCAATTCTATCCGCGGTTAGGCGGCTGCGCCGCCCCCGCGATGGGGTAAGCTTTATCCCGAACATGCCGCATGCATGGTCGTTGCCGCCCCGGCGGGGCCACCATAAGGGCCGAAATTCCAAGCGTCGAATACATTTTTCAACATTCCCCACGAGATCATTAACCAAAGCAAGAGACGCGCCAAAAGGCTTTACCTTTCCGCCCGCCTCGCCTATGCGCCCCGCTTTGCAAAAACGGAGGCGACCTGCGCCATGCGTTTGTGGATCAAGGACCCGCTCGCCATTCTCGCAGCCGACGCTGAACGCGGCGTTGTCGTGGACGGAAATCAGATCGTCGAATGCGTCCCGCGCGGCCAATCGCCGACCGTTGCGCCGGACACGACCTTCAACGCCTCGCGCCATGTCGTCCTGCCGGGCCTCATCAATGCGCACCATCATTTCTACCAGACCCTGACGCGCGCCCACCCGGCCGGGTTCGGCAAGGAGCTCATTGCCTGGCTCGTGACGATGGAGCGCGTCTGGGGCCGCATGACCCCCGAGGCCCTGCGCCTCGCGATCCGGATGGCGTTGGTCGAACTCATGCTGTCCGGCTGCACGACCGCGGCCGATCATCACAATCTGTTTCCCCCGAACCTTACCAACGCGATCGACATCGAGGTCGAGGAGGCGACGAAGCTCGGCATCCGGATGACGGTCACGCGCGGGTCGATGGGTATTTCCGAGAAGGACGGCGGCTTGCAGCCCGATTCGATCGTGCAGGATTCGGAGACGATCCTCGAGGACAGCGAGCGGGTGCTGCGCGCCTATCACGATCCAAAGCCGGGCGCGATGATTCGCGCAGCCCTCGCCCCTTGCTCGCCGCTCGCCGTGCCGAAGCGGGTGATGGAGGGGTCGGCTGCGCTCGCCGAGCGCTACGATTGCCGGCTGCACACCCATCTTTGCCAGTCGCTGGACGAGGACGTCTACGCGGTCGAGACGTTCGGCATGCGCTCGGTCGACCTCCTGGAGGAGGCGGGGTGGCTCGGCCCGCGCGCCTGGGTCGCGCACGGGATCCATTTCAGCGCGGGCGAGATCGAGCGACTCGGCAAGGCCGGGGTCAGCGTCTGCCATTGCGCCGCCTCCGACATGGCCTTCGGCATGGGCGTCTGCCCGGTGAAGGAGCTCGAGGCGGCGGGCGTCGCGATCGGGCTCGGCGTCGACGGCTCGGCTTCCAACGATTCGTCGAACATGATGGAGGCCGTGCGCCATTCGCTCATGCTCCAGCGCTTGAGCTACGGGCCCTCGGCGGTGAGCCCCTACGACGCGCTCCGCTGGGCGACGGAAGGGTCGGCCCGCTGTCTCGGGCGCGACGACATCGGCGCGATCGCGCCGGGCCTGCAGGCCGATCTCGCGCTCTTTGCGCTCGACGAGCCGCGCTTCTCGGGCGCCCAGGATCCGATCGCCGCGCTCGCCCTCTGCGGCGCCCATCGGGCGGACCGGGTCATGGTCGCCGGGACATGGCGGGTCATCGACGGCAAGCCCGAGGGCGTCGACCTCCCCGCGCTGATCGCCAGGCACAAGGCGGCGGCGCGCGCCTTCGCCTGAGCGGCGCCTGAGGCGCGCGACCTCCCCTTCACGGCCGGCGGATGCAACCGGCGGGCGAGTTCGCTGCAAGCAAATCCAAGGAAAACCAAGGAAATACGCTTGGATTTCCTTGGTTTCCTTTGGTGGAATTGGGGCTTTTCAATAGGTTACGGGTGAAAAAATAAAAAAATTCGTCTCTGTCTCGACTCGCGTCTCGGGTTGTGCGGCGCCTGCTTAAAAACCCAATCGCCGTCCTTTCGATTCCCCGCTCCGCCCGCCTCACAAAAGGCGGGCCTCGTCCGGCTAAGAGAAATACATATACCATCAATTCCGCTTTTCGTAAATCAATCAATTCAGTCACCGGTCCCTTTTTGAGCAGAACGCCCTTTTGAGCATCAGCGTCATTGTTCGCCTAGCTGTCGGACGAAGTCCGCGGTGCGACGGCCGACTTCATCTGGAGATGTTTGGAGGCGCGAGGCCGTTCTCGCGAGGAGTTCGTCGACCTCGTTTCGCGTCAAAATATCCTTGATGACGAGAAGGTCGCTGAGTGCTTCGAAAAGGGCAAAACCGGCATATCCGGCAACTTCCGCGCTAGGCGGAGTGTGAAACGGCATTGATTCGCTCCTAGGGTTGATTCGCAATCGCCTAGGATAGCGGCGGGCAGACTGCTATCTGTTGGCGCGGCCTATCCCCGAACGCGAGAAAGGCGGAAACACTATGACCACTGAGGAACTTCACGAACGACTGCGGGGTATCCGGGGATGCTGGGATCAGGCTTTGGCCGGACTTGTAGAGGTGTCTGGCGGATTGGAGGCAATCATTAAAACGCCAGGGGAAAATGATCTTGTGGCAATTGCCAAGCACTATGGCCGAGATCCAAAGGTGTTTGCGATTGGCATGTTTGACGCGGTAATCATGCTCAAGGCCTTAACGACTGTGCTGGAGATGACTGCACCGATGCTGAAGAAGATCTTACCGCTCACGGTGGAAGAGCATCTGGAGGCACAAGATGAGGTGTTGCATCGCCTCCTCGACCATGTCGAGGCTCAAGGATCAGCATATTCCGCCCCAACTCCATCGCCCACCGATCAGCCCTCCGCCGCCAGCCAAACGACGCGCATGAGTCCTAGGCCGCCCGAGGCATGAGAGACCACACCCACCCTCTCGGATTTCCGCGTCCCTACCCTCTCGATCGATCGCGAATGCCCTCAAGGAGAGCTAGGACACCCTCTCCGTCAAATTCGGACACTCAAAAGCTAGGAACCCGCCGCGTCTACTCTCGTTGATGCTCTATCGGGGTGAGGAACGCTCACACCATCAGTGGAGAACCGGGTTTACCTTGTCGCGCAAGGGAACAGCAGGTGCATCGTCCTGGAGAAATTCAAAATGAACGCCAAGGAACTCGCGGACAAGTTCAACGCAAAAACTGACGCAGCTGTCGCTGAACGACAGCGTCAATCCGGATTAGCCGCTGAACACATTCAGAAGCGCAGCGAGGATATTGAGCACTGCAAGCGCGCAATGGAGAGCAACGTTCTGCCATTCCTCGCAGAACTGAAGCAGCATTTGGGCGAGGGTCAATTCACCTTTGCGCCGCAGATCGATATACAGGATCACAAGCCGGTCGGCGTCTCGTTCAAGATTGGTGATGGAGGAACAACCAGCATATCAACGGCGCTCGGAAATATTATAGTAACTCGCGCCGGCGACGGCGGAACGAAAAGGGGCGTTGCCTATGTCTACCCGCCTGATGCGGAGCCCTATATCTCAAATTCGGGTGACCTCACGAGGGACAAGATCGCCAAATTGGTCGAAATGGTGATCGACAACACTTAGCTTACTAGCTGGAGGCGAGATAATTGAACAATAACAAGCAATAACAATCGTACGCTTAACTAACAGATTAGGTTTCTTTTCGCAGTCAAAGCAGGCGGGTCTGTTGGCCGTCGCTTTCGCGGCTCGCCTTTTTGAGGCTTTCGGTGTGTCCGAATGGGACTTGAGGGCGTTTGCCCTCGATCACTTGCGCGGCGGTCAGGATTTGCAGTCGCGGAATTTTCGCCACCGGGCTCGTAGAAGCCAGCGGAGGCAGCCTCCTTCTCCATTTCGCGGGTCGGAGGGTTGAGGGTGAGATCAAGGTTCATCCACAGGGGAACTCGGGGCGCCTTGCGCTCCCTGGATCGCCGCGTCGGCCTTCGGCCTCCTCGCGATTCCATCGGCAGGCAACACGCGCTTGCCCAGGGCGCGGCAGCGATCCTCAAGGGAGCCGCGCTTAACCCCGGCTTACGCCACCGGCACCGTGAACGGCTCGGAATCTCCTCCAGCGGCGCTTGGATTCTGTACGATCAGCGTCAGCTCGCCTTTGTCTTTCAAATCCTCCGGCGCGAGCAGGGTGACCGCGACGCGTGTCGCGGTTTCCCATTTCGATTGGCGCTCCTTGCCATTGACCGTCACCTTGCAGCCCTTGTCGAAATTGCGTCCGATCAGCGCAAGCCTAGGATCGCCGTTGACCTTGAGGCTGTTCGGTTCGGCGCCCGCGATCACCGGCTTATTCGGCTTCAGCGGGTCCGCGCGAGGAACAGGATGGGATGTCTGGAACAGGGAAGTGAAAATCTCGCTCAATTTGTCTGTCGCCTGTTTGGAGAACATTCCGGCCATCGCCGCGATCGCGGCGAGCCCGAATGGACTGATCAGTGTCGCCGTTGGAGCCTGGCCAGTGCTCTCCGGCAAACTCGGTACGATCAAGCCGCCCCGCAGAACGAGATAGAAGAGGAGGGCAAGCGCGATCCCGACCGGCGTTCTCAGGACGAAAAACCAGATCCAGCTTTGCCGCAGGTTTCGATTGCCGACATAGTCGGCGAACGACGTCAGGACGTGTACGAGACTGCCCAGAGCCCCAGCTGCGACAACCGTGATGAAAAGTCGTAAATCAGGAGAAACGTGGAGTCTCTGGTCGAAAACACGAGCATCGAAAAACTCGGTCGGGTCACCTGGTTTGACGACGACTTTGACGACAGGCCAGGTTGCAACGAGAACATAGAAGGTCAACACGGACAGAGCGACGAAATAGAGCCCGAGCCAGTTTCGTTGCCTCGGCCGGACCAGAGGTCCCGAGGACGGAGGCGATCCCCCATCGCCCGGCGCGTCGCCGGGGTCCCCGGTGTCCGGCGGTCCTTTCCCCTTATCCGCTGCTTTTTGCCCGGCCGTGTCTTCAGGCTGATTTGCGTTTGGCTGCATTTCCCCCTCCACCCTCGCCGGCCACGATCCTATGTCTATCGGCCGCCGCCCCGCTGGCAAGCAATCGCTGCGATTTTGCGGCTTCTCTCAATTGGTAGTTTTACCCACCACACGGCGCTCGAGGCCTCCGCGGCTTGTCGAGCACAGATCCCGTCCGCCGTCCGGCGCGAAACCCCGCCAAATGGTCGTTGCCTTCCCACGCCCCGCCCAGACTTCATTGGCGGCGGCTCCGGCGCTGTGATAGGCGTCACAGGTCAACCGGCCGATCTCCGCCCTATCGAAGCGCCTGGGCTGTCCTGCATGAGTCTCGTCAACAGATTTGCGATCCGGCTCGGCCTCGCATGTGCAAGCGCAATTCTGGCGGCAGGCGCCTCCGCGGACGCGACCGAGGCTCGCTACACATGCAGCGACGGGACGAGGTTGACCGCCAAGTTCTCCCCGCCCGGCGCCGCCAAGGGCGAGGTCGCGCTCACCTTGGACAAGGGCCGGGAACTCCACCTGCCGCAGGTCCTGTCCGCCGACGGAGGGCGCTACGCCAACGCCGGCATCGAGTTCTGGATCAAGGGCCGGAGCGCGACGCTGACGATGAACGGCGTCAAGGAAACCTGTTCGACGCCATGAGCGCGCACCAGCTGAAACGTCATTCCTCTTCGATGGATATGATCGTCGGCTGAAGTCTCCAGTTTACCGAGTCGGAACTGAAACCGCGGGCATGAACGGCCCGCATTTTACGGGGATGGAACACAAATCACGGGGGCGCGACAGAGTGCAGGAGGCGCACGTCGCGCCTGCAATGCCTCAGCATTTATGTCGAATTGTCATCTCAGTTGTCGCGATCAAAACTGTTCCTCAGCGCGCGACCGCAACCACACGACAGCGCGCCTTAGCCCCGCGCGGCGCCCCTCTGCGCGGGGCTTTTCTCAAACCGCCCCCAAGCCCTCCCCCAAGCCTCCCCGTGCCGCCCGCCGTCCTCCGGACCCCTTCCGGCTCCGAGCGCCGGGCGCGGAAAAAAATTGCCCAGGAAGCTATTTTATTCTTGCTTTGTTCCTGTTTCTCCCCTATAGTTATTCCGCCGATGACGACCGCCTCAGGCAAGCTCCCGTAGCAACGATGAATGGCGAGACTCAATGGCGGAAACTGCTGGGGAAACAAAACATGAACTCCGCTGGCCAAATCGCCGTCACGCTTGCCGCGGTCATCGGCTTTGGCCGGCTTTTCCTGGCGGAGGAAGGCGACAGCTGCCGCCTGAGCGGATTGCTCATTCTCGCCGGACTTGTCGGCAAGGTCGCGCTGTCGATTTGAGCGCGAGCGCTTGAGCGCATTGGGGCGGGTTCGAGACCCCCGAGGCCGGCTGTCAAAGGAAGGGCGAGCAGGGCTTCGCAGGACGCCCGTCTCCCGACGGTACGCGGAGGATGAAGAGATCCGCCGCCGCGAGCCTGGACATGGAAGCCGCGCGAGCCTGGACATGGAACGATGAAGCCCTCATCCTGGGCCTTCCTCTCATACCCGTCGAGAGACGGGGCGCCGTCCAGCACGCGCCGCGTGGCGAGAAGGGAGGCTTACACCCGCATCACGTCTCGTTCTCGGCCTACTCGGGGCGCTACGCCCGACCGTAACCCGGCCAGCCGAAATGGCGATGGAGGTCCTCCTCAGTGACTTCGTTGACCAGCGCCAGCGGGTCCCAGGCGGGAGCCGACCTCACCTGCTCGCGGGTGACGTTCATATTGACGCGCTCGCCGAGCCAGTCGATGTCCTTCACGGCATAAGGCGAAAGCTGCACCACCTTGCCGGGCCACCAGTTCCGGGTCGCGATCACGAGATAGCGGATCTCCCAATTGGCGTCGTCGGCGAGCAGGTTCTCGACGTGCCCGATGTCGCCGTCCTCGGCGTGAACGTAGTAGCCCTTGAACTCGGCCGCGCTGTGCAAATGATCGGCGCCGTCGAGAGGCGGCGTTTCAGCCTCCGCCGCGCGCCGGGCGGCGTCGCGGACAATCTCGGATTCCGCATTCGGCAAGATGGCGCCGCCAAAATGCGACGCGCCCCAATACGGATCCCAACCGTAATAGTCGTAGAGAAGCCCCTCCATGTCCCACGTCACCGGTTCGCTGATCTGGGCGTGAGGGCCCGCTTCGATTTGCGCCTTCGTCAGATTGACGGTGAGCGTGAGCGGCTCGCCCGGGCTCATCATCGGCAGCGCCGGCTTTGGCGGCAGCGTGAGCGGCGCAATCGCCGACGGATGGATGAACACCTTGCGGCCGGGCAGCCACCGCCCGGCGTCGACGGTCACCCAGCGGATCTTCCATGTCCGGTCGTCGAACAGGAAGTCCTTGACCACGCCGACCTCTCCGTCGATCGCGTTAACCTCGCAGCCCATGAGACCACTCACGGCGAACAGCATGGGTTTCCTCCCGGACCGGTCAGCCGGCGGCGCCCCGAGGCCAACCGGCTTCAAGCCCGCAGGTTACTCTGCCGCGGCCTTGGCGGCCACCGATTTTAAGTAGCCGACGAAACCCACGACGTCCTTGGCCAGCATCCGGCCGATCGCGCTCGTGGCGTAGACGGCCGCCTTCACGCTTCCGTCCGGGGCAAGAACGAAGCCGGCCGGTTGCAAGTAGCGCGGGCCGGAGATCCGCGAGGCGCCAAGCGGCTCCTGGATCGCCACGTCGCCGTAGCCCGTCCGGAGGGACGGGCGCGACTGACCAACGGCGCCCACTGAACCATTCTTCGAGGCCCGCTGACGCGGGCGCCTCAGAATGAGGGGAGCCATCCTTTCGACGCCCTACGGCTCCTTGCGATGACGAGACTGTCGGAATCGCGTTACAAGAGGAACCCATGAACTCGCCCGATGCGACAAAGCCCCGGATGCAGCCGTTTCTTCCGGCGACGGCGGATTTTACCAACGGGAAAGATTCCCTCGCGCGTTTCTCGAGCGCTGCATCGCGGCCCTCGAAGCCTGGGAGCCGAGGATCGGCGCCTTCGTTTCTCTCAATCTTGACGCCGCAAGGACGGCGGCGGATCGCTCCACGGACCGCTGGCGCGCGGGCAAGCCGCTTTCGCCGATCGACGGCATGCCGATCGGCGTCAAGGACATCATCGAAACCATCGACATGCCGACGGAGAACGGTTCGCCGCTGTTCGCCGGCTACCGTAGCGAGCGTGACGGCGCGAGCGTCTCGGCGCTGCGTGAGGCGGGCGGCGTGATCGTCGGCAAGACGGTGACGACCGAGTTCGCCTGGATGCACCCGCGCGCGACCCGCAATCCGTGGGACCTGACACGCACGCCCGGCGGCTCGAGCAGCGGATCGGCCGCGGCGGTCGCCGTCGGCGCGGTTAGCGTCGCGCTCGGCACTCAAGTGTTCGGCTCGATTTTACGGCCATCGAGCTTCTGCGGCTGCTTCGGATTCAAGCCGACAGTCGGGGCGATCAATCGCGGCGGCAGCCATGACGCGCTTTCCCAGAGCACGCACGGACCGATCGCCGCGAGCCTGCCGGAGGCTTGGCAGGTCGCCTACGAGATCGCGCAGCGGGTCGGGGGCGATCCCGGCTATCCGGGCCTCTACGGTCCGCCGACCTGCCCCGCGCCATCAAAGCCGCGCCGGCTGGCGGTTCTGGAGACCCCCGGCTGGAAAGTGGCGACGCCGGCGGCGAAGGAGGCGTTCCAGGATGCTTTGGCCAGGCTCAAGTCGGCTGGCGTCGCGCTCGCGTCGCGCGACGAGAGCAAGAACGGTCGCCGCGGTCGAGGACGCGATAGCCGGCGCCCGGGAACTCTCCCATGACATCATCGCCTGGGAATCCCGCTGGCCGCTCAACACTTACCGCGCGCGCGACATCGCCAAGCTCAGCCAGCCGATGCTCGACCTCGGCGGCCGGGCCGAGACGATGACCCTCGACGATTATCGCCGCGACATCGCGGAGCGCGATCGACTGCGCGCGATCTATCGGGCGCTGGAGGCGGAATTCGACGCGTGCCTCACCTTGGCGGCGCCAGGCGCGGCTCCGGTCGGCCTCAACTGGACGGGCGACGCCGCCTTCGTGGTTCCGGGGTCGATGCTCGGCGTTCCGGCGATTTCGCTTCCCGTCCTTGAGGACGACGGCCTACCGCTCGGGCTTCAGCTGCTTGGGTTCGCCGATGCGGACGCCTCGCTTTTTGCGACTGCGGGCGGCGTGCTGGCTGCGTTGCGCCGAGGCTGATCGGCCTGGGGATCAGGCCCAATCCTCGACGAATCGCAGGCCCTTGAGCGAGGCCACGTCGTCGTAGGCGCCCTTGGTCGAGCGCTTGGGCAGCTTGACCTTGGTCCGAGGCGCGTCCTTGTGGGGTATGACTTTCAGCAGGTGGCGGATGACGTTGAGCCGCGCCCGCTTCTTGTCGTCGGAGGGGACGATGGTCCATGGCGCGTAATCCATGTCGGTCGCCTTGAGCATAATGTCACGCGCCCGCGAGTACTCGTACCACTTGGCGCGTGAGGGGAGGTCAATCGGGCTCAGCTTCCACTGGCGCAGCGGATCCTTGATGCGCGCCTTGAAGCGGCGCTCCTGCTCCTCGTCGCTGACCTCGAGCCAAAACTTCACGAGGAGGATGCCATCGTCGATAATGGCGTGTTCGAACTGGGGGCAGAGCGTGAGGAAGCGGCGGTGCTGCTCCTTGGTGCAAAAGCCCATCACATATTCGACGCCGGCCCGATTGTACCAGCTGCGGTCGAAGATCACGACCTCGCCTGCGGCCGGAAGATGAGGCAGGTAACGCTGTAGGTAGAGTTGTGTCCTCTCGCGGTCGGAAGGAGCGGGAAGCGCAACCACCCGGAACACGCGCGGGCTCACCCGCTCAGTGATCGCCTTGATCGTCCCACCCTTGCCGGCAGCGTCGCGTCCCTCGAACACGATCACCACGCGCAGGCCCTTGTGCTTGACCCACTCCTGGAGCGCGCAAAGATCGACCTGCAGCTCGCGTAAGGCTTTGTCGTAGTCCTTGCCCTTCATCGGCTCTTTGGCGGATTTCATCGATTGGCTCGGTGGGCTGAGACCGTGCATGTAGGATTTCGCTCCCGGCATCGCTCTGTCGTTGAGAAAAGGTATAGGCGAGTCTCGACTGGAGTCCAACGTCGAGGCTTGCGCCGCGATCCGCCTGAGCTGTCGCGACGCCCCCGGCGGCACGCGGATTTTTTGCCGCGCGAAGGTCTGGGCCGGGAACCGAAGCGACGCCGTCGGCGTTACCGAGGGCAGATGCGAACAAGCGAAGTCGCCTCGCCAAACCGGGTCCGCCACGATGTCTCCGATCCTGCCGATCTCATTTCTGCTCACCTTGCTCTGCACCTTCGGCGCGATCGAGGGTGTCCATTTTCAACAATTGATGTTCGTGGGCGCGGCGCTCTCGGCCACCATATTGGTCTGTTCCCTCGAGGCGTGGAGCGCGCGAGAGATTCCGGTGCGAAGCGATGAGAAAAGGGTGCGCAATTCCTCCGAGCACTGAGAGCCAGGCTTTCTGACAGCGGCGGGCGCCGCCGGGCGTTTCCTTGAGCGCATTGTATCCGCCGGGAACACGGTAAACTTTTGACTAACCTTCCCTTGGAACAAACCCCCTCGATCCGTGTTCGGCGAATATGGCGCACATTGCGCCGCTCTTGCCGTCAACGGGTCATTATATGTCCCCAATCCTGCCGATTTCCTTCGTGACGACACTGCTCTGTGTCTTGGTCGCGGTTGATTGGGCCTTCTACCAGCAGATCCTGTTCGTCGGCGCCGCCCTTTCCGCGACGGTTTGGGTTTGCTCGCTCGAGGCCTGGAGTTGCCAGGAAGCGCCAGCCAGGACCGAGGACGAACGCGGCGGTTAGCACCGGCCCGACGGAGGTCGGAGCGCTCGCCTAGAACCCTTCCCCGCCGTCGACGGTGAGCACGTGGCCCAGAACATGGCGGGCGCGTTTGCTGGACAGAAATAGAACCGCGTCGGCGATGTCGTCGCCGTCGGCGATCCGTCCGGCGGGGATGCGCGCAAGCAAGGACGCCTCGTCGAGCCGGCCGGTGCGCAAATCCTGAAGCACGCCTTCGGTCGCGACATGGCCCGGGGCGACCGCATTGACGCGCAGCCCCTTGCTCGCCCATTCGACCGCCATCGATCGGGTCAGGCTTTCGAGCGCCGCCTTCGACGCCGAATAAAGGCCGAGGTTCAGGGCGGGCCGTCCAGCTGCAATGCTGCTGACGTTGACGATGGCGCCGCCGCGCTTGTGATCGACGGCCCAGCGCGCGAACGCCCGCGCTGCATTGAGAGGGCCAATGGCGTTGACCGCGAAAAATCGCGCCGCCTCGGCCGCATTCGCTTCAATCAGTGGCGCGACGGCGAACAGGGCCGCATTGTTGACGAGAATATCGATCGCGCCCAACCGCTCGACCGTCGCGGCGATCAAAAGCTCGCAGTCTTCCGCCTCGGCGACGTCGACTGGGATCGCGAGAACGGGGCGCCCGCATTCCGCCTCGATCGCCTCGGCGGCGTGGGTCAGCGTCGCCTCGGTGCGTCCCGCGATCGCGACCCGCGCGCCCTCACGGGCGAAGGCGCGAGCGATCGCGTAGCCGATTCCGCCGCCGCCCCCGGTCACGACAGCGACCTTGCCGTCAAACTCGCGCTCGTTGCTCCCGCCCCCCTTAGCCGGTCGAGAGACGGGCGTCCTTCCGGACGCCCTATGGTGGGGGCGGGACGGGGTGGGGGGTCGCACCGACGTCAAATCCCGGGGCCCTCCTCGCGCGGCCTCAATTGGGTAAGCTTCATCCGTATCGTCTCCAGGACGCCGTCGAGGTTGCGGTAAACGTCCTCGTTCGTAAACCGCAGACACCGCAAAGCCCAGCGCGGCGAGCGTCCGCCGACCGGGCAGCGTCATAGGCTATTTCTTGGTCCGTCGAATGGGTCGCTCCATCGACCTCGACGACCAGCCGAGCGTCGAACGAGGCGAAGTCGGCGACAAAGCCGCCGAGGATAACCTGACGTCGAAAGCGGAAGCCGCCAATCTGCTTGCGCCGAAGACCTTGCCAGAGACGTCGTTCGGCACTCGTTGCGTCGCGTCTGAGGGAGCGCGCAACCGGCCCTAGTCTCTTCGGCATGGGCGTGACCCCTACTGCAAGCCCTGGCTATTGAGTTTACGCACGGAAAGCAGCGCGCGTCTCCTCCCCCCTTGCGGGGGAGGAACAAGGAGGGGGGTCGCGCTGAGCTTGCGGCAGGCCTCGCGCAAATCATCCCCTCGGTCCGTGCGACCCCCCACCCCATCCCGCCCCCGCAAGGGGGGCGGGGTGCGCCAACGCCGCCGATTCGCGCGAGGCGCAGCAAGGGCTAACCTGTCTCCATCGCACTCAAGGCGTCGCGCGGGAACGCTCAGGCCATCGACTGGAAGCGTCGCGCGAGCGCGCTGATGTGCTTCGCCGTCTCAATGTCGAGATCGGTGATCTTCATGCCCGCGTCGTGCGTGCAGAACGAGAATGTCAAAATGTTATAGGAATTGTGGAACTCGGGGTGATGGTTCATCACCTCGGCCTGTATGGCGACTTCGACGATGAAGGCGATCGCGTCGCGAAAGGTCTTGAGCTCGAACCGCGCCTCGATGTTCGGGGCTTTCAGCGACCAGTCCGGCAACTCGGCCAGCGCGGCTCGAATCTCGGCGTCGCTCAGGATCTTGTAATTCGCCATGAGACTGCCTCCTTGTTTACGGATCTCACTTCGCGGCGCCGCCGGTTTCCGGGACGCTCGGCTGATCGAGCTGAAGGATCGCCTGTTCGAGCGGCGCCGGCGAGACGCGGACTGAGCTGGTGTAGGGCTGGCTGAACTCCAGGATCAGAAAGATCGCCAGCCCGATCGACGCGCTGCCAAGCACGAGCATCGCAAGCGACATCGGGCTCAATTTCGACAAAAGCCCCATGGCGAAGAACAACAGGGACGCCCAGAACGTCACGGCGTAAATCAGCGGCCAGGGAACCGGGGTCGCCGCTTGCAGCGACATGAGGAGCCGTTGCTCGCCGATGAAGGCGTAGTTCGCGCGCGCGGCCGCGAGCAGGCTCGTCTGCGCGGACGTTTTAGGCGTGAGGCCATCAAGAAACTTGTTCAGGCTGCCCATGGCCTTGTAGGAGGCTTCATAGGCCGCGGCGCGCGAGGTGTCGTCGCCCCAGAACTGCTCATGGGCCCAGACGAGATCGGTCCTCAAGATGCCGCGGGCCTCATCCGCCTCGGGCCCGTACTGGCGCATTTCGAGATCGAACTCGAGCGCCCGCGCCGCGCTGGTCTGGAGTTCTGTCTGCTGGGTGCTGTAGACGCCATAGGCCGTCCAGATCAGGAGGCCGTTGACCAGCACGAGCAGAAGCGTCAGCTGCCCGACGACCCCGCCGATCATGTCGCGGGTCTTGTCCATCGTGTAGCGCTCCGGGAGGAGACCCTGAAGCACGAGGCCGAGGACGCCGCCCAGGACGATCACGCCGGTGACAACAAATGAGATGGCGAGCGAACTCATTTCCGGCAAAGCCCCCTCCCCTCGGACATGACTTTCGTGACACGTCCTCGAGGCGCCGTCCAGCGCCAAGCAGGTCCGCCGGAGCAGGCTGCCCTGACCCTAGGCAAGAGACGCCTGCCTCAGATCGCCAACCATAAGCAGACTGTCGCATCACGAAGGAAGTGCGTCCTTGTAGATCTTCCCGTCCTTCATGATGATGAGGAAATTCTTCTCCGGATCTTCGACGAGCGCGATGTTGGCGATCGGATCGCCGTCCACCACGATGAGATCGGCGAACGCGCCTTCCTCGATGATTCCAAGCTTCCCCGGATAGGGATTGCGCGGCCCGGACAAGGCGAGCAGTTCGCCATTGGTCCCCGTCGCCATCTTCAGGATCTCGGCATTGTCGTACCAGCGCTTGAGGTGGGTCAGCATGATCCCCTGCCGCGCCGCCTTCTCGGCGGAAAACAGCATGTCCGAGCCGAAGGCCGTCTTGAGCTTGTGGGCCTTGGCCAGGGGATAGGCCGTGTTCGAGCCGGCGATGACCTGGGAGAGGTTCACCTGGCTCTGCCCGCGAAGGGGAACGGCGTCCTCCTCGCTGACGAACGGCTGGATGCTGAGCCAGGCGCCCTTGTCCGCCATCAGTCTCGCCGTCGCCTCATCCATCAGGTGCCCGTGCTCGATGCACTGGACGCCCGCGTCGAGCGCCCGCCGGATGGCGGCGGGGGGATAGGCGTGAACCGCGACATAGGTGTTGCGGTCGGCGGCGGCCTCGACGCCCGCGCGAAGCTCGGGCTCGCTGAAGGTCAGCATGTCCAGCGTCGTGCGCGGCGACGACACGCCTCCGCCTCCGACCAGTTTGATCTGGGACGCGCCCTGCAGAAGCTGCTCGCGAACCCTGAGGCGCACTTCGTCGGCGCTGTCGGCGATGTTGGCGGCGCCCGTCTGTTCCATAGGGCTTACCGGCCCGCCGGGACTGCGCGGAATGTCGGTGAGCGGCCGCAGGTCGCCGTGGCCGCCGGTTGTGGTGATCATGGCGCCGCAGGGATAGATGCGCGGGCCGGGAATGAGCCCCTCGTCGATCGCCTGCTTGAGCGCAAACGACGGGCCGCCGAGATCGCGCACCGTGGTGAAGCCGCGCATCAGCGTACGCTCCGCCTCGGCGCTGGCGGCGAGGAAAATATAGCCAAGCTCGGCCGAAAGCAGGGTCGGGATCGGCAGCGCGGCGAACATGCAATGCCAGTGCGCGTCGATCAGCCCCGGCATGATGACCCGGCCGCCGCCATCGATCGTGCGCGCCCCCTCCGGGCCCGCGGGGCTTCCGGTCGCCACCGCCTTGATCCGCCCGCCTTCGACGATGAGACTCAACCCGCCGCGCAAAGCGTTCGACTTCCCGTCGAACAGCAGGAAGTTGGTGAAGACGACGGGCGGCGTCGGAATCGACGCGCTCTGCGCGCGCGCCGGACGGGGAAGACCAAGCGCCGCGAGCGAGGCGCCGATCCCGGCGACGAAGCCGCGACGCGAAAGGTCCGCGTTGATGCGGCGCGTGAGCGACTGGAGTTCGGGTCCGCAACAAGAGCAGCCCTGGAGAGCCGGCCGCTTCCGGCTGATCGTCTGGTGAGCAAGAGAACATGGGACGCTCCTCGGCAGGAGCGTCACAAGCTACCCCACGCGTCCCGCAACCGGAAGCGCGAGTCTTAAGCCTTGGCGAATTTGGCGAACGCGTCCTTGTAGTCCGGATGCCAGCGGGAAAGCGGGGGCCGGTTCTCGACGATGTCGCCCGCGGCCCAGAGGATGCGCCGCTCGTCCATTTCTCGCGGCACGTCGTTGTCGGGGCAAAGAATGTAGAAGTCGCCCTTCCCCATCGAATCGAGCATGAAGTCGACGGTCTGTTCGGGCGTCCAGGCGGCGGGTGGCTTCTCCGTCCTCGAACCCTTTGTCATGCCCGTGAAAACGAACCCCGGAATGAGCAGGTGCGCGCTCACGCGGCAGCCCTCTTTGTTGCGCAATTCGTGCGCCAGCGCTTCGGTCACGACCTTCACGCCCGCCTTTGAGACATTGTACGCCGTGTCTCCGGGCGGACAGGTTATGCCCTGCTTCGAGCCCGTGTTGACGATCGCCGCCGCCGTGCCCTGCTTGATCATGTCCGGGGCGAAGGCCTGGACCCCGTTGATCACGCCCCACAGGTTGACGTCGAGGATGCGCCGCCACCGGGCGGGATCGCCGAACAATTCCCCGCCTCCGCCGGTCCCGGCGTTGTTCATCAGCACCGCGACCTCGCCGAACGCCTGATAGACCGACGCCTTCAGGCGCTGGACGTCGTCGAGCTTGCTGACGTCGATAGCGAAGGACCGCACATAGTCCGGCTGCGCGGCGTTCGCGCGGACCTTCGCCGCGCTGGTTTCGAGCGCCTCGCCGCCCAAATCCGCCATGCACACTTTCATGCCGAGCGCAGCGAATTTTGCCGAAGCCGCCAAGCCGATGCCGCTGGCCGCTCCGGTGACGACCGCAACCCGGTTCGCGGCCAAGGCGGGATGATTGGGCAACTCAAGTCCTCCAATGCTGGAAAGGGGGCACGCTACCATCATGCCGAGCGCGCGTCCCCGAGTGTTCGCCGTTCATGAAGGATGTGGCGGCGACCCCCGCGGAGGCGCGGCGCTCCGGCCGATAGCAATTTGATTAGACTTTAGCACAACCTCGATTCAATTCTCTCTAACTAAGACAACAACCATAGCTTGTATCACGCCAATCCATGCCGTATTTAATAAAAATAGATCGACGCCATGTGAGGCGTTGGCGGTCTCTTGGCCAGTCATAACAACTAATGACCTGGAGCCCGAATAGGAGATGCATGATGCGTAAGAGTTTGGTTACCATGATTGCCGGGCTGGCGACTGCAATGTTGCTTAATACGAGCGCAGCCAACGCCGCCGTCTACAAATTCACCTTCCAGTCTGACGACGCCGAACTCACGGCGTCGGGCGAGTTCACCGTCGACGCGAGCCAGCAAGTCACCCTCGTTTCCGGCGTTATTTCCGGCCTCACCAGTCAGACCATCAGCGGCGTCACCGCCAACCCGAGCTTTCCAAGCTCGTCCTACAGCCCCGACGGCTCGTTTATCTTCGACAATCTCTACTCCCCCACCGGCATGGCCTTCGATTACAGCGGGCTGTTGTTCACCACGGCGGGGAACCCGGGCGGCTACTGGAATCTCTGGGCGAGCTCGCCCGGTGCTTATTCGCTCTACGAGTTGGCTGGCAGCTATAATTACCCGATCCAGGAGAGCGGAACTCTGAGCGTGGCGGCCGCGCCGGAGCCGTCGACTTGGGCGATGCTGGCCCTCGGTTTTGCGAGCCTCGGGTTCTTCGGCCGCCGGCGAACTGAGCGTCTCGCTCCCGCTCTTGGGTGACCCCGACCCGCCCGAAGCGAACAAGCGCCGACGCGTGCGCGGCCCTTCCTCTCCAGCGCTTAACGTTGCAAGCGCGATTGCGGGAAAAGAAAATTAAGCCAGTTTTAAACCGCCCGGTTGTGGCGCTTGACTCTTGAGCTGATTGGTTTTTTAAAACACAACCGCGTGCGAGCGTTAAGAACGGTCTTTCTGAGTTGTAGCGCGATCGTGAACGATCCGGAACCGCGTCTGATCCGAAATGTTGGTTCGAAGGGTCTAGAGATGTCCATTCGCGGAAGACGGTCTCATTCGCCCGTCCGTCGGCTGACGACGCCGCCCGCGAGCGCGCGTCCGGCAGCTCGACGTCGAACCCGCCGAAACACCCGTCCTCGACGCCGACCGGTTGATCGCATCATTCCGAATCCGCGCCTATGCCGAGGCGCGCCAACGCCAACGGCGGGCGAGCGCGCCGGACGTTGCAGCCCATTGGGGCCAGGTGGCGAACCTCATCGCCCGGCGAACAGGCGAACCGCGCGGCGACGAACCGTCCAACGGCGCTGAACGCGCCCGGGCCTCAGGTGTGCGTCCCGCCATCGGATTTTTCGAGGTTGACCCCTTGGACGAGCTTGAACGCGTTCTCGCCAGCCGAACGCAACGCTTCCGGCTACAATTCTTCGGCGTTGGCGCCGATCTCGGGCCGACCGTTCTCACTGAAACCGAAATTCAAGCGGCCGACGCCTCCGTCGCGATCCGCGAGGCCGCCGCAACACGTTGGCCACCGCGAGCGGTCGGCCTGCGCCTGCTGGATCTCGAAGGGCGGGAAATCTTCGAGCGGCTCAAAGCCGATCTGCGATAGCGCCAAGACCCCCTCTAGCTTTGGCGGTTGCGGTTCGATCCGCCCGCCTAAGCGGGGAGCACGCGCTCACCGCCTGCGTCCGCAAGCTCCCCGTCCTCCTCAACGCCATCCTGCGAGATCGAAAGTCTTGGCCTCCCGGCTTGACAACCAAGACAGTCGCTCACGATGAGGCCGCGGGGTTGGCCGCGGTCTGAAGCTTCACCTTGGCAGTCGCCTAATCCTCAGACGTCGTCGTAGCCGCCGCCGTCATCGAACGATCCGTCCGAATTGTCGAAGGTCGAGTCGTCGAGATTGTCGAAGTTGGCGTCCTGGACGCCCGGCGCGCCGGGGTCGAAATTCTGGAAATTGGCGTCGCTGCCGCGGTCAGACTTGTCGTCGTAGTAATTGTTGATCTCGGTGACCTCCGTCGGATTGGCGCCAAGGCCCGAGCCGCCGAACCCGGCGGCGTTCGCCCCGCCGCCAAACAGGCCGCCGCCGCCATGGCCGCCAAACAGGCCGCCCAGGAGATTGCCGAGGACGACGCCGCCGGCCACACCCGTCGCGGTCGAAGCTGCGTTCTGCAGAAAGCCTCCGCCGCCCGATGCCTGGGGCTGGCCCCATGGACCGGGCTGTTGCGGATAGCCTTGTGGGGGCGGCGGGGGATAGCCGCCTTGAGGCGGAGGCGGCGCGTAGCCTCGCGGCGGCGGGGGCGCCGCACGCTGATAGGCCTGTGGATCGGAACCGGGCCGGGGCGGAGGAGCGGACGGACCGCCGCCGAAAATGGACTTGCCGAGATTGCCGAGAAAACTCCCGTGCTCCTCGCTCTGCCCGCCGCCCTGCTGCGCGGCCGCCTCGAGCTCGGAGATCCGATTCGCAGCGGCCTCCAACGCCTGCTGCTGGACAAGCACCGTTTGCGCCAACACATAGGGCGCGTGAGGGGCGGTGCGGACCGCGTCATTGATGAACGATTCGGCTTCAGGGTCACGCTGCGTCGCGGCGGCAGAGTTGACGCGCTGGAAAAGGCTGCCAAGCATTTGGCGTTCTTCGGGGGTCATGTCGATCTCCCTGCGGCCCGATCGGCCGCGCCCAAGATGTAGCGACGCATGCGGCCAATCCAAGGCGTCCGCTTGGGTTTTTCGCGCGACGAACGCGCTTTTTCCGCACGGGGATAACGAGCGGACTTTTTTTGCATGATGATGACGCCGCGGCGCGCCTTTACTCAGGCGCGTCGATCGTTTAGGCGATGGCCGCAAAGAGCCCCGGCTCGGCTTTTTGCCGCCGCGCCGGGGCTTCGTTCGTTCTAACATCGGAAGAGCAATCGACGTTGGCCAATGTTGTCGTTGTCGGCGCCCAGTGGGGCGACGAGGGAAAGGGCAAGATCGTCGATTGGCTGTCGGTCGGCGCCGACGTGGTGGTGCGGTTCCAAGGCGGCCATAACGCCGGCCATACGCTCGTGATCGACGGCAAGACCTACAAACTTGCCCTCCTTCCGTCCGGCATCGTTCGGCCCGGGAAGCTGTCGGTCATCGGCAACGGCGTGGTCCTCGATCCTTATCATCTGGTCGACGAAATCGAAAGCGCGCGTGCGCAGGGGCTCCAAGTGACGCCGGCCAATCTCAAGATCGCCGAGAACGTCCCCCTGATTCTGTCCCTTCATCGCGAGCTCGACGCTCACCGCGAGTCCGGAAAGGTTCGCGGGACCAAGATCGGCACCACCAAGCGCGGCATCGGGCCTGCCTATGAGGACAAGGTCGCGAGACGGGCGATCCGGCTGATGGATCTCGCCGATCCCGACGCGTTGGACGACAAGATCGAGCGCCTGCTTGCCCATCATGACCCGCTGTGCCGGGGGCTGGGACTGCCGCCGCCGACTTCGAGCGCCATCCGTGCCGAGTTGCTGGCGGTGGCGCCCAAGGTTCTCCCGTTCATGGCGCCGATATTCGAGATCCTCGACGGCGAGCGGCGCGCCGGCAAGCGCATTCTGTTTGAAGGCGCGCAGGGCGCCATGCTGGACGTCGACCACGGCACCTATCCGTATGTGACGTCGTCGAACACTGTGGCGGCGAACGCGGCGACGGGCTCGGGCCTCGGACCCCGAGCGATCGGCTATGTGCTTGGCATCGCCAAAGCCTATACGACGCGAGTCGGCGGCGGACCGTTTCCGACCGAGCTTGACGACGAGGTCGGCCGGACGATCGGCGAGCGCGGCCGCGAGTTCGGCACCAACACCGGTCGGCCTCGCAGATGCGGATGGTTCGACGCGGTGCTCCTGCGCCAGGCGGTCCGCACCTGCGGCATTGACGGACTGGCGCTGACCAAGCTTGACATTCTCGACGGCTTTGAGATCATCAAGGTCGCGACCCGTTATCGCCTGGACGGCGCGGAGATCGACTATCTTCCGGCCTCGCAATCGGCGCAGGCGCGCATCGAGCCGGTTTATGAAACGATCGAAGGCTGGAACGGCGCGACCAGCAAGGCTCGCTCATGGGCCGACCTGCCGGCTCAAGCGATAAAATATGTGCGGCGGATCGAGGAATTGGTCGGCGCGCCGGTCGCCTTACTATCGACGAGTCCTGAGCGCGACGATACGATTCTTGTACATGATCCATTCCAGGACTAAGGAACCCCCGCGCAGCGTCGCGCGGGAAGCGGTTGAGCGGACGCTTCATGGCTGATTATCAATCGCTGCTCATGCGAGCTGTCGCCAATCTGCCCAACGCGGGCACGCCGGCGACGCGCGGAGTGCTCTATGAACGCGCTCGCAAAGCGCTGCTCGAACAGCTCAGAAGCTTGCGCCCGCCGTTGCCGGAAAGCGACATCACGCGCGAGGAGACCGCGCTCGACGCCGCGATCGCGGAGATAGAGGAACGGTATAAGCCGCAGGACCCGGCCTCGCCCCCAGCTTCGGGACCCCAGACGCCGACTCCGCCCGCAGCCAGAAAGGCGGACGCGGCCCCTGCAAAGGCCGCTCCGCCGCCCCCTCCCCCAAAATTCGCCGGTGTCCAGCGTCCCGCTGCCCCTCCGGCGCCTGGGCCCGCTACCCCTCCGGCGCGATCGCCCTCCCAAACCGGGTCGCCAGTCCAGCCTGGGATCGCAAGCGCGCCGGTACAGGCCCCGCCGCAGCGACCTTCGCCGTCCGCGCAGGAGCGCGGCCAGCCGACGGGCAGCGCCGCCACAGGCGCCAACCCCGGTTGCGGGACGGCCAGCCGCGACGACCCCGGCGGTGGCTTCGCCGGCTCGATCGCAGCTGGCTGCCGCGATGGCCAATCAGCCCGCCTCCGGATTGAGGAGCGGCCGGACCGCTCCACCCGTGGGGGCAAAGGGCAAGGATGAGGGCTTGCCCGGGGTGGCGGCGCTGGACCCAGGCAGGGCGGTCCGGCCGAACAGGGCGGACGATGCGGAGGAGTCCGCCGCGCCGCCGGTCGTCGCGTCCCGTCGCGACGAACCGGTGCAATGGGCGGAGGCGCCGGAGGTCGCGGCCGAATTCGACCGCCCCGGCGTGGCCGCGAGACCGGAGGCGGAGATTCAGCGCCCGGTTGCGCCTGGCGCGGAGGCGCCCAAGCCGAAACGCCTGCTGTGGATCGCGGCCGCCATCGTTCTGGGTGTTGTCCTTGCGGTGGCGGGAGCGGCAATCCTGATGCGTCAGAAGCCGCAGGACCTCGCCATCAAGCCTTCGGCGGAGACGCAGCAACCCGCTCCGCCGGAGCCGTCTGCGAAGATCGCTGAGCGCGTCCAGTCAAACCCGGCCGCGACGGCGCCGACTCCGCCTCCCGCGACAGCGCCGCAACCGGCCCAGCCGAGCGCTCAGGGGGCGGCGCCGGCAACCCCGGCGGCGGAAGCGTCAAGCGCGCCTGCGACGCCAGCCGCGCCCGCGCCCTCCGGCGGCCGGGCGGCGATGCTGATCGCTTCGGCGGACAATCCGCAGAAACCGGCGGTGAGTTTGGGATCTACGGTATGGTCTCTGATTCCGCCGGCGCCGAACCAGCCGGCGACGGTTGGCGTGAAGGCCGAAGCGGACATTCCGGACCTCAAGATGCACGCCACCATGACCTTGAGGAAGAACACCGACCCCACGCTGCAGGCGACGCACACGATCGACCTCAAATTTTCCTTCGCCGAAGGCGCCCCCATAACCGGCTTCAAGGACGTCGGCTTGCCGCAAATGCGCAAGGAGGATTCGACCGCGGCCGAAGCGCTGACCAGCGTGAAGGTCAAGATCAGCGACACCTATTTCCTGATCGCGCTGGCCAAGGGCGAAGCCGACACCGCTCGCAACCTCGATTTGATGCAGACGCGCTCGTGGTTCGACTTCCCGCTCTTGCTCAACGACGACCGGATCGCCAAGATCGTGTTCCAGAAATCGCCCGAGGGCCAGGCGATGCTGGAAAAGGCGTTCGAGGCGTGGAAGTAGGCGGAAGGTCTACCCGCGCAAATTGAACACCCGGGTCGAGACGAAATAGCCGTCCTCGACCACGCCAAAGGCGATTGGCGTTCCCGAAGCATTCGGCATACGCGGGTCCTTCCGTCGGAGCCGCGCCGCGAAGCAGCAGTTTTTGGCCGCGCCGAAGAATTGCAGCGCCGGAGCGCTCGATGCGCAGGATCGGGATTTCGCTTAGGCCCGCCTGCAAGGGCAGAAGCGCGCGAGCCATCAGATCCGCGTCGTCCGGCAGGCGATCGAGCGGAACGCCTGTGTCGGCCAAAAACGGCCCGACGCGAGTCCGGCGCAATTCGACCACATGTCCGTAGCAGCCGAGCGCCCGGCCCAGGTCCCGCGCGATCGCGCGCACGTAGGCGCCCTTGCCGCACTCGGCCTCGAGCACGGCTTCATTGGCCTCAGCCGTCATCAGTTCGAGCCGATAGACGTGGATCGGGCGCGGTTCGATCTCGAAGGTTTCGCCCCCGCGCGCGAGGTCATAGGCGCGCGCGCCGGCGATTCGGATGGCGGAGAAGGTCGGCGGCGTCTGGAGAATGGCGCCGACGAAGCGTGGCAGCATGCCCTCAATCTCGGCCGGGGCGGGCCGTCGATCGGAACGGGCGACGATCTCCCCTTCGGCGTCGTCGGTCGCGCTTTCCTCGCCCCAGCGCACGCGGAAGCGGTAGGATTTGGCCCCATCCTGAACAATCGGCACAGTCTTGGTCGCCTCGCCGAAAGCGACCGGCAACACCCCGGAAGCGAGGGGATCGAGCGTGCCGGCATGGCCCGCCTTCTTGGCGTTGAACAGGAACTTGAGCCGCCCGACGGCTTGAGTTCGAGGAGACGCCAGTCGGCTTGTCGAGATTGATCCACCCGTTGATCTCGAGCCGGGGCGAACGCTTCTCCTGTGGCTGGCCGCGGCGACGCCTTTCGCGTCCCTCGGCGCTGGACTGTCCTCCTTCGCGCGACTCGCCGGTCATTCCTTATCCTCTTTGCCGACGTCCTTCAGGTCGCGCGCCACCCCAGGCGATCTCAACAGAGCGTCGATGCGGGCCTGGTCGTCGAAGCTCATGTCCAGAACGAAACGCAGATCGGGCGCGAATTTGAGATTGACCCGGCGCGCGACAAGCGCGCGCAGTTCCTTCTTGTGGCGGTCGAGCGCCTCAACCGTCGCGCCCGCGCCCTTGCCGCCGAGCGGCATCACCAGGATCGTCGCCAGTTTGAGATCCGGCGACATGCGCACCGTAGGGATGGTGAGGGGATGGCGATCGAAGGCCTCGTCGCGGACCTCGCCGCGGGCGAGAATGTCGGCGACCGCATGACGGATCAGTTCGCCGACGCGCTCGACCCTGTGACTCGGGCTGCGATGTTTGGAGGACTGGGGCATTCGTTGACCTCGCGCGGCGCGCGGCAAACTCTGGTTTTCCAAGACGGCGAGACGGCGAAGGCGCCGGGCTTAGACGGCTCCGAGCCGCATCGAAAAGTCGGGCAGCGCGGCCAAGCTCAACGCCTCGTCCGGACCTCGCTCGCCGATCGAGCGCCAGCCCTCGCCGTCGGGCTCCCGATGGACGAATGTGACGCGGCGCGCGGCGTCGACGACCCAAACCTCACGAAAGCGATGGCGCGCATAGAGTTGGGATTTCAGACCCCGGTCGTAGGGGAGGCTTGTCAGCGCCACCTCGATCGCCAGCAGGATGTCCGAGCCCTTTACCTCCTCGAGCTTGATCCCCTTGGGATACACGACGAGGTCCGGCTCGACGAATGTGTTGGGGGCGAGATAGATCGTGGTCTCCACGCCCATCCACAGGCTGTCAGGCAGGGCGCGCGCAATCGCGATATTGAGCGCCGACTTCAGCAGTTCGTGGACATGGGTCTTGGCCTGCATCGGCACAATCTCGCCTTCGATCAACTCGAAGTTCTCGTCCTCCGCAAGGATGCCGGCGTCCTGCATGCGCAGGATTTCGGTCACCGTGAACGACCGGCGATCGAAACCCTCCGCAGCGCGGGTGACGTTGGCTCGCATGGTTCTCGTTCCGCCGCGCCGGTTAGAGCGTGCGACGGATCTCCTCGACGTTATAGCATTCGATGACGTCCCCGACCCGCATGTCGTGGTAGTTCTCGAACGCCATGCCGCACTCCTGGCCGGCCTGCACCTGAGCGACTTCGTCCTTGAAGCGCTTGAGCGTCGACAGCTTGCCCTCGTGCACGACCACGCTGTCGCGGATGAGGCGCACGTGCGCGCCGCGCTGCACGACGCCGTCGGTCACGCGGCAACCCGCCACCAAGCCAACCTTGGAAATGTCGAACAATTCGAGAATTTGCGCATTGCCCAGCATCGTCTCGCGCAACGTCGGCGCCAGCATCCCCGAGAGGGCCGCCTTCACGTCGTCGACCAGATTGTAGATGATGTTGTAGTAGCGAATCTCGACCCCATCCTGCTCCGCAAGGTCGCGCGCCTCCTTGTGCGCGCGTACGTTGAAGCCGAGGATGACCGCCTTCGAGGCCGCGGCTAGCGTAACATCGGATTCGGTTATGCCGCCGACGCCGCCATGGATGACCCGCGCCATGACCTCGTCGTTGCCGAGCTTTTCGAGCGCCGCGGTGATCGCCTCGACCGATCCCTGCACGTCGCCCTTGAGGACGATCGGCATCTCCTTGTGACCCGCCGCCTTGAGATTGCTCATCATGTCGGAGAGCGAGGTCCTGACGGCAGGTCCGCGCGCGACGAGCTTCTCCCGCCTCTGGCGTTCGCGATATTCGGTGATTTCACGCGCACGCGCCTCGGACTCGACCACAGCGACGCGGTCGCCGGCCTCCGGCGCGCCGTCGAACCCGAGCACTTCGACCGGCGTCGACGGGCCTGCCGCCTCCACCGCCTCGCCCTTGTCGTTGATCAAAGCTCGGACGCGGCCCCAATGCGATCCAGCGACGACGAGCTGGCCGACGCGCAGGTTCCCGCGCTGCACGAGCACGGTCGCGACAGGGCCGCGGCCGCGATCGAGCCTCGCCTCGATGACCGTTCCCTCCGCTCTGCCGTCAGCGACTCCGACGAGGTCGAGAAGCTCGGCTTGCAGCGCGATCGCCTCGAGCAGCTTGTCGAGATTGATCCCCTTGGTCGCCGAGACTTCAACGGCAAGCGTGTCGCCGCCATAAGCCTCGACCTGCACGTCGTGCTGCAGCAGCTCCTGCATCACCCTTTGCGGATCGGCCTCAGGCTTATCGATCTTGTTCACGGCGACGATGATCGGCGCCTTGGCCGCCTTGGCGTGTCGAATCGCCTCGATCGTCTGCGGCATGACCCCGTCGTCGGCCGCCACGACCAGCACCACGATGTCGGTGACCTTGGCGCCCCGCGCGCGCATCGCGGTGAACGCCGCGTGACCAGGCGTGTCGATGAAAGTGATGGTCTCGCCACCGGGCGCAACGACCTGGTAGGCGCCAATATGCTGGGTGATGCCGCCCGCTTCGCCCGCCACCACATTGGCATGTCGGATGGAGTCGAGCAGCGATGTCTTGCCGTGATCGACGTGGCCCATGATGGTGACGATGGGTGGCCGTGGAACCGACGCGCCCTCCTCGTCCGGACGGTCGAACAGGCCCTCCTCGACATCGGATTCGGCAACCCGCTTGACCGAATGGCCCAGCTCCTCCGCGACCAGCTGCGCGGTGTCGGCGTCGAGCACATCGGTCAGCGTCACCATGCGGCCCTGACGCATCAGGAGCTTGATGACGTCGACGGCGCGCTCAGACATGCGGCTCGCCAGCTCCTGGATCGTGATCGCTTCCGGCAGGATGATTTCGCGCGCGATTTTTTCCTTCTGATCGTCCGCTCCGTGGCCCTTGAGCCGCTGCGTGCGGCGACGGAACGACGCGACCGAGCGCGTGCGCTCGTCCTCGCCCGAAGTCGCGCTGGCGACGGTTAGCCGGCCACGGTTGCGCTGCTCGCCGGTACGCGTCGGGCGCGGCGTCGGAACGACAATCTTCTGTCCCGGCGGCAGCGCCAGCGCGGGACGCCTGATCACCCGCGGCGCCTCTTCGTTCTGGCCGGCGGGGGTGGCTCCGGGCGACAGCGGTCGGGCGCGCGGCGACGCTGGGCGCAGCCGGCGCAACGCGCGGAATGGAAGGAGACTGCGCCGGCTCGCCCCCGGAAAGACGTCGTCGCGCCTCGTCCTCCGATTGACGCTTGAAATTGGCTTCTTGCGCGCGGCGCAGCTCCTCCTCGCGCTTGCGCGCTTCCGCAGCCTCGCGCTCAACCCGATCGCGCGCCTCGCGCTCGCGGCGGATTCCGGCCTCCGCCTCTTGGCGGCGGCGATCCTCCTCCTCGTGTACGCGCGCGTCGTTCAGCGCCCGAGCTCGCGCCTCGCGCTGCTCCGCGCTCAAGGTGGGCAGGACGACGCCGGTCTTGGGCGGGGGCGGCGCGGTCGGCTTCGCGGGCGCGACTGGAGCGGGCCGGCCCGCGGCGCTGAGCACAGGCTTGGCGGGGCCCGGCGCGACCGGCGGCGGGGCTGCGGCAGGCGCCGCCGTCGGCAGGGCGCGCTTGCGCCGCCGCCTCTCCAGGCGTCAGGATCCGCCGCTTCACCTTCTCGACAACGACCGCCTTGCTGCGACCGTGCGAAAAGCTCTGCCTGACGGTGCCCTGCTCAACCGGGCGCTTGAGGTGCAAGGTCGGTTTCGCCGGCGCGGCCGTCACAGTTTTATCAGTATTACCCGTCTCACTCATGCCAGTTCCTAACCACTTGGCTTCTCAGCCAATTTGATGGGCCTGCCAAACGTTTCGGCCTCGCCGGCCGTTACATCGCCCTGCTCCGTTTCGGCCGCCGTCGGCGCTTCGCCGCCGCGATATCGGCGCAAACGATCCGCCCTTGCGAGAAAGGCAGAACTCGCCGCCCCATGTTTGAGGGCAGCGTGTATCACATTTGCCCTCCCCAATGCCAAATCCAATTGACGGGACGAGAAGATATCGACGCACACGATGGCGTTCGCTTCTGGCCCGAGTTTCGCGCGAAGCGCTCGGAGCCGCTTGGCCGCGCCGTCGGCCGCCCCGTCGCTCGCCTGAATGAGCGCCTCGACGCCCCCCGCCTCGATCGCCGAGTCGACCTTGAACGCTCCCGCAACGACCAGGCCGGCTTTGTTGGCGATCGACAGCGACTGCAACGCGTCGCCCTCCAAGAGCGCATCGACCGTCTCGGCCAGCGACGCTGGGGCCGCCGCCTTCGTGCGGAACGCCCGTGAAAAGGCTTGCTTCGCCGCCGCTCGGTTCACCGCCTTGAAACTCAGCTCCGTCCACACCCCCCGTCCCGGCAGCTTGCGGCGTATGTCGGGGACCACCGAACCGTCGGGGCCCAGCGCGAAACGAAGCATCGCCTCGGGAACATCTTTGGTCCCCGTCACGATACAGGTCCTCTCGGACCCCGCTGCGTCGCTCCTCGTCCGCAATCGATCGACCCCGAAGCCTTTAGGCGCCTTCGCCCTCGTGCTCTTGTTCCTGCGCTTGCGGCTCTTCCTCAAGCGCCGGCGGTTCGATCCAGCCCTCGCGCACGCGCGCATCCAGGATCATCGTGTCGGCCTGAGCGCGCGACACGTCGAACCCGCTCAGGAAGCCTGGCTTCGCCGCGTCGCCGTCCGTCCAGCCGACGAGGTCGTCGCTCGCGCAGTCGGCAAGATCCTCAAGCGTCTTGACGCCGTTCTCCCCGAGCTTGACCAGCATGGGGGTGGTCGAGCCCTGCGATCTCCTTGAGATCGTCGGACACGCCCAGCGCCTTGCGCTGCTCGTCAAATTCGGCCTCGATCCGCGCCAGATGGCCCTGCGCGCGCGTCTGGATTTCCGTCGCCGTGTCGGCGTCGAAGCCTTCGATCGAGGCCAGCTCGGGCAGCTCGACATAGGCGATCTCCTCGACCGTGCGAAAGCCTTCCGACGCCAGAAGCTGAGCGACCGTCTCGTCGACGTCCAGCGCGTCCATGAAGGTCTGCGTCCGTTCGGCGAATTCCTTCTGCCGGCGCTCGGATTCCTCGGCTTCCGTCAGGATGTCGATGTCCCAGCCGGTAAGCTGCGAGGCGAGGCGCACGTTCTGCCCCCGCCGGCCGATCGCCAGCGACAGCTGATCGTCGGGAACGACAACCTCGATGCGCGTCGAGTCCTCGTCGAGCACCACCTTCATCACCTCGGCTGGCTGCAGCGCGTTGACGATGAACGTCGCCGCGTCCGGAGACCAGGGAATGATGTCGATCTTCTCGCCCTGCAATTCGTTGACCACCGCCTGGACGCGCGAGCCGCGCATGCCGACGCAAGCGCCGACCGGATCGATCGAGGAATCGTTCGACACCACCGCAATCTTGGCGCGCGAGCCCGGATCGCGAGCCACCGACTTCACCTCGACGATGCCGTCGTAGATTTCCGGCACTTCCTGGGCGAACAGCCTGGCGGTGAATTGCGGATGGGTGCGGGAGAGAAAGATTTGCGGGCCTCGCGCCTCGCGCCGCACGTCATAGACATAGGCGCGGATGCGATCGCCCGGCCGGAACATCTCGCGGGGGATCATCTCGTCACGACGCACGACCGCCTCGCCCGCGCCGGCGCCGCCGAGATCCACGACAACATTGCCGTACTCGACCCGCTTGACCTGACCGTTGATGATGTCGCCGATGCGATCTTTGTAGACGTCATATTGCTTGTCGCGCTCCGCCTCGCGGATCTTCTGCACCAGCACCTGCTTGGACGCCTGGGCGGGGATGCGTCCGTAGTCGAACGGCGGCAGCAATTCGGCGATCCAGTCGCCGATCTGGGCTGAGGGATTCTTCTTCTGCGCCTCGGTGAGCGTCATCTGCGTCGCTTCGTTCTCGACCTCGTCGACGACAAGCAAGAGCCTGGAGAACCGGATCTCGCCGGTCTTCGGGTTGATCTCCGCCCGGACTTCGGTCTCCTGGCCGTAACGCGAGCGCGCAGCCTTCTGCATCGCGTCTTCCATCGACGCCAATACAATCGATCGATCGATCGACTTCTCCCGCGCGACCGCGTCAACGATCTGCAACAGTTCAAGTCGGTTGGCGCTAACGGCCATGATTCTCTCCTTCATCAGGCCCGAGCGGCTTTGCCGCCGCGCCGCGGGCCGCGGCTTTGGTTTCGCTTGTCTTGCGCTTGGCGCTGACATGGGTCTTTTGGCCCATGCGGCGGCCTGAGGAATGCTTGGCGTCCTTCAGGGCGGCTTTCTCTCGCCTGAGCGCGGCGCGGATGAGGTCGTCCGTCAAGACGAGCCGCGCCTCGGCCATCGCGCGGATCGGCAGTTC
This sequence comes from uncultured Alphaproteobacteria bacterium, assembly GCA_963820095.1. GTDB lineage: Bacteria > Pseudomonadota > Alphaproteobacteria > Rhizobiales > Beijerinckiaceae > Roseiarcus. The sequence continues at coordinate 147,181 of CAWFZA010000025.1, forward strand.
GACCTCGCTTTGGCTTCCGTCGTCGGCGATCAGCGCCATCCGCGCCGAAGGGCCATCGGGGTGTGACCCGATGGCCGCAAGACGGCCGCGAAAACGCTTGCGTCCGTTGACCGCCACGGCCATCTCGACGCGCGCCTCGTGGCCGATTGCGCGTCCAAAATCCGATTCGCGCACGAGCGGCCGGTCGATGCCCGGAGAGGAAATCTCCAGCCGGTAGGCTTGGGCCATCGGCTCCTCGACGTCGAAGACCGGCGACAACGCCATGCTGACGCTTTCGCAATCCTCGATCGACATCGTCCCGTCGGGCCGCTCCGCCATGATCTGGATCGTCGCGCCGGCAGCCGATGAAATCTTGACCCGGACAAGCCGGTAGCCCAGATCCCTCAGGACCGGCGCCGCGATGCGGCCGACGCGCTCGGCCGGGCCGGAAATCTTCGATCAGTCGCACCTCGTCGAGTCCCTCGACGGGCTCAGCGGCGGTTCGATGCGAGCCTTCGACCATACGACCTGCGGGCAACAAGACCTGGCGGCAATAAAAAAGAGCGGGTCCCGGCCGGGGCCCACTCTCAACTTGTCTCTCCTTGCGGAGAGGCTATGAGATGTTGTTGACGCGCATATAGGGGAACCTGGCCGCCGGCGCAAGGGGAAACCGCCGAGACTCAACCGCCACGGCGCAAACAAGTTCGACCCTCATGTCTATTCGGACGACATGCTTATGTCCGCCCTTCCCCAGGCGACGCCGCCGTCCACGACCAGAGTGCTCCCGACCACGTAGTCTCCGGCGCGTGAGGCAAGGAAGATAGCGGCGCCCGCCATGTCCTCGGGCGAACCGATACGGCGGGCGGGAATCCTCTTGCTCACCGCGTCGCCGTGGTCCCGGGCAAGCTTGTTCATGTTCGAAGGAAAGGCTCCCGGCGCAATTGCGGATACAACGATATTCTGCGGGGCCAGTTCCAGCGCGAGCCGCTTGGTCAAGTGCATGAGTCCGGCTTTGGACGCCGCGTAGGAATAGGTCGGCAGCATGTTGACGGAAAGGCCATCGATCGAGGCAATGTTGATGATCTTTGCGGGCTTCTCCCGGCTTGCCGCCTCGCGCAAGGCGCCGAGCAGCGCCTGGATCAGGAAGAATGGCGCCTTGACGTTCAGATCCATGACCTTGTCCCAGCCGCTGTCCGAGAAGCCTTCGAGGGGTTCGCCCCAAGCGGCTCCAGCGTTGTTGACCAGAATGTCGAGCCGGGATTCCTTCGCCAGATAGAGGTCGGCCAGCGCCCTGGCGCCTGCGGCGCCCGTCGTGTCGGCGGAGATCGCGCAACACTCGCCGAAAGCGGAAAGGCGCTTGGCTGTTGCTTCGCAAACGGCGCCTTTGCGGGCCGAGATGTAGACTTTCGCGCCGGCGCGAACAAACCCCTCAGCGATCATCTCGCCGATGCCGCGCGATCCCCCGGTAACGAGGGCTGTGCGCCCCTTTAGGGAAAAGAGACCTTGCATGGCGCTGTCTTGCTCGGTGTTGGGAGAAGGGTTCATTCCGGCGACAGGCGTTCACGTCTTCTCGCGATCCGCAGCGGCGCCCCCGCTCATTGAAAAGACGCGCGCGCGGGCGACAGCCGTAGCCGTCACGCCGTCGGCAGCTTGTACGCCTTGAAGGTCTCGCGCAGCTTGAGCTTGTTGATCTTGCCCGTGGCGGTGTGGGGAATTTCCTTCACCACCTGCATATCGTCCGGCATCCACCATTTGGCGATTTGAGGCTTGAGAAAATCGAGAACGTCGTCGCACTTGGGCGAGCAGCCTTCCTTCGCCACCACGACGAGCAGCGGTCGTTCGTCCCATTTCGGGTGGGCGACGCCGATTACGGCCGCCTCGGCGACATCCGGGTGAGCGACCGCGAGGTTCTCGATGTCGATGCTCGAGATCCACTCGCCGCCCGACTTGATCACGTCCTTGGACCTGTCGGTGATCTGCATGAACCCATCGGGATCGATGGTGGCGACGTCGCCGGTGTCGAAGAAGCCCTGGTCGTCGAGGATCTTGCCGCCCTGGTCCTTGAAGTAGCTTTCGACCACCGCGAACCCTCGCACCTTGAGCCTGCCGAACCGCTTGCCATCCCAGGGCAGCTCCTTGTTCTCGTCGTCGACGATTTTCATCTCGACCCCGAACGGCGCCCAGCCCTGCTTGGACTGGACCGCGAGCCTCTGATCGCGCGAGAGGGCCCTCGTGCGCGGCTTGAGCGCGCCGGCCGAGCCGACCGGGCTCATCTCGGTCATGCCCCAGGCGTGGCGAACCGTGACGCCGTAGTCCTCCTGGAAGGCGCGGATCATGTCTGGCGGGCACGCTGAGCCGCCGATGCCGACGAACTTGAGCGTCGTCGGCCTCTTGTTCTCGTTGCGCAGATATTGCAGCAGGCCGAGCCAGACGGTGGGCACGGCCGCCGTCATCGTCACCTTCTCGGTCTCGAGAAGATCGAAGACGGAAGCGCCGTCGAGCCTCGGGCCCGGCATCACCATGCGCGCGCCGCGCATCGGGCAGGACAACGCGAGACCCCAGGAATTGGCGTGGAACATCGGCACCACTGGCAATACCGAATTGTCCGCCGTCACCGTTAGGCACGCGGACGTGCTCGCCATCATCGAATGCAGGAGGTTCGAGCGATGCGAATAAAGGACGCCCTTCGGGTGTCCGGTCGTGCCGGAGGTGTAGCAGAGCCCGGCGGCGGTCCGCTCGTCGAACTCAGCCCAGGCGAAATCGCTGTCGACCTCGCCGATCCAATCCTCATAAGCCACGGCGTTCTTGAGTTTGGTCGCGGGCATATGGGCGGCGTCCGTCAGAACGACGTAGCGCTCAACGGTCGGCAGACGGTCGGCGAGGGCCTCCATGAGCGGCGCGAAGGTCAGGTCGACGAACACGAGGCGGTCCTCGGCGTCGTTGATGATCCAGGCGATCTGCTCGGGGAACAGGCGCGGATTGACGGTATGATAGACCGCGCCGGCGCCGACGATTCCATACCAGACTTCGAGATGGCGATAGCCGTTCCAGGCAAGCGTCGCCACCCGATCGCCGAGCTTGATCCCGTCGCGCTCCAGCCTCTTGGCGACCTTGAGCGCGCGCTGCCGGACCTCGCGGTAGTTCGTATAGTGCATCGGCCCTTCGACGGTGCGCGAAGCGACCTGTTGCTCCGGGAACTGGATGGCGGCGAAGTCGATGACCTTGTGCATGAGCAGGGGCCAGTCCTGCATCCGTCCCAACATGCGCTTTCTCCCGGTTCCCCTGTGGGCGCTTGATTGCCGCGCGGGGATTGTTCATGGGACTATACTTGGCGCCCTCTGCGCCGGTTTGCAATGCGCCGAAAGTGGGGCTTTCCTCGCCGCCGCGCCCCGATATGAGGAGCCTGATGCCCGAGCGGCAGAACGCCGAGCGCTCGTCAAGGGTCTGGTTTCGACTCATCCGCCTCGAGGCGCGCATGCAGGCCGCGGTCGGCGAACGCCTGCGTGAAATCGGCGTTTCGATCCCGCAATGCGACGTCCTGACGACGCTGACCGAGAAGGAGGGCGTGAGCCAGCAGGAACTCGCGACTCGCCTTTACGTCACCAAGGGCAACATCTCGGGCCTGATCGATCGGCTGGCCGAGGCAGGCCTCGTCGAGCGGCGCTCGACGGCCATCGACCGCCGCCAGCACGCCATCTATCTGACGCAAGCCGGGCGCGGGATGGCGGAGAAGGCGATCGCGGTTCAGCGCCGCTGGATCGCCTCGACGCTCGGCCGGATGAGCGAGCGGGACCTCGAGGCGCTGGAGGCGAAGCTCGTGGCCCTCAGGGACATCGTCCGCGAAGCGGAGACGCGGGAGGCGACAGGCGCCGCGAAGGGCTAGCCTGAAGCGCCATTAGCGAGTCCGTTTTGAGGGAATTCAATGGATTGCGGCGCCATCAACGAGTGGGTGAGTCGGAAGCGACGCTCCCGCTCGCGCCGCATGGGAAAGAGCAGGTTTCGCACGGAATCGTTCGTTTTCTTGCCGGACGGCAAGGCTCGAACTGCCGACCGATTGCTCGTGAATTGAAAGCCCGCCAAAGCTACTTGATGACCTCCCAGAACAGCCCCGCGACGCAGACGAACCCCAGCGTGAACAGCACGGTTCTCACGTAAGGGATGGCCGCCCAATAAACGATTGCGTGCGCGAGCCTCAGCCAAAAGAAGCTCATCGCCCAGAAAGCCGTCATCCCGTCCGCCTTTGCGGCGAGCTGAGCGACGATCACGAGCGCCGCGAATGGCGCGAAACATTCGACCGCGTTGAGATAGGCGCGATGGGCGCGCTGGCCCCAAAGGGGCACCGGACGGGGCGCCGGGTCGACGTAGTTTTCCCCCGACAGGGGACCGTTCGTCATCACCTGGCAGACGATATACGGGATCCACAGCGCCGCCGTCAGCATCGCCGTGAACGCAAGATACCTGAGATCGGTCGTCATGAGCTTTGCCTCCCCATCGATGGCGGCGGAAGAGCGCCATCGATCCATAGACGTCCGAGAGTGGGCTATTTCGACATCCGCGCCGGAATAGCGTCGATTTCCCGGCCGAAGCGCTTGATTTTTGCGTGAGCCCGGCACTCTTATGGCCGCCTCCCCTTGGGGAATGGGGCGGGGGTCGGATGAGCGTCGAGAATTTGGGCCCTGCGCCTGCGTTTCGCGTGAGCGACCTCCTTCGCCATGGCGCGGAGCCGCCTCCGGTCGCGCGCCTTGTCCGCTTGCCCTTCTACCCGTGGCTGATCGTCGGCGTGACCTGCATCGGCGCGTTCATGGGCCAGGTCGACGCGAGCATCGTGCAGCTCGCGTTGCCGACCCTGGGACGCGTATTCGACTCCACCCTGGAGGGCGTCAGCTGGGTCGCGCTTGCCTATCTGCTTGGCGTCGCAGCGTTCATGCCGATCTTCGCTCAGCTCTGCCAGATCTTCGGCAGGAAGCTGCTCTACATCATCGGCTTTGTTGTCTTCACCGGAGCCAGCGCCGTCTGCGGCTTCGCGCCGGATCTCCCCACGCTGATCGCGTTTCGGTTTCTGCAAGGTTTCGGCGGGGCGATGCTTGGAGCCAACAGCATGGCGCTTGTGGTGACGTCCACGGACAAAAGCCTGCGCGCGCAAGCGCTCGGCGTATACGCGGGAGCGCAAGCCGTCGGGATCAGCGCCGGCCCGGTTATTGGAGGCCTGCTTCTGGGGACATTGGGCTGGCCTTGGGTGTTCTGGATCAATGTGCCCTTCGGGCTCATCGCCATTGTCGCCAGCTGGTTCGTGCTTCCCGTGACAGCGCAGCAGAATCCGAACCAAAGGTTCGACTGGCGCGGCGCTCTCGTGCTCGCGCCCGCGTTGACTTTTGCTGTGCTCGCGCTCAACCAGATCTCAGCCTGGGGGCTGACCTCGCCGGCGCTTCTCGGTTCGGTCGGCGCCGCGATCGTGCTCATCTTTCTGTTCCTCGAGGCAGGAACATGGCGCGCCCTCGCCCCTGATCGATCTTGCTCTGCTTGATGAGCCGGCGTTTCTCGCCGGGGCGCTCGCCTGCGCTCTGTCTTACGCCATGCTCTACGGCATGTTCTTCCTCGCTTCCTTCGCGCTTGTGCGCGGCTACGAAGAGAGCGCGGTCGCTGCGGGGTTCAAGCTCGCGATCATTCCGATCAGCCTCGGAATTGTCGCGCCATTCGCCGGCGGGCTCGCGGACCGGATGGGAACGCGGCTCCTCAGCGTCGCGGGGATGGCGATATGCTTTGTCTCGCTGCTCGCGCTGACCTTGATCGTGATGCAGCCTGCCGCCAATCTCTGGATCGGCGCCCTCGCCCTTGTGGCTTTCGGGGCGGGCCTTGGGTTGTTCATTGCGCCGAACAACCACGCGACGATCAATGTGGCGCCGGCCAATCTCTCGGGCGTGGCGGGTGGGTTCCTCAATCTGACGCGCATTCTCGGCACCGTCGCCGGCGTCGCCAGCGCATCCGCGATGCTGTCCTGGCGGCTGCATGTCGCGCGCGGATCGACCGACCGGAGGCTCGCCGATTTCGCGCCCCACCATTTCATCGAGGCGGTGGCGGGCGGCCTTCTTATGCTTGCGGTCTTCGCGGCGATCGCCGGAGCGGTCTCGTTGATCCGCAAGCCCGCGGCCTGACGGGGCGGAAGCGGGCTCACCTTCGCCCGCTCGCTTTGCTATATACCCTCCAACCCCGGAGGCCCTCCCCATGAAACTCGCCGATCCCTCGCTGCTCAAAAACCAGTGCCTTGTCGACGGAAAATGGGTCGGCGAGGGGACGCGTCCCATCGCCAATCCAGCCACGGGCGCGGCGCTCGCGAAAACGCCGCGCTTTGGCGAAGCCGAGACGATCGGCGCGATCGAAGCGGCTCAGCGCGCTTTCGGCCCGTGGGCGAAGACATTGCCCAAGGAGCGCGCAAAGATCCTGAGGCGCTGGTTCGATCTCATCATCGCCAATCGCGACGACATCGCGCTCATCATGACGAGCGAACAGGGGAAGCCCCTTGCTGAGGCGCTGGGCGAGGTCGACTACGCCGCCGGTTTCGTGGAATTCTTCGGCGAGGAGGCGAAGCGCATCTACGGCGAGGTCAGTCCGACCTTCCGCGCCGATTCGCGCATCGTCGTGGTCAAGCAGCCGATCGGCGTGGTCGCGGCGATCACGCCGTGGAATTTCCCCGCGGCGATGATCACCCGCAAGGTCGCGCCCGCGCTCGCCGTCGGCTGCACCGTGGTGGCGAAGCCGGCGGGCGAGACGCCGCTGACCGCGCTCGCGCTTGGCGAATTGGCCTTGCGCGCCGGTTTCCCGCCTGGGGTCCTCAATTTCGTGACCGGGACGCGCGCGCCATCGGCAAGGCGATGACCGACCATCCGGCCGTCCGCGCGATCGGCTTCACCGGCTCGACCGAGGTCGGCAAGCTCTTGATGGCGCAGGCGGCGGGCACGGTGAAGAAGGTCGGGCTCGAGCTCGGCGGCAATGCGCCGTTCATCGTGTTCGACGACGCTCACGTCGACGCGGCGGTCGAGGGCGCGATCGCCTCGAAATTCCGCAACATGGGCCAGACCTGCGTCTGCGCCAACCGCATCTATGCGCAGGACGGCATCTACGACGCCTTCGTCGCCAAGCTCACGACCGCCGTCTCGCGCCTCAAGGTCGGGGACGGGACGGAGACCGGCGTCACCCAGGGCCCGCTGATCAACGAGGCGGCGGTCAAGAAGGTCGAAGAGCACGTCGCCGATGCGCAGAAGAAGGGGGCGAAGGTCGTGGTCGGCGGCAAGCGGCATGCGCTTGGCCGCACGTTCTACGAGCCGACGGTCATCGCGAACGTCGATTCCTCGATGCTGGTCGCGCGCGAGGAGACTTTCGGTCCGGTCGCGCCGGTCTTCCGCTTCAAGGACGAGGCCGACGTGATCGCCCAAGCCAACGACACCCAGTTCGGGCTCGCGTCCTACTTCTACGCGCGGGACCTCGGGCGCGTCTGGCGGGTCGCCGAGGCGCTGGAATACGGCATGGTGGGCATCAACACCGGCGCGATCTCGAGCGAGCTCGCGCCGTTCGGCGGCGTCAAGGAATCCGGCATCGGCCGCGAAGGCTCGCGCCACGGCGTCGAGGAGTTCGTCGAGCTCAAATACATGCTGATGGGCGGGCTGGACCGGTAGAGCAAAGCGCTGCCGGACGCCGGGATGCCCTTTGCTGACTTGCAAGATCGGGCTTATGAATGGACGCAATGCGCGAGAAAGCGGACTTCGACTGAAGGCGTAGGTCATACACACGTCATGCAATCTCGCCCAGCGAGGGAGGAACGGTCCGAGGGAGCCAGGGGTCCGGCGAGGTTTAAGAGTTCTTGAGACCGACCTGAACGAGGGAACCGCCGCGCCAACCCAGGCGCTCACGGGCCGCTTCCAGATCGGGAACATGCATGACGGTGCGGATCAGGCAATCCACGCTGGGATACTTCGACGCTTCGCAGGGAGTTCCCGCACTTCACACAGACATCGACATGAGGAGAGAGCCATGGCTGCGACCAAGGTTGCCGCGCCGGCAACCGACGCCATTCGTCCATTTCGCGTGAATTTCTCGGACGCCGAATTGACCGAGTTGCGCAGGCGCATAAGCGCGACGCAGTGGCCTGACCGAGAAACGGTCATAGACCAATCACAGGGCCCCCAGCTCGCGACGATGCAGAAACTCGCCCGCTATTGGGCGACCGAGTACGACTGGCGCAAGGTCGAGGCGCGGCTAAACGGCCTGCCGAATTTCGTGACCGAGATTGATGGGCTGGACATCCACTTCATTCACGTTCGTTCGCAACACAAGAACGCGTTGCCGCTGATCGTCACGCACGGCTGGCCTGGCTCGATCATCGAGCAGCTGAAGATTGTTGACCCGCTCACCAATCCCACAGCTCACGGGGCGAGCGCGTCGGACGCGTTCGACGTGGTGATTCCTTCGATGCCCGGCTACGGATTTTCAGGGAAGCCGACCACGACAGGCTGGGACCCCGCCCGCATCGCGCGCGCGTGGTCCGTGCTGATGAAGCGCCTTGGATACAAGAAGTTTGTGGCGCAAGGCGGCGATTGGGGCGCGATCGTCACCGACGTGATGGCGACACAGGGGCATCCCGAACTGCTCGGCATTCATTCCAACATGCCCGGCGTGTTTCCACCCGACATTGACAAGGCTGCCCTCGGCGGCGCTCCCGCGCCGTCCGATCTCTCCGCTGACGAAAAACTCGCGTATGAGCAGCTCGTCCTCGAGTACGCCAAGGGCATTGGCTACGGCTACCAAATGGGGTTGCGCCCGCAGGCGATTTACGGGATTGCAGATTCCCCCGTCGGCATTGCCGGTTATTTCCTCGATCACGATGCGCGCAGCTTGGCGATGATCTCACGTGTGTTTGACGGGCAGAGCGAAGGCCTTACGCGAGACGATGTCCTGGACAACGTGACCCTCACCTGGCTGACAAACACCGCGATTTCCGGCGCGCGCCTCTATTGGGAGGCGTTCGAAAACAAGGTTTCCTTCTTTGGAGTGAAAGGCGTCTCCATTCCGGCGGCCGTAAGTGTCTTCCCAGACGAGCTGTACCAGGCTCCGCGGAGTTGGACAGAGCGGGCCTATCCCAACCTGATCCATTACAACAAGCTCGACAAAGGCGGCCACTTCGCGGCCTGGGAACAGCCGGAACTCTTTTGTAAGGAACTTCGCGCCGCCTTCAAATCGCTTCGTCATGCACGGGATGAGTGATCACATCATGAAGCGCACGTATTTTCCCGGTATCACTGACATTGTGGTTGTCACGGATCCGGCAGAGATCCGTGCAATTTCGAACGATTTAAGGTTCGACCGTGAGTTCATAGGACACGGTCCTATTCGCAACGTGCGGCTTCTCCGGAAAATGCTCAGTATTTTCTCGGTCAACGGCAGATTATTCCCAACCATGCTGCCGCGCGCCAACCCCAACCGAGCCGCTGCGCAAGACGAACTGTGGTCGAGACTAAACGTCAAGGCCGACGAGGTGAAACACGGACCCGCTGAATTGGAGCCCCTGGCCGAATGGGTCAGAGGGATCGGAAGTGCGGAGAAGCTCGGTCTGCTTGTGCAGCAGAGCATAGGAAGATTATTCGTGGAAACGTTCACGGCCACTGAGGAGAGTTTGGCCGCGGCCCGTACAGTGCTTGAGGCTGCAAGCTCTTCCAATGTCCTGAGAATGCTCGGGTGGCGCATCAGCGGCAGGCTGGAGCGGGCCAAAACGCTTCTTGCTTCCATGGTGAACAGCGATCTGGCTGGCGTTATCGCGATGATTGCAGCTCGGCAGCTCATTGATGATGGCCTGCATAAAATGCGGCAACTGGCTGCCGACCCAGCGCTTCGATCTTCAATAACCACGGATGCTGCCGTGGACGAATGCCTCTTTGCACCCGGCGCCGTTCTACGCCAGGCGAAAACCTCCGGCGAGGTCGGCGGTTGTCCCTTTAGAAAAGGCTCGCTCTTCAGCCTTGGGCTGGGAAGCGCGAGCAAAGGCGCCGCGAATTGTGATCTTGTCTTCCTCAGTCAGAGCTGGAGCCGCTGCCCCGCCGAAAAGTGGGTGCCTGCCCTCTTGGAAGGCGTGTGGACGCGGGTCTCAGCTACGTTGCATGAGCCTTAAAAAAACCTCGCGGCCCTCATTGGCCGCCCGAAGGCCTTAGACGAGATGACAAGGCAGCCAGCGACAATACGCGCAAGCGTGCGGCGCATCTATTTCACCAAATTAAATCTGTTCTTTTTCTCTGCCGCGCAGGCGACCGGATGATCTCGTCGCCGCCACGACTCGCTAATCGCGCCGCAACTCGTTGAGATCCCTCAAAACGGACTTCGGCAAAACGGGGGGCGCCCGCCTCACCCCCAAAGTGCCTTCGGCCGCATGGGCGAAATGCCGCTCTCACCGCTCCCGCATCGCCTTCGACGCGACCTCGACCAGCGGCGAGAATAGATATGCGAGCATGCGGCGCGCGCCGGTCTTGAACTCGACGGTGACCGCCATGCCGGAGGTCAGCGGCTCGACGGCGCCGTCGACCGTGATGGTCTCGACATCGGGCTTCAGCACCGCCGGGAACACCAGGTTTTGCGTGCGCTCGCCGCCCGCGAAGCCGGCCGCGTTCGAGACCCGCGTGGGGTCGCCCTCGATCGCATTGGCGTCGGGCTCGGGGATGGCGTCCTTGGCGATCCGTATGACATGCGCCTTGATCGCGCCGTAGCGGGTGAAGGGGAAGGATTCGATCTTGACCACCGCCTCCTGGCCGACGCTGACGAAGCCGATGTCGCGATTGCGCACATAAGCCTGGATCTCGAGGCCCGAATCCTCCGGCACGATGCGCATGATCTCCTGGCCGCTCGTGACCACCTGGCCGACATTGGTGATGATCGACGATTGCACCCGTCCCGCGATCGGAGCCCTCAGCGTCAAGTGGTCGAGCTCGGCCTGAGCCTTGGCGAGGCGCTGCGCCACGTCTTCCGCCCTCCGCTCGGCGTCTTCGAGTTTCTGGGCGTTGCCGGAGAGGAAGTCCTGAACCGCCTTGTCGGAATTGCGGGCGATGACCGCGAGCCCGGCGGTCAGCGAGGCGAGATCCTGCTCCTGCTTCGCCTCCTGGGTGATCTGATATTGCAGCGTCTCGGTGGCGTCGATGACCGCCGCCTTGGCGCCCGCCTTCATCTCGACGAGCTTGGAGCGCATGTCGACGCGCTCCTTGAGCGTCGCGACGAGGTTCTTCTGGGTCGCGATGGTTTCCTTCAGTTTGTCGCGTTCGGCCGTCTTTTGCGCCCCCTCCGCGTCGTAGGCGGCGACGGTCGCCGCCAATTGCCCGAGATCCGCGGTGAGAACGCGGTTCTCCCGCTCGCGCAACGCCGGCGCCGTCCCGTCCGGCCAATCGATCGCCGGGGCGGGATCGAAGCGATGCGAGCGCGCGCTGGAGAGCGCGGTCTTGCGCCGCAGGATTTCCGCCTGCACGGAGGCGAGCTCCGCGCGCGCGCTGTTGGCGTCGGCCGAGGCGGCCGAGCGATCGAGCTCGACCAGGATCTCACCCGCGCGCACGACCGCGCCGTTGCCGACGAGAATCGCCTCGACCTTGCCCGTTTCGACCGGCTCGACGACCTTGACCTGCCCGGTCGGCTGAAACTTGCCTTGGGCGGCGGCGATGATGTCGACGCGGCCGAAATAAGCCCAGGCGAGCGCGCTCGCGACAAAGGCGCAGATGATCCATAAGAAGGCGACATGGACCGGAGAGGGCGGCGTCTCCAGGATCTCGAGCGCGGGCGCCAGAAATTCCCGGTCGCCGAGGCGCATGCCCCCGTTGAGCCGCGCCAAGGCGCGCGAGGCGAACGGCGCCGCGGCGGCCGGAGACGCCGGAGCGGCGGGCGGGACCGCGCGGAGCGCTGTCATGCGGCGACCGCCGGTTGACTCTGGAGGCCCCAGAGATAGGCGTAGAGACCGCCCGGCCGGCGCACGAGCTCGGCATGGGTTCCGACCTCGACGATGCGGCCGTCGCTCATGCCGACGATGCGGTCGCACCCGCGCACCGCGCCCAAGCGATGGGCGATGATGATGACGGTGCGGTCCCTGACGATGCGACGCATGTTGCGCTGGACGATCCGCTCGCTCTCGTAGTCGAGCGACGAGGTCGCCTCGTCGAAAATGAGAATGCGCGGATTGGTGGCGAGCGCGCGGGCGATGGCGATGCGCTGTCTTTGGCCGCCGGAGAGGTTCGCGCCCCGCTCCTCGATCAATGTGTCGTAGCCTTCGGCGAGCTTGTCGATGAACTCGTCGGCGCCGGCGAGACGGGCGATCTCGATGACACGCGCGCGCGGCATAGCCGGGTTGGCGAAGGCGATGTTTTCGTGAACGGTGCGGTTGAACAGGAGGTTTTCCTGCAGCACGACGCCGATATGGCTCCTGAGCCACGCCGGATCGACATGGGCGAGGTCCGCCCCGTCGAGCAGCACCTGGCCTTCGTTCGGCAGGTAAAGGCGCTGAATGAGCTTGGTCAGGGTCGATTTGCCCGAACCGGATGGCCCGACGACGCCGATCGTCTCGCCCGGCCGGATGGCGAGCGAGATGTCTTTCAGAACCTCCGCCGCGCCCGGACGGTAGCGAAAACTGACGCGGCGAAACTCGATCGCGCCGCGCGGCGTCGGCGGCAAGAGGCGCGCCGCCGAGGAGAATTCGGGGGACGTGTTGAGAATATCGCCCAGGCGCTCGATCGAGATCTGCACCTGCTGAAAGTCCTGCCAGATCTGCGACAGGCGCAGAATTCGGCGCGACCGCCTGGGAGGCGATCATGTTGAAGGCGACGAGCGCGCCGACGGTGAGCTCGCCGTCGATCACCGCCTTGGCGCCGAACAGAAGCAGCGCCGCGGTCGTCAGCTTGCTGATGTACTGAATCGCGAGCTGCCCGCCGGAGCCCAGCATCGCGGCGGCGAAGCTCGTCTTGACGTAAGCCGCGAGCTTCTCCTCCCATTGCGCGCGCATGATCGGCTCGACCGCGGCCGCTTTGACCGTGTTGACGCCGACGATCGTCTCGACCAGGAATTGCTGGCTCGCCGCGCCGCGATTGAACTTTTCCTTGACCAGTTCGCGCAACGGAGGCCGCACGGAAAAGCCGATCAGCACGTAGAACGGAATCCCGGCGAGCACGATCAAAGTCAGCGACCAGGAATAGGCGAACAGCACGCCGATGAAGACGAAGGCGAACACGAGGTCGATCGCCGAGAACAACGCCTGTCCGGTGATGAAGCTGCGGATCGTCTCCAATTCGCGCACCCGGGCGACCGTTTGCCCGGTCGAGCGGGTCTCGAAATAGGCGATCGGCAGGCGGAGAAGATGCGCGAACAGTCGCTGGCCGAGCTCGACGTCGATCCGATTGGTGGTGTGGGAGAGCGCATAGGTGCGCAGGTATTGCAGCGCCGCGTCGAACAAACCGATGGCCACAAGGCCCGCCACGAGCACGAACAAGGTCTCATAGCCGCGGTGCGTGAGCACCTTGTCGACCACCACCTGGAAGAACAGCGGCGTCGTGAGGGCGAAAATCTGCACAAACAGCGAGGCCGCCAGCACATGGCCGAGCGGACGGCGATAGCGCCAGATGGTGGGCAGGAACCAGCGGATGCCGAACTGGCGCGGATCGACGCCGGCGCCGCCGATCCGGCGCGCGATCAGCAGCGCCTGCCCGCCGGTCAGGCGCGCGAGGTCTTCGAGCGGGACCTCCTGGACGGCGTGGCTGATCGGATCGACCAGCCGACAGAGCCCTGACGGATTGCGGCCGCCGAACACCATCAGCGCGCCGTTCACGCGCACGATCGCCGGGGTGGGCAAAGTCGCGAGCCGCTCGCGGGCGATCTTCGTGACCAGACGCGCCTTCAGTCCAACAAGTGTCGCGGCGCGGATGAGATCGGCCTCATTCGCGGGACGGGCGCCCAGGGCCAGCTCGCGGGCAAGCGGCGCCGGATCGGCGCCGATACGGTAATAGGCCGCGATGCCGCATAGAGCGCGCAAGCCACGGTCGAGCGGCGTCGCCTCGCTGAGAGGCCGCGCAGTCTCCATCATCGGCGCTCAAGCCTTTCTCATCCGGGCCTTGCCCGGCGACAAACGATCGGTACACGGGGCGCCGAGGCTGGCCGGCGCCCGCAACTTGCAAGGATAGCGAATGACCATCCGTCAGCGGCAAGCCGAACCACAGGACAGGCTTAGCAAATGCTTGAAGGCTGCTTCCTTATGGGATCGGGGAGCCTACCCGGCGTAAGCCCTCGCGCGAATTGCCGCAGCCCGGTCGGGCGATGGAGGGCCGCTTTCGTGGGCGCGGTCGAACCGGCCTGACGCGGTACAACCTCCAAGCGATGGGAGCGCCCCTAAGGGCTTGCCCGCTGGGAATTCGTATATTATATTGCTTGCTTTAGAGCGACCGTAGGCCAAAAGGGGGTCTTAATGAGCCAAAAGTCCAGGATTGTCGGCGTTTTGCTCGGCTGCGCCACGGCGGCGCTGGCTGTCGCGGTCTCTCCAGCCGATGCAACCGTCTATAACGTGAATCGCACGATCGGAGTGGGCTCCGTTGTGGGCACGATTACGACGGACGGCGCCACCGGGACGATCAATCCCATGGATTTCACCGCTTGGGACTTGGTGCTGACCGGGGACGGAGCGACGACGACCATCGCGAGCACCGATGGCAACGCCGCCGTATGGGGTCAGGGCGTGGACATTACGGCCGACGCCACGAATGTCTCGTTCAACTTCTCCGGCAACGACGGCGGCTTTCTCGTCTTCCAGGACGGTCAGGGCAGCGGCAACAAATATTGGTGCGTCAACTCCACCAATGGCGGATGCTTGCAAAGCGAATCCGTCGTTCCGCAATATTACATGGATCCCACCGCGCAGTTTGTGACCCTGAGCGGCAACCAAGTCATTGCGTCCGCGGCCGCAGCAGCGCCCGAGCCGGCCACCTGGGCGATGATGCTGCTCGGCTTCGCAGGCTTGGGCTACGCCGGCTTTCGTCAGAGCCGAGCCCGCGCCGCTTCGGTCTGAACGGGTCGCTCCGAGTCCCAAAATCACGAAGGCTTCCTGAGCCTTCGTGATGGCCGTTTTAGCGCGACGCGCCGACGAAGCCTCGCTACGCCCCGTGCGTCACGACCTTGACGTCGACATTGCCGCGGGTCGCGTGGCTGTAGGGGCAGATCTTCTCGTGCGCCTCTTCCGCTAGCGACTGAAGCTCCGCCTGCGGCAGGCTCGGGTCCGTCACGTCGAGCACGACCGCAAGCCCGAAGCCGCCCTTGTCGCGCGGGCCGATGGTGACGGCGCATTTGACCGTCGCCTTCGAGGCGTCCTTCTTGTGCTGCTTGGCGATGAAGTCGAGCGCGCCGCCGAAGCAGGCGGCGTAGCCGGCGGCGAACAGGTGTTCCGGCGTCCCCGTGTTGGGCTTGCCCGGCCCGCCCATCTCCTTCGGCACCGACAGATCGAGGTCCACGATTCCGTCGTCGGAGCGGGTATGGCCGTTGCGGCCGCCGTTCGCGGTCCCATGGGCGGTGTAAAGCGGCCTGATCGCGTCGGCCATGTGATTTTCTCCTGAGGAACGTTTCGGCGGATGGCGCCGATAGGATCACGCCTTCATTTGATGCTTGCGCGGGCTAAAGCGGTTGGCGCCAGAGGGAGCAAACGCGCCGGACCTCCGCGCGCCAATTCAAAAGCAGCGCGCCGGTCCAGGGTGACCGGTCCACAAATTTCGTTGCATTTCTGGGATTAAGAGAGAGAGTTTCGGCGCATCTGTTAACGTGGCTTGGGGCCTCGTGAAATGCGTATCCGCCGTCTGCTTTGCGCAGTATCCGCGTTCGGGGTCTGCATCGTCGACGGGCCTCCTGCTACGGCACGAAGTCCTAGCTTCGATTGTCGTAAAGCACACCTTCCGGATGAAATTGCCATCTGTCGAACGCCGGAACTGGCTGAGTTCGATAGCGTCATTGGCGCTGCGTATGCGTACCTCGAATCGACACGTGGAAGAGCCTATGCGGATCAAATTGGAATCCCATTGTGGCGGTTGAGACAGGCGTGTCAGTACGACGCGGGTTGCATACGACAAGTCCAAATTCAAGCAATCAACGCCTACCAGGCCGCCGGCGCCCCGATTGCGGTCGCCGCAGCGCACGATGACGGGCGCTGAAGTGCTACTGAAAATGATCCGTCAACCGAACTGCGGCTGTGCCGCAATTCAAGCGCCACGGCTGACAAGATCATGCATTGTTCGAGTGTGATCTCGAAATCGAACGACGTCTCTGCCCTTGTCGTCGCCCACAATACCCGCGGGCTTGCGCTTATGGACGTTGGCCGATTTGACGACGCCGTCAACGATTTCACCTTTGTGATCAAACGTGAGCCACGGATTGCCGGCTTCTATGATAACCGGCAAAACGCCTTTCGCGGAAGCGGACGAACTCGATGACGCTCTCAGGGACGCCAACGAGGCGATCAGATTGGCGCCGACCTATTCGTTTGTTTTTCGTGGCAGAGCGAACGTCTACAATGACATGGGGAAGTACGATCTTGCGGTGAACGATTACGACCACGCGATCCAACTGGCTCCCAATGACGGAGGCCTGTTTATTGAGCGGGGCAAAGTCTTTCGAACGCAATCAAGGTTCGACCAGGCGATCTCCGATTTTAACCACGCGCTCGATGTCGACAAGAAGTGGACTGCGGCCTATCGGGAGCGCGGGTTAACCTACAAGATGATGGGTCGCTCCCTACCAGCGATTGACGACTTGTCGACCTATGATCGGCTGCAGCCGGGCGATCAAGAGGTGGCGCAAGCTTTGACGGACTCGGGAGCCCTGGGCCATCAGACAATGCGCCGCAGGCGAGTGCATCTGCAAAGCCGCCGCCACCAGAGCCGCCTGGCACAATATCGGAAAGGACTGTTGTCGCAATGGTCTCTCAAGGTGGAACCTTTGCCGTTCCTGTGAGGATAAATGATCAGATCACTCTTGATTTCGTGATCGATAGCGGGGCTTCCGATGTCAGCGTTCCTGCTGATGTCGTCATGACCCTCCTTCGCACCGGTACAATTACAGATTTGGACTTTCTCGGCGCTCAGGAATATCGGATGGCCAATGGCGAGACTGTTCCATCGCAGCGATTTGTGATCCGCTCGCTTAAAGTCGGGGACCGGACTCTCGAAAACGTGACCGGCAGTGTCGCGTCAGTTGAAGGGACGTTGTTGCTCGGCCAGAGCTTCCTGCGCCGCTTTAAGTCCAGGTCAATCGATAGGGACCAAGGGAAGCGCAGGTCGGACAGTCCCGGCCTGTCGCCCGCACGATCTCCGCCATGGCGCGCGCGTCCTCATCGCCCACCGCCTCGAGCCCGGAGACGACCCCGGCGCGATCAGCCGCGTTGCGGTTCTGGCTGGTCTTCCATTTGCCCCTGATGTCGACGATCTCGATCTCGATCCCGACGATCGCCCGGCGCTGCATCGCGATGAAATCGGCCGGCGCGTCGCCGACCGCCCACGGCTCAGCGCGGCGCTGCTCGAGCGTTTGCGTCAGCTCCTCGATCTGCCGGGAGAGCCAGGCGTCGTCCATCACTTTCGCCCTGCCCTTCGCCTGGACCATCGTATAGTTCCAGGTCGGCACGACTTTGCCGGTCTCCTGCTTGGTCGCGTACCAGGAGGGCGTGATGTAATGGTCATGCCCCTGGAACACGACGAGCGCGTCCGGCGAGGCTTCAAGATCGCGCCATTGCGGGTTGGCGCGGGCGAGGTGAACCTTCAGCGTCCCCAGTTTCGAGGCCCCTGTATCGAGAACGAACGGAACCGAATTGGCGACGAGCCCCTCGGCGCCGTTGCTGATCAGCAGGCCGAACACGCGCTCCCGGATCAGCGCATGCAGTTCGGCCAGGTTCTCGTTGCGATGGAGCGGGGGTTCGTACAAGGCAGCCTCGTCCCCTCAATGTGGGCGATGTCAAAGCGAATGTGAAGGGCGGCTTTCGCCTCAGAGCCCGAGCTCGCTCAGGCCAGGATGATCGTCCGGACGGCGGCCGAGCGGCCAGTGATAAAGACGGTCCTGCTCGCGGATCGGCAGATCGTTGATGCTCGCGTGCCGGACCCGCATCAGCCCCTCCCCGTCGAACTCCCAGTTCTCGTTGCCGTAAGAACGGAACCAGCTCCCCGCATCGTCATGCCATTCATAGGCGAAGCGAACCGCGATGCGGTTGTCATGAAAGGCCCAGACTTCCTTGATCAGCCGATAGTCGAGCTCGCGGCTCCATTTGCGGGTGAGGAACGCCTCGATGGCAGGACGCCCGGAAAAGAACTCGGCCCGGTTTCGCCAGCGGCTGTTCTCGGAATAGGCGAGCGCGACGCGCGCCGGGTCGCGGGTGTTCCAGGCATCCTCCGCCATGCGCGCTTTCTGCGCGGCGGTCTCCGCGGTAAAAGGCGGGAGAGGCGGCCGGCTCATGACCCCTATTCCGCCGCCTGCCGGTTCGACCCGTAGCGTTTCTCGATATAGTCGCTGACCAAAGCCTTGAACTCCTCGGCGATCCGCGGCCCACGCAGCGTGACGGTCTTGACTCCGTCGACGAACACCGGCGCGGCTGGCGTTTCGCCGGTTCCGGGCAGCGAGATGCCGATGTTGGCGTGCTTGCTCTCGCCCGGCCCGTTGACGATGCAGCCCATCACCGCGACGTTCAGCCGCTCGACGCCGGGATAGATCGCGCGCCATTCCGGCATCGACGTCGCGAGGTAGGTCTCGATGTCGCGCGCCAGCTCCTGGAACACCGTCGAGGTCGTGCGCCCGCAGCCGGGACAGGCAGCCACCTGCGGGGCGAAACTGCGGAACCCCATGGTCTGCAGCAGTTCCTGCGCGACCTTGACTTCCTGCGACCGGTCGCCGCCGGGCTCGGGGGTGAGCGAGATGCGGATCGTGTCGCCCAGCCCTTCTTGCAGCAATATGCCAAGCGCCGCTGACGAGGCGACGATGCCCTTCGAGCCCATGCCGGCTTCGGTCAGGCCCAGATGCAAAGCGTAATCGGACCGCTCGCCCAGCATGCGATAGACGGTGATGAGGTCCTGCACCGACGAGACCTTCGCCGACAGGATGATGCGGTCGCGGGGAGCCCGATCTCCTCCGCCCGCGCGGCGGATAAAAGCGCCGAGCGCACCATGGCCTCGCGCGTGACGGCGCCCGCCTCGAGCGGTTTCGCGCTCGCCGCGTTCTCGTCCATGAGGCTCGTCAGGAGTTCCTGATCGAGCGAGCCCCAATTGGCGCCGATGCGCACCGGCTTGCCATGACGGATCGCCGTCTCGACGATCTTGCCGAACTGCAGGTCACGCTTGTTCTTGAAGCCGACATTGCCCGGATTGATGCGATATTTGTCGAGGGCCTCGGCGCAGGCGGGATGCTCGGCGAGCAGCTTGTGGCCGATGTAATGGAAGTCGCCGATGAGTGGGACATGCACGCCGCGCTTCAAGAGCCCATCGCGGATATGCGGCACGGCGGCAGCCGCCTCGTCGCGGTCGACCGTGATCCGCACCATCTCGGAGCCCGCCCGCGCCGAGCGCCGCCACTTGCCGCGTGGTCGCCTCGATGTCGGCGGTGTCGGTGTTGGTCATCGACTGGACGACGATCGGCGCGCCGCCGCCGACAATGACCGCAGCGTCGCCCTCGCCGACCCGAACCCCGACGGTGGCGTGGCGGGAGAGCGGCCCGAGCGCGTTTCCGACATCGCAAGGCTCATCGCCGCCATACCTCTCTCAGCCCGTGCGCCTTAGATCTCGCGACGTTTTAAGCGCTCGGCGCCAATTTGTCATCCACGGCTGTTGCAACGCAACAGGCGCTCGCAAGCTCCATCGCAATGCAATATGAGGTTACTCGCACACGTTCTGCCGCTGTCCTTTGAGGAGAAAGTCCGATGTCGCTCGCCACACGTCATGCCCTTGTCACCGGCTCGACGAGCGGCATCGGGCTTGCAATCGCCCGCGCGCTTGCCAAGGAGGGCGCGGACGTCATGATCAACGGCTTCGGCGACAAGGCGGCGATCGAGGCGGAGCGGGTCAAAATCGAGAAGGAGTTCGGGGTCAAGGCTTTCTACCACGCGGCCGATATGGCCAAGGGCGCCGAGATCGAGGCGATGGTCACCGACGCCAAAGCCAAGATGGGATCGGTCGACATCCTCGTCAACAACGCCGGCATCCAGCATGTCTCGCCCATCGAGGACTTTCCGACCGACAAGTGGGACGCCATCATCGCCGTCAATCTTTCCGCCCCTTTCCACGCGATCCGAGCCGCGGTTCCGGGCATGAAGGCGCAAAAATGGGGCCGTATCATCTCGACCGCCTCCGCCCATTCGCTGGTCGCCTCGCCGTTCAAGGCAGCCTATGTGGCGGCCAAGCACGGCCTCGTCGGGTTGACCAAGACAGTCGCCCTCGAACTTGCGACATCCGGCGTCACGGCCAATTGCATTTCGCCGGGCTATGTCTCGACGCCGCTGGTCGAGCGGCAGATCCCCGACACGATGAAGGCCCGCAACATGACGCGCGAGCAGGTGGTCAACGATGTCATGCTCGCGGCGCAACCGACCAAGCAATTCATCAGCGTCGACCACGTCGCGGCGGTCGCGGTCTTTCTCTGCTCCGACGCGGGCGCCTCGATCACCGGCGCCAACCTGTCGATCGACGGCGGGTGGACCGCGGCGTGAACCCCTTTCGCGGGGGTTTCGCAGCGCTCCGACGCGCCTCGCAAGGACCGGTTGGCGCGGATGCGCGGGTTTGGCGGCGCGTCAACTTTTTCAATGGCTTAAGCGCGTTTTTCTGTCACTGAAATGGAGTCGTGCGTGCGAGGCGCGCGCGGCCCGCATCGACCGAGCAGATATACATTCACAATCTGTGATATCACTTACCGGTGCTTGAAGTCCGCCGCGCGCTTCTCGGCGAAGGCGCGCATGCCTTCCTTCTGGTCCTCGGTCGCGAACAGCGAGTGGAAAATGCGGCGCTCGAACCGGATCCCTTCGGCGAGCGTCGTCTCCTGGGCGCGGTTGACGGCCTCCTTGGCGGCGTAGACCGCCGGCCTCGACAAGGCCGCGATCGAGGCCGCGACCTTGAGCGCCTCCTCGATCAGCGAGGCGGCCGGCACGACGCGCGAGACGAGCCCTGAGCGCTCGGCCTCGGCGGCGTCCATCATCCGCCCGGTCAGGATCATCTCCATCGCCTTCGATTTGCCGACCGCGCGGGTCAGGCGCTGGGTGCCGCCGGCGCCGGGAATGACGCCGAGCTTGATCTCGGGCTGGCCGAACTTGGCGGTGTCCGCCGCAAGAATGAAGTCGCACATCATCGCAATCTCGCATCCCCCGCCGAGCGCGAAGCCGGCGACCGCGGCGATGATCGGCTTGCGCGCCTTCGCCACGTTCTCCCAGCGGGAGATGAAGTCGCCGAGGAAAGCCTCGGCGAAGGTCTTGTCCTGCATTTCCTTGATGTCGGCGCCGGCGGCGAACGCCTTCTCCGAGCCGGTGAGGACAATCGCGCCGATGGCGGGGTCGGTCTCGAACGCCTCGAGCGCCGCGTTGAGGTCCTCGATCAAGGCCGCCGACAGCGCGTTCAGGGCCTGCGGCCGGTTGAGCCTGATGAGGCCAACGCCCCCATGCGTTTCGACAAGGACATTGGCATAGGTCATGGCACGGCTCCTTCAAGATTTCGGCATGACGCCTTATGGGATGAGCAGCACCTTTCCCAGGTTGCTGCGGTCCTGGATGAAATGATGCGCGGCCGCAGCGTCGCCGAAGCTGAAGGTCCGAGCGATCCGGGGCTTGATCGCGCCTTGCTCCCACAGCCGGATGAGCTCATTCACCCAGCCGGCGATGCGATCGCCTTCGTCCCACATATGTCCCAGATTGACGCCGAAAACGCCCTTGTTCGCGTTCATCAAGGAGAGCGGATTGAACTGGAGCCACGGCGTGCCGGCGAGCATCGACACCATGCCGAGCATTCCGCCAGTCTTGCCACGGGCGGCCGATGAAGCGCCAAAAATGCCAAGTCGGCCTGTCGGGGCGAGAAGCCTGTAACCCTTCTTGAGCGACTTGCCGCCCACAGCATCGAGAATGAGTTCGACGCCCCGTCCCTTGGTGATCTCTCGCGCGCGCTTCTCGAAGTCCTCGGTCCGATAGTCGATCAGGTGATCGACGCCGAGCGCGCGCAGCTCCTGGTGCTTGGCGGCGGACGCTGTCCCAATGACCTTGGCGCCGAGGTGCTTGGCGATCTGAAGTCGCGGCGATGCCAACCCCGCCGCCCGCCGAATGGACCAGCATCGTCTCGCCAGCCTTGAGCCCGCCCATCACGACAATGAGTTGCCACGCGGTGATATAGTTCACCGGAATTGCCGCGCCTTCCTCGGCGGACATGCCTTCCGGTCGCGCAAAGATCCGGCCCGTCGGCACGCAGACGACATCGGCGTAGCCGCCAAATCGGGTCAACGCGAACACGTCGCGCCCGATCCAGGCGGGATCGACCCCTTCGCCCACCGCGTCGACGCGTCCGGCGACCTCGTATCCTGGAACGACGGGGATTTTAGGCAAATCCGGATATAGGCCCATCCGGCCCATCACGTCAGCGAAATTGACTCCACTTGCCTCCACGCGAATGCGCGCCTCGCCAGCTCGAGGGCTGGGATCGGGGGCCTCCTTGAGGACGAGCGTCTCCGGCGGCCCGGCCTTCGAAATCCAGATTTGCCTCATTCGATACGCTCCCGAGAGGGTTGGTGGCCTGGCATCAAATATGCAGCGGGTGTCCCAGCGCCGCGAGCGCCGACTCGTGGAAGGCTTCGCTCAGCGTCGGGTGGGCGTGGATGGTGAGCGCGATGTCCTCGAGGCGCGCGCCCATTTCCAACGCGAGCGAAAAGGCGGCCGAGAGTTCGGAGACGCCGGCGCCGACAGCCTGGACGCCAAGCACGACATGATTGTCGGCCCGCGCGATGACGCGCACGAAGCCCTCGTCGTCCTGGAGCGTCATGGCGCGGCCATTGGCGCGAAACGGAAAATGGCCGACGCGAATCTCGCCGTGCGCGGCCTTGGCGGCGTCGGGCGAGAGACCTACCGCGACGATCTCCGGGTCGGTGAAGCAGATCGCGGGAATCGCGACAGGATCGAAAGCGCGCTTCTCGCCCGCGATGATCTCCGCCACCATCTCGCCCTGCGCCATCGCGCGATGGGCGAGCATCGGCTCGCCGGTCACGTCGCCGATCGCCCAGACGTTGCGCATCGAAGTGGCGCCTGTCTCGTCGATCCGGATGAAAGCGCCGCTCATCGTGAGATCCAGCGTCTCGAGGCCGAAGCCGTTCGTGCGGGCGCGCCGGCCGACCGCGACCATCACCTTGTCGGCCGGAACCGCGCGCTCCTTGCCGTCCGCGCCCACGAGCTTGAGCGTGGCCTTGGCGATGCCCAACCGCCCGCGCCCCAAGCACCGTCTCGACGGCGAGATCGGCGAGACGCCGCGCGACCGGCTGCGTCAGTTCCGCGTCGTAAAGCGGCAGGATTTTCGGCAGCGCCTCGACAATCGTCACCTTGGCGCCGAGCTTGGCGAACGCGATCCCGAGCTCCATCCCGATATAGCCCGCGCCGACCACCGCCAGCGAGCGCGGAACCTCGCTGAGCGCCAGCGACTCGGTCGAGGACAGGACGTCGCCGCCGAACGGGAGCGCCGGCAGTTCCACCGGCTCCGAGCCCGTCGCAAGGACAAGATGCTCGGCTACGATCCGCATCTCACCGGTGTCGGCGCGAACGATCGCCGTCTTGCCGTCGACGATCGTCGCCGTTCCAAGGACGGTGCGCACCTTGGCCTTCTTCAGAAGCGCGCCGACGCCGCCCGTGAGCCGAGTGACGATCCCATCCTTCCAGGCGATGGTGCGGGCGAAATCGAGCTTCGGCGGCCCGATCGAGAGCCCGATGGCGCTCAAGCCCCGCGGCTCGCGAAGGCCATGCGTCGCGCCGGCCGCGTGGATCAGCGCCTTCGAGGGAATGCAGCCGACGTTGAGGCAGGTTCCCCCTAGCCGGTCGGCTTCGACGAGAATCGTGTCGAGGCCGAGCTGGCCCAAGCGGATCGCGGCGACATAGCCACCCGGGCCGCCGCCGATGACGAGGACCTTGCAGCGAAGCTCGTTCATTCCGTCTCTGCAGCCTCGCGAGTTAGCGCGCTGTCACCCCCGCGAAAGCGGGGGCCCAGGCCCAGCCTCCGGAGAGAACTCCGCAAGCGGCGCATGCGCTCATGGATACCCGCTTTCGCGGGTATGACACGCTCCACCGGTCACTCCTCGATGAACAGCGTCGCCGGGGCCTCGATCAGCGACCGTAGGCGCTGAATGAACGTGGCCGCGTCATAACCGTCGACCACGCGATGATCGAACGACGACGACAGGTTCATGACTTTTCGCGGAACGAAGCCGCCGTCGCGCCAGACGGGCTTCACGATGATCTTGTTGACGCCGACGATCGCCACTTCCGGCCGGTTGATGATCGGCGTCGAGGCGATGCCGCCTAGGGCCCCGAGCGAAGTGAGCGTAAGGGTGGAGCCGGAAAGCTCGTCGCGCGCCGCCGCGCCCTGGCGCGCGGCCTCGCTCACCCGGCGCATCTCGCGCGCGCATTGGTAGAGGCTGAGCGTCTCGGCGTGCCGGACGACCGGAACCATGAGGCCGTTCGGCGTTTGGGTCGCAATCGCCTAAGTGCACCGCGCCGAAGCGCGTGATGACGTCATTGTCGTCGTCGTAATGCGCGTTGATTTGCGGGAAGTCTGCGACCGCCTTGACGATGCCGAGCATGAGAAACGGCAGCAGCGTGAGCTTCGGCCTTTCGTCCGTCGCGCGGGCGTTGAGCGAAGCGCGCAACTCCTCGAGCGCGGTGACGTCGGTCTCCTCGACATAGGAGAAATGCGCGACCCGGCGCGCCGACTCGGCCATGTTCTCGGCGATGCGGCGGCGCATGCCGACCACCTTGATCGTCTCGACGGCTTGATTGGGCGCCAGGCCTGTTGCGGTCCGAGGTCGGCTCCGGCGGCCGGGCGATATAGGCGTCGAGGTCGGGGTGGGTGATGCGTCCCGCAGGCCCCGAGCCACGCACGAATTTGAGATCGACACCGGCCTCGCGCGCCTTCAGGCGCACAGCAGGTGCGGCGAGCGGCCGTTCGCCAAGAGGGCGCGGCGCGCCCGTCTGGGGCGCACGCGGAGGCTGGGGGAGAGCCTCGGCAAGCGCACGAGCCGCAGCGGCTCGCTTGGGTTCGGCGGCCTCGGGTTTGGGCGCCGGCTCGGACGCTTGCTGCGGCCGCGATTTCGGCGCAGCGGGGACAATGGAATCCGGCAGGCCTGGCGCGTCGATGCGGATGAGCTCGGCGCCGACCGCGAGCACCTCGCCGACCGCGCCGCCGAGCGCCAGCACGTTGCCCGCGACGGGCGTCGGGATGTCGACGGTCGCCTTGTCGGTCATCACGGAAGCGACGACCTGATCCTCGTGCACGAGATCGCCGACCTTGACCGCCCACTCGACGATCTCCGCTTCCGCCACGCCTTCGCCAACGTCAGGCATCT
The DNA here is from genome assembly GCA_963820095.1 of uncultured Alphaproteobacteria bacterium. Classification (GTDB taxonomy): domain Bacteria; phylum Pseudomonadota; class Alphaproteobacteria; order Rhizobiales; family Beijerinckiaceae; genus Roseiarcus. The sequence continues at coordinate 172,741 of CAWFZA010000025.1, forward strand.
TGATCGAGCGGGCGCCCATCACGAGGCCTCCATCGCCTTCAAGAGCGCGCGCCCGACCCGCGCGGGACCTGGAAAATAGTCCCACTCCTCGGCGTGCGGATAGGGCGTGTCCCAGCCCGCGACGCGCTGAACCGGCGCCTCGAGCGCATAGAAGCAGCGCTCCGTCACCTGCGCGGCGAGCTCGGCGCCGAAGCCCGAGGTCAGCGTCGCCTCGTGCACGATCACGCAGCGGCCGGTCTTGTTCACCGAAGCCTCGATGGCGTCGATGTCGAGGGGGAGCAGCGTGCGCAGATCGATGATTTCCGCATCGACCCCGGTCTCCTCCGCGGCGGCCTCGGCGACATGGACCATCGTCCCATAGCACAGCACCGTGACGCCCTTGCCCTCGCGCCGGATCGCCGCCTTGCCGAGCGGCACGACGTAGCGCCCGGCCGGCGCCTCGCTCAAGGGGTGCTTCGCCCAAGCTGTAACAGGCTGGTCGGGATGGCCGGTGAATGGGCCATTATAGAGTTGTTTTGGCTCGAGAAAGATGACGGGATCGTCGTCCTCGATCGAGGCGATGAGAAGACCCTTGGCGTCGTAGGGGTTGGAAGGGATGACGGTCTTGAGGCCGGAGACATGGGTGAACAAAGCCTCCGGGCTCTGGCTATGCGTCTGCCCGCCATAGATGCCGCCGCCGACGGGCATGCGGATCACGATCGGGGCGAAGAACTCGCCGCCCGAGCGGTAACGCAGCCGCGCCGCTTCGGACACGATCTGGTCGTAGCCCGGATAAACATAATCGGCGAACTGGATCTCGGCGACGGCCCGCAAGCCATATGCGCCCATGCCGATCGCGACGCCGACGATTTCCGATTCGTTGATCGGCGCGTCGAAGCAACGCGACTTGCCATATTTGCGCTGGAGCCCGTCGGTGCAGCGAAAGACCCCGCCGAAATAGCCGACGTCCTCGCCGAACACGACGACGCGCTCGTCCTCGGCCATCTTGCAATCCATCGCGTCGCGGATCGCCTCGACCATCGACATGCGCGGCATCGCGCTAAACTCCGAGCAAACCGCTTCCCTTCTCCCCCGGGGAGAAGGTGGCCGACGCAGTCGGCCGGATGAGGGCCGGAGGCGCGGACTGCGCTTCACGCGCAGAACCCTCACCCCCAACCCCTCTCCCGTAGGAGAGGGGGGATCTTCGCCACCGATCCATCCTCACACTCCGAGCTGCTGGCGCTGCTCGCGGAGATGACGCGGCATCTCCTTGTAGACCTGCTCGAACATCGTCGCCGCGCTCGGCTTCGGCCCGTCATGCAATGTGCCGTGACTCTCGGCTTCCTTGGCCGCGTCGAGGATCTCGGAATCGACCTCGGCCTGCATCTGCTTGTGGCGCTCCTCGCTCCAGGCGCCGATGCGGATGAGATGGACTTTCAGCCGCTCGATCGGATCGCCCAAGGGCCACGCCGAGCCTTCGTCCTTGGGGCGGTATTTCGACGGATCGTCCGAAGTCGAATGGGCGCCGGCGCGATAGGTCACCCATTCGATCAGGGTCGGGCCGAGATTGGCGCGCGCCCGTTCGACCGCCCAGAGCGAGGCCGCGTGGACCGCCAGATAGTCGTTGCCGTCGACGCGCAGCGAGGGAATCCCGAAGCCGTGGGCGCGAGCCGCGAATCTGGCGCTCTCGCCGCCCGCGATGCCCTGATAGGACGAGATCGCCCACTGATTGTTGACGACATTGAGAATGACCGGCGGCCGGTAGACGGAGGCGAACACCAGCGCGGCGTGGAAATCGCTCTCCGCCGTCGACCCTTCGCCGATCCAGCCCGAGGCGATGCGCGTATCGCCCGAAATGGCCGACGCCATCGCCCAGCCGACGGCTTGCGGATATTGCGTGCCAAGATTGCCCGAGACCGTGAAAAACCCCGCCTTCTTGAACGAATAGAGCCCGGGAAGCTGGCGGCCGTTGAGATGATCCTTCTCGTTGGAGAAGATCTCGCACATCATGTCGACGATCGGCCAGCCGAGCGCGATCAGCAAGCCCTGCTGGCGGTAGGTCGGAAAGCACATGTCGCCCTCCGCGAGCGCCTTGCGATGCGCGGTCGCGATCGCCTCCTCGCCGAGGCAGGTGATGTAGAACGACGTCTTGCCCTGGCGCTGCGAGAGCAGCATGCGGGCGTCGAAGGCGCGGGTCAGCATCATGTCGCGCAGGCCCTTGCGCTTGTCTTCGGCGTCGAGCGCCCCCGCCCAGTCGCCGACCGCCTCGCCGTCGTCGTCGAGGGCGCGGATCATCGTATAGGCGAAATCGCGGATGTCGGAGGGGCTGACGTCGATCGGCGGACGGGGAACCTCGCCCGGCTCCGCAATGCCAACGTGGCTGAAGTCAGGCCTGCCGCCGGGGCGTACGGTCGGCTCGGGCACGTGCAGCGACAGGCGGGCGCTGGTCATCGAGTGTCCTCCGACGGCGCGATCCGGATGCGCCTCATGCTGATTGAGGGGAGCTTAACGCCACGGGGGCGCCATTGCCATGCGGGCGGCCGAGGAACGCTCGCGCCGTTGACAGCGGCCCGGCAGGCCACTTAAGAAGCGGGCGCATGCCCAGGTGGCGGAATTGGTAGACGCACTGGTTTCAGGTACCAGCGGTGCAAGCCGTGAAGGTTCGAGTCCTTTCCTGGGCACCAAGGTTTAGAAACCCAGAATCATCCCAAAAAGATAAGCGATTGCAGGCGACGACGCCCGCAAGCTCGACAACGCAATGATCGACAGGCGCCCGAAGCTTATCGCGCGCTGCGCCGACGCAGCCGACGTGATCGCGGCCGTCAATTTCGGCCGCGACAATGGGCTGCCCATCGCGCTCCGGGGGGCGCGCACAATGGCGCTGGATTTGCCAGCTCGACGAGGGCTCGTGATCGACCTGTCGACATGCGCGGCGTGCGGTCGATCCAAAAGGGTCCACCGCGAGATGGGGGACTGGCGTCCGGGCTGCCGCCCAACAAGCGATGGGTCCAAATTCGGACTGTCGATCAACCGGACATCCAGGGGGATGGCCGAACTGGTTGCTCGGAAACCACGATCGGTCCGAGGGCGAGCCGGATCGGCGCCGCGCAGCCCGCGTCGCGGCGCAGGTCAAGGCTGACACTGCGAGGGACACCGACTTGTCCATGTCCCTCTACCTGACCATCGCGCGCGACGTCGCCCGCGTGAAGTCGCTCGGTTCATGAGGATGCCGGGCGCTTCTACCTGGTTGCCGAGCGCGAAAGCGCCAACTGGGTGCGCAACATCCGGTCACGGCCGCAGGTCAAGGTCCAGGTGGACGGCGCTGCATTCAACGCCATCGCGCGTGTCGTGCACGACGATCGTAAAGCTGAGCCATTGCGAGGCCAAAAAAGGAATATTACTCATTGGATCTGCATACAATCCCTTTGCACGGGCTGCAACCGCTAGCCGCGCGGTCCGACGACGCCTTGCCCGCTCCATTCATGCCTCGGGGACTCCGGCGCGGCGCATGGCGTCGACAACCCCGGCGCGCTGGGCAAGATAGAGGGGATTGTCGCTCGATACGGCCGCTTCAAAATTCGCGATGGTAAACCCGGGGTCGAGAGCCAGCCCCGCCGCGAGCTCGGACCGCGCTTCATCCATTCGGCCAGCGTTGGCCAAGACCGTGGCGTGAATGAAACGACACAGGGCAAAATTTCGATTGGCTTCGATGGACTGACGAAACCACGAGGCCGCGTCTTCATTGCGGCCGAGCAGGCACGCCGCGAAGCCGGCCGTCAGGCGCCAGATATAGACCCACGGATCGCGAGGGCTGAGGCGGAGCGCCTCCAGGACGTGCGCCTCCGTCTCTTCGGCCCGACCGATGAACAGCTTGTTCTGCCCGATCAGAGCGTGAGCACCCGCCATGTTGCGATCCAAGGCCAGCGCCCTTTCATATTCGGCGATGCCCTGAGCGGCGCGGTTGGTGAAGCCGAGGACCATGCCCAAGGACAGGTGCGCAAGAGCGTGATCGGGAGCCAGCGACAAGGCCCTGGTCGCGGCGGCCTCCGCTGCGGCGAACCGCGCGGCTTTGTCGCTTGTCGACAGGCTTATCGCAAGATTGGCCTCGACTTGCGCCATGCCAGCCAGCGCGTCGACATTCGCCGGGTCGAGGGCCAGGGCGCGTTCGAAAAAGGCGCGCGCCTGGGTCATGCTTTCGAGCGTCACTCCCCTGTTGACCCAAGCCTCGCCTTGAAAATAGAGATCCACGGAGTCGGGCGCCGGCGCGCGCTCCGCCCGTCGCGCCTCGACCGCAACGAACTGCGCGTTGAGGGTGTTGGCGATGCGGGCCACGATCTCGTCCTGCATCTCGAAGAGATCGGTCACCGGCCTTTCAAACCGCTCAGCCCAAAGATGGGCGCCGTTCTGGGCGTCAATAAGCTGCGCGTTGACGCGCATGCGTTTGCCGCTTCGCTGGACGCTGCCTTCGAGCGCGTAGCGGACGTTCAACTCGCGCCCGATCTTGGTGACGTCGACAGCCTTTCCTCGATAGGTGAACGCGGTATTCCGCGCGATCACGAGCGAGCCTCGGATCCGCGACAGATCGGTGGTCAGGCTTTCGGTCACGCCGTCGACGAAATAGTCCTGCTCCGCGTCGCCGCCGATGTTGGCGAAAGGAAGCACGATTATGGACAGGCGAGGCGGGCCGACTTCGAGGGGCGCGGAGCCAGGCGCGCGCGGAGCGCGGTCGGAAGCGATGCGGACAGCGTAGACCCGCACCGGCCGCGCGATGTTCTTCAAGGCGTCTTTTCGCCGAGGTCGATGAATTCCGCCTCGATCCGGCCGCGCACGTGCTCGTAGGCCGCGCCGGAAATGCAGACGCCGCCCGGTTCGGCGACGCCTTCGAGCCGCGCCGCGATATTGACGCCGTCGCCGAGGATGTCCTCGCCTTCGACGAGCACATCGCCGAGATGGACGCCGATCCGGTAGAGAACCCGCTTCCCCTCGGGGGCTGCTTCGTTGCTGGACGCCATTTGCTTCTGCATCGCCAAGGCGCATTCGACTGCCGCGACGACCGAGGCGAATTCGATCAGCATTCCGTCGCCCATGGTCTTGAACAGCCGTCCGCCATGCGCCGCAATGATCGGCTGCGCAGCCTCGCGCCGCTCACGTACGAGAGTCGCCGCGCCGGCCTCGTCCTCGCCCATCATGCGCGAGTAGCCGACAACGTCGGCGGCGAGGATGGCGGCGAGCTTGCGGGAAGCTGTCATCGCTCAACCTCACCCGATCGGGCATTCTTCGCCTCTTTATCACCGCCGCTGGGCAAGAATTGCGATCATCACCTTATCGGCGGGGCATATTGCAGGCCGCCCTTGTTCCACAGCGCATTCAGGCCGCGCGCGATCTTGATCGGCGAGCCCATGCCGACGTTGCGCTCGAAGATCTCGCCGTAATTGCCGACGGCCTTGATGATGCGATAGGCCCAATCGTTTGTGAGGCCGAGGCCCTCCCCGTAACTGCCCTCGACGCCGAGCAGGCGGCGGATCGCCGGATTATCCGATTTGCGCTTCTCGTCGACATTGGCTTGGGTCACGCCCAATTCTTCCGCGGTCACAAGCGCATAGTGGGTCCATTGCACGATCTGGAACCACTGAACGTCGTCCTTGCGCACCGAGGGACCGAGCGGCTCCTTGGAGATGATCTCCGGCAGAACGATATGATCGTCCGGATTCGACATCTTCAGACGCTCGGAATAGAGGCCCGAGGCGTCGGTCGTGTAGGCGTCGCAACGGCCGGTGTCGTAGGCCTTCGTCGCCTCGTCGTCGGTCGCGAACACGACCGCCTCGAGCTTCATGTTGTTGGCGCGGAAATAGTCGGCGAGATTGAGCTCGGTCGTCGTTCCCTGCTGCACGCAGATTGACGCGCCGTCGAGTTTCAGCGCCGAATTCGACGCCGAGCTTCTTGCGCACCATGAAGCCCTGCCCGTCGTAAAAATTGATGCCCGTAAAGAACATGCCTCCGGTCTGGCGCGATAGCGTCCAGGTGGTGTTGCGGATCAGGACGTCGATCTCGCCCGAAGCGAGAATGGTCGGACGGTCCTTGGCGTTGATCGGTAGGTATTTGACCTTGCTCGGATCGTTGAAGATCGCGGCGGCGATCGCGCGGCATTCGTCGACGTCGAGGCCCTTGTAGACGCCCTGATCGTTCGGCAGGCCGAAGCCGGCGAGACCCGGATTGGCGCCGCAGATCAGCTGTCCCCGCGCCTTGACCTGGTCGAGCGTGCCCGCATGAGCGGACAAAGCGGAGACGGCCAGCGCCACGATGGCTGCAAGAAAAAACATTGGCGGTCGCATCGAAGACCCCTTGGGTTGGCGGAGCTCTTCCGCCGCAAAGAAGAGGCATTGTCTGAATGGACGTGACGAGAAGTCAACCGACTATACGGGCGACATGCCATCCTGGGGCTGTGTCTAATACGGGATGATCGTCGATGGGGCGACATTTATTCCCACTAACATGGCTGTATATGCGCGCCAAAGCGGGTAGAGTGCCGTTGGTGCGCCCAAAATTGACGGACAATTTCTCAACTTCCTCCGTCGCGGCAGTAGCGAAGGAGTTGATCGAACGGGAGAAAATCCGATCGGGCATCAAGCTATCCGAGGCTCGCAAAAAGATCGCGAGAGAGGCCGGCATTAAGCCCGGAAGCTTGGAGAGTCTGCTGAGGGGTCGGCTTAAATACGTCGACCGCATCGCGAGCTGTATTCATTCGCTGCGCATCAGGAAAATCGAGCAAGAACTCGCAGCCCTCGAACTGGAACTGGAATTCATGCGGAGGCTTGGACATAGCGATCCCAAGATCAACCTCGATCGTGCCGAGGCTGCCTTGGCGGATGCTCGCCGCGCCCTCGGGAAGGAATAAGCACATGTAAGTTGAATAGCATTGGAGGAGTGCGGCTCGGCGTGTCAAAACACACTCGACAACAAGTCCGCACTCGCTGTAGCGGCAACTCTAAACAGGTC
>CAWFZA010000026.1:0-107917 GCA_963820095.1 uncultured Alphaproteobacteria bacterium
TCGCCTCAGGCCGCCGCGACGCTCCGGCGAGTAGGGGTCCGGAGCGTCGCGCGTCTATCAAAACGCTTCCGAATGCGAGCTATGGAGTGGTTTTTATTTGCCGACCGTCGTCGGCGCACTCGCATTTTCGGAAACCGTGCTCGATGCATATTTGAAGTTGGGGCGCGGCCTTCAGCTGGTCCAGGGTCACGTTGAGCACCGCCTTGTCGGGATAGCCCTGGGCCGCCGCGGCGGTTGCCGGGTCCACTTCCTTCATGGCGGGCTGCGGAACGGTCGTCGCCCCGGGGCGCGGCCGGATTGCCAGCCGAGGATGGGGGCTGATCGGCCGCCGGCGCGGGAACTTTTCGCGCTTCCGTCCGCCACTGGATGGCGGAGAACGGAACGGCGACGTCTTTCTTGCCGAAGCCAAGGAAGCCGCCGACGCCGATCACCACCGTCTGGGCTGATCCATCGCGATTGATCAGGCAGGCTGCTTGATCTTCCCGAGCTGCTTGTCATCCGGGCCGTAGACGCCCACGCCAATCAATTTGGGCGCGCGCCACTGCGTCATGTCTTGGGCCGCGACAAATGTGACCCCCGACGGGGCCGGGCCGTGGGCCTGCGCCGGTTGGCTCGCCGGAACTGTGGGATTGTCTGCGCCATAGGCGCTCGATCCTATTAGGGCGGTGCTGCATAAGGCCGTGTAAGCAAGCGTTCTAAGCATCTTCGCCTCCTGTCCCAGAAGCATGGCGCCAAGCGCCGATCGTAAACCAAACCGGACGCTTGACGTCTGCGCGTAATCTCTAGGCGCGCAGAGTCTCGCTTGGCGCGCTCCAAGGAGCGCTCCCGTCAGTAACTTTCGACGAACAGAAATGTTCCTTTCGGGCGCAGTCGCTTCCGGGCCCAGTAAGCCCGAACCGCCGCCTAAGAACGGGACTTTTAGCCCCATGACATCGCGCTGCGAATAGGATAGGCGGCGCATGACCGGGCGGTCGCTTGATGCGCGATCGCTGGTTGCTCGGGAGATTTGCATCGAATGATGGAGTTTGGCCTGCGATTCCTCAAAGGCCCGTGGGCGACCGCAGCGCTCATCTGTCTTGCTGCGTTCGTCGTGCTGTTCGCCCTCGCCGGTCAAAATTATCAACCGCGCCGTTCGTCTATACCGCGCCGAAATGAAGCGCAGCGCGTCGCTCGATTTCCTCCGGGGGGCCGCGGTGTTCGCCCGCGGTCGCGATCCCTCACTATCTGACCGCCAACGCGCCATTCCAGCCGTTCGCGGAGGCGTTCGCGATCGCCGGCGTCGAGGTGTTCTTCGTGCTCAGCGGCTTTGTGCTCGCGCCTCAGATCGTCGATTGGGTGGTGGGCAAGCCGTGGCGCAATCTCGGCGTGTTTCTCCTCCGGCGCTGGATGCGCACCATCCCGCCGTACATCGTCGCCCTCATCGTCATCGCGGCGCTGACCGGCAATCTGATGACCGCGGACTTCGTGCGCTATCTCTTCTATGTGGAGAACCTGTTCTACTCAGCCAATCATGTCGACTTCTATCCCGTCGCCTGGAGTCTCGCGGTCGAGGAATGGTTCTATGTCCTGTTTGCCCCGGCGCTGTTTCTTGTCGCAAGGCTGCTCGGGAGACGCGAGCGGCGGTTCGAGGCGATCTTCGCGGTTCTTGTCATTCTTGCGGTCGCGGGGCTGCGGCTCGCGTTCATGCCGCACGATTGGGACCTGAACGTCCGTCGTGTCACGCTGTTTACGACTCGATCGTCTGGGCTTCCTCGCTCATTCGCGCTCGAGCGCCGTCCGCCGATCGGGCTGGATGACGCCTCAGGCCGAGGGCGGCTGGGCGTATTTCTTGCGCTGCTCGCCGTTGCGATTCCCGTCGAGCTCGGGCGTCGCGATCCTGGCCGTCGATGGCGATGTGACGGCTCAGCGAGCGTTTCCTTATGTCTCCGGCCTTCGGCATGGTCGCGGTCGGCGTCCTTTGGCAGGCCGAAGGCCTCTTTCGCAATCGCCTCGTGAGAGGCGCGAGCTTCTTTCTTGGCCGCGTCTCGTACTCGGTCTATCTCTTCCACCATCGTCATCATGGCGCTGAAGCCGCTCATGGCCTCGACGCCGCTCGCGCTTCAACTGACCGTCTATGTGCTCCGCGATCCTGGCGCTGTCGACCGTCTTCTTCGCCGGGCTCGAACGGCCGATCCTCGCGGCTCGCCCCTATTACGGCGGCCCAGGGCGCGACACTGTGAGGACCGTCGCGCTCCGCCGCGAACCTCACGGCTTTCGCCCCTCACTTGTCGCCGCCGCGCTTGGCCTTGCGGCGCTAATCGCCGGCGCGCTCGCGCGCAACGCCTTCATGGCCGACAATCCTTACGCATTCTATCCTTTGCTCGCGGGAACGGCGCTTCTCGCCCTTGCTCTCGTGGAGCGGGCGCGACCTCTATCGAGCGGCGCGATCGCAATCGCCGCGCGCGCCTTTCTTCTGTTCGCGCTCGCGCTGCCTTTCGCAGACGCCGTCTACCGCCGCTCGACTGGATTGCCGCTCGTCGCGACGGTCGCGGCGCCCACATATTCCTATCGCGCCGCGCACGCCAATCCGGCCGCGTTCGCGACCTGGTGGTTCTATTATCTCAACGAGTGGATTCGCGAGGACGGCATAAGGGCTGCGATCGATGCCCCAGACCCGCAAAAGAAGCTGCCCTTCGTGCTGGTTCCAGGCAGCTCCGGGCGCATGTTCGACACCACGATCCACATCAACAACCTCGGCTTCCGCGGACCCGACATGGCCGCCGACAAGGGAGACGCGTTCCGCATCGTCGCGCTCGGGGAGTCGCAGACCTTCGGGCCGACGCTGCGCGATGGCGAGAAGCCCTGGCCCGAACTGCTGCAGGACGAGTTCGACCGGCACGCCTCGTGCGGCCGCAGTATCGAGGTCCTCAACGGTGGAACCGAGGCCTATACGATCGAAAACAATCTCGAGCGTATGCGGCGCGACATCTTGCCGCTCAAGCCCGATCTGATCGTCAGCACGCACGGAATGAACGGCTTCTGGCCGTTCGGCTTGAGGCGCGTCCCCGAACCTAACGAGCCTGGGGTCAGGCCTCGGGCCTCGGCGCTCATTGGTCGCGCCGTGCTGACGCTCGAGCGCGTCGCGCATGATTGGCGCGATCGGAACTCGGCGCAAGCCAGCGCGGCCACGCTCGCGCCGATGTCGGACGCCGAGCTCATGAAGAGCCGTTACGCCGACGACTACCGCAAGCTCATCGCCCTCGCGCGCGCGAACGGCGTGGATATCGCGCTCGCGGATTCAACCATGGCCGTCAACCCGTCGAGCCCGCGCGAGGTCAAGGACTTCTATGGCGCGGTGTTCAAGCCGATCGACGACATCATCTCCGCCAATGAAGCGCACAACCGCATGGTCAAGCTCATTGCCCGCAAGGAGGGCGCGCCGTTCATCGACATGGCGGCCGGCGTCGACGGAATATGGGACGATGACCTCTATCTCGACATCGTCCACTTCACCGAAAGGGGGAACGAGCGGGTCGCTAAGCTAATGTTCCATGCGCTGCTGCCGATCCTTGCGGAGCGGCACGGCGTGAAGTGCGAGATGCGCTGAGCGGATTCGCGCCTAGGCCCTCTTCAACTCGCGCTTTTTGAACGCCTTTCGTAGCACTTCCTCGACTTCGGACGTTATAGCCGCGGCCTGTCGCCTTGATGTCCGCGACGAGATCGGCGGGCAGACGAAAGCTGATTTGTTCCTTCGGCGCGGCGACCCGCGGGCGCCCAACGGGCCTTAGGCGTTTCATCGCCTCAGGCAACTCCGGAAACATCTCAGCGACTGGACGCAAGTCCATATTTGCGAAATCCTCGTCAGTCAGTTCGCGGACCTCGCCCTCCTCGTCGGTTAGAGGCCGGAGTGGAGCTCGCAGCGGAGGTCGGAGTGGGCGCAGCGGAGGCCGCGTCGTGGATTTTGCCATAGGACTTCATCTCTTTCTCGTTCGCCTTGCGGAAACTGATCACTCTTGTCGTCCCCTCACGCAGACAAACCTGGCGGCGCCCTGTCCCTTCAAGCTCTGCCCGCATAGCATACACGCGCCAAGAATAAGGGGGCTGGCTATGTCTCAAACCGAAATCGACGCCATTCGCGCGCTTCTCGGCGCGAAGCCCCGGCCGGTCGGCTGGGAGGAACGGCGCCGCCGGATCGAGGAGATCGGGGCGGCCTCACCGGTCGCGGACGACGTCCAACTCGGGACGGTCGATCTCGACGGGGTCGATGGCGAATGGTCGATCGTCCCCGGCGCCGACGCGTCCCGCGTTCTGATCTACTTTCACGGCGGCGGCTATTGCTCGGGGTCGATCGTCAGCCACCGCCGGCTGGTCACCGAGGCCGGGCGGGCAGGGCGCTTGCGCACCCTGGCCGCCGCCTACCGTCTCGCCCCTGAGCATCCCTTTCCGGCCGCGCGCGACGACGCGCTGACCGTCTGGCGCCGGCTTCGCCGCGACGGCTATGCGGCCCGCCAGATTGCGGTCGGCGGCGACAGCGCGGGGGCGAATTTGACGCTCGCGCTTACCCTCGAACTCAAGCGCGCGGGCGAGGATCTGCCCTCGGCGCTCTGGCTCCTGTCGCCCTGGGTCGATCTCGCCATGACGGGGGCGACGCTCGCAAGCAAAAGCGCGGTCGATCCGCTCATTCAGAAAGGATATCTCGAGGAGTTGGCCAACGCCTATGTCCCCGCTGGAATGGACCGGAGAGACCCCCGCCTTTCGCCTCTCTATGCGGATCTCAAGGGGCTGCCGCCGACCCTCATCCAAATCGGTTCGGCCGAGACCCTGCTCGATGACGCCGTCCGCTTCGCCGCCGCCGCCGGCGCGGCCGACGTCGCGACGACCCTCGAAATCTGGCCGCACATGATCCACGCCTGGCCGCTCTGGAACGCCCGGCTCGAACCCGGCCGCCGCGCGCTCGCGCAGGCTGGGCGCGTTCCTGCGCCCGAGCCTGTAAGCGCCGCGCCGCGCTTGCCAAAGCCGCTCAATGGGGGCAGCAAGGCTCGGGACCGAACCCCATGTTCGGATACCGGGCGGATGACTTGACCAGCGAATTGGACCTCGACCCGACCGCCGCCCCGAGCGAACCCCGCTCAGGCCTCATCCACAATCCCGCGTTCATGGTCATCCTCGTCGCGACGTCGCTTTCGAGCGTCGGACTGGCGATGTTCGACACCGGTTCGGCCTGGATGATGACCAGCCTCAATCCGAGCCCGAGGCTGGTCTCCGCGGTCCAGGTCGCCACGACCCTGCCGATGTTCCTTCTGACCTTGCCGGCCGGCGCCTTGAGCGATGTCGTGGACCCGCGCCGGCTCCTGATCGTGGCTGGAGCGATGGTGACGACGATCTCGATCGCCTTCGCGGCGGCGGTTTCGCACGGGCTTGGAAGCCCGGAGTTGCTGCTTGGAACCTCGTTCCTCATGGGCGTGGGCGGGGCGCTCGCAGCTCCGGCGTGGCTGCTCATCACGCCGATCCTCGTGCCCAGGTCCGCCCTGGACAGCGCGATCGCGGTCGATACGGCGAGCTACAATGTCGCGCGCGCGATCGGCCCGGCGATCGCCGGATATGCGATCACGAAGTACACCATCGCGATTCCGTTCTGGGGCTGCTGCCTCGGCAATCTCTCGATTCTAGCGGCGCTCGTCTGGTGGCGCGCGCCACAAAGGCCGAAAGAGGCGCTTCCCGCCGAACGCCTGATCAGCGCCATGACGGCGGGGGTGCGCTACGTCCGCTACAGCCGCGAAATGGATGCGACGCTCATTCGCGCAATCGCCTTCTTTCCCTTCGCCAGCGCCTATCTTGCCTTGCTGCCGCTCGTGGCGCGCAGCCAGGGTCGCGACGGAGCGGAGATCTATGGCCAGCTCATGGCCGCGATCGGCGTCGGGTCGATCGTCGCGACCCTCGCGCTCACCTGGCTGAAGCGGCTCGGAGCCAACGGGCAGGCGGCCCTTGGAGCGTTCGGAACGGTCGTCTCCCTCTGTCTGCTTGCCGTGGCGCACGACCCCATGGTTGCGCTCCTCGCGAGCTTCGTCTCGGGCGCCGCCTCGATCATCGCGCTGACGGCCTATTTCGTCTCGGCGCAGGTGGCTTTGCCGCAATGGGTGCGAGGCCGGGGCTTGGCGATTTTCCTTACCGCCTATTTCGGGGCGCTGACGCTCGGCAGCGCGGTGTGGGGTGAAGTGGCCACGGTCAAAGGGGTGCCGTTCGCGCTCTATGCGGCGGGCGCGGGGACGTTGATCGGCCTCGCGCTGACGTGGAGATGGAAGCTGCAGGCGAGCGAAGCCGACGATCTCACTCCGTCCATGCGCTGGCGTGCGCCCTCTTTCGTCAATCGGGTCACGGACGATGAGGGACCCATCCTCGCGATCATCGAATATCGGATCGAGCCGTCGGAAAGCAGCGCCTTCCTCGCCGTGATGCAGGATGTCAGCCTCGAGCGGAGGCGTGACGGCGCCTATGCCTGGCACATGTTCGAGGATCCGCTTGAGCCCGGCAAGATGGTCGAGACGTTTCTCATCCATTCCCTGCTCGAACTCAGATATCGCGAGGCGCGAGTCACCAAAGCCGACGCGATGATCGAAGACCGGGCGGCGCAGTTTTTGAAAGCGCCGACGGAGACTCGCTATCTGGTCGGACCCCAGCGCCGGCAACGGTCCCACTGGTGGAGGCGGCGAAAGGCACAGGCGGGCCCCGGCCTAGTTTAGGAACGCGCTCGCGAACTCCGTTTTGTCCGACGAATTCGGCAAGGACCACAAAAAGTCAAAGATCGAACGCGAAGAGTCAGATCCAGGCTCTAATAGTAGCGGGGGATCGGACCGTTGTGGGGCGTCTTGCGGTCCGAGAGGTCGAGCATCACTTCGTCGACATAGCACCATCCCCAGCCTTCCGGCGGATCATAGCCCTCGATGATCGGGTGGCGGGTCGCGTGAAAGTGCCTGGTCGCGTGCTTGTTGGGGGAATTGTCGCAGCATCCGACATGGCCGCAAGCGCGGCAGATCCGCAGGTGGAGCCAGACGTCGCCGGTCTCGAGGCATTCCTCGCAGCCGAGGGCGCTCGGCGTCACGTCGCGAATGGCGTTCAAATGCGCGCAGGTCTTCGTGCTCATGGGGCTCCCGCGGCTAGAGGTGCGGACCTGGGGAATGCGAAAGGAACTTATGGATCGCCGCCACCACCGCGGCGCCTTCGCCGATCGCCCCGCCGACCCGCTTGACCGACCCCGACCGCGCGTCGCCGACCGCGAACACGCCAGCGACCGAGGATTGAAGCGGCGACAGCGTTCCGCCATCGGCCGCCCCGACCCCGGTGATGACGAACCCCGCCTTGTCCAGCGCCACGCAGCCTTCCAGCCATTCCGTCGCGGGATCGGCGCCGACGAACAGAAACACGTTGCGAACCTGAGCCTCGCTCTCCCGGCCGGCGCGGCGGTCGCGCCACCGCACGCTCTCGAGGCCGCCGTCCGGCGCGCCGCTGAGCGCGACGACCTCGGTCTCCGTCATGAGCTCGATGTTCGGACTCGCGGCGATGCGGTCGATGAGATAGCGCGACATGCTTTCGGCCAAGCCGGGCCCTCTCACCATCATGCGCACTTTGGAAGCGTGGGCGGAGAGAAACACCGCGCCTTGGCCTGCGGAATTGCCTCCGCCGACCAGGATCACCTCCTCGCCGGCGCACAGGCGCGCTTCGATCTGCGAGGCCCAGTACCAGATTCCGCGGCCCTCGAATCGCGCGATATCGGCGATCGCCGGATGGCGATACCTCGCGCCGCTGGCGACGACAATCGTACGGGCCTGGATGCGCTCGCCGCCATCCGTTTCCAAAACGAACGCGTTGTTCGGACGCGAGCAGTCCAGCGTTTTGACGCCGACCGGGATCATGATGTCGGCGCCGAATTTCTGCGCCTGAACAAAGGCGCGGGCGGTGAGCGCCTGGCCGCTGATTCCGGTCGGGAAGCCAAAGTAATTTTCGATCCGCGCGCTCGCCCCCGCCTGGCCGCCGTACGCGCGGGCGTCAAGCACCGCGACCGACAGGCCCTCGGAGCAGCCGTAGACCGCGGTCGAAAGCCCTGCCGGCCCCGCCCCGACCACCGCGACGTCATAGACGAAGTTCGACCGCGACGTGACGGTCAAGCCGATTTGACGGGACAGATCATGCTCCGTCGGATTGCCGAGCACCGATCCGTCCGGACACACAACGAGCGGCAATCCGCCGGCTATGTCGGCATAGCGGGCGATCACCTCCTTGGCTTCGAGGTCTCGCGCGGGATCGAGCAGATGCTGCGGATAGCCGTTGCGGGCGAGAAAGCCCTGCAGCCGGATCACGTCGGCGGCGTTCGACGAGCCGATCAGCACGGCGCCGGCGGCGCCGCCCTTGAGCAGGGCCACGCGCCGAAGAATAAGCGCCCGCATGATGCGTTCGCCGAGCTCCGCCTCGCCGACCAGGAGCGCGCGCAGGCCCTCAGTCGGAATGAGCAGCGTCTCGACGTCGCCCTCCGCCGCTCCGTCGACCAGCGCGGCGCGAGTGGAAAGCTGGCCGACATCCGCGAGGAACTGACCCGGGCCTTGCTCGGCGATCGGCTCCACGTGGCCCAGGCCGTCGCGCTGGCTGATCGCCACCTGGCCCTTGAGCACGACGAACATGCCGAGGCTGAGCTTTCCAGCCTCGAGCAGCTTCTCGCCGTCCGAAAATTTGCGCAGCGAGCCGTAGCGCCGCAATCGATCGATCTCCGGCGCCGTCAGGGCGGGAAATGTCTCCTGGTAGCGAGGGATCTGCGCGGCGAAGACGGGATTAGCCATGGGTCTCGTCGATTTGCGCGCCCCAGGCGAGGCGCGATCTTGAGCTCTGGGTTTTCGCGATCATAGACTGTAAGCTTTCGAATTCAGGGCAATGTCCCCGCGGGAGGAAGCAGCACAGCGACTGGCGAACACACGTCAAGCCGTCGTCGGGGATGGGAGGAGCGAATGGCCTTTCGAACTGCGATCGCGCAAACAAACTACGACTCCGTTTTCGCGACCGCCGCCGGAGGCCGCGCCGCGAAACTTACCATACGCCTGAAAGTCGCGCTCAACCCCCTCGATCCTGCCGCGCCCTGGGTCGCTCGGCCGCAGAACGGGCAGCAACCCCCAACTCATATCGCCGCCAATCAGGCCGGGATCCGGAAAGGCGTGGTCGCCGACTATAACGGGTCTCCGTTCGCTTGCAGAAGCTGGATAGTCAACGAATGGAATGCATTCAAGATCCGATTCAAGCAGATGGTCGAGGTCGGCTGGAACAACCAAATTCTCCTGCTGCCGACCGACGACGATCAGGACCACCGCTTGACCGACGAAGAGTTTCGCCAGCTGGTTTTCAATCCGCGCTATCCAGCCTACGTCGACTGCGCCATCGACATCCAGCTCGTCCCGATCGGAGGGGTGTCTCACGCGCTGATCGAAGTCGCTCACCTCGATCAATCGAGCCCGCAAAACGGGAAGTTCCGCGTCTGGATGAATCGCCTGAGCGACGAGAGCAACGACTTCACGACACGCCACTGGCAACAATGGCCCGATACGACATTCCGCCAGATTACCTCCGCTCACGAAGTTGGACATTGGCTGCGCAGTCTCGTCTCGACCCACTTCGAGCACATCGACGCCGCCTATGCGGCGACGCAGCCGCCAGCGGCGAGGGCGCACGCGCAATACGGCCATACCGAGACCCTGCGCTCCGCCATGATGGGCGACGGCCTGGTCGCCACGGACCACGAAGCCATGCCGTGGCTGACCCGCATGGTGCGCCACGCGCACATGTCGCTTGGCTGGACTTTCATGCATCGCGCCAGTTTTGACACCGCCATGCCCGAAATCTCCGCTCGACAACGAGCGTTGTTTCCGTGAGTTAGGGTCATCGGGACCTCGCCGCTTGTCTTTTGGCGGCTCCGGCGGCGTGGCGCGGCTCGAGCCCAGGCAAAAGATGACCGAAACATTTCAAATCCTGATCCTGCTTCTGGCGGTCATCTCGGTCGTCGGGCTCGTTGCGAGGCGGTTGAAGATCCCGGCCGCCATTCTGCTGGTGATCACCGGCGTTGGACTCGCGCTGATCCCCGACTTGCCCACGCTGCAACTCGCTCCCGATCTCGTCCTGGTGCTTGTGCTCCCGCCCATCATCTATTGGGACGCGGTGAAGATGAGCTGGAAGGAGTTCCGGTTCAACCTGCGCCCGATCGCGCTCTTGGCAATCGGTTGCGTCGTCTTCACCACGGTCGCCGTCGCCGCCGCGGCCCATTTCCTGTTGGACTTTCCATGGGCGGTCGGCTTCGTGCTCGGCGCCATCATCTCGCCTCCCGACGCGGTCGCGCCGCTGGCGATCGCGCGCCGGATGCAGCTTCCGAGGCGCTTGCTCGTCGTTCTTGAAGGCGAGGGGCTGGTGAACGACGCAACGGCGCTCGTTCTCTATCGCTTCGCGGTCACAGCGGTCAGCGCCGGGTCGTTCTCGCTCGTGCAGGCTGGTGGCACATTCGGGGCGATTCTGGCCGGGGAGGCCGTCTGGGGCATCGGCGTCGGCTGGATCATGCTTCGGCTGCGCCGGTGGGTCCGCGAGCCCGGCGTGGAATTCCTGCTCTCGATTCTGACGCCATTCATCGCCTATTGGCCGCCCGAGCAGCTCGGCGGCTCCGGCGTTCTGGCCACCGTGGCGACTGGCCTCTACGTCAGTTGGAACGGCCATCGGCTGATCCCCGCGGCGACCCGGCTGCCCGGCGTCGTGTTCTGGGATTTCCTCACCTATATGATCGAAGGCATGGTGTTTCTCATCACCGGCCTGCAGGCGCGGACGCTGCTCCCGTCCGTTCGCCTCTATACGCTCCCTGAAATCGCCATGGCGGCTGTGATTGTCTGCGCCGTGGTCATCGTGACCCGCTTCGTTTGGGTGTTTCCTTCCGTCTATCTGCCGCGCTGGATCGTTCCGTCGATCAGCCGCTATGACCCGACGCCGCCGTGGCAGCAGCCAGTGCTCTTGGGCTTCACCGGCATTCGCGGCATCGTCTCGCTCGCCGCGGCGCTCGCGATCCCGTTCACAACCGCCGACGGAAGTCCCTTTCCACACCGCGATCTCATTCTCATTCTCACCTTCGCGGTGATCTTCGTCACGCTGGTCGGTGAGGGCCTGACGCTGCCGGCGGTGGTCCGGGCGCTCGGTCTCGCCAATGCCGGACGGCGCGAGCGGGAGGACGAGACCCATGAGGAGTTCAAGGTGCGCAAGCGCGCAATCGAGGCGGCGATCGAACGGCTCGATGAACTCACGGAGAGCCGCAAGCTTCCCGAGCCCCTGGTCCGACCGATCCGCGCTCATCTGCACACCCGCCTCAGGGACGTCGAGAACCGCAAGGATGGCGATGAGGATCACATGAAGCTCGCCGATCTCGGCGACGAACTCGAACTGGCGCTGATCGAAGCGGAGCGGGAGCTCGTCAACACGCTCTATCGCACCGGCGAATTGAAGGACGAAGGGCGCCGGCGCATCGAGCGCGAGCTGGATCTGCGCGACGCGGTGCTCTCCAATCTGCGCTCGCAGGAGTGACGACGGGCGGCAAGCTCACGGGTTGGCGGCCGACGAGCCGGCCCGACCGCCGACCTCGACGACGAGCATGACTTCGCAAAGCTTCCATGATCGGCGAAGCTTGGCGAGAGCAGAGGCGATGATAGCCGCCATCGTTCGAGAGGGCGGCGGAACCTCGCCACCGTCGAGTCCTCCCGGGCGGCGGACATGTGACGCCGGCGCCTGGGGGCGCCCCCGCTCCTGCTCGCCTCGGACTAACCCGTCGAGACCTCGATCTCGTCGTAGCCGTTGACCCGGTAGACGACATACGAGACCGCCCAGGCGGCGGCGAACACGCCGACGATCACATAGCCGAGGACGCCGAAATTGTCGCTGAGCGAACCGATCGCGCCCCAGAACCCGCCGCCGCCGGTGAGGCCCAGTCGATCGCCGATCAGATTGAGCGTCTCGAGGCCGCCGACGATCACCGCGACGATCACCGACACGGCGGTGATCGTCAGGTTGTAGTAAAGCTTGCGGATCGGCTTGATGAACGCCCAGCCATAGGCGCCGAGCATGAGAATGCTGTCGGTTGTGTCGATCAGGGTCATGCCGGCGGTGAAGAGCGCGGGAAAGACCAGGATCGACCAGATCGACAGGCCCTGCGACGCCTGGGTCGCCGAGATGCCGAGCAGGCCCACTTCCGTCGCGGTGTCGAAGCCGAGGCCGAACAGGACGCCGAGGGGATACATCTGCCAGCTGTGCTCGATCAACCGAAAGAAGCGGCGGAACAGGCGCGCCAGCAGGCCGCGATTGGCGAGCATCAGGTCGAGGTCTTCCTCGACAAATCGGCCACCCCTCTTGACCATCTGAAACGTCCGCCAGACCGAGGCGAGCACAGCGATGTTGGCGATGGCGATGGCGAACAGGAACAAAGCCGACACCAGCGTGCCCGCAACTCCTCCGAAGCTTTTGAAGGCGTGAAACCGGCCCTCAAGCGTCGTCGTGGCGATGGCGATGGCGATGGTCAGCGCGACGACGATCGTCGAGTGGCCGAGCGAGAAGAACAGTCCGACCCCGACCGGACGCCGGCCTTCCTGCATGAGTTTGCGGGTCACGTTGTCGATCGCCGCGATGTGGTCGGCGTCGAAGGCGTGCCTGAGGCCGAAACTGTAGGCGAGCGCGGCCGTGCCGAGGAGCACCGGATAGTTGTGGAAGGCGGCGATCGCCCACAGCCACGCCGCCGCGTTGAAGACGATGAGGAGGGTGTAGACCGCGACGACTTTGCCGCGGATATTCTGGCGGCTGTCGTTGAAGAGATTGGCTACGCTGACGATCATTCCGAGGCTCCCCGCCATTTCGGGCAAAGACTACCGGAGCTTGCTTGCCGCGCCAATGGTTTGAACGGCGCAATATTTGCGCCTCTTCAGCCGCGAATTCAGGCAGGGAATGAATAGGCGCGGCCTCTCGTCGCTGGCTCTCGGCATGGTCGCCGTTAATTTTATCTCAACGCGATAGGCCGAATATTGCGCAACCGTTGGGTAATCGACGCGCCGACGCTGGGACATGCGTCCCGAGCCCGTGTTCAGTCGTCGAGACCAGGGGGCGGATATGCTTGCGTGGTTGCTTTGGCGCCTGGAAAGGATCGAGCGAATACGCGCCGTGGCGGGCGCGCTCATGGACGAGTTTGGCGATGACGCCTATGCGGAGGCGCGGCGCCGCGAAGGTGAGGCCGATCGCGATGAGACGGCGGCCGGCTGGCGGCGAGTGGCCTTGGTCGTCGCCCGCCGGACGCCCAGGCCCACCGGGCTTGACGCCGCGGTCGCGCCTCTTCCGGAGCCTGGCCCGCCGCCGGAAATCGTTGCGGAAGAGCCGCGGACCTTCCGGATCCAATTTGTTTGCGGAACGGTAGACCACGGCCCGATGAATCTGACCGAGAAGCAGATCCAGGTGGCGGACGCGCCCGCCGCCATCATCGCCGCCGCGAACATCAAGTGGCCGCCGCAGACGATCGGATTGCGGATCCTCGATCGCGAAGGCCACGAAGTCTTTGCGCGACAGGCGAGGCGGGCATAGGGGGCGACCGCGCTCTCCTCGCCGTTGGCGACGGCGCCGGTCCGGCCGACGATTCGGTCGGCGTGCTCCAAGCGCGGCCTTGCCCTTTTCGTTTTAGAGCACGATCACCTTGGTCCCGATCGAGACGCGCTCGTAAAGATCGATCACATCCTCGTTCATCATCCGGATGCAGCCTGACGAGACGTTGTGGCCGATCGTCGAGGGCTCGTTGGTGCCGTGAATGCGGTAGAGCGACGAGCCGAGATAGAGCGCTCTCGCGCCGAGCGGATTGTCGGGGCCGCCCGCCATGTGGCGGGGCAGGTCGGGACGGCGCAGCAGCATTTGCTGTGGCGGCGTCCAGTCGGGCCATTCGGACTTGCGGCTGATCCGCTTGACGCCGGACCATTCAAAGCCGGGCCGCCCGACGCCGACGCCATAGCGCAAAGCCTTGCCGCGCGGCTCAACCAGAAACAGAAATCTGTCCGGCGTATCGATGACGATCGTTCCGGGGGCCTCCGGTCCTGTGTAGTCGACTTCCTGGCGGCGGAATTGCGACTCGGGCTCGCCCACCGCGTCCGTTGCGGGATCGCTGGCGTTTGCGGCGGCCGCCTGCGACGGCTGCGTGAGGTTGCCGGTCAGCAGCGCTTCAATGAAGCCGCCGCCGTACTGCCCTCGCCCCGGCGCTGGCGCGGGGACGGATGCGGGCGCGGGCAGGGGCGTCGGCGCGGGGAGGGATGCGGCCGCTTGCGTGACAGGAGGCGCGAAGACAATGACGCCATCGTTGGAGGCCATGGCGGGCGCCGAGACGGCGAGAAGAAGGGCGGGAATGCAAAGTTTGGCGAGGCGGCGCATGCTGTCTCCAGTGGGATTGAGCTTGGGCGCTCAGCATGCATCGCCGGGATTAGGTTAACCTGACAAAAAATGTTAAAATGTCCGCGCGGGCGCGAGGCCGCCAAGTCGCGGCGGCGAAGGCTGACCAACTGTCACGTCAATTCCCGTTGGCGGATGCGTCGGCGGCTGAGACTAACCCCCGCGCGCGACCCGAGCCTCGACCCGCGCGCCCGTTCCGCTCAGCGCATTGTCCGGGTCCCAGGCGTAGCGCAGCGTCTCGAACCGCATGGCGCGCGTGTCGATCATCAGGAGCCGGCCGACCAGACCCTCGTCGCCGTGGCCGAAGCCGCCGACCAGGACACGGATCGCCTCGAGCGCCATCAGCGAGCCGAGCACGCCGGCGAGCGCGCCCAATACGCCAGCTTCCGCGCAGGTCGGGATGGTTCCAGGCTCCGGCGGCTCGGGGAAGAGGCAACGATAGGTCGGGTTGGGCTTGCCGTCCGGTCCGTTCTCGTAGGGCTTGAGCGTGGTGAGGGTGCCGTCGAACTCGCCGAGCGCGGCCGACACCAGCGGACGTCGCTCATGGAAGCAGGCGTCGGAAAGCGCATAGCGGGTGGCGAAGTTATCGGAGCCGTCGAGCACGACGTCGAAGCGTCGAATGATCGCGCCCGCGTTCTTGTCATCCAGCCGCGAAGCGATCGTCTCGACAACGACATGGGGATTGATGCGCTGAATCGCAGCTTCCGCGCTCTCCGTCTTCGGCCGCCCGACATCTTCGGTCGCGTGGATGACCTGGCGATGAAGATTGGAGAGCGAAACGGAATCGTCGTCGACGATGCCGATCGTCCCCACGCCGGCGCCGGCGAGATATTGCAGCGCCGGCGAGCCGAGCCCGCCCGCGCCGATAACGAGGGCGCGTCCCGCCTTGAGCTTGTTCTGGCCGGGGCCGCCCAGCCCATGCAGGACGATCTGGCGCGCGTAGCGCTCGATCTCTTCACTCGAGAGGGTCATGAAACCAAGTCTTTACCATGCGAGCGCAGAACGCGGCAAAGCATCATCTTTGCTCAATGTCGGGCAGGGCGACCATGGAACAAGTCGTCCCCGCCGCCGTTTGCATAAGACATGGCGGGGAGATCATTCCATGTCGCAGCTTGGATTTGCATTGACGTTGCTGGCTTCGCTGATCGCGACCAGCGCCGTCGCGGAAACACTGTCTCCGGAGGCGGATGCTTGCAAGGCGAGCGGTCTGCTTGCGCTCAAGCAGAAGTACCCTCAGGTCAAGGACGTCGTGATCGATCTCGACAGCGCCAAGAATCATCAAGGCCGACACCACGATCGAGAACGTGCCGGTCAAGACGGTCGTCATCGGCGACGCCTATGTCGAGCGGACGAAATCAACCAAGCCGCAGACGCTCGTGTGCGTGATCGGCGACAAGGGCAAAGTGCTGCTCACGCTGTTCTCGGACAAGTGATCAAGCCGTCCGGCGATAGCGCTCGTCTTTCTTCAAGACCACGCCGTTGGCGCCGGCGACGCCGAGCTCCAAGCTCTCCGCCACCCGGCGCGCGCGCTCGATGAACCGCTCCGCCGCGGCGGGCGGGCAGAGATCCTTCGCGGTCTCTGCAAACAGCGTCAGCCATCGATCGAAGTGCCGTGCATCCACGGGCAAGGGCATATGCTTCGCCATCGGCTGGCCGTGATAGCGCCCGGTCTGCAGCGTCAGCGACGACCAGAACGCGAACATGTTTTCAAGATGCGGCTCCCACTCCGAGATGCGCGATTCGAAAATGGGCGCCAGCAGCGGGTCCTCGCGCACGCGCGCGTAGAAGCCGCGTATCAGCCGCTCGATCATCTTTTCGTCGATGCCGGTTTCCTTCTGCGTCAGCGCGACGATGGCGGCGCGCCGCTCCTCAGCGCTGCGAAACTCAGGCTCCATTCCGGTCTCCATAACGGGCGCTTCTACGCGCCCCCTGCGCGCCGCGTGCGCCATGTTCATTCCTTGAGCCGCCGGCGTTCCTAAGCGCTCGCTTCTCCCCTATATGAGGGTTTGCGGCCGTGCTCGCCAGTCTCTTGCCAAAATGGCGTGAGCCGCCGCGAGACGAGCGGAGCCAATTCCATGGCCAACCCAGATCCCATCGTCATCGTCGGCGCGGCGCGCACGCCGATGGGCGGCTTTCTCGGCGACTTGAAGGACGCGCCTGCTCACGCGCTCGGCGCGCGCGCCATTTCGGCTGCGGTCGAGCGGGCCGGGATCGCGCCCGACAGGGTCGACGAAATTCTGATGGGATGCGTGCTGCCGGCAGGGCAGGGCCAGGCCCCGGCGCGGCAGGCGGCGATCGGCGCTGGATTGCCGCTCGCAGCGGGCGCGACGACCATCAACAAGATGTGCGGCTCGGGCATGAAGGCCGCCATGGTCGCCCACGATCTCTTGCGCGCAGGCTCGGCTGACGTCGTCGTCGCCGGCGGCATGGAGAGCATGAGCAACGCGCCCTATCTGCTCGATCGGGCGCGGTCGGGGTACCGCATGGGCCACGGGCGCATCCTCGATCACATGTTTCTGGACGGCCTCGAGGACGCCTACGACAAGGGCCGGCTCATGGGGACGTTCGCCGAGGATTGCGCGGAAGCCTATCAGTTCACACGGGCTGCGCAGGACGCCTACGCGCTCAGCTCGCTCGAACGCGCCAATCGCGCGATCAAGAACGGCGATTTCGCCTGGGAGATCGCCCCGGTCAGCGTGAAGGCGGGCAAATCCGAGACGCTTGTGGCGACCGACGAGCAGCCGCCCAAAGCGAAGCCGGACAAGATTCCGACCCTCAAGCCCGCGTTTCGCGACGGCGGCACCGTGACGGCGGCCAATTCGAGCTCGATCTCGGATGGGGCGGCGGCGCTCATCATGATGCGCGAAAGCGACGCCGAGAAGCACGGCGCGCGGCCGCTCGCGCGGGTCATCGGCCATTCCACCCACGCCGCCGCGCCGAAGGATTTCCCGACCGCTCCGATTGGCGCGGTCAACAAGCTCATCGAGAAGACCGGCTGGGACAAGGATTCCGTCGACCTCTACGAGATCAACGAGGCCTTCGCGGTCGTCGCCATGGCCGCGATGCGCGATCTCGGCCTTCCGCACGAGAAGGTCAATGTCAACGGCGGCGCCTGCGCGCTCGGCCACCCGATCGGCGCGTCGGGCGCGCGCATTCTGGTGACGCTGATCGCCGCGCTCCGGGCGCGTGGCGGTAAGCGCGGCGTGGCTGCGCTCTGCATTGGCGGCGGCGAAGCCACCGCAATGGCGATCGAGATGGCGTAGCGAAACGGTCGTGCTTGGGCTCCGGGCTACGCTGCGGGGATGGATCGCAAGATCGCCAGTTCCTCCTCGGTCATTTCAACCGGGACGTCGGCGAACAGCGGCGTACTGAGATAGCGCTCGCCGGTATCGGGAAGCATGCAGAGAATGTTGGCGCCTTTTTCAGCCTCCGCCGCGATCTTCAGCGCGCCGGCAAAGGTTCCGCCCGAAGTTATGCCGACGAAGATGCCTTCTTTCGCCGCCAGCTCCTTGCTGCAGCGAATGGCGTCGGCGCCTGAGATCGGCAGGACACGATCGATCAGCTTCATATCTACGGCGTCTCCCGTCAGCTTCGGGATGAAGTCAGGCGTCCAGCCCTGCATCGGGTGAGGCTTGAAACTCGGATGCGGCTCGGCTGGCGACCCGTCGGCCGAGCGCTTCTGCTCGATCCCGGACTCGAGCAGCGGCGCGTCCGAAGGCTCGCAGACGATGATCTTCGTATCCGGGCGCTCCCTTCTTAGCACGCGGCCAACGCCCTTGAGCGTGCCGCCGGTGCCATAGCCGGTCACCCAAAAGTCGAGCCGGTCGCCGGCGAAATCGTCGATGATTTCGCGCGCCGTGGTGCGGGAATGAAAGTCCGGATTGGCTTCGTTCTCGAACTGCCGCGTCATGAACCAGCCGTGGGTCTTCGCCAGCTCGATCGTCTTCTTGACCATTCCGACCGCTCGCTCGGCCGCTGGCGTGGTGACGACTTTGGCGCCCAGAAAGCGCATCAATCTCCGCCGTTCGATGCTGAAGGTTTCCGCCATCGTCAAGACCAGCGGATAGCCTTTCGCGGCGCAGACCATGGCGAGCCCGATGCCGGTATTGCCGCTGGTCGCCTCGATGACGGTTTGGCCAGGCTTGAGCTCGCCGGACTTCTCCGCCGCTTCGATGACGCCCAGCGCGAGGCGGTCCTTGACCGAGCCCAGCGGATTGAACGCCTCGATTTTCACATAGAGGTTGACCCCATCGGGCGCGAGGCGATTGATCCGTACAACCGGCGTATGTCCGACCGTCTCCAGTATGTTTTGAAACCGCGCCATGCGAAACTCTCCGTCGTTTCTCTTTGCGTCGCCCTACGGGGGGCCCGGCCCTCCAACGCGAGTGGGCAAGCTCGCGCCGTCGCCTACTCTATAGCGGTCAAGCGCTCCTCCAAAGCGCCCGGCCGCCGCGCGCCCCGGGCAAACCACAGCGCCATCTTGCGCCGATCCGCCCTTGTGGCCGCGCCCGATTTCGGACATGGTGCCGCGCCGCCAGCTAACATGTCAGGCCGGCTTGAGGGAGGATCTCATCCATGCGTTTTACCCGCCGTGTCGTAACCGCGAGCCTGCTCGCGATGGCGCTGTCCGCGCCGGCCTTCGCCGATGACAAGCCGCTCATCCTGCTCTCCATTCCAGCGATGAATTTTCCCTTCTTCGTCCACATGATGAACGACGGATTGAAGGTCGAGGCGGACAAAGACGGGCTGAGCTACATCGAGAGCGACGGTCAGGATTCCTCGCCGAAGCAGACCGCCGACGTCGAGGCCGCGCTGGCCAAGGGCGTCAAGGGCATCGTGCTAAGCCCGCATACCGTCGACGCCATGGCGCCGGCGCTCCAGGAGGCCATCGACGCCAATGTTCCGGTCGTCACCATTGATCGCCGGGTTCCGTCCGTGACCGGCATCCTCGCGCATGTCGGCGCGGACAACGTCAAGGGCGGCGAGGCGCAGGGCAACCTGATCGTCAAGATGTTCCCCGATGGGGCGACCATCATCAACCTGCAGGGGACGCCCGGCGCAAGCCCGGCGATCGATCGCAACAAGGGGCTGCACAACGTGCTCGACAAGGCCGGGCCCAAATACAAGATCGTGGCGGAGCAGACCGCCAACTTCCACCGCGACGAGGGCCTGAAGATCACCGAATCGTTGCTCGCGGGCATGAGCGCGCCGCCCCAGGTCATCAACGCCGCGAATGACGACATGGCGCTTGGCGCGATCGAGGCGGTCAAGGCGCGCAACCTGAAGGGCGTGGTCATCATCGGCTTCGACGCGCTGCCGGAAGCCCTGGGCAAGATTCGCGACGGCGAACTCGCCGCGACGATCGAGCAATTCCCCGCCAAGCAGAGCGCAACCGCCGTCGACATCATGGCCGACTTTCTCAAGAGCGGCAAAAAGCCTGAGCAGAAAATCACGCTGCTGACGCCCGTGGCGATCACGAAAGACAATCTGAAGGACGCCGAGCGTCTCAGCGAGGTCAAGTAGGGGCCCTAGAGGGCGCGCCGTTCGCGGCGCGCCCTTTCCGATCATCTTCCCCAGAGGCCAGGCGAGCGCTCCTGAATGGCTAATGCGCCTGCGGCGCTTTCATCCGCTCCGGCAAAGCCGGACGGACCGATTCTCAAGATGACCGGCGTGAGCAAGCGCTTCCCCGGCGTGCTTGCGCTTGAGAACGTCCATCTGGAAGTGGGCCCGTCCGAGATTCATGCGCTTCTGGGCGAGAACGGCGCCGGCAAGTCGACGCTGCTCAAGATCCTGTCCGGCGCGCAAGGAGCGGACGCCGGCGAAATCGAGCTGTTCGGCCAGCCTGTCGCCTTCGCGACGCCGCACGACGCGCAGCGGGCTGGCGTCGTTACGATCTACCAGGAGTTCACGCTCGCCCCCGACATGACGATCGCCGAGAACGTGTTCATTGGCCGCGAGCCCGGCTCGAAGCTGTTCGTGAGCTGGCGGCGCCTGGCCCAGGAGACGAAGGTCATCGCCGAGCGGATCGGTCTCAAGCGCGATCCCATGACGCAGGTGCGCGACCTTTCCGTCGCCGAGCAGCAGCTCGTCGAGATCGCCCGCGCGCTCTCGATGCAGTCCCGTCTCATCGTCATGGACGAGCCGACCGCAGCGCTGAGCGAGGCCGAAGTCGCAAATCTCGTCCGTATCGTGCGCGCGCTGAAAGCCGAGGGCCTGTCGATCATTTTCGTGACCCACAGGCTCCAGGAGGTCTTTCGCCTCTGCGATCGCTACACTGTGTTGCGCGACGGCCGTTACGTCGCCTCCGGCCAGGTCGCCGAAACGAATGTCGACGCGATCATTCGCATGATGGTCGGGCGCGAGGTCGGCGCGCTCTATGGCGAGCGCCCAATTCCGGAGCATGGAGCGGTCGCGATCGAGGTCGAGGGTTTGACGCGCCGTCGCAATGCGCGCGATCCGAACGCCATCGAGCTCGTCGACGTGTCGCTGAAAGCCCATCACGGCGAGATCCTGGGCCTCGCGGGCCTTGTCGGCGCCGGGCGCACCGAGACCGCTCGCGCGATCTTTGGAGCCGACCCCTTCGATCACGGGACGATCCGCGTCGACGGCAAGGAGGTCAACTTCTCGAGCCCGCGCGACGCCATGTCGCATGGCATTGGTCTCGTCCCGGAGGATCGCAAGAAGCAGGCGCTGTTCCTGAACCTCGCGATCCGCACCAATGTGACCATCGCCGCCCAGGACGAGGTCAGCCGCGGCTGGTTCATCGACGAGAGGCGCGAGGATGCGCTGATCGCGGAGTTCCGCCAATTGTTGTCGATTCGCATGGCGAGCCCGGACCAGGCGGCGGGCCAGCTTTCGGGCGGCAACCAGCAGAAGATCGTCTTGGCGCGCTGGCTCGCGCTGAAACCCAAAATTCTGATTGTCGACGAACCGACGCGCGGCATCGACATCGGCTCCAAGGTCGAGGTCCACAATCTCCTCATTGAAATGGCGAAGCAGGGCATCGCGGTCATCGTGATTTCGTCGGAGCTGCCGGAAATTCTGGCGGTGTCCGACCGCATCGTGACGATGCGGGAAGGCCGCGTCACGGGTGAAATCTCGCGCACCAAGGCGACGCAAGAAATTCTGATGGCGATGATGACGGCGCACGAGAGCAACATGGCCGCTTCCGCGGCCTGAACGAGGAACGGCGATGAGCGAGGCCAGGCTGGAAGCCGCCGAACACCGGGGGGTCGACGTCTTCGGCTTCGTCGCGCGCTTCGCGCCGACATTGTTCCTCATCGTGCTGATGGTGCTGTTCGCGATCATCCAGCCGAGGTTTCTGTCGTCGATCAACCTGTTCAATGTGATGCGGCAGGTGTCGATCACGGGCCTGCTCGCGGTCGGCATGACCTTCGTGATCCTGACCGCCGGCATCGATCTCTCGGTCGGTTCGCTGCTCGCCTTCGCCGGGCTCGTAGCCGCCGCCGTGGCCAAGGGCGGCCTCGAGAACCGCTTCACGGTCGGCGAAGGCGGCGTCGGCTACGGTTGGTGCGCCGCCGCACTGGCGGCCATGCTTGTTGGCCTCGCCGGCGGCTGGCTGCAGGGACTCGCCATCACCCGGCTCAAGGTTCCGCCTTTCGTGGTGACGCTTGGCGGCATGTCCGCCTTCCGCGGCGCCGCCTTGTTGTTCGCCGCCGGCGGTCCAATTTCCGGCTTCCAGCCATCGTTCACCTGGTGGGGGCAGGGGAAGATCGGACCGGTCCCTGTCCCGGTGATCATCTTCCTCCTCGCCGCGCTCATCGCCCATATCGTGCTGCGCTACACGCGCTACGGGCGGCAGGTCTATGCGGTCGGCGGCAACCCGGAGGCGGCGCGCCTTTCGGGCCTGAACGTCAACCGCATTATCATGAGCGTCTATGTGATCATGGGCTTCTTCGCCGGCCTCGGCTCATTCGTGCTCGCCGCGCGGCTCAATTCCGCCGAGGCCGTTGCTGGCACCGGCTATGAGCTCACCGTCATCGCCTCGGTGGTGATCGGCGGCACCAGCCTGTTCGGCGGGGCGGGAACGATCTTCGGCACGGTCATCGGGTCGATCTTGATCGGCGTTCTCTTGAACGGCCTCGTGCTGATGAACGTCTCGTCCTACATCCAGCAGATCGTCATCGGCGTGATCATCGTGCTCGCGGTCGCCTTCGACACCTTCGCCAAGTCGCGCAGACGGAGGGTGTGACGCGCGGGCTTCACCCCGCTTCGCCGCGCCCCGGCGCGAGCGCCGCCGCCTTGACCTGGGCGTAGACGCTCATTCCTTCGACCAGGCCGAGCTCGGCCCAAGACTTTCGCATCACGCGCGACAGGAGCCGCGCGCCGCTTCCATCCGATCCGAGCGCGACGACAACCACCACCTCGTTGGTGTCGAGCGGCTTCATCGACACGATGCGCGCGGGCAGCACGTTGAGGATGGAGCTTGGAGCGGGCGCCTCGCGGGTGAGACTCACGTCGCTTGCGATAACGCGAATGCGCCGCCGCTCCCCGACGAGGCCGGGAGGCGCAGGCGCATTGAGCACCCCGCCGCGGACCTTCAGCGCAACGAGGCCGTAGGACTCGTCGCTCGCCTGGACAATTCCGTCGAAGCTCACGGCCGCGTCCTGGGCGGCCAATAGAGGCAGGGACGGGTCGCTCTGCAAGTCTTCGAGCGGCCCCGCGCCGATCACGCGTCCTTTGTCCATCAGCACCATCTGATCGCCGAGCCGCTCGACCTCGGCCATATCGTGGGTGACGTAGAAGATCGGCAGCGCGAAATGATCGCGCAGCTTTTCAATGAACGGGAGAATCTCCGCCTTCGTCTTGCGATCCAGCGCCGAAAGCGGTTCATCCATCAACAGGACCTTCGGCTGGGTCAGCAAGGCGCGGCCAATGCCGACGCGCTGACGCTCGCCCCCGGACAGATTGCGTGGCGAACGGTCCAGGAGTGGACGGATTCCCAGGAGGTCAACGACTTCGTCGAAATCGATCAGGGGTCCATCGTGCTTCTTCGCCGGAGCGCCGAAGAGCAGATTCTTTCGCACCGAGAGATGGGGAAAGAGGCTCGCCTCCTGAAAGACGTAGCCCAGCGCTCGCTTATGCGTCGGAACGAAAGCTCCGTCGCGGTCCTGCCAGATCTCGCCCGCGATGTCGCACAAGCCATCCTTCACCTGGATCAATCCGGCGATGCAGCGCAGCACAGTCGTCTTGCCGCAGCCAGACGGGCCGAACAGCATGGTGATCCCGGTCGCCGGAGCCTTGAAGACCGCCTCGAGCGTGAACTTGCCAAGCGTGCTGCGAAACTCCGCGTGGATCTCGCGCGCCGGCGTCATGCTCGAGTTCCCGCATATGAGGCCCGG
Organism: uncultured Alphaproteobacteria bacterium; assembly: GCA_963820095.1. GTDB lineage: Bacteria > Pseudomonadota > Alphaproteobacteria > Rhizobiales > Beijerinckiaceae > Roseiarcus. The sequence goes on from CAWFZA010000026.1 coordinate 23,814, forward strand.
ACGGGGGCCGTCGGCGGCATCCGACGCGTCCGCAATCGAGACAATGCGTTCAGTCCGGACGGGCCCCAGTCTTGATGATCGTCCCCACATGCTCGCCGCGCAGCGCGGCGGTGAGCCGGCCGGGAACGAGGCCGTTCACCACCTGCACCCGCTCGATATGGCGCGCGGTCAGCATGATTTCGATGAGCGCGCGGTCGAACGGCAGCGTTCCCTTCCGCTTCGCGAGATCGGCGGCGCTCGTCTCGCGCAAGCAGTTTCGCCTTCTTTCCGTCGGCGCCCTTGGGATCGGAATCGTACACGCCATCGACATCCTCGACGATCGTGAGGCCTGCCGCCCCAAGCGCGTCAGCGAGCAGAAAGGCGCCGGCGTCGGCGCGATGCGTCGGAAGGCGGGAGCCCGGGAACTCGTGGTGGTGGTACGGCGGAAAGGCGCTGCCCACCACGGCGCGGGCGGCGGAAAGGTGGATCGCGAGCTGGTTCGCGATCGTGCCGTGCTCGATATAGGCGACGCCCTCCGGCGCGAGCAGCGCGGCGAGGATGTGGCCATTCTGCCCCGCTTCGCTCGCGGCGAGAGGGGCAAGCGAGCCCACCGGAAGGCCGAGGTCGAGGGCGACGCTGTAAAGGTGGCGCGCGCGGATCCCGGCGCCCGTCAGGATGAGCAAGCGGTGCTCCTGCAGAAGCTTGCGCAGCTCCTCGACGACGGGAAGGATCGCCTCCGCGCCTCGATCCATGATCGAGCGGCCGCCAATCTTCACCACCTGCACCCACGGCAGCAGCCGGATGGGACGCCCGCCCGCGACAGGGCGGGTCAGATCGGAATCGAGCAGGGTCTGGCGCGCGAGCGGCGAAGCGACATGCTTGGCCGAGGGGCTGCGTTCGGTCATGAGCGTCGCCCTCACTTCGCGGTGATGATGGTGCCCACATGCTCGCCGGCGAGCGCGCGGGTCAGGTTGCCGGCAACGAGGCCGTTGACGACTTGCACCTCGTGGATGTGACGCGCCTGCTTGAGGAGATCGAGCATCGGGAATTCGAGGATCGAATCGTGCAGCCCCTTGGCTTTCATCTCGTCGACTGTGATCTTCGGAATGAACTTTGCGCTCTTCGATGTTTTTGGGTTCGCCGTGTAGAGGCCATTCTCGTCCTTGACGAAGATCATCGCCTTGCAGCCGAACTGCTCGGCGACGAGGAAACATCCGGCGTCGGTGCGGTAGGGCGGGATCACCCCTTCGGGCGCGGGCCGTGTCCAGAGGCCGTAGGGCGGCATGCCGCTGAAGACGACCGCGTTGACCTCGGCAAGGTAGAGCGGCACAGCCGAGAGGCCGGCGCCCCCGACGGAGGATATGCCGTGCTTCGCCAGGAGCTGGCCCAGCATCTCGGCGTTCTGATCGGCGACCGAGGCGCCCAGTTGCGACAGCACGCCCGCCGGCAGGCTCAAGCCGGCCGCGATCGAATAGAGGTGGCGCGCGCGCGTGCCCGCGCCGGCGCCGATCAGCATCTTGTGCGTCTTGCGGGCGGCGAGGATCTCCTCGACGAGCGGAAACACCGCCGCGCGGCCGCGATCGATGACGCTCTGTCCGCCGATCTTGATCACCGAAGCGTCCGGCAGGATCCGGAAGTCGGCCGCCGTCTCAGCCTTCGCCTGAAGTTCGGGGTCGGTGAGCGATCGCTCCATCAGGAGCGCCTCAAGCTCTGACGCCGCCTGGGTCATGGGGTCCTCCCGCTCATCGATTCAAATTCTTCGTACTGCCGGACGGCCGATACGTCACGTTCCGCCCACCGTGAAGCGCTTTTCGAGGAGGATCATCGCGAGGATGACCGCGAAGGCGAAAGCCACCATGCCGCCTGCAAGCAGGTTGGCCTCACGCCAGCGCATCGTCTCGACAAAGTCGAAGATCGCGGTCGACATGACCCGAGTGCGGCCGGGGATATTGCCGCCGATCATCAAGATGACGCCGAACTCGCCGACCGTATGGGCGAAGCCCAGCACCGCGCCAGTCAAGAGGCCGGGGCTCGCGAGCGGCAGCGCGACGGTCCAGAAGGCGCGGCGGGGCGAAGCGCGCAACGTCGCCGCGACCTCGAGCGGACGGTCGCCGACGGCGGCGAAGGCGTTGCGGATTGGCTGCACGACAAACGGCATCGACGAGATGATCGAGCCGATGACGAGGCCGGTGAAGGTAAAGGCGAGCGTGCGCGCGCCCCACAGCGAGGCGATCGCGCCGCCCGGGCCATCCGGCCCGAGGGCGATCAGGAGATAGAAGCCGAGCACGGTCGGCGGCAGCACCATTGGCAGCGAGACGAGGGCGGCGGCGGCCTCCTTGAACCAAGCCTTGGAGCGTGCGAGCCACCAGGCGAGCGGCGTCGCGACGACGAGAAGCGAGACAGTCGAGATGGCCGCGAGTTCGATCGTGAGCTTGATCGGAACCCAGATATCGGAAGACAGTCCGAACATCGGCGCGTCACTATTCGCCTAGCTGAGTTCCAGAGCGTAGCCGAACTTCGCGATGATGGCGCGCGCTTCCGGCCCCTTGAGGAAGGCGAGGAAAGCTTTCGCCGCCTCATTGTTTGCTCCTTGCTTCAGGAGAACGGCGTCCTGATAGATCGGCGCATGAAGTTTCGGCGGAACCTCCCACCGCGTCCCCTCCGTCTGCCCATGAAGCTGCGACAGCGCCACGAAGCCCAATTCCGCGTTCCGCGTGTCGACGAATTGAAACGCCTGGGCGATGCTGTTGCCCTGGACGATCTTGGGCTGCAGGGCGTCGTAAACTCCGAGCGCCTTCATCGTCTCGACGGCCGCCGTTCCGTACGGCGCGGCGACTGGATTGGCGATCGCGAGTTTCTGGAACTTGCCGGCCTTCAGCGCCGCCTCGCCATTTGTGACATCGACGACTCGGCTCCACAGCACGAGCTTGCCGACCGCATAGGTGAAGCGGCTGTCCGGGACGGCGAAGCCCTGATCGACAGCGGCCTTGGGCCGCGCCTCGTCGGCGGAGAGAAAGACTTCGAACGGCGCGCCATGAGTGATCTGGGTGAAGAAGGCGCCGGACGCGCCGAAGATCAGCACCGCCTCGTGGCCGGTCTTCTGCTTGAACAGAGCGGCGATCTCTTTCGCCGGCTCGGTGAAATTGGCGGCGACCGCGACATGCATCACGTCCGCTTGCGCCGGGGCCGCAAGCGCAGTGAGAAAGCCCGCCAATGCGGCTGCAAGCGCGGTCAGCTTCAAGGCCGTCTCCTGGGCATGGGGAGCTATGAAGCGAGCTCCCCATCTTTTCCGAGGAGACTCGCCAGGCGTTGTATGTTTTAGAACATAGCCCGCATTTTGATGGTCAGCAAATACGGGATGGTGGCGGTCATCATGGCTGGTGTGATGATCGACCTTTACTGGCTGGGGGTCTCGCGAGGCGGCGAGAATTCGTCGTGAAGGCTCCCCTCCCTGGCCTTCGGGGCGAAGCGGCTGTGTGCGAAGCGTGCCTATTCTTGGCCGCTTCGCTTCTCAGCCCGCCGCCTCGCGTCGAGGGGCGAAATCCGCGAACGCCGCCTGTTCTCGCCCAGCGGAACTCGGGAGTTCTGCGCCACGCCGGCCGTCGCGCCGCCCAGGTGGCGCTCGCCCCATTCGCGGATCGAGGCGATGATCGGCGCGAAGCTCGTCCCCGCCTCAGTCAGCCGATACTCGACCTTGGGCGGCACGAGGCCGTAATCCTTGCGCGCGATCAGTCCGGCGTCGGCGAGCGCCTTCAGTTCCCGGCTCAGCACGCGCGGCGCGATCTCCGCGGTCCCGGCCGCGCCGCGCAGCAGGCCGCTCCGGATTTCGCTGTAGCGACGCGGTCCGTCCTTGAGATCCCATAAGATTCGGATTTTGTATTTGCCGCTGATCATGGCCTGAAACGCCATGACGGGGCAGGCGCTGCGAGAACCAGGTCCCGGCGGGGGCGGAGCGGGGAGAGGTTTTTGGACCGTCATCGGAGGCTCCGGCTCCAGGAAATCATCGCACTATCATTTTTGTCCATACTTGCGGGATCGCGCGTTCGGAAGCAAGTGTGTCAGCGCGCGTTCGAACGACGCGTTGCAAAGCGTGAAGTCGAGCGGCGCGCGAACCCAAGGAGAGAGCGGTGAAGCACTTCCTGATCAAATATCGCTTCCAGAACGGATCGCCGGAGGCGTGGCGCGCCGAGATCGAGCGGTTCATCGCCGCTGTCGAAGCCGACGGGACCTTGAATGGCCGGATCGCCTATCGCTGCATGAAGGCGGACAACGGGTCGAAGGAATATTATCACCTCGCCGCCTCGTCCGACGACGAGGCCTCCAGGGCGCTGCAGAGTCGCGATTTCTTCAAGGCCTATACCGAAGAGACCAAACGGGTCTCGGGCGGCACGGTCGAGGTCCTGCCGCTCGCCATCATCGCCGAGACGACGGCGCGGGCGTAATCGGAGAAGGGAGCTTCGCGCCTCGACCCGGATTGGGGGCTCGCCAAGTTCATCGACGTGCGGCGACCGTCTCGACCACGAGCGTCACAAGCGCGCTCAGCGCGAGCGTCAAACCGTAGACGAGCGCTGTCGCAACGAGCCCGAACCGAGGCGCGGCGAGGCCGGCGTTTTCGATCGAGGAGGCGCTCGATGTGCTCATCGCCCCGATCTCCTACCGGATTCTATTCGCGACCGGCGAGGCCTCGCCGGAATATGTGAATGGGCTGCTGGCGCGATTTGCGCGGCTAAACGATGGATCGACGTAGAGATCCGGTCGCCGAGGGCGGTTGGTCGCTCTGGAGCACTGACATCCTACGAAGCGTCTTAGTTGCGCGACAAACTGCGCAACCTGGCCAGCAATTCGTCCGAACTCGCTTGGGACCCGCGCTGCTGGAAGATGATCTCCCCCTTTTCGTCGAGGAGGGAAATGACAGCAGCGTGGTCGAAGCCGCCCTGGCCGTTGGGTCGGTAGCCGACGCCCAGCGCCGCTGCAAGTTCGCGCGCGGCGTCGTCGCCGGCACGCAGAAGCGTCCAGCGTTTGAGATCTAGAGCATTTTCAGGTCTGACGGAATTGGGGATTCCTTTTGGCTTGCGGGCATGATTCTTTGCGCCGGTCGAATCGGCGCTGGGGAGCATCATGGGCGTGGCTTATTCGCAGGACCTTCGGGATCGGGTGATGGCGGCGGTGGACTGCGGGTTGGGCGTATATTCGGCCGCGCCGCTGTTTCGGGTCAGCGTGTCGTACATCTACAAGGCGCTCGGCCGGCGGCGCGCGACCGGCGATGTGACGGCCCATAAGTCGGGCGGCGGCCCGAAGCCGAAGCTTGCGGCCTATGACGAGGCGTTGCGCGCTCAGGTGGCGCAGAAAGGCGACATCACGCTCATTGAACTGCAAGCGTGGCTTGCCGGCGATCATGCGGTGAAAGTCAGCGTCGGCTGCCTGTGGGCGCGGGTCCGGCATCTCGGGCTGACGCTCAAAAAAAGTCGCAACGCGCCGCAGAGCAGGATCGTGCCGACGTAGCGGAAGCTCGCGAGCAATGGCGGGCGCAGCAGGGCGAATGGCGACCGCACAATCTGGTGTTTGTCGACGAAACCGGCGCGTCGACCAAAATGACCCGGCTCTACGGCCGATGCCCGCGCGGCGAGCGCCTGGTCGCGCCGGTTCCGTGGGGCCATTGGAAGACCACGACCTTCATCGGCGCGCTGCGGCAAGACGGTCTGGTCGCGCCTTGCGCGTTCGACGGGCCGATCAACGGTGAGAAGTTCCGCGCCTGGGTCGAGCAGTTCCTCGCTCCCGAGCTCAAGCCCGGCGACATCGTCATCCTCGACAATCTGCCGAGCCATAAAGTGGAGGGCGTCAGAGCGGCGATCGAGAACGCCGGCGCCCGGCTGCTCTACTTGCCTTCCTACAGCCCCGATCTCAACCCGATCGAGCAGTGGTTCGCCAAACTCAAGGCCCTGCTGCGCAAAGCCGAAGCGCGAACCTTCGACGCCCTCATCCAGGCCATCGCAAGCGCGCTCGAAACCTTCACCCCCGACGAATGCGCAAACTATCTCGCAAACTCAGGATATCGCCGCCAATAATGAAAATGCTCTAGGCCATGGCTTTCGGCGTAGAGCCGCAAGCGTTCCGGCGTGTCGGCCTCCGGATCGAAGGTGAAGAACGCAAATCGAACCCGGTCGGCGGCGTCGGGCGGCAGATGCTTTTCGATCCACATCATGTCGGCCACGACCGCAGGGCAGATGTCCCGGCACGTTGTGTAGCCCATCGCGACGACGAGCGGCTTGCCAGCGAAAGAGGCCAGGGCGACGTCGGCGCCGTCCTGGGTCGTCCATTTGGCGTCGAGGTTGTAGATCGAGGCGCTGGACGGTGCGCTCGGATCGGCCGTCGCTATGGCGCAGAGCGCAACCCACGGGGCCGCCGCCACGAGCAGACTTCGAAACCTCATGGCGCGCCTCCCGCGCAGCGGAAACCAAGATTGTCGCTCGTGTAGTTCGCCTTGAGACTCGCTCGCATCGCGTAGCGCATGAACGCCGGATAGTCGGTCGGATCGGCGACGCCAGCCGCCGCGCCGCCGCAGAAGCTGGCGCCGTCCTTGCCGTTGGGATCGCGAAACTCCGCGGTGATCGCGTAGGCGTCGAAGTCGAGCGTCCACTCCCACACGAGGCCGACCAGGTCCTTGACGCCGAAGCCGTTAGCGGATCCGCCCCCGATCGCAGGCGGGCGGACGCCGTTTGGAAACGAGAACCATTCGAGCGAGCGTCCGCGGACCGCGTCCTGTCCGCGTCCGGCGTCCGCGAGCGCATACTCCCACTGCTCGGTCGTCGGCAGCTTAAGGCCGCGCGCTTTGCAATAGGCTTCGGCGGCGAACCACGAGACGTTGGTGATCGGCTCGTTGCGCGCCTGGACATCCGCAAGCTTGAGATCCGACGGCCAACGGCGGATGTAGCGCTCGTCGGCGAAGACAGCCTTGATTCGTGACTTCCGCCACTCGGGATGGGTTGTCACGAAGTCGAGGAATTGAGCGTTGGTCACCGGCTCGATGTCGATCCGAAATGCGTCAATCCAGCGGGTCGATTTCACCGGCTCGTCGGCGTTGACCGCCCTCACCTTGAGAAACGGCGTGTAGAACCCAGCTGGCGCCGCGACCATGACGCCCGGCTCGACCTCGGCCGCAACGCTGACGGCGAACGAAGCTGTCAGCATCGCGACGGTGATCGTCGCCGCAGCGCGCATTACGGTTTCGCCGCGATCCGAAGGGCCTTGACCTCTTCCGGCGTGACCTCGAGGCCCGAGTTGCCCCACGTGTTGTAGACGTACGTGAGCACATTGGCGATGTCCTCATCGCTGAGGCTCCAGGCTGGCATCACCCCATTGAACTCGTGGCCGTTGACGATGAGTTTCGTCTCGAGACCGCCGGTGACTGTCTTGATGGCGCGGATCTTGTCGCCGTTGAGGTAGTCGGACTTGGCGAGTGGCGGGAAGGCGTCGGGCACTCCTTCGCCGCTCTCCTGATGGCAAGCTTGACAATTGTTGGCGAAAACGTCCGACCCGAGCTTGATGCGCTCCTCTTTGCTCCGGGCCGCCGGCGCCGGCTCGCCGCCCTGCGCGACGCGGATGCCGGTCCCCTCGGGCTGATAGACGAGGTCGAACTGCTTGCCGGAATAGACGAGCTTGTCCTCCGGCCCCGTCGCTTTCAGCTGCGCAAGCGCGCCGCGGTTGAAGGCGCGTTCGAGGGAATGGTCGACCAGGATGAACGTGCCGGGCACGCTCATCTTGAATTCGGTGATCGCGGAGCCGCCGGCGGGGATCGCCGTCGTCTGCACGTTATGCGTGGCGAGACTCAGATTCCCTTCCGGGTAGACCGTGTCGAAGATCTGGCCGATGACATGGAAGGAGGAGGTGACATTCGGCCCGCCGTCGCCGACGAACAGACGAACCGTCTCGCCGACCTTGGCGGAGAGCGCCTTGTCGCCGACCGTTGAGCCGACGGAGCCGTTGAAAACGATGTACTCGGGCTTCTCGTCGAGCGCCTTGGCCATGCTGAACGGCTGCAAGCCCTGCTCGCCATTCGGGCCCTGAGTATAGAAATCGCCCTGCATCAGGTAATATTCGCGGTCGACCTTGGGCAGTCCTTCCCTCGGCTCGACGAGGATCAGTCCGTACATTCCGTTGCCGACATGCATGGCGACGGGCGCGGTCGCGCAGTGGTAGACGAAAAGCCCCGGGTTCAGAGCCTTGAACGAGAACACCGAGCTGTGACCAGGCGCGGTGAGCGAAGCCGCCGCGCCGCCGCCAGGACCGTTCACCGCATGCAGGTCGATGTTGTGCGGGTTCTTGTTGTCGGGATGATTGTCGAGGTGGAACTCGACCTCGTCGCCCTCGCGGATGCGGATGAATTTGCCCGGCACGTGGCCGCCGAAAGTCCAGAAGGTGTAGCGCACGCCGTCGGAAAGCCGCCCCTGGAGCTCGCGGACCTCCAGATCGATGATGACCTTGGTCGCATGGTCGCGATGGATCGGAGGAGGAACGTCCGGCGCGTCGGTCAGGACCGCGCTCTCCTCGCCTATGATCGGAGCGGCGAGGTTCTCCTCGCGCGAGGCGCCAAAGGCGGAGCCCGCAAGCAGGGCGCACACAATGGCCAGGACAGAGCGTAAGATCACAGCCGGGGCCCCCTACTTTTTTTATCAAGGTGCTGTTCTTATGAAGGTGTTGTTGGCGGGAACTTATAGACCTTTTCCCAATGCCTCTTGATCTGAGTCAAAGGGGGACGCGCCGCAAGAGGGGAAGGGCGCGAGCCGTTGCTTTTGCTTCGCGGTCTTAGCCGAACAGTCCGCCATGCGCGCCGGCAACCGCTCCGAGAACCGTTACGATCGCGGCCGACAGCAAGACCACGTGGGCGCGCGAAAGGCGCCTAAGCACAGCTCGCGGATCGCGCGCCGCTTCGGCCGCCAGCCGCCTCCGAGCAGCCGGCTCGATGACGAAGACGAGAGCCATGAACAGCGCCCACACCAAAACCATGGCGTCCAGCCACCAGAACGCCGGGTCGCCGAACTGGGCCCAGAGATTTAAGCGCCAGGCCATCCAGAGGCCCGTCGCCCCCGCGAGAGGGATCGACCACTTAACTTGCGCTGAGAACCGCCTTTCGATCGCTTCGAAGAGCGCCCAGCCCGCCTGAGGGTCTTTGCTCGCGCGCGCGAGGGGAAGCGCGACCAGCGTGACGAACGCGACGCCTCCGATCCAGTGGACGACGAAGACGACGTGCAACGCCCGGGCGAGTTCGATGTCGTCAAGCCGGCTCATACGCGCGACCAATTCGAGGCCGATGTCATGCGCTTGAGACTATCAGGTCCGCCGCGGGAGGGCAGGGCGGGGCTGACACGTCGGCGCGATTCCCCTTCCCACCGCGCCCCATCCGGCATAGATAGCGGACTTCCTTGCCCTCGCGCCCAGAGGCGCCGGAGATCGTGATGTCCACGCCGCGTACGTTATACGACAAGATCTGGGACGAGCATGTCTTGGAGACGAGCGGCGGGCTCAGTCTCATCTATATCGACCGCCACCTCGTGCACGAGGTCACGAGCCCGCAGGCCTTCGAGGGCCTCAGGCTGTCCGGGCGCAAGGTGCGCGCTCCGGGGAAGACGCTCGCCGTCGTCGACCACAACATCCAGACGACCGACCGCAGCGGCGGCATCGCCGATCCGGAGAGCCGCCAGCAGGTCGAGGAACTGGCCAGGAACGCCCGCGAGTTCGGGATCGAATATTACGACGAGTTCGACCGCCGCCAGGGCGTCGTCCACATCATCGGGCCGGAGCAGGGCTTCACGCTGCCGGGCACGACGATCGTCTGCGGCGACAGCCACACTTCGACCCACGGCGCCTTCGGCGCGCTCGCCCATGGCATCGGCACGTCCGAGGTCGAGCATGTGCTCGCCACCCAGACGCTGATTCAGAGCAAAGCCAAGAACATGCGGGTCAAGGTTGATGGCGCGCTTCCGCCGGGCGTGACCGCCAAGGACATCATCCTCGCCATCATCGGCCAGATCGGGACGGCCGGCGGCACCGGCCATGTCATCGAATATTGCGGCTCGGCGATCGAGTCGCTTTCGATGGAAGGCCGGATGACCGTCTGCAACATGTCGATCGAGGGCGGGGCGCGCGCCGGCATGATCGCGCCGGACGAGACAACCTACGCCTATCTCAAGGACCGGCCGAAGTCGCCGAAGGGCGCTTTGTGGGACCACGCGCGGCGGCACTGGGAGACGCTCAGGAGCGACGAGGGCGCGCATTTCGATGGCGAAGTGAAGCTCGACGCCGCCAACCTGCCGCCGATCGTCTCGTGGGGCACGAGCCCCCAGGATGTCGCGCCGATCTTCGGCGCCGTGCCCCGCGTCGAGGACGCCGCGACCGAGCAGAAGCGCGCCTCGATCCAGCGCGCGCTCGACTATATGGGGCTCAAGGGCGGGGAGAAGATGACGGATCTCGCCATCGACCGCGTCTTCATCGGCTCCTGCACCAATGGCCGCATCGAGGATCTGCGCGCCGCGGCCGCAATCGCGAATGGCCGGAAGGTGAGCGAACGCGTGAACGCCATGGTCGTGCCGGGCTCGGGTCTGGTGAAGGAGCAGGCCGAGGCCGAGGGGCTCGACAAGATCTTCCTCGCCGCCGGCTTCGAGTGGCGCGAGCCCGGCTGCTCGATGTGCCTCGCGATGAACCCGGACAAGCTTGCGCCCGGCGAGCGCTGCGCCTCGACCTCGAACCGCAATTTCGAGGGCCGCCAGGGCTATAAGGGCCGCACGCATCTCGTGTCGCCGGCGATGGCCGCGGCGGCTGCGATCGCGGGGCGCTTTGTGGATGTGAGGGATTGGCGGTAGGGTCGTGAAAGCCGGCGATCTCCTCGTCGACGAGAGCGAGATCGTCGAGAGTTTCGTGCGTTCCTCGGGTCCGGGCGGGCAGAACGTCAACAAGGTGGCGAGCGCGGTCGAGCTCCGGTTCGACGCGCGACGCTCTCCGAGCCTGCCGAACGACGTCGCGATCCGGCTGATCAAGCTTGCTGGGTCGCGCGCGACCCAGGACGGCGTGATCGTCATTTTTGCCCAGCGCTACGCGAGCCAACCGCGCAACCGGGAGGATGCGCGGGCGCGTCTCGCCGACCTCATCATGCGGGCGCAGGAACGAGCGAAGCCGCGTCTCGCGACCCGGCCGACGCTCGCTTCGAGAGTGCGGCGCGTCGACGACAAGACCCGACGCGGCGCGGTGAAGGCGCTCCGGCGCGGACGCCCCGGGCCCGACTGACGACCCGAGTTCGCGCCATGGCGGCCGGAGTTCCTATCGCCGTGCGCGGAGGTCGCGTTGCTGCGCCGGGCGGGGCGCGACGACGGGCTCGGCCGCGCTTGCGGATTGGGGAGCGGCCGGCGCTTCGCGCTGCGCGCTCTTCATGGCGAAGAAGTCGGATATGTCGTGCGAGCAGATGAGGGTGACCTCACCCGCGGCGAGGCGCGCGAGCTCACGTAGGCGCGCCTGGTTGGCAAGCCGCTGGGCGCCGTCGAACTGCGCCAGAGACTCGAAAAAGCGCACCCCCTTGGGCGCTTTGCCGCCGTCGGCCGCGACTTCAGCGTGGTGGAAATAGGCGTCTCCGCAATGGAAGAGCCAGTCGTCCGCGCGCCGGACGGCGACGCCGCAATGGCCGCGCGAATGGCCGGGCAGGGGGATCAGCAGCACCTCGTCGCCCGTTCCGGGAATTGCGCGCACGGCCGAAAAGCCGAACCAGGAATTGCCCTCTTCCTCGATCGCGGCCCATTTCTTGACGGAGGAGATTTGCGCCTTTCGGTAGCGGTTTCGCTCGCCAAACGTCGAACGAAGCGAGGCCGCGCGAAGCTCGTCGGCGAAAACATGGACCGCAGCGTCGGGGAAATCGCTTAAGCCGCCCGCGTGATCGAGGTCGAGATGCGTCGGCACGATGTGGCGAACGTCGCTTGGGCGGTAGCCCAGATCCACGACCTGCCGGAGCGCCGTCTCGGCGACATCGAGCCGCGGCCGCACCATTGCGTTGAACAGGAATCCGAGCCGCCGCGGCTCGTTGACATCCTCGACCCCGAGCCCGGAATCGACCAGGACGAGGCCGTCTTCGCCCTCGATCAAGAGGCAGTGGCAGCACATGGGTGCGGGCGACAGCACCCCGCCAGCCGCGCCGAACAACCTCCCGCCGCGTGGACAGAGGGATCCGCAGTTCAGGTGATGGATGCGCACGTGGCTGATCCTCTGACCGGTCTTAACCTGTCACAGATCTGTCGTCCACCTACGGCGCCTGTGGGAATTGTACGGTCAAGGACTGAATTACTGACACAATTCCTTCACCGGTCGGCGGTCGAGACGATATGTCTTTGATTGGGCCGCCACTGAACAGGGCGAAGGAGATCCTTATCGCCGCCCTCAGCCCGGTCCGAACCGAGCGCCGATCGACAATTTCTTGCGCAAAATAGAATTAGACTTATAATCGCCTCTAATTGGAGAAGGCCGCTGCCCAAACCAACTGCACCCCGCCGCCTCGCAGATCGGCGGTGGGAGCGACCCTGTCGCGAAAACGGTATCGTTCATTTTTCACGCTTTTCGGCTTCGTCGAGGCAAGAAACGAAATGGCAGTGGCGGGTTCATTCGAACCGCGTCGGCTTTGCGCGGGCGACAACCGTTTGCCGACAAGAGCGCCCCTTCGAGCATTTCAACAAGAGGAAGCGAAGCTCATGACAGCCGGTGAATTGCGGACGCTTGCCACCATGGTCGGCGAGCTCGGATCGACAAACTTTAAGACAGCGATCGGCGCCAACTTCGGCAATCTCGCCGATGACGCCGAGGTCGCGCTCGATGTCGTCGCCGTGCTGTTTCCGCCGAGCGCGCCATTCGACGTCGCCGCCGGCGTCCTGCTCGAGATTGCCGCTTACTACGCGCCCTCGATCCACATGACGCCGGATCCCAATCCAATCGCCGACGCCCAAACGACACTGTCCCGCGCCGGCCGTGTTTGAGCGTCGCAGCAGGTCGAAGAGGTCCCGCTACGCGTCGAGGCCGATCGGCTTTTCGCTGTCGCCCGGCATGACGAGCTCGGGAACCTGCGCGAAACTCCAGACGCCGGAGGGCTGAAGGTCGAACACCCAGACGAGGTCATAGACGTGACCCGGCCATTTCGGAGGCACGCCCTCCGCGCCGCCGCGAATGAGGGCGGCAATGGTGGGGATCCCTTCGTGTTGCCAGGAGATGAGGACCGGGTCTTCAGCCTTCTTGGCGGCCGCCACCAGCTCAATCTCCTGGCCCTTGAGGAAAGTCCTGACAGGAAGATTGAGTGCAGCCGCGAGCGGCGCGACTGTCTGCCTCGGCCGCAGGCTTTCCGAGCCCGAGGCGAACAGGCTATTCGGCTTTGCCAGCGGCGGTCTCGGCAAGGCGCCATCGGACGGATTGAACAGGCCGACGAGAGCATTGGCCCGCTTCCATCCGGCGAGCGTCAAAGCCCTGGGGTTTTCCACGCCGCTGGGCATGAGTCCGGGACCGCCGTCGCCCTCCGGCTTCTCCGCATGGCGAATGAGCATGATTTTGGCGGCCGGCATGGCTTCCCCGCTTCCTCCACTCGTCACTTTCGCCGTCCGGCTTCACGCGACTGCGCCTTGCGCGATGGATGGGGTTGGCGAGGCAGCGATAATGACCTGCTCGCCGCGAATTGTCCAAGGGACGGGCTGGGCCTCGCTCGCTCCTTCAATTCCGTTCAGCGGGCTCGCGCGGATCAGCAGTCCAGACATAGCCGGGCTCGCCCGCCAGAAAACGCGACGGTTCGATTTCCCGTTCGGCGAGCGCGCGCGCCAGCGCCTCTCGCGGTTCCGCCCACCCTTCGTCGCTAAGGCGAAACACGCCCCAGTGAATGCCGATGGCGCGCCGGGCTTGCAGCGCCTCGAGGATCATGATCGCCTCTTCGGGGTTGACGTGTTGCTCGGCCATGAGCCAGCGCGGCGCATACGCGCCGATCGGCAGCAAAGCGAGGTCCGGGCTCCCGATGCGGCGCCGTATGGCGTCGAACACGCTGCCGTCGCCGTAGCCGGTGTCGCCCGCGAAATAGACCAGTTCGCCGCCTGCTCGCACGACGAAGCCGCACCAAAGCGCCATGCGCCTGTCGAAGGCGCCGCGCGCCGACCAGTGCTGGGCCGGAACGAAAGCGACTTCGACGTCATCGGCGATGCGACGACGATCCCACCAGTCGCCTCCGGCAAGACGAGCACGGGGAATTGATCGTCGCACGATGGCGTCGTTGCCGAGCGGCGTGAGGATGACAGGATCGTCACGCCGGACGAGGCGGCCCAGGGTGGCGACGTCAAAATGGTCGTAGTGGTTGTGGCTGAGGAGAACGAAATCGATCGGCGGCAGGTCGTCAAAGGCGATGGAAGGGGGAGAGACTTGTTTTGGACCCGCGAAGGAGAGAGGGCTCGCCCGCTCGGACCAGACGGGGTCGGAGACGATGTTGAGCCCGCAGGTCTGAATGAGAACGGTCGCGTGGCCGACGACGGTGATGCGCGTCGCGACGCTTCGGGCGATGGGCGTGACCGGCGCAACCGGCGCCCTCTCCGGCCAGGGCGCGGGCTGGGAGGTCCGGCGCCAGCGCAGGAGATCCCCAAGACCCCTGTCGCGTGTCGGGGGCGAATTGTTGAAGAAGCGAACGCCGTCGAAATGGTCGGTGACGGGGCCCGCGTGATAGCGACTGCGCGGCATCCGGGGCCCGTTTCCATCAGGCTCCCTAGATCGCGCCTTCGGTCGCCTTGGCGCGCTCGGCGCGCTTGCGGTCGTTGGGGTCGAGCAGGGCCTTGCGGAGGCGGATCGACTTCGGCGTCACTTCCACGAGCTCGTCGTCCTCGATGTAGGCGAGAGCCTTCTCCAGCGTCATCTGGATCGGCGGGGTGAGGCGCACCGCCTCGTCCTTGGAGTGGGTGCGGATGTTGGTGAGCTTCTTGCCCTTGAGCACGTTGACCTCGAGGTCGTTGTCGCGCGTGTGCTGGCCCACGACCATGCCCTGATACACCTTCCACCCGGGCTCGATCATCATCGGGCCGCGGTCCTCGAGGTTCCACATCGCATAAGCGACCGCTTCGCCTGCGTCGTTCGAGATGAGCACCCCGTTGCGCCGCCCGGCGATCTCGCCCTTCCATTCCCCCCAATTGTGAAACAGACGGTTCATCACGGCCGTGCCGCGGGTGTCGGTCATGAGTTCGCCGAGATAGCCAATGAGTCCCCGCGTCGGCGCGAGGAAGACGAGGCGCAAGCGACCGCCGCCCGAGGGACGCATCTCGATCATCTCGCCTTTCCGCTCGCTCATTTTCTGGACGACGACGCCCGAATGCTCCTCGTCGACGTCGATCACCACTTCCTCGATCGGCTCGAGCAGGTCGCCGTCGCCGTTGCGGCGGAACAGCACCTTCGGCCGCGAGACGCCAAGCTCGAAGCCCTCGCGACGCATGGTCTCGATCAGGATCGCGAGCTGCAATTCGCCGCGGCCAGAGACGACGTAGGAATTGGAGTTGGGAGCTGGCTCGACACGCAGCGCGACATTGCCTTCCGCCTCCTTGAACAGGCGGTCGCGGATGACGCGGCTCGTCACCTTGTCGCCCTCGGTCCCCGCGAGCGGACTGTCATTGACGGAGAAGGTCATCGACAGCGTCGGCGGGTCGATCGGCTGAGCCGTCAGCGGCTCGACCTCTTCGAGGCTGCACAGCGTGTCGGCGACATTGAACCTCTCCAGTCCCGCGATGGCGACAATGTCGCCAGCGACCGCTTCGTCGATCGGGGCCCGCTCGATGCCGCGGAAGGCGAGGATCTTCGACACCCGCCCTTGCTCCACCAGATCGCCTTGGTGATCGAGCACCTTCACTGGCGTATTGGTGCGGATCGAACCGGAAAAGACGCGCCCGGTAATGATGCGTCCGAGATAGGGATTGGCCTCGAGCAGAGTGCCCAGCATGCGGAATCCGCCCGCGCCCACCCTTGGCGGCTCGACGTGCTTCAGCACCAGGTCGAACAGCGGCGCCATGTTCTCTTTCGGCCCATCCGGGGAGAGCGACATCCAGCCCTGCTTGGCGGAGCCGTAAAGGATCGGAAAGTCGAGCTGCTCGTCAGTCGCGTCGAGCGCGGCGAACAGGTCGAACACCTCGTTCACGACCTCGCTCGGCCGCGCGTCGGACTTGTCGACCTTGTTGACGCAGACGATGGGTTTGAGCCCGATCTTCAGCGCCTTGCCGACCACGAACTTGGTTTGCGGCATGGGACCCTCGGCTGCGTCGACCAGCACGATCGCGCCGTCGACCATCGAAAGAATGCGCTCGACCTCGCCGCCGAAGTCGGCGTGGCCGGGCGTGTCGACGATATTGACGCGGATGTCGTGCCATACGACAGAGGTCGCCTTGGCGAGAATGGTGATGCCGCGCTCGCGCTCGAGATCGTTCGAGTCCATGACCCGTTCGGCGACCCGCTGGTTGTCGCGAAACGCGCCGGACTGCTGCAGGAGGCGGTCGACCAGGGTCGTCTTGCCGTGATCGACGTGGGCGATGATGGCGATGTTGCGAAGCTTCATGGGCGGGCTTTACTGACGGGGGACGTTCGGACGGGAAGCGCGGGGCGCTGTCCTTTTGAACGCGAAGATGACGGGAATACGACGGCGCGCCTGAGTTAACAGCGCCAATCAATTGATTGTGCGGCGCAATACACGAAAGATCGGCGAAAGGGAAGGCCTAACGCGTTGGCGACGACGAGCCTAGAACGCGCCGCCCCGGCGTGACAAGCCGCCACCCCTCGGCGATGAGCAGGCAGGCGATCACGGGAAGAGTTATCGGCGCCTTCGCGCCGGTAGACTCGGCCATTTCAAAAGCCCCGAAGGAATTCGGGTGCGCCGCGGACCTATTCATTTCGGCGCGATCCCGCCGCTCGGGCGCCCATGATTGTCTCTTGCAATTCATCGCCGACGGCACGCATCTCTCACATTGGACCGTCCATAGATCCGTAGCTCTGCGCCGCTCGGCATTTGCGCCAGACGGCGCCCTCGCTCCGGCGGACCGGCGGTTCGGCGACCGTCGACTGCGGGATAGGAGGTTCGATGAGGAATGAGAAGATCGACGCGCCAAATGGCGCAATCGCCGTGCGCGAGTCGGCCGGTCGAGGGCCGCCCGTGGTGCTCATTCACGGCAATTCTTCTTCGTCGCGCGCCTTCTCGCGGCAGCTCGACGGCGGACTTGGGGCGCGGCTCCGGCTGGTCGCCATCGATCTTCCGGGCCATGGCGAATCCGATGATGCGCGAGACCCCAGCGGCTATTCGCTTCCCGGGCATGCCTCCGCGGTTCGGGCGGTCGTCGAAGCGCTCGGCCTCCACGAGGCGCGGTTCGTCGGCTGGAGCCTGGGCGGCCATGTGACGCTGGAAATGGCGCCCGATCTTCCTCGAGCGCGTGGCTTTGTCATTTTCGGGACGCCGCCGATCCCTTCGCGCGGGGCAGCGTCGATCCCGGCCGAGGAACCGATGCGCGAACCCTTCTTGCCCAACCCGGCGATGAAATTCACCTTTCAGGAAACCTTCGACCGCGGCGAGGCAGCCGCCTACGTCGCCGCGTTCTTCAAGCCGGGCTTCGCCGACATTCCGCCGTTCTACCTCGAGGACGCGTTACGGACCGATGGGCGCGCGCGCAGCGGCCTTGGGTCGTCCGTCGAGCGCGGGCTCTACCGCGACGAGGTCGCCATTGTCCGCGATCTCAAAACAACGCTGGCTGTCCTGCATGGCGCCGACGAGCAGCTGGTCAACGCGGAGTACTTCGGCTCGGTCGCGATGCCGAGCCTGTGGCGCAGCGCGGTGCAAATGATCCCCCACGCCGGGCATTCCCCACAATGGGAAACGCCGAAGGCCTTCGACGCGCTGATCGAAGCGTTCGTAGAGGAGACGGGCTAGAACAGACCTGGCCCGTCAGACGCCCTCACTTCGCGATCGGCCCGTATTTGCCAGCGGTCCACTGGTTGATGTCGTAGCTGGGGTCGAGGACATCCCCCTTCTTGTCGAACCGGACAGAGCCCATGACGGTCTCGACCGGCTTGCCGTCTTCGAGCGCCTTGGCGACCGCCTTGGGATCGTCGGAGCCTGCGCGCTTGATGCCCTCGGCGATCGCCTGAACGACGCCGTAGCTGAACAGCGTGAAGCCCTCGGGGTCGAATCCTTGCGCCTTGAACTGCTCGAGCGCCTTGGCGGCGTTCGGCGAACGGCGGGGATCGGAGGGGAAGGTGAACAGCGTGCCCTCGCCCGCCGGCCCCGAGATCTGCCAGAATTCGGAGGTTGCGATGCTGTCGCCCATCATCAGATTGAGCTTGTAGCCCTGGTCGGCCGCCTGCCGCAGCATGAGTCCGCCCTCGGGATGGTAGCCGCCAAAATAGACGAACTCGGCGCCGGCGTTCTTCAACTTGGTGACGACCGCGGTATAGTCCTTCTCGCCCGGATTGATGCCTTCGAACAACACCTCGGTCACGCCGGCCGCGTTCAGCTTGGCCTTCACCACTTCCGCGAGGCCTTTTCCATAAGCCGACTTGTCGTGCAGGATGGCGATCTTCTTGCCCTTGTATTTCTCGGCGATCCAAGGCCCGATGAACCCGGCCTGCTCATCGTCGCGCGGGTAGATGCGCATGATCGTCGGGCGCCCCTTTTCGGTCAGGACCGGATTGGACGAGGCTGGCGACATCATCAGGACGTTGTTGTCGGCGTAGACGTCGGAGGCCGGAATCGACGAGCCCGAACACGCGTGGCCGTCGACATATTTGATCTGTTGGCCGACGATGAGGTTGGCGACCGCGACCGCCTGTTTCGGATCGCAGGCGTCGTCCTCGATCACGATCTTGATCTTGCGCCCGTTGACCCCGCCGGCCTCGTTGATCGCGGCGGCGGCCGTCTCGGCGCCGCGCTTCATCTGTTCGCCGATGCTCGCCACCGGCCCGGTCATCGGCCCGGCGAGGGCGATGGTGATGTCTTCGGCGTTAGCCGGCGCGGTCAGGGCTGCGAGCCCGAGTCCAGCCAGCGACAGGGTCCATGATTTGAGCATGCGCGAATCGCTCCTCTATCCCGCGTTTCCTCCGCGATCCGCCCAATTGATCGGGCATGCTCGCGCGTTTTGAGACTATTTTCGCCCATGCCGATAGCTGGGAACGGGGCGATGTGCAACTACCGCGAGCCCGCGGTCTTTAGGCGACGCGTCGCGAACCCGGGAGCGGGCCCCCAACGTCGCGCGAAACGCCTACCGCTCCGTCAGCTTGAGCTCGATGCGCCGGTTGCGGGCGCGCGCTTCCTCGTCCGTCCCTTGGTCGATCGGCTGGAATTCGCCAAAACCGGCCGCGGCCAGGCGGTCCGGCTCGACCCCCTTGCTGATCAGATATTGCACCACCGCGACCGCGCGCGCGGCCGACAGCTCCCAGTTCGACTTGTAGGGGCCCGCGCCGGTGATCGGGGTGTTGTCGGTATGTCCGTCGACTCTGAGGATCCAGGGGATATCGGGCGGAATCTCGCGCTCGAGGTCGATCACCGCGGCGGCGAGCGTGTCGAGGGACTGGTGTCCGGCCGGGCTGATGTCCGCCTTGCCGACGTCAAACAGCACCGAGGATTGGAAGACGAACCGATCGCCCACCACCCGGACGTCGGGTCTGGAGCCAAGGATCTGCCGCAGGCGTCCGAAAAAGTCCGAGCGATAACGACTGAGCTCCTGAACCTTCTGCGCCAGCGCGACGTTGAGCCGCTGGCCGAGGTCGGCGATCTTCGACTGCGATTCCTTGTTCGCCGACTCCGATGCGGCGAGCGCGTCTTCGATCGCCGCGAGCTGCTTGCGCAGCGCCGCGATCTGCTGGTTGAGCACGTCCACCTG
This sequence comes from uncultured Alphaproteobacteria bacterium, assembly GCA_963820095.1. Classification (GTDB taxonomy): domain Bacteria; phylum Pseudomonadota; class Alphaproteobacteria; order Rhizobiales; family Beijerinckiaceae; genus Roseiarcus. Next base: position 43,682 of record CAWFZA010000026.1, read on the forward strand.
AGCCAGCGCCTGGGCCGAGATCTGTTTCTGCTGATCGAGCACGACGGCTGCCGCCGAGGCTTGGTTGCTGACAGTGTCGGCGTCGACCGCGCCTCGCGAGGCGGCGTCCTTGAGTTGCTTACGCTCGCGCTCCGCCGAGTCGAGCGTGGCGCTGAGGGCCGACAATTTGCTTTCGTCGGCGCCCTTCTGAGTGCGCTCGAGCGCGAGCAGATTGGTCAGTTCCTCGATCTGCCGGTTGAGCCTCGTCAGCGCCTCGTCCTTTCCCGTAACCTCGCGCGACAGGAAGAATTGGGCCAGCATGAACACCGACAAGAGGAAAATGATCACCAAGAGCATCGTCGACAGGGCGTCGACGAAGCCCGGCCAGTAGTTCACCGGCTCATATCGTCGCGAGCGCGACAGGGCCATGCTTCAACTCCCGAACCTTCCGCCGCGCTCCCGCCTCACCGCGCGCCCAATTCGTCCAACAGGCGCCGCAGGAGCTTGCCGATGTCCTCCTGCTGCGCCGCCTGCGCGTCGACCCAATCGCGAATTTGCTGCTGCTCGGTGCGCATGTGCCCGACCAGAGCCTGAATGCCCTCGGCGAGCGTCGCGATCGCCTTGGCGTCGCGCTGATACTCAATCGCAGGCTGCGCGGCCTGGGTGATGATTGGCGCGTCCGGCGCCGCCTCGGCGATCGGCGTCGTCTGGACATGGCTCGCGAGAAATTCCTCGAACTCGGAATAGAACCTGTTTTGCGCCTGACCGGCCTGGAGATCGAGAAAGCCGAGAATCAAGGAACTCGCGAGGCCGAACAGCGAGGAGGTGAACGAAACGCTCATGCCGGCGATCGGCAGCGAGAGACCGGCCTTAAGATCGTCGAACATGTTCGAGTTGTTGTTGCCCGTCTTCATGCTGTCGATGACGCCAGCGATCGAGTGGACCGTCTCCAAGAGACCCCAAAACGTGCCGAGCAGCCCGAGGAAGACCAGGAGCCCAACGAGATAGCGGCTGAGCTCGCGGCCTTCGTCGAGCCTGGTGGCGATGGAATCCAGGATCGCGCGCGTGGTGAGGGTCGACAAGCCTCGCGCGCCCGCGCCGGCATTGAGCATCACCGCCATCGGCGCGAGCAGTCGAGGCGCCGGAGGGGCGCCGTCGGTCACGGCGCCGGTCAACGAGTTGACCCAGTGGATCTCGCGAAACAGCCGGATCACTTGGCGAAAGGTGAACAGCGCGCCGATCGCCAGCACGCCGAGGATCAGCCCGTTCAGGCCGGGATTGGCGCTGAAGGCGACCGCGATTTGCTGGTAGAGGATGAGAACGACGAACCCGACCAGCGCCAGGAAGGCCGCCATCCCGACCAGAAAAATACGCGGGGAGGTGAGCAGGCGGATATCCGGATCTTGGGCCATGGATCGCCGAATCAAACCCTAGAACACAACGCGGACATTCTCGTTCTCATAGCATAACGAATGAACCGAAAAAGCGGGGAGACGAGATAGTTCGCCCACCCCCGCCTTTCAGGTGAAATGATCGGTCACGCGGCCTTCCTTTTGGGCTTGAGCCAGCCGCGATTGACCAGCACCTCCGCGATTTGCACGGCGTTGAGCGCCGCGCCTTTGCGCAGATTGTCGGACACCACCCAAAGATTCAGGCCATTGTCGATCGTCGGGTCGTCGCGGATCCGCGAAATGTAGGTCGCGTCCTCGCCTGCCAATTCGTGGGGCGTTATGTAACCGCCGGGCTCCCGCCGATCGATCACCAGACAGCCGGGGGCGCGCCTCAGGATCTCCCGCGCCTCGTCGGCGCTGATCGGATCGACGAATTCGATATTGACGGCTTCCGAATGCCCGATGAACACCGGGACCCGGACGCAGGTGGCGGTCAGCTTGATCTTCGGGTCGAGGATTTTCTTCGTCTCTGCGACCATCTTCCACTCTTCCTTGGTCGAGCCGTCATCCATGAACACGTCGATCTGCGGAATGACGTTGAAGGCGATTCGCTTGGGGAACTTCTTCGGCTCGACCGGATCGGACACGAAAACCGCGCGCGTCTGTGCGAACAGTTCGTCCATCGCCTCCTTGCCGGCGCCGGAAACCGACTGATAGGTCGCCACCACCACCCGCCTGATCGTCGCGTGGTCGTGCAGCGGCTTCAGCGCCACGACGAGCTGCGCGGTCGAGCAATTGGGGTTGGCTATGATGTTCTTCCTGCCAAACCCCTTCGCCGCATCCGCGTTGACCTCGGGCACGACGAGCGGCACGTCCGGGTCCATGCGCCAGGCCGATGAATTGTCGATGACCACGCAGCCCTTGGCGCCGATTCTCGGCGAGTAGTCCTTGGAGACCGCTCCGCCAGCGGACATCAGGCAAATGTCGGTGTCCGAAAAATCGTAATGCTCGAGGGCGCGGCATTTCAGCGTCTTGTCGCCGAAAGAGACCTCGCGGCCGATCGAAGCCGGGGAGGCGAGCGCCACCACTTCGGAGACGGGGAAGCGGCGCTCGGCGAGGATAGCGAGCATCTCGTGGCCAACATTGCCGGTTGCGCCGGCGACCGCGACCTTGAAGCCTGACATGATGAAAATCCTTGTTCGCCCTGCCTCCCCTCGAAGCCCTGGAGCGCGGGCCTCATGACCCCGGCGCCCCGCCGGGGAGGAGCCGGAGCAGGGGCGCGGTCAGCCGTTCGTCCCGCCTTTCAGCGGGCGGCGCGTCTTGGTCGTCGTTTTCAACCAGTTGCGCAGCATCGAGCTGGATCCAGCCGCGGCGCGAAACGGCGCCGGCGGGATTTTGGAGAACCATGACCGGCGCGGGTTGTCAATGCGAAGAAATGGGGGAGGGCAAGCGTCTATCGCCTCCCCAGTCGTCGCGATGGGATTGTTCGCCGATCGATTTGAGCTAGGCCTCGCCGATGACGCATTCGTTCTTCAGCCAGTCCGGATGCCGCTAAACAGGGGGCTCTCGATCTGACCGTTCAGCCTCGTCTTTGCGCAAGACGCTGGCGATCCGAGGAGGAGGGCTCTGTCCGTCTGACGACCTGAGCTCACTGCTCGATCAGTACTGTCTATAACATATTGACTTCAGCCACTATCGCGCCGAAAAAATGGCGCCGCAGCGTTACAGGTTGACCTGGACGAGCGAGGCTCTCTGGCCGGTCGCGCAAGGTCTGAGCAGCGTCATGGCCGGTCTTGTCTGGCCAGTACCGTAATGCTTTCAATGACTTCGCCTGCGCGGCGAAGCTTTCGTCGCTTCGCGAAATGAGGCTCGTTTGGCCATTTTCTCCTTCGTCAATGGGCCCGCGCCCACCCTCGCGACGAGGTGGGACGGGGATTGGCAGCGCCAAGGGACTCGCTAATCGCGCCGCAAGCCGTTGAAAACGCTCAATTCGGACTCGCTAATCAGGCGCCCCGGCCTGTCAAGGCCCGCGCTTCCCACTCGCTCTTCAGGATCGCCATCATGACGAGGTCCGTCCGCGTTCCGTCCGCCTGTCGGTACGCCTGCCGCATGACGCCGTCGCGGGTGAAGCCCAGTTTCGCGTAGGACCGCTGAGCGCGGACGTTGTCGGCAAAGCAGTCGAGATGGAAGCGCTCGGCGCCCAAGGGCCCGAACGCCTCATCGAGGACGAGGCTCAGGAACGCCGTGCCAACCCCTTGGCCTGGACGGGCGACCGCGATGCGCTTGAGGTAAAGGTTCAAGTGCGGATCGCCGAGCCCGCGCAGGACGGCGAAGGCTTCGACCGCGCCGGACTGCCCCGACGCCCAGCCGATAGGCGTATGACGCCGAGCCCAGCATCGCGCGATGCTCTTCCTCGTCCGATCGAGCGACATAAAGCGCGTAATCATCCGAACGCTCGATCGCCATGACGGCGCCGATGTCGGCGAGCGTGGCTGGGCGCAATGTCAGGCAGGATTGGCGCATTGGGGTGACTTCGGGTCGCTGGCGAGTCCAGGTCGCCTCACCCATTGCGCGTCGCGGCGCGAGCGTCTATACCCCGCCGTCCTTGAGCTGGCCAAGGCCGCTCGAGATCACGGGAGATGGGCGCTTAGCTCAGCGGTAGAGCACTACCTTGACATGGTAGGGGTCAGAGGTTCAATCCCTCTAGCGCCCACCATCTCCTAACCCCCGCTTGGCCGAATTTCACCGGTTTTTGGCCATGAGCCGCCAGACCGCCTCCTTGCCGACTCTTGTCGAAGCCCACCCACGAACACAAAGGATTCATTGCGGACGATGGCGCTTACCAAGGCGAAACGATCGAAACCCGGCTTGGCCGTTCTGAGCCTCGTCGGCGGCCTGCTGTTGGCCATGTCTCAGGCCTCCGCAGCCGAATCACAGCCCCAGGGCGCCGTGAGGGACAAGCACGGCGATTGGGCGACCCGTTGCGAGACGCCTCCCGGCGCAGCCCACGAGCAATGCGCCATCGTGCTCAGCGTCGTGGACCAGGACAGGCCGAACTTGATTCTGGTCGTCATCGTGCTCAACACCGCCGACCGCAAGGCGCGCCTCATGCGCGTCATTGCGCCGCTCGGGGTGCTGCTTCCTCCGGGCGTAAGCTTGCGGATCGACAATGCGGAGGCGGGGCGGTTGAGTTTCCTGCAGTGTCTCCCGAACGGTTGCGTCGCGCAGCTGGCGATGGACGAAGCGCTGGTCGACAAGCTGAAGAACGGAAAGACGGCGACGCTTGGCATCTTTCAGACGCCCGAAGAAGGCGTCGGCGTGCAGGCGCCGCTCGCCGGCTTCAAGGAAGCCTACGAACAATTGCCTTGAAGCCGTGCTCGGGTTAAGCACCGCGCTCATCTTCAAACGAGTTCCAACTGCTCAATCGCCAAAGTCAGCCGCAATGATCGTTCGCGCCACGCTGGTTCGTATCGCGCTTCTTTCGACCGCCCTCGGCGCTCTGACCGGCTGCGACACAGTCGGCGGCGCGATGAGCTCTGCCGGCAGCTCGGTCGGCGGGTTTCTCTCCCACCGCGATCCGAACGCTCAGAGCATCAATCTCGGGGCGAGCGCCGACCCGAGGCAGGCGGTGCTCCAGCCCACCGCCCGTCCGAGCGACAGGCTGAAAGTTCTGCCGGTCGCCTCGCAAGACATCAATTGCCCGGCGGTGACCATCGCCGACGGCGGCGCCGCCTTGCGCGTCGGTGGCGCGGACAATGCTTCCGTGCGCTATCAGTTCAATATCGGCGACACCGCGCGCCAATGCGATCCGGCCGGCCCGGGTCAGGGCGCCATCAAGGTTGGCGTGGCGGGCGAGGTGGTCATAGGACCGGCGGGATCGGCCGGAACCTTTAGCGCGCCAATAAAGATCACCGTCACGCAGGTCGGCAACGACAAACCGGTCTTTTCGCAGACGTACCGCGCCGAGGCGACGACGGACGGGGTCAGGGCCGGCCAGTTTCGCATCGTCACCGACCCGATCAACGTGCCTATGTCGACCCTCCAGCTGGCGGACGTCTATTCGATCACCGTCGGCTTTGAAAACGGGACGGGCGGTCCGTCACCGAACGGCCACAAGAGCAAAAAGAGGAGGACGGCGGGCTAGGTTGCCGGCGAAACGCGCCTGCGGCCTAGACCGTCCTGAGCCCTTCCCCTTCGGGCGCCGTTGTCGCCCGCTGAAACCGACCCTTGAGGCCAAGGATCGGCTTCTCGACAAACTCGTACGACACAACTGAGAGCACTGGAACAAGCACCGCAAGCGCCGGGATGAACAGGTGCAAGGCTGTATGAATCCGGTACTGCTCCCCGAGGGCGTAAATCGTCACGACGGCCTCGCCCGCGCTCGCCGGCGTGAGCCATCCGCTCATGGCGCGCTTTTTTGACGGGCGGCGCGTAGCATTGCGTTCTACGGAACCGCGCGCGCCTCGATGACGACGAACGCCTGGGCGTACGGCCCCTCGTCGGTCAAGGTCAGATGGATGAACGGCTCGGTTCCGCGCCGGCAGCATGGCTTTCAGCCGTTCGGCGGCGCCGCCGGTCAACTTCATGGTCGGCTGCCCGGACGGAAGATTGACCACCCCCATGTCGCGCCAGAATACGCCTCGCCTGAGGCCAGTGCCCAACGCTTTGGCGCAGGCCTCCTTGGCGGCGAATCTCTTGGCATAGGACGCCGCGCGTCCGGCCTTTCGATCCGAGCGGCGCTGTTCGGTCTCGGTGAAGCAGCGGGAGGAGAAACGCTCGCCAAAGCGCGCGAGCGTCATCTCGATGCGCTCGATGTCGCAGAGGTCGCTGCCGATCCCGATGATCAAGGCGCACGCCCCGCCGTGACGCGCCCCTCGTTCATCGCCACCCGCATCGCCTTCACCGTGTCGGCGAGACCGACAAAGATCGCCTCGCCGACAAGGAAATGGCCGATGTTGAGTTCGACGATCTCCGGCAGGCTGGCGACGATCCTCGCCGTGTCGTAGTCGAGCCCGTGGCCGGCGTGACACTCGAGCCCCAGCGCCCGGGTCTCAACGGCCGCGCGGCGCAGGCGGTCGAATTCGTGATCGGCTTTGGCGGCTTCGCCCCGCGCCCGCGCGTCGCACCACGCTCCGGTATGGAGCTCGACGACCGGCGCCCCAAGGTCGGCGCTGGCTTTCAACGCTTCCGGCGAAGGTTCGATGAACATCGACACCCGGATGCCTTCGCGCGCGAGCTCGGCGACGAACGGCTTCAAGTCCTTAAATCCGTTGATCACATCGAGACCGCCTTCGGTGGTGCGTTCCGTCCGCTTTTCCGGCACGAGGCAGCAGGCGTGCGGACGGATGTTCAGGGCAATGTCGAGCATGGCCTCGGTCGCGGCCATCTCGAAGTTGAGCGGTTTCGAGATCGAGGCCTTCAGGCGGCGCATGTCGTCGTCCAGGATGTGCCGGCGATCCTCCCTGAGATGGGCCGTGACGCCGTCGGCGCCAGCTTCGATCGCGAGCAGCGCCGCGCGAACGGGATCGGGGACCGCGCCTCCGCGAGCGTTGCGGACCGTCGCGACATGATCGACGTTGACGCCAAGCCGAAGCGCGGTCATGTGCGCGGCTCCTCTTTTGTTTGGCGGGTCACGCCGCACCAGCAAGCGCGCGGCTGCCTGGTTTGACGGCCGGAAGCGCCGCCAGTTCGGGGGGCAGCGCGTCGGGCGGGTAGGCGGGAATGTCGAGCGTCGCCAGCGCCACGCGGGGAACGCCGATGTCTGCTTCGCCGCCAGATCGGTCGATCAGGCAGGCGGCGCCGACGATCTCGCCCGGATGCTCGCCCAAAGCCGCCAGCGTCTCGCGCGAGGAAAGGCCGGTCGTGATGATGTCCTCGACCATCAGCACACGCGCCCCCGGAGGAATGGCGAAGCCGCGGCGCAACTTGAAGACGCCGCCCTCGCGCTCGACGAAAATCGCCTTGGCGCCGAGCCAACGCGCGGTCTCGTAACCGGGAACGATGCCGCCGAGCGCGGGCGAGGCGACGATATCGATCGCGCCAAAGGCTTCGCGGGCTTTCTCGGCCAGCGCCCGGCAGAGCCGCTCGGTGCGAGCCGGATCCTGGAACACGAACATCTTTTGCAGGAACACTGGCGAGTGCAGCCCCGACGACAGGATGAAATGGCCGGTGAGCAGGGCGCCGGCGGCGCGAAACTCGTCAAGCGCCTGATCCGCGGTTAGGCTTGGGCTCGTCATGGCCTTAATGTAGCAGGCCGCCGACCGCCGCGCCAAGATGAGCGCGGCTTTTGAGCTCACGCCGAACCCACGAGGCGCTCACTTGATGACGTCGACCAAACCCTACGAAACGAAGATGCTGGGCGAGGGCGTCGATGCGACCGCGCCGGACGGAACGGCGGTGCGCCTGCTTCCAAGTCTCGCCGGCGGGAGCATGGCGCATTTCGAATTGCCCGCGGGCGCGGTGTCGCACGCGGTCACGCATCGAACGGTCGAGGAAATCTGGTTTGTGGTCGAGGGCAGGGGCAGCATCTGGCGCCTTCAGGCCGGCGTCGAATCGATCGACCCGCTCGCGCCCGGGACGGCGCTCACCATTCCGCTCGGAACGGCGTTTCAGTTTCGCGCCGAAGGCGGCGCCCCGCTCGCGTTCGTTGCGATCACCATGCCCCCTTGGCCTGGCATGGACGAGGCCCGCCCGGTAGCGGGGCCTTGGGCGCCGACCGTCGCGGCCGGCGCCGCCTGAAAGGCGCCCTTGCGCGTGGGCAAGCTCGCTGGTAGCGCAAAGGCCGCTTCGAGCGCCGGATTAGCTCAGCGGTAGAGCAGCGGTTTTGTAAACCGAAGGTCGGGGGTTCAATCCCCTCATCCGGCACCATCTGCCCCGGGTTCTTTTGTCGGTCGGACGCGCGAGATCTGCGCGCCACGTTGCGGCGGCAGCGTGGGAACAGAGGCGTCCGCGGCGTCATTTAGATCTTTCCGAATCCAACTTGACGACCCTTGCGGAGATATCGCTTATGTGGGTCATGGCGCGCGAATGATCGGCCTCTTGGCGGGCCAATTCCGTTCCAGGAAACGCCGCCACAGCCCAGCAGAGGCAAACCAAGGAGATTGATCGTGGATCGTCGTGAATTCATGCGCGCGAGCGGGGCCGCGGCCACTGCCGCGCTCGTCGGGACGCCGGCTTTCGCCGAGGGCAAGCCGATCAAGATCGGTTACAACGTCGCGACGCTCGCCAACCCGTTCTTCCAGGGCATGACCAAGGGCGTCGTCGACGCGTCGTCCAAGTTTCCCGGCATGACCCTGCTCAACACCAACGCGAATGGCGACGCCAACACGCAGTCGACGATGGTGGTCGACCTGATCAACCAGGGCGTCGACGCCCTGATCCTCAATCCGATCAACGCCAACGCGATCGTGCCGGTGGTCCAGCAGGCCAACAAGAAGGGCATTCCGGTCTTCACCCTCGATCGCGGCGCCTCGTGCGGCCCGTGCCAGGTCAACTTCCTCGAGACCGACAATGTCGCGCTGGGCCGCGAGGGGGCGCAGTACATCATCGACAAGCTCAAGGCCCGTTACGGCAAAATCCAGGGCAACGTGGTCGACCTCGTCGGCCTCATCGGAACGACCGCGGGCGACGATCGCGACAAGGGCTTCATGGAAGCGTTCAATAAGGCGGCGGCCGAGAATCCGGGGCTGAAGCTGGTCGCGCGCCAGGAAGGCCAGTTCGATCAGGAGAAGTCCTTCAACCTGATGAGCCAGATCATGGCGGCGAACCCGCAAATCGACGCGGTGTTCAACGGCAATGACGACAACGCTGTCGGAGCGATGCGCGCCATCCGCCAAGCCGGCCGGAACGTGCCGCTGGACGACCCCAAGCACATCATCATTGTCGGCATCGATGGGACCGAGCAGGCTTTGACCGCGATCCGCAAAGGCGAGATGGACGCGACCCTGTCTCAGAATCCGCTGACGATGGCGAGCCAGTCGGTCAAATACGTGAACGAGTACTTCAACGGCGACAAGTCGAAGATTCCGCAGCACGAGTTCTGGCCGCATATCCTATTGACCAAGGCGAACATCGACAGCCCCGAGGTTAAGGCTTATGGCCTCTGGGCCGATGAAGTGACCAAGGGCTGAGCACCGAGGTCGGCTGAATGGAAGCGTCAGTAGGCGCGGCGCCGCATCTTCTTGAGATGGACCGCGTCTCCAAGGCGTTTCTCGGCGTGCCGGTTCTGAACCAAGTGTCGCTCGCGCTCGATGAGGGCGAGGTGCTCGGCATTGTCGGCGAGAACGGCGCCGGCAAGTCGACCCTGATGAAGATATTGGCCGGCGTCCATCAGCCGAATGAGGGAACGATCAAGCTGGGGAGCGAGGTTTTCGCTCCCCATAATCCCCGCGACGCCCTGGATGCCGGGATCATCGTTGTCTATCAGGAGCTGAGCCAGTTCCCGGACCAGACGGTTGCTGAAAACATCTTCGCCGGCGGTCTGCCTCGCACGGCGGCCGGAACCGTCCGTCACGGGGAGCTCATGCGCCAGGCGCGCGCCGTCCTTGATCAGGTCGGTCTCGACATTGCGCCATCGACCCGCATTCGCAATTTGTCGCTCGCCCAGCGACAACTGGTCGAGATCGGACGCGCGCTCTCGCGTCGCGCGCGGGTGATCGTTCTCGACGAGCCGACCGCGACGCTGACCTCTCACGAGGTGCACATTCTCTTCGCGACCGTCGCCAGGCTGAAGAAGACAGGAGTCGGCATCATTTTCATCAGCCACCATCTCGAGGAGGTGTTCGAGATTTGTGACCGCGTCACCGTGATGCGTGACGGCTTGAGCGTCGAGACGCGGGCGGTTCGGGATTGGACGGAGGACTCACTCGTGCGCGCGATGGTCAATCGACCGATCAGCAGCTTTTTCCCCAAGCAGGACATCACCCTCGGCCCCCCGCTGCTCGAGGTCGAAAACCTGTCTTCGGGAGGGCGCTTCGCTGACGTCAGCTTCGACGTCCGAGCGGGTGAAATCTACGGTATCGCCGGACTTGTCGGCGCGGGGCGCACCGAAATTCTGAAGACGATCTTTGGCGCGCTGCCGGTGACCAGCGGCCGCATTCGCGTCGAGGGCAAGGACCACATCCCCCGTTCCCCGCGCCGTTCGCTCCGGGATGGGATGGTGCTGACGCCGGAAGATCGAAAGGCCGAAGGGCTGATCCTGCCGTTCTCCATCCGCCAAAATATCGCCCTCTCGACTCTCAAGTCCCTGTCGCGCTGGGGCATTCTCTCGTCACGGGCCATCCAGCGACTGGCGAGCGCGTCCATCGACAGTCTGCGGATCCGCGCGACGTCAGCGAGCCAGGAGGTTCGACGCCTCTCGGGAGGCAATCAGCAGAAAGTTGTCCTTGCGCGCGCGATCAGCGCCTCGCCGCGCGTCTTTCTGCTCGACGAGCCGACGCGCGGCGTCGATGTCGGCGCCAAGGTCGAAGTCTACAATCTGATCGGCCAGCTGGCCGCCAAGGGAGCGGCTATCGTGATTGTCTCCTCGGATCTGCTCGAGCTCCTTGGCCTTTGCGACCGCATCGGCGTGATGCGCGCCGGCCGGATGGCGGGCGAGGTGGAGCGCGCGGATTTCAGCCAGGACCGTCTCATGTCTCTAGCGGCTGTCGGCTAAGCAACATGTCGACCGACGAAAGGGCCGAGGCGCCCGTCGCCCGCGCAGCTGTCAAACGGCCGCGTTTCGGCGACTTCAGCGAGATCGCCATCGTTCTCGTTTTCGTGGCGATCGTCCTCTATCTGTCGCTCTCCACCTCGACCTTCCTGTCGGCGCCGAACATCATGGCGATCCTGGTGGCGACTTCCCTGATCGCGGTCGTCGCCTGCGGACAGACCTTTGTCATCATCACCGGCGGGATCGACCTTTCTTCCGGCTCGGTCGTCGCGCTCTCCGGCGTCATTACGGGTCTCGTGCTGCACCTGGGCGTGCCCATTTGGGCCTCCATCTGCGTGGGCGTCTTGGTCGGGCTCGCATGCGGCCTGTTCAACGGCCTCTCGATCACCTACCTCAACATGAACCCCTTCATCGTCACGCTGGCGATGATGTCGATGGCGCGCGGCCTCGCCTTCATCACGACCAACGGGCAGACAATCTTCGGCTTCGATGACGCCTTCAATTCGATCGGCGGCGGCGTCTGGACGATACCCGGCATTGGCAGGGCGCCGGTCGCCGGCGTCATTTCCTTGGCGGCGCTCGCCATCGGCGCCTTCGTGCTGAAAAAGACTGTCTTCGGCAGCGAGGTCTACTCGGTCGGCGGTAATCGTGAAGCCGCTGTGGTCGCGGGCATTCCCGTCCGGCGCACCCAAATCCTCGTCTATGCGATTTCCGGCGCTTTGGCGGGCCTGGGGGGCGTCATCCTGACCGGGCGGCTTGATTCCGCCCAGCCGATCGCCGCGACCGGCCTAGAGCTGAACGCGATCGCGGCCGTCGTCATCGGCGGAGCCTCGCTGTTCGGGGGCCGCGGCTCCATGCTTGGGACGATTCTGGGCGTGCTTCTCATCGGCGTGATCAACAACGGGCTGACGCTCCACAACGTCGAGCCGTTCTGGGTCCAGTTCATTCAGGGCGCGGTGATCTTCCTCGCCGTCCTGTTCAACTCGCTCAACCAGAAGCGCCGGGGCGCGTGAGCGCTACCTACGGTTCACCGATACGGCGAGAATGATGATCGCGCCCTTGATGACCTCCTGGATGCCGGTCGAGAGCCCCATCATCGAGAAGGCCGAAGCCCGAGGATGCCGATGAAGATCGCGCGGACCACGGAGCCGATGATCGAACCGTAGCCGCCAAAGAGGCTTGTGCCGCCGATGATCACCGCCACGATCACATCGAGCTCGAGCCCGGCGCCCAGGGTCGGGTTGCCCGCGGTCGAGCGCGCGGCGAGCATCATGCCCGCGAGCGACGCGGTGACGCCCGAGATGACGAAGGCGGCGATCTTCGTCTCATCCGTCCGGACCCCTGAGAACCGCGCCGTGATCGATTGCCGCCGGTCGAGAGCCCCATCATCAGAAGGCCGAAGCCCGAGGATGCCGATGAAGATCGCGCGGACCACGGAGCCGATGATCGAACCGTAGCCGCCAAAGAGGCTTGTGCCGCCGATGATCACCGCCACGATCACATCGAGCTCGAGCCCGGCGCCCAGGGTCGGGTTGCCCGCGGTCGAGCGCGCGGCGAGCATCATGCCCGCGAGCGACGCGGTGACGCCCGAGATGACGAAGGCGGCGATCTTCGTCTCATCCGTCCGGACCCCTGAGAACCGCGCCGTGATCGATTGCCGCCGGTCGCGAAGACCCTGCGAGGAGAGGCGCAAATCCGATGAAGCGGCCAAATCTAAAAATGAAAAAGGGGGCGACCACGCCAAGGATCACTATGATCAGAGCCGGGTAAAGACCGAGCCTCGCCATCGAGTTCCGTGTCAGGCGGCCCTTAGCGCCAAGCCGAGGCCGTCACTCTTCCGCTTCGATCGGCTCGGGCGTCGCGCGGGCTCGCGTCTTGACCGGACGCAAGAGGAAGTCAGGCACGTGGTCGCCGAGCCCGATGACCGGCGCGTCGTCGTCACGGGCCGGGCGCTCGCGACGTTGCGGCCGGTCGCCGAAAGCAGGCGCGCGCGCCCCCGAGCTGCGCTCCGCCTCGGCCGCCGTCCGTTCGCGCGCTGGCCGCTCAGCGTGATGACGGCGGGAACTCGGGCCGGGGGTCCGGGCGCCGCTCGGGACGCTCGACCTCTTCCGCCGGGCGCGGCCGTTGAGTTCGTGTCCGCGCGCCTCCGCGCCCCTTCGACCTTTGGTCGCGCGCCGGCGCCTCGGCGTCATCTTCGGCAGGGAGCTCGGCGCCCTCCTGCCAATCGATCTTGCGCGCGATCAGCTTCTCAATCTCGGTCACCGCCTTCTGATCGATGCGCGAGACGATGGTCAACGCTTGGCCCGACTTGCCGGCGCGTCCGGTGCGCCCGATGCGATGGACGTAGTCCTCGGAGTGGTGGGGCGCGTCGTAGTTGATCACGTGGCTGACGTCGGGAATGTCCAGGCCCCTGGCGGCGACGTCGGAGCAGACCAAGAGCTGAACCTCGCCGGCCCGGAAGGCGTCGAGCGCCGCCGTCCGCATGCGCTGGTCGAGATCGCCGTGCAACGCCAAGACCGAGAAGCCGTGCTTCTGAAGCGAACGATAGACCACCTGCACATCGCGTTTGCGATTGCAGAAGATGAGCGCGTTCTTGAAGTTTTCGGCGCCGCGGATGATGCGGCGCAAGGTCGAGCGCTTCTCTTCCGGCGATCCGCCCGAGGGAACGAGCGTTTGGGTGATGTTCTCGGCGGTCGTAGCCGCGCGGGAGACCTCGACGCGCACCGGGTTCTGAAGGAACGCATCGGCGAGGCGGGTGATTTCGGGCGGCATGGTCGCCGAAAAGAACAGCGTCTGGCGCGTGAACGGCACCAGCTTGCAGATGCGCTCGATGTCCGGGATGAAGCCCATGTCGAGCATGCGGTCGGCTTCGTCGATGACGAGAATCTCGATCGCATTCAGGAGCAACCCGCCGCGCTCGGTAAAATCGAGAAGGCGGCCGGGAGTGGCGATGACGACGTCCGCGCCGCGCGCGATCTTGGTCTCCTGATCGCCGAACGAGACGCCGCCGATCAGGAGCGCAAGGTTCAGCTTGTGGTTAATTCCGTATTTGCCGAACGCCTCCTCCACCTGGGCGGCGAGCTCGCGCGTCGGCTCCAGGATGAGCGTGCGCGGCATGCGGGCGCGGGCGCGGCCGCGCTCCAACGCCGACAGCATCGGCAGAGTGAACGCGGCTGTCTTGCCGGTGCCGGTCTGGGCGATGCCCAAGACATCCCGTCCTTGGAGCGCATAGGGAATGGCTTGTTCTTAAATCGGCGTCGGCGTGTCATAGCCCGACGCTTCAACGGCTTTGAGCACTTTCTCGCTCAGGCCGAGTTCGCTAAATTTCATCTGTTCTCGCTTGCGCGAATGCCTCGCATCCGCTGTTTTGCAATATGGGAGCCTCGGTGGACCGCATCAATGCGGTGCGGATCCTGGCGCGCAAGCTTCGCGCCCGCGTCGGAGCCTTCGTTCGCTCTCGGCGAAACTCCCCATAGATCATATGGCTGAAAAGTCAAATCAACTCGCGTGCTTCGCGTGTGCCAAGTTGTGGCTCATGCGGCGGGCCTCCACGCGCGTAACGCGCTGAGGCGGAGGCTGGTTGCGGCCAACGGTCGAAGCTGGCAATTCGAGCTCGCGATTTCAATGGGCGACTTCCGGCTCGGGAAAGGTCCATGCGCCGTTCAGGATCTCGGGCTTCGGACGATAGAGGCGCACGAGATAGTTCCACGCCGGGGGAGTGGGCAGGCAATTGGGAATCGCGCCGTCGCAGCCGCCGAACTGGATGGCGAACGACCCGTCCTGCGCGGGTTTTGCGGTCAGGTTGTTGAGCGAATAGGCGTTCTGCGGATTGGGAACGAAATGGCCCTTATCGTCGTAGACGCTGATCGACCAGAAGCCTTCGACCGGCACGTCCTTGACGGTGAGCTTGTAGATCGTCTTGCCGTCGTTGTGAGCCGGCGTCACGTTGAGATAGAGCGCCTCGTCCTCGGGATTGCCGCCCCACGCGATCGCCGATCCGATCAGGCGGCGCACCGGGTCGACTTTCCCCCTCGGACCGAACATGCCTTTGGTGTCGGGAAGGGTCGCGCCGAGGCTGAGCAAGGCCTCCCGAACCTTGACTTGGGTTGAGGCGTCCCAATTGGGGATGGTGAAGGTCCCGGGACCACCGGGCTGGGTGATCCTGATCGCGTCCTGCAGCGCGTGGACCGTCTCGATGTCCTTGGGGTCGTTCGGATCGACCAGGATGCGGACGCCGACAAGGATGTAGCGCGTTCCGATCTCATCCCTGGTCAGCGTACGGACGGCGGCGCCGTAGTGAACCTCGGGGGTGTACTCGTCTTCGTCGATCACCTGCATCGATAGAAACCGCTTGCCCGAGTTGGGCAGAGTGATGGTCACCGGGCCCGCATCGAGGTCGAACACCGCCGCCGAATAGAGCGTATCGCGATTCATCCGAATGACCGTCTGCTTGGCGATCGGCGTCGGCTCGCGGCGATGCATGAATTTGCCGAAGCCGCCGTCCTTGACCACGCCGCTGAAATAAAGATCGGACTCGGCGCGGACGAAATTGTCGGGAGTTACGGGGATCGGCTTGCCGGCGTCAGCGGCGTACGTGGCGCCCGAGGGGAAGACGAGCGCTAAGAGCAGGGGCAGGGCAGGGAGGAACGATTTCATTCTGTCGCGAAACCCATGGCGGGACCGCAGCCCGAGTCTGTCGGCGAGCTCGGCGCTACCGGGCGAATTGGGCCATTTCGAGGGCTAACGCAGGCTTTCTAGGCTCGGGTCCCGCGCCAACGCGGACGAAAGCGGCAAACCGCTCCGTCATTCTAGCCGTCTTGGTGTTGGCCTTAACGGGGCCGCGCGCATCCACCCGTGGTGAAATGAGGCGAGAGGGAACACCCTGCGGCCCCTTCGACGTCCTCCCGTCGCCTGCGGATCGGCGGGGCGCGCAAATCAGGAGCGCAAGAGGTTGCGCAAAAGCGCAGTCAAGCCTTGAAATCGCTGGCGCGCGTAAACTTTGTGCACACCCCATTCGGGCTTCCTACTGCTCGAAGCTGGCGTTGGGACCCGCCTCGGCCAGCGCGCGGCCGACTTCGAGCCCGAGGTCGTCCATCGAGGTCTGCTCGCGCACCGTCAGGTCTTCGCCCTTGGCCTGACGTTCGGCCTGTTCGGGCGAGCGGGCGACATTGACGGTCACCTTCAACTCGACCTCGGGATGCAGGTGAACCGGAACGCTGTGCAGACCGAGGGTCTTGATCGGGTGCTGGATCGCGACGTGACCGCGCTCGACCTTGTGCTTGGCGGCGGTCAGCGCCTCGGCGATGTCGCGCGCCGACACCGAGCCATAGAGCTGTCCCGTCTCGCCGGCTTGTCGAATAATCACCACCGCGACGCCGTCGAGCTTGGCCGCGACCTCGTTTGCGCTGCGCTTGAGTTCGTTGTTGCGCGCCTCGAGATCGGCGCGGCGGACCTCGAATTTTTTCTTGTTGGCGTCGGTCGCGCGCAACGCCTTGCCGCGCGGCAGAAGGAAATTGCGGGCGTATCCGTCCTTCACCCGCACCGTGTCGCCGATATGTCCGAGCTTACCTACGCGCTCGAGCAAAATTACATCCATGATCTATCTCCTGTTGGGTCCAGTGGTCGGGGAGGCGATGAGGGCCGCGCGCGAGCGCAGCTTGAGGAACGCGTCGATGACGCCGAGGCCAGCAAGGACCGGAAGGGTGTATTTGGCGCGCAGAACGCAGCAGGCGTAGAGCGCAACCAGCATGAGAGGCCGCATCTTGAGACCGCGCGACAGCGCGTGCGCGACCGCGAGGCCCTGCAGCGCCAACGCAGTTCCCAGGCCTCCGACGCCAATGGAGAAATATTGCGCGGTCGGAACGGGCAAGGCGTATGCGCCAGCGACGCAGACAAGCAACGCAACGCCCAGTGGCCACGGAAGCGCAAGGGACGCAGGCAGGTCCGGCCACGGCCGTGGAAGATTGTGCGACAATTGGGTCGAACGGGCCGCGGCGTAGAGATTGACGCACAGCATGATCAGCGTCGAGGCGGCGATCGCGGGCGGGCCGTAACGCACCAGCGCCTCGGCGAACTCACGCGCGGTGAGATTGCCCGGCGCGCCCTCAAAGGCGTCGCCGGCGAGGGCGGTGATCGCCTCCGTGACCTGGCGCGCGCCTTCCCGGTAGCCGCCATAGTGCACGATGACGGTCGTCAGCACGGCGACGCCGCCAAGCATTCCGAGCATCGCCGCCAGAGAGACGATGGCGCCGACCGGCGGGTGGACCGGCGTATCCGGCTTCAGCCGCCTGAGATACCGCGCCAGGGGCGTGACCGAAAAGGCCGCCAAGACCCAGGCGGGAGCCGCGACCGAGCCGGCGAACACCAGGGCCGACAAGGGCTCGGCGACCACGGCGAGCACCGCGATCGAGATCGCCGCGGCGATCGCTCCGCCGTCGAGGCCCCAGCCAAGGGTCGCGATCATGATCGGCAGCGGCGCGAGATACGCGAGCGTCATCGCGAGCAGGCTCGACTGGGCGCTCACCGCAAACAACAGCGCGGCTGCGCATCCAGCTCCGATGGCGACGACAAAGCGATGAAACATGCCGAGCGCTGTCCCGCGTTCACGTGCGGTTAGAAGGGGGCCGCCGACCCGCCTCCAACTGCCGCCGCGGTCGAAGGCGGCGGATTCGAAATTCAGGCGCGGCGACGCCTACCTGTCGTCAGCGGATCACGTAAGGCAAGAGGCCCAGAAATCGGGCGCGCTTGATCGCCTGGGCGAGTTCGCGCTGCTTGCCGGCGCTAACCGCGGTGATGCGGGAGGGCACGATCTTGCCGCGTTCGGAAATGTAGCGCGACAGCAGACGAATGTCCTTGTAGTCGATCTTCGGCGCGTTCGGGCCGGAAAACGGGCAGGACTTGCGGCGGCGAAAAAACGGACGGCGGGGGGCGCTGGCCATCAGATTGCTCCTTGGGTTGCGTCTTCACGCGGCCGGCGGGGAGGGCGATCCCCACGATCTCCGCGGTCGCCCCGATCCGGTCGATCCCCACGCGGTCCGCGCGGTCCGCGGTCGTCGCGGTCGCTCTCCTCGCGCTTGCGCAGCATGGCGGACGGCCCGGCCTCGTGTTCGTCGACGCGAATGGTGAGGTAGCGGATGACGTCCTCGTTGAGGCTCAAGAGGCGCTCGGTCTCGACCACCGCTTCGGAGGGGCCGGCGATGTTGAGCATCGTGAAGTGGGCCTTGCGATTCTTCTTGATGCGGAAAGCAAGCGACTTCAGGCCCCAAGGCTCGACCTTGGTGACCGCGCCGCCACGGGAGGCGATCGTGGTTTTGATCTGCTCCGTCAGCGCTTCGACTTGCTGCTGCGTGACGTCCTGGCGCGCCAGGAAGATATGCTCGTAGAGAGCCATGTTGGGCCTTTCCAATTCAACCGCGTCCCACGCGGAGCCCTTCGAGCCCGGGAAAGGCTCGACCGGATCGTTCGAAGGCGGGAACACGGGAGGACGGACACTCGAGGCCCTGCCGCACGCTCGCTTTGAGCGCGCAGCCCTCCGTTCAGCCCCCGGCGGGACGCAACGAGGCGCTCCTCATATAGAGACTTCAGCTTGTCTTCAAGGAGAATCGGCGGCAATTGCGCGGGGCAGGGGATCGGAGTCAAACAGGGCGGCCAATGCCGCCCTGTTTTGTCGCATCCCCTAAACCTTGGGCCGTGGTCCGCGCTCACGGTTTCCGATCGATGATTCCGGTTTGCGGCGCCTGATCGGCTTCTCCATAGGCCGTCATGACGTCGGCCGCGGTTTTATCCACTTCGGCCGCGTGATAGGGCAGCCAAAAGGGTCGCAATGTTTTGCCGCCGTTGCATCAGTCTTCGATTTGTTCGTGTTTCTCGTTGATTTCTCCGGCTCTCGGGCCATAGCGTCGCCTCCTGGGTCAGGGGTTCCCGGCCAGAAAACGCGCTACCGCTCGCACGGTTCCTTTCATCGAATTAAGAAAAATTAAGGCGCCCCACGCGACCAATGCAGCGCGGATTCCGCTTTAGTCGGGAGATTTGAAGCTGAGAATTCTATCGGTCGGAAAGTCATACAATTTGCCCGTTTCACCCCAATCCGCCGAGCACATCTCGACAATCTTGGGCGCCAGTTCCGCGGGCTCGCGCAGCGTCGAGGGATCTTCTCCGGGCATTGCGGTTGCGCGCATCCGGGTTCGCAACGGGCCGGGATTGACCAGCATGACGCGGACGTTCGACGTATTGACGGTCTCGGCGGCGTAGGTGCGGGCGAGGGCGTCGAGCGCGGCTTTGGAAATCGCGTACGGGCCCCAATAGGCGCGCAGATCCGCCCGGCTCGCTGCGCCAGAGGTCATGAACGCCACGCGTCCTGCGGGGGACGATCGAAGCAGCGGATCGAGCGACCGAATAAGACGCCAGTTGGCGGTCACATTGACCGCCATCACGTCGTCCCACGTTTTCGGATCGAGTTGATGCAAGGGGGTCAACAGACCCAGCACGCCGGCGTTGCCGACGAAGGCGTCAAGCCGGCCCCATCGGCGATTGAGCGCTTCGCCGAGCCGATCGATGGCGGCGAAGTCGCGCAAGTCCATGGGAACCAAGGTCGTGGCCTCCGGCTCTTCAGGCCGCAGCGCTCGAATCTCGTCGTCGAGTTCCTCGAGCCCGCCCTGAGTGCGGGCCAGCGCAACCACATGCGCGCCCGACTTGGCCAAGGCGACAGCCGCCGCGCGCCCAATGCCGCGAGAGGCCCCGGTCACCAGCGCGATCCGGGGCGCTCCATCGTGCTTCGATGCACTCAATCGACACTCCTTGCATCATTTGCTAGGCTTGCCTATGGGGCATGGTTGCGGGAGGACGCAAGACAGCGGGGGCCGGTTCGCGCTAGCGCCGGGTGGGGCGGCGCGGCAAGCGTGGATTTTCTGTTCCGCCGATACTAGGCTCGACCCCTCAGGGACTGCCGCGACTGAAACGAGAGTCCGAGCCGGATCGGACATGGGTGGCCGACGTGCGTTTGGGACCTGCGCGGTCAAGGGCTGACATTGCGCGGGAGGGGGAAATTGATTGGGGCTCGATATGGCGAACGCTAGAGTTGGCCGCGAATCTGGGAAAACCGTGACTCGCGCTGATTTGTCGGAAATCGTTTATCAGAAGATCGGATTGTCTCGCACGGAGTTGGCGGAACTCGTCCAGTCGGTTCTGGATGAAATTTGCGATGCGGCCGCGCGCGGCGAAACAGTCAAGCTCTCCGGCTTCGGATCGTTCGTCGTCCGCTCCAAGGGCGAGCGGGTGGGGCGCAATCCCAAGACGGGAGTTGAGGTGCCCATCCTTCCTCGCCGGGTGATGGTGTTCAAGCCGTCCAATGTGCTGAAGGCCAAGATCAACGGACGCGACGCGCCGGAAAACGAGTAGGCGCTTCCTGAGCGAACAGGCCCCTAGCGTTTCGCTTGCGAACGGCCGATAGTCGATCATCGCCAGACGGAGGCGCCATGATTCTCTCGCCGCGGGCGCCAGCGAATGCGCCAATCGAGAAGAGCCCCGAAGCCTATCGAACGATCCGCGAAGTCGCCGACGCGCTGGATCTGCCGCAACATGTGCTTCGCTTCTGGGAGACGCGCTTTCCGCAGATCCGGCCGCTCAAGCGGGCCGGTGGGCGGCGCTATTACCGGCCTGACGACATCGAGCGGTTGAGGCTCATCAAGCGCCTTTTGTACGACGAAGGGTACACGATCAAGGGCGTGCAGAAGTTGTTCAAGGAGCAGGGCGTTCAGGCGCTGTCGGCCGCCGTTCCTTCACTCGTTCAATCGTCCGCCGAAATGGCCCTTCCCGAGGAGTCTCAGGGGCGATCCGAAACAGGTCCTGACGTTCGAGCAGCCAAGTCCGGGATCGCCGACCACCAGCTCGCGGCGCTGCGCGAAGCCCTTGCCGAAGTCATGGAGGCGGAACGAATCCTTGCGCAAGCGCGCACGCCGGGCTCGTGACACATCCGCGAGCTGGCTCCGCATTGCACGGGGCGGCGATGGCGCCTATAAGGAGCCCCGTCGGAGTGTAGCGCAGCCCGGTTAGCGCACTAGTCTGGGGGACTAGGGGTCGTGGGTTCGAATCCCGCCACTCCGACCATTTTTTTCAAAACAGCGGGCAGGGCTTGCCGAAGTTGTGGACTTCGACGCCGCTGGCGTGGGCAACCAGAAACAGTCGATCCCGCCCTGAGTTTTTCGGCCAAAAGCTTACCGGCGGGGGCCCACCCTGTTGACTCCGCCGTTGCGGTTGCCCGGACGCGGCGCGGTGACGCGGCCGACTCCGACAGGGCGCGCAACGAGGCGAACGCCAGGCCGTGCAATGCATCCATGCGGATAACCAACGTAAGTGCAGTAAACCACAGCGTTTGCACTTTCCGTCGCCGCCGCCAAGCCGATAATCGCCGCGATCCCGACAAAGAAGATTTTTGCCCTTAACATATGAAGCCCTCCCAGATATTCATCGTGTCGCACTATATACGTACGCAAGCCACCTTAGCTTGATGCGCGTCAAAAGCGAAACAAGCATTCGAACGTCGTCGTGAGCAATCTCCACCGATGGACCGCTTGCTCGACGCGATCGAACTATCTGGAAGAGACAACGCCGTCCATCGAGGTTTGCAGAACATGCGAACACTTGCGATCGGCTGGTTTTCAGCGAGATTCGCATAAGAGTTATTATGGAACCTCAACGTCCATGGCGAGGCGAGGCGGGATTCGGAGTTCGGCGGCCTAAAGAGCGGCCACCGCGGCCCAACAAACTATGGCGCTGCAGACGGAGCTCCAGCGTCCGTACGCCTTGTAAATTGTCGCCGCCGCCTGGGCCTGCTGCTTGAGGGTGCCTTCCGCGGCGATCTGAGGATCTGAAACGTTGCGGATCGCAAGCCACGGCGGCGGGTCGCCAAGCGACTGGGCGACCATGCCCAGCACCGCGTCTCCCATTTCGGAGGTGTCCCCAAGGCCCTGCAGCTTGAAATGATTGTCCGTGGTGTCGAAGCCGAAGAAGTCGGTGGTCACGACCGACTGGGAAAGACCGGACGGCGCGACGACCGTGATCGCGGGAGCACGCGTATTGTCCGACGGCAGCTGCGAGGCATTGGCCTTGAACAGGTCGTTCGCCTGCGAGAAGAACTTAGTCTGCGCGGCCCCGCTCGCGTAGTGCCCGGCGGCGAAAGACGCCTTCTTCAGCCAGCTCGTCGAATCAAAGCGCACCACCGGGCTGACGATCACATCGCCAACCTCGAACTGCTTGCCGATCCCGCCCGCAGTTCCTGTTGTTAGAACCAGCTTGGGCCGCACCTCGCCAATGATCTGTTTCCACAGCTCAGCGTTCGGAAGCACCCCATTCGCGGGAAAGTGTTTGAAGGTGTCCTGCGATAGGTGCGATTCGGACTTGAAGACAACGGCCTTCTTGCCGCCGATCGTCGTCGTCCAGAACGCGCCGAGGCGCTTCGCCTTGACTGCCGGCGAGCCTTTGCTCATCTGGCGCGATAGCGTCGAAAAGTTGTGGGTGTAGGGAACGTAGTCGTCGCGGGAATCTTTTCCCGGCGTCAGCACGCGACTGAGCGCATGCCCCTCATCCACTGTCCAAGTGACGATGAGCACGTCGGCGCGCGGCAGCGCCTTGGCGCCGCCAGCCGGCGCCCGCGCCGCCGGAGTCGGAGCGAGGCCCTTAGGCCACGGAATGTCGACGAAGCGGCTGAGGCCAGTCGCTTTCGTGAACGCGAGGAAGGCTAAGCCTTCCGAGCCCTCGGAGTCGAAATCGATGATGTCGCGTTGGATGTCGTCGAGACTGGCGCCCCGCGCGGCCGCGGCGCTTGTCGCGAACGCCGATTTCGGAATTGAAACGGTAGCGGGATCGACGCCGATATTGCGCGCGATCCAGGCGCGGTCGACAATCACGAGCCCCTCCCAAAATAAATTGTGTAGCCGCAGGAAATAGCGGCCGCGACAAACCATAAGACAAATTGTCCGGTAGACGATTTTGGCCCTGCAGACTGTGAGCGCCATCACACAACCCGACAGTTTCAGGCGCGTGCGAAAGCCGTGCGCTCGTCCGCTTAAGCGCTCATCAACTCCGCCAGCGTCAGCGCGATCACTTCCGTCGCCTTGTACAAATCGGATAGCGGCAGGCGCTCGTCGGCGCGATGGGCGTTGGCTTCCTCGATCGTGCGAGGGCCGGCGCCATAGAGCACGATCGGAACGCCAGCCTTCGCGTAATGGCGCGCGTCGGTGTAGAGCGGCACGCCTGAGGCTGCGATCGTTTCGCCCATGACGCGGCTCGCTTGCCGGCAGAGAACCTCGGTCAACTTCGCTCCGGCTGGCGTCGGCGTCAGCGGCTCGGCGAGCAGGATGCGGCGGACCTCGACCTTGGCGGCCGGGATGAAGCGCCGCCGCGCGAGCGATGACGGCGCTGCAGCTCCGCCTCGACCTCGGCCGGATTTTCTTCCGGCACGATGCGCCGATCGAGGCGGAACGTCACCCGATCCGGCACGACATTGGTGTTGATCCCACCCGCGATGAGCCCGACCGTCATCTGCGGCGAGCCGATGCCGGCTATCGCCGAGGTCCGCGCCTCGAGGCCGCCGCGCCAGCCATAGAGGGCCGCAAGGATCGCATTCGCCGCTTCCAGCGCGTCGACGCCGGTGGAGGGGCGGGCGGCGTGAGCCGAGCGGCCGAGGACCTCGACCTCGAGATGCAGGGCGCCGTTGTGGGCGTTGACCACCGCGTAGGAGAAGCCCGCGCCGATCGCCAGATCCGGATGCGAGAGGCCGTTCTCCGAGAGCCAGCGCGGGCCGATCTCGCCGCCCGCCTCCTCGTCATAGGTGACGTGCAGTTCGACCGCGCCGTTGAGCGCCGCGCCGCACTTCTCGAGCGCCAGAATGGCGAAGGCGTAGGTCGCAATGTCCGACTTCGACACCGCCGCTCCGCGCCCAACCATCCAGCCGTCGACGATTTCCGCGCCATAAGGGTCGCGCGTCCAGCCCGAACCGGGCGGCACCACGTCGCCATGCGCGTTGAGCGCGATCGTCGGGCCGCCCTGCCCGTATCGGCGCCTTGCGATCAGGTTGGTGGCCGAAACCATGCCGTTCGCCTTGACGAGATTTTCGGGAACCTTGTGCCGCTCGACCTGAAAGCCGAGGTTCTCCAAGAGTTTGGCGACGACTTCAGCAGGGTGGTCGCAATCTCCCGGCGGATTGTCCGACGGAACCTTCACGATCTCGGCCAGGAAGCGCGTCTCGGCCTCGGCGTGCTCGCGCACGAAATCATGGATTGCGGTCTCGGCCGCCGTCATTGTTTCGTTCCCTTCTCGAAGCCCTCGACGCGCATCCCGTCGTAAGCCGGCGCCACATTCGCCGGCAAGCTCGCGCGCAAGGTCTCATAATCGAGGTCGGTATGCAGGTTGGTGAGGATCGCGCGGCGCGGGCGCATCCTCTCGATCCAATGAAGCGCGTCGTCGAGGCTGAAATGGGACGGATGGGGCCGATCGCGCAGGGCGTCGATGATCCACATGTCCAGGCCTTCGAGGAAGGGAACGCTCGCTTCCGGAATGCGTTTCACATCAGGGGTGTAGGCGAGATCTCCGAAGCGAAAGCCGAGCGCGCTGATATCGCCGTGATCGAGATCGAACGGCATCGCCTCGACCGCTCCGCCGGGGCCCTCGATGCGGCAGATCTGGCCCGCCTCGAGACGGCGCTCACCGGCGATCGGAGGATAAGAACTGCCCTCAGGGCTCTGAAAAATATATGAGAACGCGTCGGCGACTCTACGCGACGTGGTCTCGTTCATATAGATGTCGAGACGGCGGCGCATGACCAGGCAGAGCGGCCTCAGATCGTCGATGCCATGCGTGTGATCGGCGTGCGGATGGCTCAAGAAGACGGCGTCGAGCCGCTTCACGTCGGCGTCGAGCAGTTGCTCGCGCAAATCGGGCGAAGTGTCGATGAGAACGGCGGTCGTCCCCGCCGAGCCCCAGACGTTCGACGAGCACCGAGCAGCGGCGGCGGCGGTTCTTCGGATTCGACGGATCGCAGGCCCCCCACCCCTGCCCGACCCGCGGCACGCCGCCGGACGAGCCGCAGCCAAGAATGGTCAGACGCAGCGTCAATGCGGAGATCCAACGGCCTGCGGCGGCTTGCCAACGGCCTGCTGGCGGCTTGCCGAGAACCGGAGGGAGCTTGGAAAAAAGCTTGAGCGTGTTGGCGCGCGTCGCCGCGGCAAGCGCCTCTGGCTCCATCCCGCGCGCTCCCGCGACCACGCCCGCCGTGGCGACGACAAAGGCCGGCTCGTTGCGTCGGCCGCGATGCGGCGCCGGCGCGAGATAGGGGGCGTCGG
Organism: uncultured Alphaproteobacteria bacterium; assembly: GCA_963820095.1. Classification (GTDB taxonomy): domain Bacteria; phylum Pseudomonadota; class Alphaproteobacteria; order Rhizobiales; family Beijerinckiaceae; genus Roseiarcus. The sequence goes on from CAWFZA010000026.1 coordinate 69,037, forward strand.
TCTCGACCAGAATGCGGTCGAGCGGCACGTCGCGCGCGATGGCGCGCAAATCCTCCGATTTCTTGAACGTCACGACGCCGGAAAACGAGATCGAGAGCCCGAGGCCGAGCGCGGCCTCGGCCAGTTCGCGCGAGGCGGTGAAGCAATGCAGCACCGCGCGGAACCGGCCCTGCCCCATCTCTTCCGCTAGGATCGCCGCCGTATCGGCGTCCGCGTCCCGTGTATGGATCACGAGCGGCAGATCAAGCTCGCGAGCGAGCGCGATATGCCCCCGGAAGACGCGCTGGGCGACATCGCGCGGCGCGCTGTCATAGTGATAGTCGAGACCCGCCTCGCCGATCCCGACGCATTTTGGATGCCTGGCGAAGGCACGCATGGCGTCGTAGTCCTCCGCCCCCTCCCCGGCCGCTTCATGCGGATGCGTGCCGACCGTGAAGAAGACATCGTCGTACCGCTCCGCGATGGCGGCCACGCGAGCAGCCTTCGCGACCTTCGTGCCAATGGTGATCATGCGCTCGACGCCGGCTGCACGAGCGCGCTCGACGACCCCGTCGAGGTCGTCGGCGAAGTCGGGAAAATCGAGGTGGCAATGGCTGTCGATGATGGTCATCCGCTACCCCTTCTCCCTCCGGGAGAAGGTGGCCGGCCATAGCCCGTCGAAAGACGGGCGTCCTGACAGACGCCCTATGGCCGGCCGGATGAGGGAACGGCGTAGGCGAGCGCGCTTCGCGCGCAAACCCTCACCCCCAACCCCTCTCCCCATAGCCCGTCGAGAGACGGGCGTTCTTCCGAACGCCCTATTGGAGAGGGGAGAACTGCGCCCGCTCACTTCGCCGCCTCCGGCTCGACGTAACGAGGAAAGACAGGCGCGGGCGGGGGCAGCGCCCTGCCCGGCTCGAGCCGATGCGGCGCGTCAAGCCGGCCGGCCCGCTCGCCGGCGGCGAGCGCAGCGAATGTCCGGCCCTCGGACGGGACGGCCAGCAGGTCGAGGAGCGCGCCCATGGCTCCGGGCATCGCCGGCTGCAGCAGAATCGCGGCGACCCGCAAGGTTTCGAGCGTCACGTAGAGCACGAGCTCCATGCGCGCCGGGTCGCTCTTCGCAAGCCTCCACGGTTCGGCGTTGGCGAAATAGCGATTGGCCTCCGACACGACCTCGAAAACGGCGCCGATATAGAGATGAAGGGCGAAGCTCTGCATGTGCCGGCGCGCTTCGCCAATGAGCGCGTCGGCGCGCGCGAGCATCACGAGATCCTCCTTGGTCGGCGCCGCCTTGCGCCAATCGGGCGTGAGCGCGCCGCAATTCCTGGCGATCATGGTGAGCGAGCGCTGCGCGAGATTGCCGATGTCATTGGCGAGATCGGCGTTCATGCGCGCCACGATGGCTTCGTGCGAGTAGCTGCCGTCCTGGCCGAACGGCACTTCGCGCAAAAAGAAATAGCGCACGGCGTCGAGCCCATAAGTCCCGACCATGTCCTTCGGGCCAACGACGTTGCCGACCGACTTCGACATCTTCTCGCCGCGGTTGAACAGGAAGCCGTGCACGACCACCTGCCTCGGCACGGGCAAGCCTGCGGACATCAGAAACGCCGGCCAGTAGATGGCGTGGAAGCGCGTGATGTCCTTGCCGATCACATGCACGTCCGCCGGCCAGAATTTTGCCCGCGGGCCATCGTCCGGGAAGCCGGTCGCGGTGATGTAATTGGTGAGCGCGTCGACCCAGACATACATCACATGCTTCGGGTCGCCTGGAACCGGCACGCCCCATTTGAGGGTCGCGCGGCTGATCGAGAGATCGGCGAGCCCGCGCTTCACGAAGGCGACGATCTCGTTGCGATAGGTTTCCGGCGTGACGAATTCCGGATGGGCTTCGTAGTGCGCGAGCAGCTTGTCGGCGTATTGCGAGAGCCGGAAGAAGTAGCTTTCCTCCTCCACCCATTCGACCGGCGCGCCGCTCGGCGCGAGCTTCTTGCCGTCCGGACCGTCGGTCAGCTCGTTCTCGACGAAATAGGCCTCGTCGCGCACCGAATACCAGCCGGAATATTTCGACAGATAGATGTCGCCGTTGGCGGCCATCCGCTCCCAGATCGCCTGGGACGCGCGGATGTGGCGCGGCTTGCGTCGTGCGCACGATGTCGTCGGCGCGGGCGTTCAGCATCTCCCCCATCGCCTCGAACTCGACCGCGACCTTGTCCACGAAAGCCTGAGGCGTCACGCCTTCGCGCGCGGCGGCCTGCTGAACCTTGAGGCCGTGCTCGTCCATGCCGGTGACGAACAGGGTCTCGCGCCCGTCGAGCCGCATGAACCGCTGGATTGCGTCGGTCGCAATGCGCTCGTAGGCGTGGCCGATATGCGGCGCGCCATTGGCGTAAGGGATAGCCGTGGTGATGAAAAAGCGGCTCATGGCGAGCGTCCTAAAGGAAAATTTTTTAAACGGCGACGAAAATTTGGCGTGGTTTTGCGATCGGTCGAAGGGTCGTTGTCATGCCCGCGAATGTGAGAACGCGTTGCTGTGAACCTTCAGCGCCTCGGCGCGGTCGCGGCGATCTCGGCGAACAGCGCCAGCACATGCAGCTTGCGGTCGAGATTGAGCTCTTCCGTCTCCCGCTCAGCCTCGCGAATGCGATCCCATAAGCCGCCGATCTCCTCCACGCGGACAGATCCTGGCTCGACATCGCGCGCATAGGCGACAATCCAGTCGTAGATCTCGCGATGGAAGGCCCGGTACGTCTCCTCTCCCGCGCGCCCGCTGACCGCATCGGCGAGCCGGGCGACCGCGCGGGGATCGGGGCGCGGCAGACCCGTGACGACCTGATCGATCAGCGCGCCCACCCCCTCCGATTCCGGCGCAAGGCGAATGAGCGCGTCGCGAACCGATCCGTCGGCGCGCTTGGCGGCGGCCGCGACAGCCTCGCGGCCGGCTTCGCTCCAAGGCGGGCCGAGGCCCGTGACCGCCTTCATGGTTTCATCTTGTGTGAGAGGATCGAGCCGCAACCGCCGGCAACGCGAGCGGATTGTGGGCAAGACCTGGCCTGGCCGATGCGACACGATGAGGATCAACGATCGCTGCGGCGGCTCCTCAACCATCTTGAGTAACGCATTGGCGCTATTGCGATTCAGGTCCTCAGCCGAATCGACAATCGCGATACGCCACCCACCGAAGGCGGCGGAGAGCTGGAAGACCTGCAGCCCCTGCCGCACGGCTTCCACGGAAATCTCGGTCGCGAGCCGCTTCGTCGCCCCCTGCCACTCGCGGCGGATGAGGGCAAAATCGGGATGGGCGAGCCCCGCCAGAAGCCGCGCGGCCGAATGGCTTGGCTCGACATGGAGATTGGTCGCCTCGCGGACCGCCTTCGCCGCCGGATCGGGGTTGGCGAGCACGAAGCGGGCGAATGCCCATGCGAGCGTCGCCTTGCCGATTCCCTCCTTGCCGCCGATCAGCCAGGCGTGAGCCAGACGGCTCTCGCGATAGGCCGAGAGCATTTCCGCTTCGGCGCGTTCATGGCCGATCAGCGAGGTGACTTGGCGCGGATGGGGCGCGCCCGGCAGCGCGTCGGCTTCAGGGAGATCGTCGCTCTCGCCCTTCTTGATGCGAGGCGGGTTCATGCGCGGAGCCGCGAAGGCGGGGTTTTGGAACGACGACTCCTCACGGACCTCGTGCTGAGGAGCCGCGCGGAAGCGCGGCGTCTCGAAGCACGGCTCCAGCTCTCGAGGCCGTCGGCGCCCACTGGAGCGTCCTTCGAGGCCGCTCCGCGGCGCCTCAGGACGAGGTGGGAGGAGTTGCTCATGCGGGCTTGGCCTCGCGCGCGCCCGTGGGATCGAGCCTCTTCTCGACCGCCGACCAGATGGCGGCGGCGACGTCCTGTTCGCTTCTGTCGGCGTCGATAAGGACGCAGCGTTCGGGCTCGGCCGCGGCGATGTCGAGAAACGCCCGCCGTAAGGTTTGGTGAAACGCCAGCCCCTCCAACTCGAACCGGTCGGCGGGGCCGGTCTGCCTTCGCTCGGCCGCGCGGCGCAAGCCGATTTCCGGCGAAAGGTCGAGGATCAACGTGAGATCGGGCCGGTTGGCGCCTACGGTCAGCCGCTCGAGATCGGCGATGAACTCCGGCGGCAGATTCCCGGCCGCGCCCTGGTAGGCCCGCGTCGAATCGGCGAACCGGTCGGAAACGACCCAGGCGCCACGCTTGAGCGCCGGCAGAATCGTCTTGTCGAGATGGTCGGCGCGGGCGGCGGCGAACAAGAACGCCTGCCCGGCGGGGTTGAACCCCGCTGCGAAGCCGGAGAGAATCGCCTCCCGCAACGCCTCTGCGCCTGGAGACCCCCCCGGCTCGCGCGTGCGGACGACGTCGAGCCCGAGCGTGGTCAGGCGCTCCTCGAGCCGCTTCGCCTGAACCGACTTGCCCACTCCCTCGCCGCCCTCGAGGGTGATGAAACGACCCGTCTGCCGGATCATTTAGCGCGCTCGACGCGAGGCGGTTTCCGCTTCAATTCTCATCCGATCCGCGTACGAAGCCCATGGCCAACCCTTCTGCAAACGCCGCCCCAAAGCCCGCCGCCGACGGCTCTTTTCAGCATGGTTCTGCAAGTATTGGCAACGAGCGCGCATCCTGGTGTCAACCATCGCCGCTGTCGACCGGAAGCGGAAATTCGACCCAAGTGTCGCAGTTTGACGTTAAGCGGACGTCGCCAATTCGGGCTATGTGGGCCTACAGACATCCGTTTGGAAGACCGCGGTCCGCCCGTAGCCGTGTCTCGCTCAGCGCGAAATAGCCTTCGCCACCCCAAACAGGCGTTCCGCGTTGCGACGCAGCGGCATAAATCCGGAAGCCACCTCTTGGCGTGATCAAGGGCCGTTGCGGAAGATCGATGGCGTTGCGGCCGAAAGCTCCACAAATAAGGTCCTTGTTATGAAGGTCTCATTGGATTATCTAAAGTAGAACTGCACTCTTTTAGGCGCGCGGCGATATCGCCGCTTTGTTTTTGTTTTTTTAAGACTGATCAGATTGATAGGGGTTCGCGATGGCGGCAATTCCCAACCCAGCCATATATTTTCGCGTCGTTTTCTGTCTCGCGATGGCGGCGCTGGCCGGTCGGGCGGCCGCTCAAACACCGCCCGTCCCCAATTTGCAAGTCTGTGACCGGCCTGGGGCAAACGCCGCGCAAGCAAATCAGGCGGAATGCTGCTGCGTTGCGCCCACCAAAATTGCCTGCTGCGCGGCGGCGCCTGCGGGTCCTCGCAAGGAATGCTTCGCGGACGAATTCCGATTCGTCCTGCCGGCGCCTTATCGCGCGACCCAGGCGATCATTTCGGCTGACGGGGCGCTGGTCGTGGGCCCCCGCGTCACCGTAAGGGCGCAGGCGGCGCGGCAAGGACGAGCGCGCATTCGGCGAAGTCGCGAATGTCGGCAAGGAGAACACGCTGCTCGGTTCGGACGATATCGTCGGCAGCCTGTTCAGCGACGGCAAGGTCATCCTCTATGACGGGGTTACGGTGAATGGGCCGCTGACCGCCGGAGGAACGCTGGTCGTGCCCACGACCGCCAACATCAACGGCAAGATCACGACGAACACGCCGGTTCCTGCCGCGGCGCCGACTTTGGCGACGGTGAAATTCTCGCCGGAGGCGGACGTGCACGCGCCCGGCGGCTCGACGCGCGCCCTCGCGCCTGGCAGGTATGGCGAGGTTCAGGTCGAGCCGGGCGGCGCTTTGGCGCTGCGCTCGGGGACCTATTATATGACCTCGCTGAGCGTCCTTTCCGGGGCGACGCTGGTCCTCGACGAGAAGGACGGCGCGGTCGCCGTCTTCGTGAAGACCCGCTTCACCTTCGCCGGCGAGGAAAAGCAGGAGGGCTCGGACGGCCACGTGCTGGTCGCGGCTTTCGGCTGCGAGCCGTCCGTGCTGCTCGCGCCGTTCCACGGCACGGTGTCGGCGCAGAACGCCTGGCTGTCGATGACCGCGCCGGGCAAGCCGACCTTCGTCGGACGGTTCTTCGCCAACTCCATCGAAGTCGGCGCCGACACGACGATCATTGGATTGCCGGTCACGCTGCCGACAGGGCCAGTGAATGTTTCCGGGGGACAGGGCCCGCGGCCGCCGGCGCCCCTGCCCGCGCCCCCCGCCGATGTCGGCTGCTATGTCATGAGCCCCAACGGCTGGCGCTCCGTCGCTTGCGCGACCCAGCAGTTCATCGACAGCCACTTCCCCCATCCGGACGCGCAACTCGCGATGTCGACCTTCACGAGCCCGTTCAAGCCGCTCGCCTATGGCCAGGTCGCGGTCACGATTCCGCAGGTCGGATCGGAGCAGAACATCTTCAACGCGACGAACGCTGCGAAGAGCTCCTCCTGCCCGAGCTCGGTCACGACGAGCGACAACACCTGGAGCGTGCAGAACAACGTGAATGACTGGACGATCGCCGCCGGGTCCCACAAGGGCGATTTTGCGACCGTGCAGTTCGTCACTCAGTCGGACGGCTCGACCACCGGGATCTGCATCTGGCAGATCGACGTGACCACGCAGGAGTATCCCAACAAGTGCTATTCGCCGCCGCCTTCGCAGCGGTCTGGCGGCCTGCAGGCGTTCGACTACGGGAACATTGCGGCGACCGTCGAGGGCGGCAAGCTCAAGATGGTTGCTCAAATCAGCTGGGTCGGGTCGGGCGATCCCAACCTGTTCGCCGTGGTGGACGACGACAACTACGACATGGCGGACAGCTGGTCCGAGGTCGGCGGCGGCCTACTCGGGATCGGCAATTGCTCGGAGGCGAAGCTCACCAATGCGGAAGTGGTGACGCAGGTCGCGGCGTCCACCTGCGCCGACGATACGACGGCGACCAGCGCCACCTGCTCGCCGCCGGCGCTTCAGCCGAACGCCAGCGCCTTCGAGGGCGCGATCGGCACGGTCGAGACGAACAACCTGACGGCGGTGGGCAGCCCCTCGGTCGCCTATCCGAATGTCGATCTGGCGGTCAGCTCCCTGATCGGAACCACTTCCGGCGGATGCCTGGGGCCGAGCCACGCCTATGTGAAGGACAGCGAGAAGGATTTCGGCGCGACGCCCTCGACTCTCGGCAATTCGGTGTTCTGGGAGAGCCCCGACATCTTCCTCGTTCCCCACGGCGTCCCGGTCGATCTCAATTCGGTTTCGACCGAGACGACGATTACGCCGGGCGGCCAGTTCGACATCTGGGTCAGGGTGCATAACGATCTCGGCTGCTCGGCCGTCACCAATGCGAAGGCTCTCGTCTATCTCGCCGATCCGGCGGCGCTGTCGGTCCAGTGGGGGCCGGTGACGATGGGCCAGTATCTCGGCGACAACGGCGGCTCGACCGGCGTTTCCGTGCCAGCGGGCGGCCAGGCGCTGATTGGTCCCCTGCCCTTCACCGCGCCCACGAGCGGCATCGGCAACGGCCACCGGTGCATCCTCGCCGCCATCAAGGCGGACAGCGAACCGGCGCCGGCGAAACCCGAGGACGCGCCGGATTCGAACCAGGTCGGCCAGCGAAACGTCGAGTTCGCCAGTCCATGCGTCTTTCCGCTGACCAACGGGACTTCGCAGAACGGAAGCGCCCAGATCACGCTGACCGCGACGCCGAATACAGGAGCGGCGCCGTCGCTGACGGCGCTGCCCGATATCGAGGTCGCCTTCGACGATTTGGATTCGAGCTGGTTCAACACCTGGAAGACGCAAACCGGCGTCGACACGGCGTTCAAAGTGACGCATTCCGGTTCCTCGACGACCGTCCGCCTGGGCGATTTCAGCGTCGCGCTGAACTCGGTTCCGCTTGCCGCCGGACAATCGCGCAACGCGACCGGAACGACCGCCCTTCCGTCGGGATATCCGACCGCGGTCACCCTGCAGATCGGCGCGACGCTGACGGAGACGGACGGCAGCGGAACGGTGATGGTGCAGAACGGCGGCTCCTGCGTCGCCGAGCCGCCCCCGGTGATCAAGTAGCCTGTAAATAGTGTCGTTCGCCCGGGCGAGCCGAACAGCGATGCGCGCGGGCGCTTTGCAGCACCATCTCAAAGTTCGCCCTTGGCGCAATCGACGCCTTTCCGCCGAAGACCGCTCTGTTGCGCTTTCAAATCGCTCATAGGGCCAACTTTGCGGGGCGCCCGCTGAGCCTTTGGGAAATGACCGGATATTCCGCTCGCCCCCGTACCGTGCGAGCGCCTTGAAGGTCCCTTGCGCCCAGAGCAGTCGCCGCTCCGAGGCGATCCGGTTTTACTAAGGCCATTGCTTTTTGGATCGAGAAGGCCGAAAGGCAGCAGCTCGGCCGACAATTGGGCTCTTATCGCGTTACGCGTTGGCCCATTGGATTTCGGGCCCCGGGGAGGGCGAAACAGGTCATGAAGTGTCATGGCCGGGCTCGACCCGGCCACCACGAGAACACGCTCCCTCAGGATAAGCCTCTGATACGACAACACGATCCTTTTGCGATTCAGATCATCGCGGCGGGACGGCGTGGATGGCCGCGACGAGCGCGGCCATGACGGCTCACGGCAGAATTCCCGAAACAACAGCTAACGCCATAAGAGCCGACAATTTCTTGCAGAAAATCAGAAGCCGAGTTAAGCTCGCCCTCATGAACAATCCTGCCCTTCCGCATGGCCTCGACCGCGCGGCGCCGTTGTGGCGCGCCTGCGCCGGAAAAAGGCGCGCGAGATTTTTCTTTCGCCGGGAATCCATGATGACCCATTGATAAGTCACGATTCGGACGAGAGAATCCAAGGAAATCCAAGAGAATCCAAGGCTCAAAAACGGGCGTTCGCAGCGAAAGGGCGGCGATCCAAGAAAACCCAAATCGAACTTTGAGCGCCCAGCCGGCCGCCCGGCTCAGTAGTCCGCCCGAGCGGACTTCGCAGCCTTCAAATGATCGAACGCGCCTGTCGTCGGCTTCTTGGGCGGCAGACGAACAGGTCCGGAATAGGTGAGCGCCCTCTCGGCGCTGGCGTGAAGCTCAGGCCGGCGGGGCGGCGCGACGTCGCGCACGGACGAGACGCGCGTCGAAGACACCGACGAGCGTGAGGCGGCGGCCGTCACGACCGTCGAGCCGCGGCCTAGGCTGAGATCGAACGGCCGGGACGGCGGCAGCGGAACCGGACCTCGTGTCGGGTGACTGGAACGGATCGGCTCCGGCGGCAAGGGGTCCGCCTCGCCGGACTCAGCCGGCGCGCCGGAGTCCACCGGCGCGGCCGCGACCCGCACCGGCTCAGGCGGCGGCGGGGGAGGTTCGGGAGCGCTTGCGACCTGGACCGGCGGGGGTTCTGGCGCTGGAGCGGGAGCGGGCGCCGGTTGGGCCTCAGGTTGCGGTTGCGGCTGCTGGCCGCTGCGGCCGCCGCCAGAGAAGAACGACCAGATCGTTTCGGTCTGCTCGGCCGCGGCGTTGGCCACCATGACCGGCGCCGAATAGCCGATCATATTCGCCGGCGACCCGTCGGTGCGCAGGCTCGCCAGCAATTGCGAATCGTCCGACCCCTCCATCGGCGCAGGCCCGACATAGTCGACCTTCACTTTGGCCGTTCCCATCGCCTTCATGTCGAGGACATCCGCGACACGCGACGACACGTCCATCACGCGGCCGCCGTGATAGGGCCCGCGATCGTTGACCCGCACGATCACCGAATAGCCGTTCTCGAGATTGGTCACCCGAGCGTAGCTCGGCAGGGGCATCGTCGGATGAGCTGCCGACAGGGAGGCCATGTCGTAGACCTCGCCGTTGGCGGTGCGGCGGCCATGGAACGCCGCTCCATACCAGGAGGCCATGCCAACCGCGGTGTAGGAGGCGTTCTCGGCGGGATAATATCGATGGCCGGCGACCGTGTAAGGCCGGCCAACCAGATATTGGCCGCCTCCGTGGGGCACCCGTTCGCCATCGGCGACGACCTTGCGGCTGGCGCGGCCGTATTTGGCCTGGGAAAAATGCTCATGGCCGTGAGAATACGAGACATGTGTGGGCTGAGGGGTCGCGCAGCCGGCGAGCGCTAGCGCCGCCGCGCCGAGGCTGAGAGCGCCCCGCCATCTGCGATTGCCCGCAGAAACCTGCTGTTCAACGCCCGAAACGCTCATCACGCTTACTCGGGTCGCCCAGCAGCGCAAGGTTCGAGCTTCAAACGCCGAGCCCGCCACAGCGACAGAATCTTTCCGAACCATCAAGCCCGCTGCGCAACATTGATCCCGCTTCGTTTCGAATTCGCTAACGAATTCCGATCCCCGCAAGCCGGACGGGGCGCCGCCCGCCGATGCGCCATAGGGCGCCGACTCGCTCTCGGCGGTCCGCCGTCCGCCATATTTCCGCCGCGAGGAGTGACGCCCAATCGCGGCAACAACGTGACCGGCTCGCTACGCGGGGAGCTAGCCCCATTCCGCCCGCGGAACGCCAAGGCGTTTAGGGCGTCCCCAAGAGCGGGCGCCGCGCCAATTCGCCCAAACTCGCAAAAGCGCCCCGCGCTGAGAAATTTGTAATCTGCGTGTGCGGTGTGGTGGTCGTCAGAAAAGACAGGGCGGCCCGAACGCATGAAGCCCTCGAACCGCCCAGTTTTTTTTGGAAGCGACTCTGCCAGACGAACTTGCTGCAAGCCCTCCCGGCCGGTGCTAGTCGCGTCGCCTCCATTCTTGCCGCGTTACTCATCGGGTTGAAGGGGGTTCTCAACCCAAAGGTCCAGGTTAAAACCCGTCGCGACGTCACGCTTTAATCACAGTCGGGGGCAAACGTCCACTAAAATATGGCGTTCCCGGTGTCATTGAAGTTTCATCCACAGAAAGCTCTTCTCGTTTACCGAGAGTAATTTCAGCAAAATAGCGCCCTGCAAGTCGTAAATTCCTCGCTCTCTGTGTGATCGCCCTGTCATTCGCCGATGAGATGAAGGGCGATTTCTCGCTGATGGGGCGCGCGCCGATGCTCAAACAGGTAAATACCCTGCCACGTCCCCAGAGCGAGCCGGCGGCGCAAGATCGGAATCGCCAGCTGCACGCCGGTCAGCGTCGTCCGGATATGGGCAGGCATGTCATCCGCGCCTTCGTCGGCGTGCCGATACCGGGTCGCATCCTCGGGCGCCAGGCGATCGAAAAAGTCTTCCAGATCGGCGCGAACGTCCCGCGCGGCGTTTTCCTGGATGCTCAACCCCGCCGAGGTATGACGGCAAAATAGAGTCAAGAGCCCCGCTTCGACGTCATGCGGCTTGATCCAGTTCACGATATCGCTCGTGATCTCGACGAGCCCACGGCCGCGGGTTGAAATCGAGAGAATATCGACGAATTGGCGCATCTCCAGGCTCGCTGCGGTCGCGAGGCTCATAGAATTCGGAACAGTTCGAGGATTTTGGCGTTATCGAGGCGACCGAGCGCTCGGTTGATCCAAGCAGAGGCCAAAATGCGTCTAATCATACTCATCATTTTGATCATTCTGATCATCGGCGCTGTGCCCGCTTGGCCTTACAGCGCCGGATGGGGGTATTACCCCGTGGGCGGGCTCGGCGCCCTCCTGATCATCGTCCTCATCCTCGCCTTGCTCGGATATGTGTAGCCGGGCGACTGGACCGCGATCCTTAGAAGACAAAGACCCCGTCGCGATCCCGACGGGGTCTTTGGTTTGCGCCAATGCGACCGGCGGCTACCTTCGCCAGATCAGGCCGGCCAGAAAGCCCAGCCCAAGCGCAAGAGCGAGAGTGGAGAGCGGGCGCTCTTGGATCGCGTCCTCGAGCGAGTCGCCAAGGGAAGAAGCCTGAGACTGCGCCCTATTGGCGACAACCCCGAGCCGATCGGAGGCGTCATTCACCATCGATCCCATGTTGGCGCGGGCGTGTTTGAGGCCGCGCTTCGCCTGCTCCTGGGCGACCGTGCCAAGATCGCTGGCAGCGTCCGAAATCTGGTCGGAAAGACCCCCAATTGCATCTCTCATCTTCGCCATCTCCTTTTCCAGGCGGGCAAAGGCGTTGTCAGAACCTGCCCCCTGCGCCTCGTTGCTTCGCTCAGCATCGGATGGAAAGTCAGACGTCATCCGTTCCTCCGAAACACCTGGCAATGTTAACGCGGGTCCAAACGAAAGGTTCCGCGCCGCCGGCGATTTAGCGGTCTTCGTCGACATACAGCCGTTGCTTCAGGATCAGCGCGACCATCAGGATGGGTGAGGACAGAAATGCGCCCATCGGCCCCCAGAGCCAGGTCCAGAATGCGAGCGACAGCAGGACCCCGAGCGCGTTGAGTTCAAGGTGCCGTCCGATGATCATCGGAGTCAGGAACTGGCCCTCCACCGTAATCACAACGAGGAACCCTGCAGCGGGAAGGAGGCCCAACAGGAAAGTTGGCTCGGCGACCACTCCGACCACGAGAAGGACCACGAACATTGCGATAGGTCCGATGATCGGAATGAAATTCAGGGTCGCGGCCAGCGCGCCGAACCCGGTCGCGTTCGGCATTCCGGTGAGCCAGCAAATGACGCCAGCCAATGCGCCGACGCCAATGTTGATCATGGTCACAATCAACAGATAGTTCGCCAACCCGGACTCGATTTCGTTGAGGATCTTGAGAACCGTCAGACGCGAATCGCGGCTCGCGAAGGTCATGACCAGGCCGCGCCGCAGGTCCGGCCATTCCGAGATGACCAAAAGCAACACGACGAGAAAGAAAAGAAAGCCCGTAATCGGCGGCAACAACAGGGAGATCGTCGTTGGCACCCAGGAAATTCCGGGTATGGGAACCGCGACGGCATCGGCGCTCGGAGGTTCGCCGAGCATCGTCGTGAGACGCCGCCATGCTCTCACCACGCCATCAAATATGTGCAGCTTTTCCTTCAGGGACGCGACAAGCCCCGGCAAGCCGTTCGCCAGTTCGGAGACGCGCGGGAAGATCAACAGGATCACGAAAGCAAAAATCAGCGTGACGCCGGCCACCAGCAGCAGCGCAACGAGGGGGCGCGGGATGCGAAGCGCCTCAAGTCTCCGCGCCGTCGGACCCAACATTACGCCCACGACGAAGGCGGCCGCGACCGGCAGCATGACCTCACGCGCGGCGAAGAGAACGAAACCGATCGCAACGGCCGCCAGGACCGCGAGGGACCAAGCCGAAATCTCCCGAAGCGTTATTTCCGGGCGGGGAGAGGGACTATCCTCCGCCACCGCGCCCTTTTCCGGCCGGCCTTCCCCCATCATCCCTCCGCTTCGCCCCGCGGGCGAGCCGCGTTCCACGACGAAACAATCTTGGCCCTATTCTAACGTGGCGACCGAGCATCGTCGATTGAAGCGATGGCGAACAACAACATGAGGAATCGGGAAAAGTTCCATTTCGTCGCAAGCGCCGTTTGGCTCTTCTGGATCAAAGTTTGACCGTCCGGCATTGAAAGGCTTTAATCCCTGGCGGCGCAGGCCGCTCTCAGAACTCCGCGAGGTCGTCCTTGTCGCCGAGAGCAAGCTGGAAAGGCTTCCTGAAGATCGCCGAGGTGACGGTCCCCGTTGGCCTTTACGCCGCCGCTTCGACCAGTGAGCGCATCGCCCTGCACACGATCAACCGGCCGACCGGCCACCGGGTTCACCGCGAGTTCGTCGACGCGGAGACCGGCGAAGCCGTCGACCGGGACGAGCAGGTCAAAGGTTACGAGGTGGCGAAGGGCGAATATGTCTCGGTCGAGCCGGATGAAATCGCCGCAGTCATTCCGCACGGCGACAAGACGCTGACCGTTTCCGCGTTTGTCGACTTGGCCGACGTCGACGATCTCTATTTCGATAAACCGTATTTCGTCGCCCCCTCGGACCGGAGCGCGGACGAACCCTTCGCAGTGGTGCGCGAGGGCATGCGCAAGGCCAAAGTCGCGGCGGTCGCCCAGGCAGTCCTCTTCCGGCGCGTCCGGACGGTGCTGATCCGTCCTCTCGAGAACGGTTTGGCTGCCACGACGCTGCACTATGACTACGAGGTGCGCTCCGCCGAGCGAGGCGTTCTCGGATGTGCCAAAGAAGGCAGTCACCGGGGAGATGCTCGACCTCGCGGTCCACATCATCAAGACCAAACAAGGCGCATTCGATCCGCAGCGACGTTCGAGGATCGCTATGAGGATGCGCTGGCGGAACTGGTCAAGCTCAAGCTCGAAGGCAAGGCGATCCCCAAGCGCGCGCCCGCCCAGGAGCGAGCCGACAGCCAATCTCATGCAGGCGTTGCGCGAGAGCGCAGCCGCCGGCGCGTCAAGCCCTCGCGGTGGCAAAGCTCCGGCGAAGAAAAAGACTGGCCGGCGCGCCGCTGCGAAAGCCAAGCCAGCCGCGCCGCGACGCAAGGCGAGCTGACGAATGGCGCTCGAAACCTATCGGAAGAAGCGCAATTTCGCCGCCACCACGGAACCCAAGGGCTCCGCGGCGCTCACGGACAGCGACATCTTCGTCGTCCAGAAACATGACGCGACGCGGCTGCATTACGACTTCCGGCTGGCGCTGGACGGGGTGCTTGAAGAGTTGGGCGGTGACCCGCGGCCCGAGCCTCAATCCCGGCGAGAAACGCCTCGCGGTCGCGGTCGAGGACCACCCGCTGGAATACGCCGATTTCGAAGGCACAATCGCCAAAGGCGAGTACGGCGGCGGCTCGGTCATCGTGTGGGACAATGGCACGTGGACGCCGATCGGAGATGCCCACAAGGGCCTGAAGAAGGGCCATCTCGAATTCGAGCTTCACGGCCACAAGCTCAACGGGCGCTGGCATCTGGTCAGGATGCACGGCAAGCCGGGCGAGAAGCGCGAGAACTGGCTTCTGATCAAGGGCGACGACGAATTCGCCCGCTCTCCTGACGAAGCCGACATCCTCGAGGAGCGGCCGGAATCGATCAACACCGGCAGGACCATCGACCAGCTCGAGGGGGAAGAGCCAGGCTGGTCGTCAAAAACCGGGAAAATCGAGAAGCCCGGCGGCGCCGACAGCGACGCCGAGACAAGTCGCGCCAAGCCGACCGCCGGCGCGCCAGACCCGTCGGCGATCGAGGGCGCCGCGAAAGGCCCGATGCCTGGCTTCGTCGAGCCGATGCTGGCGACGCTGGCCAAGTTTCCGCCCACCGGCGACCGATGGCTGCATGAGATCAAGTTCGACGGCTATCGGCTGCAGGCGCATATCGAGGACGGCAAGGTTTCGCTCTGGACGCGCGGCGGGCTCGACTGGACAAAGAAATTCGGCGCCGGCGTCCAGGAAGCGTTGCGAAACCTGCCCCTTCGCACCGCGCTGATCGACGGCGAACTGGTGGCCGAGAACCCGAGCGGCGTGTCTGAATTCTCCCTCCTGCAAGCCGATCTCAGCGACGGCCGGGTCGACCGGTTCGCCTATTACGCCTTCGATTGCCTTTACCTCGACGGATATGATTTGCGCGAAGCGCCGCTCATCCGCCGCAAGGAGCTGCTTGGCCAGCTGATCGGAACCGGCGGCGGAGCTGTCCGCTACAGCTCCCACTTCGTGGAGGACGGCAAACTGGTGCTGCAGCGCGCCTGCGCGCTCGCCCTCGAAGGCATTGTCTCGAAAGCCAGCCAATCCGTCTATGTCTCGGGTCGCGGCAAGAGCTGGGTCAAGGCCAAGTGTTCGGCCCAGCAGGAGTTTGTCATCGCCGGCTACGTCCCATCGTCGACCGGGCGCAAGGCGATCGGCTCGCTCGTGCTTGGCGTCTACGAGGGGACAGATTTGCGGCATGTCGGGCGCGTCGGCACCGGCTTTTCCTCCGGCGTCGCCGAGGCTTTGTTTGCGCGGCTCGAGGCGATGCGGATCAAGTCGAGCCCGTTCGCCAAGCGGCTGTCGACGGCTGAGGCGCGGCAGGTCCGCTACGTACGGCCCGAGCTCACCGCCGAGATCGATTTCCGCGGCTGGACCGGGGACGGCCTGCTTCGCCAGGCGTCTTTCCAGGGCTTGCGCGAGGACAAGCCCGCCCGCGAAGTTGTGCGTGAGACGACCATGGCCACAAACGCCGCGCCCGAACGCCCGAAGACGAACGTGACGCTGACCCATCCCGACCGCGTCTATTGGCCTGACGTGGGAGTGACCAAGGAAGGCCTCGCCGACTATTACGCCGCAGCCTGGGCCGTCATGAAACCGCTCATCGTGAACCGAGCGCTGGCGCTCGTGCGCTGCCCCGACGGGATCGGCGGACAGACGTTCTTCCAGAAGCACGCTTGGAAGGGACTCAATCGCAACATCGTCCTCGTCAAGGATCCGGCGGAGCCGGAACCGCTCATCAGCATTCGCGACTTCGACGGGCTGATGGCGCTTGTGCAGTCCGCGGCGCTCGAAATCCATCCCTGGGGGTCGACGGTCACCGACTGGGAGCGGCCGGACATGATCGTGATGGACCTGGACCCCGGAGAGGATGTGGACTGGACCTCGGTCATCGCGGCGGCGGAAGAGGTTCGGGAAAGGCTGAAGAATGTGGGCCTCGCCTCGTTTGTCAAAACCTCGGGCGGCAAGGGGCTGCACGTCGTTTCGCCGGTCAAGCCGAAAGCGGAATGGCCGGCGGTGAAGGCGTTCACCAAAGCGATCGCCAATTCCATGGCGGCCGACAGTCCCGACCGCTTCGTCTCGACGATCCCAAAAGCGCGGCGCCACGGCAAGATCCTGATCGATTACCTGCGCAACCAGCGCGGCATGACGGCGGTCGCCGCCTATTCCACCCGCGCCCGGCCGGGCGCGGCAGTCTCGATGCCGCTCACGTGGGAAGAGCTTTCGCCCGAAATTGGCCCTGCTTATTTCACCATCCGCAACGCGCCCGCGCGCATCTCCTCCGTCGCCGATCCATGGGCTGATTTCCGCACCGCCGCGGCGCCGATCGAAGGGGAAGGCAAGAAGGCGAAGCCAACTCGGAAGCGTTGAGGAGGCCGCCGGCTTAGAGGCCGCGAATGGCGGCAGACAGCCGGCGTCCCGTCTTATTCTGGTCAAAAGAAATTAGAAAATTGCTTCCCTTTTAGAGAAATACCGAATATGATGGCGAATGGTCGAAAGCGCCTTCCTCGGACTTCCTCATGCTGAGGCATCCGCTGCTGGATACAATCCGTCTGGCCGTTCAAGAGTGGAAAGAGTGACAGAAAAACACAATTAACGCACTGGAAAGATTGAGTCGCTGCCATTTATGCGCGGAGTTCAGCGCCCCTTCGGCTTCTTAGCCCCCGCAACGCTTCGCCGCAACGCGTCCATGATGTTGATGACGTTGCTCGGAGCTTCCGACTCGGTCTCGGCCTTCGGTTTCGCCTTGGCTTTTTTCGCCCCTTTCTTCTTCGCCTCGATAATGTCGACAAGCCGCTCCTGCACGGGGTCGGCGACCATGGCGGGGCTCCAGGGCTTCTTGCGCGACTTGATCAGGTCGCCGATCAGGCGCATCAGCTCCGCGTCGGGCTTCGCCTCGCGGATGGAAGCGAAATATTCGCCGGGATCGCGAACCTCGTCGCCGAAGCGCAGCGTCCACAGCACAATTCCGTTGTCCCGCGGCTTCAGGATCACCGCCCGTTCGCGCCGGTTAAGGACAAGCCGCGAGACGCCGACCATCTCGGTCGAGCGCATCGCGTCGCGAATGACGCAATAGGCCTCCTCGCCGATGGGGTTGTCAGGGGTGAGGTAATAGGGCGTGTCGTACCAGATCCAATCGATGCTCTCCGCCGCGACGAAACTCTGAATGTCGATGGTGCGGGCGCTCTCGAGCCCGATCGATTCGAGCTCGTCATCGTCGAGCAGGACATAGTCGTCCTCGCCGCGCGCATAGCCCTTGACCTCATCAGCCTCATCGACCGGCTTGCCGGTTTCGGCGTCGACATAATGGGTCTGGATCCGATTGCCGGTCCGGCGGTTGAGCACATGGAATCGGACCTTCTCCTCCTCGCTCGTCGCCGACATCATCGCCACCGGGCAGGTGACGAGACTGAGCTTCATGTAACCCTTCCAGAATGGGCGCGCCGCCATCGAAAGGTCCTTCCGTCAATCCGGCTCATCGGGCCGACGCATCGGCGTTTCCGAGACTGTCAGTTTTTCCAAGCGCCCGCCAGTCGACTTTCCATCGCGCGAAACAGAATCAGGACGCCTTTTGTTCCTGTCGAGCGCGATATGTCCGCTCAAGGCGCAGCCGCAATCCCGTGGAAGAAGGCCTCGCCTGTACATCGGCGCGGGGTTCGGGCAGAAAAACCATGTTCTTGCGCAGGCGAGACCCAGCGTTCCGGGAATTTTCGTATGGCTCGAGACTCGGCCCTCACTGTCTCGGTCGGGATTATCGCCGCGATCATGATTTGCGTCGCCGCCTCCCAGGCGAGCGACGTCTTTGCGCCTTTGGCGCTGGCTTTGTTCATCATCGCTCTGGTCTGGCCTTTGCAGTCCTGGTTGCAGGCTCGCATGCCGGCGCTGCTCGCCCTCGCCATCACCATGACCGTGACCGTCGCGGTGTGCATGGCCTTCGCCTCGCTGGTCGCATGGGGCTTTGGCCGCGTCGGCGTATCGCTGCTCGCCGACACCGCGCGCTATCAGACGCTCTATGAGCGCGCGATAGACTGGCTCGAGGATCGCGGAATTTCCGTGGCCGGACTCTGGAGCGAACACTTCAATGTCGGCTGGCTCGTCCATTGGGCGGGCCAGATCACCGGCCGCGTCAACACGACGCTCACCTTCTGGCTGATCGCTCTTCTTTACGTCATTCTCGGTTTGATGGAGGTCGACGAGCTGCACTGGCGCGCAAAGACCTCCCTCTCGCCCGAAACCTCTTACATCCTCCTGCAGGGGACTTCGGCGACGGCGGTGAAGCTCCGCAAGTATATGGAAGTGCGCACGCTCATGAGCGCGACGACGGGCGTTCTCGTCGGCCTATTCGCATGGATCGCCGGACTGCCTTTCGCCCTCGAATGGGGCGTGATCGCCTTCGCGCTCAACTATATTCCGTTTATCGGCCCGTTCGTCGCTACCCTGTTTCCGACCTTGGTGGCGATGACTCAGTTTCAGTCGTGGGAAGCCGTCGTCGGTGTTTTCGTCTGCCTCAACATCATCCAGTTCGTGATCGGCAGCTATGTTGAGCCGCGTGTATCCGGCGCCGTGCTCGCAATGTCGCCCACGGTCGTGCTGCTCGCGGTGTTCTTGTGGACCTACCTCTGGGGCCTGTTCGGCGCTTTCATCGGCGTGCCGATCGTCATCGCGATCGTCACCTTCTGCGCCTACCATCCCTCCAGCCGCTGGATCGCCGATCTGCTCGGCGGCCCGATGGAGAAGAAGGCTTCGGCAAGGAGCTAGGATGGTTCGACCTCCTAGGTCGCTTCGAGAACGGTCTCCTCAGCGCCTAGGTCAATTCGCTTCGGGGCCATCAGCGCGAGACTTCCGCCAGGCCCCTGCCCTAACGCGTGGATGTAGAAATGGGTCGGCTTGGAATCCGGCGCCATCACCGGCGACGGGGCCGAGACGACCTTGAGCTTGCCGCAGGCGCCGATCCAATCGACATGCCGGTGGCCATGCATGACAATCACGCGCTCGGCATAGGGCTTGAGCACGCGCTGAAACCAGCTGCCGTTGATGAGGGCCGTGCCGATCCGTTCGGAGAAGGCGGCGACCGGCATCGGATATTCGATCAAATGATGATGCAGCGCGACGATCCATCGCGCCTTGGGATAGCAGTCGAACGCGGCGGTCAGCCGCCGCGCCTGCTCCGCCGAAATCATGCCGAGCGCATTGGTGAAGGAGAAATTCGTATCCGCGTTCGAATTGAGGATCGCAACTCCGAGACCGTCGTCTTCTCGCGGCGGAAGAATGAGCGGGAACAGCTCGTCCCACAGCCGCGTGAGGCGGCTGGACAGCCGAAGGCCGCCCCGGTCGGCGAAGGTCTCGATCGCCTCGCGCTGCGGCGCGAGCGCCGCGTCGAGCGTGCGGCTAGGCCCAGCGGCGCCGTCGCCCATCACGCGCAAACGATCGGCGCCGAAGGCGGCGATGCGCGGACAGCGCGCGCATCTTGCGCAAGGTTTTCGCCGGGCTGAACGGCAGGTCGAGCCGCGCCGGGTTTGCGCGATCGACGACATTGACGTCGTGATTGCCCGGCAGAATAAGCGTCCGTCCGGCGAGGTCTGGATGGAGGGCCAGAATGTCGTAGAATTCGGCCCATTCGGCGGAGCGCCCCGCGTCTGTCATGTCCCCGGTTATGAGAACGAGGTCCAGGGGCCGGGCGGCGTGCTCCGCCTCGAGGCGAGTCATGGCCCGCCTCAACCGCTCGTTGCCGCGCGGCCCGCCCCGGCCGCTCTCGATACGAAAGCCGTACCGCTCGCCAACGATATGGATGTCGGACAGATGCGCGACGCGCCAGACCGGGCCGACGGACGACGCCGCGTCGAAGGCTTCGAGGTCGAGCGGCTGGTCCATGCTCCCGTCGGCGAAGCCCCAGATCAGCGACGCCGCCGCGAGGTAAGCCGACATGATGACGATAGCGTTGGCGAGCGTCGGCAGGATCAGTTGATGTGGGACCGCAAGATCAGCGGCCGATCCGACCCACCGCGTCGCGGGCCAAATAATGGCCGCGACCAGCGCGGCGACCACGGCCAGCAGAATTCCGGCGCCGGCGCAGCTCATGGCCCGCACGCGCGCCAGCTCCTTTCCACCGCGTGGCCTGAGGACTTGCTCCGCGACATGCCGGATCGCCTCGCGGCACAGAGCGTATCCCGGCTGAACGCCGAGCGCGTTCAGCGCCCAGAAGTTGGCCTCCGCGATGCGAAATAGCGGGCGCCAGCCGAACCACCCGGCGAGGACGACCGCGAGAAGGATGAGCGCGGCGCCGAAGCCATACAATTCCAGGATTCTGGAGAAGAGGCCATTGATCCACGCTGTTGCAACCAGCGGCGCAAGACCCAAGATCGCCGCCGGCAGCAGGATCGACGCCATCCACGCCAGCATGAGTTTCGTCAGGCTGATCTCGGCGAGCAGACTGCCGGCGATCGCCAGAAGCGACTTCTGCTTCGGGCTCGAAGCGTCGTCCTCGGCGTCGCCATCTCGCGGATCGAGGATCGGCCCCACGGGACGCAGCTCGCGGCGCTCAAGCTCGAAGTCGCCGCTCGAGGGCGAAACGTCGGCCGCTCGCATCGCGTCGGATGAGGATTTTCCCACAGCGTCTTCGCCATAGCACGCGGCAGCCCCCCTCGGTAGCGAGGCGGCCGAGAAGCCGGTCCATCCATCTGAGGTTCAAGGGACGCGTCCACAATCAGCGCCTTCGGAGGACCCCGCACATGTTTCGCAAGGTCGCACTATCTCTCGCCATGGCAGGATTGATCTCCCAATTCGCTCTCCCCGCCGAGGCTGCGCTCGGCGTCGGCGCATTCCCGCCGCCGGCCTCGCTCGTGGAAAGCTCGCCGGTCGAAAGGGCGCAATTCGTCTGGGGCGGACGGAGGTACTGCTGGTACAATTCGGCCTGGCGCGGCCCAGCTGGCTCGTTGCGTCGCCGTCGAAAGACGGCGTCTCTCGACGGCCCATCGCATCCTCGCGATGACGTCGCTGCCTCAAAATGACCCGACCGCGCTCCCCAGGATGATCACAACCGCCAGCGCCAGCAGGCCGCCGACGATCGACACCATGACAATGTCGAGATAGCTCTCGCGGTGGGTCGAGTTGCAGACCGCAAGCAGCGTCACCACGGCGCCGTTATGCGGCAGGCTATCCAGCGTTCCGGCGCCGATCACCGCCACGCGGTGCAGAAGCCCCGGATCGATGCCCTGCTCGTGCGCGATCTTGAGATAGGTCGCGCCCAAGGCGTCGAGCGCGATGGTCAAGCCTCCCGAGGCCGAACCGGTCAATGAGGCCAGCACATTGGTGGCGACCGCCAGCGACACCAACGGCCCGCCTTCGATACCGAGCACCCAATCGCGCACCAGCGCAAACGCCGGAAGCGCGGCGACGACCGAGCCGAAGCCAACGAGGCTCGCGACGCTGAGCACCGGCAGCACCGACGCGTTGGCGCCCGCGTCCATGCTGTCGCGCAAAGCCGGCAGGCGCCGAAAATTGATCGCGATCAGGACGACGATTGCGACCGCGAGCGCCGTCACCACCGCCCAAACGCCGCCGACCGCGGAAAGCGAGGTCGAGCCCCATTCGGGCTCCGCCAGAAAGGACGCGTCCATGCGCGGCAGGACGAACAGCGACATCAGGAGGTTGACCGCGACGACGATGACAAGCGGCAGGGCGGCGAGCGCGATCGGCGGCCCCACGTCGCTCGGCCGCCCGTGGATCGCTTCCGGCGGATCGAAGGTGCTCGCGGTCGTGGCGCGCTCGCGCACGACGAGATCCTCGGCCGCGTTCTCCTGTGGGACATCCCCGCCATAGCCCTCGCCCCTGGCGCGCGCGCTTTTCTCGGCACGTCCGAGCCAGAACATGCCGAAGCCGAACATCACGATCGCCGCGATGATCCCAAGCCCCGGCGCGGCGAAGGGCGTGGTGCCGAAGAACGGCATCGGAATCGCGTTCTAAATCGCGGGCGTTCCCGGCAGAGCCGACATGGTGAAGGTCGTCGTGCCGAGTGCGATCGCCGCCGGCATGAGGCGCCTCGGAATCCCGGCCGCGCGGAACAATTGATGGGCCATCGGCGCGAGAACGAAGAAGGCGACGAACAGGCTGACACCGCCATAGGTGACGATTGCGCCAGCCAGGACGACCGCCAGCACCGCGCGTTCATGGCCCAGTCGCTCGGTCATGGTATTTCGCGATCGACGTCACCGAGCCCGAATCCTCCATGAGCTTGCCGAACAGGGCGCCCAAGAGAAAAATCGGGAAGAACTGCATGACGAATTGCGCCGCGCTCGCCATGAACGTTTGCGTCCAATGTGCAAGCAGCGGCTGGCCGGCCAATGCGGCCGCAAGAATTGCGGCGGCGGGCGCAAGCAGAAGGATGCTCCAGCCCCGATAGGCGAGCCAGATGAGAAGGCCGAGCGCAATGAGGATGCCGACGAGCCCCATGCGTCACACTCCGTCGAGCAGGACGTCGATATCGAGCGTCGAACGTTTTCCCAGATCCATCGCGTGGGCGTCCAGAAAGGCCTGAGCCGCCTTTCTCCCCTCATCGCGCAGGAATGAGAAGAAAGACCATTCTGCGTTGAGCTTCGACGACGCGCCGAGCTCGGTCATGATGCTGTTCCTGACGACATGCACCCGCATCTGCGTCCAGAGCCTGCCCTCGCCGTCGCCCGGATCGGCGACCTTGCGCAGGAGCGCCATCATTCTCAGCTCCTTCAGGACCACGGCGTTGAACGACACCTCGTTCAGACGGTTCAGGATGTCGGACGCGCTGCGAGGGACGCCTGGCCGCTCAATCGGATTGATCGGGACGAGAATCGTGTCCTGCGATTTGCACTCGCGGACGAGCGGGGTCAGCGTCGGATTGCCGGAATAGCCGCCGTCCCAATAGGCTTCGCCGTCGATCTCGATCGCCTGGAACAAAGTTGGCAGGCAGGCCGAGGCAAGCAGGACGTCAGGGGTCACCGCATCGTTCTTGAACACCTTGCCTCTGCCGGTGCGCACATTGGTCGCGGTGATGAAGAGATGGATCGGCGACTGCGCCAAGAGATCGAAGTCAATGATCTCGGCAAGGATCTCGCGCAGTGGGTTCTTGCCCATGGGATTCGTGGTGTAGGGCGACACCAGGCGCGACATGAGATCCATCGCGACGTACACCGGCGAGGAATCGAGCGTCCAGCGGCCGAGCGCCACGTCAATCGGCCCACGCCGGAACGGGCTGAAGCGGGCCGCGTCCGACACGCGCCGCCAGAAAGCCGCAAGCGCCTCACGCGCGCCGGCCGCCCCGCCCACCTTATGGCCGTAAGCCATCACCGCGGCGTTCATAGCGCCCGCCGAGGTGCCGGAAACGCCGTCGATCTCGAGCCACGGCTCCTCGAGCAGGCGATCAAGGACGCCCCAGGTGAAGGCGCCATGCGATCCGCCGCCCTGAAGCGCGAGATCGACCAAGACGGGCTTGCGGCGAATGGGCTTCACTGCTTCAGTCGCCATCTCGTGAACCTCGAAAGACTTTGCCGGATTAGGCTGGCGCTTCAGATCCCCTACCCCCTCGGGAACCAAGCGCAAGCGACCGCGCCTCCGCAAAATCGCGATGCGCGAGGAGCAACCGACCGTTAGCTATTGATTTGTCCGCGCCGAGACTTTGGAAGCGCGAAATCAGACGCGCCATGTTTTTTGAGGATAGACTTGCGGCCGCCGAAGGGTAAAGAGTTTCGGCCTCCATCGCAACTTGGACGGACAATGACCGACCCAGATAAGTTTCTCGATCCGGAGGCGGAGCCGGGGGCCGAGATCGAGGCTGCGGTTGAGCCTCCGGCTCAGTCCATTGTTTCGATGGCCACTCTGTATCGCAACCTGCCCTTCATCGTCGCGCTGGCGCTCGCCATATTCGGGGTGGCCTATAGCAATTTCTCCGGGCATACGATCAACGGCTATTGGGAGTTCCTGGCGATCGCAATCGGGCTTGTCTGCGTGATCACGGCATGGCCGAACGCGCCTGATCGCCAGGCGCGATTCAAGCTGATCTGGACGCAAGTGGCGCATTGGGTAACAATCCTGGTGGCGATGAACCTCTTGCTTCTGCAAGGTTTTCAACTCGTGTTGCCCGTTCAGGCCGCGGGCCTCGTTCTGTTGCTGCTCCTTGGCGTAGGCGCCTTCCTTGCCGGCATCTATTTGATGTCGCTCCGGATCTGCTTTCTCGGCGCCGCCATGGCGCTGTCCATCCCCGCCATGACATGGCTCAAACAGGCGTCGCTTTTGCTGGTCTTGGCGGGCGTTGCGATTGCCGGTCTCGCCATCGCCTTCTGGCCGCGGAGCACGAAAGCGTCGGCCTAAGCTG
Source organism: uncultured Alphaproteobacteria bacterium (assembly GCA_963820095.1). Lineage (GTDB taxonomy): Bacteria > Pseudomonadota > Alphaproteobacteria > Rhizobiales > Beijerinckiaceae > Roseiarcus. The sequence continues at coordinate 93,828 of CAWFZA010000026.1, forward strand.
AGGTTGAACCGTCTCGCCGGTCGCTCCTCGGAAACTCGGGCTTCTCCGGCCTCGGCCGCCTATTGTCGGCCCGTCGGCCGACTACACGCCACACGCCCACTTTCCCTGCGCCTTTCACTGGAATGGATCCAGCGGATTCGCAGGACTGACATCGAGATCCATCCGCCAGCGTCCTGCGGAACGCGGATGGAGGCACAGGATGAAAGGTGACAGGATTAGGCGAACCTTAGCCTGGCTTGCCAACGGAGGCGCCCAACTCGTCAGGCCGTCGCCGTCGGCCAAGTTCAATGGAACTCGAAACGGGGAAAAAGGGGGCCGCTACGACACCGCCCCCTTCGCAACCTCGTTCGCGCCACCAAACGGCGCGAATTTCATCAATCAGCTCTTGGGAGCCATAGCTGGAGCTGTTGTGGCGGGCGCAGGTTGACCGGTGTGGCGCGTGTGCCGTCGCTGATGGCGAGTGGTGCGTCGTGCCGACCGCCGTTGCATCCCGTGTGTCCCGGTGGCCGCGGGCGCGGCGGCGGGAGCGGTGGAGGCCTGAGCAACCTGCTCTTGGGCCACTGCGGCGACGGGCGCGAGGGCGATAAGGGCGCCAAGGCCCATCGCGACGTATTTGTTGATCATTGTCGTTCCTCTTGAAGCGAGTCTTCCAACTCTTGTTTCTCGAACGATCGCTCTTTGCGCTTTCCATGCTGAATTGGAGATGAATGTGGGATTTAGCCGACCTGCGCCGACACCGGGGTCAAAATACTCGCGGCCATGCGCTAACCCGCGGCCAAGGGTCAACCGCACAACGGTCGAAAACGCCCGCAGTAGAGAGGCGATGCCCCTCGCTGATGATTCGGACTTTATATGTACATGGTTAGTTTCGGCGCGCCGCGCGGACGTTGCGAACAGTGTAGTCTAGCTTTGGCCCACGTTTCTGCGAGTTGCATCGGTGCTGCTGTGCTCACTAATTCGGCGTAGATTTCTGATCGCTTTAATTGTGCTCGTCATGGTTATGGTGTCCATGCCGTTCCTAACATTTCCAGTCTCCGCCGTGGCGATATGGCTCGTCGCCCTTTGCATCGGTGCTTTCACCGGATTGCAGAAGGTAATAATGATCGAGCGCACTCGATAACGTCACGTCCTTTGTTGAGACAGCGGACGTTTCGTTAGTCGGCGGTCCACCGCGCCGCCGACCGATCGTCTTCTTTCTTGGATTCGATCCACCCCCCCACGGCGCCGTCGCTGCGTATCGTGCGCTTCCAGAACGGCGCGCGAGTCTTGAGGTAATCCATCAGCATCTCGGCCGCGGCGAACGCAGCCCCGCGATGCTTGGCGGCGACCGCTACCAGAACGATCCGCTCGCCTGGCGCGATACGGCCATAGCGATGGATCACCGTCGCACCCAGAAGCGGCCAGCGGGCTTCGGCCTCACCCGCGGCCCGCGCGATCTCCTCCTCCGCCATGCCGGGATAGTGCTCGAGCTCGAGCGCGGCGAGCCGACCGCCTTCGTCGCGGCAATGGCCGACAAATGTCACCACAGCGCCGACGTCGGTTCGTCCACGCGAGAGCGCTTCCGCCTCCGCGCCCGGGTCGAAATCCTCTCGCTGGACTCGGACCGACGCCATCGCTTTCAGCCGCCGGACATCGGCGGAAAGAACGCCACTTCCTTCACCCCCGTGATCGACGCGTCGTTGCGGGCGTGAACACGATCGAGTGCAGCGCGAACAGCCGCGGGCTTGCCGAACGCGTCAGCGTAGCCCTCACCGCGCTCACGGAGCCAGGCAACAAGGTCGCCGACGGTCTTCACCGTCGCGGGTGGGCGGAGCTCCTCCTCCGCCGTACCGACGCGTTCACGCACCCAGGCGAAATAAAGCGCCTTCATGTTCCGTCTCAGTCGCTTCCGACGTTGTCATAACTGGCCTTCATATAGTCCCAGCCGGTGTACAGCGTAACGAGCGCTGCGATCCATAGGAGCACAAGCCCCGTCGTGATGCCCCCCGGCAGCACGGCTTCGCCGGCCGGGCCAGCAATCAGGAACCCGAGCGCGATGAACTGGACCATGGTTTTCCACTTGGCGAGAGCCGTAACCGGCAGCGGAACCCTGAGCTCAGCCAAATATTCGCGCAAGCCCGAGACCAGGATCTCCCGGCAAAGGATGACGATCGCGGCCCAAAGTGTCAGGCCGGAAATGGTCTGATTGGCGGCGAGCACCAGGATCACCGCCGAAACGAGAAGCTTGTCGGCGATCGGGTCCAGCATTCTGCCTAGCGAGGACTGCTGCGACCAGGCGCGCGCCAGATAGCCGTCGAAAAAATCGGTGATTCCAGCGGCGATAAAGATTGCGAGCGCCGTCCATCGCGCCCACGGCACCTCAGGCCAGAACAAGAAATCCGGCGACAAGCGGAACCGCCGCGACCCGCGCGTAAGTGAGGATATTGGGCAAAGACCAGTTGCGGCCTAGCTGGGGGGCGGTCGAGGACACCATTTGCGGGAGAAGAGACATCGTGCCCGTTCGCCCGTCAATAGCGCGCTCGGCCGCGCCGGCGCGATACGGCCATCGGCCGCACGGCGCCGACAAAACTGGGGACGATCGCCGGCGCTCTAGCCTCCGCCGGCCCAACTTCGTTTAATCTCAAGGTCTTCACAGTCTCCACCTGGATGGGACCTCGCCTATGTCGAATGTTCATGTCGTCGCGCATCCCCTGGTGCAGCACAAGCTGACGCTGATGCGCGACAAGACCGTTTCAACCAAGGGCTTCCGGCAACTCATGAATGAGATCGGGATGCTGCTCGCCTACGAGGTGACGCGGGATCTCCCGCTCGAAATGATCGAGGTGGAGACGCCGTTGGCCACCATGATCGCGCCGACAATATCAGGCAAGAAGCTCGTGTTTGCGCCGATTTTACGCGCCGGCGTCGGGTTCCTTGACGGGATGCTCAACCTCGTGCCGAGCGCGCGCGTCGCCCATATCGGGCTCTATCGCGATCCGCAGACATTGGAGGCGGTGGAGTACTATTTCAAGGCGCCGGCGGATGTGGCCGACCGGTTGGTCATCGTGATGGACCCGATGCTCGCGACCGCAAATTCGGCGGTCGCCGCGATTGACCGCCTCAAGCGGCGTGGGGTGAAGGACATCCGCTTCGTCTGCCTTCTCGCCGCGCCTGAGGGGATCGAACGGCTGACCAAAGCGCATCCCGAGGTCCAGATTTGGACAGGGTCGGTCGACGAGCGGCTCAACGAGCACGGCTACATCATTCCTGGCCTGGGCGACGCAGGCGACCGCATGTTCGGCACGAAGTAGAAGCGCAGCGTTCCAGCCGCTGCGCTCGGAAGCCCGCGCCACTGGCCTTTCCGAGCACGGCTTGCGAAGCCGGGATCGACGCGGCCTTATTTGCGGCGTCGGCGCTGCTGGCCAAGGCCCATTTGCTTCGCGAGCGCCGAACGCGCCTTGGCGTAGGCGGGGGCGACCATAGGATAATCAGACGGAAGACCCCATTTCTCCCGATATTCTTCCGGAGAAAGGTTGTATTGAGTTCGCAAGTGCCGCTTCAAGGACTTGAATTTGCGACCGTCCTCCAAGCAGATGATGTAATCGCTGGTAATCGACTTCTTCGGCGGTACGGCTGGCTTGGCTGCTTCGACTACGGCCGGTTGCGCGCCAGTGGCTACACGCAAGAGCGCTGCGTGAACATCGCTGAGAAGCGACGGCAACTCACTCGACGGCACGGAATTGTTCGACACATAGGCCGAGACGATCTCCGCGGCGAGCTCAATGTGGTTCGTGGAATCGCTCATTGTTGACGTTACTCCAGTAAGTTGCCTGCGGATAGAACGCCCCGGTGGCGATCAGCTTTAGGCCATCATCTCTCGCCTGATCACGACGAGCATCCTCTTCCCTAATCGCCGGTCGCGACTTGAGGCGACACCCGCATAGCGCAAAAGAAAGCATAGCACAAGACAAGACATAATTATTTCAACTAGGGCATCGATGGACATCGCTTGAATACTCGTAATCAGCTGTCCGAAGGATCCTGAATTTATATAAAAAACAACTGTCTTCACTTGACAGGCGGTGGTCAACGTGCAGCGATCGAGCGACCGAATCGTCCGCGCCTTCATCAAGGCAGCCGGGCGGCCCTCGAAAGCTTGCGCCTCCCCAGAACCGCAGGCCAGGAACGATCGCGCGGCTGGTTCGCTACGGCAGGCGCGCAATTTCACCTCCGCCGCTGTTTCGCGAATGTTGATCGGCTGCAAGAATATGGCAGCCGTGAGGATGTCATCGGCCAGAAAAGATATTATATGCCGCCCTGCCGATCGAATTGATTGGAGCCGTGTGAGTTCCAATGCAGCATCAAAAAACGTCAACGTTCGTCGCGGCGCGCAACAATGCGACTCGGCAGGCCACGTTGACGGGAACCGTAAGGCTTTTATGGCCTTACATCTGGCCAGCGGACCGCGCTGATCTCAAGGTGCGCGTGTTTCTCGCCGTCGCGCTGATGCTCCTCTCGAAATTGTTCACGATCGCAATTCCCTATTCGTACAAATGGGCGACCGATGCGGTTGCCAACAAGCTGGCGCTGGACGCCGTCCCGCTGCCAGGGTTCCTGATCGGAGCGGCGGCGCTGACCGCCCTTTATGGGATCTTGCGCATCCTGATGGCGTTCACTCAGCAAGGGCGCGACGCCCTCTTCGCAGCTGTAGCCATGAATGCGGTGCGTCGCCTGGCGATTGAGGTGTTCGATCATTTGCACCGCCTGTCGTTGCGCTTTCACTTGGAGCGCAAGACCGGCGGTCTCACCCGAGTTCTCGAGCGGGGGCGCAATGCGATCGAGAACTCTCATTCGCACCTCGATGCTGACTGCGGTCCCGACAGTGGTTGAGTTCGCGATGATCGTCGCCGCCATGCTGATCACCTTCGACTGGCGCTACGTCGTCGCGATCAGCGTCACCGTGATCGTGTATTTGGTCTTCACGACCTTGGCCACCAATTGGCGCATTGGCATTCGGCGCGCGATGAACGAAAGCGACACGGAGGCCAACACAAAGGCGATCGACAGCCTACTCAATTTCGAGACGGTGAAATATTTTGGCGCGGAAGACCGCGAAGGGGCGCGGTACGATAAAGCCATGGCGCGCTACGAGCGCGCCAGCGTGCGCACGTACGTGTCGCTCGCGGTTCTCAACGCGGGTCAGGCGTTCATCTTCACGCTCGGCCTGATTGTCGTCCTTCTGATGTGCGTCGCCGAGGTGAGAAACGGGACCAAGACGGTCGGCGCCTTCGTGCTCGTCAACCTGATCATGTTGCAGCTCTATCAGCCGCTCAATTTCATGGGGATGGTTTACCGGGATATCAGGCAGGCGATCATCGACGTCGAGGCGATGTTCACCATCTTGGCGCAGAATCCCGAGATTGAGGACATCCCCGGCGCACAGCCTCTCAAGGTAAGCGCTGGCGTGGTCCGGTTCGAGAATGTCGACTTCGCCTACGATCCGGACAGGGCCATTCTGCGCGGCGTCTCGTTCGAGGCGCCGGCGGGACACACGATCGCCATCGTCGGGCCGTCGGGCGCCGGCAAATCCACGATATCGCGGCTCCTGTTCCGGTTCTATGAGCCGAATTCGGGGCGCATATTGATCGATGGTCAGAATATCGGCGCGGTCACTCAGATCTCGTTGCGGGCGGCGATCGGCATGGTGCCGCAGGACACGGTGCTGTTCAACGACACGATCGGCTACAACATCCGCTATGGGCGAGATGACGCCAATGAGCAGGACGTGGTCGCGGCCGCCGAGAATGCGCAAATCGACCGGTTCATTCGCTCCCTGCCGCAGGGCTATGAGGCGCCGGTCGGCGAGCGGGGCCTCAAGCTGTCGGGCGGCGAAAAGCAGCGGGTGGCGATCGCGCGCACCATGCTCAAGGCGCCGCCGATTCTAGTGCTCGACGAAGCAACGTCCGCGCTCGACAGTTTCACCGAGCGCGACATTCAGTCGGCGCTGGAGCGCGTCTCTCGCGGGCGCACGACGATTGTGATCGCCCATCGCTTGTCGACCGTGGTCAACGCCGACGAGATTCTGGTGCTCGACAAGGGTGTCATAGCCGAGCGCGGCTCGCATCAAGAGCTTCTCAGCCAAGGCGGAATCTACTCCGAGCTGTGGAGCCGGCAGAGGCAGCTCGACGCGGCGCAGGAATTGTTGCGGCAAGCTGGCCGTGAGGACGATCTCGGCGCCGCGGACGGTTTCGCATCTGAGCCCGCGCCGTGACATCGGAGGCGATTGGCGCCATGAGTGCGCCGGGCTTCATTTCGAGCGCCGGTCAATGAGTATCGTCAATTCCTTGCGCGGCCAGCTCGCGCCGATCCACCCTGAAGGCTATCTCTTCGTGTTCGGCTTCGCTTTCGCGACGCTGATCCTGTGGTGGATCTGGGCGCCGCTCGGCTGGCTCGGCCTCATCGCCACCCTTTGGTGCGCCTATTTCTTTCGCGATCCCGCCCGAGTCACGCCGGTCCGCAGCGACCTCGTTATTGCGCCCGCCGATGGCGTGGTCAGCTTCGCCGGCTTCGCTGCGCCTCCCCCTGAGCTCGGCCTCGGCATGGCGCCGTTGCAGCGGGTGTCGATCTTCATGTCGGTCTTCGATTGCCACGTGAACCGTGCCCCTGTTCAAGGTCGGGTGGCGCAGATCGTCTATCACCCTGGCCTCTTTCTCAATGCCGATCTGGACAAGGCGAGCGAGGACAACGAGCGCAACAGCATCGTCATCGACGCGCCGTCGGGACGATTTGGCGTGGTGCAGATTGCGGGCCTCATCGCTCGGCGAATTGTGTGTTTTACCCATGAAGGAGCGCTGCTTGGCGCCGGAGAACGAATTGGGTTGATCCGCTTCGGCTCGCGTGTGGACGTGTACTTGCCGGCAGGCGCGCATATCGTGGTCGGCGTCGATTCGCGCGCGATTGCCGGCGAGACGGTTATCGCTCAGGTTGCGGGGGAGGTCGAGCCGCCCCCTTTTCAGCGGAGCTGAGGGGTGAACGAGGTCGGCCCCCCACCCCGGGCGCCGATCGCTGACGCGGCCTCGGCGCGGCGTCGCGGTCTCCGCGCGGTTCCTCTCAGGCTCTTGATTCCCAACCTCATCACGCTGTTCGCCCTCGGCCTTGGCTTGACCGCAATCCGTCTGGCGATGGAGGGATCGGTCGAATGGGCCGTGAGCGCGATCGCCGGCGCTGCTGTGCTGGACGGCCTCGACGGCCGAATCGCGCGCGTTTTGAAGGGCACCTCGCGCTTCGGAGCCGAACTCGACTCGCTAGCCGACTTCGTCGACTTCGGCGTCGCTCCGGCGCTCGTGCTTTACGTCGCCGACTTGCATGCCGCCAAGAGCTTTGGCTGGGTCGCGGCGCTCTTGTTCGCGATGGCCTGCGCGCTCCGCCTCGCCCGCTTCAATGTCATGATCGACGAAGATCACCCGGCTTGGCGCAAAGTCTTCTTCGTAGGGATGCCCGCGCCCGCGGGCGCGATCGTTGGCCTTCTGCCGATCTACGTTCACTCTGCCTTCGATCTCGGTCAGCCGACCCAGCAAGTCGCCGTGGTCGAGAGCCTGTATGTGCTGGCGGTGGCTCTGTTGATGGCCAGCCGCGTGCCCCACTTCTCCGGCAAAACGATCGGCCGCGTGCCGCGCGAGTATGTCTCGGTGGTGCTGGTCGGCGTCGCCGCGGCGCTCCTCATCCTGTTCAACTTTCCCATGCAGGCGCTGGTGGCCGTAACAATCGCCTATCTCGCTTCGATCCCCTTCGCGATCAGGCGCTGTCGGACGCTTGAGCGTGAGGCGCGGTAGCAACTAAATTCCCTGCTCCATTCGCTCTTGCGCTCAAGCGCGGCTCAGGCATCATAGGAGAGCCATGGCGATCGGGCTCGCCCACGGATATTGTTCGCTCGTTTCCAGGATCGCCTCTTCATGTCGACCCGACAGCCTCGTTTTTCACTCGGCCTCGCCGTTCGCGCCACGGCCTTTATGTCAGCAGCAATCGCGCTTGCGGCTTGCAACAGCAAGAACGCTTACGTGGCGCCCCCGCCGGCCAAGGTGCAAGTCGCCCAGCCACTCCAGAAGCCGATCACCGAGTATCTCGAACTCACGGGGAACACGCAGGCGTTCGCCTCGGTGGATCTCGTGGCGCGGGTGCAAGGCTTTCTCACCTCGATCAATTACAAGGATGGAGCGGCCGTCAAGAAAGGCGCGCAGCTCTTCGGGATCGAGCGAGACATCTATCAGGCGCAGCTCAACCAGCAGGAGGCGACGCTGGCCTCCGACCAGGCGACCGAGGAATATAACAAAGCCGAATATGGGCGGCAGGCGACGCTCGCCCGGCAAGATTTCGCTAGCCAAGCAACGGCGCAGGAGTGGAAGTCCAAGTGGGACCAGTCAGCGGCGGACATTCTGAACGCCCAGGCGGCGATCTGGCTGGCCAAGATCAACCTCGGCTACACGAATGTGCAGGCTCCATTTGACGGCGTGGTCACGAATCACCTGGTGGATGTCGGCGCGCTTGTCGGGGTCTCGGGACCGACGAAGCTCGCCACGATCATCCAGACCGATCCGCTTTACGTCTATTTCACCTTGAGCGAGCCGCAGATCCTGTCGATCCAGCGAAACCTGGCCAAACACGGCGTTGCGCTGCGCACCTCGAACCTGTCCGACGTCCCGGTGGAGATCGGGCTACAAGGCGAGGAGGGGTATCCGCATAAGGGCCATATGGACTACGCCTCTCCGCAAGTCGATTTCGCCACCGGTACTCTGACCGCGCGCGCCTTGTTCGACAACAAGGACGGCGCCCTCTTGCCGGGGTTGTTTGTGCGAGTGCGGACGCCGATTGCGCAGCAAGACAAGGCGCTGCTCACCCGCAACGACGCTATCGGAACGAGCCAGGAGGGAAGCTATGTGCTGGTGGTCGGTCCCGACAATGTCGTTCAAAGGAAGGTTGTTACAACCGGGGTGCGCGAGGGACAGTTGCGAGTGATTGAATTGGGCCTGCAGCCAGAAGACTGGGTGGTGACCGAGGGCGTTCAGCGCGCCTTTCCCGGCGCCAAGGTCGACCCCCAGCGCGGCCAGATGGCTTCGGCCGAGCCGGCTCCGGCGTCAAATCCTGAGAAAGCCGCCTCGTCCGCCTCGGGTCAGCAATGAGCTCTGAAAGCCGGGCGGGAGCCATCTCGCGCTTTTTCATCGAGAGGCCAGTGCTCGCCAATGTGCTGGCGCTCGTCTTCGTTCTGATCGGCCTGGTCGCCCTCTTTAACCTGCCCAGCTCCCAATACCCGAACGTTGTCCCGCCGACCGTCCAGGTGACGACTCGCTACCCCGGAGCCAGCGCCATGACGCTGGTCAAAACGGTCGCTCTGCCGATCGAGCAGAACGTCAACGGCGTCGAGAACATGATCTACATGCAGTCGACGAACGCGAGCGACGGCACTTACAGCCTGATCGTCACTTTCGCCATCGGCACGAATCCCGACGAAGACGAGATCCTGGTCCAGAACCGCGTGTCGGCGGCGCTTTCGTCGCTGCCGCAGGAGGTGCAGCTCCAGGGCGTGACGACAAAGAAGCAGTCGACGTCGATCCTCGAGTTTGTCGGGCTTGTGTCTCCGGATAGTCGCTTCGACAGCCTGTTCCTGTCGAACTACGCCGTCATCAATGTGCAGGACGAGCTGCGCCGTCTCCCCGGCGTCGGCGATGTGTCTGTCCTCGGCGCCGGTCAATACGCCATGCGCATTTGGCTTGACCCCAACCTTCTGCAGGCGCGCGGACTGACGCCCCAAGACGTCATCAACGTCATCCAGCAGCAGAGCCAGGAGGTTGCGGCCGGTCAGATCGGCGCGCCGCCGGCGCCCAAGGGCCAGGACTTCCAATATACGCTCGATCTCAAGGGCCGGCTCGACGACCCGAGGGAGTTCGAGAACATCATCGTCAAGGTCAATTCGGCCAACGGCGGCCGCATCACCAGGGTGCGCGACGTGGGGCACGCCGAGCTTGGCGCGCAGACCTATAGCGAATCGTTCAATCTCGACGGCCGGCCCGCCGCCGGCATCGCCGTATCGTTGCTGCCGGAGGCGAACGCGATTGCGGTCTCCTCCGAAGTCAAGGCGAAGATGGACGAACTCGCCAAGGCCTTCCCAGAAGGCCTCAACTATGTCGTGCCTTACGACACGACGAAATTTGTGAAGGCGGCGATCTCCGAGGTCTACCGCACTCTCATTGAGGCGGCGATTCTGGTGCTCATCGTCATCCTCGTCTTCCTGCAAGATTGGCGGGCCATGCTGGTGCCCGCGACGACCGTGCCGGTCACGATTATCGGCGCGTTCGCGGCGATGGCGGCGCTCGGCTTCTCGATCAATCTTCCAACTCTGTTCGCTATTGTGCTCGCGATCGGCATCGTCGTCGACGACGCAATCGTCATCGTTGAAGGCGTGGCGCGATATGTCGAGGAGGGACTCCCCGGCCGCGAGGCGGCGGCTCGGGCGATGAACGATCTGACAGGGCCGGTCCTCGGCATCACGCTCGTGCTCATGTCGGTGTTCATTCCGGCCGCCTTTCTGCCCGGGCTGACGGGGCAGCTCTATCGGCAATTCGCGCTCGTCATCGCCGCCACCGCCTTCATCAGCGCCATCAACGCGCTGACGCTCAAGCCGACCCAATCCGCGTTGTGGCTCAGGCCGCCGAAGCCTCCCGAGCGGCGCAACTTTTTCTACCGCGGCTTCAACGTTGTCTATGCCGGCCTCGAACGCGGCTACGCCCGACTGATCGGCGGTATGGTCCACCGTAGCGGCCTCATGGTGGCTCTGGCGCTCATTCTGGTTGGCGTCGCGATGTGGGGACTGACGCGCGTGCCGACCGCGTTCCTGCCGACTGAGGATCAGGGCTACGTGATCGTCGCTGCGCAATTGCCGGACGGCGCGTCAAAGGAGACGGACGGATAGAGTGCTGGAGCAGATCCAGAAGATGGCCAGTAAAGTTCCCGGCGTCGAACACGTAGTGACTGTCAGCGGCATATCCATTCTCGACAACAGGGCGAGTCTCGCCAACGCCGGCGTCGCTTTCGTCGTCCTTAAGGGTTGGGACGAGCGCCTCAAAGAGACAGGGCAGGACGTCCGTACGATCCTCGGGCGCCTCAACGCCGGGCTGCAGGGCGTGCCCCAGGCTTTCGCCTTCGCGCTCCCCCCGCCGCCGATCCAGGGCATCGGCAACGTCGGCGGCTTCTCCATGCAGGTCGAACTCAGGAACGGGAATTTCGACTACGCCCTGCTTCAGACCCTGACCAACGCCGTCGTCAACAACGCCAACGCGCAATCCTCGCTTCAACGGGTCGCCACGACCTTCCGTGCGGGCGCGCCGCAAATTTTTGTCAATGTAAACCGCATCAAGGCGGAGACGCTTGGCATCACTGTTGGACAGCTGTTCGCCGCCCTCTCCGACTACGTCGGTTCGAACTATGTCGGCCAAATCACCAAGTTCGGCCACGTCTTCCAGATCTATACGCAAGCGGAGGCCAAGTTTCGCGCCAACGTCGACGACATTCGCAATCTTAAAGTGAAGGCAGGCGACGGAACGATGACGCCCGTCGGAACGGTGGTCGATATCACTGAGGTGCAGGGGCCGGCACTCATCAGTCTTTACAATCTCTATCCGTCATCAACGATCGTCGGCGGCCCGGCGCCCGGTTTCAGCTCGGGCCAGTCGCTCGACATCATGGAGCAGATCGCCAACAGCACGCTGCCCAGCGGAACGGGCTTCGAATGGACCGCCATGTCGTACCAGGAGAAGCAGCTCGGCAATCAGACCTATTACGTCTTCGGCTTCGCGATCCTGCTCGTTTATTTCGTTCTGGCGGGCCAGTATGAAAGCTGGATTTTGCCGTTCGCGGTCATCCTGTGCGTTCCCATGGCTCTGCTCGGGACGGTCGCCGCGCTGACCACGCTCGGCTATATCAGCGTCCCCGCCAGTCAGTCCGGCGTCGCCGCCAACAACCTCTACACGCAGATTGGCCTCATCCTCTTGATCGCGCTCGGCGCCAAGAACGCGATCCTGATCGTCGAATACGCCCGCCAGCAGCGCGCCGAAGGAAAAGCGATCGTCGACGCGGCCGTGGAAGGCGCGCGGCTCAGATTCCGGCCCATTCTCATGACCTCGTTCGCCTTCATCCTCGGCGTGCTGCCGCTTGTCCTCGCGACGGGAGCGGGCGCCTCGGCCCGCAAATCGATTGGAATGGCGGTGTTCTTCGGCATGATCGCCTCGACCTGTCTCGTGGTGGTGTTCGTTCCGTCGTTTTATGTGGTCATGCAGTGGCTCGAGGAGCGCCGAAAGGGAAAGCGCGCGCCTGAGACGGCGCTGCCCCCTTCCGAGACGGACGCTGCGAAATCGTCTGCGGTCTGACGAGTAGGGTTCGCTCGGCTCGGATTCGTGGGAGAAACCGGGGCGCCAGCTCTGAAGTCGCTTGGTTTGACGCCCGTGCGCCGATAAAAGGCGCCTCTCCAAGCGGACGTGGGCGATTCCCGACCCGTTGACGCGGTCGATCTTACAACCTCGCGGTGGTATGACAGTCCGCCGCCGACGTGCTAGGGGCCGTCAGGCCGCCGCCGCCCCGTTCGCCTGGGGCGGCGCGCCGCATAACAAGGAGCCTTATGTCGAAAGAAGAACTGCTGGAGTTCCCCGGATTCGTCGTCGAATTGCTGCCCAATGCGACCTTTCGCGTCAAACTTGAGAACGACCACGAAATCATTGCGCATACCGCGGGCAAGATGCGCAAGAATCGCATTCGCGTGCTGGCTGGGGACAAGGTGCTCGTAGAGATGACGCCCTACGATTTGACCAAGGGACGCATTACCTACCGCTTCAAATGACCCTGACTCTCGGGCGGCGCGACGATCGCTGCGCCCCGCGCTCGGGCCTCCGTCTCGTGCTGGGGTCCGCTTCGCCGCGCAGGCTTCAGCTGCTGGCGCAGATCGGCGTCGAGCCTGACGCCGTGCTCCCGGCCGAGATCGACGAAACGCCACGACCGCGAGAAGAGCCGCGCGCGCTTGCTGAACGACTGGCCCGGGCAAAGGCGCTCGCCTCGGCGGCGCTTGCGGGGCGCCGGACGGATCTCGCCCCCTGCCTGACGCTTGCGGCGGACACGGTGGTTGGCGTCGGCCGGCGCATCCTGCCGAAATGCGAGACGCGCGAGGAGGCGGAGGCCTGCCTCGATCTCCTGTCGGGCCGCGGTCATCGTGTTTTCACCGGAATTGCGCTCGTCACCGGGAGCGGCGCGGTGCGTCGCCGTCTGGTCGAGACCCGTCTCCGTTTCAAGCGCCTGTCGCCAAGCGAGGTCGAGGCCTATCTCATGAGCGCCGAGTGGCGCGGCAAGGCGGGCGGCTACGCCATTCAGGGGCTCGCCGGCGCGTTCGTCGAGCGCATGGTCGGCTCCTACTCCAACGTCGTCGGGCTGCCGCTCGCAGAAACGGCTGCGCTGCTCGGCGGCCAGGGCTATCCTATCCACCTGCGCTGGGGCGCGAGCCTCGTTCAATGACCGCCGACGATCGCAAGGCCGCAGTCAAACCGGGTCCGAGCAAGGGAGCCTGCCCGATCTGCGGCAAGCCGCGCAGCGAACGCTATGACCCGTTCTGCTCGAAGCGCTGCGCTGATGTCGACCTGCATCGCTGGCTGAAAGGGAGCTACGTCATCCCCGGCGGCAGCGCCAAGCCCGAGCCCGGCGACGAGGAGACGTAGCCTCTAACCAACGGGCGCGGCGGCCACGGCGCGGCCCAGCCCGATTGCGGCGACGAATCAACGTTATGATCAGGTTTAATCCATTTGGGTTTTCTTGGACCGGCCCCGTTTCGCCACGAAAACCAAGGTTTATCGCTATTGGATTCTCTTGGATTTCCTTGGATTCTCTCGTGCGAATCGAGACTTATCAATGGGTTACCCGGCACGAGCTGAATAAGAAATTTTCGCGTCGCTCTTTGCCGGCCTTGAGGGCGGCGCGACAGGAAGACACGCGGTCGGAGCCATGCGGAAGCGCAGAATTATTCATGCGGCAACCCTACCCCAGTTTCCGATTCTCCGCAAGCGATTGCCGTCGAGGGCGCT
>CAWFZA010000027.1:0-18182 GCA_963820095.1 uncultured Alphaproteobacteria bacterium
TCCGGAGGCCGATCCCGGCTTTGGGGCCAGGCCCAGACCGCGTTCTCTAAGCTGCGATGCAACCAAAGCGGGAATTCCGGGCAAAACAAGCGCTCGCTAAACGACCTTAAACGGTAATAAACGAGCTTAAACGGCAGTAAAAAAGCTGACGTTTACTGCCGTTTATTTCTCCGAAACGAGCCTTTTCAAGGGGTTGCGAGGAGAGGAAATTAAAAAAAGCCGCCTTTCGCCTCGTCTCGCGCATCCGGTTGTGGTTCGCCCTGTCAAACAGCCACGGCTTCTCCTCTCCCGCCCGCCCATCGATCGCGAGAGCGGAAAAGAGAATTCCGTTAGCGAGAACGTATAGTGAACATACCCGCTCTGTCAAGGAAATTCGCGGCTCTTGCAGCTAGACCTGGCGCCAAGCGGAAGGCCTTCCGGGTTGGCGCCACCGCCATGCCGCGTCCCCAGCCCTGTTCCGCGGCGCCACGTGGGGCGCATTGGGCTTTGCAGCGTCCGGGCCGTTGCGATGGCGAAGGACGCGGGCGGCCCCAACTCGCAGCGGCCTGACGAGGCGTCTATTCGCTTATCTGGGGCCTTGCGGCGCGGGCTTGGTCTCGGCAGTCCAACGCGCGATCGTGCGGGCGAGAGCGGGGCCGACGAGAAGCGCGACCATGAGCCGTCCGACCTGCATCGCCATGACGAAGGGAAGATCGACTGGGGACGACGCGGCGATGATCGCAACCGCATCGGCGCCTCCGGGACTGGTCGCGAGATACGCCGTGAGCGCGTCCGTTCCCGCGGCCTCGTGAAGTGCGAAGGCGAGGCCGCCGCACATCGCGATGAGCGCGAAGATGGAGGCCAGGATGATCGGCAATTGTTTCGACGCGTAGAGAACGGCCTCGCGCGTGAAGCGCAGGCCGATGGACCAGCCGACCAGCGCGTAGCAGATCGCCAGAAGCCACGGCGGCAGCGTGATCGTGATGAGATGCGTCGCGGAGAGCGGCGCGCCGATGAACATCGGCGCCAGCAGGGCGCCGGCGGGGATCTTGGATTTGACGCCGACGATTGCGCCACCCACGCCCAAGAGCAGCGTCGCGAAAAAAGGACCGGGCGCAACGGGCGGAAACCAGATGATGGATGCGGCGGTCGCGGCCCCCGGCGGCGCCCATGCCCGAGCGACAAGCGAGGCCACCAGTCCGACGCAGGCGACCCGCAGATATTGCATGACGGCGACGAGCCTCATGTCGCCGCCGAAGGCGTCCGACATCAGCACCATCGCAGTCGCCGCGCCGGCCGACGAGCCCCAGACGGCGGTCGTGCCCGGCAGCGCTTTGAAACGCGCGAGCAGATACCCGAGCAAGGCGGCGAAGAAGATGACCGAGCCGATCAGCACAATGAACATCGGCCAATTGCGAATCATCGTCACCAGGATGTCGGGGGTGATGGCGCGCGCGACAAGGCAGCCGACAAAACCCTGCGCGATAACAAAGCCCCACGGCGGAATCCTCACACCCCCCTCGAACCAGCACAGAAGGATGGCCGCCGCGATCGCGCCGAGCATCAGAGCCGCGGGGAGGCGCATCCATTCAAAAGCCGCCACGCCGACAACCGACGCGGCGAGAAGCACGGCCCATTGCAGAGCCGGCGCCTGCCGGCGCAGGGTGAAAGATGACATCCGTCCTCACGCCATTGACGAGAAGCAAACGTCTGACCGTCCGCAACCCGAGCGATCCTGGCTTCTCTCGGCATTAGAAAAGCGCGGGAATATCCGTCCCGGTCAGATTTCGCGGCAAGCGCCGTCGCGCCTTGGAATAAGATCAGATTAGCGCAATCCCGCCAAGCGGGGCCCGATCCCCGCGCGCATCAAGAAACGGCGTAAGGGCGCGACCGACGAAAGCGTCGACAAGCCGAGGCCGCGGGCGAAGTCGGCGGGGGGGAAGTGCGTCAGCAGCGAGCGGTTGAGGCCGTCAACCGCGGCGGTCCTCAGCGCGATGTCGGCGCGCCTCGCGCGCTCGTAGGCGCGCAAGGTCTGCGGCCCGCCAATATCGCGCCCCTCCGTTCGCGCTTCGATCGCGCAGTCGATGATCGCCGCGACGTCGCGCAGGCCAAGGTTCAGCCCCTGCGCGCCGATCGGCGGCAGGACATGCGCCGCATCGCCGACGAGCGCCAGCCGTTCGCCCGCGATCGCAGGCACAATCTGGCGCGTCATCGGAAAGAACCCGCGTTCGCCGTCGATGCGGATGGCGCCGAGGAGGGAATGCGATTGGCGCTCGATCTCGCGCGAAAGGGCTTCGTCGTCCAAATCCTTGCGCCGGCGCGCGTCCTCCCGCCCCATCACCCAGACAAGACTTGAGCGATTGGGCGTGGCCGGGCTCGGCGGCAACGGAACGAGGGTGAATGGGCCGCCGCGCGTGTGGAACTCGGTCGAGAAGTCGTCATGCGGCAGCCGATGGGCGAGATGCGCCGTCAGCGCGGTCTGCGGGTAGTGATGAACCCGCGCTTCGAGCCCGGCCGCGCGCCGCGCCGCCGAAGCCCGGCCATCGGCGCCGATCGCGAGGCGGGCGGCGATCAGGCGTCCGTCCTGAAGCCTCGCCCGAACCGCGTCGGCGTCGAACTCGTAATCCGCGATTCCGGTCGCCATGCGTTCAACGCGCGAAACTCGGGGGATCTCGGCGGCGAGCGCCTCGGCCATCCGGTCGTTTTCGATGTTCCATCCGAACGCGTCGAGGTCGATCTCCGACGCGTGGAACTCGATCGGACGCGGTGGAAACAACGCTCCGCTGTCGTCGACGAGCCGCAGAGCCCGCAAAGGCGCGGCCTCGGTCGCCAAACCCGCCCAAACGCCGAGGGATTTCAGGAAAGCGACCGATTGGTCGAGCAGGGCGACCGTGCGTCCCCCGCCCGTTCGCTCGGCCGCGCCGCAGCAGACGACCTCAAAACCCGCCTGCGCAAAGCCAATGGCCGCGGTAAGACCGGCGAGTCCGGCCCCCGCGATCAGGATATCGGCGCCGCCTTCGGGAGGTTTATGGCCTTCGGTCATTCTCGGTCTCCGCGACGCGCCCGCCGCGCGCCCCGCGACTTGGAGCTTGCGATTAGCGAGACGGCGTCGCGCAAGTTTGATAAGGCGGGCAGGATCAAGGTCAAGCCGACGCCATGCGCCTGTTCGGGCTGGCGGAAGGCGACGGGGCAGGGCATGTCGGTCGAAAAGCGGCCTGTGGACGTCGCAAGCGCCGCGGGCTTCTCAGTCCATATTTTCACCGCCTCGGGCGGGGCGGTGGCCTTGCTCGCCTTGTATGCGGCGATCGAGCGGAATTTCGCGGTCTGCTTCGTCTGGCTGGGCGTCGCTCTCTTCATCGACGGAATCGACGGCACGCTCGCAAGGGCCGCGAAGGTGCAAATCACCGCGGCGTCGATCGACGGGACGGTTCTCGACCTGGTGATCGATTTCCTCACCTACGTGCTGGTCCCGGTGGTGGCGCTCTGGCGCTCGGACCTGATGCCGACCCAAGCGTCGTTCTGGATCGGACTCGTCGTCACCATCGCCTCGGCGCTCTATTTCGCCGACACAAGGATGAAAACCGACGATTTGTGGTTTCGCGGCTTTCCGGCCACGTGGAATATCGTCGTCCTCTATCTGTTCGTCCTTCGGCCGCCCTGGGTGATCAGCGCCCTCATTCTGCTCGGCGCGGCGGCGCTCATGTTCACTCCTGTGGTCTTCGTCCACCCGTTGCGGGTCGTCCGGCTGCGCCGCCTGACCATTGCGATGACCTGCGCGTGGTTCGCTTTTGCCGCGATCGCGATCGGAGAGAATCTCGCGCCCCAGCCCTGGGTCGGGTGGGGTCTGATCGCAACGGCGGTCTATTTTCTCGGCCTGCCGTTCCTGCGTCATTCGCCGCTCGCGCATGAATGAGCAAAGGCTGCGGAAACGAAGAAGCCGCCTTGCGAGGGGGATTGAATCCTTGGTATAGCGCGCACACGATGCTGCTTGGCTTCATCGTCGGCCTCGTGGCGGAGTGGCTACGCAGAGGACTGCAAATCCTTGCACCCCGGTTCGATTCCGGGCGAGGCCTCCAACAATTCATCCGGGGCGGCGATCCGCCCAAATCGCGGGCCTGAGCCAGGGGGGCGCACATTTCCGCCGAAACGATGCTTGACCGGCGCTTGCACATGGTCAACGGCCAGATTCGCACTGGCGGAGTGGTCGACAAGGTCGTGCTGGCGGCGTTCCTCAATGTGCCTCGCCACCGGTTCGTTGCGCCGGAGCATGAGTCGCTCGCCTACCTCGATCGGGAGCTGCCGGCGCGCGGCGCGAAATTCCGCCGCCTGCTCGCGCCCATGGTCTTGGCCCGGATGCTTCAGGCGGTGAAGGTGGTTCCGAGCGATCGCGCGCTCGATGTCGCGGGCGGCTCCGGCTATGGCGCCGCCATCCTTGCCGCCATGGGCGTCAAGGTCGTTCTGCTGGAATCCGACGCGGGGGCCGCGGAAGCAGCCAAGATTGAACTTCACAAGCGTGAGAACGTCACGGTGGTGGTTGGGCCGCTCGACAGCGGGGCCGCCGCCCTCGGGCCGTTCGATCTCATCGTCGTCGAAGGGGCGTTCGGAATCTTTCCGGACAGTCTGATCGCCCTCACCGCGGATCCCGGACGTCTCGTCGGCATCGACGCGTCTTCCGAGCCGTCCCAGGCGGTCGTTTATGAGAAAAGCGGTGGAGCGATTAGTCGTAGAGTGTTGTTCGAGACCAAAGCGGACCTTCTCGAGGGCTTCGAGCCTGGGGTGAGCTTCGCCTTCTAAGCCATTGGCGCTTATTCCGCGCAGGAGCTTCCGCTGCGCCAAGTGTCTCTTCTTTGCGACGCTCGATGGAAAAGTGGACGCCACTCTGGCGGGTTGGCGCGGCTTCCCGTAGCGCGAGGCGGATTTCTGCGCCTATGATGCTCGGCGTAGGCTGCTTTCGGCGAGCGAGCGGGAGGCGGCGTGGGTAAGTTTGTCCTCGTTGTGGCGCTCGCGTCTTTGAATTTTGTGCTGGTCGTGCAAGTTATGCGACAGCGAGAGGTCGGTCGCTTCACTTCGCGAGGCGGTGAAGGGCGCGTGAGGCGGGGATGAATCTGGGACTCAAGCGCATTTCAGAAACGGTCCGGGCGCGTTGTGCGGCCGACCGCTGGGCGTCTTGCGCAGCGCGCTTCTGGCGGCGGCGAGCTTGGTCGCGCTCGGCGTCAGCGCCGGTCGGGCGGAAACAATCGGCGGAGCGCTCGTCAAGGCCTACTTGACCAATCCTGACATCAACACGCAGCGCGCCGCGGTCCGGGTGTCGGATGAAAATGTTCCAAAGGCGAATGCCGGGATACCTGCCGACTGTCGAGGCGACGGGCAATATCGGGATCGAACGCGCGCAAACGAGTGAGACTGGCGCCGGTGGCGCCAGCGCCGCCGGAACGGCCTTTGTCAAACCGCGGGGCTATGGCGTCACCGCCAACGAGACCGTTTTCAACGGCAACCGCACGCTCAATTCCATCCGTCAGGCCGAGTCGCAGGTTTTCGGCGCGCGGGAGCAATTGCGCAACACCGAGCAGAACACCCTTCTTTCGGCCCTCACCGCTTATATGGACGTGCTGGAGGATACGGCGATCCTCGGCCTCGACCGCAATAACGTCGACGTGTTGAAGGAACAACTGCGCGAGACGCGGGACCGCTTCACCGTCGGCGAAGTGACGCGCACTGACGTCGCGCAGGCGGAGGCAAGCCTTGCCAGCGCGCAAGCGACCGCGCTCAGCGCGGAAGCGACACTGCAGGCCGCGGTCGCGCGCTATCGTCAGTTCATCGGCGACCAGCCGACCAGCCTTGCACCGGTGAAGCCGATCGTGAGGCCGATACCGAAGACCCTGCCCGAGGCGATATCGATCTCGCAGATCGAGCATCCGGCGATCGGTGGCTCGCTGCATGGTGTCGACGCGGCGCAATTGCAGGTGAAGATCGCCGAGGGCGCGCTTGTATCCGACCATCGGGCTGAGCGCCTGCAATCTCCAACCAGTACGACGTCAACGGAATCCCCGGTTTTCATCTGCTGTCGGGCCAGATCCACGGGCCAAATTACGATCCCGATCTATCAGGGCGGCGCGGAATATGCCGCGACCCGTCAAGCGAAGGAGAGCCTGTCGCAACAGGAAATCCAGACCGATTCCTTGCGCAACCAGGTCCGCCAGGCCGTCGTCGCCGCCTGGGGCCTCAATCGAAGCTGCGGTCGGCGTGGTGCGCGCGGCCCGCGCCGTCGGTTTCCGCCAACGAAGTGGCGCTGACCGGCGTGCGCGAAGAGGCGAAGGTCGGCCAGCGGACGACCCTTGATGTGCTCAACGCGCAGCAGGCTTTGTTGCAGGCGCGAACGACGCTGGTCCAGGCCGAACACGACCAAGTCGTTGATTCGTACACCTTGTTGTCGGCGATTGGGCGGCTGAATATCCCGACCCTCGGACTTGCGGTCTCCGAGTACGATCCGAGGGTGCATTTCGATCAGGTGAAGAGCAAGTGGATCGGCCTCAGGACGCCGAGCGGGCAGTAGGGGTTATTTGACTTGGGCCGCTTGCGGATGGCGGCCCTGAGCGACTACCGTGTCTGGGACCCTGTCGAAGGGCCGCTCAATTCGGCGACGGCGTAAGTCCGACTTCGCGATAGGCGCAGGAAACAACGCTCCTCCGATCGGAGCAAGGCGGTCTGATGAACCCCATCACTTCGAATTCCAGCGACCGCGGGCTCGACGCGCTTCATCGCGCACAACGGGCGCACGAGCCATCGATGGAGGAGATTCTCGCCTCGATCCGCAACATCATCGCGGATGATCCGGCCAAGGACGCGCCGCCCAAAGCGCCGCAGCCGGCGCTCGCGCCCGTGCCCATGCCGCACAGCGTCTCTTCCAAGGACGCGGGCGCCAAGGAAGCCGCGGCGCCGCGCGGCGACGCCCCTCTATCGTCCCCATTGCGAATGGAGGCGAGCGCGCCGACGGTCGTCTGGCGCAGGCCGCGGGCGGCCGAAGCCGATCCCGCCGTGAGCGCCCTTCATCCCAGCGAGGAGCCGCTGTTGTCGCCCGAGGCGGCCGAGGCGACGGCCTTGTCGTTCGGGGCCTTGTCGGCGGGTCTCGAGGCGCGCAGCGCCCACCTTGCCGACAGCATGGTCCGCGACATGCTGCGGCCGATGCTCAAGCAGTGGCTGGACGACAACCTTCCGCCGATGGTCGAGCGATTGGTCCGGGAGGAAATCCAGCGGGTCGCGCGCGGGCGAAAATAGACGCCGCCGCGGGTGGTCCACGCGTTGACTTCGGACGGGACGATGCCTTTATAGCGCCCTTGGCGCTTGCGCCTGCGACGTCGGTAGGCGCCACCGCCGCTCGGAAGCCCGTCACCTGAACTCAACGGCGTCTCCGACGGGGACCGCGGACCAGACATCCATGATGGACAAATCGTTCGATTTCGCCGCGGCGGAAGGCCGCGCGTCCGCGCTTTGGGAGGAGACGGGAGCGTTCCGCGCCGGTCGCGCCGACCGGGCGGCGGCAGAGCCCTTTTGCGTCGTCATTCCGCCGCCGAACGTCACCGGCAATCTCCATATGGGGCATGCGCTCAACAACACGCTTCAGGATGTCCTGTGCCGCTATTGGCGCATGAAGGGCCGCGACGTGTTGTGGCAGCCGGGCGTCGATCATGCCGGCATCGCCACGCAAATGGTGGTCGAGCGCTTGCTCATGGAGCGGCAGGAGCCGGACCGGCGCGCCTTGGGCCGCAAGGCGTTCGTCGAACGCGTCTGGGCGTGGAAAGCGGAATCGGGCGGCGCGATCGTCGCGCAGCTCAAGCGCCTTGGCGCCTCCTGCGACTGGAGCCGCGAGCGCTTCACCCTCGACGAAGGCCTGTCGCGCGCGGTCGCGAAAGTCTTCGTTCAGCTCTATCGCGAAGGGCTCATCTATAAGGACAAAAGGCTGGTCAACTGGGACCCCAAGTTTCAGACCGCGATCTCGGACCTCGAGGTCGTGCAAGTCGAGACAAAAGGCTCCTTCAAGTGGTCGCGTGAGGACGGCGCCCCGCTCGACGCGGCGGCGCTGGCCAAGGTCCTCTCCAAGAACCCAAACGGCCACCTCTATTATTTCGAATATCCGGTGGTGGACGACGAGGGCGAAGAAACCAGCGAACGGGTGACGGTCGCCACGACGCGGCCCGAGACGATGCTGGGCGACACGGCGGTTGCGGTCCACCCTGACGATCCACGCTATCGGCATTTGCAGGGCAAGCGCATCCGGTTGCCTCTGGTCGGCCGCCTGATCGCGGTCGTCGCTGACGAATACTCCGATCCGGAAAAAGGGGCAGGCGCGGTCAAGATCACGCCGGCGCATGACTTCAACGACTTCGAAGTCGGCAAGCGGCACGAGGCCGAGGGCGTTCGCGCGATCAATGTTCTCGACGCCCAAGGGCAGGTGACGCTCAAGGGCAACGTCGACTTTTTCGAAGGCCTCGAGAGCGACCACGATCACGCCCGGCTCATCGCCGCGGTCGACGGCCAGGACCGCTTCGTTGCGCGCGGCCGGATCGTCGAGATGATGGCGCTCGCCGGTCTTCTGGCCAAGATCGAACCGCATGCGCACGCCGTGCCGCACGGCGACCGGTCAAACGTCGTCATCGAGCCCTGGCTCACCGATCAGTGGTACGTGGACGCCAAGACGCTCGCCGAGCCGGCGATCGCCGCGGTCCGTGAAGGCAAGACCCAGTTCGTCCCAAAGACCTGGGAGAAGACCTATTTCGACTGGCTCGAGAACATCCAGCCGTGGTGCGTTTCGCGCCAGCTCTGGTGGGGACACCAGATTCCGGCGTGGTACGCCCCTTGGGGCGCAGTCTATGTCGAGGAGACCGAGGAGGCGGCGTATGCAGAGGCGCTCGCCGATGGCGTGGAACGCGGCGCTTTGGCGCAAGCCGACGCCGACGCCCTCGCGGACGATCCCGATCGACTGACCGAAATGTTCAGGCGCGACGAGGACGTGCTCGACACCTGGTTCTCCTCGGCGCTCTGGCCCTTCTCGACGCTCGGCTGGCCGGAGGAGACGCCGGAGCTCAAGCGCTTCTATCCGACCGACGCGCTCGTCACCGGCTTCGACATCATCTTTTTCTGGGTCGCGCGCATGATGATGATGGGACTCCACTTCATGGAGGAGACGCCGTTTCGCGACGTTTATATCCACGCCCTCGTGCGCGACGAGAAGGGGGCGAAGATGTCGAAGTCGAAGGGAAACGTCATCGACCCGCTCGACCTCATCAACCGCTTCGGGGCGGACGCGCTGCGCTTCACCCTCGCCGCGATGGCGGCGCAGGGCAGGGACATCAAGCTGAACGAGGCGCGGATCGAAGGCTATCGCAACTTCGCAACCAAGCTTTGGAACGCGTCGCGCTTCGCCGAGATGAACGGCTGCGTCCGCGTTGAAGGTTTTGATGCGTCAGCCGTGCGCGAACCGCTCAACCGCTGGATCCTGGGCGAAGCGGCTGCCGCGGCGGCGGAGACGGCGGGCGCGATCGAGGCTTATCGCTTCAACGACGCCGCCAACGCCGTTTACCGGTTCGTCTGGAGCGTGTTCTGCGACTGGCACCTCGAACTCGCCAAGCCGGTGCTGCAGGGGGCCGCTGACCCGGCGGCCAAGGCCGAGACCCAGGCGACGATCGCCCATGTGCTCGACATCATCTACGCGATCCTGCATCCCTTCATGCCGTTTCTGACGGAGGAGCTTTGGGCGATCACGGGAGAGGCCGGCCCGAAGCGCGCCGGTCCTCTGGCGCTGGGCCCATGGCCGGCGCAGGGCTTCGAAGTCGACGAGGCGGTCGAAAGCGAAATCGGCTGGGTCGTCGACCTGATCGCCGAGGTGCGGTCGGTGAGGTCGGAAATGGGCGTGCCGCCATCGACGCAGACACCACTTATTCTGATCGCTCCGAGCGATCCGACGGCGAACAGCGCCCGCGCGTGGAGCGAGAGCATCGGGCGCCTCGCCCGCGTCGCCTCGATCGACAGAGCCGACGCCCCACCGCCCGGCGCCCTGCTCCTCGTGGTGCGCGGCGAGACGGTGGCGCTGCCTCTTGCCGGCGTCGTCGACCTCAGCGCGGAGAAGGCGCGTCTCGACCGCGAGATCGCAAAGGAAAAGCTGGAAATCGCCAAGGTCGAGGCGAAGCTCGGCAACGACGACTTCGTCGCCCGGGCCCCCGAGGAGATCATCGCCGAATATCAGGACAGACTCGAGACGTTTCAGGCGCGACTTGTTAAGCTTACCGCCGCGCGGGAGCGTCTGGAGCGGGTTTGAAGCGGCGCTCTGAGCGGCAAAATGTTGCTTTTGCGCAACATGTCCGATGCAACTCTTGCGAAGTCGAGATTCCGGCCGGAAGGCGCCGCGATTGCGCCATAAACCGCCAGCACTTTGAAAATCACGGGATGACGGGAAGTCGTCCGTGTCGCGGGCCCGTGAAGGGAAGGCGACGCGGTCGGAGGGCGAGTCGGGATCGAGATGCGCGTGGTTGCGTGTGCGAAGACAGCGGTTGACACGGCCTCGTGGCGCCACCGCTGCGCGTTCGTAATCATCGGATCGATGGCCCTTGGGTGGGCGCCCGCCTTCGGTTTCGACGGGTCAACGTCCGACCCGTCGGAGAAGATCCCGAAAAACTTCTCCGATCCTAATCAGGCGCTGCGCGCCGGTCTCGCCGACTTGAAAGCTGGCGACGCCGATGCGTCGGTCGCCGCGTTGACCTACGCCGCGGACAGCGGGCAGGACCTCGCGCGATGGAAACTCGGCGAGATGTATGCTGACGGCCAGGGCGTTCCGCAGGATGACCTGAAGGCGTACCACTACTTCAACCAGCTGGTGGAAGATTACGACGAAGACCGCCCTGATCGGGCAAATCTCAGCGCGATCTCCAACGCTTTTGTTGCTGTCGGCGTCTATTGCCTGAGCGGCATACCGAATAGCGAGGTGCGGGCGGACCCCCGGCGAGCGCACGAATTGTTTCAATACGCAGCCACCATCTTCGGCGATCCGAACGCGCAATATAATCTCGCCCACATGTACATGGCGGGCGGAGGGGGCCTCGCGAAGGACAATGTCGCCGCCGTTCGTTGGCTCGCGGTCGCGGCGCAAAAGGGCCATGCCCCGTCAGAGGCCCTGCTTGGGCACATGCTTTTCTTGGGCGACGGCGTGCCTCACCAGCGCGCGCGCGGACTGATGTGGCTTGAGTTCGCCAAGGATGCGGCGCCCGCGCCGGGCGATGCATGGATCCGAGATCTCTACCAGCACGATCTCGCGTCGGCGAGCGACAGTGATCGACAGGCCGCGACGGCCTTGCACGACGCGCGCGCCAAGCAGGTTCTGCCGTCGGCCACAGTCAGAGATGTCGTGAAGTTCGTTCTTAAGCCGCTCCAGCTTCTTCCGCGGGCCAGCAGCGCGCCGCCGGCGCAATAACCGAAAGCCGCCTGTCGCCTCAGGCCGCCGCGACGCTCCGGCGAGTAGGGGTCCGGAGCGTCGCGCTTCTATCAAAACGCTTCCGAATGCGAGCTACGGAGTGGTTTTCTTCATTTGCTGATCGGTCGTCGGGCGCATCTCGGATTCCGCAACCGTGCTCGATGCATATTTGAAGTCGGGCGCGGCCTTGAGCTGATCCAGGGTCACGTTGAGCACCGCCTTGTCGGGATAGCCCTGGGCCGCCGCGGCGGTTGCCGGGTCCACTTCCTTCATGGCGGGCTGCGGAACGGTCGCGCCCCGGGAGCGGCCGGATTGCCTGCCGAGGATGGGGGCTGATCGGCCGCTGGCGCGGGAACTTTTCGCGCTTCCGTCCGCCACTGGATCGGCGCAGAACGGAACGGCGACGTCTTTCTTGCCGAAGCCAAGGAAACCGCCGACGCCAATCACGACCGTCTGGGCTGATCCATCGCGATTGATCAGGAGGTCGTCGATCTTCCCGAGCTGCTTGTCATCCGGGCCGTAGACGCCCACGCCAATCAATTTGGGCGCGCGCCACTGGTCCTTTTCCTGGGCCGCGACAAATGTGACCCCCGACGGCGCCTGGGCCTGGGCCTGCGCCGGTTGGTTGGCCGGAACTGTGGGATTGTCTGCGCCATAGGCGCTCGATCCGATCAGGGCGGCGCTGCATAAGGCCGTGTAAGCAAGCGTTCTAAGCATCTTCGCCTCCTGTCCGAGAAGCATGGCGCCAAGCGCCGATCGTAAACCAACTCGGACGCTTGACGTCCGCGCGTAATCCTTAAGCGCGCAGATTCTCGCTTGGCGCGCTCCAAGGAGCGCTCCCCTCAGTAACTTTCGACGAACAGAAATGTTCCTTTCGGGTGCAGTCGCTTCCGGGCCCAGTAAGCCCGAACCGCCGCCCAAGAACGGGACTTTTCGCCGCATGACATCGCGCTGCGAATAGGATAGGCGGCGCATGACCGAGCGGTCGCTTGATGCGCGATCGCTGGTTGCTCGGGAGATTTGCATCGAATGATGGAGTTTGGCCTGCGATTCCTCAAAGGCCCCTGGGCGACTGCGGCGCTCGTCTGCCTTGCGGCGTTCGTCGTGCTGTTCGCCCTCGCCGGTCAAACGATCAACGCGCCGTTCGTCTATACCGCGCCGAAATGAAGCGCAGCGCGTCGCTCGATTTCCTCCGGGGGGCCGCGGCGTTCGCGGTCGCGATCCCTCACTATCTGACCGCCAACGCGCCATTCCAGCCGTTCGCGGAGGCGTTCGCGATCGCCGGCGTCGAGGTCTTTTTCGTGCTCAGCGGCTTTGTGCTCGCGCCTCAGATCGTCGATTGGGTGGTGGGCAAGCCGTGGCGCAATCTCGGCGTGTTTCTCCTCCGGCGCTGGATGCGCACCATCCCGCCCTACATCGTCGCCCTCATCGTCATCGCGGCGCTGACCGGCAATCTGATGACCGCGGACTTCGTGCGCTATCTCTTCTATGTGGAGAACCTGTTTTACTCAGCCAATCATGTCGACTTCTATCCCGTCGCCTGGAGTCTCGCGGTCGAGGAATGGTTCTATGTCCTGTTTGCCCCGGCGCTGTTTCTTGTCGCAAGGCTGCTCGGGAGACGCGACCGGCGGTTCGAGGCGATCTTCGCGGTTCTTGTCATTCTTGCCGTCGCGGCGCTGCGGCTCGCGTTCATGCCGCACGATTGGGACCTGAACGTCCGTCGTGTCACGCTGTTTCGCGTCAACTCGATCGTCTGGGGCTTCCTGCTCTATCTCGCGCTCGAGCGCCGTCCGCCGATCGGGCTGGATGACGCCTCAGGCCGAGGGCGGCTGGGCGTATTTCTTGCGCTGCTCGCCGTTGCAATTCCCGTCGAGCTCGGCGTCGCGATCCTGGCCGTCGATGGCGATGTGACGGCTCAGCGAGCGTTTCCTTATGTCTCCGCGGCCTTCGGCATGGTCGCGGTCGGCGTCCTTTGGCAGGCCGAAGGCCTCTTTCGCAATCGCCTCGTGAGAGGCGCGAGCTTCTTTCTCGGCCGCGTCTCGTACTCGGTCTATCTCTTCCACCTCATCGTCATTATGGCGCTGAAGCCGCTCATGGCCTCGACGCCGCTCGCGCTTCAACTGACCGTCTATGTGCTCGCGATCCTGGCGCTGTCGACCGTCTTCTTCGCCGGGTTCGAACGGCCGATCCTCGCGGCTCGCCCCTATTACGGCGGCCCAGGGCGCGACACTGTGAGGACCGTCGCGCCCCACGGCGAACCTCGCGGCTTTCGCCCCTCACTTGTCGCCGCTGCGCTTGGCCTTGCGGCGCTAATCGCCGGCGCGCTCGCGCGCAACGCCTTCATGGCCGACAATCCTTACGCATTCTATCCTTTGCTCGCGGGAACGGCGCTTCTCGCCCTTGCTCTCGTGGAGCGGGCGCGACCTCTATCGAGCGGCGCGATCGCAATTGCCGCGCGCGCCTTTCTTCTGTTCGCGCTCGCGCTGCCTTTCGCAGACGCCGTCTACCGCCGCTCGACTGGATTGCCGCTCGTCGCGACGGTCGCGGCGCCCACATATTCCTATCGCGCCGCGCACGCCAATCCGGCCGCGTTCGCGACCTGGTGGTTCTATTATCTCAACGAGTGGATTCGCGAGGACGGCATAAGGGCTGCGATCGATGCCCCAGACCCGCAAAAGAAGCTGCCCTTCGTGCTGGTTCCAGGCAGCTCCGGGCGCATGTTCGACACCACGATCCACATCAACAACCTCGGCTTCCGCGGACCCGACATGGCCGCCGACAAGGGAGACGCGTTCCGCATCGTCGCGCTCGGGGAGTCGCAGACCTTCGGGCCGACGCTGCGCGATGGCGAGAAGCCCTGGCCCGAACTGCTGCAGGACGAGTTCGACCGGCACGCCTCGTGCGGCCGCAGTATCGAGGTCCTCAACGGTGGAACCGAGGCCTATACGATCGAAAACAATCTCGAGCGTATGCGGCGCGACATCCTGCCGCTCAAGCCTGATCTGATCGTCAGCACGCACGGAATGAACGGCTTCTGGCCGTTCGGCTTGAGGCGCGTCCCCGAACCTAACGAGCCTGGGGTCAGGCCTCGGGCCTCGGCGCTCATTGGTCGCGCCGTGCTGACGCTCGAGCGCGTCGCGCATGATTGGCGCGATCGGAACTCGGCGCAAGCCAGCGCGGCCACGCTCGCGCCGATGTCGGATGCCGAGCTCATGAAGAGCCGTTACGCCGACGACTACCGCAAGCTCATCGCCCTCGCGCGCGCGAACGGCGTGGATATCGCGCTCGCGGATTCAACCATGGCCGTCAACCCGTCGAGCCCGCGCGAGGTCAAGGACTTCTATGGCGCGGTGTTCAAGCCGATCGACGACATCATCTCCGCCAATGAAGCGCACAACCGCATGGTCAAGCTCATTGCCCGCAAGGAGGGCGCGCCGCTCATCGACATGGCGGCCGGCGTCGACGGAATATGGGACGATGACCTCTATCTCGACATCGTCCACTTCACCGAAAGGGGGAACGAGCGGGTCGCGAACCTGATGTTCCATGCGCTGCTGCCGATCCTTGCGGAGCGGCATGGCGTGAAGTGCGAGATGCGCTGAGCGGATTCGCGCCTAGGCCCTCTTCAACTCGCGCTTTTTGAACGCCTTTCGTAGCACTTCCTCAGACTCGGACGTTATAGCCGCGGCCTGTCGCCTTGATGTCCGCGACGAGATCGGCGGGCAGACGAAAGCTGATTTGTTCCTTCGGCGCGGCGACCCGCGGGCGCCCAACGGGCCTTAGGCGTTTCATCGCCTCAGGCAACTCCGGAAACATCTCAGCGACTGGACGCAAGTCCATATTTGCGAAATCCTCGTCAGTCAGTTCGCGGACCTCGCCCTCTTCGTCGCTTAGAGGCCGGAGTGGAGCTCGCAGCGGAGGTCGGAGTGGGCGCAGCGGAGGCCGCGTCGTGGATTTTGCCATAGGACTTCATCTCTTTCTCGTTCGCCTTGCGGAAACTGATCACTCTTGTCGTCCCCTCACGCAGACAAACCTGGCGGCGCCCTGTCCCTTCAAGCTCTGTCCGCATAGCATACACGCGCCAAGAATAAGGGGGCTGGCTATGTCTCAAACCGAAATCGACGCCATTCGCGCGCTTCTCGGCGCGAAGCCCCGGCCGGTCGGCTGGGAGGAACGGCGCCGCCGGCTCGACGAGGTCGGAGCCGTCTGGCCGGTCGCCGAGGACGTCCAACTCGAGACGGTCGATCTCGACGGGGTCAGAGGCGAATGGTCGATCACCCCCGGCGCCGACGCGTCCCGCGTTCTGATCTACTTTCACGGCGGCGGCTATTGCTCGGGGTCGATCGTCAGCCACCGCCGGCTGGTCACCGAGGCCGGGCGGGCAGGGGGCTTGCGCACGCTGGCCGCCGCCTACCGTCTCGCCCCCGAGCATCCCTTTCCGGCCGCGCGCGACGACGCGCTGACCGTCTGGCGCCGGCTTCGCCGCGACGGCTATCCGGCCCGCCAGATTGCTGTCGGCGGCGACAGCGCGGGCGCAAATTTGACGCTCGCGCTCACTCGGGAACTCAAGCGCGCGGGCGAGGATCTGCCCTCGGCGCTCTGGCTCCTGTCGCCCTGGGTCGATCTCGCCATGACGGGGGCGACGCTCGCAAGCAAAAGCGCGGTCGATCCGCTCATTCAGAAAGGATATCTGGAGGAGTTGGCCAACGCCTATGTCCCCGCTGGAATGGACCGGAGAGACCCCCGCCTTTCGCCTCTCTATGCGGATCTCAAGGGGCTGCCGCCGACCCTCATCCAAATCGGTTCGGCCGAGACCCTGCTTGACGACGCCATCCGCTTCGCCGCCGCCGCCGGCGCGGCCGACGTCGCGACGACCCTCGAAATCTGGCCGCACATGATCCACGCCTGGCCGCTCTGGAACGCCCGGCTCGAACCCGGCCGCCGCGCGCTCGCGCAGGCGGGCGCGTTCCTGCGCCAGAGCCTGTAAGCGCCGCGCTGCGCTTGCCAAAGCCGCTCAATGGGGGCAGCAAGGCTCGGGACCGAACCCCATGTTCGGATACCGGGCGGATGACTTGACCAGCGAATTGGACCTCGACCCGACCACCGCCCCGAGCGAACCCCGCTCAGGCCTCATCCACAATCCCGCGTTCATGGTCATCCTCGTCGCGACGTCGCTTTCGAGCGTCGGACTGGCGATGTTCGACACCGGTTCGGCCTGGATGATGACCAGCCTCAATCCGAGCCCGAGGCTGGTCTCCGCGGTCCAGGTCGCCACGACCCTGCCGATGTTCCTTCTGACCTTGCCGGCCGGCGCCTTGAGCGATGTCGTGGACCCGCGCCGGCTCCTGATGGTGGCTGGAGCGATGGTGACGACGATCTCGATCGCCTTCGCGGCGGCGGTTTCGCACGGGCTGGGAAGCCCGGAGTTGCTGCTTGGAACCTCGTTCCTCATGGGCGTGGGCGGGGCGCTCGCAGCTCCGGCGTGGCTGCTCATCACCCCGATCCTCGTGCCCAGGTCCGCCCTGGACAGCGCGATCGCGGTCGATACGGCGAGCTACAATGTCGCGCGCGCGATCGGCCCGGCGATCGCCGGATATGCGATCACGAAGTACACCATCGCGATTCCGTTCTGGGGCTGCTGCCTCGGCAATCTCTCTATTCTAGCGGCGCTCGTCTGGTGGCGCGCGCCACAAAGGCCGAAAGAGGCGCTTCCCGCCGAACGCCTGATCAGCGCCATGACGGCGGGCGTGCGCTACGTCCGCTACAGCCGCGAAATGGATGCGACGCTCATTCGCGCAATCGCCTTCTTTCCCTTCGCCAGCGCCTATCTTGCCTTGCTGCCGCTCGTGGCGCGCAGCCAAGGTCGGGACGGAGCGGAGATCTATGGCCAGCTCATGGCCGCGATCGGCGTCGGGTCGATCGTCGCGACCCTCGCGCTCACCTGGCTGAAGCGGCTCGGAGCCAACGGGCAGGCGGCCCTTGGAGCGTTCGGAACGGTCGTCTCCCTCTGTCTGCTTGCCGTGGCGCACGACCCCATGGTTGCGCTCCTCGCGAGCTTCGTCTCGGGCGCCGCCTCGATCATCGCGCTGACGGCCTATTTCGTCTCGGCGCAGGTGGCTTTGCCGCAATGGGTGCGAGGCCGGGGCCTGGCGATTTTCCTTACCGTCTATTTCGGGGCGCTGACGCTCGGCAGCGCGGTGTGGGGTGAGGTGGCCACGGTCAATGGGGTGCCGTTCGCGCTCTATGCGGCGGGCGCGGGGACGTTGATCGGCCTCGCGCTGACGTGGAGATGGAAGCTGCAGGCGAGCGAAGCCGACGATCTCAGTCCGTCCATGCGCTGGCGTGCGCCCTCTTTCGTCAATCGGGTCACAGACGATGAGGGACCCATCCTCGCGATCATCGAATATCGGATCGAGCCGTCGGACAGCAGCGCCTTCCTCGCCGTGATGCAGGACGTCAGCCTCGAGCGGAGGCGTGACGGCGCCTATGCCTGGCACATGTTCGAGGATCCGCTTGAGCCCGGCAAGATGGTCGAGACGTTTCTCATCCATTCCCTGCTCGAACTCAGATATCGCGAGGCGCGAGTCACCAAAGCCGACGCGATGATCGAAGACCGGGCGGCGCAGTTTTTGAAAGCGCCGACGGAGACTCGCTATCTGGTCGGACCCCAGCGCCGGCAACGGTCCCACTGGTGGAGGCGGCGAAAGGCACAGGCGGGCCCCGGCCTAGTTTAGGAACGCGC
>CAWFZA010000028.1:0-258259 GCA_963820095.1 uncultured Alphaproteobacteria bacterium
ACCAGGTTCCCAGCCATAAGACGGTTCTACATGCCTGCCTGGCGTGGGTCGGCCACGTTGCCTGACCGGCCAGGGTAGAGGCTGGGTCGTTGGCCGGCGTGCCGGGCACGAATCGCCTGGGCTCTGATGATGACGTTAGTCCAGGTAGTCGCGCAGGAGGTCGGATCGGGACGTGTGCCGGAGCTTGGACATGGTTTTGAACTCGATCTGCCGGATCCGCTCGCGGGTCACGCCGTAGACCTTGCCGATCTCATCCAGCGTCATGGGCTGGCCGTCGGCCAGCCCGAACCGCATCGAGACCACGCCGGCCTCGCGCTCGGACAGCGTGTCCAGCACCGAGTGGAGCTGCTCCTGCAGCAGGGTGAAGCTGACCGCCTCACCGGGCTGGATCGCCTCGGAGTCCTCGATCAGGTCGCCGAACTCGCTGTCGCCGTCCTCGCCCAGCGGGGTGTGCAGCGAGATCGGCTCGCGGCCGTACTTCTGCACCTCGATGACCTTCTCCGGGGTCATGTCCAGCTCGACGGCCAGCTCGCCGGGGGTGGGCTCGCGGCCCAGGTCCTGCAGCATCTGCCGCTGCGCCCGGGCCAGCTTGTTGATGATCTCGACCATGTGCACCGGGATGCGGATGGTGCGGGCCTGGTCGGCCATGGCACGGGTGATCGCCTGCCGGATCCACCAGGTGGCGTACGTGGAGAACTTGTAGCCCTTGGTGTAGTCGAACTTCTCCACCGCCCGGATCAGGCCGAGGTTGCCCTCCTGGATCAGGTCCAGGAACAGCATGCCGCGCCCGGTGTACCGCTTGGCCAAGCGACACCACCAGCCGCAGGTTCGCCTCCAGCAAGTGGTCCATGGCCCGGGTGCCGTCCTCGGCGATCCACTCCAGGTCGTTCCGCTCGCCATCCTGCATACTGCCGCCGTGCTTGGCCAGCTTCTCCTCGGCGAACAGGCCCGCCTCGATCCGCTTGGCCAGCTCGACCTCTTGCTCGGCGTTGAGCAGCGGCACCTTGCCGATCTGCTTCAGGTAGTCCTTGACCGGGTCCGCGGTGGCGCCCGCCACCGCGACCTGCGCGGCCGGAAGATCATCATCGTCGTCACCGAAGACGAAGATCTCCTCGTCCTCGCCGGCGCCGTCCGGGGACAGCCCGGCCACGCGGGCACCCGCCACGCCGGGGCCCACGGCCTTGGCGTCCGCGGACGGCTGGCCAGGCTGGGAGTCCTCGGGGTACCCGGGTCCGTCCGGTACTTCCGGCCCGCCGGCGTCGCCGGCCAGATCGCCGGCCACCTCGTCGGCATCGCCGAGGCCGGCCTCGACCAGGTCCCCCTCGGCCAGTACGGCCTGCAGGTCGGCGTCGTCGGGGTCGAGATCGCCGAAGTCGCCGGGATCCGCGTTCTCCAGATCCGCGTCAGTACCGGGACCCGCCTCGCCGGGGTTCACCGCGATCAGGCCGCCGCCGGAGGCGGAGCGCAGCTCAGAACCGTGGTCATCCGGGTTCCGGGGACCAGAACCGTCTGGCCGCGGAGCCGCCTGAACCGCCTGATCCTCAACGGCCCGAGCCCCCTGGTCCGGGGTCCCGGGGCGGTTCCGCTCGCGCTCGGTCACCTGCCCGCGGTCACGCTGCGCGCGGCGCCGGGCTTTGCCGTGCCTGGTATTACGCCTGCTCATCCTCCTCGCCTCTTCGACCACCAGCCGCGACACCGCCATAGCCAGCCGCGGGCCAGGCCATCACCCGGCCCCGGGCACCCCCGATGCGTGCACGATGCCGGCGGGTCCGGTGAGGCCGAGCTGGCCGGCCCGGGCGTCCACGCGGGACTAGAACCCTTCGTCGTGCACCTCCGGGTTGCAATCGGCCGGGATCTGGCTGGCCGCCCCTTCCGCGCGCGGGCCTGGTCCATGAGCGTGACCGCGGCCGGCAGTGCCCGCACTGCCCCGGCCTCCGGTGGCACCCAGGCCGGGTTATCAGCTCTCACCTTCGGAGTATCACCCCGGCAGAGCCCGCCCGGCTAGGTACCGCCCGGCGCGATTGACGCACACCGGTGGCGGCCATAGCGGACGTCACGCAGATGACGGTAGCGTTGGTGCCCAGCTGCCCGGAGACAGGCCTGGGACAAGCCGCAGCCCCTCCGGCGGGTGAGCATGAACAAGCCCCGGCTGTGCCTGCGGCTGACCGGCGAGGCGCCGGGCCAGCCCGGCCCGAGCCTGGAACACGTCATGCAGACCCGCAGATAGCTCACCGTACCCGGCTCTGAGCGGACGCCGCCGCGGCCGCGGCCACGATCCGCCGGATCGTGCCCGCGCCGACCCCGTACCCGAGCCCGGGGAGCTCACCTCGGATGCGGCGGTGGCCCCACCCCGGGTTCTGCCTGGCCAGCTGCTGGACCAGCTCACGGATCTCCGCCGGGATAGACGGGCGCCCGGTGGGGTTCGGGTAGGTCCACTTGTTCTTGATCAGGCACCGGTGCCAGGCGAGCAGGGTGCCGGGTGTCACGATCCGGTGCCGCCGCAGGTGCCCGGGCAGCAGCCGCGCCAAGGCGGCGATCACGGCCCGGTCAGCCCAGTTCGGCTTCGGGCGGGCGACCTGGCGGCGCAGGACCGCGACCTCGTGCCGCAGCACCAAGATCTCCGCGTCTTTGGATGTATCGCTGCGCGCGAGCAGCGCCAGCCAGCCGAACGACCGGACCATGAGCAGGTAGGCGAGGCGGAAGAGCACGAGAGCCCAGGATAGAAGCCCAAGTCAGATGCCATGTACGAGTTATGGCACGCCACAAGCCTTGCGACAGACCGCCGATGCCCAGCCGTTCCCACCCGGTCATCGCTGCGGCAGGTGCTTAATGCAGCCGAGGGCGTGGTCGCGGATTATGGCGGCCACCTGCTCCTCATTTCTGTGTTTAAGTGCCCTGACCAGAGCGTCGTGCTGCCGAACCGATTCCTGGTGCGGCCGCCCGGCTTGCGGGCCGTGCGGGAACGACCGCCACAGCAACCTCATGAGGAGAAGAAGCATCGGCGAGCGCGCGCATTCGTAGATCCGAAAATGAAACTGCCGGTTGAGTTCCGCCAGCCGGTCGTCATCCGGCAGGCACGCCGCAACCTCCCGGTAGAGGGCTTCGATATCCGCGATGTCATCGTCGGTGATCTTGGCCACCGCAAGGCTTCCAGCCAGCGCCTCCAGGGCTGCCAAGATCCGGTAGTTCTCTTCCAGGTCCTCCGACTCAGTGCGCGCGACGGTGGCGCCCCGGTGCACGTCGGTAACCACCAGACCCTCTGACTCGAGCCGCCGGAGCGCCTCGCGCACCGGCGTGTAGCTCACGTCGAACTGTTCGGCAAGGTCGCGCTGCCGAAGCGGCGTGCCCGGCGACAGCTGACCGTCCGTAATGAGGTCTCTGAGTACGTCGGTGACCATGTCGCTCTTGCTGACGTATTTGCCCCGCGGCCGCAGCCCCGGCTGCCGCACCGTGACAGAGGGATCGTCGCCGGTTTCGCCTGGGTGATGGGGGGCTGGGCCTACTCGATCCCCCGTCTCGGTCATGGCTCTCGACCCAAAGTTGGGTGCGTCGGGGAATTGAGATCGTGCGCGGCCTGTCCAGGCGGGGACTGCGCGGCCGGGGAATCGGTTCCGGATTGGCCGAGAAAGACCTCGCGGATGTCGGGTCGGCCGAGAATCTCGCTCGCCGCGCCCGCGATCTCGACCCGTCCCGCAACCAGAATGTAGGCCCAGTCGGACACACCGAGCGCCTCGAATGCCTTCTGCTCGACCAGCAGCACAGCCGTCCCGGAGTCGGCCAGACGCCGGACCTGGTCCCGGAGCACCGACCGGGACAGCTCCGGCGACAGGTTGGAGGTCGGTTCGTCGAGGACGAGAACGGTCGGCTCGACCATCAGCACCCGCGCCACCGCGAGCATCTTCCGTTCGCCACCGCTGAGCTTGCTCGCCGTCCGCGACCGCATGTTCGCCAGTGCCGGGAACGTCGACATCACCTTGTCGATCCTGGCGGCCAACTGCGGTTTCGTGAGCAGGTAGCCGCCCATCTCCAGGTTCTCGGTCACCGTCAGGGTGTCGAACACGTCCTTGGTCTGCGGTACGAAACCCAGTCCCATCCGGGCAAGGAGATGCCCACGCCAGTTCGTCACGTCCCGGTCCTTGAAAGTGACCGTGCCGGCCATCACCGGGAGTCGGCCGGTCACGGCCTTGAGCAAGGTGGACTTGCCCGCGCCGTTCGGCCCGATGACCGAGACCACCTCCCCTGGCCCGACGCTGATGCTCACGCCGGACACGATCGCGGCGCCGCCGTATCCCGCCGCGACGCCAGTCAGGCGCAGGACCGCTGGGTGCCGCTCCCGCTCGCCCGGTGCGCTATCCGATGAGATAGGCATCCAGCACCTCTTGATCGGAACGGATGTCGGCCATGGTTCCCTGCGAGATCACCCGTCCCTGGGCCATGACTACGACGGGGTCGCACAGCCGCTCCACCACGGCCAGCTCGTGCTCGATCATCAGCATCGTGAGTCCCTCACAGACCAGGTCGGCCAGATGCTGCTCGATCCTGCGGGCCAGGGACGGGTTCACGCCGGCCATCGGCTCATCGAGCAGCAACAGCGCGGGATTGGCCATCAGCCCGCGCATCAGCTCCAGCAGGCGTTTCTGGCCGCCGCTGAGGTTCCCGGCGTACTCATCTTCCTTGGCGGACATGTCGAAGCGGGCCAGCAACTGCCGGGCGCGCTCCACCATTGCCCGCTCCTGCGGCCGCCAGTACCGCTTGCCGAGCGCCGCCTGCCACAGCGCCTCGCCCCGCTGGGCAGGCGCCGCGACCAGCAGGTTCTCCAGTACGGTCAGCGCGGCGAACTCACTGGAGAGCTGAAAGGTGCGGATGATCCCGCGCCGGGCCACCTTGTAGGAGGGCAGTCCGGTGATGTCCTTCCCCTGGTAGGAAACCGTCCCAGCGCTCGGCTTGAGCGCACCGGCGATGATGTTGAGCGCGGTCGACTTCCCGGCACCGTTGGGCCCGATCAGGCCGGTGATCCGGCCGGGCGGGACGGTAAAGGACGCGCCGTTCACCGCGTGCACCCCGCCGAACTCGCGATGCAGGTCCTGAACGGCGAGCACGGGAGCGGAGAGGTCGCTCATTCCCCGGTCCCCACGGGCACCTCGTCCTTGGCGGCCACCGGGAAGCGCCGCCGCCGCTCGGGAATCACGCCACGGGGCCAGAACCACAAGAAGATGAGGGCGAGCGCACCGACGACGATCCACTGCAGGGCGTCGATGAGCCCCGGCGGGCCGAACTGGGGCAGGAACCGTGTGGCCTCGAGGAAGGCGACGGGTACGAGCAGCGCGCCGACCATGACGCCCAGGTTGTTGCCGGACCCGCCCACGATGACGGCGGTGAAGTACACGAACGTTTCCGGGTACAGCCACGAACCGGGGGACCAGGCGGAGATGAACTCCACGAGGACGGCGCCGCTGATGCCGGCGATCACGCCGCCCAGGATGAACGCGAGCATCCGCAGCCCGGTGACGTTCTTGCCCAGCGCCGCCGCCGCCTGCTCGTTGTCGCGGACCGCGCGCAGCGTGCGCCCGAGCGGCGAGCTCGTCACGATGTGCACGAGCCAGTACACGCACACGCAAATCGCGGCCGTGATGCCCACGAACAGCCACTGGTAACCAATCGGCGAGAGGTTGACCAGCGTGGACAAGGGCTTGGGCACCAGGGCCAGCCCGTTCGGCCCGTTCACCAGCCCGACCTGGTTGGTGGCCACGCTGGTCGCGATCAGCGACACCACGAGCATGACCATCGCCTCGTAGTCACTGCGCAGCCGCCGGACGGTGAATCCACCGACCAGCGCCGCGAGCAGGCCGCCGACCAGCCCGGCCGCCAGGATCGGCAGCGGGAAGGGCCAGTGCGCGCCGCCGACGTACTGCTGGAACCCGCCCTGGCTGGCGGGCTCGGCGGGCCCGAGGGTGAGGACCGCAGCCGTGTAGGCCCCCGCGGCCTGGAAGATGATGAAGGCGAAGTTGACCAGGCCGGCCACGCCGAACTGCAGGTTGAGCCCCCAGCACGCGATCACGTCAACGCCGAGGTAGATCAGCACCGTCGACATGTAGAACTGCCAGGCGACGCTCACGCCGCGACCTCCTTGCGGGTGGCGACCTCCGACAGGATGCCCTGCGGCCGGACCAGGAGCACGATCACCAGGATCACGAAGGCGACGACGTCCTTGTACTCGGGGTTGAAGATGGCCGCCGCCACCTCACTGGTGATCCCGATGACCAGGGCGCCCAGCATGGCCCCATAGGGCTGGCCGATCCCGCCGAGCACCGCGACGGCCACGATCGGGATCAGGAACTGCGCCCCGGTCGTGGCCGTAAAAGCGGTCACGTTCATCACCAGGATGACGCCGGCCAGGCCGCACAACGCGCCCGAGATGGCCCAGGCCAGGTCGATGACCCGGTCAGTGGCGATCCCGCAGTTGCGGGCGAGGTCGGGGTCGGCGGCGGTGGCGCGCATCGCCTTGCCCAGCTTGGTGTAGCGGAGCAGCAGGTGGATGAGGAGCATGGCGACGACCGCGATGGCGATGATGGCGAGCTGAACGGTGGTGAACACCATCCCGGCGATGTGCACCGGCGCGGGGCGGGGCATCTTCAGGCTGAAGAAGTTGGCGCCGAAGATGGCCAGCAGGCCGTTCTGCACCATGAGGCTGATCGCGATGGTCACGATGATCATGCCGAACAGCCGCGTCCCGCGCCGGACGAACGGGATGTAGATGCACCGGTTCAACAGCACGGAGAACACGGACCCGAACGCCGCGCCCGCCACCAGTGCCAGCCACACGCTGAGGCCGGCACTGGTGACGAGGTAGGCGACGAACGCGGCGGCCGTCATGATGT
Source organism: uncultured Alphaproteobacteria bacterium (assembly GCA_963820095.1). Taxonomy (GTDB): domain Bacteria; phylum Pseudomonadota; class Alphaproteobacteria; order Rhizobiales; family Beijerinckiaceae; genus Roseiarcus. The sequence goes on from CAWFZA010000028.1 coordinate 6,879, forward strand.
CGCCGTAGGCGAGGTTGAGGATGTTGGTCACCCCGAACTGAAGGGTGAACCCGACACCGGCCACCGCCAGGATGGAGGCGGTGACGATGCCGAACCCGATCGCCGGAACGAGCGTGTTCACGGCTGCCGCCCCGTCCGGGCCCCGCAGCCGGCCGTCATGTCCCGGTCACCGGCTGATCGCCGCTATCTGAGCCGCCGATACCGCGCCGACCAGCACGAGATTCCCATTCACGTATTTCGCGGCCTCGAACGCTCCGGTCGAGTTGTGCGACTTGTTGAACACGATGGGGCCGCCCGCGCCCACGTACTGGACCTGCTTGCCCGCCGCCAGCGCGGCCTTCCCGGCGGCGAAGCTCGTCACGACCGTCTTGCCGGGCCCCGGGTTGGTGACCGTCATGACGTCCTTGTTGAAGACCGCCGGGCTGGTGCTGTTGGCCGCGAGCATCGCGAGCGCCATAATGTTCACGGCGTCGTAGTAGGTCATCGAGTACGGGTCACTGCTCCACTGGCTGGGTTTGGGCACCTGTGACCCCGACGCCAGCAGGGCCTTGTTGTAGGTCTGCCAGGCCGGGCCGCTCGTCGGCGCGTACGGCTGCATTCCCTCGAAGTACTTGGCCATGGACCCCGCGCCGATCGCGCCGTTGACGGCCTTGAGCCACGGTGCTTGCAGGGTCACCTCGGTGCCGATCACCGGCAGCAGCCCGTGCAGCTGCTGCAGCTCGGACAGGAAGGTCGCCCCGGTCTGCGGGTCCACCTCGGTGAAGATCACCTGGGGATGGGCGGCGAGGATACTCTCGACCTCGCTGCGATAAGAGCTCTGGTCGAGCGCGAAGGGCTTGTTGTAGACGATGGTCCCGCCGAGCCCGGTGAAGGCACTGACCAGCGTCGGCACGTCCGACTGCGCACCCGCGTCGTTGCCGAACACCGCGGCCGCGCGCGTATAACCCGCCTTGTGCGCCCAGAGCGCCATGGCGTAGCCCTTGACGTCGTCGGCGGGCGTGATCCGCCAGAAGTAGTCGTAGGTGCTGTGATCAAAGGCGGCCTGGCCGGTGTCGACGAACATCGGCACGTGGCCGGTGTTCAGCAGCGGGACCGTGGCCAGCGCCTCATCGGAGCTGGGCCCGAGCACGCCGACCAGCGATGTCTCGGTCGCCATCATCTTCTGCGCGGCCGGCACCGCGTCGGCCGGATCGCCCCGGGTGTCCTCCTGGACGCAGCTCATCTGATGGCCAAGCACCCCGCCGCCGGCGTTGATCAGCCGGATCGCGGGAATGCAGCCACCGACCATTTCCGGCCCGAATGCCGCGTCCGGCCCGGTGAACGGGTTGAATTCCCCCACCGCCAGCGTCGACGCCGGGGAACTACCGCCGCCCGCGGAACTACCGCCGCCTGAGGAACTGCAGGCGGCGGCGGACAGGAGTGCGAGCGCCGCTGCCAGCGCTGTCACGGCGAGTCTCATAACGCACCTCTTCGGATGATGAGCCGCCAGCACCGCGGCGCACGCCAGGGTTGTCAGGCGTCCCGGCGGGGCAGCAGCGCGACGGCCTCGATTTCTACCAATGCCTCTGGGATGGCGAGCGCGCTGACCTCCACCAGCGTGCTCGCTGGCCGGGCGTCGCCGAAGTAGCGGCGGCGCACCGTGTTGACGGCCGGCCGGTCGGCCACGTTCAGCAGGTACACCCCGACGCGCACGACGTCGTCGAAGGTGGCACCGGCGGCCCGCAAGACGTCACCTACGTTGTCAAGCACCTGTTCCGCCTGCCTGACCACGTCGCCGGCGCCCACGAGGTCTCCGTTGGCGTCGAGCGGCAGCATGCCCGAGACGTAGAGGAACCCGCCCGCCTCGACCCCGTCGGTGTAGTGGCTGATGGGCTCCGCCAGCTGCCCGGCCAGCCGGATCCGCCTCATGAGGGATCTCGCGACGGTTCGAGGATGCGGATCATGAGCGGGCTCGGGTGGAACCCGTTGCACGGATTGAGGTCCTGCGGGCAGGCGGAGACCGAAACGATCGAATCCATCAGCGTCCGCAGCACCAGCTTGTCCCCGGCCTTCCCGGTGGGGATCTCGTTGCCGAACGTCCGATCGGGGTGAATAGGGGCATTCTGGAAGAAGTTGAACGGATCGGGGATCTGCCACTCGGCGATCCCCCACGGCTCTAGCGCCTCGGTGAAATTCGTCCGGCAGCTGCGGTGGCCCTCGACCCCGTAGTCGAGCCGGTAGCGCCGGTCGTCGCACATCGACGTGATGATGTCGTTCCGGCCCACGTCATCGCGGATGATCTCGAACATCGGGTGCCGCCAGTTGCTCTCCAGGCGGTCCCCGACGACGGCGGTCAGCCGCAGCAGTGCGGACCGGGTATGGGTGGTGGACAGCCACTCGGTCCTGTTGCGCTCCGCGAACGCGACGAAGTCGGCGACCTGCTGCCCCTCCAGGTCAATGATCTCCACCAGCTGGCCCGCCCGGGCGGCAAAGGCCGCGCCGTGCCCGCCAGGAATCAGGATCTCCCGCCGCACAAGATCCGGCCCCGGCGCTTCGGCCGCTGGCCCCGCCGCGCCGTCTGCCTGCCCGGCCCTCACGGAAGCTTCATCGCCCATGGCGAGGATTGTGCGTCATATATAATCCGGGGTCAAGCCAATCCGCGGATCCTATTTTCGAGCGGGACAGGTCTGCGGGCTGACGATGCCGGCGGCGTGGGCCAGCAGGCAGGCCTGGGTGCGGTTGGCGCATCCCAGCTTGTCCAGCACCTGCGAGACGTAGCCCTTGACCGTGGCTTCGGACAGGTACAGCCGGGCCGCGATCCGCGCGTTCGACAGGCCCTCACCGAGGCAGGCCAGCACCTCCCTCTCGGTCAGCGAGCCGGCGAGGTGCCGGGCGCGGCCGCGGGCGGTTACCGCTCGGCGGAGGCCGCGATGAGCCGCCGCGCCGCGGCGGGCGACAGCACCACTTGCTCGCGCGCCGACAAGCACAACCAAGATCAAAGCGCTTCCATGGCCGATGGTTCTGCGGCCCGCTGCGCTGCGTGCCGCCTTGACGGGCTGACATGTGATCAGCTGAGTGTTGCCACTGCTCTATTCGCGCCATCACCGGACTACGCGTTTCCTCGTGGTTACTCCCCTGTTCTCCTTCAGCAGGGGCGGCTATGGCGTCGGCACCGGCAACCAGAGATGCCTGCCGCGCCACCCTTTCGAATAGGACTGATCTGTATGACGTCTGCATCCACTGGCCTTGCCCGTCCTCGACGTAACCGCGATGGCGGTCCCACCTTTGTGCTGGTCCATGGTTCTGGGTCCAGTTCGTTCATGTGGGCTCCGGTCCAGCGTGAACTCGCGTTGCTCGGACACCGCAGCCTCGCCGTCGATCTGCCGGGTCACGGCTTCGACGCGCAGTACCCAGTTGCCTACCAGGCCCCGCAAGACCTCGATGCGTGGGCGGCCGAGCCGTCGACGCTGGCCGGGGTCACCTTGCAGGACAACGTCTACATGGTCGTTGACGTCACCCGGCGCGTGGCCGAGCACGGACCAGTGGTGCTGGTGGGCGCCAGCCTCGGCGGGACCACGATCACCGGGGTCGGCAACACGATCCCTGATGTGGTGGACCGGCTCGTATACATCTCCGCGTGGTCGTGTGTGCAGCGGCCGAACCCCGTCGAGTACATGCAGGAGCCCGAGTTCGGCGCCAACCTGCTGGCCCCGCTGGCCGCGTTGAATGTGGGGGACCCGGCCGCGCTCGGTGCTGGCCGGGCCAATTACCGCACCGCCGACCCGACGTTGCTCGCCGCCCTCAAGGCGGCGGTCATGGCGGACGGCACCGATGAGCAGTTCCGGGCCTTCCTCAACATCCTGCAGCCGGACGAGTCCCTTGCGGTGATGATGGCCGACTCTCGTGGGCACGCCGATACCTGGGGCACGGTCGCCCGCACCTACATTCGCCTTACCGGCGACCGGTCGCTTCCGGTGGCCATGCAGGACCGGCTGATCGCCGAAGCCGACGCCCTGACACCCGGCAACCCGTACGACGTGTTCACCCTGGCGACCAGCCATACCGGATTCCTGCTCCAGCCGGCGGAGGTGGCCGGCATCCTCGACCAACTGGCGCTTAACGCCCGTGGCGTGTCATGAGTCATCGCGGGCTAGACCAACAGGCGTGATTCATATTGGCGGACGGCTCACGGGACCGGATGTCCTGCCAACCTGAGCCATGTCGCAGTGATCAAGGCAGAGGCAGTCGCCACCGCCGGGTTTAGATGGTTTCGAGCAGATTCCAGGGACGCTCAACCGGCAACGGCCCGGAAGGCCCGCGCCAATGACTCCCTTGGCGGGCAGGCGGGCTAATGACTCAGGCGTACAACGCCTGACTCACGTGCGATGGGACAGGACAGCAGCGGCGCTGGTTGAACTGTTCTCGTCCCCTTGCTATGACCCGTTAGGCCCCACCTGGCCTCTACAGACTCTTCGATTTTTTTCGAATCTCGCGTGTGAGCTGGAGTCTCGTCACGGAATCGAACCGTAGATCTTCTCCTTACCGTGCATACCGGTTTCGTCTGATGCCATCGGGTTGGGTCGGGTTACCGCAGGTCGGAAGGACTGCCGTGTCTGGCTGCGTCGTGCTGCGTCTGGCGTTGCCTGGAGGCGTTGTCACTTGGTTTGTCACTGGTTCCTAGCCGCAGTTGTCTGATGCCAGAACCAGCGATCATAGACCGCGTAATCCGCCGGTGCCGGCAATGGCAGCTGAAGTGCGCAGGTGCGCTAGCGGACGGATACTGGGTGATAAACTGGCGTAGCGCACCGTGCTACAATGAACTACATGAGTCATCCGCTGAGCGTCCGCCTGAACGATGCCACGATCGCGCGTCTTGGCAGGCACGCGCAGCGCATGCACCTGGCCCCCCGCACCCTGGCACAGCGTTACGTGGAAGAGGGACTGAGGATGGATGAGCATCCGCTCATCCGGTTTGCCGACGGACCAGCAGGCCGGCGCGCCAGGTTGGTGGGAACCGGCAAAGACGTGTGGGAGATCATCGCGGCCGTACGCGACAACGATGGTGACGCCGCCGAGACGGCACGCTATCTTGAGCTGCCGCTCGGCCTCGTACAGGCCGCCATCAGCTACTACGGCGCCTACCGAGACGAGATCGACCTGTGGATCGAGGCCAATGAGCAGCAGCTAGCCGAAGCACATGCGGCCTGGTCCGCCGGGCAGGATGCCGTCAGGCAGTGAGGTTGCTGCTGGATGAGATGCTATCCCCGGCCATCGCGCGCGAGCTCCGCGAACGGGGGCACGACGTCCTGGCGATAGCAGAACACCCTGGCTGGGCAGCGCTCTCAGATCCCGAGGTCCTGGCCGTGGCACGGACTGAGCGCAGAGCCATCGTCACCAATAACTTGCGCGACTACCGGCCTCTGCACGCTGACGCGATTACGCCGGGCGGCCCTGGGCACTTCGGCATGGTCTTCATGCCAGGCAGCTACCGGCGTACCAAAGCCGACACCGGACGCATCATCTCCGCCCTTGAAGCAAAGCTCACTCAATACCCTGGCGATGAGGATCTCGCGAACGGCGAGTGCTGGATGTAACAGCGTCTGGGGTGCCGTGAAATCCGGCGATTCGTGGCCCGGCGGCGCGGCCAGGAACCGCAGCAGCACAGCGGTAGTCAGCCTCGCCAACTCGACGTCCTCATCCGGAGCCACCGGCAGAACGCCAGCAAACCGAACCCGTAAGCGCGCACCGCCCGCGGCCAGTAATTCCTGTCCGCCGGATGGGGCAGATACCCGTTCACCAGCCCGAAAGACGCGGCGTCCGTGCCGGACAGCATCCGGCAGGCCACCGCGACAGGGATATCGTCGGCGGCCCGCTCCCCGGTCAGCTACCAGTCGCGATGATCAACCAGAGTGCTGCACTACGCCCACCTGATCCTGACCATGGACGACTCGCACCGCCTCGCCGAGGCCCTTGCCGGCAAGGGGGTGATCCCGCTGGCCACCTAACCCCCGCCCCGCCGGGAGAACACGCGGCCACCAGCCTGGAAAACTGGTGGCCGCCAGCCCGGAGAAACCAAGGCCACCCAATCGATTTCCTGATGACCGTTGACAGCGGCCGGGAGAACAAACAGCTGCTCGTTTTCGGCAGGAGCGGCTGCTACAAGAAAAATGAGCCCTGAATCTGCGGTCGCAGCAACCGTTAACGGCATGCAGGTATACGCATAACTATACGAGTGCGCAACATCCTCCATTCGCAGATGAGTAGTTCGCGTGGCAGTGCCGCTCGTAAGGCCGGCTTGGGTCCGTAAAGCGCTTCGATGGGTGCGATCGTCACCAGGTCCTTCACGGCGTCGGCGAGGTGCCGGTCGAGCGTGATCAGCGCGTCGGCGTGGAGCTGGGTCAGTGCGACGTACTCGGCGTCAAAGGTGTCGGGCCACCCGAGCAGGACGGCGGCCTTCCATGCGACGTTCTGCAGGACGCGGTCCCCGAGCAGCCGGATCCGCAGCCCGCGCACGTACTCAAGCTGCCGCTCGGCATCCTTCCTGGTCATCTCACCGCGGCGCACGGCCTGGTACGCAAGCGACAGCACCTGCGAGCGCAGCAGGGCCGGAGCCAGGACCTGATGCCCGCCGCGGATCACGGCCTGGTCCTGAGCCAGGCGGATGGCGACGTCCGGACCGATCACGTACCTGGTCATTGAGATCAGATCCCCCTTCGTTGCCGCGCCTCGCGGGCGCCTGCCACACAGTACGGGAACGGTTTCGAAACTGACATCGCTATACTGTTCCTTCTTAAATAAACGATCAGCTTTCGGGTCGATTACGAGGTTGCCGAACCCTTCAAACGTGTCGCAGACATAAATCGGGCGGTCGGGGCAGGCGTTCGAAACATAAATCCCCACGCCCCCTCTATAGGCGCCGATCTCAATAAGCGCTCCGGACGGATTGCTGAGCCGGCTGAGCTGCCACAAATTGGCCAGCCGAGCCGTGTCCAGCAGGGTTATTCCGCTCACTTCCTTAACCGAAGCCTGAAAGGCTGGGTCGTCGAGGATCTCGACGTCGACTTCTTCGACTGGCTTGCTGATCTTGCTGCGGCCAAGTTTGATGACGTCGTGTCCGAAGGCCTGGAAAATCGATTTGATGAAGCGTTTCATTTCAGTGATTCCGCAAAGGGGTGGCGACGATGCCCCCGAGATCGATTGGCCATACCTGTCCAAATCGTTCGGGCCGCGTCGGCCGCCAGATTGACCAATGCATTGAAGCCGGTGCGCGGCAAGACTAGCTTCGCCGCCGGCGCGCGGGCCCCCGCCAACCTACTCTAGTGCTCAGTCCCGATACGAGCAAGTCGCGGGACAGGGCGCTCGGCGGGCAAGGCGGGCCATCGAGCCTTCAAATTGACTGTGGACGGCTCGCTTGCGCCTCGTTAGGGTAATAATACCCATCCCTTGATCGTCTTGAAAACTTAACTTGGCCACATTTTTGACTTACGTCAAATGAGCTTCACGCAGTCGTGAACAGTATATATCGAGGAAGCATTCCCTATCAACCCAGGAGGACATGCGATGCCTAACAGAGTTTTACTGGGCACAGTGGCGGCGGCGGCACTGGCGATGTTGGGTGTGGTTTCGCAAGCCCATGCCTCGTTCGTCGGACTGTTGCCGGGCACCCAGCGACGGACGACCCCTTCAAGTTGCTCTTTGATGAGAACGGCACCGCGCTCATTCAGATCTTCGCCAACGGCTCATACGGCCCGCAGACGATACTCCGGCCGATCCCAGGCGCCCCGTTTCTCACCTGGACCCTTCCGCAACCTGTAGTACCCGGGGATGTGTCATTCGCCGAACCACCCGTCACGGCATGCACAGGTCCGTCCGACTGTAGCGACGGATTGCGGTTCACCAACGTGAACGGCGTTTCGACGATGTCGTTTTTCTCGGATGGAGCTCGGCGATGCCAGATCCTCCTGGCGGATACCGGCTTCCCGGTTGGGTTTGACTTCACGACTTGGCAATTCGCAGAAATCGGTCCGGAAAACGGCGTGAATGGCTTTATCTACTTCGCAGGCCCCGGCGCTCCGGACCTGACGAACATCTACACGGGAATAAGCGATACGCCTGAGGCCAGCACCTGGGCGATGATGATCATTGGCTTCGCCGGGCTTGGCTTTGCGGCGTTTCGGCGCGCGCAGAGTCGCCAGTTGGATAGATTCGGCAGCGTAAAACGCGGAACCAGACACTCAAGCGGCCCCTCGATGGGGCCTCTTTTTTATTCGGAACGAAGCTTGGGGTAGACCGGTCGGCTTCGACCAAGCTGATCGACCGCGCGTCGTATTGTCTCGCACCGGTTGTTGACCCGGGCGCCCATTCCCATGCCCGTCGCCTCTAGAGGTTGCTCGATGGCATACCTCACGAAGTGCGTCGGCGAGGAGCTCGCGCGGAGAGGAAGCGGGCGCGGGATGACGCGCCTTTGGCGGTCGGGGAAAGACGCCCGTCTAGGACGCAGTCACCAGCGGTTTAGGTTCATGTTTCGCGCCGGAAGCAGCCCTGGCTCGTTTGCAAGGGCTATTGGACCCATGTCTCGATCAAAGAGCCGCGATGAAGCGCTCCCGCAAAAAAAGGCCGCCCAGAGGCGGCCTTTCGATGTCAGGACGGCCGATCCCTCAGGCCATGGAAACTGGATGAGCTTTTGCCCTGCGGAAGGCCGCATAGCCAAGTGCGGCGAAGCCTACCATCAGCATTGCCCAAGTCGATGGCTCGGGGACCGTTAGGCTCCCGAACAGGCCATCGCCTTCGCCATTCGGCCCGGCGGTGAAATACAGGGTGTTGAGGCTTCCGCCAACCGCTGAGCCGTTGCCGACCGAGAGACCCCACAGACCATCGATGACGAGGGGGTTGCCATCGCTCCCGTCAAGCGTGCCCGCGAATGCCCCGGTGGTTGCGTTGTAGGCGTTGATCATTCCATTGCCGAAATTGCCGACCAGGAGGTCACCGGCCAGGGATCCAAAGCTCGACGGCGCGATCTCCAGGCCCCATGGCGAGTCCAGCGCTCCCATCGAGATGAGGCGCTTGTCGAGCGTGCCGTCTAGGTTGAAGATGTCGACGAAACCGTGCCCGAGACCAGGGTCATCGTCGTGTTTCTGCGAGTCCTGCAGGGCGTAAGTTACATAAAGCTCGTCATTGATGACCTTGTCGTTGAACGGGGCGTAGCCACTAGGCAAGTTGGGGTCCGTAAAGTTACCGGGTAAACTGGCCGGTGCAAAGCTGGGATTGTAGGCTTCGATCGTACCGGCAAAGAAATTCGTCGCGTACAATACGGCGCTGTTTGTGCCGGGATTCGAGATCGCGAGACCCTTATAGACTGCGGCCGACCCCTTATCGACGCCGACGATGGTGTCGCTTCCGCCTGGCCCTTTCCATCCAGAAATCACGCCATCCTCGGAGCCGAACAGGAAAACTGCGCCGCCGAAGCCGACGCCGCCATTGAAGACCTGTCCCGTCGGCGCCGACGTCGCCCCTCCGGCAGTCGGAGGAATGGTTACAACAAGACCAACCTTCGAAACGGAGGGTGCGCCCGAGCCGGGAACTGAATAGAGGGTTGATAGGCCCGTGCCGTTATCGGAAATCCAGAACGGAGAGGTGGGGCCGAACGAGATGCCCCACGCATTGACCAAATCCGGATCGGTGAGTTTTGCCAGTCCTGGAATGTTCGAGACTAGGTTCGTCTGGTCGACCCTTAGCTGAGCGGTGGCCGGAGCAGCGCTAGCGGAAACCACGAGGACGGCGCCGCAAGACGTCAAAAATCTGCTGACATTCATGGCGTTCTCCCTGAGTGCTGACGACCGGCGTGGATCGCCACGTCGTGGATCGCCACGTACGGGGAACACGCGAGGGTCGTCTGCTATTCGCGGGCGATGGCGCGTTACGAAAAAATTCGTGTCGAACCTTTACGAAAATCGGAAGCCGTGCTATGAGACTTTCTATCAGCGAAATCGAGCCGCCGCTGCAGTCAGAGCGCCGAGCCATGCGTGTAGTGCATTTCGCGAGCGGCGGAGTGAAGGGTCAGGATTTTTTTATTTCAATCGGCCGCAACCCATTGAAAAGTCCAGATTGGCAGAAATAAACGGCAGTAAACGCCAGCATTTTTACTACCGTTTAAGCGCGTTTATGATCGTTTATTTGCTCTTATTGCAGTCGACGTTATGCAAGACTTGCAATGCGGCGTCGCGCGGGACGCCGTCACGGCCCCAAGGCCGCCGCGATTTCCTCCCTCAGGCCGTCCGCCGTCCGTGGCGCGAGCCCGACAGCTTCGAGCGCGCTGGCGGCGGCGCCGACCAAATCCGCGTTCGAGGCCGCCCGCTCGCCATTGGGCAGGACGAAGTTGTTCTCGAATCCGACCCGCGCGTGGCCCCCGAGCAGCGCGGCGGCGGTGACGCAGGCGGTCTCCCGGCGGCCAAACGCGCAGACGCTCCACGAATGGAACCGGGGCATGTCGGGAGCGAGAAACGGCAGGAGGTCGCGCGGCAGACCGGTGCGAGTGAGCGAATACCGCCCCAGCACGTAGAGGACGGAGAGCTTATCGAATGGGATCAGCCCCTGTTTCACCATCGCCCCAAGGCGCTCCGCGTCGCTCGGCGCGTAGAGGATGATCTGCGGGTGGACGCGCATCTGCTTCAGTTTGCCGAGAAAGACGCAGAAATCCTTCTCGTCGGACCCTTCGGGGGCAAGTTCCCTCAGAGCCAGCGACACGGCTTCGGGATTGGTTTTGATCACGGCGGCCCTTTGCTCGGCCGGCGAATAGCGGCCAAACGATTCGCTGGTGATCTGCAGCACCAGCCGGTCCCCGACGGCCTCACAGATTTGCGCCATGGTCGCACGGTAGATGTCGGGATCGAGGCAGTGCTGGCCCTCAGCGTCGCGCACATGCAGGTGGATCATCGACGCCCCATGCTCGAGGCATTCGGCGGCGGCGTGGGCGAGTTCGCTTGGCGTCAGGGGCAGCGCCGGGTGGTCGGCCTTGGTCTTGCGCCCGCCGTTGGGGGCGACCGCCAACACGACCTGTCCGCGCGCTTCAGCCACTTTAGCCGCCTTCCGCCTTTCCGCCGCTCACGTCCAGCGCATAGACTGGTCCGAACCGGTCTTTCACACAACTCGCCATTGTTGTCCCTTATGACGCATATCCTGCATCGCTCGCCAAATGCCGCAATGCCCGTCGCGGTTTCCGGTGCGGGCGTCGAAATCGCCGACGCCGAAGGTCGGCGCTACCTCGACGCGTCGGGGGGCGCGGCCGTCTCGTGCTTGGGCCACGGGCACCCGGACGTCGTGGCCGCGATGCGGCGCCAGCTCGAGACGATCGTCTACGCCCACACCGCCTTTTTCACTACCGAAGTCGCCGAGCTCCTGGCCGACCGGCTGATCGAGGACGCTCCTCCCGGGATCGAGCGCGTCTATCTCGTCAGCGGCGGTTCGGAGGCGATCGAGGCGGCGCTCAAGATGGCGCGCCAGTACTTTGTCGAGATCGGCGAGCCCCAGCGGGCCCATGTCATCGCGCGCCGGCAGAGCTATCACGGAAATACGCTCGGCGCCCTTGCAGCCGGCGGCAACGCTTGGCGGCGCGCGCAGTTCGAGCCCTTGCTGATCGAGACCCATCACATCGACCCCTGCTACGCCTATCGGATGCGGCGCGAAGGCGAGAGCGACGCGGATTACGCGACGAGAGCCGCGCAGGCGCTGGAGGATAAGCTCGTCGAGATCGGTCCCGATCGCGTCATGGCTTTCGTCGCCGAGACCGTGGTCGGCGCGACTGCGGGCGCGGTCCCGCCGGTCGGCGACTATTTCAAGCGGATCCGCGCGATCTGCGACCGCTACGGGGTGTTGCTCATTCTCGACGAGGTGATGTGCGGCATGGGCCGCACCGGCACGCTGCACGCCTGCGAGCAGGAGGGGATTGCGCCCGACCTAATGGCCGTCGCAAAGGGCCTCGGCGGCGGCTATCAGCCGATCGGCGCGGTCATGCTGACGGAGCGGATTTACCGAGCGTTCGCGAATGGCTCAGGCGCCTTTCAGCACGGCCACACCTACATGGGCCATCCCCTAGCCGCCGCGGCGGCGCTGGCGGTGCAGGACGTCATCCGGCGGGATGGACTGCTCGTCAACGTCGCCGAGATGGGCGCAAGACTTGCGCGGGGGCTTAAGGAACGGTTCGGGCAGCACCCGTTTGTCGGCGACATTCGAGGACGCGGCCTCTTTTGGGCGCTCGAGCTGGTCAGCGATCGCGCCAGCAAGCGGCCGTTCGATCCCGCGGCGAAACTCCACACGCGCGTCAAGCGCGAGGCGATGGCGCGGGGTCTCATGGTCTACCCAATGGGCGGGACGATCGATGGCTTAAACGGCGATCATGTCCTGTTGGCCCCTCCCTTCATCATCGATGGGAGCCAAGTGGATAGGATCGTCGACCGCCTTGGCGCCTCGATCGAGGCGGCGCTCGCCGATGTCCGATAGCCCCGCCAGGGCCGCGCGCCCGCCATTAAAAGAGCGCACTGATTGTGAAAAGGCGACGCCCGTCCAATATCCGGCGCTTCTGCCGCCAATTCGGCGCCTCAACGGCCCGTCGAAAGGATCTCATTTCGTGGCGATACGCTTCCGATGGCCCGTGCTTCTGCTGTTGCCCGCGGTTTTCGCCGCCTCCGCCTTGGCGCAGCAGGCGCCCCTGGACCTGACGGCGCCGACTCTGGCGGCGCAAAAGTCGGCCAAATCGTCGAAGGGGGCGCCGGCGCCGATCCCCGCGGACGAAGCGGTGGCGCGCGCTGACGCCTGGCTCGACGCCGCTCGTGTCATGAGCGCCGACTTCGTTCAGGTCGGGCCCAACGGTCGGCGCTCCGAGGGACAGCTCAACGTGGTCCGTCCGGGCCGCATGCAATTCGAATATACCGATCCGCCGCGGTTCGAGATCATAGCGGACGGCCGCAGCGTCGCCATCGTCGACAGAAAGCTGAACACGCAGGACGAATATTTCATTGGCCAAACGCCGCTCAAGTTTCTGCTTTCCGACCACATTGACTTGGCCCGCGATACGCACGTCCTGAACGTCGACCAAGAGGGCAAGACGATTACAATCGAGCTCGAGGATCGGGCTGCGCTTGGGGGGACGGCGCATCTTTCGCTGGTGTTCGACGCTTCGACCTTCGCGCTCAAGCAATGGACGGTCATCGACGCCCAGGGCTTCCAGACGGTCGTCACGCTGTTCAATGTCGACCTGAGGACGAACCCCGACCCATCCCTCTTTCATATCGACGAGAACCTGCCGGCCAACCAACTTGGCAACCGCAGGCGCTGACGTCGGGCCTGTGGGCAATTGCTCAATGATGCTTGCGCTTCCCCCCTTCGGCCCGGCAAGTGGCGGACTGCCCTGCCCCGGAGCCGGTCATGACGTTTTCCATCGCCACGTGGAACATCAATTCGGTGCGTCTGCGCATCGATCTCGTGGTCAGATATCTGCTCGAGCACCAGCCCGACGTTCTGTGTCTGCAGGAAACGAAATGCCCTGACGCCAATTTCCCTTCCGCAGCTTTTCGCGACGCGGGTTATCCCCATATCGCGATCAACGGACAGAAGGGCTACCACGGGGTAGCGATTGTTTCGCGCCTGCCGCTTGCGACTTTCTCCAAGCGCGACTTTTGCGCCAAAGGCGATGCGCGCCATCTGCATGTCGTCCTGGGGGGAGAGGCGCAGGGGCTCGAACTTCACAATTTCTACGTACCCGCGGGCGGCGACGAGCCGGACCCCGAGATCAACGTCAAGTTCGCCCATAAGCTCGCCTTCATTGACGAAATGGCGGACTGGGCAGAGGACGAGAAGCCGGCGGCGCACCGATCGATCCTGGTCGGCGATCTCAACATCGCGCCGCTCGAACACGACGTCTGGAGCCATAAGTCTCTCCTCAGCGTTGTGAGCCATACCCCAATTGAGGTCGACAAATTGAAGCGGGCGCAGGCGGCTGGCCCCTGGGTCGACGCATTGCGCAAATTCGTGCCCGATAACGAGAAGCTTTACACGTGGTGGAGCTATCGCTCACCCGACTGGGCGAAGGCGAACAAGGGACGGCGCCTCGACCACATTTGGGTCAGCCCGGAACTCTCCGATTCCGTCAAATGGATGCGCGTCCTGCGCGACGCTCGCGGATGGACGCGTCCATCCGACCACGCGCCAGTCATGATAAGATTGGAGCTGTAGCTGTCCTCGCCTCGCGGAAGGGGACGCAAAAACGGCCTGGAGCTGTGACGACCCGACGTTTGATCAAATGGGCGGCGAGTTCGGCGCTCACGCTTGTCGTGGTGGCGACGTTCGCCTGCGCCTATCTGTTCTATCGCGCCATGCCCACCTATTCGGGAGACGAGAGGCTGCCGGGTCTCGCATCCGAAGCTCGCGTCTGGCGCGACAATTACGGCGTCCCGCACATCTTTGCGAGCTCGATTGACGACGCCGCGCGCGCGCTCGGTTATCTGCATGCGAGCGAACGGATGTTCCAAATGGACATCCTGCGCCGGGTCGGCCAAGGGCGCATGGCGGAGATCCGCGGCCCGGACCTTCTGCCGGTTGATAAGTTCATCCGCACCCTGGGCTTCTACCGCCAGGCCGAGACGAGCTTTTCGGCGCTGTCGCCCTGGGCGCAGAAGCGGCTCGAGGCCTATGCCGAAGGCGTCAACGCTTTTCTCACGAGCCACCCTCTCCCGCCTGAGTTCCTTCTAGCTGGCGATAGGCCCGAGCCCTGGAGACCGGCCGATAGCCTGGTGATCGGGAAGATCGAAGCCTACCAGCTGTCGCAGAACTTCAAGCTTAAACTCCTCCGCGCCCGTCTTATCGCCAAGCTCGGAGAGGAACGGGCGGGCTGGCTCTTTCCAGGCGCGCGGACCGGCGATCCTGTCACGACCCTTCCCGCGATTAGCGACACTCATGCGAGCAGCGATAGCATCGATGACGAGCTTGGCGCCCTGACCGGAATCGGAAAAGGCGCGTCGAACGAGTGGGTCGTCGCCGGGTCGCGGACGGGGACCGGAAAGCCTATCCTCGCCAATGACCCGCATCTCGAGCTTAGCGCGCCAATCCTGTGGTATTTGGCGCGCGCCGTCACGCCCGAGGGTTCCCTCAAGGGCGCGACAATTCCCGGCGCCCCCGTTTTCGTGCTTGGCCAGAACGATTCGATCGCTTGGGGGCTGACGACCGCGGATTCGAACGTCCAAGACCTTTTCGTCGAAACCGTCGATCCGGCCGACGCGTCGAAATATCTCAGCCCCGACGGACCGAAGCCGTTCGAGAAGCGGCAAGAGACGATTCGCGTGAAGGGCGGCGCCGACGTCGTGCTCACGGTCCGCGCGACCCGGCATGGCCCCGTCCTCTCTGACATCAACCCGGACTTGGCGAACTTTGCCGGGCCGGGAAAGGCGGTCGCCCTCGCCTTCACCGGGCTTGGCGATCGCGACACGACGGCCGAAGCCATGTTGCGGGTCAATTCGGCGCGAAACTGGGGCGAATTTCTCGATGCGCTCCGCCTCTTTCAGACGCCGACGCAGAACTTTGTCTTCGCCGACATCGGCGGCGACATCGGCTTCCTGAATCCCGGCTTGGTCCCCTTGCGAAAGTCGGGGCTCGGCCTCGTCCCGGTCGACGGCGCGTCGGGCGAATTCGACTGGACTGGCGCGATCCCGTTCGAGCAATGGCCCCAGCTGCACAACCCGGAGGCGGGCTTCGCCTTTAACGCCAACAACGCCAACTTTCCCGAGGATCACACGCCGAGTTTCGGCCAGGACTACGAGGAGACTTTCCGCGCCCGCCGGATCCAGCAATTCTTCGACGCGGCCGACAAGCACAGCCTAGTGACCTCGGCTGCGATGCAGGCCGACCACCTGTCCCTGGATGTCAGGGAGATGCAGCCGTTCATTGCGATGATTGCGCCATCGGACGACCGGGCGCGGAAGGCGCAGGCGATGTTGCTCGGCTGGAACGCGATCATGGACAAGGACCGCCCGGAGCCGTTGATCTACACGGCATTCCTGAGATCGCTGCACAAGATCCTGATCGAGGACAAAACTGGATCGCCGATGACGGAGAAGGGACCCTTCGCCGCGACGACTCTCGTGTCGCTCATGCGCGACCATCCGGAATGGTGCAACGTTCCGGCCGCGGCGGACCCGGGCTGCCATAAGGCGCTTGGCCGGGCCCTCGACGAGGGACTGGCCTTGCTCGTCGAGCGCGACGGCGCCGACATGAGCCGATGGCGTTGGGGCGCAGAGCACATAGCCGTGCTTCAGCACCAGGTCTTCAGCCATGTCCCGCTTCTCGATCGGCTGAGCGACCTCAGTGTTTCCTCGAGCGGTGGATTCTACACCCTCGATCGGGGCGGCGGCGCCGAGGTCCCGAATCTGCCATTCGCCCGCACCCACGGGGGCGGTTTTCGCGGGCTTTACGACCTGGCGAACCCCGACAAGTCCCGCTTCATGATCGCGACTGGCGAATCCGGCCATATCTTTTCGCGACACTACGGGGACCTCACGCCTCTCTGGAACGATGTCAAATCGATCAGGCTTGCCGGCTCCGAAAGCGAGCTCAAGACAGCCGGCGCCCGAGAACTGATCCTCGAGCCTTGAGGAGACGCGTGCGAAATCCACGACCGGAAGTCGCGCTAGCCCGCCTCCCGGATTGGCGCCAGCCGCATGCTTGCCGCAATCCTGCGGTAGCCGGCGCGCGCTCCAGCGGGTAAAGTCAAATAGATGAGCCAGACGCGGCAATTGCTGATCGTGGACGATGACGCCGACCTGCGTCAGGCGCTGGTCGAGCAGTTGGCTCTGCATCCTGAGTTTCAGGTCGAGTCGGTCGAAACCGCGGAAGGGGCGCTCGAGGCGGTCGCAGCCACAACTCCCGACCTCATCATCATGGATGTCGGCCTGCCTGATCTGGACGGGCGCGAGGCGGTCAAACGGATGCGCCGAGACGGGTATCGGCGGCCCATCATCATGCTGACAGCGCACGACTCGGACGCAGACGCCGTGTCCGGCCTTGATTCCGGCGCGAACGACTACGTCGGCAAGCCGTTTCGCTTCGTCGTTCTGCTCGCCCGTATCCGCTCGCAGCTCAGGCAATACGAGGCAAGCGAGGATGCGGAGTTCCAGGTCGGTCCCTACACGTTTCGGCCGACTTCGAAGAACCTTGTCGACCCGCAGGGGGTCAAGTTGCGCCTGACGGAGAAAGAGGCGGCCATTCTGCGTTATCTCCATCGCGCCGAACAACAGCCGGTGGCCCGCGAGACGCTGCTCAAGCATGTCTGGGGCTATAACGCCAATGTGACGACGCACACGCTCGAGACGCACATCTATCGCCTGCGCCAGAAGATCGAGAACAATCCGGCCGAAGCGCAGCTCCTGGTGACGGAAGCCGGCGGCTACAAGCTGGTGTCGAGCGAGGCCTCCGGGGAGCGACCGAGTGAGGCTTGACGACGACGTCCTGCGGCTCGGGCGGACGCGGCCCTTCGACCTCCTTCCGCGCGAAGCGGTGCAGTTGATCGCCTTTTCCTGTGAGAAGCGGCGTTTGCGGGCGGGGGAAGCGTTGTTCTTCGCCGGCGAAACCGCCAATTCCGGATATTTCGTCCATTCGGGCGCAATCACGTTGCTCAAGGACGGAGCGGAGCCGAAAGGCGAGCGCCGCGTCGGCGCGGGGGCTCTCATCGGCGAGACCGCCCTTTATGCTTCCACGGCGCGCCGCGTCAGCGCGCGCGCGGCCGAGGACGCGGTCGTCATCCGAATTCCGCGCGAGACCTTCCAGCGGGTTCTGGCCGAGTTCCCGGCGAGCGCCGGGAAGATCCGCGACGCCCTCGCCGCGCGGATGCGCCGCCTGGTCGACGGCCTGGAGGCGACGCGGGTCAAATCGTTCGAAGGCCCCCTCGCGACGAGACGCCGGGCTGCGCAGTGACCGTCGAAGCGCTGGGCGGCGTCGCATCTCTACGCGCTCCGACTTCCGAAGACATCGAGGCGCTGGCGCGGGCCGCCTTTGAAGGGCTGCCGGCCTCGTTCCGCGGTCTCAGCGACGGTCTGGTCATTCAGGTCACCGATTTCCCCGACGACGAGACGCTCGACGAGATGAGCGCCGAGAGCGAGTTTGACCTGCTTGGGCTCTTCCGCGGGCGTGGACTCGCGCAGCGCGGCGCGACCGGGGAAACGGGCGAATTGCCCAACATGATCTGGCTCTACCGTCGGCCGCTGCTCGACTTCTGGTGCGACGGCGACGACTCGCTGGGCGACGTCGTCACCCACGTTCTCGTCCATGAGATCGGCCATCATTTCGGCCTCTCCGACGCCGACATGGAGGCGATCGAAGAGCAAGGCCGCTGAACGATTCGCAAGGGGGCGACTGACGGCAAAGCGCGTGAAGCGAGAAAAAGCGCTGGATTTCGGCGCCTTCACAAGGGCGTCACGCAAGCTGTAGAGTAACGACGCGGCCGGATTCGGAGACGGCCGCGGCAGCGTGCGGAGGACGGAGCGCCGGGTTGACGGTTCATGTTCGCTCAGTTTCGCCGGGGAACTGTCCGGCGCTCGTCTTGAACGCGGATTACCGTCCGCTCAGCTACTATCCGCTGTCGATCTGGTGCTGGCAGGACGCGATCAAGGCGGTGTTCCTCGACCGGGTCAACATCCTCTCCGAATACGACACGCTGGTGCGCTCTCCGAGCTTCGAGATGCGCCTGCCCTCGGTCGTGTCGCTCAAGAGCTACGTCAAGCCGACCCGCTTTCCCGCCTTCACCCGGTTCAACGTGTTCCTGCGCGATCGCTTCACCTGCCAATATTGCGGCCAGCGCGACGACCTGACCTTCGACCATGTGGTTCCGCGCTCGAAGGGCGGGATCACGACCTGGGAGAACGTGGTCGCGGCGTGCTCGGATTGCAATCTCAAGAAGGCCGACCTCCTGCCCGCGGTCGCCCGCATGTGGCCGCACACCAAGCCCTACCAGCCGACCGTCCACGACCTGCATCAGAACGGGCGCCTGTTCCCGCCCAATTATTTGCACGAAAGCTGGATGGATTATCTGTACTGGGACAGCGAGCTGGAGGAATAGGCCAGTCGGCTGAGCCCTGCCCTCGATGGCGCCGGACGCGCTATCGCGCTCGCCGATACAACCTTATGGCGACTCCGGTCCAAATCTATCCAAGGAAATCCAAATAAAAACAAGGAAAAGTCCTTGGATTTCCTTCAATTCCTTTGGCGGAATCGGGGCTTTTCAAAGGGTTACAGAGAAAAAAATTAAAAAAATTTGTCTTGCCTGCGACTCGCGCCGCGGGTTGTGCGCAAGGCCTCTCAAACGGCCCGTCCTCTCTCCGTCATGGGTCTTCTATCGCCGCCAGCGCTTTGCTGCGACCGCAAGGATTTCGATCAGCCGAAAGTATACGGAGGATTCCGGGTTTAGCCAAGGATTTGTTGGACGGAGCGACCGGGAGTGGCGGCAAGCACCGCGCTCCCCTTAGCCACGGCGGGCGGGCAACCCTCAATTCGACATATTTGGCAGGACCTTGAGGCGAAGCGGCTCGTGCTGATATGAGCGGTTGGCGCTAGAATTCTTAACCATCTGTGTGATGGGACGGGAGCAGGACATCTCTCCGGGGGCGAGAGAAGGGACTTAAAGGACTTCGAGCCCATGGAAGGCACGGCAAAGCGGCAAGCGAACGCCGAAGACATGCTCGCGGAGTTGAAGCGGGCGGTCGAGTCGTCGACACGGACGCCTCAGGCCCCGCCTCCCTCCGCGTCGACGGCGCCCAAGCCCGCGTCGACGGCGCCGAAGCCCAACGCCCCAAGCCAGAAGCCTCGGCGCGCGCACTGGGGGATCGACCCTCCCGGTGAAGCCAACGGCGAAAAGCCGATCGGGCCGCGGACCGGCCTTGAGAAACGGGCCAAGCCCAGTCCCGGGCGCCGGAAACTGAGAGCGGGAGGGCTTGCGCTCGGGGGCGTCGCCGCGTTTTTCGCCGGCGTCGTCGTCATGAACGAAGTTCTGAACCATCCGGCGCACGAATTCTCCCTGCGCCCGGACGAGAGCCTGGTCAGGCCGCAAGACCAGCAGGCCCTTGAGCCCTCAAGCTCCGTCCCCGCGCCGCCGCAGGCCGGCCAGCGGGCTGCGCCTTCGCCAGCGCGCGCCGGAGAAGCGCGGCCCGACGCCAGCCAGGCTTCAGCCAACGACGGCTCGCTTTTGGCTCCGGGGAACGAAGACGTCGTCGCGCCGCATCTCGCCTCTTTTGGCTTGGAGTTCGGCTGCTCCGGCATTCAAGCCGATCCCGCCCAGCGTTCCGGCCATCCCGGTCTCCACGCAAAGGATCGGGCCGGACGGGGTCCCGATGGCGCCAGGGCCCTCCAGTCCCGCTTCGACCGTCTCCACGGCCCCTCCGGCTCAGACGCCGAAGCCGAACGCGGCTCCGGCGGTCGCCTCGCCGGCGATCACTCCGGACGGGGCGCCAGCTTCAACAGGCGCAACGGCGGCCCACAGTCCCGCTCCGACCGGCTCCACGGCCCCCCCGGCTGAGACGCATAAGCCCGCGGCCCCGGCGGTCGCCTCGCCGGCGATCACGCCGGACGGGGCGCCAGCTTCAACAGGCGCAACGGCGGCCCACAGTCCCGCTTCGACCGCCTCCACGGCCCCTCCGGCTCAGACGCCGAAGCCGGACGCAACGCCGACGGCGTCTCTGTCGAACGAATCCGCGGAGCCATCGACGCCGAGGATCGATTCGGTGAGGACGCCGCCCGAGAGACCCTCCCCGCCAAAGGCTCACAGAAGGGCAAAAGCCTCAGTCAGACCCGCTGCCGAGCCCGCGCGGCGCCGGACCGAGCCGGCGCCGCCCAAGGAAGCGGAGAAATCGCCTGAGCCCCCGCAAGCCGCCAGCGCCCCGCCAGCGCCTGCGCCGGCTCCCGCGCCATCGGTTCAGCAGAGGATGGCCGACGGCGTGACGCACGCCTTCGGCTACCTGGTGCATTTGCCGGGCGCGCTCGTTCCCCACCTGGGCGGCTCGAGCCCGGATACGCATTGAGACGGACACGATCCTTGCGGGATCGAATGAACGCGCGGCGGATCGTCGCCGCGTCAAGCCTGGTCGCGTTCCAAAGTGATTTCGATCGATTTGACCCGGCAAACCTGTTCGACCGGCGGGACGAAGTCGAGCCTTGGCGGCGCACATTCGGCCTGCCGCCAGAAAACCTCGAAGCGCGTTTCGATTTCCTCCTTGTTTTGGGCGTTGAGCGTCCAGGTTTGCGCCCGAAACCGGGCGCGGTAGCCTTGCGCTCGAAGCAGCTCCTCAAGCCGAGGGGTTGGCGATCCAGGTTCGGTCGCGACAACCAGCATCGCGCTGTGCTCGCGCGGGATGCGAATGTCGATCCAGTGCATTCCCCAGAGCGTGAACAGCCCGAGCGCCGTCGAGACGATCCCAAGTCCGAGCTGCCCGCCGCCAAGAGAGAAGTCCTATGACGGTCGCAATCCACAGCGTCGCCGCGGTCGTCACGCCGGTGATGGATCCCCCCTTCTTGAGGATGGCGCCGCCGCCAATGAACCCGACGCCGGTCAGGATGCCCAGGGGCAGGCGCATGAGATCCATGACGGCGAAAAAACCGGGCTGCTTGCCGTCGAGCGTCAGCAGGATATTGCATTGAATCATCGCGGCGGCGGCCGCCAGGGTGACGAGGATCGTGGTTCGAAGACCCGCCGCATGGCCTCGGGCTCCGCGATTGAGCCCGAGCACCGCGCCGGCGATCATCGCCAACGCGAGACGAACGATGATGTCGGTCCAGCTGGGGGAAAGCGGCATCTGCATGGAATGGCTCCCAACGCGCTTCGCCATTACTGCTGCGGTTTAGCGAAGGATTTCGCCGCCTGCGTGATCGCCATAAGCGCCTGTTTGGGGCCCTCCCAACCCAAAATCTTGAGTTTCTTGTCCTCGAGCTCTTCAGTGGCGATGAAGAACTTCTCAAGCTCTTCCTGGACTGGTTTTGTTAGATCTCCTACGTCCCTTAGAGCGTTTTCGGAATGCGAACGCACCGGGACAGCAAACAGCCGGTCATTTCTCTCGGATTTTTTTTTGCTTTTCTGCTCGACCTCAAGAATGCCGATGATGCGGCAGATGAGAACGACCCCCGGATAGGTCGTTCCCTCATGGATCACCATGACGTCGAGAGGATCTCCGTCATCGGCCTTGGTCGATGGAATGAACCCCCAGTCGTGAGGATAGGTAAGCCCGGTTAGAAGGGATTTGCGGAGGACGAAGGCCTTGAGCTTTGAATCGTAGGCGAACTTGACGTGACTGCCGCGCGGCGTCTCGATGACGGCATGGACGTCGCCATCATCGGTGAATAGCGGCAGATCGAAGAAGTTCGTCATCGTGAAGGGACTCCGTTGGAATTCCTTCTGCTGAGTCGCCCGGAATTCGAATATGACAATAAACTGACAACGTAACCGGTTGTTCCGAAATAGAGATCGGTCTTTTGGGCGTACAGGTGTCGCCGGCTTGGTTCATGCGAAGAATGAACTGCGTCAAAACCATGTCGGATCAGGTGGCGTCAACGTTCCTTCCGTGGCTCAAATTCGCCAACCGGATCGTTCCTGCGCTGCTCGATAGAGCGTATCGGGGACAATTGTCGCGCGCGGCGCTCGGTGCGCAGGATCGATTTCAAGAGCAATCCCACGAGCTCAATGAAGTCGTGCCTCCTCCTCGCCTGCTGCTTGCAGCGGATCCCGGCGGACGTCGCCGTCGCCATCCATTTCGAGTCGATTTTCAGCGGACGGCGTTAACCAGCTGTAAATCCTAGCTTATCTCGCTCGACTTGGCGGCGGGCGGCTCGGCCGGAAGCTCTCCGGCAACGGCGGCGACCCGGCGCCAGACGACGTGACCCTCATCATCGCCGCGCGTCGCGCACTGACGCGCCCTTTCCTGCGCGAGCAGCGCCGCTCGATCGCCGAACCGATGCTTGAGCACCCGTGCGTGGATTTCGATGGCTTGATCCAAGGAGACGTTCATGGAGGCCCCCGCCCCGTCGCAAAAACGTCGTATAGCGACAGGCGCGGCCCTTCTCAAGTCAACTTGGCGAGAGTTGTCATAAAAAGGCGCCGCCGCGTCGACGAAGCCGCGCCGGACGAGCCTATTGCTGAGAGGCCCGGAGCTCGCTCGGGCTTGTCTTAGCCGGCGCGGAGCTCCCGAAGACGCCGCCGAACAATTGCTCGAGGTCTTCGGCCGCCGCGGCGGCGGTGCGCGCAACCCACCCCTGCTCCGGCTGCGGGGTGGCCATGGCGGCGACCACCATCGGAGCAGGCGCCGGGGCCGCGCCCGGGATCGGCATGGGCGGCAGGGGCGCCGTCAGCGCGGCCGCCCGCGCCAGGAGCTCGCTGTCGTCATAGGGTGGCGCCGCGAGCCCTTCGGCCAGCGCGAGCGCGCCGGTCGGCGCTCGGTCGACCCCGGCGGTAATGATCTGCGGCAACAGTCCGCGCTGCAGGGCGGGGCCAAACGCCTTGTTCGAGGCCGGGAGGAAAGCCGTCGGCGTAGCCGAAGCAAGGACGACGTCCGCCGGCCGAACTGGCGGCATGGGAGCGTCGGCGAAGGCTAGGGCGGCGAGATCGGCTGGCTTCCGCGGCGGCAGCGGCGCGATGACCTTGGGCCCGGCGCCATGCGGCTCCTCCGGAGAGGCGTCGCTCGCAATATCGGGCTGCTCCAGCGCCGCGACAGTCTGCGGTTTGACTGGAGGCGTCGGCGCGGAATCGACCGCGCTCGCGTAAGACAGGCCGGTCGGCAGGTCACGCTTGGCTTTCGCGACCGCCTCGGGCCCGGAATCGGGCGCCTGCGGCTTGGCGGCCGGCGCCGGTTCGGGGGCGCTGGCGTAAGTCTGACCCGTCGGCAGGTTGCGCTTGGCCTTGGCGACGGCCTCCGGCCCGACATCGGCGACCTCGACCGGCTGCAGGCCGCCGCCTCGGCCGCCGCGCGCATTGCCGGACATCGCCGTGGCGGTCGTCGCTTCCCCGCCGCCCGACTCCTCCGCGTCGTCCGCGCCGCCGCCGCCGAACAGCCAAGAGAAAAGCCCGCCGATTCCGCCGCCCCGCGCCACTTGGACATTTCCACCGCGCGCCTCGATCTCGGCGCGCGCCTGCTCGAAGCCGGGCATCGGCTGCCCGTCGGCGGGAATGAACACCGTCTTTCCGTCGGGGAACAATCGCGTCAGCGCGTCTCGGCTCATCCGCGGCCAATACCGGACCGAACCGCTGTCGATATGCACCCAGGGCGTCATGCCTGTCGGATAGAAGCCGACGCCGCCCGCCTCCATGCGCATCGCGATGTCGCGGATGCGCGCCGGGCCGACGTCGAGGAAATGCGCGTCGATCGCCTTGCCTTGCATATGCATCGAATGCTCGGCGACCTGCCGCGAGCGCCTGCGCAGCATCGCGTTGGTTTGCGGCGATCGGTAGCCGGAGAGGACGTCGACCGGCTGCGTCGACCCGGATTCGCGATAGACCTCCCAGATGATGTCGAACAGATGCGGATCCATCTTGGTCGGCTCGTTGAGCCGCCAATCCCGGCAGAACCAGTTCAGCTTGTCGAGCACCGCCTGGTCATAGACGCCGTTGACCATGAAGGTGAACGAGCCGCTTTCGTTGGTGTGCTGGTCCGAGAGCGTGATGGTCCGCGTGTCGCCGTTGGCGACCGCCGATTTGGTCGAGTTGGGGACAAGCCAGGCGGCCGTGAAAGCCGCCGCCACCGCCAGTCGCGCTGCCGCTCCGCCGCGGCCCGCGCACTTGCTCAGGTTAAAACCCGCCAATAAACCATCCTTCCCCAACACGTCACAACCGGCGGCGAAGCCGGAGGACTGTGCCTAATCGATGTTGCTACTTACGCTTTGCCGGCCTCTCCCGCCGACCCTACGCGACCTCCCGAGCGCCTGTCCCTGGCGCTCCTTGTTCGCATTGTGACGCTCGCGTCACAGTTGAGGCAAAAAGCGATCTGTTCGACGTATAGCCCGACACGATCTTCCTTTCAATCTTGACTTGCCCGGGCGAGTATGCCCTCGACCCTGCGAATCAGGCCATAGACGTCCGGACGCTCCTTGAGTTCGCCGAATTCGTCAACGAAATCAGTGAAGTACTCGATGTGAATAGGCAGCGGGCGAGGCAGGAAGACGGTGCGCTCCTTGCCTCCGATCGCGGCTTCGATCCGCTCCTCGGTCCGGCCGGTTGATTCGCCCCCGAGGACCAGCTCGGCCAGGCTCTGCGGGTCTTCGACGCGGATGCAGCCGTGGCTGAAAGCCCGGGTGTCCTCGTCGAACAGCTCCTTCGACGGCGTGTCGTGCAGGTAGATCGCGTGGTCATTGGGAAACATGAAGGCGAAACGCCCAAGCGCGTTGTCGTCGCCCGGCAATTGGCGAACCGTCAGCCGGCCGCCGACCGTTTTCACCTCGTAGCCGCGCCGGCTCAACGCGCCGAGCTTCGACATCATTTCCTTCTTGATGATCGAATTGGGCACCCGCCAGGACGGATTGATGAGCACGTAGCGCATGACGTCGGAGAAGATCGGCGTCGGCGTCTCCGGTTTGCCGACGATCACACGCGCCTGATGAAGGATCCGATCGCCCTCGATGACCGCGAGCGAGAAGTCGGCGAGATTGACCTCGATTCGCCGCTCGCCCATGTCGCGCGGCTCCCAGCGCCACATCTCCATATTCGCGAGGATCGCCGCCCGTTGGCGGGCGGACGCGCCGGCCGACGTCGAGCTGGCCGAGGCGGGGTAGATATGGGCGTTGAGCGCCCGCTTGATCCGCCGCGGAGCGCCCTCGTCCTGAAGATCGAGCAGCGGATCGGGATCGAGGTCGGCGCTGAGGGCGCGGGGGCGCCGGTTGGCGACGCCGGGAGTCTCGAGGCGCTTCAATTCGTCGCGGAGCTCCTGATAGCCCTTCTGCGGCGGGTTGAAGTCGGCGAGCCGTTTGGCTGGATCGGCCGCCATCGCTGTCTCGACCAGGGCTGCGCCGGGATCGACGACGCTCGGCCTTGCGAAAATGAGCGGCGAGACGTGCGACGGAACGACGCGCGACCCGGTCGCCTGCTCGGCATAGGCGACGATCGCCGAAGCGATGGCCGTCTCGGCTTCTGCAATCCCGTTGGGGGAAAGGTTCGCTCCGGTGTCGTGTGGCGGAGTGAAACCGGACAGGTTGAGGCCGTCGTCCGGGGCGCGCTTCAGTTGCGCGAGAGCCCCCTGCCCCGCATCGGTCAGGCCGTTTTCGCTCACCCATACCGGCTCGTAAGAGCGGCCGGCGTAGAAGGCCGCGATCGCCCCGCGCGCCGCGCGCCAGTCGCCGCTGCCGAGCGGGTTGCGGCGATCCCCTTGCGTGACGAGCCGCTCCATCGCGGCTTGCAGCGCGCTTTGAATGGGCGAGAGCGGAGGCCCGGCGGTCGGATCGTAGGTGACGGGCGGCGGGCTATCGGGCGGTTGGAGCCGCGCGCCGAGGTTCGCGCCAGCAGGGCTCGGCGGCGGCGGAGGATCGGCAAGGGCGAGGCTTGCGGCGCACGCAAGCGCGGCGGCGCTCAAGCCTGACAGCAGAAGCGTAGGCCACGCTCCACGCGCAAGCATGCTCGCAGTCCCTCCACGGACCTCATTCTGAGGAGCCGCGCGAAAGCAAGGCGTCTCGAAGAAGGATTCATTTGCAGCGCCGACCGCGCTCGCCGGAGCGTCCTTCGAGACGCTTCGCCTAAGGCTGCGCTCCTCAGGACGAGGTTGAGTTCGAAATGTCCGCCACCGACATCGGCCGACGCTTCGCCTGCATTATGCCGCAGCGTCGCCGAGCATGTCATCATCGGCGATTCCGATGTCTTTCATCTTGCGGTAGAGCGTCGAGCGCCCGATGCCGAGTTTGCGCGCCATTTGCGACATCTGCCCGCGATAATGGGAGAGCGCGAAGCGGATCACCTCGGTTTCGATCTCCTCCAGCAGGCGCACGTCGCCGCCGTCGTTGATCAGTCTCAGCGAATGGGGATCGCGGGGATCGTAAGCGACCGGCGGGAAGCCGACCGAAACCGCGGGGTCGGCGGCGATCGGGATCGGCGCCGGGGGAATGCGCACGTCGTAACCCTCGACCTGCGCGGCGATCTGCGGAAACTCGGCGACCGTCAGTTCGTCGCCATCGGCCAGCACGACGGCGCGAAACAGCGCGTTCTCGAGCTGGCGGACGTTTCCCGGCCAATCATAGGCGGTGAGCAGCGCGAGCGCGTCATTGGCGAGCCCACGGATGCGCTTGCCTTCCTCGACGCAGAAGCGGGCGAGAAAGCGCACGGCGAGATCCTGCACATCGCAGAGCCGGGCCCGGAGCGGCGGGATGGAGATCGGGAACACATTGAGGCGATAGAAAAGATCCTCGCGGAAACGGCCCGCCTTGACGAGCTCGATCAGGTTCTTGTTGGTCGCCGAGACGAGCCGGAAATCGACCTTGACCGGGCGGCGCGAGCCGACCGGATCGATCTCGCCCTCCTGCAGCGCGCGCAACAGCTTGACTTGAGCGTCCGGCGGCAGTTCGCCGATTTCGTCCAGGAACAGCGTCCCGCCGTTGGCCTCGGCAAACTTGCCGGCGTGCTTGTCGACCGCGCCGGTGAAGGAGCCCTTCTCATGTCCGAAAAGGATGGATTCGACCAGCGTCTCGGGCAGCGCGCCGCAATTGACGGTGACGAACGGCTTGCCCCGTCGCTCGGAGGCGCCCTGGATGGCGCGCGCCATCAATTCCTTGCCGACGCCCGACTCGCCTTCGATGAGCACCGGTATGTTCGATTTGGCGGCGCGCTCGGCGAGGCGGATGGTGCGCGCCATCGATTCTGAGCGGGTGACGATGTCGCGGAAGCTGAGCTCGCCGGCCTTGCGCCGCGTGGCGCGCCTCAGTTCGTCCTCCAGCGCATCGACGCGCAGCGCATTGCGGATCGACACCTGCAGCCGCTCGGCGCCGACCGGCTTGACGACGAAGTCCGTCGCGCCGGCGCGCATGGCGGAGATGACGGCCTCGATCGAGCCATGCGCCGTCTGGACGATCGCGGGGACGGCGATCTCGCGCTGGCGCATCCGCGCCAGCACCCCCATGCCGTCGAGATCGGGCATGACGAGGTCGAGGATCAAGAGATTGATCGGCGGCCGGTCGCCCGCCTCGAGACGCTTGAGCGCCGCTTCGCCCGAATTCCACGCATTCGGCCTCGTGGCCAAATCGTCTGGCCATCGCCTCGAGCAGGCGCCGCTGAATGGGATCGTCATCGACAATGAGTATGAGAGCGGTCATCGTCCTCCGGGGCGGCCCTCGGAACCGCGCATTGCGCCACTTTGTGGCATCACGGTAAATGCGATGTTAACGGCGTCCCGTTCCGACCCACCCGTGTCCGCAAAAGCGCCGCTTTGTAGGCTTGAAACTGTCGTGAAGCGTTAGCGGCGCCCTAAGATCGAGGCGTGATTGATGAGTTCCAAGCTCCATTCCTCCCGGGTCACTCTTTCTCCCGAAGCCGCTTTGTCGCCCCCGTCTGCGCCGACCGATCTTGGCGCGCTGCCGGAATGGCGCCTTGAGCATTTGTACGAGGGCATGAATTCAGCCGCCTTCGCCGCGGATCTCGAGCGCGCGGAGCGGGACGCCAAGCTGTTCGCCGAGAGCCTACCGCGGCAAGCTCGAACAGATGGCCGGCCGGCCCGACGCGGGCGAGACATTGGCTGTGGCCGTCAAGAAATACGAGGCGCTGCAGGATCTGACCGGACGCATCATGGCGTATGCGTCGCTGCTGTACGCTTCCGACACCAGCAATCCGAGAATTGCCAAGTTCCACGGCGACGCGCAGGAGCGCGTGACGGCGCTCGCCGGCGACGTCCTGTTTTTCGAGCTCGAGCTCAATCGCCTCAATGATGCGAAGCTGAACGCCGCCATGGCCGCGCCGGCGCTTGGCCATTATCGCCCCTGGCTCGAGGACATCCGCAAGGAGAAGCCCCACCAGCTCGCCGACGAACTCGAGCGATTGTTTCTCGACAAATCGGTGAGTGCAGCCGCAGCGTGGAACCGGCTGTTCGACGAAACGATGGCGGCGCTCAGGTTCGATTTCGACGGCGAGAGCCTGACGCTCGAGCCGCTGCTCGGCAAGCTCATGGATCCGGACGCGAAGGTCAGGGAGACGGCGGCCAATGCGCTCGCCGCCACGCTCGGCGCCAACCTGCGTCTCTTCACCCTCATCACCAACACGCTGGCGAAGGACAAGGAGACCTCGGACCGCTGGCGCAAGTTCAAGGACGTCGCCGACTCTCGTCACCTCGCCAATCGCGTCGAGCCCGAGGTTGTCGAGGCGCTCGTCGCGGCGGTGACGGACGGCTATCCGCGGCTCTCGCATCGCTATTATGCGCTCAAGGCCCGCTGGTTCGGCAAGGCTGAGCTCGACCATTGGGACCGCAACGCGCCGCTGCCGAATGCGCCGCGGCGGGTCTACAAGTGGGAGGCGGCGCGCGACATGGTGCTCGGCGCCTACGCGGCGTTTTCGCCGCGCATGGCCGACGTCGCGCGGCGCTTCTTCGACGAAGGGTGGATCGACGCGCCGGTCAGGCCCGGCAAGGCGCCCGGCGCTTTCGCCCATCCGACGACGCCGTCCGCTCATCCCTATATTTTGCTCAATTACCTCGGCAAGCCGCGCGACGTGACCACGCTCGCGCACGAGCTTGGCCATGGCGTTCATCAGGTGCTGGCCGGCGTCAATGGCCCCTTGATGGCGCCGACGCCGCTGACGCTCGCCGAGACGGCCTCGGTGTTCGGCGAGATGCTGACCTTCCGCTCGATGCTGACAACGATTACGGATTCCACCGAGCGCAAGGCGATGCTGGCGAGCAAGGTCGAGGACATGCTCAACACCGTGGTGCGCCAGATCGCGTTCTACAAGTTCGAGCGCGCCGTTCACCTCGAGCGCCGCAACGGCGAATTGACGACGGAACAAATCAGCCAGTTTTGGATGAACACGCAGTCCGAAAGCCTCGGCCCCGCGATTGCGCTCAGACCTGGCTATGAAACCTATTGGGCCTATATCGGGCATTTCATCCATTCGCCGTTCTACGTCTACGCCTATGCGTTCGGCGATTGCCTGGTGAATTCGCTCTATGGGGTTTACGAGCGCTCGAGCGACGGCTTCGCCGAGCGGTATCTCGCGATGCTCGCAGCGGGCGGATCGAAGTCCTATTCCGAATTGCTCGCGCCCTTCGGCCTCGACGCGAAGGACCCAGGCTTCTGGAAGATCGGCCTCTCGGTGATCGAGCGCATGATCGACGAACTGGAGACGATGGCGTAGGGAGCGGAGGCTTTCGCATGGGGGGATAACGCCAGACAGACGCGTGTCTCCTGATAAATTGGTGTCGGCTCGCGCCATTCCATGTCGAGGGATGGATCGGGAGGGGGACCATGCCAGCGACAAGAATCGCCATCGTCGGCGCAGGGCTCGGCGGCCTCGCGACGGCATTGTTCTTGCGGCGGGCAGGGCTCGACGCCGTCGTCTATGAACAGGAGGCTGCGCTCAATGAGATCGGGGCGGGCATCTTCGTTCCCCCCAACATGGTCCGCCTCCTTCGACGGCTGGACCCGACCAGGAAGTTTGACGCGTTCGCCATTCGCCTCGAATTCGCCTGGGAGTTTCGACGCTGGCAAGACGGCCGGGTGCTCTCAGCGACGCCGATGGGTGAAAGGTGCGAGCTCATGTACGGCGCCCCTTGCTATGTCGCGCACCGCGCGGATTTAAGAGAATTCCTCCGCCGCGCCTTGCCCGAAGAAACGGTGCGTCTCGATCATCGCTGCATCGGCGTAGCGCAAAGCGGAAAGGGCGTCGAGCTTGAGTTCTTGAGCGCGTCCGGACGCATGCTCCACGTCGAGGCGGATGCGGCGATCGGCGCCGATGGGATTTATTCTGCGGTCCGCGATTTCGTCACGCCGCAAGAAGAACCTCGCTTTTCCGGCTTGTGCGCGTTTCGTTGTCTTGTCCCTGCCGAACGCGCGCCTGAAATGGCGCGGCGCCCGGTGCATACATTGTGGCTGGGTCCTGGTCGCCATTTCGTTCACTATCCAATCTCGGCCGGCCGTCTCATCAACATCGTGGCGATTGCGCCGGCCGGGAACTGGCGATCCGAGTTCTGGACCGCGGATGGCGAGATTTCGGACATGTTGCGCGAATTCGAGCGCTGGGATCAGCGCCTCCACCAGCTTATCGTCTCGGCCACTGAGACCAAGCGCTGGGCTCTCTTCGATCGGGCGCCGTTGGAGCGCTGGACGGCTGGACGGGTTGCGCTGCTCGGAGACGCCGCGCATGCGATGCTGCCGTTTTTCGGGCAAGGCGCGGCGCAAGGCGTCGAGGACGCTGCGGCGCTCGCCGACTGCCTGAAATCGGCTGAAGTTGACACGGTTGAGACGGCCCTGAAGCGTTATGAGGAATTGCGCCGCCCGCGGGCGAATCACGTGCTCCTGATGAGCCGCGGTCGCGAAATTCAAAATCATTTGCCCGATGGGCCTGAGCAGCAGCGGCGCGACGAAGCGTTGGCCGCCGCCGACCCGCTCAAGCAAATTGCCTGGCTGTACGC
Organism: uncultured Alphaproteobacteria bacterium; assembly: GCA_963820095.1. Lineage (GTDB taxonomy): Bacteria > Pseudomonadota > Alphaproteobacteria > Rhizobiales > Beijerinckiaceae > Roseiarcus. Next base: position 38,459 of record CAWFZA010000028.1, read on the forward strand.
CCATGCATAGGCCACTGCCGTCGGCGCCCGCCGATGTGGAGGCGGCTTTCGCCGCCTTCCCCGAGCGCGTTCGCGCGCGGCTTCTCGAGGCGCGCGAGCTCATCTTCGAGACGGCCGCTCACATTGACGGCGTCGGGCCGCTCACGGAAACGCTGAAATGGGGTGAACCCGCCTATCTGACGGAGGCGACCGGCAGCGGAAGCACAATACGTCTCGGCTGGTCTCGGTCCTCGGAGCGGGAGTGCGCAGTGCTGTTCAACTGTCGCACGACGCTCATCGACGATTTCCGCGGCCGGTTTCCCGAGGCGTTCGTCTATGAAAAGAACCGGGCGATCCTTTTCGACGCACGCGAACCGCTGCCAACGGCGCCGCTGTCCGCGTGTCTCGCAATGGCCCTCACCTACCACCGGCGGCGCTAGGACTTTGCCTCATGCGGGACGCGCAACTCGTAATGCGCCGCCTTGTCGTCGAGGCGGGCAAGCACCGCGCGCGCCGCTGGCGGCACGACGGAGACCTCCCAGTTCGGACCGGCGAAGGCCTTGACCGCGTCCCATGAAACGAAGCGCATCAGCGTCACGAACTCGACCTCGGCTTCGATCGGCCGGCGGAAAAGCTCGAGCCCTTCCAGCCCCGCGATCGACCTTGCGAGAATGCCGGGAAAGATCGCCGTTCGGATGAGATCCTCGTAAGCGTCCGCGTTTTCCGCCGTCGTCCAGCCGCGCCATACGCGCAAAATCATCTCAGCCTCCTCTCGCTCGCCCGCGACCAGCCGGGCATAGCAAGAGCCTCCTGTGCGGCTCTTGGGAAAAATTGCCATTTTGCCGCGCTTTCTTCCGCGCTGCTGAAATTCATCGACGCGCGGCTTATATGGTGTCCTTGCCGACGCCTGCCTGCGGGATTTTCGCTTGGACAATGACAACGAAGCCAATCGCCTGAGCGCGCGGGCGACCCGCTATGCGCGGCTCGGCGTCAACGCCGGCGCGCTCGCCGCGCGCGTCGGCGTCAACCGGCTGCGTGGGGGCGGACGCGACACCGACGCCAAGGCGCTCGCTTCCGCTCTCGGCTCGATGAAGGGCCCGCTGATGAAGGTCGCGCAAATGCTGACGACCATTCCAGACGCCGTGCCGGCGGATTTCGCCGCCGAATTGACCAAGCTCCAGTCGCAGGCGCCGCCGATGGGCGCCTCATTCGTGCGCCGGCGCATGCAAGCCGAGCTCGGGCCAAACTGGCGCGAGCGCTTCGGCGATTTCGACTTCAAGCCCGCCGCCGCCGCGTCGCTCGGCCAGGTGCATCGCGCGGTCAGCCTCGGCGGCGAGCGGCTGGCCTGCAAGCTGCAATATCCGGACATGGCTTCGGCGGTGGAGACGGATCTCTCGAACCTCGACCTCCTGTTCTCGCTGCATCGGCGCGCCAGCGCCGCGGTCGACACGCGCGAGATCGCACGCGAGATCCGGGAGCGGATGCGCGAGGAGCTCGAGTACCAGCGCGAGGCCAAGATCGCCCGGCTCTATCGCGTCATGCTCGCTGACCGGCCGTTCGTACGCGTGCCGCGGGTCGAGGAGAGCCTGTCGACTCGGCGCCTCTTGACGATGCAATGGCTCGACGGCGAACCGGTCACCGCCTTCGAGACCGCCTCGCAGGAGGCGCGCGACGCCATCACGGTCGGCCTGTTCGAGGCGTGGTGGCGCCCGTTCCTCCGCTACGGCGTCATTCATGGCGATCCGCATCTTGGCAATTATACCGTCGCGGCGTCGGGAGCGGGCGACGCGCGCGTCGTCGATGGGGTCAATCTGTTCGATTACGGCTGCGTGCGCATCTTCCCGCCGCGGTTCGTGCTCGGCGTCGTCGAGCTTTACCGGGGGTTCCAATCCGGCGACGAGGCGCGCATCGCGCAAGCCTACGAGATGTGGGGCTTCTCCCGGCTGAGCCGCGGAGCGCTCGACGCCATGAACATCTGGGCCCGGTTTCTCTGCGGGCCGATTCTCGACGACCGCGTGCGGACCGCGGCGGACGGCGTCAGTCCGAGCGAATACGGGCGCAAGGAGCTCGGCCAGGTCATGCGCGCGCTGCGCGCCGAGGGCGGCGGACTGACGGTGCCGCGGGAATTCGTGTTCCTCGATCGGGCGACCATCGGCCTCGGCGGCGCGTTCCTGCGCCTTGGCGCGCGGCTCAACTTCCACCGCCTGTACGAGGACGCGATCGCCGGCTTCGAAGAGGAGGCGGTGGCGCGTCGGCAAGCCGGAGCGCTCGAGGCGGTCGGGCTCTAAGGAGAGATCCCCTCTGCCCAAAGGGCGTCCGGAAGGACGCCCGTCTCTCGACGGGCTAGGAGGAGAGGGGTTGGCGTCGTCGGCCGGGCGCACGCCACAGGAGGGAGGATAGGCCATGCGCCGCACTCAGGTCGCGATCATCGGCGGCGGCCCGGCCGGCTTGCTTTTGTCCCATTTGCTGCACCGACAGGGAATCGACAGCGTCGTCCTCGAGCGGCAGACCAAAGCTTATGTCTTGAAGCGCATCCGCGCCGGCGTGCTCGAATACGGCTCCGTCCAGGTGTTGCGCGATTCGGGCGCTGGCGAACGGATGGACCGCGAAGGCCATGCGCATGACGGCAGCTTCATCGTCTGGCAGGACCGCGAGCCCTTCCTTATCGACACGAAGACCCATGCCGGCAGGCCGATGTGGTCGCACGGGCAGACGGCGATCACCGAGGAGCTGTACCGGATCCGGGAGCGCGACGGCGGACGCATCGTCGAAGAGGCGGAGAATGTCCGGCTCCACGACCTGACGACCGCGGCGCCAAAGGTGACCTTCGAGAAGGGCGGCGCGGCTGAGACGCTCGAATGCGACTTCGTCGCCGGCTGCGACGGGTTCCATGGCGTGTCGCGCTCGAGCATCCCGACATCCGTGCTCAAGATTTTCGAGCGCGCCTATCCGTTCGGCTGGCTCGGAATCATGTCGGAGACGCCCCCGGTCGGGCGAGGTCATCTACGCCCGGCACGAGCGCGGCTTCGCGCTCGCCTCGCTGCGCAATCCGATGCTGAGCCGCTATTACATCCAGTGCGGCCTCGACACGCGGATCGAGGACTGGCCGGACGAAAAGTTCTGGGACGAGCTCAAACGGCGATTTCCGGACGACATCGCCAGCAAGATCGTGACCGGGCCGTCGATTGAAAAATCGATCGCGCCGCTGCGCAGCTTCGTCGCCGAGCCGATGCGTCATGGCCGGCTCTTCCTCGCTGGCGACGCGGCGCATATCGTGCCGCCGACCGGAGCGAAAGGCCTCAACCTCGCGATCTCCGACGTCTTCTATCTCCAGCGCGCGTTCGCGGCGCATTTCTCAAAAGGCGACGACCGCTATCTCGAGACTTATTCGGACATGGCTCTTAGGCGGGTGTGGGCGTCGGAGCGCTTCTCCTGGTGGCTGACCAAAATGCTGCATGTCTTTCCCGACGACGACGCGTTCGAGACGAGGATCAAGCTCAGCGAATTCGATCACCTGCTGCGATCGAAGCGCGCCGCGGCCGTCGTGGCCGAGCAATATGCCGGACTGCCGTTCGAGGATTGAGCGCCGTCATGGGCGCGAAAGAATGGGGAGCCTCGGCCCAATCGCGGTCAATCTCCTCGGGCAACGACAAGGGATCGCATAAACAGGTGAAGGAGCAACCGATGCCGCGACCGTTCGCATTGCGCGCGCCCGATCGCGATGTTGCCGACTTGCGGGAACGGCCCCCGCACCCGCTTCCCCAATTCCGCGCCCGGCGAGCCTTGGGCGTATGGGACGAGCGCTGCCGGGCTATGGGCTCTCGTTCCGAAGCGTCTTCCACGGCGCGTCGTTCGCGACATCGACCACCTCATACCCGGTAGGTCCGACGCAAGGTCCGAGGATCGCGACGATCTTTGCGGGCTGGTCGGCCACATTGAACGAAGCGTGCACGACGTCGGCTGGAATGAAGGCGGAGTCGCCCGGGCCAAGGATGCGCTTCTCGCGATCCACCCACTGCTCGACCTTTCCGGCGATGACGAGGATCACCTCTTCTTGATCCGGGTGCTTGTGAAAACCATGTCCCTTACCCGGAGCGAAGTTCACGTCGATCACGGTGAGCTGTTGGGCGCCGGTATTGTGCGGATCGCTAAGCCGACTGGACGCGCCAACGTCATCGATCTTGACCTCGATCTCCTTCGCGATAACGAACTTTCCCGGCATCCCGCTCCTCACTCGCGACTCGAGCTCGTCGAACTATCGGTACGCTTTGCCGACTTGAGTCTAGCTCGACAGTAGCGCTCGCCGCTCCGCCTGTCCGCTCCGCCAGGAGCCGCGCGATATGCGCACGCAAGTCGGCGACCCCATCGCCGGCGCGCGCCGAGGTCATGCAGCACTTCCGGATAGGCGGCGACATGCTTGCGCAAGCCCTCGAGCGTCGACGCGACCCGGGCGCTTTGGTCGGCGGCTTTGACTTCGTCGCCTTTGGTCAGCACGACCGCATAGGAGACGGCGGCCGCGTCGAGCGCGCGCATCGTCTCATGATCGCTCTCCTTCAGGCCATGCCGGCCATCCACGAGCACGAAGACGCGCGCGAGCGACGCACGGCCGCGCAGATAGTCGCGCGCCAGCTCGCTCCAGGACGCGGACTTCGATTTCGCAACCGCCGCGTAGCCATAGCCCGGCATGTCGACCAGACGGGCCTTGCCGCCAAGGTCGAAGAAAATGAGCTCCTGGGTGCGGCCGGGCGTGCGCGAGGTCCGCGCGAGCGTGGTTCGGCCAGTGAGCGCATTGATCAGCGACGACTTGCCGACGTTCGATCGCCCGGCGAACGCGACCTCGGGGGCGCCGACCGGCGGGAGGCCATCCGAGCGCGCCGCCGCAAAGATGAATTCGCAAGGGCCGGCAAACAGCTTGCGCCCGGCCTCGGTCCAGTCGGGCGCGAGGGCCGGTTCGCTCATACGCTCGGCGTTTTCGCCGGGTTGCTCTTCTTGGGGAACAGCTTGGCGAGGTTGCCCCACAGCTCGATCTTCACGCCGGCCTTCTTCATGATCAGCGATTGCTGGAGCACCGTCAGCGTGTTGTTCCAGGTCCAGTAGATGACGAGGCCCGCCGGAAACGTGCCGAGCATGAAGGTGAAGATGACCGGCATCCAGGAGAACATCTGCTTTTGAACCGGATCGGCCGGCTCGGGATTCATCTTCATCTGGAAGAACATCGAGACGCCCATGATGAGCGGCCAGATCCCCAGCGCGAGGAAATGACCGAACACCGGCAGCGCCGTCGGATCCCACGGGATCAAGCCGAACAACGTGAACACGTTGGTCGGATCGGGCGCGCTCAGGTCCCGTATCCAGCCGAAGAACGGCGCGTGCCGCATCTCGATGGTGATGAAGATGACCTTGTAGAGCGCGAAGAACACCGGAATCTGGATCACCATCGGCAGGCAGCCGGCGACCGGATTGACGCCTTCGCGCTTGAACAGCGCCATCTGCTCCTGCTGCTGCTTGACCTTGTCGTCGGGATAGAGATCCTTCAGCGCGGCGATCTGCGGCTGGATCTTCTTCATCTTCGCCATCGACTGGTAGGAGCGATTGGCGAGCGGGAAGAAGGCGCCCTTGACCAGGACCGTGACGATCATGATCGCCACGCCGAAATTGCCGACGAATTTGTAGATTGTGTCGATCAGGTAGTACATCGGCTGGGTGATGAAGTAGAACCAGCCCCAGTCGATCATCAGATTGAATTTCTTGATGTTGAGCTTGGCGGCGTAATCGTCGATCGTCGAGACTTCCTTGGCGCCGGCGAAGAGCCGGGTTGTGGTCTCGAGCGTCGCCCCGGGCGCGACCGTTTGCTCCTTGCCGAGGAAATCGGCCTGATAGTCGATCGGTTGGACGGCGCCGCTGGCGGTGTAGCGAGCCTCGATCGGGGCGGTCTGATCGGGGATGATCGCCGTGCCCCAATATTTGTCGGTGAAGCCAAGCCAGCCGCCATCGCCCTTGTAGGTCTCGGTCTTGCCGGTCGCCTTGTCGATGGCGGCGTAGGTCGGGGCATGCTCCTGGCCGCCGATCACGCCCTCAAATCCCTCGTGCAGCACCGAGTAGCCGGCGACGTTCGGCCTGCCGTGGCGCAGCACCAGCCCGTAGGGCTGCAGGGTCGCTGGCGCCGAGCCCGAGTTCACGACCGAATCGTTGATCGTGAACATGTATTTGTCGTCGATCGCGATCTTTCGTTTGAAGAGAAGACCTTCGCCGTTGTCCCAGGTCAGCGTCACCGGTTGCGACGGGGTCAGGGTTTGGCGATCGGCGGTCCAGACGGTGTCGAGATTAGGCGTCTTGCCGCCAGCCGGGCTTACAAATCCGGTCTCGGCCCAATAGGCGTCGGGGGCGCCGGGCGGCGAGAACAGCCTGACGTTCGGGCTCTTCGGGTCGACCGTTTCGCGATAATCCCGGAGGACAATATCGTCGATCCTGCCGCCCTTGAGGTTGATCGAGCCGCCGATGCTCGGCGTGTCGATCTTCACGCGAGGGCTCGCCGGCCAGGGCTTGGGCGACCGTCTCCGTCGTCCGCCGGGGCCGGAGCGCCCGGCGGGACGGCAGCCCCAGGTCGCCGCGCGCTTGGCGCCGCTGGGCGCAGCGCTCGGCTGCGCTTCGCTCGCCGGCGCGGTCACATTGGCCTGCGTCTGCGCCTGATGCTCGCGCTGATAGAGAGGACCGGCGTAGAAATACTGCCACGCGACCATCACCAGGACCGACAGCGCGGCCGCGAGAAAAAGGTTCCTGGTGTCCTCGGAGTTCATCTCGGCCTGTCTTTGCCTCTCGGCGCCCTCGCGTGATCCGCGCCCGCGATCGTCCCCGCCGCCACGCCGGGCGGCGCGAAAGGCGGTGCGGACATCGTCGACCAACGCGGCGAAACGGCGGCCCAGCGCCTCGCGCCGGGCCATCAGCACGTAGTCGTGATCGCTCTCCGCCTCAAGAGGCGCCGCGGCGCGGAGGGCCTCTTTTAGCCGCCTTCGGACGCGATTGCGTTCGACCGCTCCGCCGACGGTTTTCGTCACCGTCAGTCCCACTCGCGGACCGGAGTGCGCCTCTTTCCCGGCTTCCTCCCGACGGCGAGACTGCAGCGTGAAGGTCTCGGCGGACGCGCGCCGCCCGCGCGACACGCGCTGGAATTCGGCGCGCTTGGTCAGGCGGCCGATAAGCTGGCCGGCGCGGCGACACCCGCCATCCTCATGCACGCCGCCAAAGCTCCCTTCCGTCGCCCTCGCCGCCGACGCGCGAATGGCCGGACGGCGGCCGAAGCCGAAGGCTGAGCCAGTCAGGCGCTAAGCTTCTTGCGACCGCGCGCCCGGCGCGCGGCGATCACCTTGCGGCCGCCGACCGTGGCCATGCGGGCGCGAAAGCCATGCCGGCGCTTGCGCACGATCTTGCTGGGTTGATAGGTCCGCTTCACAGGCTGGTCTCCGAATTCCGATCGCCGGCGGAAGATCGAGCTTGGCCCGATCATGAACGCGCGAACACCGGCCCGCCGCTCCGTCAGAAGCCAAAGCGACAGGTCGACAAAATGAATACGGCGCTTGACGCGCCGCTATGAGGTCCGGGCTTATGCCGCGCCGGCGCGGTCCAAGTCAATCGTCGGCGGCCCCTTTCAATGGCTCTGCGCGATTGGCTGCGGGAGGCCGCCTTGCGGACTTGCATTCGGCGGCAAAGTTTTTACTCTTACAAGTAGGAGTAAGACTGATGCGAATAACCTCCAAGGGTCAAGTCACCATCCCGGCGGACATTCGAGAGCGCGCCGGCCTGCTGCCTCACACGGAGGTTGAATTCGAGTTCGACGGCAAGGTTGTGCGCGTCGTTCGGATCGAACGGGGCCGCGGCAGGGGCGCGCGAGTCGCTGACCATCTACGGGGGCGCGGCGACGTCGCGATGAGCACGGAAGCCATTATGGCGCTGACGCGCGGCGAGTGAATGACCGCCGTTCTTGTCGACAGCAATGTTCTGCTCGACGTCATAACCCAAGGACCCGACATGGGTCTCATGGTCCGCAGCGGCGATCGAGCGCGCGGCCGATACGTCTCGGCTCGTTATCAATCCCGTGATCTACGCTGAGGCGTCAGTTCGCTTCACCAAAATCGAAGAGCTCGACGCCGCCTTGCCGACGGACCTGTTTGAGCGGCAGCCGCTCCCTTATGGCGCCGCCTTTCTGGCGGCCAAGGCGTATCTCACCTATCGGCGGCGCGGTGGAGAGCGGCGCTCGCCCCTGCCGGACTTCTTTATCGGAGCGCACGCGGCTGTTGCAGGCTACCGGCTGCTTACGCGGGATTCGGCCCGCTACCGGACTTACTTTCCCAAGCTTCCGTTGATCGCTCCGAACTAGCAGCTACCCTCCGTTCACGCGTTGCTCGCAGTCGCGGCGCCCCAAATCGAGGCAGTTCTGCATTTTGCGCTGGTGATCGATGGTGTTGAACGCCCAGTAGCCGAGCGCCGCCAGGACGACGACGGCGATTATGGCGGCGATATTGCCCCGCCCGCTGGCCTGCGGCTGGTCCCCCTCCCCGCCCGGCGGGGACGGACTCACGCCGAGCGGCTCGAGGCGAGGCGCTCGACGTCCCCGAGCGCCGCGATCGCCTTGGCCACGATCCCCTTGGCGTCGAGCCCGGCGGCGGCGTACATGCGCTCGGGCTTGTCGTGCTCCTGGAATTTGTCCGGCAGCGTCATGGTGCGGACCTTAAGCCCGTTGTCGAGCGCGCCGGCGTCGCTGAGCAGGGTCAGCACATGCGCGCCGAAGCCCCCGGCCGCGCCCTCCTCGACGGTGATCAGGAGCTTGTGCGTCGCCGCCAATTTCAGAATGAGCTCGCGGTCGAGGGGCTTGGCGAAGCGCGCGTCGGCGACCGTGGTCGACAGGCCGCGCGCCGCCAGTTCGTCGGCGGCCTTCAAGGCTTCGCCGAGCCGCGCGCCGAGCGACAGAATCGCGATCCGCGAGCCCTCGCGCACGATGCGGCCCTTGCCGATCGGTAAGATCTCGCCCTGCTGCGGCAATTCGACGCCGACGCCTTCACCGCGGGGGTAGCGAAGCGCGATCGGCCCCGAATCGTGCGCCGCGGCGGTCGCCACCATATGGACAAGCTCAGCTTCGTCGGACGCCGCCATCACCGTCATGTTCGGCAGGCAGGCGAGATAGGCGACGTCGAAGGCGCCGGCGTGCGTGGCCCCGTCCGCGCCGACCAGCCCGGCGCGGTCAAGAGCGAAGCGAACCGGCAGGTTCTGGATTGCGACGTCATGCACGAGCTGGTCGTAGCCGCGCTGCAGGAATGTCGAATAGATGGCGCAAAAAGGTCTGAAACCTTCGGTCGCCAGGCCGGCGGCGAACGTGACGGCGTGCTGCTCGGCGATGCCGACATCGAAGACGCGGTCAGGAAAAACCGTCTTCATCCGGTCGAGCCCGGTCCCCTCCGGCATGGCGGCGGTGATGCCGATGATCTTTTCGTCCCGCCTCGCTTCCTCGACCAGCGCGTTGGCGAAGACGCCGGTGTAGGTCGGGGCGTTGGTCTTGGGCTTCGCCTGGGCGCCGGTGATCACGTCAAACGCGCTCACGCCATGATACTTGTCGTCGGCGGCCTCGGCTGGCGGGTAACCCTTGCCCTTCTTGGTCACGACATGCACGAGAACCGGCCCATCCTGCACGTCACGCACGTTCTTCAGGATCGGCAGAAGATGGTCGAGATTGTGGCCGTCGATCGGCCCGACGTAATAGAAGCCGAGTTCCTCGAACAGGGTGCCGCCGGTCCAGAAATTGCGGCCATACTCCTCCGTGAGCCGGGCCTTGTCATAGAAAAACTTCGGCAGCCGGCGCGCCAGCTGCTTGGCGGCGCCTCGCAGCGTGCGATAGGCGCGACCTGAAACAAGGCGCGCCAGATAAGCCGACATCGCGCCTGTCGGCGGCGCGATCGACATATCGTTGTCATTGAGAATGACGATCAGCCGCGAGCCCATGGCGCCGGCGTTGTTCATCGCCTCGTAGGCCATTCCCGCCGACATCGCGCCGTCGCCGATGACCGCGACGACATGGTTGTCGCCGCGGGACAGATCGCGCGCGACGGCCATGCCAAGGCTGGCCGAAACCGACGTCGATGAGTGGGCCGCGCCGAACGGGTCGTAGTCGCTTTCCGAGCGCCTGGTGAAGCCGCTCAAGCCCCCGCTCTGCCGTAGAGTTCGGATCCGGGCGCGCCGGCCGGTCAGGATCTTGTGCGGGTAAGCCTGGTGGCCGACGTCCCAGACGATTCGATCGGTCGGGGTATCGAAAACGTAGTGCAGCGCAACCGTCAGTTCGACGACGCCGAGGCCGGCGCCCAGATGACCGCCGGTTACCGAGACCGCGCTGATCGTCTCGGTGCGTAATTCGTCCGCGAGCTGCCGGAGATCACTCTCTTTCAGCGTGCGCAGATGAGCCGGCGAGTTCGATTTGATCCAGAAGCGGCGTTGAAGGCTTGGTCAATCTTTTCCCCAGTCGCAGCGCTTACTGGTCGCCACGTAACGAACACTAACACGTACACCAAGTCCGACGTTCACCGCAATTACGCTCTTTTGCCATAATGGCGCCGTAAAGTAGCCCGCTTAGACTTGATTTCACGATCCTGAACGCACGGCGGCCTCAAAGCGTTCCGACGCGAAGGAATTTGCTATCGGCGCCCGCCTGACGCAAATTTGTGCAATGAACCCTTTTTCGAGCGCCACCCTGCCGGCGGACCGATACGCCCCCGACGGCGCCTACGCCTTCACCCGGCTCGCCGTTGTCGTTGCTGATCGCGACCCTGATCGGGGCGGGCATGTGGGCGGTGATCGTGGTCCTGCCGCCGGCGCAGCTCGATTTCGGCGTCGACCGCTCCGCGGCTTCGCTTCCCTACACGTTGATGATGTGTTCGCTCGCCTTCTCGACGGTCGCGCTCGGGCGCATGACCGACCGTTTCGGCATTGTCCTGCCTCTGGTCATCTCCGCCGTGACTTTGGGCCTGGGGTTTGTTGTCGCCGGCTATGCGCCGAACCTCGCCGTTTTCACGGCCGCCCATGTGCTGATCGGAATTGGCGCAGGAACCGGCTTCGGGCCGATGATGGCGGACATTTCGCATTGGTTCGTCAAGCGGCGCGGGGTCGCGGTCGTCATTGTCGCCTCCGGAAACTACTTCGCCGGAACGATCTGGCCCCTTCTGATGAGCCTCACAATTCCGCTGATCGGCTGGCGCGCGACCTATGCCGGCATCGGCGTCATCGTCGCCGCTCGTTGTCCTGCCGCTCGCTCTCGCGATGCGCCGCAGGCCCTCCGCAGCGGTCTACGAACAAGCGGAGGCCGCGACCGAGGCCGCGCGCGCCGACGTCGGCATATCGCCGCGGCTTTTGCTGGTTCTGCTTGATCGCCGCCGGCTTCTCCTGCTGCGTGGCGATGTCGATGCCACAGGTCCATCTGGTCGCCTATTGCGGCGATCTTGGCTACGGAGTGGCGCGGGGAGCCCAGATGCTGTCGCTGATGATGCTGCTCGGCATCATCTCGCGCGTCGGCTCCGGCTTTGTCGCCGACGCGATCGGCGGCTCAGCGACGCTTTTGATCGGCTCGTTCATGCAAGGGGTCGCGCTTCTGCTTTATCTTTATTTCAACGGGCTCGAGTCCCTGTTCGTCGTCTCCGGGGTCTTCGGCCTGTTTCAGGGCGGCATCGTGCCGATGTATGCGGTCATCTGCCGCGAGCTTTTGCCGCCTCGGCGCGCGGGCGCGGCGATCGGCGTCGTGGTCTCGGCGACCATCCTCGGCATGGCGTTCGGCGGCTATTTCTCCGGGGTCATCTTCGACCTCACCAGCTCCTACCGCATGGCGTTTCTGAACGGCGTCCTGTGGAACGCGTTCAATTTCGCCATCGTCTCGTGGCTCTTCTGGCGCCGGTGGCGGCGCCAGCCGGTCGGCCAGCTGTTGGCCGCCTAGCTCGCCGATCCCGAGCTCCCCGTCAGTCCCGGTCGATCGCCCACGGGCCGGGGCCGGCCGCCGCGATGTAGAGGAAGACGAAGCAGTAAAGCAGCGCGGCCTCGCCCATGTTGATCGCGGGGAAGAAGCTCATGGGGAAGTGCGCCATGAAATAGGCGGCGGCCATGAAGCCCGACAAGATGAAGGCCACGGGACGGGTGAACAGGCCGAGCACGATCAGCGCGCCGCCGACGAGCTCCATCGTTCCGGTGAAGTAGAGCAATCCGGTCGGCATCTTGTCGATGAACGGCAGGCCCGCCGGGAAGCCGAGCAGTTTCCCGGTCCCGTGCTCGAGAAACGCGAGGCCGGCCGCGATCGCGCAGCGCGGAAAGCAGGTACGGTGCGAACCGCGCCGGAATCACCGCCGGGACGACGGCGGAGCGAGGAATAGCGTTGCTCATGGTTGTCGCTTTCGTTGAGTGGGTCGGAGGAGCAGTCGCCGCCTATGCCGAGAGCTTGGCGGCGACCTTGGCGATGAGCTCGCCTTGATGCCGGGCGCCGTCGAGCTCGATCTTCGACGGCTGGCGCTGGCCCTGCGCGCCGGCGATCGTGGTTGCGCCATAGGGCGCGCCGCCGACGATCTCCTCGAGCGTCATCTGGCCGGCGTGGCTGTACGGCAGGCCGACGATGACCAAGCCGAAGTGCATCAGGTTGGCGATGATCGAGAAAAGAGTTGTCTCATTGCCGCCGTGTTGGGTCGCGCTCGAGGTGAAGGCGCCGCCGGCTTTTCCATGCAGCGCGCCGCTCATCCACAATTGGCCCGCCTGCTCCCAGAAGCTGCCCATCGCCGAGGGCATGCGGCCAAAGCGGGTCGGCGCGCCGACAATGATCGCGTCGTAGTTCGCAAGCTCGGCGGGCGTGGCGATCGGCGCCGGCTGATCGAGCTTGAAGTGGAAGGCCTTGGCGATTTCCTCGGGCACGTTCTCCGGCACCCGCTTGACGTCGACCGTCGCGCCCGCCGATCGCGCGCCTTCGGCCTCGGCGTGGGCCATCTGCTCGATGTGGCCGAAGCTGGAATAGTAAAGGACGAGCACCTTGGTCATTCAGGCCTCCACGGTCGTTTTGCGAAAGAAGGAAAGATCAAAGGATCTTCGCGATCTGGTCGAAGGAAAACCTTGGGCTGCGCGGGAACAGCTTCTCGTGGTCGCCATAGCCGATGTTGATGAGCACGTTCGACTTGACGTGCCCTTCGGGGAAGAACTCGGAATCGACCTTGGCGTTGTCGAAGCCGGTCATCGGCCCGGTGTCGAGACCCACCGCCCGCAAAGCGATGATCAGATAAGCGACCTGCAACGTGCCGTTCTGGAACGCGCTACGGGCCGCTAGGGCGGGATCGCTGGCGAAATAGCTCCTCATGTCCCGGTGCGGCATCAGGAACGGCAGATGCTCGTAGAACTGCTCGTCATAGGCCGTGATCGCGACGACCGGCGCGCTCATCGTCTTGTCCAGATTGCCGGGCGCGAGAGCCGGACGCAGCCGCTCCTTGGCGGCTTGCGATCGCAGGAACAGGACGCGGAGCGGCGACTGATTGGCGCTGGTGGGCCCCATCTTGGCCAGCTCGATCGCCCTGCGGAGCAGTTCGTCCGAGACCGGCTTATCGAGAAATGCGTTATGCGTCCGCGCATCGGTAAATATCTGCGCGAGCGACTGGCCTTCGATGGTCTTCGGCTCAGGTACATGAACGGTCATGCGTCACCCCTGGAATTGTTGCACGCCGTCAGATGTCGGCTGTTGTTCTAATCGTTGCAATTGGCAAAATTATGCTAGAATCCATCTCCGGAGGTGATGGATGATCGACGCCTTGACGCTTGACCAAATGCGAGTTCTCGTGGCGGTCGCCGACGCCGGGAGCTTTTCGGCCGCGGCGCGAACGCTCGGCCGGGTTCAATCCGCGATCAGCCAGTCGATCCAGACGCTCGAGACGACGCTTGGACTGACGTTGTTCGATCGCTCCGGCAAGACGCCGAAGCTGACCGATGCGGGACGAGCGCTGGTCGGCGACGCGCGGGCGCTGATCGCGGGGGCGCGAGCCATCCGCGCACGGGCGCAAAGCATGGCCGACGACGTCGAGCCGGAGCTCACGCTCGCGGTCAATTCCATGTTCCCGATCCCGCTCCTCATGGAGAGTCTGAAGGCGCTGCGCACGGCTTTCCCCCTAATGCCGGCGACCGTGTTCACCGAGGCTCTGGGAGGCGCGGAGCAGCGGCTGCGCGACGGCGCGGCGCGGCTCGCGATCTATACGGTCGCGCCCACGAGCCCGTGCGATCTCGTGAGCCAGTTCATGACGCGCATCGCCATGTGGCCCGTGGTCGCGGCTAGCCATCCGCTCGCCGCCCTGCCCCAGCCGCTCACGCGCGAAGCGGTCGAGCCGCACATCCAGCTTGTGCTCACCGATCGAACCGCGCTGACCCAGAATTGGGTCGGCGGCATCGTCGGCCGTCACCTTTGGCGGTTCGCGGATCTGGCGACCCGCCTCGATTTCCTGCTCGCCGGGTTCGGCTGGTGCAACATGCCGAGCCACATGGTCGTGGAGCATGTCGTGGCCGGCCGGCTGAAGAAGCTCGAAATCGCCAACCAAGAGGACGTCGCCCTGCCCGTCTACGTGGTCCACGAGCGCGGCCGTGATCCCGGCCGCGCCGGGCGATGGCTGATCGCGGACTTGCGCGAGCGGCTGAAGACATGCCCCGGCGCGCATCACCCCGGCGGCGAAAAGCAAACGGCGGCCGAAGCCGCCGCGGCTTGAAAAACATGCGGCGATCGTCTCCCGTTATGGCTTCGGCGAGCCGAGGAGCGTGGCGATCACCGCTTTCGCCTCGTCGATCAGCCATTCCTGGTAGCGGTAGTACATCTCCGAGCCCATTGGCGTGACATAGGAGCTGAGCTGCTCCTCACAGCGCCGCCTAAGCGTGTCAAAGTCATTCATGAGGTCTTCCGCCGCCTTGCGGTCTTGCGGCGTCTGGATCACGGTCTCGGGCGAAAGCGCCTTGATCTGCTCGCGCGTTATCCTGGAATGCGCCCGGGCTTTGATTTCCTCCTCGGTCAGACCCGGATAGGCAAGCGCCTTCAGTCGCGCCTCGAGCAGCGCGCGGTTGGCGTCGATGCGCCAGAGCCGGAAACGGCTGTACGAGCCTGCGGCGTTGAACAGGAGCGTCGCCGCCATCGCCAGATAGATCCAGTAGGCAGGCGACATCAGGTTCACGAGCCAAGGAAAGTATTTGTCCGCCATCTCCGGCTGGCCGCTGGCGAAGAATTCGCGCGCTTCGTCGGCCAATGGCGCGCTGTCTTGCGACTTCGCCGAGGGAGGCGGGTTCACGCGCACGAAATTGGGGAACTCCTCGCCGAGCAGCATCAGGAAGGCGACCCGCTCCGCGCGATGTACGCAGGCGTTGGTCATGACCAGCGTATCGACCTGAGCGACAAGCTTGTCGCTCGCTGGGACGGGTTTCGAGATGTCGTAGTAACCCGCCGGGATCCGACCGAGGCTCAGCCACTTGTGGCGCGCGACCAAGCCTTCAATGTCCGAGGGAGCGACGATCTCGAGGTCGTACTTGTTCACCAGCGTGCGAACCATCTCCGCGTTCTCGTTCATGACGAAGGCCGCGAGGTCGAGCGGGCCGTCGCGGACCAGTCCCGCCTGCGCTTCGAGGGCGTGGTTCGAAGGCTTCAGACCGAGACCGCCAAGGTCTGAATTCTCCAGCAATTGCTGCATCAGGTAGGCCGTGCCCGACCCTTTCGGACCGATGCCGATCGAAGCGCCCTTGAGGTCGTCGAAAGTATCGATCGCGCGTCCGCGCCGCGCCAGCAGGAACAACAATTCCGGCTGCGGAAGCCGCCCCAGGGTCCGCAAGCCGGCGTTTGCCGGCGCCGGCACGCCGTCCTGGACGAACGCGAAAGCCGGAACGCACCGCCCGTTTTCGCCCACGAGCCGGGCGATATTCTCGACCGACCCCGCCGTTGTGACAACCTTCAAATGGCCGTTCTTCTCGTGCGCCCGCGCGGCCAGCCGCTCGCCGAGCGCATGATAGGCGCCCGTCGGCGCCCCAGTCAGCACGGAGGCTCTGAGGAAGGCGTAGTCGCCAGACACGAGGTAATAGAGAAGGCCGGCGGCGACCGCGAGAATAGCAAGCGCGATCAACAGGCTCCTGAGCCACGCCCTCCTGCCGCCGCTCGGCCCAAACGCGAGGTCGTCCAAAAAACTCTGCGACATCCGAGGCCAAAGCAGTGAATTCGGCATGATGATCGTCTAGCCCGACGTCAGACGCAACAGCGCCAAACGTCAAGCCGGTCCAGTTCACCGCGCCCGGCGAGGATCGATGCGCCGCGAGCCCGAGGGCGGCGAGCGCGGGCGACATAGGGGTCGCCGATGGCTTGCGCGGGCTTGCTCGGGACCCGGCAAGCGACGCTCCGCCGACGACGCTCGGCCGAAGACGAACGGTCGCCTTGCGGCGAGGCCCGGCGTCTGGCATGTTAGCTCTCAATCGCGCTGGGTTTTGCCCAGCCGGGCGCGTCCGGACGGTCGTCGGTCGGACGCAAATCAAAAAAGGGAGGATCTCTTAATGAAATATGTTGGCGGTTTGACCGCGCTGACGCTCGCGGGTTTGTTGATGTCGTCGGCCGCATGGGCGGGTCCCAAGGTCGTTTCCGGCCCCGGCGTCGATCCGCAGTGCTTCAAGCCCTGGTCGGACAAGACGAAGTTCCTCCAGTGGGAGAAGAAGCCCGGACCCTACAAGATCGCGCTTGCCAACGGCTTCGTCGGCAACACCTGGCGCATCCAGATGATCAAGACCGCCAAGGCCTTCGCCGAGCAGCCGGGGATCAAGGAGCACATCAAGGAGTTCAAGGTCGTCTCCACCGGCACCGACGCCGCCGCGCAATTGGGCGCGATCGAGGACTTCATCAATCAGGGCTATGACGCGATCATCGTCAACGCCGTCTCGCCCGAGGGCTTCGACCGCATCATCCGCCTCGCCGACAAGAACAACGTGATCCTCGTGCCGTTCGACAACGTGCTCGACACCGACAAGGTGATGGAGATCAACGAGGACCAGAAGGAGGCGGGCCGCATGTCGGCCGAGTTCCTGCTCAAGGAGATGGGCAAGACGTCGGGCGACATTCTCGAAGTGCGCGGCCTGCCCGGCAATTCGGTCGACCGCGACCGCCATGACGGCTTCCGCGAGGTGATGGACAAGGCTCCCAACAAGTTCAACGTCACCGAGGTGGTCGGCAACTGGGACACCGGCACGTCGCAGAAGGTGACGGCGGACGCGCTCGCGGTGCACCCGCATTTCGACGGCATCTTCAGCCAGGGCGGCGACGACGGCACGGTGCAGGCGTTTCTCGACGCCAAGCGTCCGCTCGTGCCTTTCGCCGGCGAGGGCGAGAACGAGTTCCGCAAGCAGATCGCCGAATATTCGAAGGACGGGCTCAAGGGCATGTCCTACGGACAATCGCCCGCGCTGGTCGCCATCTCCATCAAGGCGGCGATCGAGGCGCTCCAGGGCAACGTGATGCCGCAACTGATCTCGATCCCGATCCCGGTGGCGACCTACAAGGATCTGAAGCCGGGCGTGAACTACTGGCCGGACCTCAAGGCGAACTTCTTCGCGCCGAACCAGTTCACCCCCTGCGGGGTGAACTTCACCGCGCCGGAAATCATGGCGCAGAGCGAGAAAAATACGAAGTAGCCGCCTGACGGCGATCATCGACGCCCCGCCCGGCCGAACGCCGGGCCGGGCGTTCGCCGCCGAAGCGGCGCTGCGTCGCCCATTCTCGTTGAGACCGACCATGGCGGACGCGCCGCAAGGCGATTTTCTTGTCCTCTCCGGAATATCCAAGCGCTACGGCGGCGTGCACGCGCTCGAGAACGTCGATTTCGCGTGCGCGCGCGGCAAGATCCACGCGGTGCTCGGCGAGAACGGCGCCGGCAAGTCGACGCTGATCAAGATCGTCGCCGGCGTCGTTCAGCCCGACATCGGCGCGATCTCGCTCGACGGGCGCGCCGCGCCAGTTCGCGCAGCCCGTCCGCCGCGACCGCCGCAGGCGTCGTCTGCATCTTCCAGGAACTGTCGTTGATGCCGGACTTGTCGGTCACCGACAATATTTCGATCACCACGCCGCCGAGGCGCTTCGGCATGATCGACACCCGCGCCCAGCGGCGCCGGGCCGAGGCTCTGCTGGCCGATGTCGGCTGCGAGGACGTCAACCCGCTTCTGCGCGTGCGCGATCTGCCGCTGTCGCGCCGCCAGATGGTCGAGATCGCCAAGGCGCTCGGCCAGCGGCCCCAGCTGCTCATCCTCGACGAGGCGACCTCGGCGCTGACCAGCGCCGACGTCGAGAAGGTCTACACGCTGCTCGCGCGGCTGAAGTCGCGAGAACGTCGCCATCCTCTACATCTCGCATCGCATGCACGAGGTCGAGGCGCTGGCCGATCGCGCCTCGGTGTTCCGCAACGGCCGCCATATCGAGACCTTCGACAAGGGCGCGCGTTCGACGGCCGAGATCGTGCAGCTGATGATCGGCCGCGACATCGCCACGCAATATCCGCCGAAGCCCGAGCCGGTGCCGGTCGGCGCCGGCGCTCAAGGTGGAGCGGCTCGGATGGGAGGACCGCCTCACCGACATCTCGCTCGAAGTCGGCGCGGCGAGATCGTCGGCCTTGGCGGGCTCGACGGCCAGGGACAGAAGACGCTGCTGCTCGCCCTGTTCGGCGTGCTGCGCGGGGTGACCGGCGCGATCACGGTCAACGGCCGCCCGGTGCGGCCGGGCTCTCCGGCCCACGCCAAGGCGCGCGACGTCGGCATCGCGCTCGTGCCCGAGGATCGGAAGACCGAAGGCCTGATGCTGCCGATGTCGATCGCCGACAATCTGACGATCGCCTCGCTCGGCGCCATGTCGATCGGCCCGTTCGTCGACGCCGGCAAGGAGGCGAAGGCGGTCGATGCGGCGATCGAAGCGTCTTCAGATCAAGGTCGGTTCGACGAACGACGCGGTCTCGACGCTCTCCGGCGGGAACCAGCAGAAGGTGGTGATCGCCAAATGGCTGATGACCGAGCCGCGCATCATCCTGCTCAACGATCCGACGCGCGGCATCGACGTCGGCACCAAGCAGGAGCTCTATCGGCTGATGCGCGAGCTTGCCGACCAGGGCGCGGCGATCCTGTTCTATTCGACCGACTACGACGAGCTGATCGGCTGCTGCGACCGCGTCGCCATCATGTACGACGGGCGCATCGTGCGCGAGCTCGCGGGCGACGAATTGAACGAGACCAATATCGTCGCAAGCTCGCTCAACATCGGCGCCGCTCCATCGCAGTGGCGCGCCCGGCGAGGCTGACTCATGTCTGATCTCGCCATCAAGATCCGCCAGAACTTCGCCTTTCTCACCGCGGTCGTGTCTGTTTGCGTGGTCTACTTCCTCTACAACCTCGCCCACCCCAAGGGCTTCAGCTCGGCGGTGTTCGTTCAGAACAGCGACGAGGTGTTCACGCTGGCGCTGGTCTCGATGGCGCAGACCGTGCCCGGTTCTCGCCGCCGGCCTCGACCTTTCGGTCGGCGCGCTGATGACGATGGTCGCCTGCTTCGCGAGCTATCTCTTGAGCGGCGCGCCCGACGGCACGCCTCTCGGGCTCGACTTCGGCGGATGGCAGGCTTGCGCTCGGGACGCTGCCGGGAGGCGTGACCGGGGATCGTGATCGGCGCCGTCATCTGCCTCCTGATCGGCGCGATCGCCGGGCTCATCAACGGCGTCGTCGTCGTCTACGGCCGCATCCAGCCGATCATCGCCACGCTCGCCACCGGCGCCATCTACATCGGCGTCGCGCTCTTCCTCCGGCCGCAGCCCGGCGGCAAGGTCAACGACGACCTCAACTGGGCGCTGACCAATTCGCTCGGCGATTTCGCCTCGACCGTCCATATCTTCAACGACGGCGCGGCGCCCTGGTTCGCGCCCTTCGCCGGTATCCCCACGCCTTTCGTCCTCCTGGCGCTGATCGTTCTCCTGGTCTGGGTTCCATTCAGCCGCACGGTCACCGGCCGGACGGTCTACGCGATCGGGTCGGCGGAAGGCGCGGCCTACATGTCCGGCCTCGACGTCAACCGCGCCAGGATCGCCGCCTTCACGCTCGGCGGCTTCTTCGCGGCCTGCGGCGGACTGTTCCTGGCGATCCAGACGTCCTCGGGCAACGCCGACATTCCCGCAGGCCGGCGCCTACACCCTGAATTCGATCGCCGCGGTGGTGATCGGCGGCACCTCTCTGTTCGGCGGCAGCGGCGGCGCGATAGGCTCGGTGTTCGGCGCCCTGATCCTGCGGGTGATCTCCTACTTCTTCCGCATCTTCGACATCGCGCCGCTGCTGCAGCCGCTGTTCGAGGGGATCATCCTGCTCGCCGCGGTCAGCATCGGCGCGCTGCGCGTGCTGCGGGTGAAGAACACGCTGGAGCTCTTTCGGTGACCGCGTTTCCCGCCATCCTCAAGCCGTCGCGCGACGACCGGCCGATCCTGATCGCGGCGCTGTTCATCGTCGCCATCCTCATCGTCGGAACCGCCTACACCTGGCACCGGTTCGGCAGCGCGCCGCTGCTGTCGCCGAACTATCTCCTGCAGCAGCTGCAGATCGGCGCTTTCCTCGGCGTCGTCGCCGCCGGGCAGATGGTCGTCATCCTGATCGCGCAGATCGACCTTTCCGTCCCCTGGACCTTGACCGCCGCCGCGATGATGGCGACCGCGGTCGGCGGGCCCTGGGCGATTCCGATCGGTCTCGCGGTCGGCCTCGTCGTCGGCCTCGTCAACGGGCTTGGCGTCGCCTATCTGCGCGTTCCCTCGATGATCTTCACCCTTGGCGTCAACGCGGTCATGCGCGGGCTGATGGTGGCCCATACCGGAGGCTTCGCTCCCGACACCGCCGCCACCGATCTCATGCGGACGCTCGCCGTCCGGACACGTCCTTGGGCATTCCCAACGCGCTCTTCGTCTGGCTCGCGGTCTCGGCGATCGTCGCCGTCATGCTGCAGCGCACGTTGCTCGGCCGCGCGATCTACGCGCTCGGCAACAAGGAGTCGGCCGCCTATCTCGCCGGCGTCAACACCAAGGGCGTCACCGTGATCTGCTTCGCCATCTGCGGCCTCACCGCCGGGCTCGCCGGCGTCCTGCTCGCCGGCTATTCGCAGAAGGCCTATCAGGGCATGGGCGACGCCTATCTCCTGCCCGCGCATCGCAGCCGTGGTCATCGGCGGGACCAACATCCTCGGCGGACGCGGACGCTACCTGGGAACGCTGGTCGGCGTGATCCTGATCGTCCTGCTCAACAGCGTGCTCTCGATCATGGAGATGCCGGAGGCCGGCCGCCAGGTGATCTACGGCGGCGTGATCATCCTGATGCTGCTCGTCTACGGACGCTCGGAGCGGGTGACGAGCTAGGCTGCTCGGGCGCACGGCTGTGCCAACCGGCTGCTCGTCGCCGAATCTCGGCTGCCTTTGCGATCATCGCCGCCATGCTACACGGGCTCTCCGCGATCCGGGCGGGCCGCCGCGCAGGCGCGTTCACGAAGGAGGCGAGGATGGCCACAGTCAAGCTCTGGACCGATGCGGAGGCGGATGCGCAGCCGAAGGTCAAAGCGGTTTTCGACGACATCCGGGCGACCCGGAAGTCGGACTTCGTCAACAATTTCTGGCGCGGCCTAGCCAACCAGCCCGAGATCCTCGAGCGCACCTGGACCACGCTGAAGGCAGTGATGAATGCGCCCGGCCCGCTGGATCCCCTGACTCGGGAGCTGATCTACATCGCCGTTTCGATAACGAACAGCTGCTCCTATTGCATCCATTCCCATACGGCCGCGGCGCGCGCGAAGGGGATGACCGACGCGCAATACTCCGATTTTCTCGCAGTCGTGGGCATGGCCTCGCAGACCAACGCGCTCGTGACAGGCCTGCAGCTGCCCGTCGACGCGGCCTTCCTCGTCGAGAGCTGAACCCGCGCGCCCGGCCGTGCGCGCACGGCGGCGGCCAAGGGACGTAGGATTGCTCAGCGTCGCGCCGGCCAACGAAAAAGCCCGCCCGGGATCGCTCCCGGACGGGCTTTTGTTCACTCGGACAGGCGGCGGTTACTTCGCCTTCTCGCCCTTGTCGCGCGCTTTGAGCGCCGCGCCCAGAATGTCGCCCAGCGAGGCTCCCGAAGTCGGCCGAGCCGTATTGCGCGATCGCCTCCTTCTCTTCGGCGACTTCGAGCGCCTTGATGGAGACGGCGACTTTGCGCGCCTTGCGGTCGAACTGGGTGACGCGCGCGTCGACCTTCTCGCCCACCGAGAAACGCTCGGGGCGCTGGTCGCCGCGATCGCGCGCGAGCTCGTTGCGCTTGATGAAGGCGGTGAGCTCCGTGCCCGCGATCTTCACTTCGAGGCCGCCGTCCTTGACCTCGACGACTTCGCACGTCACCACCGAGCCCTTGCGCAATTCACCTTCGCCTTCGTCGCCGGTCTTCGTGGCGGCGAACGGGTCGTTGGCCAGTTGCTTGATCCCGATGGCGATGCGCTCCTTCTCGACATCGACGTCGAGCACCTTGGCTCTAACCGTGTCGCCTTTCTTGTAGTCCTCGATCGCCTGCTCGCCGGGCCTGTTCCAGTCGAGATCGGAGAGATGGACCATGCCGTCGACATCGGCGTCGAGGCCGATGAACAGCCCGAACTCCGTCTTGTTCTTGACCTCGCCCTCGACGGTCGAGCCGATCGGATGCTTTTCCGCGAAAGCCTCCCAGGGGTTCTGCAGCGTCTGCTTGAGGCCGAGCGAAATCCGGCGCTTCGAGGCGTCGACCTCGAGCACCTGCACCTCGACCTCTTGGCTGGTCGAGACGATCTTGCCCGGGTGGACATTCTTCTTGGTCCAGGACATTTCGGAGACGTGGATGAGGCCTTCGATGCCGGGCTCGAGCTCGACGAAGGCGCCGTAGTCGGCGATGTTGGTGACGCGGCCCTTGAGCTTCTGGCCGACGACGTAGCGCGTCTCGATGTTCGACCACGGATCTTCCTGCAACTGCTTCATGCCGAGCGAGATGCGGTGGGTCTCGTGGTTGATCTTGATGATGCGCACCTTGACCTGCTGGCCGATGGTCAAGACTTCGCTCGGATGATTGACGCGCCGCCAGGCGATGTCGGTCACGTGCAGGAGGCCGTCGATGCCGCCGAGATCGACGAACGCGCCGTAGTCGGTGAGGTTCTTGACCGTGCCGTCGATGACCTGGCCCTCGGCAAGGTTGGCGACGATCTCGTGGCGCTGCTCGGCGCGGCTCTCCTCGAGCACGGTGCGGCGGGAAACGACGATATTGCCGCGTCGCCGGTCCATTTTGAGGATCTGGAACGGCTGGGGGACGTTCATCAGCGGACCAACGTCGCGCACCGGACGAATGTCCACTTGGCTGCGCGGGAGGAAGGCGACCGCGCCATCGAGGTCGACGGTGAAGCCGCCCTTGACCTGGTTGAAGATGACCCCTTCGACCTTCTCGTTCTTCTCGAACGCCTGCTCGAGCTTGACCCAACTCTCCTCGCGCCTTGCCTTGTCGCGCGAGATGACCGCTTCGCCGAGCGCGTTCTCGATCCGCTCGAGATAGACTTCGACTTCGTCGCCGAGGCCAGGCGCCGGGTCGCGTCCGTGATTGGTGAATTCCTTGAGGGCCACGCGCCCTTCGGTCTTGAGGCCGACGTCGATGACGGCCATGTCCTTTTCGATCGCGACGACCTTGCCCTTGACGACCGTTCCTTCGAACGCCTCGTCGTCGCCGTAGGTCTCGTTCAATAGTGCGGTGAAATCCTCGCGCGTCGGCGCCAGGGATTGTATGGAAGCCATTGGTTCTCCTAATTGCGCCCGATCGTTCGGGCAGGCGCCGGCCTTGGGTTCGTGTTGACTTTCGGACGCCCGCCGATCGGAAGGCTCGCGCTTGACGCACGATCCTCATCGCCGCTCTTCGCGGCTGAGCCGGCGCATCGGCCGACGGCGGAAGCCCAGGTTTGCCCGCCATATGGGGAGCCCATGCGGCGAGCGCCAGCCGCTAGCAGGAAAGGCCGCCTCGTTCAATGGCGAAAACGCTTAAGCGGAACGCCAGACTGAAGGCGCCTGACAACGCCCGCTCGCGAGGAGGAAGGCGCGCCGTCGGCGATTGGGCCGGGGGCGGCGCCATCCCGACCTTTGGAAATTTGCGCTAGACGACCGGCTCGAGCTCCAGAATATCTTCATTCCTGAGCGTAACCGCACCCTCGTTCACTTGGCGCAGGCCATTCAGGAATATCGAAATATCGATCTTATGGTCGTCGTCCTGGTCCTCCAGCGGCTTGAACCGGCCATGAAAAAAAGCATATTCTATGCCGTCGATTAAATAAGGAACGATACCTTCCAATCTGAAAGCTAGCCTCTCCTCGCTTCTCTCCGAGAACCGATAATTGAATCCAAGAATCTTTCTAATTTTGTATATTTTACCTTCATGAAGATATTCATCAACGAAGCGATTTCGGATGCCATCGATTGGTTGCGCGTTCACGCAAACGATTTTTTGACCAACATACCAATCACGCATTTAAATCCCCACCACCGAAGCTGTTATACTTTAGGAGAGGCTTCCTTTGGCTTCGGGCCCAAATATAAGCGGCGAACATGAATGTAAGCTGTCGATTTCACGTTGCAAATTAACAAATGTTTTCAATCTCGTTAAGTTCGTGTAACCTGCTTATTTTTCGACTTTCTTCCGCGAATTCATTAATAACCAAGCCGGAAGCGCATTTCATTGGACCCCGCACTAGGTGGCCACTCGGCCCAACCCGAATGGCGCTGGAATGCGAGGGAGAGCCAAGCGCAGCCGCCGGCCGCGCTCGTCGACCGACGGCAACGAGCTCACGGCCTGTCGGCGACGTTCTCAAGAGCCGCCGCGGTCGAAGTTGGAAGCTCGGCAGCCGGCGGCGGGCGACGCTGGGATGCAGATGGGTCCAAAGATGGCGTCGAGCGCCTTCATGCATCTTGACCGGCCGCGGCGCAGGCGCCGCGGCTCATCGGGCCGGGCCCCGGCTCCATCGGTCTGCGGTCGACGAAACCGCAGGTATCCTTAGATGCCGCAAAGTCTTGCGGCAGAACGCTTACTGATGATCTTAGATATCTTGTCTAAGCCTAAGACCCATTTAACATTTCGATCAGATGGCGCGTGCATTTGTGCTCGGCCGGGCTATCACGCGCGCCAAGGGAAGGTCCAGGTCTCGGTCAAGGCCTTCGGGCCCGATCGCAGAAAAACCCGCAGGTCCGTGCTCTGGCCCGGCTCCACACTGACGTCGACGCCCGCCCGAAACCCTCGGATGTGAGCGTTGGGAGTGAGGAACGTGCGCAGGATTCGCCCAGTCGACGCGGTCGCGACAGTCTCCACGAGCGAGGGGTCGATCATGTAGTAAGACAGGTCGCCGCCGGAAAAATCGATGAGGAACCGGGTCGTCCCGGGGGGCGGAGGCGGGTCCGGGGATCCCAACGCCCGCGCGGCCACGCGGAACGTTCCGACGGTGCGTCCGGACGGCGTCAGGCTTTGATCCATCGCCATCGAAGTGATGCGGTAGCCGTAAACGAGTGACTTGCCGGCCTCCAGCCCCTGCTTGGGCGCCCAGTCGACGACAATGTTGTCGTTGGTCTCATCGCTGGTCGGCAATTCGGTGAGCTCCACCCTGCCCTCGCCCCAGCCTTCGTGCGGCTCGATCCAGTAGCTCGGCCTGAGTTCATAAGCGAGATCGAGATCCTCGTAGTCGTTGAAATTGCGGTCGCGCTGCAGAAGCCCAAATCCGCGCGGATTGGAGTCGAGGAAGACGGAGACCTGCGGCTTCGCCGGATTGCTCAAAGGCCGCCAGATCCATTCCCCCGCCCCGGTGTGCATGAGAAGGCCGTCAGAAGTCGTGCAACTCGCCGCGAAAGTCGTCCGAGTACCGCCGGTCGGCCTTGCCGACAAAATACATTGACGACAGCGGCGCAAGACCCAGCGCAGGCGTGGGCTTGCGCGCGAACAGACTGACATTGATGTCGACAAAAGTCTCCTGGCTAGGGGTGAGATCGAAGCGGAAGGCGCCGGTCACCGATTCGCTGTCCAGCAGCGCATAGATGACGATGTGCTCGGCCGTGGCGTCCGGGGTCTCGATCCAGAACTCGCGAAAGAACGGGAATTCCTCGTTGAGGCGAGGGGGCTCGCCAATCAGGAGGCCCCGCGCCGAAAGGCCGTAGCGCTGGCCGCGGCCGAGGAAACGGAAGTAGCTCGCGCCGAGAAACGCGATCACTTCGTCCCAGACGTGCGGCGCATTGATCGGAAACCGCAGACGAAGGCCGGCAAATCCGAGGTTGATCGGCAGCGGGCCGAGCTTGGCCCGGCCATAATCAAACAGATTGGCGGCATAGGGGATCGGCGCGGGAATGCCGTCGCGCAGCACGTTGACGACCACCGGACGCCTATACAAATGTCCGAGATGGAACAGCTCCAGCCGAAAATTGGCTCCGTCCTGGCCGAGCAGGGGCTTCTCCGACTTGAAGCGAATGTCGCGCCAGCCGTCGAAATCCAGGGTCGCCAGGCCGTCCGGCAGCGGCGGTATCGCGCTGTCGAAGGGCGCGGCGGCCAGATCTCGCGCCCGCTTCACGACATCCTGGTAGCCGAACGGAGCCGGCGCCGCGGGCGGCGGAGCATCGGTCTGGGCGACCGCGGGGGCGGTCAAGCGCGCACCGGAAGCGGCCACGATGCTGGCGAGCAGCGTCCGGCGAGACAAGTCGTACATGCGGGTCATCAGGCTGGGGGATCGGGTTGGATGGAGCGCAGCGCGGGCTTGGGGAACGAGATTCCGATTAGGGCCATGGCGCGAAGGCGCTGGCGCTCGGGGAGGTGTGCACGATGGCTTCGAGGCCCATGCTGAAATTCGAAGTGATGCGATAATTGACGCCGACGCCGAACGTGCCGACCGCCTGCACCGCGCCAGGACCGGCGAATACACTGTTGATGGCGTCGCTCGCGTTGAACGCGCCGTAGCCGAAGCGCGTCGGCCGGATCAAGTCGACCCCGGTGATGACATAGGGCGTCACCTGGCCGAAATTGTACCCGACAATCGCCGAGCCGCCGGCGAAAGCGCTGCCAGCGAACTGCGCGTATCCGGGGCTCGCTTGCAGAAATGGCATGTAGCCGGTCGAGGCCTGCACGCCGAGCATGATGCCGTTGTCGAACACGTGTTCATAGGTGAGATCAGTCTCGCCGCCGACGCCGCCCTTGACCCCCTTGCCTCCCCACACCGAGATCCCGGCTCCAACCGAAAGGCCTGACCAAAAATCGGGCGCGGCCTCGGCAGCTCCGGGGCCGAGCGCCGGATAATTCGACGGCGCCGTGGGCAGATCGGCGGCGGACGCCGGCGAGGCCTCCAGGCAAAGTGCGGCCGCACAGACCGAAGAGGCGGAAAGACAAGCGATAACGAAGCGCATGACGGAGGTCTTATCACAAAATCACGGCTCGAAGCATTGCGGTTTCGAGTGCGGCATATTGATGGCGGACGAGAGAGGCGAGCGAGGCTGGACAAGCCGCAACGGCAACGCCTATAAGCGCCGCTGCGTCTCGACGGCGCCAGGCGCCCAGGTAGCTCAGTTGGTAGAGCACGTGACTGAAAATCACGGTGTCGGTGGTTCAATTCCGCCCCTGGGCACCATTAAGGCCAATAAGACAGACTAACTTCTCCTTCAAGTCAAACTTGGCTTTATCGAACTCCCTCGCCATCTCACGGACGTTTGCTTTCAACCTAAGCGGCTGGACTGGTTTTCGTCTGCTAGACTTTTCATCGACGGACACCCGTTCATGCGCGGCGACAGTCGTGAATACCTTTTTATCGAAACTCACCGGCGTCGCTGCTTGTAGAGCGCGACCGCGCCGACGATGACGAGCCCTTGGATCAATTCCTGATACCAAGAGCTGACGTTGAGGAGGACCAGGACGTTGTTGGTAAGCCCTATGAGCAGGACGCCGCCAAGCGTGCCGATGAGCCCGCCCTGACCGCCGAACAGGCTCGTTCCCCCAAGAATTACAGCCGTGATCGCCTGGAGCTCGGCGCCCTCGCCGACGACCGGATCGCCGACCCCGGAACGGGCGAGATAGAGGAGGCCCGTCAGCGCGGCCAGAGCGCTGCACAGCATGTAGACGCCGACCTTGACCCGATCGACTCGGATGCCGGACAGACGCGCCACCTGTTCGTTGCCGCCGATGGCGTAAATGTATCGACCAAAGGCCGTGCGCCGGAGGACAAGAACCCCGACGACGATCAAGACCGCTAGAAAGATCACCAAGAGTGGGACCGGCCCGAACTTGAGATCATACAGGTGCAGGAAGCCGGGCGCGGCTCGACCGACCGGCTTCGTCGTGACCGTATAAGCGACGCCGCGCAGAATGCTGTAGGCGCCGAGCGTGACGATGAACGGCGCGATGCGCGCCTTGGTGATCAGGAGGCCATTGATCAGGCCGACCGCCGCGCCCATCGCCAAGGTTGCGATGACGGCGACGGCGATATTGTCAGGCTTGCCGTCCATCAGGATGGCCGACATCAGCACCGCGAGCTTGATGACCGCGCCGACCGAGAGATCAATCCCGCCGCTGATAATGACCAGGGTCTCGCCGATCGCCACCGTGCCGAGAAATGCGGCGGTCCGCAGCACGTTGAAGACGTTTCGTTCAGTCAGGAAGTTTGGCGACGAGAGCGAGGCGTAAACGCCGAAGATCAGGATGAGGCCATAAACGATCAGCGTCGAGGCGTGGCGGCGCAGGATAGGCGGAGCGCGGCGGCCACCGCCCTCGGACGAGGACGACGCAACCGCGCTCACCTCGGCTCGGCCTCCGCATGAGCGCCGGTCGTCGCCAGTGCGATGATCCGCTCCTCGCTGGCCTCGTCGCGCGACAGCTCGCTGACAATCCGGCGCTCATGCATGACCAGGATGCGGTCGCTCATGCCTAGGATTTCCACGAGGTCCGACGAGATCATCAGAACCGCGACGCCACGCTCGGCAAGCTGGCGCATGAGCTCATAGATCTCGAACTTGGCCCCGACATCGACGCCTCGCGTCGGCTCGTCGAAAATGATCGCTGACGGCGATGTTTGCAGCCACTTCGCGAGAACGACTTTCTGCTGGTTGCCGCCGCTCAAGTGCTGAACCTCAAGTTCGGGCGACGCCATGGCGATCGACAAGTCGCGTTGCGCCCGCGCGACGGTTTCGGTTTCCCGGCCGCGCTGAATCATCCCGAAGCGGGTAAGCTTGTCCAAGCTCGCGAGCGTTATGTTGCTGCGGATCGACTGGTCCAGGAAGAGGCCCTGGGATTTGCGGTCTTCCGGGACCAGCGCCAGTCCGGCTTTGACCGCGTCTTTCGGACTGCCTGGCGGAACCGGCGAGTCCTTGAGCAAGATCTTGCCGCTGCGGAGCGCGTCGGCGCCGAATAGCGCGCGGGCCACTTCGGTGCGGCCCGCGCCGACCATCCCGGCGAGGCCAAGAATTTCGCCTTCATAAAGCGTCAGGCTGGCCGGCAAAGGCAGCCGCTCGGTTGTGATGTCCGTCGCGGTGAGGATCGGGGCGCCGCGCGAACGTATGGCGCGGGGAAAGATTTCTTCGAGGGGTCGGCCGACCATCATCTGAATGAGCCGTGTGCGGGTGACCTCGCTGATCGGCTGCGCGCCTACGACGGCTCCGTCCTTCAGGACGGTTACGTCATCGGCGATCTCGAAAATCTCGTTCAGTCGGTGCGAGATGTAGATGATGGTCACGGCTTGTTCGACCAGCGCGCGAATGGTGGCGAATAGGCGCTCAAGTTCGTGACCGGCAAGAATCGCCGAAGGCTCGTCCATGACGATCAGATCGGCGTTCTGCGAGAGCGCCTTGGCGATCTCGACCATCTGCTGGGCAGCGACCGTGAGATCGCCCATGTAGGCGGACGGCGACAGCCGAACGCCGAGCCGATCGAGCAGTTCGGCGCTTTCTTTCGCCATCCGCCGCGTGTCGATGATTCCGATCCGGTTGCGCGGCTCGCGGCCGAGAAAGATGTTCTCGGCGACCGTCATGTACTGAACGAGATTGAGTTCCTGATAGATGATGCTGATGCCGGCGGCCATAGCTTCGCGTGCGCTGAAACCGGGATGGCGCTGCCCCTTGAAGACGATCGCGCCGCTGTCGGCGCGATAAGCGCCAGCCAGGATTTTGATCAGGGTCGACTTGCCGGCTCCGTTCTCGCCAAGCAGCGCGTGGACCTTTCCCCTTCGGCACGAAAACGAGACGTCGCGCAGGGCTTGAACGCCGCCGAACGCCTTCGAGATGTTCTGCATTTCGAGGATGGGAGCGTCGATCACAGTCTCCTTGCCCTTCTCCGCGTCGAGCGAAAAGATCCGCGGTCAGGAAGAGGAGTTTTCAATGAGCGCGGGGCGCGGCCGACGCCGCATCCCCACGCGGTCCGCACTTGTTACTTGGTCATGTATTTGAGCTCCACCATCTTCGCGTCGGGCAGGAAGATTGGTGGAAAGACGTCGTCGCTCCACTTCGGATTGAAGAACGTGTCGATGTTCGATGTGTTGACGTCCTGCGTCTTCTCCATCGCGCTCCGGAAGTCGATGAAGCGCGGCACCGACTCTCCATTGAGAATTTTTAGCGCGGTGTCGATGCAGAGGATCACCATCGCGTTCGGGTACTGGCCGGCCGAGAATTTGATGTTGCCGTCCTTGACCTGACGCAGGAGGCCGTTGCTGTAGTCGGCGCTGGCGAGCGGTGGAACCGGGAGCTTGGCTTCCTGGAACGCTTCGACAATCCCCTGCGACATTTGCCCGCCGTCAGACCATATGCCTTGAATGGTCTTGCCGTATTTGGCGATCCACTGCTCGGCGATCTTCTTGGCTTCGCTGGTCGACCACTGGCCGTATTGCTGGTCCAAAATCTTGATGCCGGGCTTCGTCTTCCACACGCCGGCCGCCCCAGCCTTGGCGATCTCCGCGGTGTCGACGCCGGGGATGCCATCCATGACGAGGATGCCGCCCGACCCGTCAAGCTGGTCGGCGAGCCAGTTCGCCGCACGGGCGCCGAGGTCAAAAAGATTGGTGCCGACTTCGGTCACGTAGCTGTCGCCGTCTACGCCGCTCGCGCACAGGACCACCGGAACGCCTTGCGTGGCGGCGCGGTCAACAGAGGCGGCGAGCGCCGCGCGACCCATCGGCACCAGGATCAATGCGTCGGGATTCTGGCTCAACAGGTCTTCAACTTCGGGCACTTGCTTGTCGGCGTTGCCGTCGGCGCTGGCGTAGAGAAGCTCGGATACCTTGCTCTTTCCAAGTTGGTCGACGTGGTAGCGCGCTTCTTGATCGAACAACGCGGCCCAGGAGTTGGTCGGTCCCTGTGCGGCGAGAGCAATCTTGTAGGGGCCGTTTTTCTTGAACTTTGAAGTGTCGGCCATTGTCCCTTCGCGGGTGACGACGCTCTTGAGGTAGGGGCTCGCGTCCAGTTCGGCCTGAGTGTATTTCTGCGCCGCCCCCGGGGTTGCGTCGTCGGCGCGGGCGAGCCCGCCGCTCAGGGCCATCAGCAGCGCGGATAAGGCGATAGTCTTTTTCATTTTCTCCTCCTGTGGTGAACGGTGCAAGGCATGTGCCGCTGCTGTCGAAAATTCATGACCGGCGCTCCGCGAGACTGTACAGCGCGACCGCGCCGATGACGACCACTCCCTTGACGATCAATTGGGTCTGCACATTCATGCCCACGATCAGCAAGAGGCTGCTCAGGAATTCCACCAGCAGGACGCCGGCCATTGCCGCGACGACGCTGCCGCGTCCCCCAGAGAAGGCGACCCCGCCGACGACCGCCGCTGCAATCGAGTTCGAGATCGAAGCCACGGCCAAGGTAGCGATCG
Source organism: uncultured Alphaproteobacteria bacterium (assembly GCA_963820095.1). Lineage (GTDB taxonomy): Bacteria > Pseudomonadota > Alphaproteobacteria > Rhizobiales > Beijerinckiaceae > Roseiarcus. The sequence goes on from CAWFZA010000028.1 coordinate 70,337, forward strand.
ACATAGCCGACATAGCCGCTCAGGATAATGCCAGAGCCGACGACGAGCAGACTGCAGAGGACGTAGACGGCCACCACATAGCGGTCGACCGCAATGCCCGACAGCCGAGCCGCCTCGTGGTTGCTGCCGATGGCGTAAATCCGACGGCCAAATGGGGTCGCATACAGGAGAAACGCCAAGAGTGCAGTGAAGGCGGCCCAGATTACGAACGAAACCGGCAAGGGTCCGAGGGATTGATTGAGCACCTTCAGCCCGTCCGGCACCTGGCCGCTGGGGATGCCCTGGGTGTAAACGCTCTGCGCGCCGCGGATGAGCACCAGCATGCCGAGCGTCGCCACAAACGGCGGGACGTTCCGCTTAGTGATCAGCAATCCATTCGTAAGCCCAATCAGCGCGCCGAAACAAAGCGCGATGAGGAGCCCGGGAAGGATCCGGCTGTCCTGCCCGGCTCCGACTTGAGCAATCACCACCGAGGTCAGCACAAGCAAACCGGTGACCGACAGATCGAGGCCAGCGACAAGCATGACGAGGGTTTGGCCAAGGGCGACCATGCCGAGCTGCGAGGCCGAGCGCAGAATGAGGAAGAGCGACTCCGGACGATACACCTCGGGCCGGACAACGAGAGCGATCAGAAGCAGAAGCGCGAGCGAGCCGTATACGCCGTAACGCCGAATCGCCGACCGCGGCGACCATGAAAGCGAGCGGGCGGGGAGAGAGTCTTGGCCGGCGCCGCTCATAAACCGCTCACGTTGCACCCCTGGGCAAACAAGCCGCTCCGTCTACTTTTAGCCTGATCAACAAGGGGATTGTCCAGCGAGCGGGCTTTCGCCATTTCGGCGAGCAAAGGGCTATTTCTCGGTATATTTCTTGGCCCACTCGACGCCGTCCCAGGTGAGCATCTTGGACGGGACGATCTTGATCAGGTAGCGCGGCCGGTCGTAGGTCGGCACCAGATATTCGGGCCCATGCTCGCCGAGGAAACGCACCGCCATGCGGTTGGCGACCTCCAGGCACTGACCTTGCATCGGCGCCGGGCCGAAGACGATCTCGGCCTTCCCCTGCGCGGTGATGCGCTTGTACGTCCCGCTATCTTCCGCGCACGAAACGCCGACGTTGGGATTTTTCTTGATGTGCCCGATCCAGGCGGCGCGCTCGCGTGGGACGATCCAGAAGGCTTCGCCATCCCATTCCTGCCAGACCGGGGTCACGTAGGGAACGCCGTTCTCGTCGATGGTGGCGATCCGCGCGACCACCGGCCCGGCCAGAAATTCCTTGACCTCCGCCGGCGTGAGCTTGCGGTTCTTTCCCATCCATTCAGGCGTCTGTTCGTTCGTCATCTCAACATTCTATCCCTGCGCGCGCATCGATCGGCTGGGCGGCCTTTCCTCAATGACAAATGTTGCGGCCGATCATCGCCAAGCTGGCATTATAGGCATGCAAATGACCTTCTGCGAAGGCGGTCGCTGGATAACCTCGTGGATCGACCGGACTCTCCCGCGACGCCATAGCGAACAGGTCCGATCTTGCGCCGTCCAGGAAGGGTTCTAAGGCCAACCCTTTGGCGACCTCGGCGATCGGCTGCGACGGCTCAAATCTTCTGCTCAGCTCTCGCGCTGGCTTGGCGCGCCGTCCCGACGCTCCTCCAGCCGTACGCCCTGCGTAAAGTCAGCGTCGCCATTTGCCGGGATGGGCGATTGAGCGCAGAGCGAAATCACACTGCCGCCAAGGCAGCTCTTATGGCGTTCAACCCATCGGTCAGTGCAGCCGGACCCGACTGAAGCATCAACGGGCGACTTGATCTCAACGATATGGCCTAAGGGCGCTGCTGGGACCCCATCCCAGCCACGACGCTGGCGCATCCTCTCAAGCACGACCTTCTTGCCACACCAGGATGCAAGGATGAGGTCGGGCCCCACCTCTCAAAGTAGACTTTCGGGCGCGGTCGGCCTCGCGTCGACGCCTCCATTTCAGCGAGCCTCATCGCCCGCTCTCCGCGGACAGGCCGCCAGCCTGAAACACCTAGGCTGATTTATGACGATTGCGAGATATCGAGCGAATAGAATGCTTTTGGGGAACGACACGACCGCCTCCTCGGCTGAGTCGATCCGCTCGATCAATCAGTCAATTTCAGAACCAACCGTTGCGCCTTCCGGCGGAACGCGCGGCGCGCAGGCGCTGTGGGCGCCGTCGTCACGCCCCCTTGCGTCGGCGCTGCCGGTATTGGTCGGCGACCACGGCCGCGACAATGACGCCGCCCTTGATGATCTCCTGGTAATGCGCATCGACGTTGAGGAACGTGAAGCCTGACGTCAGGATTCCGAGGATGACCGCGCCGATCACCGTTCCGGTCATGCGGCCGACGCCGCCGGAGAGCGAAGTTCCGCCAATCACCGCCGCGGCGATGGCGTCGAGTTCGAAACCGACGCCGACCCCGGCCTGGCCACTGATGGCGCGCGCCGTATGCACGATGCCGGAGAGACCCGAGAGGAGCCCAGCGACCGTATAGACGAGGATCACGTGGCGTTCGACATTGATGCCGGAGACGCGCGCCGCGAGCGGATTGGCGCCGATCGCATAGGTGAACTTGCCGTAGCGGGTGTAGCGCAGCGCAATGTGAAAAATGAGCGCGACGCCGAGGAAGATGATCACGGGCCACCAGCCCGCGCCGATGGCGGCGAACCCGTCCGAAAGGTTGCCGATCGGCTGGCCGTTTGTGTACCAGTCCGCGACCCCGCGCGCCGACACCATCATGCCCAACGTTGCAATGAAGGGCGGGATTTTGGTCAGAGCGATCAAGGCGCCATTGATCCACCCCGCAATCAGCCCGCACACCAGGCCCGCAGCGACCGGAAAGATCGGGTTGAGGCCGGTGAGGCTCGGGTAAATCGCGTGGGTGTACCCGGCGGCCTGCGCGAGACTGGCCGCGATCATCGCCGTCATGCCGACGACGGACCCCGACGACAGATCAATCCCGCCCATGATGATGACTTGCGTGACGCCGACGGCGATGATGCCAATCTCGGCCTCCTGCAGAATCATGATCCTCAGTCTCAGCGGGTTGGCGATGAAGCTCTGCCCGACAAAGATCCAGCCCAGCACTTCGAACAGGAGCATCATGCCGACCATGACGCCGAGGATGCTGAGCTCTGGAGGCAGGCGGCGACGACCGGCGCGGCTGACTTCGGAGGTCGGAGCGGCGGTCGAGATCTCGGTGGCCACGGGCGTTTTCTCCTCGCGCGTCTTTTTCCTCGGCGCTACTGCGACGCGAGCTCCATGATTCGGACCTGGGTTGCGTCCTTGCGGTCGACGATGCCGGTCATTCGACCCTCGTGCATGACGAGAATCCGGTCGCTCATCCCTAAGACCTCGGGCAGCTCCGACGAAATCATGAACACCGCCACGCCCTGCACGGCCAGTTCGGTGATCAGCTTGTGGATCTCGGCCTTGGCGCCGACGTCGATGCCGCGCGTCGGCTCATCGAGGATCAGGATCTTGGGCTTGGTCATCAGCCAGCGGGCGATCAGAACCTTCTGCTGATTGCCGCCCGAGAGATTGACGATCGGTTCCTCGAGATCCGGGGTTCGCACGCGAAGGCGATTTTTCTGCTGCTGGCAGAGCGCCTCAATTCTGCGCTCGTTGACGAAACCAGCCGTCGCATGGCCATGACGCAAGAGCGCGATCTGCATGTTCGCCATGATGTCGAGGAGGAGGAAACAACCGCTCGCCTTGCGGTCCTCAGTCAGGAAGGCCATGCCGGCGTCCATGGCTACGCCGGGATTTGCGATCGCGATCTCCTTGCCGTCGATCAGGATCGCGCCGGAGGTCGCGGGCGTGACGCCGAACAGCGTCTCCGCGACGTTGCTGCGCCCCGAACCCACGAGACCCGCTACTCCCAGAATTTCTCCCTTCCTGAGATCGAAGGAGACGCCGTGGAACTTGCCCTGAAGGCATAGGTCTCGAGCCGACAGCGCAACCTCCCCGATCGGAGCGACCTCTTTCGGGAACATATGGGTGATCTCGCGGCCGACCATGAGCTTGATGATCTCGTCGCGGGTGACGTCCGAGGCCTTGTACTCGCCGATGAACCGACCGTCGCGGAACACCGACACCTCGTCGGCGATCTCGAACAACTCATTCATCTTGTGGGTGATGTAGATGATGCCCTTGCCTTGGCCTTTGACCGAGCGAATGATGCGGAACAGGTGCTCGACCTCGCGATCCGTCAGGGCCGAAGTTGGCTCGTCCATGATGAGAATGTCGGAATCGTAGGAGACGGCCTTGGCGATCTCGACCATCTGCCGGTTGGCGACCGAAAGGTCGCGCACTTCCGTCTCCGGATCGAGGGGGATGTCGAGCCTCTGGAACAATTCCTTCGTGCGCCGTCGCATCTCCTCATGTCGCACAAAGCCGAGGATGTTCAGCGGTTCTCGCCGGATCCAGATGTTCTCGGCGACCGTCATGGTGTCCATCAAGTTCAGCTCCTGATGGATCATGGCGATGCCGTATTTGAGCGCGTCGAGAGGCGAGGTCAGCTTGATCTCCTGCCCCTTCAGCTTGAAGGAGCCGGAATCGGGGGTGTAGATCCCGGCGACGATCTTCATCAGCGTCGACTTGCCGGCGCCGTTCTCCCCCATGAGCGCATGGACGTGACCGCGCTTCAGCCGAAACGAGACGTCGTCGAGCGCAAGCACGCCCGGGAAGGCCTTGCTGACGCTCGAGACCTCGAGCAGGTATTCGGCCCCCGGAACTGCGCCGCTCCGCCTCACGGTCTCTGCCGTCGAAGGACTGATGGTCGCCATGGCGCTCCGTCCTATCCAGGTTTCGGCGCCGCCCCTTCGTCAAAGGCTACGCCACTCCCTACCCTCATCTTCTCCATGCGACGGCCCGGAGGCGCTGGGAGGTCTGGCGTCTCCGGGCGCCCTCGCCTCGCCGAAAAGATCAGCGAGACGGAGAGGCATTGAGAAAGCTCAGTTTTTCTTCATGAACTGATCCATGTTGGCCGGCGTCACCAACTGGAATGGAATATAGACCTTCTTGTCGACCGGCTTTCCGGCGGCAAGAGCGAGCGCCGCGTCGACCGCGCCCTTGCCCTGGCCTGCGGCGTCCTGGAACACGGTGACCTTGAGGTCTCCGGCTTTCATCGCGGCAAGTCCGTCCTGCGTCGCGTCGACGCCGCCGACGATCATTTTCTTGGTGTCCACGCCGGCCGACTTCATCGCCTGGATGGCGCCGATCGCCATCTCGTCGTTGTTGGAGACGACGGCGTCGAACTTCATGCCCTTCGACAGCCAGTTGGTCATCAGGTTCTGGCCCTTGGTGCGATCCCATTCCCCGGTCTGCTCGGCGATGATCTTTATCCCGCTGCATTCCGGGGTCGAAATGACGTCATGGATGTCTTTGGTCCGCTGCACCGCCGCCTGGTTGGAGAGCTGTCCCTCGATGACGAGGATGGCGCCCTTGCCGTCGAGCAGCTTGCAGATCGCTTTGGTCTCGAGCGTGCCGGACTCGACTTCGTTCGAGGCGACGAAGGCGGCTTTGGGCCCGAGCTTGTCAACGTCGCTCGGCTCACGGTTGACATAGACGAGCGGCACATTGGCGTCGGCGGCGGCCTTGGTGATTGCGGCGGTGGCGGAGGTGTCGACCGGGTTGACGATGATCGCAGTGACGCCGTTGGCGATGAAGTTCTGAACCTGGCTCAGTTGCTTCGAGACATCGTCCTTGGCGTCCTCGATCTGAAGCGTCACGCCAGGAAGCGTCTTGGCGTAATCCGTCATCCCGTTGCGCAGAACGGTGAGGAAGTTGTCGTCGAATTTGTCCATCGACACGCCAATCTTGGCGGCGAAGGCCGGGCTCGACAGCACGGTGGCGGCGGCGAGCGCCAGGAAAATGCGTTTCATGGTCCGGTTTCCTCCCATTGGAGCGGCAAGCGATGAACGAGTTTGCTCGTTTTCCGCACCCCTTAGAGATGCGTCCGCTTGGTTCTAAACCCAAAATTGGCGCCGCGCATCTGGCTTGCCAACGAACGGCGAGGACCGGCTCCCTTCTGCAGGGCGGCGTCCGCGGCCCCTTAGGCCTGGGGCGGCGAAAGTTTGACGCTTATTGCGATACCTGTTGAGAATGACGCTCTGGAAAGAACAAAGTTATTTCAAATCGTTATGCCGGCGCCGGAGCCGCATCCGATCTTTTCGCAGGCTGCGATCCGTGGATGACCGGGCTGCCCCTGGACTCTGAGCCACGGGCGGTCCTCCGGTTAAAGAGCGACGGGTCGGGGTTCCGGCGGGTCTCCCCATAAGATCGGGCGGGATCTGGTCAGAACCGCGGGGAAGGCGCAAGCGGAGTCCGAACCGGTGACGGCTGGGCGTCTCGCGGGGTGCAGAGCACGTTCGATAACGAGCGGCGAAGAATTGAGATCATCCCTTGCGCGCGGACGTCGTGCGAAGGGCCCTGATCGAATGAGCTTGGGGGGCGCTCGAAGTGAACTCCATCGCGATCTTCTGCTTGATAGGAGTCCTATGGCTGATTTCCGCAGGCGCGTACGACGTTCTTCGAAACAAGCCGTCAGTGCTCGACGGGTTGGAGATATTCTGGCCGTTTTTTGGGCGCGATCGGCGTCGGCCTTTTTAGCCTGATCATCGCTTTTAGCCAGCCGCCGGCGCGTCCCGCCTCACTCGCCTTCGGCGGGTCGGTCCCGCGCCTTCTCCACCCGCATGATGGTCTCGCCCATTTCGACCTGCTCTCCGACACTCGCGTCCAGGTCGCGCACGACGCCTGCGTGCGGCGCGACGAGGGCGTGCTCCATCTTCATGGCCTCGACCACCGCGAGGCGCTGTCCCGCTTCGACCGTCTCGCCGTCCTCGACCGCGAGAGCGATCAGGCGCCCGTTCATCGGCGCGCGGATCGCCGCGTCGCCTTCCCCCGCGCCCGCCTCGGCCTGCGCGAAGGGGTCGACGAGTTGAACAAACGCCTGCCGCCCGCCGGCGAAAGCGTAAATGCCGCCATTGGCCTCGTGGAGCGTGATGTGATCGCCTCCCTTGTTTGTCTCGACCGGATCGACATTGGCGCCCTCGATGAGATGCACCCGCATGGGGACGTCATCGACGGTGAGGTCGAGGCCCAGGCGGCGGGAGCCTATGAGCTCGAAGGAATCGGCGATGCGCCAGGGGTCGAACGGATGAAGCGGCGACGCTCTGCCTTCGTCGCGCCGCTCAAGCAGGAGCCGCGCGGCCGCATGCACGGCTTCTGTGTTCGGCGGGTGCGGCTGGGCTCCAAGGCGTCCAAGATTGGCGTCGACGAAACCGGTGTCGATCGTTCCAGCGGCGAATTCCGGACTGCGCAGGAGTCGCCGAAGGAACGCGAGATTGGTCTTCGGGCCGATGACGACGGCGTCGTCAAGTTCCTTCACGAGCCCGGCCAGCGCCTCGGCGCGGCTTGCTCCGTGGACGATCACCTTCGCGATCATCGGATCGTAGAACGGCGTCACGCTGTCGCCGGCTTCGAAGCCGGCATCGATCCGGACGCCCTGAGCGCTTTCTTCGCCTTTGAAGTTCATGACGTGGATCAGCCCGGCTGAGGGCAGGAAGTTGTGCTCAGGGTCCTCGGCGTAGACGCGCGCTTCGATCGCCGCGCCCTCGCAAGCGATGTCGCCTTGCTTAAGCGGCAGAGGCTCCCCGGCGGCTATTCGGAACTGCCATTCGACCAGGTCGAGGCCGGTGACCGCCTCGGTCACCGGGTGCTCGACCTGGAGCCTCGTATTCATCTCGAGGAAATAGAAGTCGCCGGGTTTGAGACCGCGCGACGGATCGACGATGAATTCCACCGTCCCTGCACCGACATAACCGGCCGCGAGCGCCGCCTCGGTCGCGGCTTTCGCCATCGCGGCGCGCGTGTCTTCCGGCAGTCCCGGCGCCGGGCATTCCTCGATCACTTTCTGATGGCGGCGCTGCGCCGAGCAGTCGCGCTCGTAGAGATGGACGCAAGCGCCATGCGCGTCAGCGAACACCTGCAACTCGATATGGCGGGGCGAGGCGATGTACTTTTCGATCAGCACCCGCCCGTCCCCGAACGCGGCCTCGGCCTCGCGCGTGGCGCTTTCAAGCGCGCCGTCGAACTCGACATGCGCATCGACGCGGCGCATTCCCCGCCCGCCTCCGCCCGCGATCGCCTTGATGAGCACCGGGTAGCCGATCTCGTAGGCCTTCTCCCGCAGGAATCTCGGATTCTGGTTGTCGCCATGATAGCCGGGCACGACCGGCACGCCGGCTTTCTGCATCAGCGCCTTGGCCGAGCTTTTCAGCCCCATCATTCGCATCGCTTCCGGCGGCGGGCCGACGAAGACAATGCCGGCCCTCGCGCAGGCCTGCGCGAAATCGGCGTTCTCAGACAGGAATCCGTAGCCCGGATGCAAACATTGCGCGCCGACCGTCTTCGCCAGCGCGATAATGGCGCCCTGGTCGAGATAACCGTTCGCGGCCTCGCCGATCTCGTGGGCTTCGTCGGCAAGACGAGTGAAAAGCGACCCGCGATCAGCCGGGGTGTGGAGCGCAATGGACCGGATTCCCATCCGACGCGCGGTGCGAATGATGCGGCAGGCGATCTCGCCCCGGTTGGCGATGAGGACATTGGCGAACATGTCGAGGCTCCGACCGCCCTTTCTGTAGCGAACACTCGGTTCCCTGGCGAGCGGCCGGTCCATGGCCAAGTCCAACCACGCGGCGCCCTGACGCGTCGCGAACGAGCTTGGGCCTCCGTTCGGAGTGCAGGGAACCTCGCGGGCAATCTGCGTGTTGTCCATTCGCTGCGATCTCAAATCGTTCTCGTCGTGGACGGACTTAGGTTTCGCTGCTACCTTTGGCGCCGGCTCGCGCTTGGTCGAACAGGCGTTTTGCCGCGCTTCTCGGGAGGGATTCCTCAAAATGACCAGTCGTTGTCTCGCATGCCTCGGCGGGGCGGCTGCCCTGGCCGCGCTCGCCGCTTCCCCGGCGCTTGCTCAATCGTCGGTGAAGGTCGGAACGCTCACTTGCGATGTGTCGGCCGGCATCGGCCTTTTGATCTCGCAGCAACAGACGATGACATGCACCTTCGATCCGGCGAGCGGCGGACCGCCCGATCTGTACACCGGCCGTATCGAGAAATTCGGCCTCGCCCTTGGGGCGGTCCAGCAGGGAACCATGGTTTGGGGCGTTCTCGCTCCGGCCTCGGGATTCCCGCACGGAGCGCTAGCGGGAACTTACGGGGGCGTCGGGGCCGAGGCGACCGCGGGGGTTGGCTTGGGCGCGAACCTTTTGGTCGGTGGGACAGGCCGCGCATTCTCTCTGCAGCCCCTTTCGGTTCAAGGTCAGTCCGGGCTCAATTTCGCCACGGGAGTTACAACTTTGACGCTCCTCTCGGTGCACTGATGTTGTACGAATCTCGTCGCGTTGGGCAGCGTCCCGGCCGGGCGATGATCCGAGCCGGAATGGAAGGGGCCCAGCGCATCGGTGACGACCGCGGACAGGAGCGAGCCCATGACCGATGAATCGGAAAGCTTCGACGAACTCAGCGCCGCCGCGCAAAACAAGGGCGCGGAGCAGGCCCCGTCCGCAGTGGCGGCAGCGGCCAAACGCGCACAGCAGGCAATGGAAAGCGCCAAGGGTCTCGTCGCAGGCGCCAATCTCGACGAAATTGGCGCCCGAGCCGCTGAAACGGCCTCGAACCTCTACCACGGCGGACGCGACCTTCTCGCTGGCAATGAGGATCTTGCCAAGGCCGCGGACAATTTGAGCGCCGCTGTCCGGAAGAACCCCCTCGCGGCGGTCGGCATCGCGTTTTCCGCGGGGCTTCTCCTCGCGCTCCTCACCCGCGGTTAGGGGACATGCGAAACGACATCGTCGGTCTGGCGCAACAATACGCGCAGGAGAAGGCGCAAACCGCGGTGAAACGGGTGGCGATCCCGGCCGCGTTCGGACTCGTCGCGGCGGTGTTCTTCCTGATCGTCGTGATCGCGCTTTTCGCCGCCCTCTTCTACTGGTTGACGTCGCTTTATGGGCCGATAACCGCTGCGCTGCTCGTCGCTGCGGTCGCCCTGGTCCTCGGGCTCATTGCGCTCTTGCCGCTGGCCGTCCGACGACGGCCAGCGCCGCCCCCGCCCCCGCCGCCGCCGCAGTTCGCCTCGCTCCTGGCGCAGACCGCGCCAGCGCTCGCGCTGAAGCGCCCCCTTCTGTCCGCATTCCTGTTGGCGGTCGCGCTCGGCATGATGGCGCGCGGCTCATCGTCGGGCAAAAAGTAGCAGCGGATCGTTGGGCGGCTATCGGACGGATTCTTCGACGAAATAGCTGTCGTCGATCTTTCGCACCTCGTACACGTCCTTGATCCGGACGCCGACGCGGTGCCGAATCATCAGATTCGCCAGCCCTTGCCCGTCGATCAGCACGACCCGCTTGGATACCCGAGTGATGAAGTCATAGGCGGAGCTCGGAAAGTATGAGGTCGTGACCAGCACGCCCTTGTTCGCCCGATGGCCCTCCAGGCCGCCAACAAAATCACGCACTTCGGAAAGGGGGACGGCCTTGTTGGGATCGAGCCGTTTGGCCTGGACGTAAACCACGTCGAGGCCGAGCTCGTCTTCCTTGATGACGCCGTCCACGCCACCGTCGCCGACCCGCCCAAGCGCCCGGCCCATTTCGACCCGCCCGCCGCCGTAGCCCATGCGCACCAGGAGATCGATGATGAGACGCTCGAAGAAGGACGGACTGAACGAATGCACCCGCCCAACGATGTCCCGCGCCAACTCCGCGTTGAGGAGCTCAAAGCTCGAAGCCATCGTCTCCTCGGTATCGTCCCGCGAGACGTTTTCCTCCGCCGCCTCCCCGCCCTTGCCATGGGATCGCCACGAGACGAATTCCGGATAGCGCTCCAAGGTCCCAAGGTCGATCTCGCTCTTCCCCTCGGCGAGCAGCTCGCGGCCTCGGTCGGTCGCGCGGCAATAGCCTCGCCGCGGCAGTTCAATGAGTTCCGGCTTTCGACAAGTAGGACCGCGCCCAGTTGAGTTGATTGGCGAAAAGCGTCTGATTGCCGCTGGGCAGTCTGAGCTGCCGATCCTCGATAGTGATCTTGAGAGCCTTGCTGACTTCGTCTTCCAATCCGGAAATGCTGATCTCGTCATAACGCCGCCCAATCGTTTGCAGCGTTGGCAACATGAGTTGCTGAAAACTGGGCACGCCCATTGTTTCTTACGCTCCCCCAACCCCACCCAAGATTACATGCGAAAGACGCCGAACCGTGTCGGTTCAACCCTACCGTTGAGCGTGGCCGAAAACGCGAGCGACAGGACCCGCCGCGTTTCCTGAGGCGCCACGATGCCGTCATCCCAAAGGCGGGCGGTCGCATAATAGGGCGACCCCTCGGCCTCGTATTTGGCCCGAATTGGGGACTTGAATGCTTCCTCGTCCGCGCTCGACCACTCGCGCCGTTCGGCCTCGACCGCGTCCCGCCTGAGCGTCGCGAGCACGCTCGCCGCCTGTTCGCCGCCCATGACGCTGATGCGCGCGTTCGGCCACATGAAGAGGAAGCGGGGCGAATAGGCCCGCCCGCACATGCCATAGTTGCCGGCGCCGAAGGAGCCGCCGATGATCAACGTGATCTTGGGCACATTTGCAGAGGCCACCGCGGTGACGAGTTTTGCGCCATCCTTGGCGATGCCGCCGGCCTCGTAGCGCTGTCCGACCATGAAGCCGGAGATATTCTGCAGGAACAGCATCGGCACGTCGCGCTGGACGCAGAGTTCGACGAAGTGCGCGCCTTTTAGCGCGCTATCGGAAAAGAGAATCCCGTTGCTGGCGATGACGCCGATGAGCATGCCCGAAAGGCGCGCGAATCCCGTAACCAGCGTGACGCCGTAGCGCGGCTTGAACTCGTCGAACTCCGAGCCGTCCACGATCCGGGCGATGATTTCGCGCGCATCGACCTGCTGGCGAAGATCGACCGGCGCGAGACGTTCAAGCTCCTCGGCCGGATAAAAAGGCTCGACCGGCTTCGCCCAATCGATCGAGCGCTTCGGCGCCCGGTTGAGGTTGGCGACCGTACGCCGGGCGAGGGCGAGCGCATGTGTGTCGTCGCGCGCCAGCGCATCCGCGACGCCCGATACGCGCGTGTGCAGATCTCCGCCGCCGAGGTCTTCGGCGCTTACCGTCTCGCCGGTCGCCGCCTTGACCAGCGGCGGTCCGCCGAGAAAAATCGTGCCTTGCTTGTCGACGATGATCGTCTCGTCCGACATCGCCGGCACATAGGCGCCGCCCGCGGTGCAGGAACCCATCACCACCGCGATTTGAGGGACGCCGGCCGACGACATGCGCGCCTGGTTGAAGAAAATCCGCCCGAAATGGTCGCGGTCGGGAAAGACTTCAGCCTGGTAGGGCAAATTGGCTCCCCCCGAGTTCGACGAGGTAAACACAGGGAAGGCGGTTCTCCGCCGCGATCTCCTGGGCGCGCAAATGCTTCTTCACCGTCATCGGATAATAGGCGCCGCCTTTGATGGTCGGGTCATTGGCGATAACCATGACCTCGCGGCCCTCGACAAGGCCGATCCCCGCGACCAGTCCCGCCCCGTGGACGTCGCCCTCGTACATGTCGAAAGCGGCCAGCGCGCCTATTTCCAGAAACGGCGAACCCGGGTCGACGAGGCCCGAGACGCGTTCACGCGCCAGAAGCTTTCCGCGTGCGACATGGCGATCGCGCGCTTTGGCCGAGCCGCCCTCGGCCGCCGCGCGCCGCCGCAGGTTGAGTTCGTCAACCAGACGACGCCATTCCGCGGCGTTGGCCTCCCCGCCGCCGGTCTCCGTCGTCAACGCGCTCTTTAGTCGCGCCATCGCGCCTTATATCCTTGAAACCCAGCCCCAAACTCTTTGGAACAGCAGTTGTTCTTATCGATGTTCCCAAAACGACATTGCTGGTAATCCATTGCAGATTTCATAATTTCTTTCAGCGAATGCTTGGCTTCCGTAACAGCCCGCAAGATGTTGTTTATTTGCAACATATCGTTCCGGTCTGGACTTTGGGTCGCGCTCGCGGAACCTTACGGAACTCGGCGGACCCCGCCCCCACTTCGACAGAAACGCGCACGGCCGACTTGGCGCTGGCGTGTACTGCCGCCCGCCCAAGCGCCCCCTCAGCGTCGTCAAATCGCCTCGTAGCGCGCGATCCGCCAGGGCTCCGCGTGAGCGCCGGCAATCCACGCCTTCCACGCGGGCAGAGCCATGATCGCTTCCATATAGTCCTGTGTCGGCTTCGAGACCCGAAGGTCGTAGGTATGAAAGCGGTTCACCACCGGCGCGAACATCGCGTCGGCGGCGGAGAAGCGTCCGAAGAGAAAGGGGCCGCCCCTGCCGAAAGTCGCGCGGGCGTGCGACCACGCGGCTTCGATGCGCGCGACGTCAGCGCGAACCTCATCGCTCAACGCGACCGCCTTCACCGGCCGGCGGAAGTTCGTCGGACACGCCTGTCGCAGCGCGACGAAGCCAGCATGCATTTCGCTTGCGAGCGCGCGGGCATGAGCGCGGGCGGCCTTGCCTTTCGGCCACACGGCCTTTTCGGGATAGGCCTCCGCCAGGTACTCGATGATCGCGAGCGACTCCCACACAACGATCTTGCCGTCTTGCAGTGACGGGCACTTTCCCGTCGGCGCGTATTTGAGCATGGTCTCGCGCGTCTCCGGCCGATCCATCGCGATCACCACTTCCTCGAACGGGATCTTCAGCTGCGCGAGCAGGATCCAGGGCCTCAGCGACCACGACGAATAAGCCTTGTTGGCGACAATGAGCTTGAGCGGCACGGGGTTTTTCCGGAGCGGTTCGTTAACGATTGATCGGCGGGCGCCGGAGCCAAGTCAAGACGGCCTTCCAGACAGTCCCGCATTGACGCCGTGGCTTCCGCGCAGGAAAAGGCGCCTCGAACGAGCGTCGGAGCCCTCAATTGCCATCGGATAAGGTTGGGCTTCTCATCGTTGCCGGGGGGCGTGGCGTCAGACTCGGGGCTGATCGGCCGAAGCAATATCTCAGTTGCGCCGGGCGCCCGCTTATCGTCCATACGTTGGAGGCGCTTGCCTCAGGCTTCCCGTTCTCGGCCATAACGGTGGCCATTCGTGCCGAGGATCGCGCCCTCTACCATGAAGCGCTTACGCATTTGAAGGCAGACGCAGCGGCGGCGCTTGGCCCGCCGGCGATCGGAGGCGCGACGCGCCAGCAAAGCGTTCTGGCCGGGCTCGAGGCCCTTTCGGCCTCCAAGCCGGACATCGTGCTGATCCACGACGCGGTCCGGCCCTTCCCCTCTCCCGCCCTCATCGCGCGCGCGATCGAGGCCGCCGAACGGCATGGGGCGGCAGCGCCCGGAACGCCAATGAGCGACACGGTCAAGCAGGTCGACGTCGAGGGCCGAGTCCTCGCGACGCCGCCGCGCTCGGCCCTGAGAGCGGTGCAAACGCCGCAAGCCTTCGGCTTCCCTCTTATTCTCGCGGCCCATCGGCGCGCCGCCGCAGCCGGGGTCGGCGACCTCACCGACGATGTCGCGGTCGCCGAATGGGCGGGCGCGCCCGCTTATGTGTTCGAAGGCGATCCCGCCAATATCAAGGTGACCACAATGCAGGATCTCGAAGCGGCGGAGGCCCGGCTCAGGGGCAGCTTGGGCGAGACGCGGGTCGGCCAGGGCTTCGACGTCCACGCCTTCGCGCCCGGCGACCACGTCTGGCTCTGCGGCGTTCGCATCCCTCATTCGGCAGCGCTCAGCGGCCATTCCGACGCCGACGTCGGCTTGCATGCGCTCGCCGACGCGCTCTACGGCGCGCTGGCCGAGGGCGACATCGGCCAGCATTTCCCGCCCTCCGACCCGCAGTGGAAGGGCGCGGCGTCGAAAGTCTTCCTCGCTCATGCGGTCGAACGGGTGCGCGCGCGGGGCGGCGCGATCGTCCACCTTGATACGACGCTCGTCTGCGAAGCGCCGAAGATCGGCCCTTACCGCGAGGCCATGCGGGTGCGTCTCGCCGAGATCGCCGGCGTGGATGTCGGCCGAGTCGCAGTCAAGGCGACGACGAGCGAGAGGCTCGGCTTTACCGGGCGCGGCGAAGGCATCGCCTGTCTCGCGACAGCGACCGTGCGGCTGGCCTAGAGCCGAGATCGTCGGGCGACGACCTCAGCTCTTATGGTGCACCTCCTGAAGTCCATAGACCGGCGTCGGGACGCCCTCGAGGCGCGCCTTGAGCTGCAACGCCAGGAACTGCGAGTAATGGCGCGACTGGTGCAGATTGCCGCCGTGGAACCACAGAGCCTCCTGCCGGGTCGGCTTCCACATGTTGCGCGGCTCGCCCTCCCAGGGCCCCGGATCCTTTGCCGTTCCTGAGCCGAGACCCCAAACCTTGCCGACCTTGTCGGCGATTTCCTGACCGCAGATATCGGCCACCCAGCCGTTCATCGAATTGTAGCCGGTCGCATAGACGATCACGTCGGCCGGGATCTCCTTGCCATTGTCGAGCTTGACGCCCTTCGGGGTGATCGCCTCGACCTGCCCGGAAACGAGCTTGATCTTGCCGTCGATGATCAGCTGCGAGGCGCCGATGTCGATGTAATAGCCTGAGCCGCGGCGCATATATTTCATGAAGAGGCCGGATTCGTCCTCGCCCCAGTCGAGCTTGAAGCCCGACTTTTCGAGAGCCTTGTAGAACTTCCCGTCCGTCTCGCGGATCGTCTTGTGGAGCTGCTTTTCGTTCTCGCTCATCACCCGGTAGGGCCAGGAGGCGAAGATGAGATCGGCCTTGGCCGTCGTCATGCCGCCGCGCACCGCCTTCTCGGAATAGAGATCGCCGAGGGCGATCGTCATGAGCGTGTCGGAACGCGAGACGTGGGTGCTGGACCGCTGCACCATGGTCACGTCGACCCCTGCTTCGTACAGGGCCGCGCAAATGTCGTGGGCCGAATTGTTCGAGCCGATGACGACGACCTTCTTGCCCTTGTAAGCATCGGGGCCCGGGTGGAGCGAGGAATGGTGCTGCTCGCCCTTGAAGGTCTCCATGCCCTTGAAGCGGGGCATGTTCGGCTTCGACGACATGCCGGTGGCAAAGACGAGTTGCTTGGGCCGGAGGGTGACCTCCTTGCCGTCGCGATCGACGACGACCGCCCACTCCTTTGTCTTCTGATCGTACGTCGCGCTCTTGGCTGTGGTCTTGGTCCAGTAATTCAGCTCCATCACCTTGGCGTACATTTCCAGCCAATCGCCGATCTTGTCCTTGGGCGAAAAGACCGGCCAAGTTTTGGGGAAGTCCATGTAAGGAAGGTGGTCGTACCAGACCGGGTCGTGCAGGCAGAGCGACTTGTAGCGCTTGCGCCACGAGTCGCCCGCGCGCTCGTTCTTCTCGACGATGATCGTCGGCACGCCGAGTTGCCTCAGGCGCGCGCCGAGCCCGATCGCGCCCTGCCCGCCGCCGATGATGAGCACATAGGGATGCGTTTCGGCGCCGAGCTTCTGCGGCCTCTTCGTCCCGCAGCTCCTTCCAGGTCTTGGCGCCGGGATTGACCCCATGCCGCGCGCCGAGCGGACGGGTGAAGCCAGCCTTCTCCTCGTGGCCCTTGAGTTCGGCCATCGTGGTCAGCAGGGTCCAGATGCGGCCGTCCCTGAGGCGGATGAGGCCATAGCCCCGCGCGATCTCGGTCTCGAACGAGATCCAGGCCTCGAGCACGCCGTCCGCCTCGGTCGCGATCTCGCCCTCGGCGATGCGCCAGTCGCGCGGCTTCACTCGGCTGAGACAATCGGCAAGCATGTCGCGGACCTGATCGCGGCCCTCCATCGTCTTGATATTCCAGGTGAAGGCGACGAGATCGCGCCAATAGCCGTCGTCCCCGAACAGGGCGACCGCCGCCTCGATGTCGCCGGCGGCCAGCGCGGCGTCGAACTTGCCGAGGAAGGCGGCCATCCGAGCATTGGGCGCTGTGTCGAGCATCGTATCCTCCCGATGGATTGACCCGGCGCTGCCGGAGGTTCCGTCGAGAGCGAAATTGCCCGCCTTTCCGGACGCTGGCAAGCCGGACGCCGGACCCGTCGGGTCGTCCCTGGCGCTTAGGGAGGCGAAAGGCCGATCGCCTGGGCCCCCCTGCCCTACCGGAATTGGCGCTTTTCGCCCCCGAATACAACCAGGGGGCGAGCTGGCTGCAAGTCAATCCAAGGAAATCCAAGGAAAATGGTTTGGATTCCTTTCGTTTCCTTTGGCGGAATTGGGTCTTTTCAACAACTTACAGCGAAAAAAATAAAAAAATCAGCCGACCGCCAAACTCGCCTGTCAGGTTGCGCCATGCGGTTCGAAGACGGGCGCCGCCTCATTCTCTAGTCGTGACGGCAATGAGTTTGCTTCTGCAGAAATATATACTTCACAATTCTGGCTTTGTCAACAAATTGGCCTTCCGGCTTTCAGGACGGTCGTCGTGGGCCGGGCGACGAAGCCCGCGCAGAGCCAAGCTCGCTTCGCTCTTGACGGAGATGAGTTTAGAGAGTCCGTCCGCCATGGTCCGCTCAACGGCCGTATTGCCGCATGGCCAAGCCATGCGAAGCCGATCAGCGCCAGCGCCCAGGTTGAGGGCGCGCCCTTGGGTCTCCCTTCACCCGCTGAGGACCGCTCGATTGCTGGGCGGCTCGAAGACGACAGTCACGCTGCGACCTCCACAAGATGGGCACATCAACCGCGACTCCAACCTTGAGAGCGGGAAGTTGGGGCCGCGTGTGCAAACCAACGTGTCGAGATCAAGCTGCTTGCGGTAAACGCACCGCCGGATCGATCGGGTGCTCTCACGATAACCCTTGGCGCACCTCATGTGCACCTTCCAACCAAGGCTTCGCGCCATCCCTAACGTCTCGACCTCCACCATGAGAACAAACATGGAACATCGGGTGAGTTTGGTCAAGGCCATTCGGCCTGTTTCCGCAGCCTCGTGGTCTCCTCTTGCACCTATGGGCGCTGGGCCCTTCGACGACGGACTCTTCCTGGCCCCCCTAGGTTTCCCGGCCCCCGTTCGACAAACCGGCTTGAGCGCTTGGAATCCGACGGCTGTCGAAGAGGCCCAGCAATGGATCTCTCCCTTCGAAACAAACAGGAAGCCCGCGCGAGCGGTCGCGATTTAAGCGAGTTCGGCCAGCGCGCCGGCCGCTGCTCCGGCCTGAACGCGCATTGGTAGATGCGGCGGCCCCTACCCCGCCACAGCCTGACGCAAGATGCGCCTTACCGACCCCGGGTCCTCGAAACGCACCGTGACCGGCAGGGTCACGATGGCGCGGGCCTGACGGGCGGTGAGCCGCGCCAGGTCCTTTTCGGTCGTCGCCAGAAGCGCGTTTCGCCGCCCCGCTTCCTCGATCAGCGCCTCGACCTCCCTTTGCGTGTAAGGATGATGGTCGGCGAAATCGCGCGTGGCGACGATCTGCGCCCCGACGCGGCGCAGCGTGGCGTAGAATTTCTCCGGTCGCGCAATGCCGGCGAAGGCGACGACTTCCCGTCCGATCAAGGGCGCGGCGGCGAGCGCGTCGGGCTCGAGACTGGCGCGCATCAGCGGCTTGCGAGGCGCCAACGCAGCGGTCCGCGCGGCCGCCGCCTCGCCGCCGCCCAGAACGATCAGCGCCTGCACGAACGGCAATTGCGCGGAAACCGGCGCGCGCAGCGGACCGGCCGGGACGCAGAGGCCGTTGCCGAAACCGGTCTCGCCGTCCACGACGGCGAAGGACAGGTCCTTGACGAGCCCCGGATTCTGCAGGCCGTCGTCGAGAACGAGGGTGTCGGCTCCGGCCCCGACCGCGCTTCTTGCGCTTCTTACGCGATCCGAGCCTACCCAGCAGGGCGCCAGTCTCGCGAGCAGAAGGGACTCGTCGCCCACCTCCGCCGCGGTATGGGCGGCCGGGTCGACCATGAGGGGCTCGGCGCGTTCATGGCCGCCATAGCCCCGCGACAGGAAGGCGACCCGTCGGCCGTCGCCGATCAGCATTCGCGCCAGCGCCATCGCGACCGGCGTCTTGCCGGCGCCGCCCGCGACGAAATTGCCGACGCAAACCGTCGGCGCGCCGGCGCGCTCCCCGGGCCCCCGCATGCGCTCGGCGGTCGCGCGTCCGTAGGCCCAGCCGGTCGGCTGGAGCAAGCGGGCAAGCAAGGTTGGTCTCGGTTTCAACCAGAAGCGCGGCGCCCTCACCGCCCCGCCCCGGCGGCCGGCAGCAGAGCCTTGAGCGCGCCCATCGAGCGGTCGACCGCTCCAGCGCGGCGCTCGACCGTTTCGCCCGCCGCGCGCGCCATGGCGCGCAGCCGCCCGGCATTGGCGAAGAGCGCGATCAGGGTCTCGCCCAAGTCCTCCGGCCGCGCGACCGTGAGCGCGCCACCCGCCTCGTCGAGCGCCGCGTAAGCGTCGGCGAAATTCGTCACCATCGGCCCATGCAGGATGGCCGAGGCAAGCCTGGCGGGTTCGATCGGGTTTTGCCCGCCGCCGGCGACGAAGGACTTGCCGACGAACACCACCCCGGCCAGGCGATAGAAAAGCCCCAATTCCCCGATCGTGTCGCAAACGTAAACCGCGGTCCCCGGATTGATCGTCTCGCCGCGCGAGCGAAGCGCGCAACTGAGGCCCTGCTCCTCCAATTGCCGCAAGATCGCCGCGCCCCGTTCGGGATGGCGCGGCGCGATCAGGGTCAGCGCGTCGGGAAAGACGCGGGCGAGGCGCTTGTGGGCCGCCGCGACGATCATCTCTTCGCCCTCGTGGGTCGAGGCGGCGACCCACATCTGGCGGCCGGAGGTGAGACCGGCCAGCTCGGCGAGCTCGCGGCGGTCGGCCGGCAGCGTCGGCGCGTCGAACTTGATGTCGCCGGGGACGAGCACGTTCGGGGCGCCGAGGGTCGACAGCCGATCGCCGTCCGCCTCGCTTCGCGCGAGGCACACGTCGAATTCGGTGAGCAACGCGGCGATGAAGCGAGGCGCCCTCCCCCATCTGCGGAACGATCGCTCGCTGATCCGCCCATTGACCATCGCGAGCCGCGACTTCGAACGCCTCAGTTCGAGGATCATGTTGGGCCAGAGCTCGCTTTCCGCCACCAGCGCCGCGTCGGGGCGCCAATGGTTGACGAAGCGCCGCACGAACACCGGGCTGTCGAGCGGCGCATATTGATGCAGCGCCCCCACCGGCAGGCGCTTCGCGAGCATTGCGGCCGAGGTCACGGTTGTCGTGGTCACGAGCGCGGTTGCGCCCATGCGCGTGATGCGCTCGACGAAGGGCAGAAGAACGGCGGCTTCCCCGACGCTCGCGCCATGCAGCCAGACGAGCGGGCCCGGCGGACGGGCAAGATTGGTCAGTCCCCGCCGCTCGCCCACCCGTCGCGGATCCTCCTTGCCGCGGCGAAGCCGGGCCTTGAGCATCGGCCCGGCCAAGGGCGTCGCCAGGAACGAGGCCAATCGATAGCCGATAAGCGAGAGCGGCGCTGTCATTTTGGCTTCAGATCGGCGCCGGGGTCGCTTGCGCCGACCATGGCGTAGCCTTGCAGGTGCGTCTCGTCGAGCCCCCGCTCGACCGCGAGCCGCGCCGCCTCCATCTCCTCTTCATCCGCGTCCCGCGAAACACGGAGGATGTCGCCGACGACGATGACCGCCCGCCCGAAGGGCAGTCCGAGCGAGGCGCGATCCCATGTGTCGAACTGAACGCGCCGGCTCATGACGGCGGCGGTCGGGACGATCGGCCGGCCGGAGAGCTTGGCCAGCGTCACGATTCCCATCCCCGCCACACGCGCGCGCTTCGGCACATCCGCGGTCATCGCGACCGACGAGCCCGATTCGAGCTGGCGCAGGAGTTCGCGCATCGCCGGCGCGCCGCCCTTGTAATAGCCACGATCGGCAGGGCCTCCCGACCCGCGGACTGGCGTGATCCCAAGGCGCCGAGCCGCCAACGCCTGTGCGCCGGCGTCTTCGTGGCGGGAAATGAGCACCGCGAGCCGATCCATGGTCACGGGCCGGGCGAAGGGCATCATCAGATGCTGGCCGTGCCACATCGCGGCGATCAGCGGCAGGTCGTCCTTGATGTAGGCGTCGATGTCCTCGGGCACGGTGGTGAACCGGCTCGTGGCGCGAACCAACGACAAGTAGGTCGCGAGCCCGAAGCCGATCGCCTCTTGCGCCCACGGCGACCGGCCGACACGCCTTGGCATCCCGCGCTCAGGCCGTCCGTGTCGGAGGGGCGAGGTCGGGCTCGAGCAGACGGTGCAGATGGGCGATGAAATAGCGGGTTTGCGCGCTGTCGACCGTCGCTTGCGCTTTCGCCCGCCAGGCTCGCTCGGCGCTGGCGTAATCGGGAAAGAGGCCGACGATGTCGAGCTTGGCCGGATCCCGAAATTCATGACTTCCGAGCGATTTCAGTTCACCGCCGAACACCAGGTGCAGGCGCTGCGGCTGTGCCTCGTCTTGGGCCTTCGCATCGGGGGAGGTCATGGGTCATGATTCCTAACAAAGGCGCGCGAAGCGCCGCAATTCGCCGAGCTGGCCTTTGCCCTCGCGGCGGCGAAAACGCAAGCGGGCGAAAGCCGCCGACGGTCAGCTTGACGAGGAGCCGGTCGCCGCGCGAAACGCTTTGATGAGCCGGGGCGCGCCTATGTCCGACGCGGCAAGAAGCGCGCCGCGGCGGACCAGCCGGGAATTGTAGCGCAGCCGCTCGCCCGAGGCGTCGATCAGGCGCGCCCCTGTTTCCTCGAGCAGGAGGTCGGCGGCGGCGATGTCCCAGTCATGCGAATTCTCGGCGGCGATCGCGAAATCGACCGCGCCGCGCGCCGCCAGGCACAACCGGTAGGCGAGCGCCGGCACGCGGGGAATGATCTCGATCGAGACGCCGAGCTCCGCCGCCATTAACTCGATGACGAGTTTGGGACCAGCCGCGGTGCGCGGCGGCCAAGCGGCCGCCGGGACGATAGGCGCGCCGTTGAAGGTTGCGCCCTGACCGCGCGCCGCGGCATAGATCTCGTCGAGGGCCGGCGCGTAGACCACGCCCGCGATCGGGACGCTCGTCGACGACAAGCGCCACGGAGACGGCCCAGCGAGGATCGCCCGTGACAAAGGCGCGCGTTCCGTCGATCGGGTCGACGATGATGAGGCTGCGGCGCGAAAGGCGCTTAAAATCGTCGACTGTCTCCTCGGAAAGCCAGCCTGCGTCGGGCAACGCTTCGTGCAGGCGGCGCTTTAGCAGCGCATCGGCGGCGAGATCGGCGTCGCTGACCGGCGATCCGCCGGCCTTGGTCACGACGCGAGCGGAGGTTCGGCCCCCAGGATTGAAATGTTCGAGCGCCAGCGCGCCGGCTTCGCGCGCGGCGGAAACCAGGAGATCGCGCGCGGCAAGCGCGTCAGTGTCCGCGTCGACGCTCAACGAGACATGTCCATGGCGGAGAAAGGTTTGCGGCTTGCCTTAGCCGCACGGGCTTGGCCGCGCAATCGCAAAGACGGCGGCTAGCCGCTCACGTCGTTCCGCGAACGGCCTTCGCGGCGGCGCGGCCGAGCAATTCGTGCTGGTCGGCCTCGTAGTGGATGCCGTCGAGATCCGAACATCGGATGACCTGGCCGGCGTCGAGGAAGGCGACCTTCTCCCGCTCGGCGATCGCGCCATAGCGCGCTCCGAGGAGGCGCGACTTCTCCGCGGCGCCCTCGAACATCTCCGCGAATGCGCTGAGCTTGGCGACCGGCGGGGGCGCGACCAGCAGGATTTTCGGCGGCCGGGCGTCCGGGCCCTGCCCATAGGCGCGAGCGAGGAAAATCGAGGCGCCCCGCGCCTTCCGCGATGTCGAAGGCGGAGACGGAAAACCGCTTCTTCAAGTCGTTGCAGCCGAGCGCGAGGATAACGAGATCCACCGGCGCATGGCTCATGAGGCAGGGCGGGAGCGCATCCGCGCCGCAGCGATAGGGCTCGATCGGATCGTCGTGGACCGTCGTGCGGCCGTTGAGCCCCTCGGCGATCACCTCGAAGTCCGCTCCGAGCTCGCGCTGCAGGACGCTCGGCCAGCGCTGAGGGCGGGGAAATCGACCCCCGGTCGCGGGATCGTAACCCCAGGTGTTGGAATCGCCGAAGGCGACGATGACGGGCATAAGCTTAAACTCCTTGCGGTGGCTGGAAAAACTCCATGTCTAGCCTTGATCCTTCAGAAGCGCGTCGGCGATCTCCGCCCATTCTTCGTCGAGCGAGGCGCGGCAGACGGGCTTGCGCGCGCGGCGATACCAATAGGCGGCGTTGCCGGAATCGCCTTCCTTGCGATGCAGATAGGCGTGCACCCAGTCGCCGGCCCCTCCCTCGTCGGCCTGCGCCGCGTCGTGCGCGCCGTCCCAGTTTCCCCGCGCGTCGAGCCAGAGGGCTCGCAAAGCCTGGCTCAAAGCCGCAGGCGGGTCGCTGAGCGCGAGCGAAGCGCGGAAGGCGGCGAGGTCCATGGCGCTGCTACCTCGCTTCGTTCCAGACGAGACGCGCGGCGAACGCGCTCATGAGCGCGGCGAAGCCATAATCGAACAGCCTCAGCGCGCGCGGATTGCGCTTCGCGGCCGCGACAAAGCGTCCGGCGACGAGGACGACAATCGCGTTCACCACGGTCGTGATCGCGATGAAGCCGAAACCCAGCAGGAACAGCTTTGAACTCGCATTGGGATCGCTCGCGCTGATGAACTGCGGCAGGAAGGTCACGAAGAACAGCACGATCTTCGGATTGGTGAGGTTGATGAGAACCCCGCTCGCGAAGGCGCCGCGCAGGCCCCCGCGCGCCTGACCGTCCGGCTTGAGCTTGAGCGCCGACCCATGGCGAATTGCGCGCCAGGCCAGCCAGAGCAAATAGAGCGCGCCGGCGATCTTGACGATCTCGTAGGCTTGCGCCGAGGCCGCCAGCAGCGCCGATAAGCCCAGCGCGGCGGCAAAGGTATGGACAACGAGCCCCACGCTCGCGCCCGCTTGCGCCGCGAAGCCCTGCGCCCGGCCGCCCGCGAGCGTCCGCGACAGAAAGAGCGCCATGTCCGCGCCTGGCGTCGCCGCCAGGATGAGGCAGGAAGCGACATAGGCCGCCGCCAACGAGGCGTTGGCAAAGATCATTGGATTCGCGCCGCCATCGCCGCTTCGACCTCGACGCGTCTCGGCAATGGCGCGACCGCGCCGTAACCCAAGGTCGAGAGAGCCGCCGCCACATTGGCGAAGCGCGCCGCGGCGAAGGGATCGCCGCTCAGCGCATATTCCGTGAGAAAGGCGCCGTCGAAGCAATCACCGGCTCCAGTTGCGTCGACCGCCTTGACCGCGTGCGAGTAGATGCGTTCGCGGTCCCTCGGCGTCGCAGCCAGCGCCCCGCCCCGACCCATCTTCACCACCACGATGCGCGCGCCGAGTTCGAGATAGAAGCTTGCGATGGCGTCGGGATCGCGCAAGCCCGTCAGATGCTCCGCGTCGTCGAGCCCCGGAAGGGCGATGTCGCAGGCCCGCATCGCTTCGTGAACGATCGCCCGCGCCCGGCGCAACGGCCACAGTTTCAGCCTCAGGTTCGGATCGTAGGAAACGAGCCGTTTGGCGTCACGGGCGATGTCGATCGCCGCGAAGCCCGCGTCGGCGGCGGAGGACGAGATGGCCTGGCTGATGCCGGATATGTGAAGAATCTTGGTCGCCCGGATCCGGTCGACCGGGAGATCGGCTGGGCTGATCCGGCTCGCCGCCGAGCCTGCGCGCATGTAGGAGAACTCGTGGCCGTTCTCGCTGTGGGTGACGAAATAAAGCCCGGTATGAGCGCCGCCGTTGACCACGATCCGGGTCGCGTCGACGCCCTCCTTGAGCCACAGCTCGGTAAGCGCCTGGCCGAAGCGGTCGGCGCCGACGGCGGTGAAATAGGCGGCGTCCGCGCCAAGCCGCGCCGCCGCGATCATGGCGTTCGAAGTGTCGCCGCCGAATCCCTGCACGAAGGGCGCGCCGTCCTTCGGCTGGTTGAGCTCGACCAGCGGTTCGCCGATCGCCAGAAGATCCGACATGGCGCGCGTCCTACCTCGTGGCGACCGCGACCGCGACGCCGGCCATCAGGCCGCCGGCGGCGCGATTGACAAATCGCATCGCCCGGGTCGAGCGGAGAAGCCTCCTCGCCCGGTTGGCGGCGAACGCATAGAGCGCGAGCGTGGAAAAAATCACGATCCCACAAACGACGGCAAGCTCGAAAAGCGCAAGCGCGGTCAACGTCCTCAAGTCGACCACGAGCGGCATGATCGAGAGAAAAAAGACCATCACCTTCGGATTGCCAAGCGTCAAGGACAGCGAGCCTAGGAACGCCCGCCATCCGCGCGTGGCGGGCGCCGGCGCGGAATCGACGAAAGCCGGCGCGGTCGCCATCCGCCATGCGAGATAGAGAAGATAGGCGGCGCCGGCGAATTTGACCGCGACAAAGACCCCGGCGAACGTCTTGGCGATGACGGCGAGGCCTGTCGCCGCGAGCGTGAGCCAAATCATGTCGCCGATGAAATAGCCGGCGATGAACGGCGCGACGCCCTTAAGCCCCTGTCCGAGCACCCGCGCGATCAGCGCCGCGACGCCCGGCCCGGGCGTCGCCACCGCGGCGAAATAGACGGCGGCGAAGAGGATGAGGGAGCTCAAAGTCATGTCCGCCGCCTGCGCTTGCGCCTTGCCAAGACGTTGAGCGTCTCGACCACAGAGGAAAAAAACATCGCCGCGTAGATATAGCCTCTTTCGATATGAAAGCCGAAACCGTCGGCGATCAGCGTCATGCCGATCATCAGGAGGAAGCTCAAGGCCAGCATCAACACCGTCGGATTGCGGTGGATGAACGCCGCGAGCGGCCCAACCGCGACCATCATCACCCCGACCGCCACGACGACGGCGATCACCATGATCGGAAAATACTCCGTCATGCCGACCGCCGTAATGATGCTGTCGACCGAGAACACGATGTCGATCATGACGATCTGGATGAGGCCGGAGATGAGGCCGAGCGGCGCGACTGGCTTTTTGTCTTCGGCCTCATCGCTCGGGTCGACCCGGTGGTGGATCTCGCTCGTCGCCTTCCACACCAGGAAGAGTCCGCCCGCCAGCAAAAGCAGATCGCGCACGGAAAAGGCATGCCCGAACACTGTGGCCAGCGGCTCGGTCCACTGCACCAACCACGACGCCGACGCGAGCAGCGCCAGGCGAAACACGAGAGCGAGCGAAAGGCCGAGCTTGCGCGCCAGCCCCCGCCGACGTTCGTCGATGCGGTTCGTGAGCAGCGCGATGAACACGAGATTGTCGAGGCCGAGAACGACCTCCATCACGATCAGAGTTGCGAGCGCCGCCCATGCGTCGGGGTCTTCCGCCAAGCGGAGAACTTCGTCCATGCGCTAGTGAGTCCTCGGTCCTTAAGCTTTCACCCCGCCTCTCCGGGCGCGGGTTGATCTTAAGGCGCCGGAGCGCGTTTCCAACCTCCGGGCTGAGATCGAGGCTCAGCGACAATCCCTACGCCCGGCGGCGGGCTCGTCATCCGGCGGACGAAGGCAGCCTCCTCCGGCGGGCGGCTCGAGGGTGAAGCCATTGGACGCGCGAGGCCGGCCTATGGGGGCGCGGACACTCTACATATCGATGGAACTGGAGAACCGGCCGAGCGAAGTGCGAGCTTGCTGCCTAATGCCGGAAAATCCCCCGGAGAGACCGGTGTGGAAAGAACGCGCCTTGCCGATCAGCATCGGCGGAAACGGGCGACGCGCTCCGGCGCCAACGAAATGCCGAAACCGATGCTTGCGCCGCAACGCGGCGTAGCTTCCAGCCGCTCCGCCGCCGACGCGGAGACCAGAGCGGCGCAACGCCCCCAAATGACCGCGCGCCGGCCGAACCCCCGGCCGGCGCGCGTTGTAGGTTCACTTCAGGGTGTTGCCAACCTCGGTGAACACGTTGCTGATGTTCGTGCCGACCAGCTGGACCGCGACGATGATGAACACCGCAATGAGGCTGGCGATCAGCGCATATTCGATCGCCGTCACACCGGATTGATCGCTAAGAAAGTTTCGAACTCGAAGCATGGGATTCTCCTGACGCTATTGGGTCCCTGCGTTCGCAAGCCGCAGCCGTTCCTAAGCCAAAGCCCCCGAAGTGGCCGCAGGATCCCGACCACAGCGGCAAATTGCCCACCTGCCCATTGCCAACGGCTCGATTGGACGCCTAAAATTTTACCGATCGCCGATTACAGAGCGTGATTGCTCACTGAGCGTTAATTTAGTGGCGATTTGAACGCAGAAACGCCGGGCCAATTGGGACCGGTCATGACGCTTGCGCAGGCGCGGCCTGAATCGCCTCCTCGACCTGAGTCAGCCGATCCTTGCCGAAGAACATATCAGGGCCGACGAAGAAGGTCGGAACGCCGAATACGCCGCGCGCGACCGCGGCGGCGGTGTTGTCGGCGAGCTTCAGCTTGACCCGATCCGTCTGAGCTGCGGCGACCAGGCTCGCCGAATCGAGCCCGGCGGAATCGATGCGGCGGGCCAAAACCTCGGGATCGTCCAACTTCAGGCCCTCTTCCCACAGACCCTCGAGGCCCATTTCGAGATAGCCGGCCTCGACGCCGGCTTCGCGCGCCGCGATGAGCCCGCGCATCAGCATCAGCGTGTTGACGGGGAAGTTCGGATTGAAACGAAACTTGTCGAGCCGGTGCTTCACGATAAAGCGGCGGATCTCGAGCATCTCATAATCGAGTTTGCCCTTGACCCCTGCGTAGGCGACGGTCGGCGCCTGACGTTGCCGGTCGCCTTGAAGACGCCCCCGAGCAGACAAGGCGTGATCGTGAGCCGCGCGCCCGTGCGTTCGACAATCGGCGGCAGCGCGCGATAAGCGAGATAGGCGTTGGGGCTGGCGAAGTCGAAAATGAATTCGAGGGTCGCGCTCATCACCACGTCTCCGACCACGGCCTCAAGTCCATCTCGAATGTCCAGGCGCTGCGTTTCTGGCGATGGAGCCAAACATAGTTTTTGGCGATCTCGTCGGGAACAAGAATCTCCTCCCGCTCGAGCTTTTCTGCAGCGTCCGGCAGGAGCCCTCGGATGAAGGCGCCGTCAATCGCGCCGTCGATGACGACATGGGCGACGTGGATTCCCTTCGGTCCAAGTTCGCGCGCCAGGCTCTGCGCGAGCGCCCGGAGCGCGTGCTTCGCCCCGGCGAAGGCGGAAAAGCCGGCGCCGCCGCGAACGCTCGCGGTCGCGCCGGTGAAAAGGATCGTGCCCCGGCCACGTTCGATCATTCGTTGCGCCGTCTCGCGGCTTGCGAGGAATCCCGCCAGCGCCGCCATTTCCCAAACCTTGGAATAGACTCGCGTTGTCGTCTCGACGATCGAAAAGCGCACGTTCGCGCCGATGTTGAAGACGAGCGCCTCGATTGGACCGATCTCGCGCTCGATCCGCTCGATGAGCGCCGCGACATCGTCTTCGACCCGCGCGTCCAGGCCGAAAGCGTAAGCCTCGCCGCCCTCCGCGCGGATCGCCTCGGCCAGCTTCTCGATCGCCTCTTGATGTCGCGGCCGCCGGGTGACGCAGACGCGTAGGCCCTCGTGCGCAAACGCGCGCGCGATCGCGGCGCCGAGCCCATCGCCTGCCCCGATCACGAGGCAGACGCCGCTCCTGCCCTCGTCTCGCTCATGGGCGTGAATCCGGGAAGTTCTGGATGCCGCCATAAAGCGGATATCCGGACCGAACCAGCCGCGACTGTGGCGCGATGACGAGCTTATCCGCCTTCGACGTATCGAAATCGACCGCGCCGGCCAAAGTGAAGCCCTCAAGAACGAAGGGCAGGCTCCGTCCGGCTATGGGGTCCGGCCGATCGAGAAGGCCAAAGTGGAGGTGAGGGCCCTCGGAGGGTCCGGTGTCGCCCAATTGGGCGATTGGCGCTCCCGCCTTCACGGCGTCGCCGACCTTCACCCTGATGCTGCCCTGGCGCAAATGCGCGTACCAGGCGAAGACATTCGGGGCGATTTTCAGCATGACGTTGTTGCCGCCATAGTCTGACCTCGATCTGGGGACCATGAAGACGAACGGCGTCTGGTCGGTCATCCCGTCGTGGACAGAGACCACGGTTCCGTCAGCGACCGCGAGAACGTCCTCACCGAAACCGTAGTACTCCGCAGCCCTCTTGCCGCCGCCGTCGAAGAGGCTGCCGTTTTTCACTTTCGCCCAGTCGACCGCGAAGGTTTCACCGGTCTCGATGCGGACGCCGTCGATCGCGATCCGTTCGTCCCTGTGGACGTTCGGCTTGCAGCAGGCGCTGGCTGCGAGCCAGCCATCTCCCCTGAGGGGCGGCCTGATCGCGATGGCTGGCAGACGGTTGATCGCGACTTCCGGCGCCTCGACCTCCAGGCTGCCGATCAATGGCGCAAGCTCCGAGTCCGCCTTAAGAGCGTAGGCGATCCGGTGCGTGACCCGTTCCGGCGCCGCGCCGGGCGGCACGATCAGATCGACGTCAACCGAGACGGCGGCCGAGGGTGGAACGACAGGCGACGGCGTCTTTGCGAACAGGGTTTGGGTGGCGGCTGCAAGAACACCCCCGTCGATCCGAAGCAGTTCCTTTCCCGCGGGGTCCAACACGGTCACGCTCGACAGCGTCACCGGCTCGGAGAACACGCTGACGACAAGCAGTTCGTATTCGACGTGATCCATGCCGTCGTCCCCCCGGACGACCTGAGCCTCGTGAATTGGACTGACGATGATCGCGGTCGGGCGGGGATAGTCCTCGGCGGACGCGCCTGTCGCGAGTACGAAGATGGCCGCCAAGGCAAAACGAATCCGCATCTTGCACCAGTCTTTTGATGCAGGACCTAATATCACACAATTGAAATCATGCGACGTTCCGAGATCCCAGCCGCGCGGCCGGCAAGGCGGTCGCGGCCAGCGCCGCGAAGAGCGCGGGCCCACCGCCGCTTCGATGCGAATCGCGCGAGGCGCTTAGCTTAAAAGCCCCAGCTCAGCCCGCCCCTGGTGTGACCACCCCCATCCTTACCCATACTGATCGACCAGCCGCCGCCCTCCGGGTCCTTCGGAACTGGATAGGAATAACCGGGAAGGCCGGTTCTCTTGACAACGGTCGTGCCTTCCGGCGGGGCATACGGGTCCGAGAAGCGAACCTCGTTGTTGAGGCTCTCCGCCCTCGAAACGACGGCCAGATGCTTGGCCCTCGTCGCGTGCGGTCGAGGGGTCTTCGGCGGATCGGAGGACAGACCTTCGGCCGACGCCTGCGTCCAGGCGACAGCGCTGAAACATGCGATCGTCAAGCAAAGGCGATTCATCGCAGCGCCCTCTAGATTCGCGCCCGCAGCCCTTTTTACGGATTGTTAATCACACGTGAAGACTCATGCAACCCAAATTTGTGGGGGCCCGATCACATTTTTACCCGTCACAGGCCTGGGCAATGCGTATCGGCCCATCCGGCGACGCAAACACTGGCGCTCGGTGCAAAACATCCCACATAGGCAGTTAGACGCCGCTCATGCACATTCGGCCCGCGCCGGACGCTGCCATCGAGGCTCTTTCCCATGCGAAACGCCAGTCCGTTGCCGGGGCTGATCTTCATCATCGTCTTCGTAGCTGGTCTCGGGCTTGCCTATGCAACCATGAGCCCGGAGAGCTACGTCGCCAGCGTCTTGATCGCGATCCTGAGCTTCGTCGTTGCTTCGATTGTCGCCAGCGCGATCAAGGTCGCCGATCAGTGGGAGCGGGTCGTGGTCCTCCGACTGGGCAAGTTCCGCAGCCTTGAAGGCCCCGGCCTGTTCTTCATCGTGCCGATCGTCGAGACCGTCGCCTATCGGATCGACACCCGCGTCATCACCAGCACCTTCAGAGCGGAGCAGACGATGACCCGGGATACGGTGCCGGTCGACGTGGACGCGGTGCTATTCTGGAAAGTGGTCGATCCGAAAACGGCGGCGCTCGACGTCGCGGACTACGGTTCGGCGATCAACTGGGCGGCGCAAACGGCGCTGCGCGACGTGATCGGCAAGACCCTGCTGTCCGACATGCTGGAGGGGCGCGAGAAGCTCAGCGTCGAACTGCAGCGCATCATCGACGCGCGCGCCAAGCCCTGGGGGATCGACGTCATCTCGGTCGAACTCAAGGACGTGCGCATTCCCGCCGCCTTGCAGGACGCCATGTCGATGCAGGCCCAGGCCGAGCGCGAGCGGCAGGCGCGGGTGATCCTGGGCAATTCGGAGCGGCAGGTGGCGGATTCCTTCAACGCCGCGGCGAAGACCTACGCCGACAACCCGATCGCCTTTCATTTGCGGGCGATGAACATGCTCTATGAAGGCCTGAAGCGCAGCAACGCGACCATCGTCATCGTGCCCTCGAGCGCCGTCGAATCGATGCAGCTCGGCGGCATGCCGACGATGACAACGGTCGCCAGCGCCATCGCCCATGCGCAGGCTGCGGGCGCGGCGGGACAGGCGGGAGGCGCGCCGGCGGATGGCGGAGGGGCCCTGACGGCGGATTGAGCGGCGCGAGTTCCCCGCGCTATGGTCCCGGCGGGAGGCTTTCGGTGCGCGAGACAGACAAGAACTTCGCCGGATCGATCCCGGACATGTACAATTCCTATATCGTACCGCTGTTGTTCGAGCCCTACGCGGACGATCTTGCGCGCCGGGCGGCGGAGACCAGTCCCGCGCGCGTTCTGGAAACGGCCGCAGGCACTGGCGTCGTGACCCGCGCGCTGGCGCCCCGCCTCGGGCCCCATGCCCGCTACGTCGTGAGTGATTTGAACCAGCCGATGCTCGACCGAGCGGCGAGCCGGCAGGGCGCTGACGGGCGCATCGCCTGGCGGCAGGCGGACGCGCTCAATCTCCCGTTCGAGGACGATAGCTTCGATAGCGTTGTCTGCCAGTTCGGAGCGATGTTCTTTCCCGACCCGGTCGCCGGTTATCGCGAGGCGCGACGCGTCCTCAAGCCGGGCGGCCGGTTCCTGTTCAATGTCTGGGACCGCATCGAGGAGAACGAGTTCGCCGCTCTGGTGACGGAAGCCGTAGGGGCCATGTTTCCGGCCGACCCACCCCGGTTCCTCGCCCGGACGCCGCACGGCTATCACGACCTCGAGCAGATCGAGCGCGACCTGCGGGCGGCCGGCTTCTCGGACATCGAATGCGTGACCTTGCAGGAAACGAGCGCCGCCCCGAGCGCCCGGCAAGCGGCGCTCGCCTATTGCGAGGGTACGCCATTGCGCGGCGAGATCGAGGCGCGGGACCCTGCGCGCCTCGAGGAAGCGACCGCCCGCGCCACGGAGGCGATCGCGGCGGCGTTCGGAAAGGGGGCGGTCGCCGGTAAGATCCAGGCGCATGTGATCGCGGCGCGGGCCTGACCCGCGGAGGCGCCCATCCGCCCGTCCTTCATGATGAAGAGGAAATCCTCTCCGGATCGGCGATGAGCCTGGGATTTTCCAACCGATCGCCGTCAACTCGCTATCCCTGAGAGCGGTCCTAAGAGAGCGCTATTCTTCCGGCTCCGTCCCGAAACGCAGCGGATAACCTTTCGCCGCGCCAGCTTCAGTTCCCCGCGCAGCCTTGGTCTCGGCTATGTCCTGCGCCAGCACCACGACCACACAGACACCCTTGCGATGCGCGGTCATCATCACGTTCAGCGCCTGGGTCTCGTTGAGGCGAAAGACGCCCTTCAGGACCTCGATCACGAAGTCGCGCGGGGTGTAGTCGTCGTTGAATAGAATGACCTTGTGCAGGCGAGGACGCTGGACGCGCGTCTCGGTCTTCGGCGCAATCTTGGTGGCGGCCTTGCTCATCGTGCTCTCTTGGCGGCGCGTGTCGCGGAAGCGGGGATATTTTGCCCTTTCGCTCGGCCGGTTTCAACCCAGTTCGGGCGCGCCGACGGCTTCGCGCGTCGCCAAACTCCCGGGAAAACCGCAAGTTCCGCGCCGCCGAAAATATTCTTCATCGCTTGTCGCCATGCTGGAGATCTCATCGGGCGCGCGTCCGTCGACAATGCCCTCACGGACAATTGTTGTCTATTCGATCGTCGGATTGAACCCACGCCAACGTCGATTGCGTTGTCGAGGCGGCGAGGCGTCCGGGCCGCAAGGCGACCGCTCGTCGCCCGATCGCGGGAGGGAAAAATGATCTTTCGACGGGCGGCCGCTGCAGCTGGCTTGGCGCTCATCTTCGGCGGCGAGCCGGCTTATGCGGGGCCATGCACCGATCGGATCTATCAGGCCGACCTCGACGTGGCCAAGCTCCTGCACTCTGCCGCGGCTCAAGGGGGAACGGCGCGCAAATCGGCATTCGCCACGATGCACCGCCAGCCCACTCCGGCGTCGATCGCCAGCGCCGAGCAACAAGCGGGGGCTCTCTCGACCGAAGAGGTCGAGGCGATCACCGAGGCGATGGATGAAGCCCGCCAGGCCGACGATGAGGGCGACGGCGCCGGTTGCGAGAAGGCGCTGAGTGACGTCGACCGCAGGCTCAGCCATTAGAGCGAGCGCTTGAGCGTTCGCGCAGCTGGTAAGAACACGAGCTGACGCCTAAAATGGGAATGTGACGCTCGCCCGCTCCTCGACGCTCCGCCGGTCATACGGTTTCACGCCGCTTTCGCCTTCGCGGCGATCGGCCTTGGCGCGTCCAGCTTCTGGCCCCCAAGGGAACGCTGCCGCATCGAACGATCGGCTGGGCGTGGGCCGTGATCATGATTCTGGTCGCGGGGACTTCGTTCTTCATTCACACGATCCGAACCTGGGGGCCTTGGAGCCCTATCCACCTCCTCTCGTTGTTCACGCTGGCAGTCGTTCCCCTCGCCGTCCTGCACGCGCGCCAGCATAATGTGAAAGCTCATCGTTCGGCGATGATCTGGATTTTCACCCTGGCGCTCGTCGTCACGGGCTTGTTCACGCTTGCGCCCGGACGGATCATGAACAAGGTGGTGTTCGGCGGCTGAGGGGCGCGCCGGCGTGCAAATCGCGGCGGAAGGCGGATCCGCGCGCGCAGGGCCGCCTTCAACGCATTGTGACCGTTTCGTGCAGCCTTCGCCTTGCCGCAGCGTTGTCACGGCGCCAAAAGGCCCCAGCCTGAAAGCTCAAATGCGCTCCGCCGTTCTCACCGCCTTCATCATCGCGACCGCTCTGTTCATGGAGAACATGGACGGAACCGTCATTTCGACTTCGCTGCCGGCCATCGCCCGCGACCTGCACCAGGATCCGATCGTCCTCAAGCTTGCGCTCACCTCCTACATGCTGACGCTTGCGGTGTTCATCCCGGCCTCCGGCTGGGTTGCCGACCGCTTCGGCGCGCGCACCGTGTTCTGCAGCGCGATCGTCATCTTCACCGTGGGCTCGATCCTGTGCGGCGCCTCATCCTCGCTGCCGACTCTCATCGCCGCGCGGGTGTTCCAGGGGCTGGGCGGAGCGATGATGGTGCCGGTCGGGCGGCTCGTGCTGTTGCGCTCCATAAGGAAGAGCGACCTCGTCACCGCGATGGCCTATCTCACCGTGCCGGCGCTGATCGGCCCGCTTGCAGGCCCGCCGCTCGGCGGCTTCATCACCACCTATTTCCATTGGCGCTGGATCTTCTGGATCAACGTTCCGATCGGCGTTCTCGGCCTGCTGCTGTCGCTCAGGTTCATCCCAAATCTGCGCGAGGAGGCCGTGCCGCGTTTCGACTTCAGGGGCTTCGTCTTGTCGGGCGTCGGCCTCTTGAGCCTTATTTCCGGCCTGAGCATGATCGGGCGGGGCATTGCGCCTTATTGGCTGGTGGCGGTGATGATCGCTCTCGGCGCGCTTTCGCTCGCCGCCTACGTCCGGCACGCCAAGAGGAGACGAGACGCGATCCTCGATCTCGAGCTGCTGAGGATCCCGACGTTTGTCTCCGGCGTCGTCGGCGGGTTCATCTTCCGCGTCGGCATCGGCGCCATACCCTTCCTGCTGCCGCTGCTGCTGCAGGTCGGCTTCGGCCTCACGCCGTTCGAGTCCGGCTCGATCACCTTCTCCGCCGCCGCCGGCTCCCTCCTGATGAAATTCACCGCTTCGACGGTGCTGCGCTGGTTCGG
Organism: uncultured Alphaproteobacteria bacterium; assembly: GCA_963820095.1. Lineage (GTDB taxonomy): Bacteria > Pseudomonadota > Alphaproteobacteria > Rhizobiales > Beijerinckiaceae > Roseiarcus. The sequence continues at coordinate 105,345 of CAWFZA010000028.1, forward strand.
TTTCCGCCAGACGCTGGTGGTCAACGGCCTCATTTCGGGAGCGTTCCTCGCCGCCTGCGCGCTGTTCACCCCGTCGACGCCGCATTGGCTCCTGCTCTTGACCCTGCTCACCGGCGGTTTCTTCCGCTCGCTCCAGTTCACCGCGCTCAACGCCATCAGCTACGCCGACGTCGACCCGCCGCGGATGAGCCGCGCCACCAGCTTCGCCAGCGTCTCGCAGCAGATGTCTGGGGCGGTGGGCGTCGCCGTGGCGGCGATCTGCGTAGAAGCGATCCAGTTCGCCTTGGGCGATACCGAGCTGATGGCGCGCGACCTCTCGCTCGCCTTCGTCCTGGTGGCGATCGTCTCCAGCCTGTCCGTGTTCGTCTTCGCCGGGCTCAGGCCGGACGCGGGCGCCGCGGTGTCCGGACGAATGGTCTCGACGAGCGACGAGCGCGCGGCCGCCGCGGCGGAATGAGCACAACCCGGCGGGGGAGAGACGCGCAACTCCCGGCTCGCAAACGCGTCCAGTCGCGTCAAACAGCCCGCCGGCCTCCACCCTGGCCTGGCTCGCGCCACCGCAGCGTCCCTCGCCCACGATCAATAGAGGAACGCTGACGAGCCAAATTCGGAACGCATTAAGGCGCCCGACCGCCGCTACCACGTCGGCTTGGGATAGGCGGGTGGATAGGTCACCGGGTTAGCAAAGCACTTTTTGACTTCCTGCTCGAATCTCGTCGGATCGACAATGCCTTTGTTGGCCACCGTCTCCCGGCAATAGTTCAGCGTCATGGTCCAGGCCGGCGGGCCGCCGCCGCCCATAGCAAGGGCCGAGTGAGCGCCTCCCGCGGCGAACGCAAGGACGAACATGAGCCGCGCCGCGACGAACGAAGGCCGCCCGCGCCTCACTCCAGAAGGTCCGGCTCAGCCTTGACGATGCGCGCATAGAGCGGCTGGAACTGGAACCAGCCCGAGAACGGGTTGCCCACAATCTTATAGGATTGCGCGGCGGCTTCAGGCGAAATGAGCTTCAAGGCCGCGCCATCCTTAAGCGCGGCCTCGGCGATGAGCTGCACCTGGCAGGATCGCTCCATGGTGATGAACCACCACACCGCCTCGTCGACCGTCTGGCCGACCGTGATGAGGCCGTGATTCTGCAGGATCGCGGCTTTACGCTTGCCGATGGCGTCCGCGATCCGCTGACCTTCGTCGAGCTCGACCGCCACCCCGCCGAAATCGTCATAGACGGCATGGTCGTTGTAGAAGGCGCAAACATCCTGGGTGATCGGCGCGAGCGGGCGCCCGAGCGTCGAAAAGGCGCGCCCGTAGGTCGAATGGGAGTGCGCGGCGGCGTTGGCGTCCGGCCGCGCCGCGTGGACGCGGGAATGGATGACGAAGGCCGCCGTGTTGACCGGATAGTCGCCCTCGACGACCGCGCCTTTGTGATCGCAGCGGATCAGGTTCGAGACCTTGACCTGGCTGAAATGGACGCCGAACGGATTGACCCAGAACGTGTCCGTAAACTCAGGATCGCGGGCGGTGATGTGGCCCGCGACCCCCTCGTCGAAGCCGAATTTCGAAAACAGGCGGAATCCCGCGGCCAGTCTCTGCTTCCGATGCAGCCGCTCGTCCGCCGGATTGTCGAACTTCGGCGGCGTCGGCAGTTTCCCCATTGCCGGTGACGGATCGACCGGCGCCTTGGCCTGAACGTTCATGGTGTTCCTCCGGGTAGCTCGGCTTGACGGCCAGTGTACCGCTGATGGGCCGGAGCGTCAGCATGAAGATTGCCCGCTCGACGGCGACCTCATCGCCCCAGCGCCGTCCTCCCCGTCCCTCTGAACCAGTCACCGGCACGTAAGGCTCTAAACTGTGGGGCGCGACTCGCCTTAATGGCGCATGGTCTAGATGGTGTGACGCTTGTCACAGCCGGGTCCTTCGAAGTCTGTGAGGGTTAGTGAGATTGATACCCGAAACCGGGGCGGGAGTTCGGACCGGTCGTTTATGGGAGGGCTTTATGTCCACAGCTACCAGTGAGCTCGGCAGCGCTTCCCCGCCGATGTTTTTCAGCTTCTTCAGGCTGTTCGGTCATCGCCAAGACGAACCGACGACAGATGCGACCATGCTGAGATTTCTTCTCAGTACGATTGCAGTGCGCGCCGATTTGATCGGAGCGCGCGTTCAGAACGATCAAGATAGGAAGGAAATTGTCGACCGCGTGAAAGCTACTCTCAACACCATCGTGGTCCAGAATGACGCCAAAGGCGGTATCCTAGTCAAAGGCGAAGCCAGGAGAGGCGAGGACGCCTGGAACGAGGCCTACTGGCTAGAGAGATCGCTGGCATTGGCTGAGCCGAGCGACAGCTTAATTCAGGAAACCCGGCGCAGAATTGCCGAAGCATCAGAAGAGAACGTGGCGGCTGCACCTAGGCTACAAAAAAGCTTCGATCAAATAATTAAAGATGAGTTTGGCACCGACTCCCCAAATAAACAGCTATCATCCACAGCGGAGACCAGCATACGGAATCTACTTCAAGACGTACTTGAATGGCATCATTGGTCATGTCAACGGACTTTTTGTTTACGTATAATGCAAAAAAGTGCTTCTAATCGCATCGTTTCATCAGAAGTCTTGGCTTTTATTTTTGTCGTTGCTCCTTTTGCTATTTTATATTTGTGTGAATATATTCACAAAAGCCCACCAAGTGTTGAACACTGGTCGGGATTGCCGTTATACTTGGCACTGTCTGCCGGACTTTTCGGGGCATTTTTTAGTCGAATGCAATGGCTGCAAAGCAACGGGGACAGTTTGTCGGTCAGTCAGGTGCGCGACGCAATGGATTGGAGGTCGATAAGGCGCCGCGGGGCGGTCGGAATGGGCGGCGCACTGATTGTTTACTTTTTTCTGCTGTCCGGCATGGTTAGCGGACCCCTATTTCCGAGCTCCGACGATTTTGGCGTTCACGAAGTATGGGCCAGCGTAAAAGACGGACAGCATGGGGCATTCAGCGTTCATCTCTTTCAACCTAGCTCAGCCCTTGCGCTTCTGTTTGTTTGGAGTTTCATCGCGGGCTTTTCAGAACGATTTGTTCCAGGAATCCTGTCCGCTACGGAGACGTCTTTGGCGAGCGCTGCATCGAATCAGTCCAAATGATGGCTTAAACTCTGAATTATAGAAAGGAATTGAGCCTGTGCGCGCCCACCGGTTCGAACGCGCCAATCTCCAAGAATGGCGGGGGGTCGGTCGCCCAGAACAATCCGTCGTTCGCCATGAGCGATTTCACCACGCCGCTCAATGGGCTCCAAACGGCTCTCGCGGGACTGACATCGAACAGCATCGTCAATAGCCCGAATTCCAACAGCCTCGTCTTCAATGTCACGCCCGTCGACGGCCTCGCCGTTTTCAGCATGACGGGAGCGGAGCTCTCCGGGAGCCAGAACGACAATTACAACATCACGTTTACGAACGCGACAGCCGCGACGACGATCGTCATCAACGTCACCGGGAGCTTCACCGAAGGCAACGGCGAAAATTTCAACGGGAATACGTTTCTCAACGAGCATGTGATCTGGAATTTCGAGGACGCAACCAACGTCAACGTCAAACAGTGGCATGGCGCCGTCCTCGCGGGAGACGCAACAGTGACGAACAACTCGCCAATGGAAGGCTTCCTCTACGCCGAGAACTTCACCGGCCATGGCGAATTGCACGATTTCCCGTTCCAGGGGAATGTGCCGGGCGCGGTTCCCGAGGCGTCGACCTGGGCGATGATGGCGATCGGCTTCGCCGGCCTCGGCTTCCTTGGCTTCCGGAGCCGCAAGACGGCGACGGCGTAAGCGCCGCTCGCTGTCTGGCGCGCTTGGGTTTCAGTCGGGCGCGGCCGACGCGATCACCGGTCGCGCCTAAAGCGTCGCCTCTGAACCCGGCGCCCAACAAGTAAAGCTCGGCATCGTCGGAGGGGCCGGTTCGCCGGAGCCGAGCCGAGCGGCGAGCGCTGCAGCGATGGGCTGGCCGGTTTGTTGCTCGACATAAAGAAATTGCCCCGCCGGATTGATTTCGAGAAACACGTACCGCCCGTCTTTGGTCAGCCTAAGGTCGATCGCCCCGTATATTAAGCCGAGCCGTCGCATCAATCCGCGGAGCTTGTCCGCGACATCGTCAGGCAGGTCGTAGGCGACGTGCTTCGCATTGAGATTTATCCGCACGTCCACGTCGTAGTCGAGATCGCGCAAATCCACCGCGGCCGCAAAGATTTCGTCTCCGATGATCGTCACCCGAAGGTCGGCGACTGCCGCCACGTGACGTTGGAAGATTACCGGCGCCAGCCTGATCGCCTCGTCGGCGACGTTGGTTTCCGCCTCGCCGAGCCGGCGCGTTTCCGCCCACGACTCCGGCAGCGCAATGAATTGCTTATAGACGACGTCCCGGTCGCAGACCCGCCAGAACTCCCGCGCTTCCTCGGGATCGCTGGTCATCAGCGTTTCCGGAATTTCGAGTCCAAGGCTTTGCGCGAGCGCCAATTGATAGGGTTTGTGACTGGCCACGGAGTTCCAGCGCTGGCGGATTGATCCAAAGGGCGTCCATCGCCGCGAAAAGGCCCTGGAACGCGGTGTTGGCCTCCGATATCGCCAAGCGTCGGTGCGCTTGGTCTCGGAGGGTGTCCGGAAGGCCGAACTGACCTGGCCTGCGCCACCACACGGCCCCCACGGACTCCATGTCGAGGCTTCCGGCGCCCGTCCGCCTCAACTGGAACCGCCGTTTCCCTTCTCCGAATCCCAGCGTGAGGGTCAGCTTGCCGGGGAAGTCGGTGAGGTCAAGCAACTCCACCCCCACCCCCTGTTTAGCAAGCACCCCAATGACCGCTCTGGCATGGGGGTCTGGGAGACTGGAAACGATTAGGACAGTCACTGAAATGCCCTGAAGATCGGATGGTGGTCGCCTGTCCACATATAAGCAGTGAGGTATGTTCGAGTGCCTCCAAATGGATTCGCCCAAAGTTCCAGAGTCGCTCTTGTAGTTGGATCCACTTGTCGCGGCATCGCGGCGGCAAAGGGCGCAAGTCCGGCCTGTTCGACGCCTCCTGCTCCAATCGTTTCCATGATAGTCGGAGGAGGAGCGTCGCCAACAACGTCCTTGAGACCAGTGTTGGGATGATCGAAATATGCGATGGTTTGGGGCACGTCGAAATAGGCAACGGTTTGGGCCGTATCCTGATACCAAAGCGTATTGGGCGCGTGATCAGTCAGCGGCTTATTCAGGTTTTCTGGAACGCGCTTCGCGTCCAATTCGAGCTCGACCAGCGATTGGCCTACCGCGCCGGCTATCTTTTTGGCTGATTTCACCGCGGCGACTTCAAGCGTCAACGACCGCCCGTCGGGCAAGGTCAGCACAAACCGCTCCGGATCCGCGGCTCTTGATAGCGCCCCCATCACTGTAACGGTATCCGTATTCGGCGCCGCCGGCGCCTCATTGAGCAGCTTCTGAAATTCGCTTTCTTCTCGCGCCATAGTCGTTTCCTCGGTTGATCGCCTTGTTTGAGACGACTTCGCTAGAGCTGCGTTCGGAAGGAATTGTCATCGCGGGCCGCGAAACGACCACGAGATCCACGACCCGAAACCCAGAGCTACCGCTCCGGCCGCGTTTCCCGTGATTGCCACTTTGCTCGCAATGATCGTGCTGGTTTGCCCCAAGCGCATCACGCCATGGGTAGTTCTACCTAGAAGCGCGTCGTTGTCTGTGACGCGCGTCACACAGCGGATACTATAGCGGTCCCGTAGCGCCCGGCGCCGCTTTCCCCCTGAACCCCGTCGCCAGCAAGTAAAGCTCGGCGCTGTCGGCGCGGCTTGCCTTGGGCTTCACGTGCCGCACGGTTGCGAATTCGCGCTTGAGGCGGGCGAGCAGCTCGCCCTCGGTCCCGCCCTGCAGCACCTTCGCCAGAAAGAATCCGCCCAGGCCCAAGACTTCGCTGGCGAAATCGGCGGCGAGCTCGACCAGGCCGATGATCCGCAATTGATCCGTCTTGCGGTGGCCGGTGGCGTTGGCCGCCATGTCGGAAAGGACGCCATCCGCAGGCCCGCCCAGCCATTCGCGCAAGAGGCGCGGCGCCTCGGGATCGTGGAAGTCCATTTGCCGGAACTCCACCCCTTCGACCGGGTCCATCTCCAGGAGATCGATGGCGATCACCCGTCCCCTGCCCTCGTGCGCACCCACGCGCGCCGCCGCGACTTGAGCCCAGCCGCCGGGCGCGGCGCCGAGATCGATGACGCGCTGTCCCGGCTTGAACAGCTTATGCTTGTCGTCGATCTCGATGAGCTTATAGGCCGCGCGGGAGCGAAAGCCTTCGCGGCGCGCCTGGGCGACATAGGGGTCGTTGAGCTGGCGCTCGAGCCAGCGGGCCGAGGCGACCGTCCGCTTGCCGGTCTTCTTGACCCGGACTTTAAGCGCCCGGCCGCCCTCGCGGCCCGAGCGGCCCGTCGTCACCAGCGCTCGCGCGGCCGGCGGTGCGGGCCGACGCCGTCGGCGCGCATCATGTGGCTGAGGATGCCCTCGCGCAGGCCCCGGTCCGCGATGCGCAGCCGCTCGGCGGGGAAATGCTGCCGAATCGCCTCCAGGATGGCGCAGCCGGCGAGCACCAGATCGGCGCGTTCGTGGCCGATGCAGGCGTTGGCGGCGCGCTCGGCGTAGCTCATGGCGCGCAATCGCGCGATCGCCGCGTCGACTTCCGCTCGGCCGAGCCACAAGCCGTCGACGGCCCGCCGGTCATAGCGCGGCAGATTGAGATGCACGCCCGCAATGGTCGTGACCGTGCCGGACGTGCCGAGCAAATGGAAGCGGTCGCAACGCGCCTCGTCCGCTACATTGGCGACGAACGGCGCAAGCGCCTCCGAGACATGGGCGGTCATGGCGGTGAAAGCTTCGTCGCTCACGTCCACGCCGCCAAACGTCTCCGCCAGCGTCACGACGCCGAGCCTCAGCGATTCCCACGTCTTCACCCGGTTCGACCCGTGCGGCGCCCGAGGGTCGAAGCCAAGCCATATGATCTCCGAGGATCCGCCCCCGATATCGAACATGACCGTCGAGCGGGCGTCCTTGTCGGCGAGATCGCCGACGCCGGCGGCGGCGAGATGCGCCTCGGTTTCGCGGTCGACAATCTCGAGCTCGATGCCGAGCCGTTCGCGAACCTCGGCGACAAAGTCGGGCCCATTGGCGGCGGCGCGGCAGGCTTCGGTGGCGATGGTGCGCGCGCGCGTGACCCCGCGCGCCGCCATCTTGTCCCGGCAAACCTTCAAGGCTTCAAGGGTGCGCGCGATCGCCGCCTCGCTCAAGCGTCCCGACAGCGACAGCCCCTCCCCTAAGCGAACGATGCGCGAGAAGGCGTCGATGACCCGGAATCCCTGAGAGGTCGGCCGCGCCACCAGGAGCCGGCAATTGTTCGTTCCCAGATCCAGCGCCGCATAGATCCCACCCCAGCCATTGCGCGCGCCGGCCGGGCTCCCGGATGAAAACGGCGCGTGAAGCCCAGCATCTGGACCCCACGTCGAAACTTGACCCACTCCCACCCCGCCTCACGCCGCCTGACAGGCCGCGCCCATTGTCAACGGAGTGTACCAGTGTTGACGGCGGATGCAACGCGCCTGCGTGCAGATCACAACTTAAAGAACGGATGACGAACCTTGTCGCCCACCTTAAGCCCGATCGACGCCGCGGCGCCGCCGTTCAATTCGAGCACCGCGATACAAGCGCCGCCGGAAGGAATGACGCGCTCGGACAAAGGCTCGGCATTGGCGACGATGTGGGTCACAACCCCCGAAGGCGCAATGAAAATCAGGTCGAGCGGGATGTAAGTGTTCTTCATCCAGAACCACACGGGCGCCTCGCGATCGAACTCGAACAGCATGCCATGGTTGGCGGCCATGTAGCGCCGGTCCATCAGTCCATGTTCGCGGGTTGCATCGTTATCGGCGATCTCGATCTGAAACGAATGCCGTCCGGTGGAGGTGACGATCTCGAGCGAATCAGGCTCGGCGGCCTGGGCCGCGACGCAAGCGGCGGCGAGGATAGCGACGAAAGGCCAGCGCCGCCCCTAGCCGAACTCCAATCGCCCTCATCGCCGCTCCTCGGTCCCTCGCGCACCCGTGGCGCAAGGGTCGGCAGGTTTCAAGAGCAAGCAGAAGGGCGCGTCAAGCGCGTGAACCGCGTAGGCCCCGCTCCGAGACGCGCCGTCCGGCGCTCCTCGGAATAAGGGCCGATGCTCAGTGCGCCGTGGAGAACTTCGAACCGTCGAGCGGCCTCACCTCGGCGGCCATCAAGCCCTTGGGCCCCGGGCCGAACCGGACCAGCATGCTGTCGCCCGGCTTTGGATCGATGAAGCCGTAGCGGCGCAAGGTCTCCATATGGACGAAAATGTCCTCGGTGCCCTCGCCGCGGGTGAGGAAGCCGAAGCCGCGGGTCCGGTTGAACCATTTGACGATGACGATCTCGAATGCGCCGACCGAGCTCGCCTGCGCACGCGTGCGCGGCGGCGAAGGGTCTGGAGTCGAGGCCGGGTCGGGCTCGCTGATCGAAAGCACCCTGAACACCTGCAAGCCGCGTTCGCGCCGGTGAGCCTCGGCGGCGACGCGCGCGCCTTCGCGAAGGGTGGTGAATCCGTCGCGTCTGAGGACGGTCACATGGATGAGAATGTCAGCCTCGCCGCCGTCAGGCACGATGAAGCCATAGCCCTTGGCGGCGTCGAACCATTTGACCCGCCCGGCAATTTCGACCAGTCCGACGGGGCGCTCGTTGCTGTCCGCCATCTGCGCCGTCGAGTCCGACGGCTTACCAAATTCATCGCTCAATTCGGCCCCCACTCAACGCGTCGGCTTCAACATCCTAGCCGCCCATGAATCTCTTGCACATCGCGATTGGGACCATCCGCTCGGCCCCCGCCAACAAGCGGAGATCCGCAGCGCAAGTGATTCGTCCCCAAGATAGCAAATCGCTCGGCGCTGAACATAGGAAACACGCGAAACTTGAGCGTGGCTGTGGATAGGAAGCAAAAAAAATCCCGCTGCGCCGCGATGGGCCAACGGGATCATGCAACGAACGCAGCGGCGCCGCTGCGTTCAGGCGACGGCGGTGGTTAAAGCTATTCGCCCTCATCCTCCGGTTCCGGCGGCGGCGTCAAACCCTCGAGCCCGCGAAGCAAATCCTCTTCGGTCATGCGGTCGAACTGCACGTCGGCGCCGGCTTCGATCTGCGTCTGGACTTCCGGATTGACCATCGGGGGTGCGGCTTCGGTCTCGGGCTCGTCGATCTCGACATGCTTCTGCAGCGCATGGATGACATCCTCGCGCAGGTCGCCAGGCGTAAGCTTGCCATCGCCGATCTCGCGCAGGGCGACGACCGGATTCTTGTCATTGTCGCGCTGGACCAGGATCGGGGCGCCGGACGAAACCGCCCGCGCGCGGTGGCTGGCCATCAGGACCAGATCAAATCGGTTGTCGACCTTGTCGATGCAATCCTCGACGGTGACGCGAGCCATGCAGACTCCTCGGCTGTTGAAACGAGCGGGAAAATGGAAGCGCGCCTCGTACACCCCTCGGCGCATGGATGCAAGTCATTCCCAACTCTAGGCGACGAGCTTCTTGCGGAGCAGATCATTCACATAGGCGCTGACGTTTGGAATGGCCTTCAGGCGGTCGGCGACATCGGGATCGAGCATGATGTTGACGCGCCGCTTCTTCGCTTCTGCGGGCATGGACGGACGTCCGCGCTTGGCGGTCGCGAAGAATTCCTGATCGAGCTCCCGGACCTCGCCGTCACGGTTGATGTACGGCCTTTTCATATTTCTCTCTTTCTCTCTCGTTCGCCACGCTGGCGCCAAGCGAAAACACACAGGCGACCCTTGATCGGGGCCATGGTGACAAACCGAGCCTCCGCATAGTCAAAGCGAGTGTCTTCGACGGTGAAGGCAGTTGCCCAATCGACCCAGGCGACATCCGCGAAATCAAGGCCACGTTCAGCAAGAGCCTCGCTACGCTTTTTGTCATCCCATTCAAGCTTCACGGCTGTTTATATACACACATAAAATGGCCGCCGTCAATAAATGTGTGGAGGAAAATGCGACAGGCCCGCGCGGCAAACGGACACCAGTCATTCCGGCGTCGCCGGAACAGCTTCCGCCGTCGGCGCCGAAGCTCCCCGGCGCGCCGCCCGCATCCGCGCCATCACGCTCGCGAACGCTTGAGCGAAGCGGTCGACGTCCGCTTGCCGCGGACGCCCAGCCGAGGCTGAGGCGGATGGCGCCGCGGGCAAGCTCGGGACCGACCCCCATCGCCGCCAGCACGTGCGACGGCGCGACCTTCCCCGACGAGCAGGCCGAGCCCGAGCTCACCGCGACGCCGGCGAGATCGAGCGCGATCATCAGCGTCGCGGCTTCGACGCCGGGCACGGCGAATGAGACCGTGTTGGGCAGCCGCGGCGCGGTCTCGGCAAAGACCAAAGCATCCGCGGCGACCGAACGGACGACGTCCGTCAGGCGCTCTCGCAACCCGATCAGCCGCGCGGGCTCGGCGTCCAGTTCGGCGAGGCCCGCGCGCGCCGCGGCGCCGAAAGCCGCGATCGTCGCCACGGATTCGGTGCCCGCGCGCGCGCCGCGCTCCTGCCCGCCGCCGCGAATGAGCGGCGCGCCGAGACTGATCCCGGCGCGCGCCGCGATGAGCGCGCCCGCGCCCTTGAGACCGCCCATCTTGTGGGCCGAAAGCATCAGCGCATCGGCGCCGAGCGCGCCGATGTCGCAGGCCATCCGCCCAGCCATCTGCACCGCGTCGCAGAAAACGAAGCCGCCGACGGCATGGACCAGGGCTGCGGCCTCCGCGACCGGCTGGATCACGCCTGTCTCGTTGTTTGCGCCCTGTAGAGCCAAAAGCACGCGCCCCGGACGGTCGCAGGCGGCCTCGAGCCAGTCGAGATCGATGCGTCCGTCCGGCAGCAAAGGCGCGACCTCGGCGGTCGGAAACCGATGGCCCGACAAGACGCAGGCGTGCTCGCCGGCGGAGACGATCAGCCGCTCGAGCGGCGGGACGTTTGGCCCGCCGCCAAACAGCGGATTGAGCGCGGCGTTCGCAGCCTCGGCGCCCCCGGACACGAATGTGACGCAGCGCGCGCTGACCCCCGCCAGCCGGGCGATTTCGCTCCTCGCGTCCTCGACGATGCGCCGCGCCGCTCGGCCTTCGGCGTGGACCGACGAGGGATTGCCGGTCGTCTCCATCGCGGAAAGCGCGGCCTCGCGCGCCTCCGCGCGCAACGGCGCCGTCGCGTTATAGTCGAGATAGGCTCGGCCGAGCGCGCTTCTGGCGGCGGCGGTCACGGCGTCGATTCTCGCGCTCGGAGCAAAAACCGCGGCGGGACTTGCGGTTTTTCCTTGCAATTGCCGATGGCCCGCGTGCTATGAGGCTGCCTCCGAGGCGAGCCCCCGTCGACTGACCGAGACAGATTCGCGCTTAAGTGCGCGCCGCAAGGCGTGGAGAAGCGCAGCCGACGCCCGACCGGGGGCGCTTCATGGCATTGTGGAGTGTTCATGCCAGAGGTCTTCTTTACCGGTCCAGCCGGTCGGCTCGAGGGTCGATTTCATCCCGCCAAGCAGCGCGGGGCGCCGATCGCGGTGGTTCTTCATTCTCACCCGCAGTTTGGCGGGACGATGAACAATCAGATTGTCTACAACACTTATTATAGTTTCGCCGAACGCGGGTTTTCAGTGCTGCGCTTCAACTTCCGTGGCGTCGGGCGCTCGCAGGGCGCCTTCGACCATGGCCAAGGCGAGCTTTCGGACGCCGCTTCCGCTCTCGACTGGGCCCAGTCGATCAGCCCCGAGGCGCGCGCCTGCTGGATCGCCGGGGTGTCGTTCGGCTCCTGGATCGGCATGCAGCTCCTGATGCGCAGGCCCGAGATCGAGGGCTTCATCTCCATCGCTCCCCCCGCCAATCGCTTCGATTTCAGCTTTCTTGCGCCCTGCCCTTCATCGGGCCTATTCGTCCATGGCGACAAGGATCGAGTCGCGCCGCTGAGGGAGGTTCTGGGGCTGATCGAGAAACTGAAGACCCAGAAGGGCATCGTCATCGAGCATGCGGTGATCCCGGAGGCGAACCACTTCTTCGAGGATTGCATGGACGAACTGCAGACCGTGGTCGGCGCCTACCTCGACAGGCGTCTCGGCATGCCCCGTCACGCGCCCCCACCCCTGCGCAAGGATCGGGCGAAGCCGGTCGCTCCGCCCCGCGACGGCGGATAGAGTCCCGAAACCGGTGTCCCTGATTACAACGACGGACGAGCTCGCGCAGGCCTGCCAACGCCTGGCGCATTCGCCATTCGTCACGGTCGACACGGAATTTCTGCGCGAGACGACGTTCTGGCCGATCTTGTGCGTCGTCCAACTCGCCTCGGACGACGAGGCGCTGGCGATCGACGCGCTGGCTCCGGGCCTCGATCTCGAGCCTCTCCTGCAGCTGATGGCGGATGAGGACGTGGTCAAGGTGTTCCACGCCGCCAGGCAAGATCTCGAGATTTTCTGGAAGCTCGCTGGCGTCCTGCCGACGCCCGTGTTCGACACCCAGGTCGCGGCGATGGTCTGCGGCTATGGCGAGCAGGTGTCCTATAGCGAGCTCGTGCAATCGATCTGCCACGTTACGATCGACAAGTCGTCACGGTTCACCGACTGGGCGCGCCGTCCGCTGGCGGAGGCGCAGATCGCTTACGCGATCGGCGACGTGACCCATCTGCGCGAGATTTACAAATCGCTGTCGAAGCGGGTGACGGCCGCGGGGCGCCAATCCTGGCTCGACGACGAGATGAAGACGCTGAACTCGCCGTCGACCTACGAGCAGCATCCTGAGCGCGCCTGGGAACGCTACAAGGGCAAGGCGCGAAAGCCGCGCGATCTTGCGGTCCTGATGGAGCTCGCGGCCTGGCGCGAGAGCGAGGCGCAGGCGCGCGACGTTCCCCGCGCGCGCGTGCTCAAGGACGAAGTGCTGATCGAGCTTGCGCTCGCCGCCCCGCGCACCCTCGAGGCGCTCGCCAACCTGCGCGCCTTTCCGCGCGGGATGGAGCGCTCGCGCGCCGGGGGAGAAATTCTGGCGGCGATCGAGCGCGGGCTCGAGCGCGATCCCAAGACGTTGCCGAAGATCGAGCGCGAGCGGCGCAACGGCGTCAATGTCGGCGCGACGGTCGAATTGCTCAAGGTGCTCTTGCGGCAAGTGAGCGAGGAGAGCGGCGTCGCCGGCAAATTGATCGCCACCGTCGACGACCTCGAGGCGATCGCCCAGAGCGACAAGGCAGAGGCGCCCGCGCTCAGCGGCTGGCGGCGCAAACTGTTCGGCGAGCGGGCGCTCCAGCTCAAGCATGGGCGCCTGGCGCTGACGGTCGAGAACGGCAAGGTCGTGACGCTCGAATGGCAGGACGCCGAAGCGCCGCATTCCGTGGCTTGAGATAGGCCGGTCGCGGACGTGGAGACCGGCCCTTGAGCGCAAGCGGTGATATTGTCTGGCTCAGAGACGACCTCCGCCTCGATGATCAACCGTCCATTCACGCCGTCGGCGATCGTCCCGCTCTCTTCGTCTTTATCCACGACAAGTCGGACGGCGGAGCGCGTCCCTTGGGCGGCGCAGCAAAATGGCGCCTCGCCGAGTCGCTGGCCGCAATGGAGCTTGCCCTTGCCGCCTGCGGCGGACGGCTCGACATTCTTGAGGGCGACGCGCAGGAGACGATGATTCGGCTGGCGGGCGCCGCCAACGCGAGCCGTGTCCTGTGGAGCCGCCGATACGAAGGCGGCGCCAAGGCGCTCGATGAGCGCGTCGAAAGAGCGCTCAAGGCGCGCGGCGTCGAAGCGCTGACCTTTAACAGCCGCCTCATGCGAGAGCCCTCGGAGCTCAGCAAGTCGGATGGCTCGCCCGTCGCGATCTTCAGTGCGTTCTTGCGCCACCATCGCGCGCTCGGACCCCTGCCCGCTCCGACCCCGGCGCCCAAACGCCTGACCGCCGCGCCCTGGCCCCACGACGCGCCCACGCGCGTCTCGATCGATGCGCTGAAGCTCAGGCCCACAAAGCCGGACTGGTCCGGTGAGCTCAGCCTTGGAGAGACCCCCGGCGAGGCAGGCGCGCTTACGGCGCTGAAAACCTTCGTTACTGGAGGGCTGAGCTCCTACGCGGACGAGCGCGACATCCTCTCACCCGGCGCCGCTTCCCGCCTCTCAGCCCACCTCCGCTTCGGCGAGATTTCGCCGCGCCGCATCGCGCATGCCGTGGAGACCGCGGCAGCCGCCAAGCCCGCGCTGGCCGACGCCGCCCACAAATATTTTGCCGAGCTGACCTGGCGCGATTTCGCAACCGCCCTGCTCGACGCTCATCCCGATCTCGCGACGCGTGCGCTTCGACCCGACTTCGAGCGCTTCCCCTGGCGCGACGACGAGCCCGGGTTCCGCGCATGGGCGCATGCGCGGACCGGTTATCCGATCGTCGACGCCGGCATGCGCCAATTGTGGCGCACCGGGTATCTCCCCAATCGCGCCCGACTGATCGTCGCTTCCTTCCTCGTCAAGCACCTTCTGATCGACTGGCGGCGCGGCGAGGAATGGTTCTGGGACACGCTGATCGACGCCGATCCGGCCAACAATCCGCTCAACTGGCAATGGGTCGCGGGCGCCGGAGTCTGACGCTGCGCCCTATTTTCGCATCTTCAATCCGGTGTTGCAGGCGGAAAGGTTCGACCCCGACGGCGCCTATGTGCGCCGCTGGGTTCCGGAGCTCGCGCGCCTCGAAGCGCCCGCGATTCATAGTCCCTGGAAAGCTTCGAGCGAAGCTCTTGCACGCGCGGGAGTGTCGCTGGGCGAGACCTACCCGAAGCCGATCGTCGACCATCCCGCCGCCCGCGCCCGCGCGCTTAAGGCTTTCGCGGAGATGCGAGGGCTGACCGGCTAGAGCACAAGCAGCTTCTTAACGAGCGTAAACACTTCTTTGTAGGGAAGCTTGGTTGCGCCTGCGATTGCGAACGGCACAAGCGCGGCGCCGGCAAGCGGCGCGATCGCCGACCGGCTCATCAAGAAAATTGACAGCTTGCGCGCCGCGAGGAACTGCGCCGACGGATCCGGGAGAGCGGGCCCAACGGTTTCAGAACCATCGTTAGCGGCCAGGTTGCGACCGATGAGCGCGCGCTCCGCCGCGCGATGGCAGCGAGTTGCCTGCGCGCCGAAGACCTCGACCGATCTCTCCTTCAGCTTCGCCAAAGGCTGCGAGAACGCCAGCAATGGAAAGGCGAAAAAAGCAAACACAATGGCGAGCCACGCAGTGATGATGTAGCCGAAGGTCACGGAGGAAATGTTGGCTTCAAAAACGTGCCTGACGACTGTGATCGCAAGCCCCGAGCTCATCCCAAAGACGAACATCGAATAGGCGTTTGGATATTCGGCCAGGAAGGCCAAGCCTCCCTTGCCATCTGGATGGGTCGCAACGAGCCTGAGCTCGAGCGCAGCAATGCGCCAGAGCAGCATCGCCCAGACGATATAGCGCCAGAGGCCGCGAAAGAGCAGAAAGTAGAAAAGCGGCGCGCTGCAGATCACACTCCACCAACCCGCGAGCGTCACATGGGCGCTCTCGCCCGCGACCTGAACGGCCCAGCTGAAGTTCGCCCGAAGTTGTGAGACGGACGAACCACACCAGCGTCCCGGCGATCGCGAGGCCAAGGCAGATGATTTCGGCCGCTCGCGAATCGCGCAGCCTCAGCGCCCTCACCACTGCGGTGGCCGCCGCTTCGAAGGAGTCCGGCGCAATGATCGGCGCGCGCACGAGCTGGCCGAGCTTGCCGTTCAGGCCATATTCGACCTGTTGCTCAGCAAGAACGAAAAGCGCGATCGCGATGAAGAACCGCGCCCAGGCCCCGAAATCGAGCAAATACGGGCGGCCACCCGTCAGGGTGAACGCGTCTCCGCCTATGAGGCTTAGGAGGAACGGAACGCCCCACGCAAGCGCGACGAACATCGCTGCGCGCCGACCTGCCAACAGCGCATCCTCGCGGAGCAGGCCCAGCCGACGCTGCAACTCGAAGAACGGTCCGCCATGCGAGGCGAGATAGTCCCCGATCCGGCGCGCTTCATCACCGTCGAACTCGTGAATCTGAGCGATTTCTCCGCCCGACACCGCTTCCGCCATCCGCCCCCCCAGGCGCCCGGCGGCGATCCTTCATGAGAATTGCACCGCGCGCTCATGCCGTCATCGCCCCGCTGGGCCCTTCGCGCAAGAGAAGTGTTTAACGCGATCGACCGCGGCGCCTACCCCAATTCGCTCACCTGCCCGTCGCGGATCGTGACCCGCCGGTCCATGCGGGCGGCGAGGTCCATGTTGTGGGTGGCGACCAGCGCCGCGAGGCCGCTCGCTCTCACGAGCGTGGCGAGCGTGCCGAACACGTGGTCGGCGGTCTTCGGATCGAGGTTGCCAGTCGGCTCGTCAGCCAAGAGCACCCGCGGGCCGTTGGCGACCGCCCGCGCGATGGCGACGCGCTGCTGCTCTCCCCCTGAGAGTTCGGCCGGACGGTGGGTCTCCCGCTCCGCGAGACCCAGATAAGCGAGAAGCTCGCGCGCGCGGGCCGCGGCCTGGGCGCGCGGCAGGCCAGCGATCATCTGCGGCAGGACGAGGTTCTCCAGCGCCGAAAACTCTGGCAAGAGGTGATGGAACTGGTAGACGAAGCCGATCTCCGTCCGCCTCAGCGCCGTCCGCTTGTCGTCGCTCATGGTCGAGGTCGGGGCGCCGCCGATCGATGACTTCCCCGGCGTCTGGCCGCTCGAGCAGACCGGCCAGATGCAGAAGCGTCGACTTTCCCGCGCCCGACGGGGCGATGAGCGCCACCGACTGACCCGGCGAGAGCTCGAGCGAGGCGCCGTTCAGAACCTCGACCGTGGTGTCGCCGCGCCCGTATCGGCGCTCGACCGCCTCGAGCGAAAGCGCCGAGATCCGCGCCTGATCATTCATAGCGCAGCGCCTCGACCGGATCGAGCTTGGCCGCGCGCCAGGACGGATAGACCGTCGCCGCGAGCGACAGGATAAGCGCCATCGCGACGACCGAGAGAACGTCCGTCGTTTCGACCCGCGAGGGCAGCTGCGAGAGGAAATAGAATTCGGAAGGAAAGAGATTCTCGCCGGTGAGCCAGCTCAAGAACTTGCGGATCGGCTCGACGTTGTAGGCGACCAGGAGCCCAAGCGCGAGACCGACCCCCGTGCCGACAAATCCGATGGTCGCGCCGGTGATGAGAAAGATGCGCATGATGGCGCCGCGGGTCGCGCCCATCGTGCGCAGGACGGCGATGGCGCGCGCCTTGTCCTGCACCAGCATGATGAGGCCGGAGATGATGTTGAGCGCAGCCACCAGCACGATCAGCGTCAGAATGGCGAACATGACGTTGCTCTCGACCGCGAGCACGTCGAAGAAGCTTCGGTTGAGTTGGCGCCAGTCGGTGTCGATCATCGGGCGCCCTTGCGCCGGCTCGATTGCGCGCCGCATCGCATCCATATTGTCGGGATCGGAGACATAGACCTCGATCACGCTCGCTTGGCCGTCCTGGTTGAAGAAGGTCTGCGCCTCGGGCAGCGGCATGAAGATGAAGGTGTTGTCGAAGGTCGACATGCCGATCTGGAAGATGGCCGCAACCGTATAGGTCTTCATCCGCGGCGTGACGCCGAACGGCGTCTCGGCGCCATGCGGCGCCATGATGGTGATCTTGTCGCCCGACCTCAGGCTCAGGTGCTCGGCAAGCTTGGAGCCGACGGCCACGCCCTGGCCGGAATCAAAGCCGTCGAGCGACCCCTGAATGATGTGGCCCTCGACGCCGGGCAGGCGCTTGAGATCGGCGCCGCGAATGCCGCGCACC
The DNA here is from genome assembly GCA_963820095.1 of uncultured Alphaproteobacteria bacterium. Taxonomy (GTDB): domain Bacteria; phylum Pseudomonadota; class Alphaproteobacteria; order Rhizobiales; family Beijerinckiaceae; genus Roseiarcus. The sequence goes on from CAWFZA010000028.1 coordinate 123,212, forward strand.
AGCGCGCCCGACGAGCCATAAGGCGAGCTTGCGAAGGCTTGGCCCTCGACCAGCGGCAGCGCGAGCGTGACGCCCGGAACCTTGGCCACCCGCTCGGTCACCGCATCGTAGTCGGTGAGCGGCGTCTCGACCCCTTGCAGGAACATGTGGCCGTTGAGGCCGATCATCTTGTCCATGAGATCATGGCGGAAACCGTTCATCACCGCCATGACGACAATGAGCGCGGCAACCCCGAGCACAATGCCCAGGAACGAGAAACCCGCGATGACCGAGATCGAGCGCTGGGCGTTGCGCGCGCGCAAATAGCGGAAGGCGACCATCCATTCGAATGGCGCGAACGGCCGCGACAATCCCAGAAACAAAGTGATGATGCGGCCCCCGAGGGTACGAGAACGCATTGCCGCCCTCACTTCGCCGGAGCGGCGCCCGGCTTCAATTCGAGCTTGAAAGCCGCGGCATTGCCGGCGCCGATCATCGTCAGGTTCTGCTCGACGAAAGGCACGGTGACCGGCAAATCGTAGTGCCAGGCCTTGAGCTGGTATTTGCCCGGCGGCAGACCGTCGAGCTTGACCGCACCCGACGCGTCGGTCTTGCCGAAGAACGGCGTATCGACCACGTCGACGTAGGCGATCATCTGATCGTGGATGTGGCAGCCCAGGACAACGATGCCGGGCTTGTCGAATAATTGCGGCGCGGCTGCCTTGCCCGAATAGAGCGGCAAGTCGAACACCTTCGCGGGGGAAAACGAATAGACGTGGTGCTTGACCGCATCGTTATTGGGAAAATTGATCTCGGCGCCGACCTGCACCACCGTCACAAGAGGATTGAAGCGGCGCTTGCGCTGCTCGATCTCCGCTGCATGCGCCGCTTTCGGTGCGCTCTGACCTGAAGCGGGTTCGGCATACACCACAGCGTCCCTCAACGGCGCGCCGCTCGCATCGCTCACCGTCACCGAAAGCGACGCCGCCGAAGCGACAGCTGGCCCCGCCAGCACGAACAGGATAAGCGTATTGCACAAGCAGCCTAAGGTCATTACCCGAGGCCCCGCACGCAGGGACCGGCGGCGGGTCGAGGGGCGCCTGACGACCCTCTGGATGGCTTCGCTGCGCTCGCAATGACGGAGCCCTGCATCACCCCTGCCCGCCGAGTTTTGCGATCGCCGCATCGACGCTGATCAGCTCGCGCTCGCCGCCGCGGCGGCTCTTGAGCTCGACCTTGCCCTCGGCGAGGCTCTTCGGGCCGACGATGACCTGGTGGGGCGCGCCGACCAGATCCATGGTGGCGAATTTCGCGCCCGGCCGCTCGTCGCGGTCGTCATAGAGCACGTCGACGCCCGCCTTTTCGAGTGACGCGTAGATGCGACCGCAAGCCCCGTCGCAGGCGGCGTCGCCGACCTTCAGGTTGATCAGCCCGACGCGAAAGGGCGCGGCGGCCTCGGGCCAGATCGGGCCGTTCTCGTCGTGATTGGCCTCGATCAGCGCGGCGGCGAGCCGCGTCGGGCCGATGCCATACGAGCCCATATGCACCGAATGCTCCTTGCCGTCCGGTCCATTGACCACCGCCTTCATGGGAGCGGAATATTTGGTTCCGAAGTAGAAAATATGGCCGACCTCGATCCCGCGAGCGGAAATCCGGTCTTTCGGATCGAGCTTCTCGAAGGCGGCCTCGTCGTGTTTGTCGGACGTCGCGGCGTAGAGGGAGGTCCATTTGTCGACGACCCCCTGCATCGTCTCGGCATTATCGAAGTCGATGTCCTCGGGCGGCGGCGTAAAGGACAGATAGTCGCGGTGGCAGAACACCTCGCTCTCGCCGGTCGACGCCAGAATGATGAACTCATGGGAAAGGTCACCGCCGATCGGACCGGATTCCGCCCGCATGGGGATGGCGGTGAGGCCGAACCGCGCGAACGTGCGCAGGTAAGCGGTGAACTCCTTGTTGTAGGAATGGCGAGCCCCGGCGAGATCGAGATCGAAAGTGTAGGCGTCCTTCATCAGAAACTCGCGCGAGCGCATGACCCCGAAGCGCGGCCTCACCTCGTCGCGGAACTTCCACTGGATGTGATAGAGGTTGAGCGGCAGATCCTTGTAGGAGCGCACCGAGGCGCGGAAAATCTCGGTGATCATCTCCTCGTTGGTCGGCCCGTACAGCATGTCGCGATCGTGCCGGTCGCGGATCCGCAACATCTCCTTGCCGTAATCGTCGTAGCGCCCGCTTTCGCGCCAGAGGTCCGCCGACTGGATGGTCGGCATCAGGACTTCGATCGCCCCGGCGCGGTTCTGCTCCTCGCGAATGACGGCGCAGATCTTGTGCAAGACCCGGACGCCGAGCGGCAGCCAGGCGTAACTGCCCGCCGCCTCCTGTCGGATCATGCCGGCGCGCAGCATCAGCCGATGCGAGACGATTTCAGCCTCTTTTGGCGTCTCCTTCAGAATGGGCAGGAAATAACGGGAAAGACGCATGACAATTCCAACGCGTTCGATTCGGCGGGATCGGGCGCACCTATTGACCGCTCTGGGACCGGTTGACAAGCTCGATTCGGCGGCCGTCGGCGCGCGGTGGGCCCGGTTCCGCCCCTCCTCTTTTCGATCCGGCCGGCCGACGCGCTAGCCGTCGTCCATCACCCGCCCGAGCCCGTCGCGACCCCAGAGGAAATGAGCGTGACAGCCGGTTCAATTCTGAAGAATTTTTTGTCCTTTGATGATGACGTCCCCTGACGCCTTGATGGTTATCTGCTTGCCTTCGATCGTAATCTCGCCATTCTTCTTCATGGTGATCGTCGCCAAGCCAGTCTTCAGCACGATCTGATCGCCGGCTAGAATCGTGAGTATCTTGCCGACCTCCAGCGTCTCGTTATCCCTCACGCTGGTCGAGCGATCCTTGCCAATCGACGTCGTCTCGTTCCCCGCCACATCGATCGACTGATCCTTGCCCACGCTGATCGACTGCGAGGCGCCAATCGAAATCGTGCGCGCCGCGCCGACGGTGATCGCCTCCCCTGCCCCCACCGTGTGGGTCCGCGCATTGCCGACGGTGAGCTCATCGTTAAGCCCCACCGTATGGACGCGATTCATGCCGACCGTGACCGTTTCGTTCGCTTGAACCGTGTCTGTACGGTTCTTGTCGATGGTGATCGTTTCGTTCCCTTGGACCGTCTCTGCGCGGTCCTTGTCGATGGTGATCGTCTCGTTCCCTCGGACCGTCTCTATGCGGTCCTGATCAACGGTGATCGTCAGGCCCACTGTCATCGCTGCCTCCCTTGTCCGGCCTCCAATCTTCAGTAGGCGCTGGCGCGACCAATGCCCAGACGACCCGCCATTTCGCGCGAGTTCAGCGCCGGAAGCTCAGATCGGTCAATTCCCGGAGGCGCGCGACAGCACTGTGAGGCGGAGGGTTTTGCGCGTTCGGAATCCAAGCCGCTCATAAAGGGCGATGGCGGGATTGTCCGTGAACACGTGCAGGAAGGGCGCCGCGCCATCTGCGCGAAGCTTGCGGACGAGCCAAGCGACGAGGAACGCGGCATAGCCTTTGCCGCGATGCTCGGGGCTGACGCAGACCGCGCTGATCTCAACCGCGCGATCGAGCCGCATGCGTTCACCGGCCATGGCGGCGAGCGCGCCATCGACCCGAACGCCAATGTATTGACCAAGCTCTTGCGTGCGCGGACCGAATGGGCCGGGCTGAGTCTGCTCCGTGAGACGCAGCATCTCGGGAACGTCACTTGCGCCGAGCACGATAGGCGCGGGACCCCTCGGAAGCGCTGGCGTCTCGCCGTCAGCGACCATCTGCAGGATCGGCGCTTCCCGCACGATTTCGAGGCCCGGAAAAGGCTTGAGCTTGTCGACCGTGACCAAGGCGACGCGCCCGTCTTGCGGAATGAGCGCGCATAGGGCCGCAAACGCTTCGGGCAACTCGCCAGCCGTCGCTCCGAAGGGCGCGATGTCGGGCGGAAAACGGAGCGCGAGCGGCCCTCCTTCGGGCAAACTGGCGGTCGCCGGTTGTGAGCGCCGACCAGACGGGGCGATTGAGGGCTCTTTCCTGCGCGGCGCTCAGCATGGCGAGCCTATCCGACCGGGTAACCACAGTCGAAGGCTCGTCTGAGGATTTCCTCCGAAGCTCCTGCTACGCAAACCTAAATTCGCTCACATGCCGGTACTCGTCCTCCGGCCGCAGCACGCAATTGGTGAAATGGCGCCGGTTCGGCGAATCGGGAAAAGCCTGCGGCTCGAGCGCGAGGCCGGCATGCGCCCCGTAGTGCTGGCCGTCCAAACCGGGCGCGGGACAATCGAGGGGCGCCGCGGAGTAGAACTGGACGCCGGGCTCGGTCGAAAACAGGCTCATCGTCAGGCCGTTCTTCGGCGAACGGAGCGCCGCAATTTGCGCCAGACCGTCTTCGCCCCATTCAAGCGCCGCGACGAAATTGGTGTCGTAGGGCGTGAGCGTCGGAATTGCGAACGGTGCGGGGGGCGCGAAAGTCATAAGGAGTGCCGGCGACGGCGCGGATTTCGCCGGTCGGGATCAGCTCGGCGTCGGCGGGCGTGTAGAAGTCCGAAAACAGCGTCAGCTCGTGGTCGAGAATGTCGGGCGAGCCGTCGAGGTTGAAATAGCTGTGCTGGGTGAGATTGACGATCGTCGGGCGGTCCGAGACCGCCGAGAGTTCGACCCGAAGCGTCGCGGGCTCGATGAGGCGGTAGACGCAAGTCGCGGTGAGAGCGCCGGGAAAACCGGCGTCGCCGTCCGGCGATTCGAGGATCAGCTCGACGGATGACGTGTCATAGGCGCCGAGCTTCCAGATCCGGTGGCCAAATCCATGCGGGCCGCCGTGCAGCGTATGCTTCTGGCCGGGCCTGCGCTCGAGCTCATAGGCGACTCCGTCGAGGACAAACCGGCCGTTGGCGATCCGGTTGGCGAACCGTCCCGGAACCGCGCCGAAAGACGGCGAGTAGTTTGAGGTAGTCGTCCAGCGTGTTGAGGCCGAGCACGACGCGCTGCAATCCGTTGGAGGCCGGCACGACGAGGTCGCGCACCACCGCGCCATAGGTCAGGATTTTCGCGCTCGCTCCTGCCTGGGAGGCGATCGTGACCTCGAACACCGGCGCTTGATCGATCTGACCGAAAGCAGTTGCGCTCATTTGATCCCCCATTGCTGCGCTATCCATAAGGCCGCGCCTCTCAGCCCCATCCCGTCGCCGGCGCCTGCGCGTCCGTGCGGTCGAGCTCGGCGCGCACCGAGGCGAAGACCTCGCGAAACATCGCTTCCGTCAGCACGCCGGTATTGGTGTTGTAGCGCGAGCAATGATAGCTGTCGAAGAGGCTGACGCCGGGCGTGAGCGGATGGCGCGCGCCATGAGCGAAGGGAAATTTCGCCAAGGGCATTTTGAACGCGCGCAACGTGGTTTCATGCGCGATCCGTCCAAGCGCGACCACGGCCTTGAGCCGAGGCATCCCCGAGATCGCCGGCGTGAGATAGCGGCGGCAAGTCGCGATTTCCTGCTGGCGCTCGGCTTGTTCTGCGGCGGAACGCAGCGCACCGCGTTGATGATCGCGCAGTCGAGGAGTGTCAGCCCATCATCGGGCCTGCGATCGTACGTGCCGCATGCGAAGCCGAACGCGATCAGCGTCGAGTAAAGAAGCTCGCCTGCGTAGTCGCCGGTGAACGGACGCCCCGTCCGGTTGGCGCCGCGCAATCCCGGCGCAAGGCCGATGATCGCCAGTCGCGCATCGGCCTCGCCAAAGGTCGGAACCGGCGCGTTCCAAAAGTCCGGGAAGGCCGCCCGGTTCGCGGCCCGGAACGCCGCGAGCCGCGGACAATCCGGGCAATCGCGCGACGGGCCTGGGTCGAAAGCCACCTGGCTTTCGACGGCTACTCGCGCAGTTCCTCGGCCGGCTGCTGGACCGGTCCGAACTGGCCTCGGCGATGGTCGAGAGGACGCTGCGGACGGTCGCCGGGATCGCGTCCGATCCTCTGAATCAGATGGGCGAGGTCGATGAATTCATCCGCCTGACGGCGCAACTCATCCGCCACCATCGGCGGCTGGGTCGAAATCGTCGATACGACAGCGACCCGAACGCCCTTACGCTGGATCAACTCGACAAGCGATCGGAAATCGCCGTCACCGGAGAACAGGACCATAAGGTCGAGATTCGGCGCCATGTCCAAGGCGTTGACCGCGAGCTCGATATCCATGTTGCCCTTGACTTTGCGGCGCCCGGTCGAGTCGACAAATTCCTTCGTCGGCTTGGTCACGACCGAATAGCCGTTGTAGTCGAGCCAGTCGACCAGCGGCCGAACAGAGGAATATTCCTGATCGTCGACCAAAGCAGTATAATAAAAGGCTCGAATCAAGCGTCCCTTCGACTGAAATTCCCTCAACAGGCGCTTGTAGTCGATGTCGAACCCCAGAGCTTTCGCGCTGGCGTAGAGATTTGCCCCGTCAATAAACAGGGCGATCCGTTCCAATGATGACATAGTGAGGTTCTTTTCGAGTTTGGATGTTTACCATGGATTGGCGGTTTATGAGGGCCGTCGGGCGGCCCCCGCGACATGACATTTTCATGAAACCACGATCAAGTCTGAAATGAGACCTGGCGTGGGCGTTCTCCTCAATTGTTTGATTTCTCCCACGAAAATAAGGGCTCAGTGGATGGGCCCTTCGTCACTGCAATTCCAAATCTCAAAGAAGTGACAAGCGAAGCAACGCGCCAATATAGGGTTTGTTCAAACTGAAATCAAAGGGATATTCCGCATTTCTCGCGCCCCTCGCCAATTCACCGCCTTTCCAGCGCCGGCGCGCGGCAGGCCTCAAGGCAAGGATGAAGGATTGACGAGTCCGTCCGGCCAGCGTTTGGTATAGATGCATTCGCCGCCGAATAGCCGGGCGCGATGGCGATTTCCTGGCTACGGGGCTTCGACGGAGGGCTTATGAAACTCGCACGATATGGCAGGGCAGGTAAGGAAAAGCCGGCGCTGGTCGACGGAAGCGGAAAATTGCGGGACCTGAGCGAGGTGGTGAGCGACATCGACGTCGATGCGCTCGGGCCACGCTCCCTGGCCCGCCTGGCCAAGCTCAAGCCGGAATCGCTGCCTGCGGTGCGCGGCGCGCCCAGGATCGGGCCCTGCATCGCCCAGGTTGGCAATTTCATAGCCGTCGGGCTCAATTACGCCGACCATGCGGCCGAATCCAACATGCCGGTGCCCAAGGAGCCTGTGCTGTTCAACAAGGCCCGGTCCTGCGTCGTCGGGCCGAACGACGACGTCATGATCCCCAAAGGTTCGACAAAGACCGATTGGGAGGTCGAGCTCGCGATCGTGATCGGCACGCGCGCCAGCTACGTCAGCGAGAGCGCGGCGCTCTCCCATGTCGCGGGCTTCTGTGTTTGCAATGACGTGTCGGAGCGCGAATTTCAGCTTGAGCGATCCGGCCAGTGGATGAAGGGCAAGGGTTCGCCGACTTTCGGGCCGCTTGGGCCATGGCTGGTCACGCCGGACGAAATCCCGAACGTGCAGGGGCTCGGCATGTGGCTCGACGTCAACGGCGAGCGGATGCAGACCGGATCGACGAAGACCATGGTGTTCAGCGTCAAGACGCTCATCTCCTACATCTCGCAATTCATGATCATCGAGCCCGGCGACGTCATCACCACCGGGACGCCGCCCGGGGTCGGCCAGGGGAAGAAGCCGCCGCGTTTCCTCAAAGCCGGCGATACCATGTCGCTGGGGATTGACGGGCTCGGGCAGCAAACTCAAAACGTGGTCGCCTGGAAGGCGGCCTGAGCCCTTCGAAATGAAGCGCCTCAAGTCGTGGACGGGGGCAGTCTTCGCCGCCGTCTACGCCCTGGCGTTCATCGCGCTCTATGTCGAGTACCTGCGGCGCTCGGGAACCTGGTTCGCCGACCTTCCGCTGTCGCTCATCGCCCTGCCGTTCACGCTCGTCATGCGGACGGTGAACGGCGGCTCATTCGACTTCGGCGGCGACATGACAGGACGCGTGATCGCCGCGGGCCTGTTCGGCTTGGCGCTCGCCTATCTCGCGGGCCTGATTATCGAGACGATCGTTCGCCTGGTCTTGCGATTGGTCTTGGACTCGCGCGCGCCGCATCCGCGCTGACACAGCGTCAGAGCGATTGGCGTTTTGCAGGGGGCAGTTCGGCTCCGGCTGGCGACGAGCCCGCGGCCTTCATCCGATGAATCGGTTTGGAATTTCTCGGACCTCCGCCGTTTCGCCGCCAAAACCCCCGTTATTGAGGTCGGAATCGCTTGGATTTCCTTGGATTCTCTCGTCCGAATCGTGACTTATCAATGAGTTACGCTGGATTTCCGCAAAAGGAAAATTAGCGGGGCCTTTTCCTCGGGCGTCAAGATGCGCGGCGCCGGAAGTCTGTCGTCGAGGCCAATTCGAAAGCGCAGGATTGTTCATGAGGCCGAGCTTAGCAAGGTTTCTGATTTTCTGCAACAAATTGTCGTCGACCAAGCCACTTCCCTTCTCGCCGCCTCAATCCAAAGTGCGCGGAACTGGGATCGGCGAGTGCGGCGCCGCTGTTGACGAAGAGATCAAGCTTCGGCGTCGGCAGGGTCCTGCCCAAATTTGGAAAATCACCTCATCCCTTCCGAACGCACATGGTCTTGATGAACTCGCCCGCAGCGAGATTCCGAAACACGGCTATTCCACCCAGCGACCACTGCGCTTGGATGTTGCACATGATCTCGTTGGGGACTTCGCCGATGATCGCGACGTCGCGCGAGTATCCAGGTTCTGGCCCACAGTCCTGAGGCTGCATACCCGCGACACAGATCATGGCGACAATTTGGAAGATCACTGGCTCAACCTCCGCGTTCGACGGCTGCAAGACACGAAAGACCGAGTGGACTACCGCCCGACCAGGCCATCACTTGAGGAAGGGAAACGAATTGGTTGGGAATCCCTGTAACGGCGGGGAGAATCCCAAAGCAAAGGGTGGGGGCGAGGAGATTCTTTGTCAGGGAACGCCGTCCCCCACCCCCGCCTCTCAGTCGCTCTGCGCGGTTTCACTGGCGCAGGCGACCTTGACGTATTGGTCTTCGCGCATCGCCACACCAGACCCGGCAAGCAGCTCCTGGCTCTGAACGCCGCAGCCAATCCGTCCCGGCGACGCCAAGCCGATGAGGGTTTCAACCGCGCTGTGCGCGTCGCAGTCTGCCGGCGCGATCGTTCCGGAGCAGACGAGGATGGCCCCCGCCGGCGCGCGGTCGTAGCGGAACTCGCTGACCTGGCGCTCCCCAGCGCGTGCGCCGGTCCCGGCGACGAGCATCACGATGCAAGCCGCAAATGCGTGAACCTGTGCCATTGTCACTTCCCCTGGTGGGCTCCCGGAAGCAGGAGCGATCGGCGGGAAGGATCGGCGAAGCGTGTAAGCGGCGGATGCCGGACGTGTAACAGTCGTGTAATATTCAAGCGACCGGGCTGTGATTCCGCGTATCGGGATGGGTCGACGCCGTGCAGGACAAATCGAGTCGACGAGAGGCTTCGGACGAGTTGCTTTCGCGGCGCACAAGCCCGCCGGTGCGCTTCGCGGGCCTCGTCCTCGAGCTCGACGCCTGCACGCTCGCCCGCGACTTCGGCGAGACGATCGCGCTGACGCGCAGCGAGTTCTCTCTGTTGAGAATGTTCGTTGGCCGGCCGGGGCGAGTGATCAGCCGCGACACTCTGCTGGACGCCTTCACCACCCGGCGGTTCGAACCGTTCGACCGCAGCGTCGACGTTCTGATCGGGAAATTGCGGAGAAAGATCGAGGCTGATCCCAAGCAGCCTCGCCTGATCGTCACCGTGCCCGGCGAGGGCTACCGCTTCGACGGGCTGCGCCTCAGGGCGCCGGAGATCGCAAAGCTGGCTGATGCAGACAGCCTCTCGAAGCCCGAGAGGCGCGAACCCGCCACGTTTGTCCATCGTCGTCCTGCCGTTCGCCAATATCGGCGGCGATCCGGAGCAGGAGCATTTCGTCGACGGGGTCACGGAGAGCCTGACGACCGATCTGTCGCGGATGCGAGGCGCCGTCGTAATCGCGCGCAATACGGCGTTCACCTACAAGGGAAAGCCGATCGACGCGAAGACGATCGGCCGCGAGTTGAACGTCCGCTACATCCTCGAGGGGAGCGTCCAGCGCGCCGGCGCTCGGATGCGCGTCAATGTCCAGCTGATCGACGCCGAGACGAGCAATCATCTCTGGGCCGAGCGGTTCGATAAGCCCCTCGCCGATCTCTTCGACATGCAGGACGAAATCGTCGCGCGCCTGGCGGGCGCGCTAGACACCGAGCTCGTCGTCGCCGAGGCGCGACGCGCCGAACAGGCTCCGAATCCCAGACTCGATGGACCTCTATTTTCAAGGTCTGGCTTGGCTTCAACAAGGGTCTGACCCCTGGACCATATTGCGCAAGCGCGCAGCCTTTTCGATCGCGCGCTCACCGCCGACCCCGGGAATGTCGACGCGCTCATCGGATCGGCCGTCGACGGACTTGCGTGACGGCGCAAATGTCCTTCGCGGCCGATCCCGTCGCGGCCTTCGCAGCGGCCGAAGCGAAGTTGACCAAAGCATTGTCCGTCGGTGCCGAACCACGCGCGCGGCCATATGTGGCTTAGGCCTTGTCGACGATCGTGGACCAAGCGCGCTGCACAGGGCATCGCCGAATGCGAACACGCGCTGGCAGCTGGATCGAAATCTTGCTCATGCCCATGCAATTATCGGACGAGGCAAGGTGTTTCATCGGTCGCGCCGAAGAAACCGAGGCACACGTTGCTGAGGCCCTGCGTCTCAGTCCGCGCGATACGATGGCGCATATCTGGATGAATTTCGTGGCCCTGGCGAAGCTCCACCTTGGCGAGTACGAGCAGGCGGTCGCGTGGTTTCGCCGCGCGATCGAGGCCAATCGAAATTATCCGGCTGCGCAATTTCAATTTGGCCGCAGCCCTCGCGCAGCTTGGCCGAATGGACGAGGCGCATTCCGCGGTCAGGGCCGGTCTCGCGCTCAACCCGGCCTATCGCGGTCTCCCGCGCCCGCGCTGCCTGAACGGCGAGGAGCGACGACCCGACCTACCTTGCCCAGCTCGAGCCCATTTTCGAGGGCTTACGCAAGGCCGGAGTTCCCGAGGGATGACCGCCCCTGATTGCGAGCTACCGCCCCAGCATCAGCATGAGGTTCTGCACCGCCGCGCCCGAGGCGCCCTTGCCGAGATTGTCGAATTTGGCGACCAGCAGCGCCTGGCCGCGAGCCTCGTTCGGATAGACGTGGATCTCGATGTCGTTCGTGCCGTTGAGCGATTCCGGCTCGATGCGCGGAGACTGCCCGCTCTCGGCGACATGGAAATGCGTCTGACCCCGGTAGTGCGTCTTGAAGACGGCGATGAGATCGGCAATCTTGGGCTTGCCCGGCAACCTGTCGAGATGCAGCGGCACGCTGACCAGCATCCCCTGGCGGAAATTGCCGACCGAAGGCGCGAAAATAGGCCGCGCGGTCAGGCCTGAATAGACCTGGATCTCCGGCATGTGCTTGTGCTCGAGCCCAAGCGCATAGAGCTCGAAGGCGGGCGCCTTGCCCGTCTCATAGGCCTCGATCATCGACTTGCCGCCGCCCGAGTAGCCGCTAACCGAGCCGATCGAAATGGCCGCGTCCTTGGGCAGGAGCCCAGCCTCGGTCAGGGGGCGCAAAAGCGCGATCGCGCCGGTCGCGTGGCAGCCGGGGTTGGTGACCTTGTCGGCCTTGGCGACGGCTTCCGCCTGCCCCGCGACGAGTTCCGGGAAGCCGTAAGTCCAGCCCGGCGCGACGCGATGAGCCGATGAGGCGTCGATCACCCGGGGCGCGTCCGCGCCCATCGCGTCGATCAGGCGAGCCGCCTCTTTCGCCGCCTCATCCGGCAGGCAAAGGATGACCACGTCAGCTTCGCCATAGACCTTCTGCTTGGCGGCAGCGTCCTTGCGCGCCTCCGGCGGCAAACTGGCGAGCTTCAGACCGGAGACGCCCGCGAGCTTCTCCCTGATTTGCAGGCCGGTCGTGCCCGCTTCGCCGTCGATGAAGATTGTCGCTGACATGGGATCGTCTCTGCTCAAACCCGAAACACCGAAAGATCAAGTCGCGCTCATGGCGCGAGCTGGCGCTTCTCAGCGTCGTCGGAGTCGGATGAGCGAGCAGCCGGTCATGATGGGTCTTTCGTATGAAACGGCCGTCATGGTCAAGCGGACGAGACAGCCGGATCAGAAGCTCGCCGCCCTGCGCCTATTTCGCCAGCGTCGCCGTGAACCTCACCGCCGGTTCGCTCGTCTTGTGGTTCGCCGGGTTGGAGAAGAACGCGTAATAGTCCGGCTTGGCGAAATGCGCCCCATAGAACGGATTGCCGTATGTCCCATCGGCGAGCGCATAGCCGAAACCGTGCAGGGAAAGCTGCGGAGCCTCGACCCTGATGAGGTCGTCCACCGGATAGCCGTCATTGCCGGGGATTGAGGTTCCGGGCGGCTGCAGACCGGTAATGGCGACGCCATTCATCTCCCCTGTTATCCCGGTAATCTCGTAAAAGCCGTCGGCGTTGGGCGTGTCCTGGGTGGTGAACGCGCCCGACGCCGTCACCCCTTCGCCCTGATAGCTCCAGCGCCACTCCAGCGCTTCGGCGGGAAGAGCGGCAAGCGCCGCGCCGGTCAGGAGAAAAAGTGCGAGCTTCAAGCGAATCGCCCAAGGGTCGTGATGCGAGGAAATCTATTCCCGCAGCCCCTCGGCGCGCAAACGGGCGAAGCCCCGGCGGCGCCCGTCCGGTTTTGACGGACCCCGCGCTGGCCTCTAAAAGGCGGCACATTCGCCATGATCGGAATCCGTCGCATGATTCTGCGCTCACTCGACCTTGAAGCCCTGAAGGCGACGCCCGTCACTCGGCGGCCGTTCGAGTATTTCGTCGTTCCCGGCTTTGTTCGCCCGCAAGCGCGCGCGAAGATCAACGCCGACTATCCGAAAATCTCCGAGGGCGGCAGCTTTCCTGTCGCGCAGCTCTCCTATGGGCCCGCGTTTCGCGAATTCCTCGATGAACTGGAGAGCGACGCCTTCCGCGAAATCTTCGAGGAGAAGTTCGGCCTCGACCTCGCCGGGCGGCCGACCACGACGACCGTTCGCGGTCAGTGCAGTGCGAAGGACGGGCGAATCCACACCGACACGAAGAGCAAGATCATCACGATCCTCATCTACATGAACCCGGCCTGGGAGAATTCCGGCGGCCGCCTGCGCCTCCTCAAATCGGCCGAGGACCTCGACGACATGATCATGGAGGTTCCGCCGGTCGAGGGAACGCTGCTGGCGTTCAAGCGGGCCGACAATTCCTGGCATGGGCATAAGCCCTTCGCCGGCGAACGACGGGTCATCCAGTTCAACTGGGTCACCTCGGAAGGCGATCGGCGGATGGCGATGCTCCGCCATCATGTTTCGGCGCCGCTGAAGCGCCTGTTCGCGGCCATGCGGCCGAGCGCGGCCTGAGCGGCTCGCCGAACCGGCAGAGACCGCGTCGTCCTCACAACACCCGGCGGCAGCGTGAATCTCTTCTCGCTAGCCTTGTTGTCGACCGGCGCTTTCATATCGACGAACATTGACGACCTGTTCCTTTTGGTCGGCTTTTTCTCGGACCGAAGCTTCTCACGCCGCCACATCTTCGCCGGCCAGATCCTCGGGATAGCGATGATCGTCGCGATCAGCTTGGCCGCCGCAGCGGCGGCGGTCGCGGTCTCGCCCCAGCGGGTGGGCTTGCTTGGTCTTGCGCCCATCGTCATTGGGATAGGAAAGCTCTTGCGCCTGGGGAAGGCCGAGGACGAAGGACAGCCTGCGACCGCCGGAATCCTTCAGGTCGCGACCGTCACGCTGGTGAACGGAGGCGACAACATCGCCGCCTATACGCCGATTTTCGCGACGCAGGGGCCTCGAGAATTGATCGCGACGCTGGCGATCTTCGCCGCGCTCACGATCATTTGGTGCTTTGCCGCGTTGGGGCTGGTCAGGCATACCGCCATCGGCAGGCCGCTTCGCCGTTATGGGCATGTCCTGTTGCCATTCATTCTGATCGGACTTGGCGGCCTCATTCTCTACCGATCCGGCGCGCTCCGCTTGGCCACGAGCTGGTGAGGAGGGCCGTTCTAAGATTGTCGGCTCGCCCAAACTCGCCGGTAGACGGCGCTGATCTCATCGGCCTCGCGGTCGCGGCTGAACGCGCCGACGACCCGGGCCCGGGCGCGTTTGCCCATTGCCTCGATGCGTTCAGGGTCGCGCATGAGCGGCTCGAGCGCGGCGACAAGCTTGTCGACATCATCGATGGCTGCGAGAACGCCGTCGTCCCCATCGGTGATGATCATTTCCGCCGCTCCGGCGCGGGTCGCGACCACCGCGTCGCCCGCCGCCATGGCTTCGAGCATGGTGAGCCCGAACCCTTCGACGCGTGAGGCGAACACATAGATGGAGATCCGCTGATACCAGAGCGGCACCTCCTCGACCGGCAATTCGCCCAGGAAGCGGATGCGCTCGGTCAGGCCTGCGGCGGCGATCTCACGCTTGAGCCCCTCGACAAACGGCAGATTGTCGACGGTCGTGAGCCCGATGACGACGGCGCAGAAATCCGGATATTGCGGCAAGAAGCCGGCGCATCGCCTCGACGAACAGGTCGCTGCCTTTCTGCTTTCTCACGCGGCCGAACGTTCCGATGCCGTACTTTCCAGGCAGGCCCGTCTGGGCGAAGGCCGCGAGACGGTCGGCAGGCGGGGAATAAAGGTCGGTATCGACGCCATGAAGGATCACCGTCGCCGGGCGCCGCAGAAATCGCGCCGCGATCTCGCTCGTCGCGATCACCGCATCCATCCGCGCGATGAGAAAGTTGGTCAGCCAGGTCTTCTTGCGCTGCGAGGCCGAATTGAAGATCAGCGCAAAGCGATAGCCGAAAAGGTTCAGGAAAAGTCCGGCCAGCATCTCGACATTGCGGCGCGCGTGCCAGATGCGCGCCTTCCCATGCACGGGAGGACGAAAGCGCAGACGCGCAAGGTCGCCAAGGCTCAGGGCCGCGATACCCTCCGGCTGATCAGGCCCACACCAGGCCGCGCGCCAGCGCTTGGCGATCAGAGGCGCGATCGTGCGATTGACGGCGGTGCCGCCTGAATAGCGCCAATTCAGATTGGGGATGATGACTTCAAGGGCGTCGAGAGCGTCGTCATCGAATTCCCGGCTCATCCCGCCTCGCCCGTCGAGCGCGGCCCGCACAACAGGCAAGCCTCTCTCGCACCTCGTCCTGAGGAGCGCCGCAGGCGCGTCTCGAAGGGCGGTCCAGAGTGCACGAACGGAGCCGCGCCTTCTGGATCATGCTTCGAGACGCGAGGCCATAGGGCGTTCGAAAGAACGCCCGTCTTTCGTCGCGCCATGGCCTCGCTCCTCAGCATGAGGGCCGTGGATACGCGCATGGTTCCGATGTTCCGCCTTGGATGTTAGACAGCAGCCGCGTCAACGCTTCGTTCGCGCCTCATACAACTGCCGATGGATCGATTCGGTCATGAGAGAATACATGGCCCCGACGCCCGCGTGGATGAAGCCCGCCCAGCCGGATAGGAAAAACCGGTTCCAGAAGAAGATGCGCAGAAAATAAATCGGCGGATTGAACACGAGCTTGAGCGTCGACGGCTTCCGCCCCTGCTTCAGCCGCTGCTCGGCCTTGAGCCGCGCGTACGCAATTTCCTTTTTCATCTGCTCGTACAAGGGGAGGCTGCGCTCGTGCCGGAGCAGACCGTCGCGCGCAACTGGGGTCTCGCCATGGTCCGCGACAAGCCCCTCATGCACAATGAGAGCGGGATCGAAGCGCGCCCTGCCCCGGCGCACGAGCCGCAAAATATGCTCAGGCCGAGTCCAGCGGCTGACGGGCTTCGCCTGTCCGTAGAGCGTGAGCGACCGGCGCACCTTCCAGCCCGCGACCGAGTCGTCGGCGCTCATCAAGCGCGGCAGCGAGGCGCGCAGCTCGTCGTCCAGCCATTCGTCGGCATCGACGCTAAAAACCCAAGGCTCGCTCGTCTGGTCGAGCGCAAACTGCTTCTGCAGCGCATAGCCGAGCCAGGGTTGACGAATGAGTCGGACGGGAAAGCCACGCCGGATAAAATCCTCGACAATGGATGGCGTCTCATCCGTCGAGCCGGAATCGACGACGACGATCTCGGCGCAGTCGCCAAGGCTTTCCAGGCATTTGCCGATGCAGGCGGCCTCGTTGAGGCAGATGACGGCGGCGCTCAAGCCGAGCGCGCTCGCGGGCCGCTGAGAACGTTGCGCCGATGACAGTGTCGCGGGATCCGTTAGAGCCATCTCGCCTTCTGTTTTCGCCAGCATCGCCGGCGCTCATCCCTCCGGAAGGGCCTGAGGAATTGGGCCGATATCTGGGCCAATTGTCCGAGGCTGGCAAGTTCCGGCGAGGACTCCGCCCGCCGCGGGCGCCCCGGCCGCCCATCCTTGCGCGCCGATTCGCGCCGTCACCATATCGCCGCAATGATTGATCCCCTCCCATCTCCCTCTCCTGTTTGGACCCTCGATTCCGACAGCCCCGGCCAAGGGCCCGGCGCTCCCTCCACGCCGAATGACGCGGCTCTGCTTGACGACTATTCGCGCGTCGTGAGCGACGTGGTCGACCGCGTCGGCCCGAGCGTGGTGCGCATCGATGTGCGCAAGAACGGCCGCAGCGCCGGCTCGGGCTCCGGCGTGATCATTTCCTCCGACGGTCTCGCTCTAACCAACAGCCACGTCGTCCAAGGCTCGCGGACGGTCAGTCTGACCACGCTCGAAGGCCGCGAGCTGCAGGCGCGCGTGCTCGGCGACGATCCCGACACGGATCTGGCGCTCCTCAGGGTCGAAGCCGACGTCTCGCTGCCTGCCGCCAAGCTCGGCGACAGCGCGAAGCTCAAGCGCGGCCAGATCGCGATCGCCATCGGCAACCCGCTCGGCTTCGACGCGACGGTGACGGCGGGCGTCGTCTCGGCGCTCGGGCGGTCGCTGCAATCGCGCACCGGGCGGATGATCGAGGACGTCGTGCAGACCGACGCCCCGCTCAATCCCGGCAATTCGGGCGGCCCGCTCGTATCTTCAACGGGCGAAGTGATCGGCATCAACACGGCCGTCATCATGGGCGCGCAAGGCATCTGCTTTGCGGTGGCTTCCAACACGGCGAGCTTCGTCGCCGGCGAGATCGCCCGGCACGGACGCGTGCGACGGGCCTATATCGGAGTCGGCGCCGCGACGACGACCATCCCGCGCCGCATCGCTCTCCGGCTCGCCCTCCAACAGGCGACCGGCGCGCGGCTTCTCTCCGTCGACCAGGCGGGGCCGGCTGCCGAAGCTGGGCTATTGTCGGGCGACCTCGTCATCGCGCTCGACGGCAAGCCGGTGACAAGCGTCAGCGACCTCGTGCGCGCGCTCGACGCCGACAAGATCGACCGCACCGTCAGCGTCGACTTTCTGCGCCGATCGGAGCAGCTGAGGGTCTGGATCGGACCGGTCGAGCGCCCGCTGGCGGCGTAGTCGGCGCCTGTCAGGCCTTCGGCTTGACGAGCGGCCCTGGAAGAGCGCGCTCGGCCTCTTCCTCCAGCGCCTGCTCGTGATAGCGGATGAAGCGCGCGCCAATGATCGCGCCGATCACCGCGACGATGAGAACGGCCGTGCCCACGGGCCGCGCGTAGTGCTCAAAGGCGCGCCCAAGCCAGTAGCCGCCAACACCGAAGATCGTGGCCCAAACGATTCCGCCCGCCGCATTGTAGAGGAAGAATGCCTCCCAATTGTACCGATTGACCCCGGCGAGAAACGCCGCGAAGGCGCGCAGCACCGCGACGAAACGGCCAAAGAACACGATCTTCCCGCCGTGCCTGAGGAAGAGATACTGCCCGACCTTGAGCCGCCGTTCGTTCAAATGGATGTAATGTCCATAGCGGTAGATCAATGGAAAGCCGAGTTTGCGGCCAATCCAATAGCCGCAATTGTCGCCGATGATCGCGCCCGCAGCCGCCGCCCCGATCACCCCATAGATGTTCAGCGTGCCCGATGCGGCGATGATCGCGGCCGTGACCAGAACGGTCTCCCCTGGCATCGGAATCCCGGCGCTCTCCATCGCGACGATCAGGAAGACCGCGAGATAGCCGTAGGTGGCGACGAAATGCTGCAGATGCGGAACAAGCTCCATGTGAGGGCCGGTTCTTGGTCAGGGCCACAGGTCTTGGTCAGGGCCAGGTCTCGGTCAAGGCCAGGCTTTGGCTCCGGTCAGCCGGCGCGCGTTGGCGCGCACTTTGCGCCGCGCAGGCGCCGCGGCGGCCTCCGCAATAGCGGCGAGACCTGCTGAAACGTCGTGAGGCGTCCGCACGCCGCCGAACGCGGCCTTGATGAAGAACGCGCCCCAGGCCGCCTGGGCGGCGAAAGCGCCCTCGACCGCTGCGTCGACCTTCTCCTGCACCATGAGTCGCGCCTCACGCGCCTTCGCCGATCCGCTGCCGGCGGGCGCGAGCAGGTTCTGAGTGCGAGCGGCGATGGTCAGCGCAGCGTCGGCGCTTGCTTGCGCGTTGGCCTTGGCGATGGCCAAAGACCGCTTTGTAAGACGTCGCGAAACCATTGAGATCCCCTGTCCCGCCGACGCCGACCAAAGCGGCTTCCGGGCCGCGCACCATGAGGCAAGTTTGCAGCGGCGGCAAGTCGATGACTCCTCCGCCGTGTCAGCGCGACAGCTCGACGCGGTACTGAATGAAGCCGGGACGCTCGGCGACCGCGTCATAGAGCCGCCGCGCGACGGCGTTGGTCTCGTGCGTATGCCAGTACACGCGCGCCGCGCCCGCCTCCTTCGACGCATTCACCACAGCTGCGATCAGAGCCCGGCCGACCCCCCCGCCCCTCGCCGCCTCGCTGACGTAGAGGTCCTGCAGATAGCACTGCGAATTGATCAGCCACGTGCTGCGCTGGAAAAGATAATGCGTAAGGCCAATGAGTTCTCCGTCCCGATCGGCGACCAGCGCATGCATCGGCTCAAGCGGATCGAAAATGCGCGCGAAGGTGACGTCGGCGACGTCGTCGCTCCATTGAGCGCGATAAAAATCGAGATAGCCGCGCCATAGCGGCGTCCATTGCGCGCGGTCCGCCCGCTCGATCGCGCGCACGTTGAAATTCGCCAAATCCGTCCTCCCGTTCTTGACTCGCGACGTAAACGCGAGACCAACAGGATCGACCGCGGCGGCGATCTTGACAAGCGCGCGTCGGATGGACTGCTTTGCGGGCGCCAGCGACTTCGCCGGCTGGAGTAAAAGATGACCCGCGCGCCCCTCATTCTCGCTGGCGTCGCCGCGCTCATGGGCGCGGCCGGCGTCGCGCTGGCGGCGGCGGGCGTGCATGAGAACGGCGGCGAGCTTGCACAGAGGGCCGCGCTATTTCTCCTGTTGCACGCATGCGCGGCGCTCGCCATCGCCGCGCATGCCCGGACTGCGACCGGCTCGGCCCGCGCGCTTCTGATTGTCGGCTTCGTCATGGAGGCAGGCGCGATCCTCTTCTCCGCCGAGCTCGCGATGCATGTCTTCACCGGGAAGCGCATTTTCCCCTTCGCCGCTCCGATCGGCGGCACGACGATGATCCTGTCCTGGGTCGCGCTGGCGGTGGTTTTTGCGACGGCAGGCCGGCGGGAGGTCTGATCCCCTCACGGAACCAATCGCGCATTCGTGACTTTTACGCGGGTTGACCGGACTGGCGGCGCGAGCCTAGCCTTTAGCTGCGCTTAAGACTGTCGTTGGAGCGATTGCAGGAGATACCCCATGCAAACGAAGCTCGAGCGCGGCAAAGCCGCGTTTCACGTCCGTAGCCTCCTTTTGGCGGGCGCTTCGCTCGTCGCCGCGTTGGCGCTCTGCGCCCCCGATCAAGCGCTCGCGGCTTGCGCGACGGTGAGCCGCCCAGCCGGAGTTTACGCCGCGGCGAGTGGCGTCGCCGGCGTGCATGCCGCGACTGGCATTGCGGCCCCGTCCGGCGTTGGCGGCGGAGGCGGAAGCCTAGGCTGCGCAGGCGGGTCCAGCGCCTCGCCGCTGCGCGGCCTGCCGACTGCCGCTTCGGGCAGGGTGGTCGAGACGGGCGCCCACGCGGCGCATACCGCTATTCATGTACGGGCCGCGCCGACGAGGACCACGAACGCCACCGCTCACCTGCACGCGGTCAGGCCGGCGCATCGCGCCTGAGGTGGGGGGTCCTAATCCCGCACAAACTCGAATTTGTCGACGTCCACCAGCCCCATGTCGGTGATCTTGAGATGCGGGATCACCGGCAGCGGCAGGAAGGCGACTTGCAGGAATGGCTCGGGCAGAGTCACGCCTAGGCCCTTGGCTGCCGCGCGCAGCGGGATCAGCGCCTCGCGCACCTCTTCGAAGCTTTTGAGACTCATCAGCCCCGCCACCGGCAACGGCAGTTCGGCGACGACCTTGCCGTCGCGCGCGACGGCGAACCCGCCCTCGGTCTCGCGCAGCCGGTTGACCGCCGCGGCCATATCGGCCTCGTCCACGCCGACGACGCACAGATTGTGGCTGTCATGCCCGACGGACGACGCGATCGCGCCACCCTTCATGCCGAAGCCGTTGACGAAAGCGGTCGCATGGTTGTCGTTGACGCCGTGCCGGGCGACGACCGAGACCTTGACGACGTCTTGGGCGAGATCGACGCCGCGCTCGCCTCTTCGGAACGGCAGCGTCACGGATATGCGCTCGGTGATGATCTTGCCGGGAACGACGCCGATCGCCTGGGTCGACGGGCCCTGCCCTCTCGCAACGAAATCGGCCGGCTCGACCCGCCGCGCCTTGACGCTCTCGCGCCCGACAGGCGCAAGGGGGCCGCGCCCGGCGAACAGCGCCTCGTCCACCACGCGTCCGCCGGCGAGGGTCATCGAGACGGCGCAATGGTCGAGGTCGTCGATGACGACGAGATCGGCGCGCCAGCCGGGCGCGACAAGGCCGCGATCCCTGAGGCCGAAGATGCGCGCGGCCGAGATGGTCGCGGCGCGATAGGCGGCGAGCGGCGGCGCGCCAAGCCCGATCGCCGTGCGGATCATGAAATCGAGATGGCCTTCCTCCGCGATGTCGAGCGGATTGCGGTCGTCGGTGCAGAGCGCAATGAACGGTGAATTCCGCTCGGTGATCATGGGGCTGAGCGCGTGCAGGTCTTTGCACACCGAGCCCTCGCGGATGAGGAGCTGCATGCCCTTGGCGAGCTTCTCTCTGGCTTCGGGAAGGTTGGTGACCTCGTGGTCGGTGCGTGGGCCGGCGCTCAGGTATCCGTTGAGCGCGACGCCGCCGAGGAGCGGACTGTGTCCGTCGATCGCCCTGGTCTGGAAGGCGGCGAGCTTGGCGAGGCAGGAGGGATCGCGCGCGAGCACCCCAGGGAAGTTCATGAATTCCGCGAGTCCCAGCACCTTGGGATGATCGGCCATAGTCAAAAGATCGTCGGCCTCGAGGCGGGCCCCGGACGTTTCGAGCGCTGTCGCCGGAACGCAGCTCGAGAGCTGCACGCGCAAGTCCATCGCGGTCAGCATCGCCGCGTCGAGGAAGTATCGCAGGCCCGTCAGCCCGAGCACGTTGGCGATCTCATGCGGATCACAGATGGATGTCGTGACGCCATGGGCGAGCACGCAGCGATCAAATTCGAGCGGCGTCAGAAGCGAGGATTCGACATGGCAGTGGGTGTCGATGAAACCCGGAACGACGATCTTGCCGCTCACGTCGATCTCACGTTCGCCGCGATATTCGCCCATCGTTCCGACAATGCGGTCGTTGCAAATCGCAACGTCGCTCTTGATGAGCTCGCCGCTGACGAGATCGAAAATCCGCCCGCCTTTCAGCACCACGTCGGCTTGGGAGAGCCCCTGCCCCTGCTCGATGGCCCGCTTGAGAAAGGCGATGGCGTCGCTCATGCGGCATCCTTCCAAGGCTCGGGGCTGACTCTCTGAGGCATTGTCTCAGGCTTGTTGAGAGCGCTCAATAGATCAATCCGCTCGCCCTCGCCAACGGCGGCTCGGCGGGAGACGCCGGCCTATTCAAGTGTTCGGGATCATGCGGCCAAGCGCCGCGCCGAGGATTCCGGCGAGCGCGATCATCGCCAGGACTGCGGCGAATCCGGCGAACGCGAAGGCCATGGCGCCGCCGGCGACGCCAAAACTCCCCCCAAGAAAGGTGCACGCGTTGACAAGGCCCGACCCCTGTCCTCTCTGCGCCGGCGAAAGCGCCGACAGCGCCAGTCGCGGCGCTGAGGCGTAAGGCACGGCCAGACCCGCCCCCATCGCAAACAAGCCAATCGCCAGGGGGATCGGACCGCCTCCCGAAATGGCCGCGCCGACAAGGGCGCAAGCGATCGCGACGAGAGCCATCCCTCCGGTTATGGCGGCGCCCAATCCGGCTCGGGCCACGACCCTGGAGGCGAGCAACGCAAGCGCCAGCAGAGAGACGCTGAGCGGCAGCAACGAGGCGCCCGCCTCGAGGGGGGTGAGACCCAGCCCTTCCGGGCTCTGCGCGTAGAGATTGAAGTAGAGCAGCAGGCTCATGATGGTGAACATCGACAGCGAGCCGATCGCCAAACCCATTACGAAATCCCGTTGCGAGAAGAAGCTCCAGTCGACGAGCGGTTCCGCGACACGCGCCTCGACGATCAGCAGCGCGACCAACGCCGCCGCCGCCAGCGCCGCGAGGCCTATCACCGGGATCGGCGCGGCTCGCGCGTCCGGCAATGCGTGCAACCCGAAGACCAGCGCGATCATGAAAGTCGCCAGCAAGATGAAGCCGATCCAGTCGATGGTCCCGCCTCGCCTACGCTCGGAATCGGTCGTCGCCGCGCTTGCCGAGGCCATGACAGCCATTGCCGCCCCCATGAGGAGAGCGTTAAGCCAAAAGATGGCGCGCCAGTCCATCAGGTGAGTGAGCGCGCCGCCGATGAGCGGCCCGATGCTGAAGCCGAGCATCAGGAACCCGGTCCAAGCCCCGATCGCCCCCGCCCGGCGCTCAGGCGTTGCGCCGGAGTCGACCGCAGCCAAGGTGCAAGGCACTGCGAGGGCCGCCGCGAGGCCCTGTAGGCTCCGTCCGGCCAGCAGCGCGGTCTGTGTGCCGGAGAGGGCGATCATGCAGGAGGCGGCGGCGAACAGCGCCAGCCCGAACATCGACCCGCGGCGCGCGCCAAACCGGTCCGCCGCCCGGCCGCCGAGCACAATACAGGCCGCCGAGGCGACCAGGTAAGCATTGACCGCCCATTGAACGCCCGCCGGGCTCAGCGAAAGCTCAATCCGCATCCTCGGCAAGGCGGCCATGATCGCCGTGCTGTTTGCGCCGACCGCCAGCATCGCCAGGCACGACGACCACAGCAGCGGCGCGAAGCCCGGACGCTCATTTACGCTGACCAGGCCCGGCGCCTCCAAGACTTGAATCCGCCGCAGCCATAGCCCGGCGCTTGAGCGACAACAACAAGCCCCGGTCCAGAAAGGCTCCGTCGGCGTCGTTACGGGTTTACCCCGCCGTCGAATCGCCGTCTGGTCGGCGGCCATGCTCGCGCCCATCCTCTCCATCCAATCGCACGTCGTCTACGGCCATGTCGGCAATTCGGCCGCGGTCTTTCCTCTGCAGCGGCTCGGGCGCGAGGTCTGGCCGCTGATGACGGTGCAATATTCCAGTCATGTGGGCTATGCCGGCTGGCGCGGCCGCGCCTTCGACGCAGGCATGATCGACGATTGCCTGAGCGGCCTCGAGGCGATTGGCGTGCTGCCGCGCTGCGCCGGTCTCCTGACCGGCTATCTCGGCAAGGCGGAGATCGGGGAAGCGGCTCTCAGGGCGCTTGACCGCATTCGCGCCGTCAATGGCGCTGCCGCCTACGCCTGCGACCCTGTGATCGGCGATGTGGGCCAGGGGATTTACGTCGGGCCCGGCGTCGGCGAGTTCTTCCGCGACCGGGCCCTGCCGCTTGCGACGCTCGCCACGCCGAACGCCTTCGAGCTCGAATGGCTGACGGGCGAGCGAGCGAACACTCTGCAAAATGCGCGCCGCGCGATCGCGGCGTTGCGTGCGCGGGGGCCGCGGGTGGTGGCGGCCACGTCGCTCAAGCTCGACGATACGCCGGACGGCGCGCTCGACGTTCTGGCCGGGGATGACGTTGGATTCTGGCGCGTGCGCACGCCAAACCTGCCGATTTCCGTCAACGGCTCGGGCGACGTGTTCGCAGCCCTGTTCTTTCATCATTGGCTCGGGACACATGACACGCGAGAGGCGCTGTCGCGCGCGACATCGTCGGTTCACGCGGTCGTGAAGGCCACTCTGGCCTCAGGCTCACGTGAATTGAGCCTGCTCGCCGCTCAAGATGAGTTTACGCGCCCCTCGCAACTTTTCGCGGCAGAGGCGGTTTGATCCCCCGAACTGCACGTTTACTTTTCTCGTATATCGGAGCATGAGTGGGACGGGGTTCCGTGTACAATGCGGGTGAAAGGGGAGCGTTCATGATAGGTCAAGCCGCCTTGGGCGCGATCGCGCTCGGAATCGTCTTCGCTTCGACCTCAGCCGACGCCCAGACGGTTCGTCACCGCGCCAAGCCGGCCCCGGTTGGCCGTCAGATTATCGTTCGCGAGGCGGTGCCGCGCTGGCTGACCATGGGCACATGGGCGCCCGTCGGCTCCCGCAACGGCTATGCGCTCGACACCCTGAGGCCGCCGCTCGAGCGCAACACCGTCCAGAATACGTTCGTGGGCATGCGCGGCAACGACCGACTGCCGAACGACATCCGCCTGCCGGAGGCGAACCGGCCGCTGATTACTGTCGCTTGGCCCGGCTATCCCGGGCCGCTGTTGGATTTGTATTAGCGACCCCGCCCGCACGCTAGGGGGTGCTGCGGGGACGGGATCCTGATGACGCGCCGGTTTCAAACGCTCGATGTGTTCACCGAGACGGCGCTGGCTGGCAATCCGCTTGCCGTCGTCCTCGACGCCGAAGGGCTCGACGACGCGCGCATGCAGGCGATCGCCGCCGAGTTCAACCTGTCCGAGACCGTGTTCGTCTTCGAGCCGAGAAACACGATCAACAGCGCGCGGGTAAGGATTTTCACGCCGAAGCGGGAAATGCCGTTCGCCGGCCATCCCACCGTCGGCGCCGCCGCGCTGATCGCGCGCCAGCGCGCCGGCGACCTGCTCGCCGCGCAGGATCTTCGGATCGTGCTCGAGGAGCCGATCGGCGACGTTGTCTGCGTCGCCCGCCAGCGCAAGGGCCAACCGCTGGCGGCTTATTTCGAGCTGCCCAAGCTGCCTGAGCGGCTCGACGTCGAGCCGCCGCCGGCAGCCGAAATTGCCTTCAGCTTGGGGCTCGACCCCGCGGACATCGGTTTCGACGGACACGAGCCGACCGTCTATAGCGCGGGCGCGCCTTATCTGTTCATTCCGATCCGCTCGCTCGCGGCGATCGGCCGCGCCGCGCCCGGAATCATGCCCTGGGCGACCAAAGATGGCCCGGCGTCATTCCTCTACACGCGGGAGACGGCGCGCGAAGCCTCGGCCTATCACGCGCGCATGTTCGCCAGCGCATGGGGGGTGACTGAAGACCCGGCGACCGGGAGCGCGGCCGCGGCCTTCGCCGGCGTCGTGCAGGCTTTCGAGCGCCCGCCCGACGGGGAGCACATGCTGACGATCGAGCAGGGCTTCGAAATGGGCAGGCCGAGCCTGATCGCGCTCGGTCTGGTGATTGAGGACGGCGCGCTCGCCTCCGCGACGATCGGCGGCTCGGTCGTCATCGTCTCCAGCGGTTCGCTCGACCTTTGAGCGAGCCGGCTCATATTCTCGAAGTCGGCGAGCTTGACCTCGCGTTCGAGCCCTCGGGCTGGGAATTCGCCGACCGCCAAGCAGCGGCCATCGCCGCCCATTGGGGCCGGCTGACGAAGGCCAAGCCTTCGCTGTTCAACGGGCGCGTGCTGCTCCTAGCCCAGCGCTTGATCACGGCTGGCTCCGAGGGACGGCTAAAGCTCTCGGGCGTCTTTTTCGAGACCGACTACGCCGACTTCCTCGCTTGGACCGCATTCGGCCATCCTGGTCAGCCCGTCGAAAATTGCTTTTCCATGGCCGCGCTGCGTTCGGAGGACGGGGCGTTTCTGCTCGGTGAGATGGCGCACCATACGTACAGCGCCGGTCAGATCTATTTCCCGGCCGGAAACCCGGATCCCAACGACGTCTTCGATGGCAAGGTCGACCTCGAGGCCAGCGCGCGCCGGGAATTGCTGGAAGAGACCGGGCTCCTGGCCGGCGAAACGAATATGGCGCCGGGCTGGACCATCGTGATCACACCGCAGCGCATCGCCTGCATGAAACTGATGACATTCCCCCTGCCCGCCCAGCGGCTCAAGGCGCGGATCGAAGCGTTCTTGGCCCGGGACGCCTTGGCCGAATTTTCCCGCATGCATATCGTGGGCGACCCGTATGACATCGATGAGACGCGGGTGCCGATCTTCGTCGCCGACTACTTGCGCTACGCCTTCGCTCAGAGACCCGTCGGATACCCGTGACGCCGCTCCGAGGCAGCGACCATCGACTTGGCTTCGGCGTCGCTGCCGGCGGCGCAGACCTTCGAGGCGGCGTCGGTCTCGCGCCGGATCTGATTGTAGACAGACTGGACGACATGGCCCATGGACAGGTCGTTGTCCTGGACCGCGCGGTAGCGCGCGATTTTAGCTGAGCAATCCGCGCCCTCCGGCATCTGGAAGCCGGACGGCGTCACCGCGACCGACCCTGGCGCCGGCGGCGCCGAGGCCTGCGGGGCCGGCGCATTGCAGGCGGCGAGTGCGAAACAGGCGACGACGAGCGAGGCGAGCATTTTCATCGGCCTGAGGCTCCTGCCGGGCGATTCGAAGCGTTCATTTGAAACGCAACGAAAGCGCGGCGCGGTCAAGAGCCGCCAGTCGGTCACCCGCCTGAAATCCTAGCGGATCGCCAGTTGGGCAGGCGATCCGCCAGTCACGTCGATCCTACCGCCCCACTATCGCTGTGGGGTTATGAACGGCCCAGATCTCGGAGATCGAGGACAAGACGACGATCGCGCCAAGCACGAGGCATGACCACATCGCCGCATGGATCGCCGCGAAGCCCAAAGCCCACGGCGAGATGATCACGAGCGCGCCGACGATCAGCGCAACCCATTCTTCCCACTCGGCGAACTGCATGAGCGCAAAGAGGCCCATGAGGAAGATGATCACGCCGCCGATCCATGCCGTTCTCGCCGCCATGGCGTCACCGGTGAATGTCAACGCCCAGGGCGATGCGAAGAGCAGCACGCCACAGACCAGGTTGATCCAGTCCTGGACATTTTTTTCGCCCCCGCGCAACGAAGCACTGTTTGCCATTTCAAAGCTCCTTCATCACACGCGACGTTTAGCAACGTCTCTAATCCTTTTACTTGACACTCGTTTTTGGGGATTTCATGGCGTTACCGCATGAACCGGCCATCCCGGCGCAAGGTTAAGAAAGATTAAGGCTCAAGCCATGAGCGAAAGGATCACGATTTTCGGCTACGGCTCGGTCGGACGCGCAACCGCCGCGCGGCTGCTCGCCGAAGGACGCCAAGTCCTCATAGCGCAACGACGCGCCCCGCCTAATCTCCCCAAGGGAGCGACGTTCGCGCCCTGCGACGCGCTCGATCGCGACGCGGTGGTCAAGGCTACGCGCGGCTCCGGGCAGTTCGTGGTCGCGATCGGATTTCCCTATTCCGGCGTCGTCTGGCGGGAGGTCTGGCCCAAGGCGATCGCCAATTTCGTCGCCGCCTGCAAAGCGACCAGCGCGCGGATGGTGTTCATCGACAACCTCTACATGTACGGGGCTCAGACGGCGCCCCTGGTAGAGACGATGCCGCTCTCCGACAAGGGATGGAAGCCCGCGGCGCGCTCGGCGGCGACGCGGATCTGGATGGCCGCCGCAGCCGCCGGCGAAGCCCAGGTCGCAGCGCTGCGCGCGCCCGATTTCTACGGGCCGGGCGTCGGCAATTCCTTTTTGGGCGACACATCGATCGGCAAGCTCGCGGCTGGCAGGCCCGCCGTGTTCATTGGTTCGCCGGACGTGCTGCACGACTACGCCTACGTGCCGGATATCGCGCGCGCGGCGACCACGCTTCTGGCCGCGCCCAACTCCGCCTTCGGTCAGGCCTGGCACGTCCCCTGCGCACCCACGCGCACCACGCGCGACATCCTCAAGATCGCCGCTGAGGCGCTTGGCGTGAAGCTTCGCATCAGCGCCCTTCCGGCCTGGATGCTAGGCGCGAGCGGGATGTTCTCGCCGCTCTTGCGAGAACTGCCGGAGATGCGCTTCCAGTGGGACCGGCCCTACCATGTCGATTCGAGCCGCTTCGCCGCCGCCTTCTGGTCGGACGCAACGCCATTCGAGAGCGGCATCGCCGAGACGGCGCTCGCGTTCCGGGCCGCCTTGAAACGCTGAAACGCGCCAGGCGCAAAATGCGATCGGCCCGCGCCGGGCAGCGCGGGCCGATTGTTTCATGTTCAATCTCTAAGGCCGGCGAGCCCGCGTATCACGGCTCTTCAGGCGCCGGCTCCTTGTCGTCGGCGTCCGAGTTGGCGTTTTCAGCGCGCTTGCGCGACCGCCGCTGCCCGGCGGCCACGATGAGGTCCCGCTCGAGCCGCGGTTGGGCCGGCCCTTCCGGATAGACGAAGCCGAGCTTCTTCGCGCCCGCTTCGTCGGCCGTGACGACAACCTTCACCACGCCCCCGCCCTTGAGGCGTCCGAACAGCACCTCGTCGGCGAGCGGCGTCTTGATCTGGGTCTGGATCACGCGCGCCATCGGGCGGGCGCCCATCGACTCATCATAGCCGTTCTTGACCAGCCACTCGCGGGCTTCGTCCGTGAGCTCGATCGTGACGTTACGGTCGGCAAGCTGAGCCTCGAGCTGAAGAATGAACTTGTCGACGACGCGAGCGATGACCAACTCGGGCAGACGCGCGAACGGCACGATGGCGTCGAGCCGGTTGCGGAACTCGGGCGCGAACAACCGGTCGATCGCCTCGGTGTCGTCGCCCTCACGCTTCGACTTGTGGAAGCCGAAGGCGGCCCCGGCGAGATCCCGCGCTCCCGCATTGGTCGTCATGATCAGGATCACGTTGCGGAAGTCGATTTGCTTGCCCGAGTGATCGGTCAGCTTGCCGTGGTCCATGATCTGCAACAGGATATTGAACAGATCAGGATGGGCCTTCTCGATCTCGTCCAACAGCAGAACCGAATGCGGATGCTGGTCGATGGCGTCGGTCAACAGGCCGCCCTGGTCGAAGCCGACATAGCCGGGAGGCGCCCCGATGAGGCGCGAGACCGTATGGCGCTCCATATATTCCGACATGTCGAAGCGAATCAGCTCCAAGCCGAGGCTGACGGCGAGCTGCCGGGCCGCCTCCGTCTTGCCGACGCCGGTGGGGCCTGAGAACAGGTAGCAGCCGATCGGCTTCTCGTGATCGCGCAGGCCGGCGCGGGCGAGCTTGATCGCGGAGGCCAAAGCCGCCACCGCCTCGTCCTGGCCGTAGACAGCGCGCTTCAAGGTCGTTTCGAGGTGTTGGAGCACCTCGGTGTCGTCTTTCGACACCGACTTCGGCGGGATGCGCGCCATGGAGGCGACCGTCGCCTCGATCTCCTTGACCCCGATCGTCTTCTTGCGCTTCGGCTCCGGCACCAGCATTTGCGAGGCGCCCGTCTCGTCGATGACGTCGATCGCCTTGTCGGGCAGCTTGCGGTCGTGGATGTAGCGCGACGACAATTCCACCGCCGCCTTCACCGCCTCTCCGGTGTAGCGCAGCTTGTGGAACTCCTCGAAATAGGGCTTGAGACCTTTCAGGATCT
The DNA here is from genome assembly GCA_963820095.1 of uncultured Alphaproteobacteria bacterium. GTDB lineage: Bacteria > Pseudomonadota > Alphaproteobacteria > Rhizobiales > Beijerinckiaceae > Roseiarcus. The sequence continues at coordinate 153,064 of CAWFZA010000028.1, forward strand.
CGATCGCATCCGCGACGCTCGGCTCCTTGACGTCGATCTTCTGGAACCGGCGGACGAGCGCGCGATCCTTTTCAAAATACTGTCGGTATTCCTTGTAAGTGGTTGAACCGATGCAACGAAGCGTCCCTTGCGCCAAGGCCGGCTTGAGCAAATTCGAGGCATCCATGGCGCCGCCCGAAGTGGCGCCGGCGCCAATGACGGTGTGGATTTCGTCGATGAAGAGAATCGCGTCCTTGTGCTGCTCGATCTCTTTCATCACCTGCTTCAAGCGCTCTTCGAAGTCGCCGCGATAGCGCGTGCCTGCGAGCAGAGCGCCCATATCCAACGCGAAGACGGTCGAATCGGCCAGAACCTCTGGCACGTCGGAATTGATGATCTTGCGCGCCAAGCCTTCAGCGATCGCCGTCTTGCCGACGCCCGGATCGCCAACCAGCAACGGATTGTTCTTCTGCCGACGGCACAAAACCTGGATGGTGCGCTGCACTTCGGCCTCGCGGCCGATGAGCGGATCGATGCGCCCCTCTCGCGCCTTCCGATTGAGGTTGACGCAATAAGCTTCCAAAGCGCCTTCCTTTTTCTTTGAATCCGAGCTGTCCTTCGAATCCTTGGAATCGCGTGCGTCGTGCTCCTCGTCGGTCCCTCGCGGCAGGCGCGACGTATCGGAGGCGCCAGGACGCTTGGCGATGCCGTGGCTGATGTAGTTCACCGCGTCGTAACGGGTCATGTCCTGCTCTTGCAAGAAATACGCCGCATGCGTCTCGCGCTCGGCAAAGATCGCGACCAGAACATTCGCGCCGGTCACTTCCTCGCGGCCCGACGACTGAACGTGGAACGCCGCACGCTGCACGACGCGCTGGAAGCCATTGGTGGCCTTGGCTTCCTCCTGACTGTCGACAACGAGGTTTTCAAGCTCGGTATCGAGATAGTGAACGACGGTCTTGCGCAGGGTGTCGAGGTCGACGCCGCAAGCCCGCAAGACGGCGGCCGCATCGACATCATCGATCAGCGCCAGCAGCAAATGTTCGAGGGTCGCGTATTCGTGCCGGCGCTCGTTGGCGAGCGACAGGGCCCGACGAAGGGTCTTTTCTAGGGCGCGGGAGAAGATTGGCATCGGGCGCCTTTCACTTCTTTTCCATGATGCACTGCAGGGGGTGCTGATTTTTACGTGCGTGATCCATGACTTGCGACACCTTGGTTTCCGCGATTTCGTAGGTGTAGACCCCGCATTCGCCTACCCCGCTGTGATGCACCTGGAGCATGATCTGCATCGCCTCTTGCGCGTCCTTGTTGAAGAAGGCCTGCAAAATCGAGACCACGAACTCCATGGGCGTATAGTCGTCGTTGAGCAACAGAACGCGGTACATATTCGGACGCTTGGTCTGCGTCCGCGTGCGTGTAATGACCGCCGCGCCCGCCCCTGGCGTTTCTCCTCCTCTCTTCGGTTCACGCGCAGCGTTCGCCCGCATCGTCATTTGCGGCGACGCCGCGCCGAAGCCCGGATAGAGCCAACGCGCCAGCCGAGCCATTCCCGCTCGGAGTCGAACGACCAACGGAATTGAAGCGGCAGCCACCGAAAGACCCCGATTGACGCCGGTTGGACTAGAACCCACACATTTACGCGTACGCTTAACATTCCAATGTCATCTAAGCGCCGCGCGGCGTTTGCGCCAGATGCCATTGCCGAATGGCAGCATTGCCAATTTACTCGTCACGTGCAAGAGCCTCGTCCCACGCAACTTGCGATGGGCCGTTCCTGTTCCGCGTCTTGGCGCGGATAGCGGATCGAGAGGACGAGGAGGCAGACAAAAAAGCCGGCGCTGGAGAGGCGTCGGCTCAAAGGTTCTCGCCGCGATTGGCGGCGAGAGGATCGCTTTGTGAGTTACTTCTGTATGTTCGCGTAAGCTGTCGTGACCGGCTTGAAAGCGTCCGAAGCGACCTTGGTGCAGAGTTCGGAAACTTTAGTCGTCTGGGCGACGAAGCCCTCGTAGGCTTCCTTCGCGAAATCCGTCTGAATCTGGATCAGCAATTCGACGCTGCGCGCGCCGAGAAGCTTCTCGTACATCGCCGTCCCTGCGGCGAAGGCCTTCTTTGAATAGTCGCTCGAATTCAACAGCGATATCCTGTAGGCCCTTCGATAGGGTGGTCGAAGCAGCGGTGAAAGCCTCAAGCTGCTCTTTCGAGAATTTCTGGAAATCTTCGAAGGTCGGCGTGCTGATCGTCATATGGAGCTCCCTGCTTTGCTGGGTTCGCGTCGGACAAAGGGGCGAACCGTCAATGGCCGCAATATGTGCACTGCACAATGAAAGTCAAGAGCAATTTGCTGCGGTGCAGCAACACGCTTGTGCGGGCGGAACGAAAGCCTCCCGGAATTATGAAAGAGTAAATTATTTCAGTTGATAGCCGCGGTCAGGTGAGTCCGAGGTTGATGGGGCCGATCACCTTCGTCGCCCGCTCGTCGTGATTCCAAAGGCTTGCGGGCAAATAACGTCGGTCTTCGGAACCTCGTTAACCGCTGCGTAACCGCTCCGGCATATCGTTCACGATCGTGTGCGTAACGCAACGGTGATTGGCGCCTGGCCTCACCGTTGCGCGAGGGCGGTGAGGCGTTTCATGGCGTTGCGTAACGGTAGCTCTCCATTGGGCCGGCTTGCTCGCATGGCGACTGCGGCCGTGATTTCGCTCTCAACCCTTGGCCTTGCCGGCGCTGAGGCGCAGGCTCATCATTTTGCGCGACACCGGAATTACGCGCACGCAAGCCATTCAGTGCATTTTCCGCGCAATGCTCGGGCGGCGCATTGGCGCTCTCCGCATTATGGGCATCGCGCCTTCCCCCATTACGCCCATCGCGCATCCCCTCGTTACGCCGCCGCCCTAACGCCAGGCGTGGTTCCAAGTTCGCCAGCCTTTTCAGCGATTGTCATCGACGCCAACAGCGGCCGGACGCTTTATTCCGCCGATGAGAACGGGCTGCGCCATCCCGCTTCGATCACCAAGGTGATGACGCTCTACCTGTTGTTCGAAGAACTGGACCGCGGCGCAATGACGATGCGGACGCAAATCCCGATCTCCGAGCACGCGGCCGCGCAGGAGCCGTCCAAACTGGGCCTGCCTCCCGGCGACACGATCAGCGTCGAGGATGCGATCAAGGCCGTCGTCACGCGTTCGGCCAACGACATCGCAGTCGCGATCGCCGAGGCGATCGGAGGCTCGGAAAGCAACTTCGCCGACCTGATGACGCGCAAGGCGCGCGCGCTCGGCATGACCAGCACCGTCTACGTCAACGCTTCCGGCCTCCCCAACGACGAACAGATCACCACGGCGCGCGACCTGACGATCCTCGGACGCTCGCTCGAGGAGCAGTTCCCCCGCTACTTCCGTTATTTCTCGACCACCCAATTCAATTTCGAAGGCGAGATCATTGGAAGCCATAATCATCTTCTCGGCCGCGTGGAAGGCGTCGATGGAATCAAGACCGGTTACACGAGAGCCTCCGGCTTCAATCTCTTGACCTCGGTCCATCGCGACGGACGGTCGCTAATCGCGGTCGTCATGGGCGGACGGTCCGCGGCGGGACGCGACCGGATCATGGCGAGTCTGATCGCCGACCACATCGCCGAGGCCTCGACCGTTCACACCGCGACCGCCATCGCGGACGCTTCCCCTTCCGCGCCGATCGAGCCGCGCGTCGAGCCTGCCGTGGCGTCGCCGGTGCGCGCACGTGCAACCGAAATCGCCGAAGCCAAGCTTGAACGCATCTCGGCCACGGCCCGCGCGGCCAACGCCGCCGGGGAAGGCGATGATGCGACAGGCGACGAGGAGATGGAGGCCCCGGAGCCGGTGCTCAAGGCGCCCGCCCCTGCCCGGCGCGCGACGGCGGCCGAGTCCGGTTTCGTCAAAGGTCCCGAGGCAAAGAAAACCTCGGCCAAGATCCGGGCCCGGCTCGCCGCGGCGAGCGCGCTCGTCATGCCGCCCGATCGCTCCCAGACTCCGGCCGCGGACGAGCGCCGTTCGGAGCGGCCCTCCGGTCAAGACGAGGCGACCGACGACGGCTCCGAGCGTGGCTGGATGATCCAGATTGGCGCCCCCGACAATCTCGCCAAAGCCAACGCGCTATTGGCTCGCGCTCGCGAGCGGAACCGTTCGACCCTCGCCTCGGCCAAACCCATCACCGAGAAGGTGCGCAAAGGGGATTCCACCCTGTATCGCGCCCGCTTCGCAGGCCTCGACTCGGCCTCGGCCGAGGCCGCGTGCCGCTCGCTCATACGCACCGGTTTTTCCTGCTTCACCGCCCACGACTGACGCATACGCATACGCTTCACGGAGCGCCTAGCCTTGTCGCTGCATCAGAACGTCCTTGGCCTGATTGACCCTCGCGGCAAGCGTGGTCGAGCCGCCATGATCTGGATGAAACTTTTTCATCAGCGTCCGATGCGCGCGGATGATGTCGGCCACACTGGCGCCTTCGGCGAGGCCAAGGACTTCAAGGGCCTCCCGGCGAGACATCGCCCCGCCTCCGCCCCGCCCCTGACGCTCACCCTGATCTGCGTCACGCCAGCCGGCGAACCGGCGGTCGAGATATGCCTCTAGAAGACGAGCGCCGTCGGGATCGTCGAGCATGAGCTCGCGGCGAAGGGAGACAAGTTCCGGCCGGGCCAGGGTTTCGACCGCGCGGCCCGCGTAAGCGCCGGCCAGAACTCTTCCGGTCATCGCGCCGCTCAAGTGGTCAAGCTGCATTTCCACCATCGCCGACCGGGCTGTCGAGGAGCTTCGGGCCCCTGGGCCCGACCCCACGTTGCGAAAGGCCGTCGAGGCCCCGCCCGTCGTCTTCCACCCGGCGAAGTTCGCCATCATGCCAGCGACGGTCGCGGCGAGCCCGAATCGACCGCGCAGGAGCAGGAGCAGCGCCCCGATCATCCCCAACACGCCGCCGCCGTGGCGCACGATACGCGCAGCCGTCGCGGCGTCCATGCGGCCAAACTGCTTGATCGCTTGCAGCAGAAGAAAGAGCAAGATCAAGCCGATAACGAGATTCATTCCTATAAGGCTTTCGATAAAATCCGGCATTCCGCCGGAGCAAGAGGCGCCTGACCTGATCGCCGCCAAAGGCGAAACTACGCCAAGTTCACCTTCCGCGCATCTGCGACAACAGAAGCCGTGCGGCGGAATCGGCCTCGGCCTCCCGCACCAACGCCGCATGACCGCCCGCGGCATAGGCGGCCGCCGCGCGCAGGAGCGCAGCGAGCCTTGCCGAAGCGCCGGCGTCGAAGGCGCTGTAGCCCCCGCCGGTCAGGCGCGCGATCTCGCTGAACGTGCGCTTGGCCGCTGGATCCTGCCCCTCCTGGAACATGAAGGCTTTCACCCCAAGCAGCGCGAGTTCCCCGGCGAGAGACGCGAGCGTATCGGGATTCTCCTCCATGGCGTCGCCGATGAAGACCAAAGCTCCGACTTTGGCGCGCTTGGCTTCATCGCGCGCGTGGGCGAGCACCCTTTTGATCTGGGTCGATCCGCCGCGCACCTCGATGCGGCTCATGAGCTGCGCAAGCCCTTGGCCTCCGGAGACGAAGTTCGACGCCCGGCATTCGTTCATGCCCCGGAAATAGACGAGTTGCACGTCGAGGCCGCCGAGCGACGCCGCGCCCTCGAACATCTTCGCTTGCAGGGACTGGGCAAGGTCCCAGGTCGGCTGCCGGCTCATGGTGGCGTCGAGGGCGAAGATCAGCCGTCCGCGGCCGGAGGCGCCCGGCGCGGGCGTCTTTTTCACCGCCTCGACAAAGGCGGCGATGTCCTCGCCGCCGCTGCGCCGGGTAAGCGCGCTGTCCTTATCCTTGTCCATCAACGGCCCTGACGCCCTTAATCTGCGACCACGCTTGATACATTGGACGCGGTGAACCGGGCGGCAAGTCGCAAGAGGCAAATTTGCGCGGGCCCGAGCCGACAAAGCAATTCGACCCATCGCCCACGGCTCGGCGAACTGGCGGGGCGCCGTGATCGCCCGAGCGACGCACTGTGACGCGCGTCACTGCGATGACTTTGGTCTTGGTCCAAGCTTGTGTTCTCGCGTGCGCGGCGCCCGTCGGGTGGGTGATATTCGTACGCGATGGGAGGCTACCCAAGGAAATCGAGCCTCGTTGCGATCGAATGGAAAGGTTGCAGAATGACAGCCTTATCAGAAGCAGCCGCCGGCTCGGAGAAATTGTCAGGGCTTCTTGGAGCGTGGATCGGCAAGATCATTGTTGGTCTGATTGTCAGCGTCGTCGCGGCGGGCGGACTCTACCTTCTGTTCGGCAACAGGTTGCAAGTCGATAGCGGCATCGTCTTGCCGTTCGTTTCCCTCCTCGTCGCGGCGCTCTTCGCCCTTGCGCCGCTGCTCGCGTGCTTTGCTCACACGATCTCAATAGATCGTCAGAAAGACAAATTGGATAGTCTCGCCTTTACGAATGTCAAAAGAACGCAATATTTCGTAATTGCAAGGGCGAATCTCGACGCAATCAAGCCTGCCTCAGTGAATCAGCCAGATTTTGTAGCTCCAATGCTATTGTTCGCGACAATAATATTGTTTTGCTCGATACTTTCTTTCATGGCGCTTTTCAGGCCTGAGGATCTTGCACAAAAATCGACTCTGCTTGGCGGTTTGTATGTGCTTACGCCAGGCTTGGATACAGATCTTATTAAGAATTATCAATCGGGTACATTAGTTGTTGCAGCCATCGCTTTTATCGGCGCTTATCTTGCACTTTTCAACCGACTCCTCAATCAGATTAATAACAATGATATCTATCCGATCTCCTTCCATTATTATAGCATCTGGCTCATTACTGCGATGACCCTGGCGGCTGTGATGAGGCACTTTGCGAGCGTTTTCGGCTTCATCCATGACAGCGAGGCCTTGCTGGTGATTGCGCTCGCGATCGGCGCGGTGCCAGCTCCGTTCTTCACTGCTTTCATTCATTGGGCCTTCGGCAAATTGAACATTTCGGGCGACAAGGACGACCCCGGCCGGGACCGCATGCCGACGAACTTGAACCTGCTGATGATCGACGGTCTTGCGAACGAGAAGATCGATCGATTGGCGGAGCTCGGCATTTCGGACGCGCAGGTTCTCTCCTGCCAGAACCCATTCCTGCTTTGGGTTCGGCTTCCGTACGACCTTGCACTTATCGTCGACTGGATCGCGCAAGCGCAGCTGTATGTCTGTCTGCGCGAGGAAGGATTTTGCAAGGCCCGGTCTCTCCAAATCGGCGACATTCACAAATTCGTCTCTGTCTTGTCGGATTCGACCGCAGCCCCCGAGCTTTGCGGAGAGCTCAGCCTCAAGACGAGCTACGTCGCGCCCCTCCTGGCCAGCCTGAATGACAGCCCATGCTTCGTTAGGCTTCGCGAGGTCAAACGGGCGATGCTTCCCGACCCTTCTGGTCGTGATGCGACGACAGTCGTCGGAGGCGCCGCATCCGCATCGCCGGTCGCGGAAACACCCACGCCAGGCGCGTCGACCCAAGCGGAGATGGCCGCTCAACCCGCGGGCTAATGCGCCCGAGACAACTGGTCTTCTCGTCAGAATCGGCTTGGGCGACCTCTCCAGGTCAGAGCAGCCCGAGCGACGCCAGCTCGCGGCGCATCGCTTCCGGCATCGCGGCGAAGCCGGGCTGGGCCTCGTCGATGTCGGGGGGCGCGGCCTTGGCCTCGTAATAACGCCAGCCCTGGAAAGCCCGCATCGGCCGCGGCGCGACCGCGACGACGGTCTGATCGAGCCAGATCTTGCACCGCCCGATCCCGTCCGCATCGACGAACGGCTCGAGGCCGAGGATCTCCTGCCTCGCCGAGATCAAGCCCTTGACCACCCAGTAAAGCGAGCCGCCGCCGAGAATCTGGTCGGTCCGTTTCGGCGTCATCCGGGTGACGTGAGCGTGCCGGAGCGGTGCGCGGCGGCGCTTGGCCTCCGCCATTCGCTCCGCCATCCATTCGCGCAAGTCCGCAAGCGAGTCCGCCCCGACGGCGAGCTTGATGAGGTGAAGAGGCATGAGCAGACTATAGTGGAGGCGATTGGGCGGCGCGCCTCCGCCGCAGCGTTATGCACATGAAGTCGGGAGCCAACACAAAAGCGAAGACCTCCGACCTGTCAAAAAGTCGCCGTCGCCGGATCGGGGCCCATGCGGCCGCTGGGCGAATCCAGCGCTTCGATCCGCTTCATGTCATCACCATCGAGCTTAAAATCGAATACGCCGATGTTTTCCTTCAGCCTCTCGCGCCGGACTGTCTTGGGAATGACGATCAGGCCGCTGTCGAGGTGCCAGCGGATGACGACCTGCGCCGGCGTCTTTCGGTGCTTGGCGGCGATCTCGACGAGCGCCTGTTCGCTGAGCAAGCCGCCGCGTCCGAGCGGGCTCCACGATTCCGTTTTTATGCCCTTCTGGTCGTGGAATGCGCGCAGAGCCTTCTGCTGAAATCGCGGATGAAGCTCGATCTGATTGACCGCGGGCGTCACGCCCGTTTCGCCGATGATCCGTTCGAGGTGATCGCGGTTGAAGTTCGAGACGCCGATCGAGCGGATGCGTCCCTCTTTTTGCAGACGGATGAACGCCTTCCAGCTCTCGACATAGCGGTTTATGCGCGGGCGCGGCCAATGGATCAGGTAGAGATCGAGCGTGTCGCGGCGGAGCTTTTTGATGCTTTCTTCGAACGCATGCATCGTTTCGTCGAAACCGTGATCCTGATTGCCAAGCTTCGTCGTCACGAAAACGTCGGTGCGGCCGAGCAGCGCCTCGCCGACCCCCTCCTCGTTCCGGTACATCGACGCGGTGTCGACCAGGCGATAGCCTTCGTCGATCGCCATTTTGACCACCCGCGCCGTCTCATCAGGCGGGGTCTGAAAGACGCCAAGCCCGAATTGCGGCATGGTTGCGCCGTCATTGAGGGCGACAGTCGGCTGCGTTTGACTGATCATTTGTGCGTTCCCGATTTGGCGGAGGACGCAGCCTTGGCTGAAGTCGCCGCATTCGGCAAGCGAGCGCCGGGGGCGCCAAAGTTCGGTGCGGCGCCTTATATAGAGCCTCGACGCATTTCTTAAGCGTCCGTGGGGAGCCAAGCCGCTTGGACACCGACCTAGCCTCGATTTCAGCCGTACGATCGGGCGCGCGCCGACGCGGGGCCGCGCCTCGACTGCCCGCGGCCCTCGAAACCCTCTTCCATCCGGCGGTCGCCAACTGGTTCGCCGGGAGTTTTGCCGCGCCCACCCCCGCGCAGGCCGAAGCGTGGCCTGCGATCAAGGCCGGCCGTCACACCCTCATCGCCGCGCCGACGGGATCTGGCAAAACGCTCGCGGCGTTCATGTCCGCGATCGACGACCTTGTGCGGCAGGGTCTCGACGGCGGCCTCGCCGATGCGACGCAAATTGTCTACGTCTCGCCGCTCAAGGCCCTATCGAACGACATCCATCGCAATCTGGAGGCGCCGCTAGCCGGCATCCGGGAGCAACTTCAGCAAAGCGGACTTCCCGATGTCGAGATTCGCACCTGGGTTAGAACCGGCGACACGCCAGCGGCCGAGCGCGACCGCATGCGCCGCCGGCCGCCGCACATCCTGGTGACGACGCCGGAATCGCTCTACGTCCTGCTCGGCTCGGAATCCGGACGCAGGATGCTGTCGAGCGCCCGCTCAGTGATCCTTGACGAAATCCACGCTGTCGCGCCGAATAAGCGCGGCGCGCATCTCGCTCTGTCGCTGGAGAGGCTCGCCGCTTTGTGCGGTGACCGCCTTCAGCGCATCGGCCTCTCGGCCACGCAAAATCCGATCGAATCCGTCGCGCATTTTCTCGCCGGCGCCGACCACGACGGCAAACCGGCGGCTGAAGTCGCGGTCATCGAACTCGGGCCACCAGCGCCAGCGCGATCTCAGCCTCGAGGTTACGGCGTCGCCGCTCGAAGCGATCATGTCGACGGACGTGTGGAGGGAAGTCTATGCGCGCATGATCGAGCTGATCGCGGAGCATCGTACGACCCTCGTCTTCGTTAACACAAGGCGCATGGCCGAACGCGTCGCGCGCGAACTCAGCGATCGCCTTGGCAAGGACGCGGTCACCGCGCATCACGGCAGCATGGCCAAGGAGCTAAGGCTGGCGGCGGAACAGCGGCTCAAGCAGGGCGAGCTGAAAGCGTTGGTGGCGACCGCCTCGCTCGAACTCGGGATCGACATCGGCGACGTCAATCTCGTCTGCCAGATTGGCTCGCCGCGCTCGGTCGCGACCTTCCTTCAGCGCGTAGGCCGTTCGGGTCATGCGATCGGCGGCACGCCCAAGGGCCGGCTGTTTCCGCTCTCTCGCGACGACCTTGTGGAGTGCGCCGCGCTACTGGACAGCGTCCGTCGCGGCGAGCTCGACCGTCTGACCATCCCCGAACGGCCGCTCGACGTGCTCGCGCAGCAAGTGATCGCGGAAGTCGCGGCGCAGGATTGGCCGGAAGCGGAGCTGTTTGATCGGCTGCGCCGCGCGTGGCCCTTCCGATCCCTGGCGCGAGAGGATTTCGACGCGATCGTGCGCATGCTTGGCGAGGGGTTCACCACCCGCCGGGGCCGGCGCGGCGCGCTCGTCCATCACGATGCGGTCAATCACATGCTGCGTGCCCGGCGCGGCGCGAGAACCACCGCGCTGACCTCGGGCGGAACGATTCCCGACACCGCGGACTACCAGGTGCTGCTCGAGCCCGAGAACCAGACGATCGGCACGGTGAACGAGGATTTCGCCGTCGAGAGCATGGCGGGCGATATCTTTCAGCTGGGCAACGCGTCCTATCGCATTCAGCGCGTCGAGCGCGGAACGGTGCGGGTGGAGGACGCCAAGGGCCAGCCGCCCAACATTCCCTTCTGGCTCGGCGAGGCCCCCGGCCGAGCGGACATCCTGTCCGTTTCGGTCTCGCGGCTGCGTGCGGAGATAGCCGCGCGATTGCGCTCAGACCCTTCGAGTGCGAGCGCCCGAAGCTGGCTCATCGAGCAAGTCGGAATCGTCAAAGCCGCAGCCGATCAGCTCGTTGATTATCTTGCCGCGAGCACGTCGGCTCTTGGCGCAATGCCGACGCAGGACACGATCGTCTTTGAGCGGTTCTTCGACGAGGCGGGCGGCATGCAGCTCGTCATTCATAGTCCCTTCGGCAGCCGTCTCAATCGGGCCTGGGGTCTGGCTTTGCGCAAGCGTTTTTGCCGCAAATTCAATTTCGAGCTGCAGGCGGCGGCGACCGAGGACCATATCGTCCTGTCGCTGACAACGGCCCATAGCTTCGAGCTTGGCGACGCGGCGCGTTACCTTCATTCGAACAGCGTGCGCGAGGTGCTCATCCAGGCGATGCTGGACTCGCCTATGTTCACCACGCGCTGGCGCTGGGTCGCGGGCGTCTCGCTTGCCCTGCCCCGCTTTCGCGCCGGCAAGAAAGTCCCGCCGCAGTTCTTGCGCATGCAGGCGGAAGATCTTATCGCGGCGGTCTTCCCCGACCAGATCGCCTGCGCCGAAAACCTGGTCGGCGAACGCGAGGTTCCCGATCATCCGCTCACCAATCAGGCGATCCACGACTGCCTGCACGAGGCGATGGACTTGGAGGGGTTGCAGAGGGTGCTTCGGCGCCTCGAGGCTGGCGAAATTGAGCTTGTCTGCTGCGATGCGACCGGACCTTCCCCGCTTGCGCTCGAGGCTTTGTCGGCGAGACCCTACGCCTTCCTCGACGACGCGCCGATCGAGGAGCGGCGGACGCAGGCGGTCATGGCCCGCCGCTGGCGCGACCCTGAGAGCGCGTCCGACCTTGGCCGGCTGGATCCCGAGGCGATCGCCAAGGTTCAGGCCGAGGCGTGGCCCGATCCGGTCAATGCCGAGGAGCTTCACGACGCGCTGCTCTGGCTCTCCTGCCTCAGCGAGACGGAGGCGCGCGCTCAAGGCGGCTGGACCGAATGGCTCGAGGCGCTCACGCGCGACCGGCGCGTCACTCTGCTCAAGACCCCCGAGGCGAGCCTATGGATTCCAGCCGAGCGGCTTTCGCAATTCCGCGCTGTTTGGCCGGAAGCCCAGCTGGAGCCCAAGATCGCGCCGCCCACGGACGAGCGCCGCGCCCAATGGTCGAACGAAGACGCGCTGGTTGAGATCTTGCGCGGCCGGCTCGAGGGTCTCGGGCCGGTCACGCCGACGGCGCTTGGCGCGCCGCTCGGCCTCGAGCCTCACGCGCTCTTGGCGGCGCTCGCGGCGCTTGAACGCGAGGGCGCCATTCTCAAGGGGCGTTTTCTTGCAGGCGTCAACGACGAGCAATGGTGCGACCGGCGTCTCCTCGCGCGCATCCATCATTCTACGGTCCGAAGGCTGCGCTCGGAGATCGAACCCGTGGCGGCGCGGGATTTTCTCCGCTTTCTGTTCGCTTGGCAGCACGTGTCGGAAGACGAGCGACTCGAAGGTCCTGACGCGCTGCCGGTGATCCTGAGCGCTCTCGAAGGCTTCGAAGCGCCAGCAAAGGCGTGGGAAACCGAGATCTTGCCGGCGCGGCTCAAGGGCTATCAGGCCTCTTGGCTCGACGGCCAATGCTTTGCCGGGCGGACATCGTGGGCTCGTTTGACGCCGCCCCCCGCCGCCAATGGCAATGGGCGGACGCGCCATGTGTCCCCGGTCGGAGCGACCCCGATCGCGTTGATCGAACGTCGCCGGGCGCCGCTCTGGATGGCGCTCGCGCCCTCGACCGGCGCAACGCCAATAAGCGGACGGGCTCAGGCGGTGCTCGAGCACCTCGACGCCCGCGGCGCCTTGTTCTTTGACGAGCTGACGGAAAGCGCGCGTCTGCTGCGTCCTCAGCTTGAAGAAGCCCTAGGAGAATTGGTCGCGCTCGGGCTCGCGGCCTCCGATAGCTTCAGCGGCCTGCGCGCTCTGCTCGTGCCCTCGGGCCAGCGCAAGCCGCCAGCCGGCATGAAGCGGCGAGGGCGAGTGCTGAGTTTCGACATCGAGAGCGGCGGCCGCTGGGCGATGATCAATCGTGCAGCGCCAATAAACGGCGGCGCCGAGGCGCGCGACGCCGCGGTCGAATATGCAGCGCGGACGCTGCTCGCCCGCTATGGCGTCGTCTTCTGGCGTCTTCTGACGCAGGAGCCCGGATGGCTGCCGCCGTGGCGAGACCTGTTGCGCGTCTACCGGCGGCTCGAAGCGAGAGGGGAGATTCGTGGCGGCCGGTTCGTAGCTGGCTTCTCGGGCGAGCAATTCGCGTTGCCAGATGCAGTCGGCCTCTTGCGCGAGATGCGCCGGCGGCCGGCGTCGGGCCAGTGGGTGTCGCTGTCAGGCGCCGATCCCCTGAACCTGATCGGAATTCTGACGCCCGGACAAAGGCTTGCCGCGCTGACCGCGAATCGGGTCGTCTACCGCGACGGCCTGCCGGTCGCGGCGCTCACCGGCGGCAAGACGCTGTTCCTGACCGAGCTCGATGCGGCTGACCAGTGGGAGGCCGAGAAGCGGCTGGTGCGATCCGCCGCTCGCGGCAGGCTTGCCAACCTGGTCTGAGTCAATTCGCTCGTCCGCAGGGACCACCGGATCGAGCCGGACCTGGCCCATGCGCGCGTTTACAAGGAGGGCTACCGGACTTACCCGTGCGCTTTCCCAACCCGGCTTCCGGGTCGCGCGAAGAGGAGACCCATGAGCGCGAACGGTCAGCTCGGAATCGTCACAAGCCCGCATCCGCTCGCGACCGAGGCCGGCGCTGAAGGTCTTGCGCGCCGGCGGCGACGCGATCGAGGCGGCGATCGCCGTCGGCGCGACGATCGGCGTCGTCTACCCCCACTTCTGCGGGCTGGGCGGCGACGCGGTCTGGCTCGTCGCCGACCGTGAAGGGCGGCGCGCCGCCTTCCTGGGCATCGGCCAGGCGGCGAAGGCGCTTCCAGTCGTTGACGGCGCGATCCCGACTCGCGGGCCGCTCTCCATGCTCACGACCGCCTGTGCGGTCGACTCGTGGCGCCATGCCATGGAATGGTCGGCGCGGGAATGGGGAGGCCATGCCGCGTTCCCAACTCTTCTCGCCGACGCCATCGCTCACGCCCGAGACGGCTTTCCGGTCTCGCAGATCGCAAGCGTTCTGGCTCGCCTTTCGCGGCAGCGACGCGCGCGCGTTGGCCGGGCTTCGCGCGGGCCTTCATGCCCGACGGCCCGCCCGAGGTCGGGAGTCTTTTCCGGCAGGATGGTTTGGCTGGAACTCTGCAGGCCATCGCCGCCGACGGCGCCCGCAGCTTTTATGAAGGCGCGCTGGCGAAGACTGTCGCGGCCGGGCTGGCCGCCGCCGGCTCGCCGCTGACCGCCGCAGACCTCGCCGCCACCCGAACGCGGGAGGCGGCGCCACTCAGTCTCTCCTACCGTGGCTATGAACTGCTCGCGCCGCCGCCGCCGACGCAGGGCGTCTCGACCCTCGCCATCATGGGCATCCTCGAGCATTTCGATCTGGCCGCCTACGGCGCGGGGAGCGCCGACCATATCCACCTGTGCGTCGAGGCGGTGAAGCGCGCCTTCCTGACCCGCGACGCCATCGCAGACCCCGATTTCGCGCCCCAGCCGGTCGAGGAATGGCTGAACCCCGATCGGCTCGCGGCGGCGGCCAGGACCATAGACCTCAAACGGGCGCTCGCATGGCCGCAACCCCTCCGGACGGGCGACACTGTCTTCTACGGCGCCGTCGACGGGCGGGGCCGGAGCGCCAGCGTCTTGCAAAGCCTCTATTTCGACTGGGGCAGTGGCGTCCCGGTCGGCGAGACCGGCATCCTGTGGCAGAACCGCGGCGCGGCCTTCTCCGTCGCTACCGGCCACCCGAACGCGCTGGCGCCAGGCAAGCGCCCCTTCTACACGCTCAATCCTGGGCTCGGGCTAAAGGATGGTAAGCCCGCCTTTGTGTACGGCACGCAAGGAGCGGACGGGCAGCCGCAGACCCTGTCGATGGTCCTGACGCGGCTTATCGATTTCGGCGAGACGCCAGCCGCCGCCCTTGCGGGCCCGCGCTTCCTGCTCGGCAAGACATTCTCGGATGGCCGCGACAGCCTCAAGCTCGAGTCGGACGTTGGAGCCGCCACACTCGCCGACCTGGCCGGCCGTGGCCACGAGCTCTCGCCGATCGAGCCCCAGAGCCCGCTCGCCGGGCTCGCCGGGGCGATCCGGATCGGCGTGGATGGCGCCATGCAAGGGGCGCACGATCCTCGCGGCGAGGGGATCGCCGAGGCGGTGTGACAGCCTGCGCAGCCGGGAAGCCGCCGAAGCGTCGGTGAGATCCGCCAATTCGAAAACGCCAATTCGAGAACGCCAAATCGGCGCGATAAGTCGTCCACCGCTATCGACCAGGCGCCACCAGGCTCGAATTGACCACGCGCCCCCGGGCTGGTAGCGAGGACACTGATAACAAAGCGTCTCACGGTTCGGCATAAGCCGGCTGGAATGCGCCACAATGGCGGCAACGATAAGGGGCTTCCCGTAATGATCGCACGTCGCGGCGGAGCGCTGGCGCTCGTTGGTCTCCTGTCCCTCTTCGCCGCTGGCTGCGCGGAAAATCCGCCGCCTGCGCCTGCGGTTGTCGCGGCCGCCGTCAGCCCGGACCAGTTGGTCGGCAAGTGGGGCTTCGCCGCCTATCACAAGGACGAGGATCGGGCCCGTACGATCAAGGAGGCGGCGGCGCAGTGCAACCGGCCTTACGTCATCGACAAAGGCCCGACCGGCGGCGTGATGATGAATCTGGCCGACCAGAAGGAATTGTCGGAGCTGTTCCTGGTTGGCGGACCGACTGGGCAGACCTACCTCGGGCCGCAAGGCGCCGCCGCCGGCGGTCCGGATGATCGCATCGTGACCAATGTCGATCCGAACTCGTTCACGACGGTTTGGGTCGATCCAGACAATGCGAGTCGCTATGGCACCTCGGTTTACGTGCGGTGCGGAAAGCGCTAATCAGCGATTCATTCTGGAATTAGACCAATCGACGGAGTCCACATGACGGTTCGAGCAGGTTTGTTGCTGCGAGCGGCGCTCGGCGCGGCGTTCGCGGTTTTGGTAGGCGCCGGCGCGGGAGCCGGAGCGGCGACCCCGGGCCAAGACGAGATGAATGTCGTCGACCAGCCCGGCTATCAGCCGACGCCGGAGGAAGAGCAGCTCAGCGGCGCTTACGAGCGGCAGGAGGTGTTCTTCCGCGCCACCGAAGCCCCCGGCACGATCATCATCGACACCAAAGGCCGTTTCCTTTACCTGGTCCAAGGCAACAACCGTGCGCTTCGCTACGGCATCGGCGTCGGCCGCGACGGTTTCCAGTGGTCCGGCTTACAAAAAATAGCGCGCAAGCAGGAATGGCCGGATTGGCGTCCGCCGCCGGAAATGATCGAGCGGCAGCCCTATCTGCCGCGGTTCATGGCCGGCGGTCCTGGCAATCCGCTCGGCGCGCGCGCGATGTATCTCGGCGCGACCGTCTATCGCATTCATGGCACCAACCAGCCTCAGACGATCGGGCACGCCGTTTCGTCCGGCTGCTTTCGTCTGGTCAATGAGGATGTGATCGACCTTTATGACCGCGTGCCGGTCGGCACGAAGGTGATCATCAAGCAGGCGGTTGCTCTCTAGCAACCGCGTCGGCGACCCCTTAGGACACGGAAGCGAGACTGGTTCATGCGCAAGACGATCCCGATTGTCCTCGCTCTCGCGGCGGCGCAGGCCTTCAGCCTCGCCGCCCAGTCCCAGACGCTCAAGACTGTTCAGGATCGGGGCTCGCTCGTCTGCGGCGTCAACCCCGGCCTGGAAGGCTTCGCGAGCAAGGACGCCAACGGCCAATGGTCCGGCTTCGACGTCGATTTCTGCCGCGCCGTGGCGGCGGCGATCTTCGACGACCCGTCAAAGGTGCAGTACGTGCCGCTGTCGGCTTCGGACCGCTTCGACGCGCTGAAGAACAAGCAGATCGACGTCTTGTCGCGCAATTCGACCTGGACGATGGGTCGCGAAGGCGACAATGGCGTCGTGTTTACGGGCGTGACCTATTACGACGGGCAGGGGTTTCTCGTCCCTAAGGCCAAGAACTTCCAGTCGGCGCTCGAACTCGACGGCAGCAAGGTCTGCGTGCAGCCTGGCACGACGACGGAACTCAATTACGTCGACTTCTTTGACGCCAACCATATGAAATACGAGACGGTCCACGAAGGAAGCGCCGACGAGATGATCGCCGCCTACGAGGCCGGCAAATGCGACGTGCTGACCACAGACGCGTCGGGGCTCTTCGCGATGCGTCAACGGCTCGCCAAGCCGACCGACAGCATGATCCTGCCCGACATCATTTCGAAGGAGCCGCTCGGTCCTGCGGTCAGGCAGGACGACATGCAATGGTTCAATATCGTCAAATGGGTCGATTTCGCGATGCTGAACGCCGAAGAGCTTGGCGTCAGCTCGAAGACGATCGACGACGCGCTCAAGTCGAAGAAGCCCGCGGTTCAGCGGCTGGTCGGCACGGAGGGGGATTTCGGCAAGCCGTTCGGCCTCTCCAACGACTGGGCGGTGCGCGTCGATCCGAGCGGTCGGCAACTACGCCGAGGTTTTCGACCGCAATGTCGGCGCGCATTCCAAGCTCGCCATTCCGCGGGGCTTGAATGAGCTCTGGAACAACGGCGGCATTCAATACGCCCCGCCGATCCGGTAAGGTCGGTCCCGCCGAAGATGCAGAAATCCGCTCCTCTTCAACTCGACAGCAGGAAGGTTTAGTCCGGAATAAACAACCGGCCTTGGTAGTGACCCTTCGGTTTCGCGTCGGCGGGCGCATCGGAAAGCTTCGACCTGTCCGGCTGCGCCGGTTTGGGAGATTGCTTCGGCGCCGCATATTCCTGCGCGGGCGGGGGGACAAAGATCAGCGGCGGAGGAAAATATTGGGCTGAGGCTGGAAAGGACGCGCAAACCGCGACCAGCGCCATTCCAGCGGCGAGTCGAACGGCGCTGGCCTTCATGGGCGCGTTCCATGCGAGGGATCCGCTCAAGCCGCGGCGAGTCTTGTCGACGCGCAAGACCGCGCAGGAAATCCCATCTGAAGCCGCAATATTCAATTCGCCCGCCCGTTGCGTATCTGATCGCCGGTTTGCGCGCTTAAACCGCGGCTGGACGATTTCTACGTCTTACCCTCAAGGACCGTCGAACGGACTCTTACCATATCCTGGGCAAAAAGCGGAATTTCCGCGCGCGGCGCGAAAATTATCGCGGAACGCCTCGCGATCATCTCAGATCGCCATTCGCCAGGTCCGTATGAACCTCGCCGATCGAGCCGGCCAGCGCACCCAATCCCGAGCGCCAATGCGGGCGGGCGCCCATCGGAAGCGACGCCGTCGCCAGCGCTTTCAAAACGCCGGACTGGATGGCGAGAGCCGGCGTCCTGACCTGCGCGGGCCGGCCCGCAAAGCCGGAGTTCCCTACTTCCCGCCGGCTTGCGCCTTGGCCATCGCCTCCTTGCAGCCATCGCTGAGGTCGGCCGCATGCGACTTCAGGCACTCCGCCCCCTTGCCGGGCTTAGCGTCGGCGCAGAGCTTCTTGGCGTCCGCCTTGCAAGCCTTGCCCGCCGCCGCCGCGCGGATGATCGCCACCTGACAGTCCTCGGACAGGTCGGAGAAATGCTTCTTCATGCAATCCTTGAGCGCGGCGCCGCCTGACTTCATCTCGTCGCCGCATTGCGCCTTGATGTCCGCCCTGCAAGCCGTGACGACCGCGGAGGCGGCCCATGCGGAATGGGTCATAAGGAGAGCCGCGCCGAGCGCAGCGATGCAGGTCAAGGTCCTCATCTCAGATGTCCTCCGGTTGCCATGCGCGGGCTCGCGCTGACTTCAAAAGCGGCGCCTTCCAGGGGCCCGCGTTCTTAGGACACGCGCCCACGGCGTGAATGAATTTCTCGTTCAGCGGGTTTGCGAGCGCTGCATAGCATGGCTCCGAGATGTGACAACAAAGCATAAACACCTGGCGCGCCGTGACCACGCCCTGGCGCGCGTCAGGGACGAGGCCCACCCATTCGCACCCGCTAGCTCCCGTGCGGCGGAGGTTTCTTCGGCGCGCCGCCGCCCTCGAGCACCATGAGCGTCGAGGTCCCGTGCGCGAGGATGCGCGCTTTGGCGTCGACGACCCGCGCCTCGCAGGAAATAATGCGCCGCCCGCGGCCAATGGCGCGCCCTTCGGCGCGCACCCGACCCGCGTCCTCGGCGATCGGTCGAGAGAAATTGGCCTTGGTCTCGATCGTCGCGTAGCTCGCGCCAGCCGGCAGCAGCGTGTGGGCGGCGCAGCCGGCCGCGCTGTCGATCAGGGTCATCGCCCAGCCGCCGTGCACGATCCCGAGCGGATTCAAAAGGTGCGGTCCGGCGTCGCCCTCGAACACCGCGACGCCATCGCCGATCTCGGTCAGCCAGAACGACAGCGTCCTGGCGATCGGCGGCGCCGGCAAGTGTCCGTCGAGGATCGCCTGGAGGAACTCTCGCCCGGACATCTGCCGGACCTCAGCCGGATCGGCGACGCCGTAAGCGTGCGAGGCGAGCATCGCCTTTCTCCTATCCATGCAGATACAAATAATGTATCTGCATACATTGATGGCCACGCCAAAGCAATGGCTGAACAGGACGCTCGTCGCCGATGCGCGCGCAGCAGTGGGCGCCTGCGCCGGCTGGAACGCCCGGCTCGCGGCGCGTCGCATCACGGCTTTCCTCAACCGGCGCATGCAAGGCTCGGGGCTGAGCCTCGCCCAATTCAGTCTGATGGCGCAGATCGCCGCAGCGCGCGACGACACGTTGAGCGAGCTCGCTCAGCGCATCGGGCTCGACCAGTCGACGCTCTCGCGCAATCTGCAAGTGCTCGAAGGGGCCGGGCTAGTTGAGATCGCCGCGGGCGGCGCGGACGCGCGCCGACGCGCCGTATGGCTCACCGAGAAGGGAGCGCAGAGTCTCGAAGCGGGGCTCGATGACTGGAAGCGGGCGCATGGCGAACTCGCCAAGCGCCTCGACCCGGAGACGGCTAGGCGCCTGGCTCTCGCGGCCGAGGCGCTGGAGGACGATTAGGCGGCCGCTCGGGAGCCGATCGGCTGCGCTCGTTCGCTCAGGCGCTGGCCGGGGCGGCCTTTCTGGCGCGGCGATAGCCGGCGAAACCGAGGCCGGCGAAGCCGAGCAGCATCATAGCCCAGGTCGACGGCTCGGGAACCACGGAGCCCGACAGCGAGAAGGCGGCATTGAACGGCCCTTGCGTGGGTGATGTCCGTCCCGATGCGCAGCCAGTCCGGATCGAGAGCTTCGTCGCGGGTCCAGCTTTGCAGGTCGGTAAGCCTGGTGGGAATTGGGTCCCCGGCGAGACAATCGGTTTCGGCGCCGACAGCCACAAGAAATCGCCGCTTGAGAGCTGTACCTGGGGCACGAAGAAATAGTGGTCAGCGGGGAGTGCGAAAGGCGTCGTGAAGTTTACCGAGAACTGCACTTCCTCGCCCGTGACCGGACCGTCGCCGCCTGTGAATATGCCGGGAAGAGGATGGATTCCGCCCGTCTGTACGGAGTTGAGCGCGGTGAAGGCCCCCAGGTCAATCGTCGAGAAGGTGAGACCGCTGGTAGTGTCGCGCGAGTCGAATGCGACATCGGACGGTGAATTGACGCGGGTCGGCACTTGCGACGTCGAGAACGGCGGGGATCCGCTTGTCCGGCGGACATCGGAGTCGTTCGGAAAAACGCGGTAGATTTCTACCACGACCTCGCCAATGTCGCCGACGGTGGCGCCTCCGGACAGGAGGCCAGTGAAGGTCGCGCTGGTAATCGACGTCGCATGAGTGAGAGCAAAATCGTCGGCCGAACTCGATCTCGGTGACTCCGCCCGCATCGGGCCGGCTCGCCGTGCCGATTTTGCCGTCCGGGTCGCCGGTGCTAAAGAAGAAGGGCGCGTTCGCTGCCGCGGCCGGCAGCGTTGGAAGCAAACCGATCAGTGCGACCGAAATTGCAAGTCTTGCGTGTGTGCTGGACATTGATTTTCTCCCCGCAACGCGGCTTTCTCAGCCACGGATGAAATAGCCTTGAATTTCGAGGCGTCGATTTGAAAAACTGGAGTTTGCAGTAATACTGCGATGGCGCCGCCCTTCTCTGGAGGGCGCAAACTGCTCTACGTCGAACGCGGTTGTAGTCGCGCCGCCGCTCCGCTTCGTCAATGCGTACTAATACCTAATCGTCAGCCGCTCCTCCCTTGCGATCGACCCGACAGCGACGCGCCGCGAATTAGCTCCTCGGGTCGGCGCAGGTGTTGTATGTTCAGCTGCGCTGTTCCTCCCTCCTTCGACCTTTGAGGTCTTCATGCCGGCGCCTGTCCGTGTTGTCCTGGTCGGTTGCGGTTGGTTTGGTTGCGTGGCTCACATTCCGGCCCTGAAGCGGCTGGAGAAAGACGGCCGCATAAAACTCATCGGGCTCTGCAGCCGATCGGAAGCCTCGATCGGGCGCGCCAGCGCCTTGTACGCACGAGCGGACCTCAAGCGCTACCATTCGCTGAAAGACGTGGCGGCAGATCCGGAAGTCGACCTCGTCGACCTGGTGTTGCCGATCGAGGTCATGCCCGACGCGATCAAGCTGTCTCTATCCGCCGGGAAGCACGTGATCAGCGAAAAGCCGTGCGCGCCATCGGTGGCGAGCGGCGTCGAACTGCTGGAGCATCACGCCCGGCTCGACCGGCCGGTCCGCTGGGCGGTCGCTGAGAATTGGCGGTTCAAGAAGACCACTCAAATGGTCGAGGACATTGTCGCAAGCGGTGCGCTAGGCGAGATCCGCTTCGCCGATTTCACTTATCTCTCGTTCCAAAAGCCGGACAATCTTCGATGGCGCCGGTCTCCGGGATATGCGGGGGGTCATCTCCTCGATCACGGCGTTCATTTTGTCGCCTTGCTGCGAAAAATCGTTGGCGAGGTCGCGGAAGTGAGCGCGTCGGTCAGTCAGCGTGTTCCCTATCTGCCGCCCGCGGACAGCGTCACCGCGCTCCTGTCCTTCGCCAGCGGCGCCGAAGGCGCGTACCGCCTGACCTTCGCCGCTCCCTACTCGGCAGGCGATCAGGGCCTGAGATTGACGGGCTCGATGGGGACGCTGCTCGCCGGATTTAACCGCTTCAGCCCTCGTGATTTTCGCCACAACTGGGTCCGCGTCCAAAGCAAGCAGGGAAGGCGCTTTATTCCGGTGATGGACGATCTCTTCGTGCCGGGCGGCGTTTATGAGACCCTTTCTCATTGTATCGAAGCCATCCAAGGCGGCGCGCCCTTGGTCAGCTCTCCGGCGCAAGCCTTGCGGGATGTGGCGGTCGTCGAGGCCATGCTCGAACTCGAGCCGGCTCAAGCGGCCGGTGAAGCCTGTCAGGGTTCCTTCGATGGTTCATGCGGCTCCGTTGGCTCAAGGTCGCACGCACATCCTCAAGGCCCATAGCGACTTCCTGTCATTTCAGCCGCGCAGGGTTGTTGAGTGCGCCAGCGTGGAGGATGTCAGCAACGCGGTCGCCGCCGCGACCCGTGCCGGCTGGAAAGTGAGAGCCTTTGGCAATGGATATTCCCAAGGCCCGGAAATCTTTGTCGATGATGTGGCCATTCGGCTCAAGGGGCTCAATCGCATCGGAAGATTGGACCCGGTCACGAACAGGGTCGTCTTGGACGGGGGCGTCCGCATCGGCGAGGTGACGCGTTTTCTCGCCGGCGCCGGTCTTTCGCTGCCGTCGCTGCCTTTCCTGACGGAATGTTCGATCGGCGCCGCCGTGGCGACCGCCACCCACGGCACGAGTCCCCGATGGGGCACGGTTTCGGATTCCGTGCAGTCCTTGACCGTCGTTCTTCCGTCCGGCGAAGCGAGGAAGATCGATTCAAGCAGCCCGCCCGAAGAGAGGCGCGCGGCGAACGTCGCGGTCGGGTGGCTCGGGATCATCGTCGAAGTCGAGCTTCAGGCGATCGCGATGCCGTGGGTGCGGTATGAAGAGCTTTCGATGAGCGTCGACGATTTCCTCGTCCGGCTCCCCAACCTGACAGACCGATACGAGCACATTTGGGGACACTGGAGTTTCGGCGCGGACACCGTCATGCTGAAATGCCTTGAAACAAGCGTCGAACCGCAAAAGGAATTTAGACCCTACGTGGCGGACGACGAGCCGTATTGGGGCGGCAATAGCTTGAAGTCCACGCGCGTCCACCGCGCCAAGACTGTCCTTCGTCGGATCGCAGCCGGGCGCCCCGCGCTGAAGCGCATGGTGAAAAGTGTAAGGAACGCGAGGCCGCCGCACGTGGGCGTGACCATGCAGTACGCCCTCCCAGCTTCCCAAGCGGCAGCGGCGATCGAACGACTGCGGACCTCAGACTTTGCGAAACGAAACCCTGGCCGCGTCATGGAGATGAAGTTCCTGAAGGCTTCGGAGCAATCTTATCTCGGGCCGAACGCCGGCTACGACGCGGTCCTGTTCAACGCCTACTGGTTTGTGGACGAGGCGATCAAGCTCACGGTTTTCGATCTCTTCGAAGACGTCATGATGAGCTTGGGCGGGCGGCCACATTGGGGTAAGCTCCACAGACCTCAAGCGGTGGAATATCTCCGAAGCGTGTATCCGGAATGGGACAAGTTCGAAAGAATCAGAGCCAAATTCGACCCGAACGGAGTATTCGATCCGTCCAGCCGCGCGTTGGCGCCCGAAGCGGTTCCGTGATGGATCGCTAACCCGGGAGCGTTTCGCAAGACCGGCAGAGGCCGGCGTTTCGCGCCAAGACAGTTCATTCCGATCATCGATCGCGCGCGACAGGCAAGTCGCAGCCAATCGCGGCCGTCTGATAGGTCCGCCCCCGCCGCCAATAAGGCCTTACGCGGACGGCGCCGGTCCCGCGCGCCGGATCCGCGCCTCCACGAAATCGCGCCACCGACGAAGTTGACCGCCAGCGAGCCGCCGCCAATCCTCGCAGTAAACGTAAGCCATCCACGCGCCCACGAGACCGACCAGCGCCGCTGCCGGGAGCGCAAGGATAAGGTCCATCCCGACGAACCGGCCGACCACCTCGCTCGCGAAAAGGAGCGCCGCCGGCCGCGCGATTGCCGCAATGACAGATCTCCTCGGGATTCCAGCCGCCCAGAACATCGCGAAAGCGTCAACGGCGGTCCGCAAACCCCACGCGGCTGCGGCGCCGACCAGACCGAACTGTGACGTCAGCAGCCACAAGATCGCCAGAAACGGCGGCACCTCGATGAGGTGCAATTTTCCTGTCAAATCGGGGCGCCCCTGGCCCTGAAGGAGGGTAAAGGCCACAAAAGCCAAGCCGTTGATCCACGCGGCAGGAAAGAGAATTTGCGCAACCGGCGCCGAAACCTGCGCGAAATCAAGCCCGATCCAGTATCGGAAGAAAACCGGCGAAAGGACGATCGCCGGCGCGCAAAGGGCCGCGTAACCGTATCCAAGGGATTGCAGCGCGCGCACGCCAAGGTCGAGGGCTTCCTTTCGCGACAGGACGGACATGCGCGGAAAAAAGGTTCGGGCCAACGCAGCGGGCAAGGTCTGCGTCCGCACGATCAGGTTCATTGGGACGCTGTAATGGGCGACTCCGGCAACGCCGATCAGGGACCCGATGAGGAATTGATCCGCCGAAGCGAGAATCGGGGAGACCACCGACGAAACGGTGACCCAGCCTCCATAACCCATCAACTTGCGAGCTTCGGCGGGGTCGAACGACTTGAAGGAAATGGGCCCTTCGAGGCGGTAAACATAAGCGAGCTGGATCAAGACAGTGAAAGCCTGCGCGATCGCGACAGACGGAATAACAACCGTTAGCGATGGGCTCACGAACACGGCCATGATCACCGGGGCGACTTGGCTAAGTGTCATCGAAAACATCTGGAACAAGTTCGCGAGAAGGAAACGCTCGCGGCTTTCCAGCGCGCCGATCGACGCTCCGGACACCAGCGCCATCGGAAAAAGACAGGCGACCCATGGCAGGGCGCCCTCGACCTCGGGTTTCAAAGCCTCCGGAACATTGAGGACGTGCTGGAATAGATAGCCGCCGACGAAGAAGAGCAGGACCGTCCCGACGAGGCCGAAGCAAAAATTGAGCATTATCGTCGTCAGGAGGACCCGCGCCCGGTCCGGCTGGGGAGCGTCGCGCAACTTCGACAATGCGTTGGTCGCCGCGCGAGATAGACCGAGATCGAGAAAGCCGAGATAGCCGAGGAGGATCCAAACAATCGAAATCACGCCAAAACGGGCGTCGCCGACGTGGTGGATGTAGATGGGAACGGTCACGATGGCGACCGCCAGCCGCATCATGGGATAGATCAGATTGAAAGCAAAGCTATGCCTGAGCGGGGTCGTCGACATGCCTATCCTTCGCCGCGGGACGAGATATCAAGCTGATATTGCTTATTGGACTAAAACGGATAGCACGCCCGCCTGTCGCGGGCCTTGGGGTCGCCGCCTAGTCCGACGTTTCGAACCCCATCCTGGCAACCTCCTCTAACAGACTTTCGACGACGCCCTAACAGAAAAAGGGTGGCAATAGTACAAAATTATGCAGCAAATCCCGTCCATTTTCCTCATTGACGCGCGTGGGCGAGCAAAACGCCCGAATTCCTGACCTGAAAGCCGACTATTCCCTCGCCTGCCAAAAATCCGCCTGCAGCTGAGCCGCCTCGTTCTCGAGGAGCGGGCCAACGACCTCCGTCGGTCTTTGACCGGCAGCGAAGACGAGCGCGCACGGCAAATCGAGGGTCGGATTCTCCTCGTGAGCGCCGGTCTGCTCTTTGAGCGTCTTTTCGCTCTGGCCGTAGACAACGCGGCCAATTCCCGCCCAGTAGATCGCGCCCGCGCACATCGCGCAGGGTTCGGCCGATGTGTAGAGCGTGCACCGGGCGAGGAACGAAAGGTCGTAAGCCCGCGCGGCGCGGGAAGCGAGCAGGCGCTCGGCGTGGGCCGTTCGGTCGCCCCCCTCGCTGGTATATCCGTTGCCCTGCTCCATGAGCGCCCTGCCCTCGCCGTCAGCGAGCACGGAGCCGAACGGATGGTCGCCGGCGGCGCGCGAGCGCTTCGCGACGTCGAAGGCCAAGCGCAGCAACGCCTCGTCGTAGGAGCGGATAAAGGCGGACGACATGGTCAGGACCTCCGACTCAAAAGCTCGCGCAGGCGTCGATAACATGGAGCCGTCGTCCCGGGAGCGGCTGGCCGCGCCATTCACCACGGGTTTTTTCGTGGTACAGAGATCGCTGCTCGAGCGCGTTCGATGGCTCAGACTCGGAAAATCGCGGCCATTCTTGCTGCCGATGTCGTCGGTTACAGCCGCCTTGCGGGCTCCGATGAGGACCAGACGCTCGCGCGGCTTCGAGCCCTCCGCGCCGATTTGATCGATCCGACGATCGCCCTGCGCAACGGGCGAGTGGTCAAGCGCACCGGCGATGGGGCGCTGGTCGAGTTCCGTAGTGTCGTCGATGCACTGCGCTGCGCTGTCGAGATTCAAAACGCCATGGCGGAGCGCAATGCTGGCTTGCCGCCCGAGCGACGGATCGATTTCCGCATCGGGATACATTTCGGCGACGTCGTCGAAGAAGCCGATGGTGACCTGATGGGCGACAGCGTCAATATCGCTGGCCGGCTAGAGGGGATTTGCGAGCCTGGCGCAGTCTGTCTATCGGAGGATGCATGGCGCCTTGCACGCGACCGAGTTGACGAGACCTTCGTCGATCTCGGCGAGCGGACGCTCAAGAATATCGCGCGCCCCATGCGCGTTTATTTGTTAGCGGCGGATCGGATCGCAGCGAAGCTCGAACCCGGCGAGCGGGAGCCGATGGGGCTGCCCCTGCCCGAGAAGCCTTCAATCGCGGTCCTGCCCTTCCAGAACATGAGCGGCGATGTCGAACAGGACTATTTCGCCGACGGAATGGTCGACGACATCGTTACCGGACTATCGCGGATCAAATGGCTATTCGTGATCGCCCGCAACTCTAGCTTTATCTACAAGGGCAAGGCGGTTGACGTGCGGCAGGTCGGCCGTGATCTCGGCGTGCGCTATGTCCTTGAGGGGAGTGTGCGCAAGGTAGGCCCGCGCTTACGCATCACGGCCCAGCTCGTCGAAGCCGAGACGGGGGCACATCTCTGGGCGGACAAATTCGACGGAGCGCTGAACGAAGTCTTCGACTTTCAGGACCAGATCACCGACCGGGTCGTCGGCGTCGTCGAACCCAGCGTGCGCCGGTCGGAAATCGAACGCTCGCGACGCAAGCGCCCGGAGAGTCTCGGAGCCTACGACCTCTTTCTGCGCGCCCTGCCCCACATGCAGGCCCATATGCCCGACGAAGGCAGAAAAGCCATCCCTCTCCTCGAAGAGGCTCTGCGTCTGGAGCCCGACTATGTCGCGGCGCACGCCCACCTCGCATGGTGCCACGAATGGTGTTTCACCCGCGGCGGCTTCGACGAGGCGGACAAGACCGCAGCGCTCGCGCACGCGCGGCGCGCCCTCGCCAGCGATGCGGACGACGCCGCGTCGCTGGCGGTGGCGGGATGGGTCACCATCGTCCTGAGCAAGGAACACGCGACCGCCCTCAGCGCGATCGAGCGCGCGATCTCGCTCAACCCGTCATGCGCAATGGCCCACTATTACGGGGCGCTGGTGAACGCCTTCGCCGACAAGCCCGATGTGGTGGCCATCCACGCCGCTCGCGCCCTGAGACTGAGCCCCTTTGACCCCAAGGCGTTCGAGGCGCACCTCGCGCTCGGAATGGCGGCGGTCAGCGAGGGGCGCTACGACGAGGCGACCGCCTGCTTCGCCCGAGGTTCAGAAATCAATCCCGACCACAGCCTGCCGCCATTCTTCCAAGCCATTGCGTTGGCGCTGGCCGGGCGAGCCAAGGACGCTATGCCCGCGGTGCGGCGGGGACTCGAACTTGAGCCCGGTTTTCGCATCCGCATTTTCTCCGAGTTCGGAATGGCGCCGGGGCTCGCCGAGACCTTCTCAAAGGGCGCGCGCCTCCTCGCGTTGCCCGAGTGACCAGCAGCCCTGCTGCTCGTCCCCAGCTTTGTGCATCCTTCATTTGACACGGCGCGCCGGGTCGTTACGGTCAAAGAAGAGCGCCGCAGGCGACGGCGGACAACGGAAAAAACCCAGCCACGAAGTCCGGGGGCGGATCCTGCGGCGCGATTCTTGCGGAGAGGCCCAGGCGTCGGCACGCCGGCCGAGCGGGTAGAGGGAACGAGGTTCTGTCGCGGTGAACGTCGAAGCTCCCTTGCGCCTGAAGCTTATCGGCGTCAGCAAGTCCTTTCCGGGCGTCCGCGCCAATGACAACGTCAATCTAAGCGTCAAGGCCGGCGAGGTTCACGCGCTCCTGGGCGAGAACGGCGCGGGAAAATCGACGCTGGTCAAGATGATCTACGGCATCCTCGCGCCCGACGAGGGAGAGATCCTCTTCGACGGCGCGCCCGTCCGCATCGGAAATCCGCGGGCGGCTCGGCGACTCGGCATCGGCATGGTGTTTCAGCACTTTTCGCTGTTCGAGGCGATGACGGTCTTGGAGAACATCGCGCTCGGCCTCGACGCGCGCCTCTCCCCGCGCGAACTTCTCGCCGAATTCAATCGGGTGCTCGAAGCCTACCAGCTCAAGCTCGATCCCCGCCGAATCGTCTCGACACTGAGCGTAGGCGAGCGCCAGCGCATCGAGATCGTGCGCGCGCTCCTGCTCAAGCCCCGGCTCCTGATCATGGACGAGCCGACCTCGGTGCTCACCCCGCAGGAAGTCGAGCAATTGTTCGAGACCTTGCGAAAGCTGGCGACGAGCGGCTGCTCGATTCTCTACATCTCCCACAAGCTGCATGAAATCGTGGCGCTCTGCGACACCGCAACCATCCTGCGCGGCGGCAAGGTTGTCGCGCATTGCGATCCGAAGCGCGAAACCTCGCGCTCGATGGCCGAGATGATGATCGGCTCGAACCTCAAGGAGATCGCGAAGCCCATGAGCCGCGGCTTCGGCCCGCCCAAGCTGGCGGCGCTTGGCCTGAGCCTGCCGAAACCGAGCGAATTCGGCATCGCGCTCAAGGACGTCGCGCTCAGCGTGAGGGCGGGCGAGATTTTCGGCGTGGCCGGCGTCGCCGGCAACGGGCAGAACGAACTCATGAGCGCGTTGAGCGGCGAAACGCTCGCCCCCGCCCCAGGGGCGATCACACTGGCGGGCCGCCAGGTTGGCCGGCTCGGCGTCACCGAGCGGCGCGCCTTGGGACTATGCGCGGTTCCGGAGGAGCGCAACGGCCACGCGGCGGTCGGCGAGTTCTCGCTGACCGACAATGCGGCGCTCACCGGACGCGACCGCATGGAAATGGTGCGTTTCGGCCTCATCGATCCCGGCAAGGCGACCAGCTACGCCGGCGAAGTGATCGGCGCCTACACCGTGAAAGCGACCGGTCCAGGCGCGCTCGCCGCCTCGCTCTCCGGCGGCAATTTGCAGAAATTCATCATGGGCCGCGAGATCCTGCAGCGGCCGGAGGCGCTCGTCGTCTGCCAGCCGACCTGGGGGGTGGACGCGGGCGCGGCGGCCGCGATCCATCAGGCGATCGTCGACCTCGCCGCGCGCGGCTCGGCGGTCATGGTCATCTCGCAAGACCTCGACGAATTGCTTACGCTTTGCGACACGCTCGCCGTCATCAATCTCGGTCGCCTGTCCGCGCCGATGAAGGTGGGCCAAGTCTCGATCGAGGAGATCGGCCTGCTGATGGGCGGCGTGCATGGCGACCCGGCCGCGACGGCCGAACGGACAGAGGCCCTGCATGCGCATCCGGCTTGAAAAACGGTTGGCGCCAAGCCGTTTCATGCAGATCGCGACGCCGATCGCCTCCGTGCTTCTGACGATGGCTCTGGGCGCGATCATCTTTCAATTGATCGGCTTCGATGGGCCGCGGGCGATTTACGAGACCTTCATCACGCCCGTCGTCGCCTCGTACAAGTGGCAGGACGTTATGACCAAGGCGGCGCCGCTCATCATCATCGCGCTCGGTCTGTCGCTCGGCAATCAGGCCAAGATCTGGAACATCGGCGCCGAGGGACAGTATATCGTCGGCGCGCTGGCCGGCGCGGGCGTCGCGCTCGCCTTCCCCAACGGGCAAAGCTTCTGGATCATCCCGCTCATGATCGCGGCGGGGATTGTCGGCGGCATGGCCTGGGCGGCTATCCCGGCCTTCTTGAGGACGCGCTACCGGGTGTCCGAGGTGCTGTCCACGCTGATGCTCGTCTATGTGGCGCTGCAGGTTCTCAACTATCTGGTCAGCGGCCCGTGGAAGGATCCGAACGGCCACAATTTTCCCCAGACGCCGCCGTTCACCCCGGCGCAGCTTCTGCCGCACGCCATTCCTGGAACCGACATTCCGCCGGGCCTCATCGTCGCCTTCGTTCTGACGCTCGTGTTCTGGCTGCTCACGACGCGCTCCGTCTATGGCTTTTCAGTGCGCACCGTCGGCGCGGCGCCCAACGCGGCGCGCTACGGCGGCTTCGACGCCTCGCGCACGGTCTGGTCGACACTCATGATCAGCGGCGGCATGGCGGGGCTGGCCGGCATTCTCGAGGCTTCGAGCCAGCTCGGGCAGATCAATCTGGGCTTTCCCTCGGGCTACGGCTTCACCGCAATCATCGTTTCCTTCCTCGGCCGCCTCCATCCCGTCGGGGTCTTTCTCGCGGCGCTGATCCTCGCTGTCACCTATGTCGGCGGACAGGTGGCGCAGACCGTGGTGCACGTGCCCAACGCGACCGCCGGCATCTTCCAGGCGATGATGCTGTTCTTCATTCTCGCGAGCGACATTCTGGTCCGATACCGACTGCGGATCCTCCGCGACGCCCCGCGTCCCGCGCCCGCGGAGGCTGTCGCGTGAACATCGGCTTCTTCATCGACGCCCTCATCACCGTGGTCGGCGTGACGACGCCGATCCTGCTCGCGGCGACCGGCGAGCTCGTGGTCGAAAAGAGCGGCGTGCTCAATCTTGGGCTCGAGGGCATGATGCTGATCGGCGCGGTGACCGGCTTCGCCGTCACCCTCAACACCGGCGCCGACTTCGGCGACTGGGCGCCCTGGTTTGGCGTGCTCGCGGCGGCGCTGGCGGGCGCCGCCTCCTCCATGCTCTTCGCCGTGCTGGTGTTGACGCTCGGCTCCAATCAGGTGGCGACGGGTCTCGCGCTCGCGATCTTCGGCATCGGCCTCTCGTCGCTCATCGGCGCGGGCTTCGTGGGCATGATTGTGCCGTCGTTCGATTCCGTCTTTCCCGAGTGGCTCGCCGGCGATCCGCTCTGGCGGGTCGTCTTCGGCTACAGTCCGCTCGTCTATTTCGCGCTTCTCATGGTCTTCGCCGTGGGCTGGTTCCTGAACCGCACGCGCGCCGGCCTTATCCTACGGGCCGTCGGCGAGAACGACCTTTCCGCCCATTCGATCGGCTATCCGGTGATCGCTATCCGCTACGCGGCAATCGCCTTCGGGGGCGCGCTGGCCGGGATCGGCGGGGCCTATTTCTCAATGGTCATCACGCCGATGTGGGCTGAACAGATGACCGCCGGGCGCGGTTGGATCGCGCTTGCGCTCGTGGTGTTCTCCGGCTGGCGAACCGGGCGGCTGCTCGCAGGCGCGTACTTTTTCGGCGTGCTGATGACGCTCGAGCTTTACGCCAAGGCGTCCGGCTTCTCATTTCTTCCGTCGCAATTCTGGGCGGCGATGCCCTACATCGCAGCGGTCGTGGCGCTGGCGGTCATCTCGGCCCGCGAGGTCGCGGGAAGCGAGGCTCCCGCGTGCCTCGGCCGGCCGTTCCTACCCAACTCTTGAGCGTGGAAAGCTTATCAGGGAGAGAAGAATGAGCATGATTACCCGACGACATCTCATGAAGACGGGGGCCGCGGCGGGATTGGCGCTGCCCGGCTTGTCGCGCAGCAGCTTCGCAGCCGACCCACTCAAGGTCGGCTTCGTCTACCTCGGCGCGATCGGCGACTATGGCTGGACGTGGTCGCATGATCAGGGCCGAAAGGCGCTGGACGCGGCTTTGAAAGGTCAGGTCGTCACCAGCTATGTCGAAAACGTGAAGGAAGACGCCAGCGCGATCCCGGTGATGAAGGATCTCGCCCAGCAGGGCAACAAGCTCATCTTCACCACCTCCTATGGCTACATGGATCAGACGATCGAGGCCGCCAAGCAGTTCCCCGCCGTCAAATGGGAGCATTGCACCGGCTACAAGCGGGCCGAGAACGTCGGCACCTACAACTCCCGTTTCTACCAGGGCCGCGCGGTCACCGGCACGATCGCGGGCATGATGTCGAAGTCGGGAGTGATCGGGTTTGTCGGATCATTCAAGATTCCGGAAGTGGTGATGGGCGTGAACGCGTTCACCCTTGCCGCGCAGGCCATCAATCCGAAGATCACCACCAAGCTCGTGATGATCGACACCTGGTTCGACCCGGCGAAGGAAGCCGCGGCGGCCGAGACGCTCGCCAATCTCGGCTGCGACGTGATCGCTCAGCATGTCGACAGCCCCGCCGTCTTGCAGGTCTGCGAGAAGCGTAAGATCTACGGATTCGGCTATGGAGCCGACATGTCGCGCTTCGCGCCCAAAGCGCATCTGACCGCCAGCCTTGATCTGTGGGGTCCCTACTATATCGAGCGCGCCAAGGCGGTGCTCGACGGCTCGTGGAAGCCCGACGACGTGTGGTGGGGCTTCAAGGAGGGGCTCTTGGCCATGGCGCCCTACAGCAAAGCCGTGCCCGAAAACGTGCGCGCCGCCGCCGACAAGATCGTCGCCGACACCAAGGCTGGAACTTACGAGATCTTCACGGGCCCCATCGCGGATCAGACCGGCAAGGAACGCGTCGCCAAGGGCGAGCGCATGGCGGACAAGGACCTTCTGGTGATGGACTGGTACGTCAAGGGTATCCAGAGCTAGGCGCCCGCCGATTTCCCTCTCCCCGTCCTGCGGGGAGAGGGTTAGGGTGAGGGGCGAGGGCGCCCTACTCAAACAACAATCGCTTCGTCTCGCTGGCGTCCCCCGACCGTGGCCATGTAGCTTGCGGAAAAGGCGCCCACCAGGAGCGAGATGAAAGCCCAAAGGGCGACGCCCACTCCGGCCTTGCGAGCGGCGTCGGCGGCCTCCTTGGCCTTCTGCGCGGCCTCGTCCTTCGCGGCTTTCGCCTGGTTGAACACGTCGGTGACGCGCTTCTCCGCGTCCGGCTGGACTCAATCCAGTGCGGCTCGCCACGAGCTGAGCGAGATAGGTTTTGTCCGCGGCGGGAAGATCACCATTAGCGAGAGCGCGCGTCAGGATCCGGCCGGCCTCCGCCGTCGTGGCGGCCTGATCGCCTTGGGCCGGGTGATCGCTGCGCCATAGCATGTCCGTGAAATAGCTCGTGGGATCGCCCATCGCCGATGCGGCCTGCCCGGCGGCTTGACCGGCCACGGCGCCAACGGCCTGCGTCGCCGCGCCCGCGAGGTGCGCGGCTCCACTCACCGCCGAGCTCGCCGCCGAAGCGATGAGCGCGACGCTGATCACCGCTCCCACCGCCCAAACCACAAGGCCATGGGCGGTGTCGCGGAAAAAGACCTCATCCGTGTGCACGCGCGCCCAACGGGTCCGCAGCCGCCCTGCGAGATAGCCGCCGATGCCCGATGCGAAGAGCTGGACGGCGATGAACCACGCCGCCGCGAGCACCGTGAACGTGGTGACCGACGGGTTGTTGCTCGACCATGGCGAGACCGAGATCAGGCCAATGCCCGCGCCCAGCGCCACCAGCGCGAGGGAAAAGGCCGAAGCGACGAACGCGCCCGCGATAATCGCGGCCCACGATACGCCGGAGGCGGTGTCGATCGTTGTGTCGACGACGGTCACCGCGGACAAAGGCGCGCGGGCCGCGACTGTGGCTTGTGTCATCTCTTTCAATCTCCCCTCGTCGAGATGTGTCACGCGACCGACTCTTGCCGGTCGCGGTCGAGTGTGTCGGCGTTATGAGATTCCGGGGCGGCTTCTAATGGTAGAGAAGCGCGATCAGGATGATGATCGGGATCGGAACGCCGAGAAGCCAAAGCAAAATTCCACGGCCCAAAGTGCCCTCCTTAGCGCTGCATGGCGCGAATGTTGACAGCCATCAAACAGGCAGTTGCCTAAATTTGTTCCAGGACCGCTGAGCCCATTTGACGGGGAGTTCGAGAGCGGATCACCGACTCCGAAGATTGGGCGCCGCATCCTTGGCCACATGCCTATGCGGCGCTCCGCACGCGCTTTCAAATGACGCCGTTGATGGCGATCTCTGGTCTGAAGTGGAAATCACCATGTATATCAATAAATTATGTTTGTATATTCACAAACCTGGTTTAGCTTGGTTGCGCAAAAGCGCACCTAAGCCTTTGAAATCGCTTTATCGCTCAACGAAGTGCGCGCATCGCGCGTGTCGGCGGCGGCTCCCCAGAACTCGCGACTTATGGTCATACGAGTGTGAACATCGGACGCTAACCCGCCTGTCATCAATGGCTTTGAAATGGGTTCGATCTCTTACCGCCTCTATTGACTGTGTGGGAACGGCGGGATCGAAGTCCCCAAGGTCGCCGCTCGGCACGCGCCTGGAGTTTGCGTTGCGTCCTCTTGATCGTCCGGTCAGTCGCCTCTGCCGCGCAGCGCTCCGGAGCACTTCAGCTCTCGCGATCGCCTGTATTGCCGGCGCCGCGTTCGCGGACTCGCTACCGCCCCTCAGCGCTGCGCCGGCCGCGCCGCTCTCTGATCCGCCCACTCCCGCATTCCCCTCGAGTTCCACCCAAGTCCATTCCCTTCACCATGCCCCAGCTCGCCGCGCCGCAGTTCCGCGCCGACGCTTCGGCGCCTTCGCAGCCAGCGACCGCCGGACCGTGGGGGGCGTTCAGCGGCGATTGGCAGAATCAAAACCTCCTTGGCGACATCGGCGGACTTCGGCCCGCTTTGGCGAGATACGGCGTCACGCTCACCATCCTCGAGAACGTCGAACTGTTCGGGAATCTCTCTGGCGGCGTCCAACAGAGTCTCGAACCGAAAGGACTGACCACAGTCACGCTGCAAATGGACACCGAAAAGGCGTTCGGTCTCCAGGGCGGCACGCTTAACGTGAGCGGCCTCCAAGTTTATGGCGGCCAACTGAATGAGGACGTCCTCTTGGTCCTGCAGACCCTGAGCGACATCGACGCGCCCGAGGGCATTCGGCTTTGGGAGCTCTGGTATCAGCAGAAATTCAGCGACAAGTTCGACGTCAAGATCGGCGAGCAGAGCCTCGACGAGGAATTCATTATTGCGCCGAGCGGGAACTCCCTCTTCATTAACGGCGTATCCGGTTGGCCCGGGCTTCCGACCGTGGATTTGCCGGGCAGTGGCCCCGCCTATCCGCTCGCGGGCCTGGGCGTTCGCGCCCGGGCTCAGCTGACTGACGGCGTCACCGCGCTCGCAGCCGTTGTCAACGGAAGCCCGATCCCATTCAATTCGCCGAACACGCCCGCGAGCAATCCCCACGGCGTGAGCTTTCCGGTCGACACCGGAACTCTGGCGATCGCCGAACTGCAATACGCGTTTGGTTCCGGCGCGTCGGGAAAGAACGCCAACGGCCCGCTGCCTGGCGTCTACAAGATCGGCGCCTGGTATAACAGCTACAAGTTCGACGACCAGCAAACCGACACGATAGGCCTTCCTCTCGCCAGCCTGTTAAGCAACGGGGCGGCGGCTGCGCATCACGGCAACTTTTCAATGTACGGCGTCGCGGATCAGATGATCTGGCGATCTAAGGACAATTCCAATCGCAGCGTGAATGTCTTCGTCCGGCCAATGTTCACGCCTTACGAGGATCGCAACCTCGTCAGCGCCAGCATCAATGCCGGCCTCGGCTTGCATGCCCCGCTGCCGGGGCGCGACAACGATGCTTTCGGCGTCGAAATGGGGACCGTGTGGGCGGGCAGCGGCGCATACAACTTCGACCGGCAGATGCAATTGTTCCAGCCTTCGGTCTATACGCCTATCCGCTCGAGCGAGACCTTCATCGAGGCGACCTATCAGTTTCAGGCCCTGCCCTCGTGGATGATTCAGCCCGACGTCCAGTATTTCATCAATCCTGGCATGGGAATCGCCAATTCATACGAACCCACGCAGCGGATCAAGAACGAGTTCGTCGTCGGCCTGCGGACCAACGTGAACTTCTGACAGACCGACGTCCGAATGCAGCGTCAGGCCTTCCGGGCCCAGGCGCCCACCAAGCGGGGCCAGTAGACGACGGATTCGCCGTTTTCGATTGCTTCCGCATGCAATCTTTCCGCCAGCGTGTCGACGCCGACCTCTTCGGCCGACGCGATTTTTGCTTGCTCCATGACTGGCAGAAGGCTTCGGGCGAGGCCCGCGATAACGGCGTGCGGATCAGGGTCCGACCCGCCAGTTACCCTTTGTCCGGCAATCATTTCGGGACGCGGAAGCCCGGCGTTCACGAATATGTCCGGCAGCCTGGGCCCCATCTCCCTCTGCGCGCCGGCGGCGCCGAACGCCTCGTACACCCAAGTCAGCACGCGAGTTCGGAGCGCCGGCGAGCCTGGCGGAAGAAACGTGGACATATCCATTTCTTGAAACACCATCACCCCACCAGGCCGCACGCGCGAGGATAGGCGCCGAAGGATCGTTGACGGGTCGGAAAGATAGAGGAGGATAAGCCTGCCAATTGCTGCATCGAACTTCCGATCGATTTCGAAGCTCGAGATGTCGGCGGTGACAAAGGCGACGTTTTCGAGTCCTAACCCTTTCGCCCGGCGCCGGGCGGTTTCGACTGACTCGTCCCCTCGGTCAATCCCGACCACGGACCCATTCGGCCCGACTAGGCGCGCCGCAAGAAATGAGACATCGCCAACGCCGCAGCCGATATCGAGGACATCCATCCCCTCGCCGATCCCGGCATGACGAAGAAGGTCCTCCGTCAGACGTTCGAATATCCTCGCTTGCAGAGCGAGTCTGCGCTCCTCCTCACTCGAATAGCCCAGCGCATAGTCGCTTGCTGCGCTCATGCGAATCTCCTCCTCGCAGCGGACGCCGGCTAGGCGCAGCGTAGCGGACTTTAGGCTGGCGCGCGACGGTAGAAACCCCTAGCTCACGCCAAGCTTGCGCTGCAGGCTGGTCGACGATGTCGTGTACTGGAAGGTCAGCTTCTTGTCCGGATAGACATAGCGGTGGGCGCGCTGGGCGGCGAGGGTGGCCTCATGGAAACCCGACAGAATCAACTTGAGCTTGCCTGGATAGGTGTTGATGTCGCCGATCGCGAAAATGCCGGGGACACTGGTTTCAAACTTCGCCGTATCGACGGGGATCAGGTTCTCGTGCAGGTTGATGCCCCAATTGGCGATCGGGCCGAGCTTCATCGTCAGCCCGAAGAACGGCAGCATGTCGTCGCAAGGATGGTCGTAATGCTCGCCGTTCTCGCGGCGAATCGTCAGCGCTGAAAGCTGACCGTCCTCGCCTTTGACACCCGTCACTTGGCCGAGCACGAATTCCATGTCGCCCGAGTTAACAAGCTCGCGCATGGCGTTGACGGAGTGGGGCGCCGCCCGGAACGCGTCGCGCCGGTGAACCAGCGTGATCCGGTCGGCGACAGGGTGCAGGTTGAGCGCCCAGTCGAGCGCCGAATCTCCGCCGCCGACGATGATCACCCGCCGGCCCTTGAAATGGTCCATCTTCCGCACGGAATAGAAGACGCTTTTGTTCTCGTAACCGTCGAGCCCCGGAATCGGCGGCTTCTTCGGCTGGAACGACCCGCCGCCGGCGGCGATGAACACGGACTTGGCCTCGATGATCTTGTCGTTGTCGGTGCCGATGCGGAACAGAGGCTGTTCCGGCCCGCCAAGAGCCTCCATCCCCTCCACCATCTCGCCTAGATGAAACTTCGGCCCGAAAGGCTGGATTTGCTTCATCAGGTTGTCGACAAGCTCTTGTCCATTGATCACCGGAAAGCCCGGAATGTCGTAGATCGGCTTTTCCGGATAGAGTTCCGCGCATTGGCCGCCCGCTTTCGGGAGAATGTCGATCAGATGCGCCTTGATGTCGAGCAGGCCAAGTTCAAACACGGCAAACAAACCGATCGGGCCGGCGCCGACGATCGCGACGTCGGTCGTTAACAACTCACTCATCCAGATTCCTCTGTTCTCATCCTTGTTTCGCGG
Organism: uncultured Alphaproteobacteria bacterium; assembly: GCA_963820095.1. Lineage (GTDB taxonomy): Bacteria > Pseudomonadota > Alphaproteobacteria > Rhizobiales > Beijerinckiaceae > Roseiarcus. The sequence continues at coordinate 191,197 of CAWFZA010000028.1, forward strand.
GGGTGGTCACGGTGAGGCCGTCCAGTGCGTCGCTGACCTTGATCTGACAGGAAAGCCTGGAATTCGGACGCACCTCGAAGGCGAAATCGAGCATGTCCTCCTCCATCTGGGAGGCCTTGCCCGTTTTCTCCGTCCATTCCTCAGCGACATAGACATGGCATGTCGCGCAAGCGCAAGCGCCTCCGCATTCGGCCTCGATGCCGGGGATCGAATTGCGGAGCGCGGTCTCCATGACCGTCGCGCCGACCTGCGCCTCGACTGATCGCAACTCTCCGGACGCGTCAACGAATGTAATTTTCGGCATTGAACGGAATGATTCCTTGGAATACCGCGTCGCGCCTCGAGGGCGCGTGAATTCGGGCGGCTAACGCCGCCTATACAGAGCGCGCCTACATAGAGCAAGCGCGGCCGCGCCGAAAGGGCATTCGCTAGCGCCACTCCGGTGGCCGAGGGGATTCGCGGACCGGCCGCCGTACCGATGTTGCCGCGGGCTTCGCCCGATTAGCCGCGAATGCGGTCGATTTCCGTGAGGACCTCGGCCACTGCGGATTGAAGCGAAGCAATCGCGCGCGCCTCCGCTGAGCCTTGGCCGCCGCCGGCCGATGCCAATTCCTCGACGCGCCATGCGGCGCTGGCCACGCGCGGGGCGCCGACGGCGAGCGCCGAGCCACGAAGCGTGTGTGCGACTTTCGCCCTTGATTCCGGAGATAGAAGCTGCAGACCTGACAGCTCGGCCGTCAAAGTCGGCGCTTGCAGCCGGAAGAGCCCAAGCAGCTCCGCCTCGAGCGCATGATCGCCAAGGCATTGCCGAGCCAAATGGACGAGATCGAGGGGAGGACCGAGGGCGTCCGTCGGGCTCTCAAACATGGGGCGCTGTTTCGTCCGCTGGGAAGCCCGCGGCTGGTGAGCGCCGCCGTTAATCGCTGAACACTATGGAAAAACATGGTAACCGAAGCGTTAACGACGTTTGCAAGTCGCGCGGTCGGCGTGGTTTTCATCTATGAGGCTCGGCGGTAGACTGCAACGTGGTTAATTCAAAGCGTTGGGTTCGGCCGCGGCGAGCCTGGGGAAACGCTTGGCGCGTGTGCCGGTCGTGTCGACGATCGGCGCCGGTGGAGTGAGGCGGACGTAATGGCAAAGCAAAATCCGGCGACGGATCCGGTTTCAGCGGCGATGTCGGCGATCGAAAGCGCCTTGAACCTTACCGATGACGACGAGGCCGTTCTGGCGGACGTCAGCGCCTTCCCGCCCCAGCTCGTCCCAGCGAAGCCGACGGCCGCAACGCCGGTTCTCAAGCCAAGCCAACCTGCCAGCGACACGCCGACGCTGCTTCGCGCGGGCCCGCCGCAGCCGTCCGCGCCGGAGAACGAACCGAAACCAGCCATCCCCGCGTCCACGCCGGCAAATGACGATCGTGAGAACGTGGGGGCTGTCCTACAGGCGATGAACGCCCGCCCGGCGAGCCGGACGCCATTCATAATCGCCTTGGCGGTGTCGCTCCTCTGGGCGGCGGTCTGTGCGCTCTACGCCTATATCTCTGTCTGGTCCTCGGCTTCGAGGCGACCGCTGGACATGCTGCTGCGACCCGAGACTCCGCTATTTCTGTTGGCGGCGCTCGGGCCAATCATCTTCATGTTCGCCTTTGCCGCGCTATCGCGGCGACTGCGCGAGTTGCGACAATCGGCGCGCGCGATCTCTCAGGTCGCCGTGCGTCTGGCCGAGCCAGAGACGATGGCCGGCGAGCACGTCGCGACCTTGTCTCAAGCCATCCGTCGCGAACTCACATCAATGGGTGACGGGGTGGAGCGCGCGTTGGCGCGCGCCGCCGAACTTGAGACCCGCGTGCGGTCTGAGGTCTCCACGCTCGAGCGGTCCTATTCGGACAATGAGCGCAAAATCCGTCTGTTGATCGCGGAAATGGCCGATCAGCGCAACTCGATCGTGACCAGCGGGTCACGAGTTCGCGACGCGATAACAACAGCCCACGCCAGCATCGCCCAGGATCTCGTCGCCGCCGGCGGGAATTTGAGTGAACAGCTCACTGAAACCGGCCAAAAACTGACGGCGTCGCTCGGGGCGGCGTCGGACGAGATCAACGGCGCGATGGACAGGACCGGCTCCGCGACTCTCGAGCGCATCGTCGCGGAAGGCGCGCGAATGAGCGTATCGATCGAGGCGGTCGGCGAAAGCCTTGCCGACCGCCTCGCCAATACGAGCCAAAAGGCCGCTGGCGACATCCTGTCGCGAGTAGGAGAAGTCGACAACCGGCTCAAGGCGGTCGGAGATAGTCTGTTGTCCCGACTGGGCGAACGCGGCGACAATCTGATCGAGCGCATCCAGACTTCGCAGAATTCCGTGGTCGAGGCGATCGATGCGCATGGCGACAGGGTGGCAACTCGTCTGGCGGATGCGGCCGAATTCGCACGGAGCGCCGTCGGCGCCCATGCCGACGATGTGGTCGGGCGCATCAGCGGCAGCAGCAGCCGAGCCGTCGACGCCATCAGGGCGCACGGAGACTCGATCGCGGATCAACTTGCCGAGGCGTCGCAGGCGCTGTCAGGGGCCTTCGGCGCCCATAGCGACGACGTCGTCGGCCGCATCAACGCCAACAGCGCAGAGGTCCTCGAAGCCATTCGCTCCCACGGCAACTCGGTCGCTGCCCGCCTCGCCGACGCCGCCGCTTCAGCGAGCGACGCCGTCACCGACCACGCGAACACGGTCGTCAGTCGCGTTTCCGCCAGCAGCGAGGAAGCCGCGCAGACGCTGAGCGTCCATGGCGACGTGATCGCCGCACGCCTCTCGGAGGCCGCCGAGACCGTCAACGCGCACGGCGTGTCGGTCGCGGCTCAACTTGCCGGGGCGTCGGCCGTAATGAGCAGCGCTGTCGCCGCTTACGCGGACGAAGTCGTCGGCCGCGTAAGCGCCAGCGGGGCGCAAACGGTCGAGGCGATCCGAGTCGAGGGCGACTCGGTCGCGGATCAACTCGCTCAGGCCTCGGCGGCAGCGCGCAGCGCGGTCGGCGAGTACTCGAACGAGGTGGTCAGCCGAGCGACCGCGAGCGGCGCACAAACCGTCGAGGCGATCCGGACCGAGAGCGACCGGGTCATCGACCAACTCAACCAGGCGTCGGCGGCGACGCGCAGCGCCGTCGGCGAATACGCGGACGATGTCGTCGCGCGCGTGAGCGCAAGCGGCGAAGAGGCCGTCGCGGCCATCCGCTACCATGGCGAATCCATCGCTGAGCGACTGACGCATGCCTCGGCGGCGACGCGCAGCGCGGTCGATGAGTACGCGGACGACGTGGTTGCCCGCGTTAGCGCTAGCGGCGACCAGGCCGCCGCGGCCATCCGCGTCCACGGCAACTCGATCGCCGATCGACTGGCGGAAACTTCGGCGGCGACGCGCAGCGCGGTCGATGAGTACGCGAACGACGTGGTTGCCCGCGTGAGCGCAAGCGGCGACCAGGCCGCCGCGGCCATCCGCGTCCACGGCGACTCGATCGCCGATCGACTGGCGGAAACTTCGGCGTCGGCGCGCAGCGCCGTCAGCGAGTACGCGGACGAGGTCGTCACCCGCGTGAGCGAAAGCGGCGAACAGGCCGTCGCCGCAATTCGCTATCATGGCGACTCCATCGCCCATCAACTCTCGGAGACCTCGGCGGCCGCCCGCAGCGCTGCCGCGGAGATCTCGGACGAGATCGCCGCTCGCATCAACGCCAGCGGAGAACAGGCCGTCGCGGCAATTCGTTCCCATGGCAACTCGGTCGCCGACCGGCTCGTTCAGACTTCCGACGCGACGCGCAGCGCCGTTGACGAGTACACGGGCGACGTTGTGGCCCGCATCAGCGCGAGCGGCGAACACGCGGTCGAAGCGATCCGGTTCCACGGCGATTCGATCGCCGATCAACTCGCCCAGACTTCCGAAGTAACGCGCAGCGCCGTAGCCGAGCACTCGGACGAGGTCGTCGCTCGCATCAACGCCAGCGGCGAACAGGCGGCCGAGACGATCCGTTTCCATGGCGAATCGATCGCCGATCAACTCGCCCGCGCTTCCGAGGCGACGCGCACCGCCGTCGCCGAGCACACGGACGACGTCGTGGCCCGCATCAGCGCGAGCGGCGAACAGGCGGTCGAAGCCATCCGTTTCCACGGCGATTCGGTCGCCGATCGACTTGGCCAGGCTTCCGTTGCGGCGCGCAGCGCCGCCGGCGAGTATGCGGACGATGTCGTCGCCCGCGTCAGCGCAAGCGGCCAACAGACTGTCGCGGCCATCCGCGTCCAAGGCGGCTCTGTCGTCGAGGAACTCGGCGCCGCAGCCGATGCAGTCACTCGCGACTTCAGCGTTCGTTCGAATTCATTGATCGAGCGGCTGCAAAGCGGGGGCGAACGGCTTTCCGAAACGATCGTCGTACACGGCGATAACCTTGTCGGACGCCTCAACGACGCCGCGGACCGCCTGCACGACACCGTCGTGGTGCGTGGGCAGGTCCTTGAAGACAGACTTACCGGGTCGAGCGAACGGCTGAGCGCGCTCATCAGGGATCGTGCGGAAGATGCAGCCGCGATCCTTGACGCCGCGGCTGGGCGGTGGGGCGAGCAGTTCGAGGCTCGCGAGAGCCAGTTGCGCGGCGCGGTCAACAACCAGAACGACGCGCTTGAGACCCTGTTCGACGAATCGACGCGTCGTCTCGTCGGCGCGATCTCAGCCGAGGGCGCCCTCGCCCAGGCGCAGATCGAGGCCTCGGCAGCGCAATCCATGGCGACCCTGAATTCTAAATCGGCGCAGATCAACGAGCGCTTGGCGGCGCTCGCCATCGACGCCGCAGCCGCAGCGGCGAACGGAGCAGGGAACGTGCACGAAGCGCTGGGCGAGCGGATCGCGGCCTTTGACGATATCGTCAACCGGCGCGCCGTCAGCCTCGTGGAGGCCGTGTCGCAACAAACCGAGCGCATGCGCGAATACCTGCAAGCGCTGGATGGTCTTGTCGGCGAAAGCGGGCATAGCGTGATCGACCGCCTCGGGTCCCATTCCGACGAGCTCAACGCTCGCATCTCGGGACATCTCGATGCGATCGACATGATGATGCGGGCCCGGCGCGAAGAGCTCGACAAGCGCTTCGTCGATCACAGGGAACAGCTGGCGACCAGGTCCGCGGAGGGGTTAGAGCAATTTGAGATCGCTTCCGCGGCACATCACAACGCGGTGGATCTGGCCTTGGCGTCGCACTCGCGCCGCCTCGAGACTTCGCTCGGAGACGGACTTGCGCGGTTCGAAGGCGCGCTCGACGGGCGCGGCGGCGAAATTCTCGGCCGCATTGGCGATCGGTCCGCGGCTCTCGCGGCCGATCTTGCCGCGAAGCTTGCCGCCATCGAGGAAACTCTCGTCAACCGCGGCGGCGCGATCGACGAGAAGCTCGGCCAGCGCAACGAAGAGGCGGCGGCGCTGTTCGATCGCCGCCTGCAGGCCGTCGATGAACGCGCTGGGGCAAAGCTTCACGAAGTGTCGTCGACGCTCGACAGCCTTCTCACCCGGATCGAAGACGCGCTGGCGCAGCGCGGCCGGGCGCTGTCCGAGACCCTCGCCCGCACCACTCTCGAAACCGCCAAGGCGCTCGGCGACGGCGGGCGCGAGATCACGCAAGGCATGAGCGCCAAGTCGGCTGAGATCGGCGAGGCGCTGCAAAGGCGGGCGGAGGAATTGACGCAAACGCTGTCGGCGGTCGCACGAGACATCAATGCGACCTTGACCGGCCGCGTCGAAGACGTATCGCGATCGCTCGGACTGAGCGTCGATCAATTCAAGGAGCAGGTCGTCACGCCGATGCAGGACCTGAGCCGGCGTCTCGACTCGAGCCGCGCCGAATTGGAAGACAAGGTGGGCGAGCAGGCTGAACGTGTCACGACGATGCTCGACTTGCACAAGGCGTCGATCGGCGCCGCCTTCGACTCTCACAAAGTCGTCGTCGCCGACGCTACACAGCAGAGCGTGCAGATCTTTGACGCGCGTCTGGCCGCCCTGGCCGAGGCCGCGGACCAAAGCACGCGCGTCATCGATTTGCGGCTGACCGACATGGTGGAGGCGGCGAATCGCAATGCCGAGACCATCGATGAACGCCTCGTCGGGCGCATTCAGGCGATGAGCGAAGTTTTGACAAGAGCGGCGTCGGAAGCCGAATCGATTTGGGCGGCGCGTGGAGCCAGTGTCGCCAATGCCCTCAGAGCCAAGGTCGACGACTTGCGCGAGGTCATCGAAGGCAAAGGCGGCGACCTGGTGGCCGCCCTCGGTGAGCGGGGGGATGATGTGTCGGCGAGGATCGCCGGAGTCGGCGAGCGCGCGATGCAATCGCTCGACCAGCAAATGACCGGTCTTGCGACTCTGCTGACACGGCGCACTGACGAGCTGATCGCTGCCGTCAACGGCAGCGCGGCGGACCCGGTGCGCGCGTTGAGCGCACTGACGGGACAGTTGCGCTCCGAAGTCGCCGATTCCAGCGAAGCGCTGCGCAGCGTTGCGGCCGACGCCACCCACCGCTCGGCGGAGACGATTGAAGCCTTGCTGAAACGGCTGACCGAGCAGGTGGAAGCTTCCAGCGCCGCATTGCGCGAAGCCGTAACCCATAGCGCCGAGCGGTCGGTCGAGTCGCTCTCCGGCACGAGTGATCGGCTGCGCAGCGAACTGACGTCTGCGATCGACAACCTCGGTCAGACCAGCGCTGTCATTGACCAGGCGATCGGATCGGCCGGAGACCAACTCGTCGCCGTGCAAAGCGGGCTCACGGCAAGAGTTGAGGAATTCCAGCAGGCGCTCGGCGGCATCGCGTCCCAAGTCACAGCTCTGGGACGCCTGTCGGCCACCGCTCAGTCCGACGCAAGCACGCTCGCCGAGCAGCTCGCCCAGCATGCGGAAGCGCTCGGAGTTGTCGGGCGGGATCTTGCGCAACAGCAGCAGGGGCTCGATTTCGCCCTCGAGCGCCGCCGAAATAGCCTCGAGGCGCTCATCGGCGACATCTCGGGCCGCAGCGAAGCCTTCGAGGCGACACTCGGGCGCTTCGCGACCAATGTCGAAGACAGTTTTGCCCGGTCGCAAGCTCGCGCCCAGGAGATCAGCGCCGCGCTGGCTTCCGCGACCAGGGGCGCGTCGATCGCCGTCGCGGGCCAGTTTGAAACCATTCGCGACACGGCGGCGAAAGAGCGCGAACGAACGGTTCAAGCGCTGCAGGCCACCCTGGAACAGACCAACACGCAACTGACCGGCGCGCTGGATCAGGCGGCTGACCGCTTTCGTCAGTCGGTTGCCGAAGTGAAGGACATGACGAGCCAGGTGCAGCGCGAGCTCGACCAGACTCGACAGGAACTGCGCCGCGGGGTGCTCGATCTACCGCAAGAAACGAGCGAAACGGCCGACGCGATGCGGCGGGTCGTTTCTGATCAGATCCGGGCGCTGAAGGAGCTGGCCGCGTTGGTGTCGGAATCCGGCGGGACGTACGACGTCGTCGAACCAGACGCGGCAACCGCAGTCGCAGGCGCGCGTCTTGAGAAGCCGCCCCTGCGCGCCGTCGAAAGGACGCGCGAAGTCGAGGCCCCATCGCAGTCCGAAGCCTTCGCGCCCATCGCCGACGCGGTGGCCGCGCCCGCGGCTGAGGGCTCCATCTTAGGGCGACTCGCCGGATCGGAAGCGACCCCGCCGTTGTCGCGGCCGCAAGCGCAATCGTGGCCCGCGTCGCCCGGCGCAGCGCCGCGGCCGGCGCCGGCGACTTCGAACCCAGGCCCGGCAGCCGATCGCGGCCAGCCCGGATGGCTTTCGAACCTGCTTGCGGCTGCCTCCCGCGACGAGCCCGAGGAGACCGGCTCCAAAGGGGCGGAAACACTCGAGGCGCTGAATCGGGAAATCACCAGTCTCATCGACAACGCGGCTGCAGTGGAGATGTGGGATCGATGGCGCCGCGGCGACACCGGAGCTGTGTCACGCCGTCTCTACACCGAGGCAGGCCAGCAGGCTTTCGATGAGCTTCGCCGCCGCTTCCGCGCCGACCCCCAGTTCCGGGAAACGACAACCCGCTACATGCAAGAGTTCGAGCGCCTGCTGACCAAGATCGGTCAGAACGATCGCGACGGCGCCCAGTGGCGGGCCTATCTTTTGTCGAATACCGGCAAGGTCTACACGATCCTCGCGCACGCCTCGGGAAAGCTCGGCTAGACCATACGCCTAGCGAAAGCCGACGGCCTGTCATGCCCGCGAAAGAAGGTATGCAGCAAGCCTTCCGCAGGTGATGCTGTGGCAGTCGTCGCGACGCTGCGAGGCGAAAGCGCCTCGTCTCTCATACCCCGCGATAGATGTCCCTGTACGTCTCCCGCAGCGCCGCCTTTTGCACCTTGCCCATGACGTTCCGCGGCAAAGACTCGACAAGGAGGACCTGTTTGGGCGCTTTGAATTTCGCCAGGCGGAGGCCGAGCGCCGACAGGATCATCGATTCGTTCAACGTCGCGCCCGGTCGCACGACGACGGCCGCCGTCACGGCTTCGCCGAAATCGGCATGGGGCACGCCGAATACGGCGCTCTCGAGCACGCCCTCGATCGCGTCGATCTCGGTCTCGACCTCCTTCGGATAGACATTGAAGCCGCCAGAGATCACCAGGTCCTTGGCTCGTCCGACGATGTGGATGTAGCCCTCGTCGTCAACCTGGGCCAAGTCGCCGGTGATGAAGTAACCGTCAGCGCGAAACTCCTGCGCGGTCTTCTCCGGCATCCGCCAGTAGCCTGCGAACACGTTGGGGCCCTTGACCTCTATGATTCCGATCTCACCCTGCCGAATTGGGGCGCCGCTCTCAGCGTCAGCGATGCGGACGCTGACCTCGGGAAGCGCGAAACCCACCGTCCCCGGCCGCCGTTCGCCGTCATAGGGGTTGGAGGTGATCATGTTGGTCTCGGTCATGCCGTAGCGCTCGAGAATTGCGAAGCCGGTCCGCGCTCGCCAGGCGGCATGAGTCTCGGCGAGGAGCGGCGCAGAGCCCGAGACGAACAGGCGCATGTTCGCGCAGACCCTGCGGTCGAGGCCGGAATGGTCGAGCAGCCGCGTATAGAATGTCGGCACTCCCATCATCGCCGTCGCCTCCGGCAGCGCTGCGATCACCGCTTCCGGATCAAACCGGGGCATGAAGACCATGGTCGCCCCCGAGAGCAGCGCGACGTTGACCGCCACGAACAGCCCATGCGTATGAAAGACGGGTAGCGCGTGAATGAGTCTATCGGCGGAGGTAAAGCGCCAATAGTCGACCAGGGTCAGGGCGTTCGACGAAAGATTTTCGTGCGTGAGCATCGCCCCTTTCGAGCGACCGGTGGTGCCCGAGGTGTACAGAATCGCGGCCAGATCGTCGCTCGCCCGAGGCGTCGTTTCGAAGTCGACCGGCGCGGCCGCGACTTCTCGCGGCGAACGTCCCGTCATTGTTGACGCCGAGGCTCTCGACCGAATGCAAGTTGAGCCTCTGGGCGAGCGCACGCATCGGCTCGAGTCGGTCGGGCCGGCAGAGGGTCAGCGCTGGTTCGGCGTCGCCAAGGAAATATTCGAGCTCGGCGAGCGTATAGGCAGTGTTCAGCGGCAGCAGCACCGCGCCCGCGCGCAGGCAAGCAAGGGCGACAACGATCACGTCAGTTGACTTTTCGATCTGCGCGGCGACCCGATCGCCCGGCTTGACCCCGAGCGCGACAAGCGCATTGGCGGCCCGCGCCGAGCGCTTGAACAACTCGCCGTAGGTTAGTTCGGCGGCGTCTCGGGTCTCCAGAGCAATCTTGTCCGGATGGGGCGCCCGCGCCGCCATGAGGTCAAACAAGATTCGCGGACTGATGTCCTGACACTTGGCCTCCGGATTGAAGGACGCGAGCCGGCGCGCGAGACGGCGGACACTTTGCATTATAAGCTGGCGAGCCGCGCGAATGCGAGAGGCGGAAGGGACCTCGCCCATCAGCCTGAGACCCGCCTCGTCGCCCATGAAGTCGAATCTTGATTTTCTCGCGCGCCGTCAAGCTGCATTGACGGTCGAGATGTTCAAGATATGGAAGCCCTCGATCCACTCCGCAGACTTGCGCTGGGCGCCTCGTCCTCCTCCCCCGCCAGGCGCTCACCGACGATCAGAAGCTGCGCGGCGGTCGAGGCGGCGATCACCGCCGGATCTTTGGATTCGAGGCCGGGAACACCAAGCGGGCAGACAAGGCGGGCGAGCTGAACCTCCGTGAGGCCGGCCGCACGCATCTGACTCAAGAACCGCGCCCGTTTCGTCGCCGAGCCAATGAGACCGACGTAGCCGAAGCGCTCGACCCGCAACGCCTCGGCGACGATTTCGAGATCGAGCGCGTGCGAATGGGTCATCACGACGACGAGCGCGCCATCGGGCGCGCTCGCGAGTTCGGTCGACAGGCTCGGGCGCATGAATGAGCGTGACGTTCGCGGGCGCATGCGTGGGGAAAGCGTCACGCCTGGGGTCGATCCAGCGCACCGCGAAAGGCAGCGGCGCAAGCGCCAGCGCAAGCGCACGTCCGACATGGCCGGCGCCGAACAGATAGACGGCGCGCGCGAATACGCCGAGCGGTTCAGTCCAGCCGTCATTGGCAAGGCGCGCGAGCTTGCGCTCGCTCATGCTCAACTCGAGCGCACGCTGAATCCGTCCGTCCACCCCGAGCCGCGCGCTGACCGTCGCAGAGGCGCCGGTTTCGGCGATCGCCAGCGGCAAAAGATCGTCGAGATCGCGTCGGTCAAACGTTTCGACGCGCCATTCGACCCGCCCGCCACAGCATTGGCCGAGCTCGGGGCCGAGCGCGAGCGAACGGCGCTCCGCCGGCCCACGGCCTCTTCGAAGAGCTTCATTCGCCGCTTCGAGCGCCGCAAACTCCAGCGCCCCGCCGCCGATCGTGCCGTGAAAGCCACCCGATGGCCTCACCACCATACGCGCGCCCGCCTCGCGCGGGCTCGAACCCTGAACGCGCGCGAGCGTCACCAGCGCGGCTGAGCCCTCGGCCTCAATCGCTTCGATGAGCCGGCGGAAGACTCTCATGACGGCGGCCTCGAACCGCCCCTGTTGAGCGAAGCGACCGCGTTGAGGATCGATTCCGGCGTGCACGGCGGATCGAGCTTCGGGGCTGCCCTCTCGGGTTGGTCGCATGAACCGCGTCGAGAATCGCGGAATAGACCGAGATTCCGTGCATCAGCGGCGGCTCGCCGACCGCCTTGGATCGGTAGATGCTCGGCGTCGGATTGGGCCGTGTGTAAAGCTTGGTGTTGAAGATCGGAGGCGTGTCCGACGCGACCGGGATCTTGTAGGTCGCCGGCGCATGCGTGAGCAGCCGTCCGTCGGCGCCGTATACCAGTTCCTCTGTCGTCAGCCAGCCCATGCCCTGAATGAAAGCGCCCTCAACCTGGCCCATGTCGATCGCCGGATTGATCGACGCGCCGACATCATGCAGCAGATCGGCGCGCAGCACTTTCATCTCGCCGGTCAGCGTGTCGATTGCGACCTCCGAACAAGCCGCGCCATAGGCGAAATAGAGGAACGGACGTCCCTTCGCCCTGAGACGATCCCAATGGATCTCCGGGGTCTTGTAATAGCCGGAATGCGACAACTGCACGCGCGCCAGCCGGCACGCTTTGGCGAGCTCGCCAAAGCTCATGGAGACGTTGCCGGCGAACACCCGCGCGTCACGAAACTCGACCGCCTCGGGCGCGACATTCCATGCGTCGGCGGCAAACGCCGTCATCCTTTCCCGGATCGCGCCGGCGGCGATTTTCGCCGCCATGCCGTTGAGATCGGTTCCGGACGAAGCGGCGGTCGGCGAGGCGTTGGGAACCTTGGCGGTATTGGTCGCGGTTATGCGCACGAAGTGCAGCGGCACGCCGAACTCTTCGGCCACGATCTGCGCGACCTTGGTGAACAGGCCCTGCCCCATCTCGGTGCCGCCGTGATTGAGATGGATCGAGCCGTCGGAATAGACATGCACCAAGGCGGTCGCCTGATTGAGCGGGATCAGCGTGAACGAGATGCCGAACATCACCGGCGTCAGCGCGATGCCTCGCTTGATGATCGGACTGCCTGCATTGAAAGCCGCGATCCGCTTGCGGCGGGCTCGATAGTCGCTGGAAACCTCCAGCTCGTCGACGATCGCCCGCTGCGTCTCGTAGTCTTCGACGGTCTGATCGTAAGGTGTGCGATCGAAGCCTGCGCGCAAAAGGTTGGCCTTGCGCACGTCGAGCGGATCGAGACCGCGCTCGCGCGCGATTGCATCCATGACACGCTCGATGGCGATCATTCCCTGCGGGCCGCCAAAGCCGCGAAACGCCGTGTTGGAGACGGTGTTGGTCTTAAGGCGGCGAGTCAGGATCGAAACGTCAGGAAGCCAATAACCATTGCCGGCATGAAACATCGCGCGGTCACACACGCCGGGCGACAGGTCGGCGGAACAGCCGCAACGCGCGTTCAGCGCCACCTCGTAGCCGGCGACGACGCCCTTGTCGTCGTAACCCACTCGCCAATCGGCCCGGAAATCATGGCGCTTGCCGGTCAGCGCGAAGTCATCGTCGCGATCGAGGCGGATCTTGCATGGGCGCCCGGTCCGTCGCGCAGCGAGCGCGGCGATTGCGGCCCAGGCGCAAGCCTGGCTTTCCTTGCCGCCGAAGCCGCCGCCCATGCGGCGCGTCTCCACGGTGACGAACGCGTCGGGGATTCCGAGAATCCGGGCGACGATGTGCTGGGTCTCGGTCGGGTCCTGCGTCGAAGCGTGCACCGTCATGTCGTCGCCTTCGCCGGGGAAGGCGAACGACGCCTGGCCTTCCAGGTAGAAATGCTCCTGGCCGCCGATCGCAAGCTCGCCCTCAAGTCGATGCGCGGCCTTGTCGATCGCCATCGCGGCGTCGCCGCGCCCGAAAGCGTAGTCGTCCTGAACCCGTGCGCCGCTCATGAGCGCATCGGCGATCGTGACCGCGGGCGTCCCGACCTCGATGTCGATCTTGGCGAGCCGCGCCGCCCTGCGCGCCTGGTCGCGCGTGCGCGCCACGACCGCGAACAAGCGCCTGACCATGGAAGATCACATCTTGCTCGACGAACAGGGGCTCGTCGGCGAACACCGGGGCGACATCGTTCTTGCCCGGAATATCCGCCGCGGTCAGGACAGCCACGACGCCGGGGGCGCCGCGCACCGCCTCCAAGCCCAAGCCCTTCAATTTACCAGCGGCCTTGTTGGCCATGCCGATCGCGATATGCAGCGTGCCAGCAGGCTCGCCGATGTCGTCGACATAAGTCGCCGCGCCCTGGACATGCAGGCGCGCGGAATCGTGCGGCAGCGGCTTGTGAACGACCGCCGTCACGGGCGCGTCGAGGAGGACGAAATCGTCATTCGGCGGCATGGAGCATTCCGATCCGGGTCGGCGCGACAGCGCCGGACATTTCCATGAGCGCCTTTTCAAGGAGGTTGGCGGCGACCGTCTGACGATAGGCGGCGCTCGCGCGCTGGTCGGTCAGTGGAGTGAAATCTCTCAACAGCGCCGCCCGAGCCGCTTCCCAGCTCGCAGGCCGATCGAGACTCGCGCCGGCAAGCGCTCGTTCGGCGACCTCTGCGCGCTTCGGGGTCGCCGCCATGCCGCCGCAGGCGATCCGAGCGCCCACGATGCGACGCCCGTCAAGGTCGACGCGGACCGCGAGCATGACGGCGGAGATGTCCTCGTCGAAGCGCTTGGACACTTTGAAGGCGCGGTAGCGCTGATGGGCGGCGAGCGGCGGCGCCTCGACCGCAAGCACGAACTCGCCTGGCTCGCGATCCTGCTTGCCATAGGCTAGGAAGAAGTTTTCGAGCGGCAGCGCGCGCGTCTTGTCTCCCTTGCGCAAGACGACCTTGCCGCCAAGCGCGATCAGGGCTGGCGCGAGATCGCCAATCGGCGATCCATTGGCGATGTTGCCGCCGACCGTTCCGCTCGCCCGCACCTGCTTCGAACCGAAACGGCGCATGAGTTCACTCAGGTCGGGATGGATCGCGCCGAGCAGCGGCGCGGCGTCCTCCAAGTTCAGGGTCGCCCCAAGCGAGAGCGCTCCATCAGCGCTTTCGCCGACAGCGTCGAGCCCAGCGACCCTGCCGAGCCAAATCACGCGCTTCAAATCGCGCAACTGCTTGGTGATCCAGAGCCCAACATCCGTCGCCCCGCCGACGAGCGTCGCGTCGGGAAATCGCGCATAGAGCGCGGCAAGCGAATCGAGGCTTGCGGGAGCTGCGAAAAAAGCCGCCTCGTCGCCGACGAACACGTCCCTATGGTCGGCAAGAGCGGCGAGCGCCGTGGCGCGTTCTTGAGACATCGCGGCGAAACGGTCGGCTGGCGCGCCGTTGCAGGTGTCCAAGGCCGCCGCGATGATCGGGCGATAGCCGGTGCATCGGCAGAGATTGCCGGCAAGCTGGTCGCAAAGCCCCGCATAGGTCGCCGGCTCGCCGGAATGGTAAGCGGCGAACAGGCTCATCACGATACCGGGCGTACAGAAGCCGCATTGCGAAGCGTGAGCCTCGACCATGGCCTGTTGCAACGGATGCAGTTCGCCGCCTGGGGCGAGATCTTCGATTGTGATCAGCTCGGCGCCGTCAATCTGGCCCAAAAGCAGAATGCAGGCGTTGAACGGCTCGTAGGAGATCCGGCCGGCTTTCAGCCGCGACAGCACCACCGTACATGCGCCGCAATCCCCTTCGGCGCACCCCTCCTTCGTCCCCTTCGACCCCATGTCCTCACGCAGCCAGTCGAGCACGGTGGCGCGAGGGGAGAACTGGCGAAGAGCAACGTCCGCGCCCCGAAAACGGAAACACAGCGCATCCCGCGCGGCGACTGGTCTGCCTTCAAACGACATCATTGCTCCCATCTCTAAGATGGAGCTTTTAGCGGCAAAACAAAAGGAGCAAAGTCCGTGCCCGAAAGCTGCGGCGTCGTCTCAGGCATGCAAGGTTGGGAGGCTAAATAACCGGAGAAGGCCATGAGCGTCAGAAGCTTCAGACGGGATTCGGTGTCGAAGTCGCTCGGTGTATCCGGGAGAGCCAAGTGCGTCCGGTCAGGCGACGGCCTTGATTTAGAAAAATCAACAATTTCTTGCTACATGGGCGGATGATTGTTATTGTTTTCCAGAAAATCTAACTGGATCGGCGGGCGCCTCCCCGGGCGAGGCGCGACTGCGGCTTGAGGCCGCGACATGAGATGGCTCGTAAGAAATGGAACCCTCAACCGCCTCGTTCTCAGGCGTCGCACAGCGGCCGCGAAGGATTCTTCAGGACACGCGACCGTTCGTGCTCCCGTGCGCCGTGAATCCTCTTTTGCGGCGCTGGCTTTGCGAAGTTTTTTTTGAGGATGAAATCCTGAATGGGCTCACCCAACAGACAGCGACAATGGCTCGCTAATCGCGCCGTAAGTCATTGTGATCGCTCAAAACCGACTCGCTAACAAGCCGCGCCTCGCGACCGCGAAGGGCCCCGCGCCGCTAACCAGTCTCGCCGGACTCATCCTCGGAGATCGGGAGGGATAGCTTCGCTGGCCAGCGAGGCGAGCGCTTCCTCGACGCTCATTGCGGCTTGCGCATTCGAGCCGAGGCGACGCAGGGAGACGGTGTTTTCGCTCGCCTCCTTGCGTCCAAGAGCGGCGAGGACAGGTATCTTCGCCAACGAGTGCTCGCGCACTTTGTAGTTGATCTTCTCGTTGCGCAGATCGGTCTCGACCCGCAGCCCTCTCTTCTTCGCCGCGGCGGCGAACGCAAGCGCGGCCTCGTCGGCGTCGCTCGTTATGGTGCAGACGACGATCTGAACCGGCGCAAGCCACAACGGCAGGTGGCCCGGCGTGATGTTCGAGCAGGATGCCGATGAAGCGCTCCATCGAGCCGCAGATCGCGCGGTGGATCATCACCGGTGTCGTCTTCTCGCTGTTGCCCGCGATGTAGAACGCGCCAAAACGATCTGGCAGGTTGAAATCGACCTGCGTCGTGCCGCACTGCCAATCGCGGCCGATCGCGTCACGCAGCACATATTCGAACTTCGGCCCATAGAAGGCGCCTTCGCCTGGGTTGAGCGCGGTCGTGACGACGTTGCCGTGGCGCAGCCGGATTTCGTCCAGCACCCGGGTCATCACGGCTTCCGCGTGATCCCACATGGCGTCGGTTCCCACCCGCTTCTCCGGGCGGGTGGAGAGTTTCACCACGATCTTGTCGAATCCGAAGTGGCCGTAGACCGACAAGATCAGTTCATTGATCTTGTGGCACTCCTCGGCCATCTGGTCCTCGGTGCAGAAGATATGCGCGTCGTCCTGGGTGAAGGACCGCACGCGCATGAGACCGTGCAGCGCGCCCGATGGCTCGTAGCGGTTGACCGCGCCGAATTCCGCGAAACGCAGCGGGAGTTCTCGATAGGATCGCAACCCGTGCTTGAAGATCTGCACGTGGCCGGGGCAGTTCATCGGTTTCAGCGCATAGACGCGCAGATCCTCGGTCTCGGCCTCCTCGCCGGCGGGGCGGCACATGAACATGCTTTCGCGATACCAGCCCCAATGCCCTGAGATCTCCCATAGGTGCTTGTCGAGCACCTGCGGCGCGTTGACTTCCTGATAGTCGGCGGCGAGGCGCCGGCGCATGTAGGCCACCAGGATCTGGAACAAGGTCCAGCCCTTGGGGTGCCAGAAGATCGAGCCCGGCCCCTCTTCCTGGGTGTGGAACAAGTCCATCTCGCGGGCGAGCTTGCGATGATCGCGCTTCTCGGCCTCCTCGAGTTGCTTCAGATAGGCGTCGAGCTCCTCACGTCTAGCAAATGCGGTCGCATAGATGCGCGACAGCATCGGCCTCGCCGAATCGCCGCGCCAGTAGGCGCCTGCGACCTTCATCAGCCTGAAGGCGTCGCCGACCTTGCCGGTCGAGGTCATGTGCGGGCCGCGGCAAAGGTCGGTCCATTCGCCCTGGCTATAGAGCTTCACCTCCTGATCGGGAGGAATGGCGTCGACCAGCTCAACCTTGAACGCTTCGCCCTTCTGCTCGAACAGGCTCTTCGCCTCCTCGCGCGACACGACCCGCTTCGAAAACGGCTTGTCGCGAGCGATGATCTCGCGCATCCGCTTCTCGATGGCCGGGAAGTCTTCCGGTGTGAACGGCTCGTTGCGGAAGAAGTCGTAGTAGAAGCCGTTCTCGATCACCGGGCCGATGGTGACCTGGGTTCCAGGCCAGAGCGACTGCACGGCTTCGGCGAGAACGTGCGCCGCGTCGTGGCGGATGAGTTCGAGCGCCCGCGGATCGTCGCGGCCAACGAATTCGACCGTTGCGTCGCGGTCAATCGGGTCCGCGAGATCGGCGAGCTCGCCATTGCGAACCATCGCGACGGAGCGCTTGGCGAGAGAGGGGGAAATGGACTTGGCGATTTCGAGGCCCGAGATTCCGGGCTCATAGACGCGCTCAGCGCCATCGGGAAACGTGACGTGGATCATCGAGGCTCCTTCAAGCTCACTCGCCGACACAAATCGGCGTAAGCATGGGAGCCCGGATATAGACGCCGGAAGCGGACAGGGCAATGGACGCAGATAGAGCGCGCCGCCGCCGATCCGGCTGCTAGAGCCTGAACTCCTGGACGACTGGGGGACCAGCCGCGTAGTTGGAATATCGTATCCACCGAGGCTTCACGACAACATAGGCGATGTCGGGCCAAGCCTCGCGGGCGCGGCCGTCCGGCCACTCACGGAAATAGGCGGCCTTGGCCTCCGCCAAGTCGTCGCCAACCGGCCGGCGGGCTTGACCTTCGATCTGAAGAGAAATCTGGTCGTCCCAGCCGATGACCAGCGCGACGGCTGGATTATGCGCCAGATTGACGGCCTTGCGGCTCGACGCCAGAGTGTCGAACACGATCTCGTTCGCCTGCGTCAGGGCGAAGCCCATCAGCGCCGCCTCGGGCGCGCCGGATTCACTGACGGTCGATACGACGAGAAGCCGCTTACGCTTAGCGATGTCGAAAACCTGTTCGAGCGTCATGAGCGCCTCCACATCTAGCGGCCAGACCGAAGGTCGGGCTGCCTGGGTCCAGGGAGATGATAACGCACCATGACCGAAACAGGAGCCATTGTCCGCCGCGTCGTCGTCGAAGGTGATGTCCAGGGGGTCGGCTATCGCGAGTTCACGCGCCGCGCGGCCCTGAGGCTGGGCGTCTCCGGCTGGGTGCGCAACCGGTCCGACGGCTCCGTCGAGGCGCTGATCTGCGGCCCGCCCGTGGCTGTCGAAGCGCTCGTCGCCGAGATGCGAAGCGGGCCACGTTCAGCCGTCGTCAACCGGATCAGGGTGACGGAGCAGGACGAGATCCCTGACGGCGTCGGCGGCACGTTCTTCATCCGGCCGACGGCATAGCACTAAAGCGGCGCGAACGCCTGCGGCTCAGTTTCAGCCGCGGCGCGGCGGCTTGTCGGGCCGCTGCGGCTTGTCGGGCTTGGTATGCTTCACTTCCGACCGTTCGGGGCCGCCTGCGGAGGTCGGGGTAATGGACGGGGGGTCGCTGGCCGGAAAAGATTCTTCCAACTCCTCGTCGAGCTTCTCCTCCAAGTTGGTAGGCGACCTAGGGGTCGGCGACTTTCGCGGCTCTTTCATCTCTGCGGCTCCGTCGAGAGGCACGCAAACATATAGGTTGAGCGAAGCCCGGAAGCGAGGGCGTCAGGGACGAGGCCGCGACATGGACCGGAAAAGCCAATCGTCGTCGCTTCCTATCCATGCCGGTAAATCGACAGCATGAGGCGAACGGAGAAACGCGAGCTCAACAGCCGCTTGAGCGTCCTCCTGCTGCACCTCATGAAATGGCGCTATCAGCCGGAGAAACGAAGCCCAGGCTGTGAGACGAGCATCCGCGTCCAGCGCAATCGTGTGGCCGATCACTTAGCGGACAATCCCAGCTTGAAGCCTCTGCTGCCGAAAGGCCCTCGCCTCGGCCTATCGCGATGCTTCGCTCGAGGCGGCCGCTGAGACGGGACGCCGGGCGCGACGTTCTCCGACGGGTGTCCATGGACGGTCGACCAGGTGTTGGACGGAGGGTTCTGGCCGGGGTGAAATGAGATTACGTCCCGCCTGGCGAAGCGAAAAGACTAAGACGGGCGCGTCGCCCGAATTTTGTTTAGCATGGCGCGACGAACGGCCCCATAGTCCGATCGGCGGGAAGCTGGCAGGAAGATCCCGATATGACCCTCGAATTCACGGTTGGAATTAATATCGCCGGCGACCGGCAAAGCGTAACCGTCTCCGCAGAGGACGCCTTGATCGCGGCGCTCAAGGTGAAGCACGAAACGCCGCAAGCGATCATCAACTACGTGCGGCGCAGAAACAGACGCGGCGATCGCCGCCACCCGCACAAATCGATCACCGCCGCCGGATGACTCAATCGTAGGGAGGCCGAAATCTTTTGCGGCAGGGCGAGACGTGGTGTCGGGAACATGGTCTCTGGGCAACGAATTCGCGAGTCCTCCTCACCCCGGTCGCTCTCCCAAATGGGAGAGGGAGGTTCCTACCCCTTCTTCCCCGCGAGCTTCGCGATCTCGCGCATCACCTTGAGCGTTCCCTTGAGCCGGTCCTCGAGCTCTTCGAAATCGTCGGTGACGACAATGCGCATGTCGGGGCGCACGTAAGCGCGCTCGCCCTGGGCGGCGACCCATTTGACCAGCGCGGTGGGATTGGCGAACGACTTGTTGCGAAAGGCGAGCGTCAAGCCCTTGGGGCCAGCCTCGAGCTTCTCGACATTGGCGCGGCGGCAGAGCGCCTTGATCTGCACGAGGTTCAGAAGCAGGCCGACCTCGGGCGGCGGCGGGCCGAAGCGATCGACGATCTCGGCCCCCATCGCGTCGATCTCCCCCTCGTCCTCGAGCGCCGACAGGCGGCGATAGAGAGCGAGCCGCGTCGGCAGGTCGGAAATATACGCTTCCGGGATCGTCACCGGCGCGCCGAGCTGGATCGTCGGCGACCACATGTCCTCGGCCGGAGCGTCCTCGCCCGACTTGATCCGCTCGACCGCCTCGCGCACCATCTGCTGATAGAGCTCGTAGCCGACCTCCTTGATGTGGCCGGACTGCTCCTCGCCCAAAAGGTTGCCGGCGCCCCGCAGGTCGAGATCGTGGCTCGCAAGCTGGAAGCCCGCGCCCAGCGTATCGAGCGATTGCAGCACTTGCAGCCGCTTCTCCGCCTGCGGCGTGATCTTGGCCTTGGGCGGCGTCGTAAAATAGGCGTAGGCGCGGATCTTCGACCGGCCGACGCGGCCGCGCAATTGGTAGAGCTGCGCGAGTCCGAACATATCGGCGCGATGCACGATCATGGTGTTGGCGCGCGGAATGTCGAGGCCGGATTCGACGATCGCCGTCGACAACAGGATGTCGTACTTGCCATCGTAGAAGGCGCCGACCTTATCCTCGAGTTCGCGCGCCGCCATTTGGCCGTGCGCCACGACAAATTTGCACTCGGGCGCGTTCTGCCGCAGGAACGCCGCCGCTTCGTCGAGATCCTCGATGCGCGGGCAGACATAGAAGGACTGTCCGCCGCGATAGCGTTCGCGCAGCAGCGCCTCGCGAATGATCAGCGCGTCGAACGGAGAGACGAAGGTGCGCACCGCCAGCCGATCGATCGGCGGCGTCGCGATGATCGACATCTCGCGCACGCCCGTCATCGCGAGCTGCAGGGTGCGCGGAATCGGCGTCGCCGACAGCGTCAGCACGTGCACTTCCGAGCGCAGCTCCTTGAGCCGCTCCTTGTGCCCGACGCCAAAATGCTGCTCCTCGTCGACGACGACGAGGCCGAGGTCCTTGAAACTCACAGTCTTGCCCAAGACCGCGTGCGTGCCGACGACGATGTCGACGCCGCCCTCGGCCAGGCCCTTCTTGACCTCGCGGGTTTCGGCCGCGCCCACCATGCGCGAGAGCTGGCCAACATTGACCGGCAGGCCGGCAAAGCGCTGCCGAAAATTCTGCGCATGCTGACGGGCCAGCAGCGTCGTCGGAGCGATGATTGCCGTTTGCTTGCCATTGATCGCGGTCGCGAAGGCGGCGCGCAGGGCGACCTCTGTCTTGCCGAAGCCGACGTCGCCGCACACCAGCCGGTCCATCGGCCGGCCGGCGGCCAGATCGTCCAGCGTCGCGTCAATCGCGCTCTGCTGGTCTGCCGTCTCCTCATAGGGAAAACGGGCGCAGAATTCGTCATACAGGCCCTCGGGAACCATGAGGCGAGGCGCGGTGTGCGTCATGCGCTGCGCCGCGACGCGGATGAGCTCTCCCGCCATCTCGCGCACGCGCTTCTTCAAGCGCGCCTTGCGCGACTGCCATCCGGCGCCGCCTAGCTTGTCGAGTTCGCCGGTCTCCGAGCCGTAACGCGACAGAAGCTCGAGATTTTCGACCGGTAGGAACAGCCGATCGCCGCCGGCATAGTGGATTTCGAGGCAATCGTGTGGCGCGCCAGCCGCCTCGATTGTCTTGAGGCCAACGAAGCGCCCGACGCCGTGATCGATGTGGACAACGAGATCGCCGGCGGTGAGGGCGCTTGCTTCGGCCAGAACGTCCTGCGCGCGTCGCCGGCGCTTCGACTGGCGTACGAGACGATCGCCGAGAATATCTTGCTCGCCGACAATGGCGAAGTCCGGCGCTTCAAACCCCTGTTCGAGCGCGATCACCGCGAGCGGCAGGGCGCCAGCGCGCGCCGTCGTCGCCTGATGGTAGGACGATACGAAGTCGACCGACTTGAGCCCATGCTCGGCCAGTACGTGGCTGAGCCGTTCGCGCGAGCCGTCGCTCCAGCTCGCGACGATCACGTTGACGCCGCGCTCCCGCAAGCCCCGCACATGGGCGACTGCGGCGTCGAACACGTTGGCGCTCTCGTTCTGCCGCTCGGGAGCAAAATTGCGCCCCGTCCGCCCACCGCAATCGACAGCGTCGCTCACACCCGGCTGCGCCTCGAATGGGGTGAGCCGCGCCAGGGATCGCGTGGCGAGACGCTCCTTCCACTGGTCCTCGCTCAGGTAGAGGCGCGTGGGCGGCAGCGGCTTATAGTCCGACTTGCCGGGATTCTCCGCATAAGCCGCGCGACGGGCGGCGTAATTGTCCGTGATCAGCGCGATGCGCTCATGCGCCGCGTCCTCGGCGCGGGCGTCGAGCACAAAGGGCGCATCGCCGACATAGTCGAAGATCGTGTCGAGCCTGTCGTAGAGCAGCGGCAGCCAATGCTCGATCCCGATCGGGCGGCGGCCTTCGCTGACAGCGGCGTAAAGATCGTCGCTTGGGGCGGGCGCGCCGAACTCGGCCGCGTAGCCCTGGCGGAAGCGCTTGATCGAATCGGTCGTCAACCTTGCTTCGCTCATCGGCACGAGATCGAGCGAGCGCAACTGACTGGTCGAGCGCTGCGTCTCGGGATCGAAGGCGCGAATCGATTCCAGCGTATCGCCGAAGAAATCGAGCCGGATCGGCGCCGCAGCACCGGGTGGATAAAGATCCAGAATGCCGCCACGGGAGGCGTAGTCGCCGACGTCGCGCACTGTGCTGGCGCGGGCGTAGCCATTCGCTTCCAGCCAGTGCGCAAGGTCTTCCATCCGCACGTTGTTGCCCGGCGCGGCGGAGAAGGCGGCGGACTTGAGATAGGCCAGCGGCGGCGCGCGCTGCGTCAGCGCGTTGACCGAGGCGACGAGAATGCGCGGCCGCTCCGCGGCGCCGCGGCTCTTGGCGAGCCGCGCCAGCACCGTCATCCGCTCGGCCGATACGGCGGCGTTGGGCGAAACGCGATCGTAAGGCTGGCAATCCCAGGACGGAAAAAGGAGCGCTTCGATCTCGGGGGCGGCGAAGCTCAAGGCGTCGATGAAAGCCTGGGCGCGCAAGCCGTCGCGCGCGACAAAAACGAGTGTGACCGCGCGCTGCTCGCCCTCTTTCGCCAAGGCGCGCGTCAGATCGGCGACCACAAAGGCGTCGTAGCCCTCGGGCGCGCGCGCGAGCGTGACGGCGCCGCCTTCCGCAAGGCGGCGAATGGCCGGAGCGATGAGGCTATCGGCCTCTCGTTTGAGCGCGTTTGCGGTTTTCATCGCGTTTGGCTCAGGCGCGCGAGGAGCGGCGTGTCGAACTCCCGGGGCGGAGGCTCGCCGCCCATGATCCAGGCCAGGGCCTGCGTATCGGGCGCGTCGAGCAACCGCTCGAATTCGGCGAGTTCATCGTCGGTCATGGTTGGCAAATGAACGTCGGCGAAGCGGCCCATGATGAGATCCATCTCGCGCACGCCCCGGCGCCAGGCGCGAAACAGAATCCGCCGCCGGCGCTCGTCGAGCGCAGAACTGGAGAGGGCGGAGCCGGACATCAGAGGCCTTCGGTGGCAAGCTGCAAAACGCCAAACGCCCAAACGCCGTCATGGCCGGACTTGATCCGGCCATCTACGGGTATCCGATTCCCTTTCGGCCGGACTCGGCGGAAGACCGCTGAGCGGCCGATGAAGGGGCGGATGCGTTGGATGGCCGGACAAGCCCGGCCATGACGGCTCTGAGCTCCGGACGCCCGCCTTATAGCGGACGCGTGCGAGAATGTCAGCAGCGAGACGCGCGGGCTGCCCAATCTCGGTCAGGTCCGGTTTCACCTTGGAAGAAAGCGCGCGCAGTCCTTGAAAGGAAGTTACTTCGACGCAACGCTGAAGATGTGCCGCATCAAGTCTCCCGCCTCCTCGGCCGGCCAGATCGTGATCTCGTCAAAAAAGGCCGCCGAAACAATGCAGTAGTCCCCGTATCTGTCGGGTGATATCGCCGGAGTGAAAAGAAGCCCGACGCGCTCCGCGCCAAACTTGTCGCGGAGCCGCTGGACCACGGTCGCAAGGGTCCTGGTCGTCGCAGAGGAATCGGCGTCCGGTCGCTGGCGCGCGGTCGCGAGCAGGCGAGCTTCAAGCTCGGCATCTTTCTTTCGGAGATCGGGCGGCAGCATCTTCGCGAGATCGCCCGCCCATCCGACGCCGGACGCATATCGATAACATTGCTCCGGATTGACGGCGCCGAGCGCACGATATTCCTGCGACACCAGACGTCCCCAATCCACCAGGACGTCGTCGTCCGCTTCGCTCCGGGCCGCCGCGATCACGGACAGGATTCGCGTCGCAGCGTCCTTCGCGAGGTCGACAGACGTGCGGCCGGCCCGGTAGCCATCATAATAATGGTCAATCAAGGCGTCATACCTGTCCCTGAAGCGGGTCTTCATTGCCCGTAGAACCGGCAAATCCTTCTCAAGAAACGCGGCGATCCCCTGCTTGTCGAGATCTCCTCCGAGTCCGGACATCGCAAAATCCCCGCCGTGAGAGAGTTTCGTCACGACATTCGCCGCAATGAGCTCCGCCACGGAGGGGCGCCACAATTGATCGCTCGGAAGCGCCAGCGCTCGATCGATGAAGGCGGGATCGACGCCGGATGCAAGATAGTCTGCTTTCTGACGCTGTACGCTTTGTTTCCGCTGAAAATCGGTGAGTCCCGGCAGGTCCGGGCCATGAAATCCGAGCGCCGCGGCCTCGCGAAGCCAGCGTTCCAGCCCGCCGATGAAAGCGATCGTGCAGGCCGAAAGGCATCGATTCGCGACATAGGTAGAAAGGCGGTGCAGGCGGATTGCTCTGTTCAGCTTCTCGGCCTCTCCAATCCGTCCGCCTATGCTGTCGAGGTGGACGGTGGCGATGGAAGGGTAGGTCTCGTAGACGCGCTCGAAGGCGTCGGTGAGCCCGTATTTGAAGCCGCCGGTGATCTCGGCTTCGGTGTGGTTTCTCATCACGCGAATTGAGAACGCAGGAATCGAAGGATCGTCCCGGAAGGCGATCGCATAGGTCGCTGTGAGTTGAGGGCCTCCCTGCTTCACGAAAGTGAACAGAATCATCCCGACGCCCAGCAGCACGCCGGCGCGGGCGAGACGCCCCCATAGGACCCGCCGTCCGGCTGCGCGCCGATCCGCGATGTAACGACCGGAGGAGCGCCAGATGCCGACAGACT
Source organism: uncultured Alphaproteobacteria bacterium (assembly GCA_963820095.1). GTDB lineage: Bacteria > Pseudomonadota > Alphaproteobacteria > Rhizobiales > Beijerinckiaceae > Roseiarcus. Next base: position 216,172 of record CAWFZA010000028.1, read on the forward strand.
GCCAAATGGAAAACAGGAGCTGCAATACGCAGGTCGCGATGAGGGTAGCAAAGATGGCGAGCGGATCGTAATCGGGCCCGGCTAAAGCCGACATGGACGCGGCGGCAAATGCAGCCAGCAGCCCCAACAGGAGGCTGCCGGCGAAACCAGCGATCCGATAGGACTTCCAGAGCGGCAGTTCGCCGCGCCAATTCCTGGCGATGAAATTCATACTTGTCGCGATCGCACATTATTAATAAGTGTTATATTTGAAAAGACCGCTCCTTTGTGTTCCGACAATTTCTTGACGAACCCAATGATGGGTAGTATTGTTTTTCAGAAATTGGCGATGAGCGCGCGACGCTTTTGAGGATTGGGAGTTGGCGGGGCCGCGGGCGTTCAACTATTGGGAGGGAGCGAGACTTCGAGCGAGACCCTTGTCGTCGAAAAGGCGGGGCAAGCCGGGTCGCCCGGCAACGGCTCGGGCTTCCGAGGCGATGCGATTCGGCGCAACGGCGCCACAAATTTCTGATTTTACGACAGTTTTCCGCACTTAACCCATTGAGAAAGCTCGACCGGCGCCAAACCCGCGAGGCCTGATCTCGAAGCGGCCGAGGCTCTGAGGGACCAAGCGGTCGTATTCCCGCTAACTCGTTAATCTTGCCGCAAACCTTTGGAATCACCGAAACCGAACTCGCTACGCGGTCGACGGCTCCGGGATAAAGGGCCGCGGCAGCGCCTTTCGTTCCGCGCTCCCTCAACCGGCCGCCCGCCGGAGCGGCTTCGGCGGCATGACGACTTCGCCAAGACCCAGCCAGCCCGCCATCGCGGCAAGCTCCTCGGAGATCGCATCCATGGCGTCCGAAGGCGCGTGCGGCTCGAGATGCACTGCGTGAACGAGCAATCGTCCGCCCTGCCGGTCGGCCTTGAGATCGAGCCGGGCGACAAGCCGGTCGCCGAGCAGAAACGGGAGGACGTAGTAGCCGTGCTGGCGCTTGTCGGCCGGCGTATAGATCTCGATCCGGTAGTGGAAGTCGAAGAGCCGCAAAGCGCGGGAGCGCTCCCAGACGAGCGGATCGAACGGCGCGAGAAGCGCTCGCGCCGACAGGCGGCGGGGCGTGCGAGCGTCGCGGTGAAGATAGGCAAGATGCGCCCAGCCGAGCGCCTCGACGGGAATGAGAACGCCCGCTTCAAGGAGCGAGTCGACTGCCTGTCGCGCCTCGCTCGGCCCGAGACGAAAATAGTCGCGCAGGTCCTGCGCCGTGGCGATCCCGAGCGCCTGAGCCGCGCGTTCAATGAGGATGCGCTGCGCATCCCTTTCGTCCGGAGTCGGCAAAGCAAGGATGTCTGCGGGAATGACGCGCTCGGTCAGGTCGTAGACGCGCTCGAAGCTGCCGCGCCGCGTTGCCGTCGTGATCTGGCCCGTCCAGAACAGCCATTCAAGCGCCTGCTTGGCGTCGCCCCATTCCCACCAACCCGAACGGCCGCGCTTTTCCTCGAAGTCCGAGGCCGCGCGAGGGCCCTCGTTGCGGATGCGCTCAAGAAAACCTTCCGCCTCGGCCCGACGCTCGCCCGCGAACAACCGAAGACCTTTCCAACCGGTCTCGCCACGATCCGCGCGGGCCATTCGCCACCGCAACAGGGGATGGAAAGAGAGCGGCAGGAGCGAGGCTTCATGGGCCCAGTATTCAAACAGTCGCCGTTTCTTTCGCGCTCCCCACGCCGCCGCTTCGATCAGTGAACGGTCGTAGGGTCCAAGTCGGGAGAAGGCCGGCAGGTAATGAGCGCGGACCAGGACATTGACACTGTCGATCTGATGAAGGCAGAGGCGGTCGAGCGTCCGAAGCCATCGCGCAGTATTCGCCCTTCCCGGACGCGGCCCCCCAAAACCCTGCGCTGCGAGAGCGATCCGCCGGGCCTCGGGAAGGGAAAGCTTTTCGACCTTCGTCACGTGGCTCCGCTAACCGCCTTCCGCCCGAGCAGCGGCCCAATCTCCACCGCTATGGCGCCAAGGAGAATCAGCGCGCAGCCGAGAGCGCCGACGGCGGTCAAACGCTCATCGAGCAGGAGAGCGCCCGCGAACGCAGCGAACACACCCTCGAGGGCGAGAATAAGCGCGGCTTCGGCCGGGGGCGTATGCGCCTGGGCGAAGATCTGGATCGTGTAGGCGATCGCGCCCGAGACAACTCCGGCGAACAGGATCGTTGGCGCAGTCGCGACGAGCGTACCTGGGGCCATGGACTCGAACAGGGCCGAGCCGAGCCCCGCGAGGCCGGCGCAAACAGCATATTGGACGAAGGCGAGCAGCAGGGGCCGGCCAGAGCGGGCGAGGAAGATCGGCGTCAGCGCGATGCCCGTCGCCCAGGCGAGATCGGCGAGAAGGACAAGCGCGTCGCCTAGGTTCGGAGGACTAAGGGCCCCGCCTGTCGCCAGCAGCCAAGCGCCGACCAGCGAGACCAAGCCCGCTCCGACAACGATCGCCCGTGGAGGCGCCCCCGCGAGCGCCCAAACGACGAAGGGCGTCAGCACGACATAGCAGGCGGTAAGGAAACCGGCGTTGGTGGCGGTGGTCGTCTCGATCCCCGCCTGCTGCAGGGCGGTGCCGAAGAAGAGCGTCAGCCCGATCACGAGCGCGAGCCGCCATTCGTCGCGGCTCGGGGCATGCGGCTTGCGTCGGAACTCCCAAAGCGCGAACGGAGCAAGCGCCACGGCCGACACGGCAAAGCGGGCCGCGACAAAGGCGAGCGGCGGCATGGTCGCCGTGGCGTATTTCTGAGCGACGAAGGTCACGCCCCACAGGAAGGCGGTGATGAGGAGCAAGCCGTCAGCGCCCATGCAACTCATGCCGCCTTCAACGGCCGTGTATCGCATTTATCAGACCTGCTCGATCTCGATCAACGTTCCGTCGAAGTCTTTCGGGTGCAGGAACAGCACTGGTTTGCCGTGGGCGCCGATCTTCGGTTGGCCATCGCCCAGCACGCGCGCGCCTTTGCCTTTGAGCTGATCGCGGGCGGCGATGATATCCTCGACTTCATAGCAAAGGTGATGTATGCCGCCGTCCGGATTGCGCTCAAGAAACTTCGCAATCGGAGAGCTTGCGCCCAGAGGATGCAAGAGTTCGATTTTCGTGTTGGGCAGGTCTACAAAGACGACCGTCACCCCATGATCAGGCTCAGGCCTAGACGTGGAGACGCGAGCGCCCAGTGTTTCCCGATAGGTCCGCGCCGCCTTTTCGAGATCGGGAACGGCGATGGCGACGTGGTTCAGCTTACCGAGCATGGCTCTCTCAATCGGGCGCAGAAACAGGCTGCGCCTTGGCCGTCAATGGCGCGGCTCACGTCCACGTATCCTGTCGAACCCCTGCTTGATAGCAGCGAAGCGAGCTTCGATCATGGGCTCAAACTCGACGTCGGTAAAGATGTATGGCCAGTCATTCTCGATGCCCTCCCGCACCAGTTCGCCTACATAGTCGCGCCCGCCTGGACGAGAGCGGTGACAATTCCTAGCCCGATTCCCGACGCCCCTCTTGCGGTCTTTTGTGAGTGACAATTGCAGGGGAGCGCAATCGGATCGAACTTCTGGGCTAAACCTCAACCACCAGCACATGCACTTGCGGCTTCTTGCCCCAGACGGCGTTGACCGAACCGCGCACCGCGCGTTCGATAGCGCTCGATACGACGTCTGCGTCGCGCCGCTTGCCGGGAGGCAGGCTCTCGAAGGCCTCGAAGATGGCGTCATCGATCAACGCGTCGATCGCAACGCCTTTGCGCGTGCTCTCGGGCAAGCCAGCGATCATCACGTCCGGGTCGCCAGCCATCTCGCCCCTCGGCGTCAGCGCGATCGCGATCGAGACGACGCCCGCGAAGCTGAGCCGGCGGCGCTGTCGGACAGACTCCTGATCCGCCGGCAATAGAATAGCGCCATCCTTCGCGCGCCGACCGGTCGCCACTTTGCCCAACGTGCGGCCCTCGCCGGGGGCGAGCCGGATCAGATCGCCGTTGAAGGCGCGCAACACTTGTGGCACGCCCTGCGCCGTCGCGAAGTTGACATGTTCGCTCAAGTGCACTGGCTCGCCATGCGCAGGCACGGCGATCTTGGGGCGGACCCAGGCATAGAGTCTCGCGACTTCCGCCCGCCGCGGGTGGCCGGAGACATGCACGAGCGCGGTGCGGTCAGTCACAACCTCGACGCCCGCCCGCACGAATGCGTTGACGATTCTGCCGACCGACTTCTCGTTGCCGGGAATAGTGCGCGAGGAAAAGATGACGGTGTCGCCGGCGCTCAATTCGGCCGTCGGATGCTCGTCCCCCGCCATGCGCGCGAGCGCCGCGCGCGGTTCGCCCTGGCTGCCGGTGGCGAGCGCCAAAATCCGATCACGCGGCAGGCGCTCGAACGCATCCATGCCCAAGAAGGGCGGGAGACCGTCGAGCATCCCGCACTCACGCGCGACGGCGACGACGCGCTCGATCGCGCGGCCGAGAATGCACACTTGCCGTTCGGCGGCGAAGCCCGCCTCGGCGGCGGAGCGCAGCCGGGCGACGTTGGAAGCGAAGGTCGTCACAACCACCCTGCCCTTCGCATTGCCGATGAGCCAGGTCAGAGTCTTGGCGACGTCGCGCTCAGACGGACTCTCCCCTTCGCGCAGGATGTTGGTTGAAATCACAGACAAGCGCCAGCACGCCTTCGTCGCCCAGCGCCCTGAAGCGCGCCTCATCGGTCGGCAAGCCGATGACCGGCGTCGGATCGATCTTCCAGTCGGCCGTATGGACGACCAGCCCCGCCGGCATGCGGATCGCAAGTGCGGAGCTTTCGGGTATCGAATGGGCGACGGGGATGAATTCGACCACGAACGGGCCGATGACGACCCTCTCGCCGAGCTCAACGACCTTCAACGGAATCTCAGGCGCGCCCGGTTCGCCCAGCCGCCGCGCCTCGACCAAGCCCGCCGCAAAGCGCGTCATATACACCGGCGCGCCCAGATCTGGCCATAGCTCGACGAGTGCGCCCACGTGGTCCTCGTGCGCGTGGGTGATGACAATCCCTACGAGATTTTTTTTCGCTTTCTCGATGAAGCCGAGATCCGGCATAATGAGATCGACCCCAGGCATGTCCTCGTCGGCGAAACCGATTCCGAGGTCGACCATCAGCCATTGCCGCGCGTTCGGCGGCCCACAGCCATAAAGAGCGCAATTCAAGCCGATCTCGCCCAAGCCGCCGAGCGGGACAAACACGATCTCCTGGTCGTCCGTCATCTAAGCTCGGCCCTCCGACGAGGGCGCAGCCGGCAAAACCGCCGGTCGGGGAGCGTCCAAGCGCGGCGACAGCGACAGGTCGGCGGCCTCGATGCAGTCCAGCCCGCGCTCGGAGCGCATGAGCAGACGGCCGTCCGCATCGATCCCCTCGAGGACCCCCTCGCGTTTTCCCCCGCGGCCCTGGATCGTGATCCGTTCACCGAGGCCGAGGGCGCAATCCAGCCAAGCTGCACGAATATCTCCGAACGCCCGTCCGGCGCGCCAGGCGTGGAGCGCCTCGGCGAACCGCTCAACGATAAGTTCAATCAATTCGCCAGGGGTCGCCTTTTCTCCCCCAACCCGTGTCAGACATGAGGTCGCATAGCCGAGGTTCTCCGGCGCATGCGCGCAATTGACGCCGACTCCGACCGCGTAGGCGGCCCGCCGACCTCCAAGGCCAATGCCTTCGACGAGGATGCCGGCGCACTTCGCGCCCCGCGACATCAAATCATTTGGCCATTTGAGACCAACGTCGACGGCGCCGAGGTCTCTTGCCGCGCGTACCAGGGCTATCCCAGCGACGAAACCGAGTTGCGCCGCGACCGACGGCGGGCACGGATCGATCATGAGGGCGCTGGCGTAAAGGTTCCCTTTTGGTGAGATCCATGCGCGCCCGCGGCGGCCTCTCCCCGCAGTCTGTTCGTCAGCGACGATCCACAGGCGCCCCGGGTCGCCGGCCATCGCGCGACGGCGTGCCTCCTCATTTGTTGAATCGATAGCGCCAAGCCGCACAAAGCGCCAGTCGCGAGGCGGACCGTCCACACCAGGTGCGGCGATCAAAAGAGCGACTGCGCGGCCGCCATCGCGGCGTTGGTGATCGGCGAAGGTAAGAACACAAACAGGATAATCGCGAGCGCCGAAATCGCGAGCACGATGCGCGCGACGACGCCTGCGCGATCGAAGGCCGGAGCCGGCTCGTCGAAGTACATGAGCTTAACGATCCGCAGATAATAGTAGGCTGCCACGCAGCTCGCCAGGACACCGATGACCGAAAGCCCGTAGAGCCCAGCCTTGATAGCGGCTGCGAAGACATAGAACTTGGCGAAGAAGCCGGCGAGCGGCGGAACGCCGGCCAGCGAGAACATCATCGTCGCCAGGAAGAAAGCCATGGTCGGATCAGTCCGCGCCAAGCCCGCAAGATCGGCCATCGTCTCGATCGCGCGGCCATTGCGCCGCATCGACAGAATAGCGGCGAAAGTTCCAAGCGTCATGACGACGTAGATCGTCATGTAGACGATGACGCTCTGCGCGCCCTCGACCGTGCCGGCCGCAAGCCCGACTAAAGCGTATCCCATATGCCCGATCGAGGAATAGGCCATCAGGCGTTTGAAGTTGCGTTGGCCAATGGCGGCGAATGCGCCAAGCACCATCGAGGCGATCGAGACAAAGGTAAGGATCTGGCGCCAGTCATTGGCGATGCCGGGAAACGCCGTCATCACAACCCGAACCAGGACGGCCATTGCGGCGATCTTGGGCGCGGAGGCAAAAAATGTCGTCACCGGCGTTGGCGCACCCTCGTAAACGTCGGGCGTCCACATGTGAAACGGCACGACGGAGATCTTGAACGCCAACCCAGCCAGAACAAACACCAGGCCGAACAGCACGCCGATGCTGGCATGATCGTGTACGGCGTTCGCCACCGCGCTGAAGGCGACGGAGCCGGAATAGCCGTAGATAAGCGAGATCCCATACAGCAACATGCCGGACGACAAGGCGCCGAGGACGAAATACTTGAGGCCAGCCTCGGTGGCGCGCAGATCGTGGCGTCGATAAGCCGCGATCACGTAGAGCGCCAAACTCATCAGTTCAAGGCCGAGATAGAGCGCAATGAAATCGCCAGCCGATATCAGCATGAGCATGCCAAGGGTAGAAATGAGGATGAGGACCGGGAATTCGAACCCACCGATCCGCTCCTGACGCATGAACTCGACCGACAACAGAATCGTCACCAGTGAGCCGACCAAGGCAAGCGCCCCCATGAAGCGGGTGAACGCGTCGTCGGCGAAGGAGCCGTAGAAGGTCACGCCCATCGGCCGATTTCTGGCCACCATAAGAATGAAAACGAGGCCGAGCAGGCCGACGGCGATCTCGTTGACCAGTGCCGATCCGCGCTCGCCACGCAGGGCGCCGTAGAGCACAAGCGCCAAGGTCCCTGCCGCCAGCACCGCCTCCGGCAGGATCACGGGAAGAGAAATCGCCGTCTCATGCATGAGCGCCACTCATTCCAAAGGACAATCCTCGACCTCGTCAGAGCCCCGCCGACTTAGTCAACGTGACAGCATGCTGGAAGCCGCTGATGATCTGCTCGATCGAAGCTGCGCTGGCGTCAATGATCGGCTGCGGGTGCACGCCGTAAAAGATGGTCAGCAAGCCAAGCGGTAAAAGTGTCACGACCTCGCGGCCAGTGAGGTCTGCGATGCCCATCAGGTTTGGCTTCTCGATGACGCCAAAGATGACGCGCCGGTAAAGGTAGAGCGCATAGCACGCCGACAAGATTATGCCGAAGGTCGCGAGGAAGGCGACCGAGTTGTTCGTCTGGAACGTGCCTATCAGGGTCAGGAATTCGCCGAGGAAGCCGGTGGTGCCCGGCAACCCGATATTGCCGAGAGTGAACACCATGAAAGCCACCGCATAGAGCGGCATGCGCTGCACGAGGCCGCCGTAGGCGCTAATTTCGTAAGTGTGCACGCGGTCATAGACAACACCAACGCAAAGGAAGAGCGCTCCCGAGATAAGGCCGTGGCTGATCATCTGGAAAACAGCGCCCTCGATCCCCTGGGTGTTGGCAGCGAAAATCCCCATTGTCACAAAGCCCATGTGAGCGACTGACGAATAGGCGATCACCTTCTTCATGCTATCCTGAGCCAGCGCAACCAGGGAGGTGTAGATGATCGCGATCACCGATAGGGTGAAGACGAGCGGGGTGAAATAAAGCGAGGCGTCCGGAAACATCGGCAGTGAAAAGCGGATGAAGCCGTAGCCGCCCATTTTGAGCAGAATGGCGGCCAGCACAACCGATCCCGCGGTCGGCGCCTCGACATGTGCATCAGGCAACCAGGTGTGCACTGGCCACATCGGCATCTTCACCGCGAACGAAGCGAAGAACCCGAGCCACAGCCAAGTCTGCATGTGGGCTGGAAATGGTGTCTTGAGCAACACGGTGATGTCGGTCGTGCCCGCTGTCCAGTACATGGCCATGATTGCGAGCAGCATCAGCACTGAGCCGGTGAACGTGTAGAGGAAAAACTTGAATGCCGCGTACACGCGATTGCCGTGGCCCCAGATGCCGATGATAATGAACATCGGGATCAGGCCACCTTCGAAGAACAGATAAAAGAGCACCAAGTCGAGCGCCACGAAGACCCCGACCATCAGCGTCTCCAGCACCAGGAAGGTGATCATGTACTCCTTGACGCGGGTCTGGATCGGCGCCCAGGACGCGACGATGCAGATTGGCATGATGAACGTGGTGAGCAATACAAACGGCATGGAAACGCCGTCGACGCCGAGCTTGTACAGGATCGCGTGCGAGAACCAGTAGCGCTCCTCGACAAGTTGAAACCCGGGCTGCGCCGGGTCGAAACGGCCCCAGGCGACGAGGCTCAGCACGAATGTGATCATGGTCGCGAACAGCGCTATCCAGCGGGCGTTTCGCTTGGCCGCCTCGCTGTCGCCGGGCAGCGCCAGGATAAACAACGCGCCTATCAGCGGCAACGCCAGGATGCCGGAGAGGATCCAAGAGCTGTTCATTGGATCACCCCTCCGAACAGATACCAAGTCGTCAGCGCCGCAGCACCAAGCAGCATCGCGAATGCGTAATGATACACATAGCCGGTCTGCAGGCGCACAGCGCTACGGGCCACGTCGAGCACGCGCGCCGAAACGCCGTCTGGTCCGAAGCCATCGATGATCGCGCCGTCGCCGCCTTTCCAGAACGCGCGGCCGATCGCAAAGGCTGGACGGACGAACAGGAAGTCGTAAAGTTCGTCGAAGTACCACTTATGGACCAGGAAGCGATAGAGCGCCGGAAATTCGGCGGCGAGCCGCCGCGGCGCGGTGCGATCGACCATGTACATGTAGTAGGCGATTCCGACGCCGATAAGCACAGCCAGCGTCGGAGACACCGAGACGAGCCATGGGGCCGTCTCCATGCGCTCGAGAATATTGTTCTCCTGGCCCAGGTATAAGGAGCTTCGCCAGAATCCGTCATGCCCCCCGCCGATGAATAGGAATCGGAACGCCATTCCGGCGAAAGTCGCGCCGAAGGCCAGCACTATGAGTGGAATCAGCATGACCAGCGGGGATTCGCGCACAGGATGGTCCCCATGGCCATGATCATGCGCGTCATGCGCGCTCGTTAGGGACGCGGACCAGTCGCCCCGCTTGCCAAAAAAAGTCATGAACATGAGCCGCCAAGTGTAGAAGGCGGTCAACCCGGCCGCGATGTCGGCGCACCAGAAAGCGTACGTGGCGCCGAAGCGATCCGAGACGAAAGCCGCTTCAATGATTGGGTCCTTCGACACAAATCCGGCAAAGCCAATCGACGTGAATGGGATACCAACGGCGCTGAGCGCGAGCGCGCCGGCCATCATCGTCCAGAAGGTCACGGGCAGCTCCCTTCGGAGCCCACCCATCGCGCGCATGTCCTGCTCGTGATGCATCGCGGTGATCACCGAGCCGCAGCAAAGAAATAGAAGTCCTTTAAAGAAAGCGTGAGTAAACAGGTGGAAAACGCCGAGGCTATAGCCCCCCACGCCAAGGCCAACAAACATGTAGCCGAGTTGCGAGCAGGTCGAATAGGCGACCACCTTCTTGATGTCCATCTGAACCCCGGCGATGGTGGCGGCGAAGAAGGCCGTCGTCCCGCCGACGATGGTGACAACGCTAAGCGCGGTCGGAGAGAGCTCGAAGAGAGGGGATAAACGCGCCACCATGAACACGCCAGCCGTCACCATGGTCGCCGCGTGAATGAGCGAGGAGACCGGGGTCGGACCCTCCATCGCGTCCGGAAGCCAGGTGTGCAGTAGAAACTGCGCTGACTTGCCCATGGCGCCCATGAACAGGAGCAGGCAGGCGAGCGTCAACGCGTCCCAGTTGAAGCCGATAAAATGCACCGTCCTGCCGACGAGACCGGGCGCGGCGGCGAACACTTGATCGAAGGCGATCGAGCCAGTCAGATAGAAGGTGAGGAATATGCCTAGCGAAAAGCCGAAATCGCCGACCCGGTTGACGACGAACGCCTTGATCGCTGCGGCATTCGGGGCCGGCTTTTCGTACCAGAAGCCGACCAGGAGGTAGGACATCAGGCCAACGCCTTCCCAGCCGAAGAAGAGCTGCACCAGATTGTCCGCCGTCACCAGCATCAGCATGGCGAAGGTGAAGAGCGAAAGGTAAGCAAAAAACCGGGACTTCGATGGGTCCTCGGCCATATAGCCGATCGAGTAGACGTGGACGAGAAACGAAACCGTCGTCACGACGACGAACATGACAGCGGTCAACGTGTCGACGCGCAAGGCCCAGTCGGCGACGACCTTGCCGGAGGTGAACCAATTGGCGATCCGCACATGCGCGTCCGCGCCTCCCGCAACCATGACGAACGCGATCCAGGAGAGGACGCAACAAACCCCGAGAAGGGCCGAGGTGACATATTCAGCGCCGCGCGCGCCGATCCAGGGCCCAAAAACGCCAGCAATCAGGAAACCGAGAAGCGGCAGGAAGACGATCAGCTGGTACACAGGCTCAGCCCTTCAGCGAATTAATGTCCTCAACCGCGATAGAGCCGCGATTGCGGTAATAGGCCACCAGGATCGCGAGACCAATCGCCGCCTCAGCCGCGGCTACTGTGAGGACGAAGAGCGCAAAGGCCTGCCCGGTCAGATCGCCCGAATAGGTCGAAAAGGCGACGAGGTTGATGTTGACGGACAAAAGGATGAGCTCGACCGACATGAGAATGATGATAATGTTCTTGTGATTCAGAATGATCCCGGCAATGCCGATCGTGAACACGATCGCGGCGAGGGTGAGGTAGTTGGCGAGGCCGATTCCCATCCGCGTGATCCTTCAGATGCCGGCGCGTGAGGCGACCTTGCGCACCTCGACCGCGGTTTCAGGGGTGCGAGCCACCTGCGCGCCGACGTCCTGGCGTTTGACGCCCCGCTTATGATGAAGGGTGAGAACGATTGCGCCGATCATTGCGGTCAGCAGAATCATCCCCGCCGCCTGGAAGAAGTAGAAATAGCGGGTGTAGAGCACCTCGCCGAGGGCGGCGGTATTGCTGACCGTGCCCTCCGGCGCCGCGGGCCCCGCTGCCCGCCGCGAGGATCCGAGACCCGACACGACATAGATCAGCTCAATCGCCACCACTAACGCGATCAGCAACCCCTGCGGCAGGTATTCGACGAAGCCCTGCCTCAGCCGGGCGAAGTCCACGTCGAGCAGCATGACGACGAACAGGAACAGCACCGCGACCGCGCCGACATAGACGACGACCAGAATCATCGCCAGGAACTCTGCGCCCATCAGCAGAAACAGGCCGGCCGCGCAGACGAAAGAAAGGATGAGGAAGAGGACCGAATGCACCGGATTTTTGGCCACAATAACGGCGAAAGCCGACAGGACCAGAAGCGGACCTAAAATCCAAAAGAACAGAACATCGGCCTGCATCATCCGCCTCTTGTCATAGTCCCCATGCCCGACCGACCTCCCTCCTCGGGAAACAGGCAGGGCGCAGTCGCGTGAGCGCCACGTTTCGTTGGCGCCCCCCCGCGCGCGGCGCCCAGCCCCCCTATCAAAGGCGCTCGTTGACCATTCACGTCACTCGACGGCCATGGTCAACTTGCTTCTCCGTCGGGGGAGAGAAAGCCTTATCGATACGGGGCGTCGAGCTCGATATTGCGCGCAAGCTCCCGCTCCCATCGATCGCCGTTATCCAGCAATCGCTGCTTGTCGTAGTAAAGCTCCTCGCGCGTCTCAGTCGCAAATTCGAAGTTCGGGCCTTCGACGATCGCGTCAACCGGACAGGCTTCCTGACACATGCCGCAGTAGATGCATTTGACCATGTCGATGTCGTAGCGCGTTGTTCGGCGAGTCCCGTCGTTCCGCCGCGGTCCCGCCTCGATCGTGATCGCCTGAGCAGGACAGATCGCCTCGCACAGCTTGCAGGCGATGCATCGCTCCTCGCCGTTGGGATAGCGGCGCTGCGCATGTTCGCCACGAAAGCGAGGGCTCAGCGGCGACTTCTCGTGCGGGTAATTGAGCGTCGCCCTAGGCTTGAACATATAACGGACCGACAATCCGAACGCGGCAAGGAACTCTGTCAGAAACAGAGACTTGGCCGAACGCGTGAGCCTGAGAGCCATTGGCCTCCCCTTTCAGTGCAAAGGGGCCGAGGGGTTCGCCCCAAGACCGGTAAATTCGAGCACCCCGGCCACCGCGACCACCATTACGAGAGAAATCGGCAGGAACACCTTCCAGCCCAGGCGCATCAACTGGTCGTAACGATAGCGCGGAACGAAGGCGGTTACCATCAAGAAGCAGAACACGACCGCCCAAGCCTTAATCAAGAACCAGATGACTCCCGGTACCCATGTGAATGGCGGAAACGGAAGCGGCGACAGCCATCCGCCGAGGAACAGGATCGCAGTCAACGATCCCATGGTGAGCAGCGCGACGAGTTCGGTCAGGAACTGCAGCAAGAAGAGCGATGCGGAATATTCCACTGTGTATCCTGCGACCAGCTCCGACTCCGCCTCCGTCAAGTCGAAAGGCGGCCGATTCGTCTCGGCAAGCGCCGAAATGAAGAAGACGACAAACATCGGGAGAAGCGGGAGCCAGTACCAACCGAGCAAGCCGAATCGCGTGTCCTGGGCGCGGACAATGTCGCTCAGGTTAACCGAGCCCGCGCACAGCACCACCGTCACAATCACGAAGCCGATCGAGACCTCGTAAGACACCATCTGGGCGGCTGCCCGTAGCGCCGAAAGCAGCGCATATTTCGAGTTTGACGCCCATCCCGCCATGATCACGCCGTACACGCCAAGCGAGGAGACGGCAAAAAGGTAGAGAAGCCCAACGTTGATATCGGCGACCACCCATCCGTCCGAGACAGGAATGACCGCCCACGCAGCGAAAGCAAGCACGACGGACACGAGCGGCGCAAGCAGGAACACACCCTTGTTGGCGCCGGCTGGGATGATCGGCTCCTTAAGGATGAACTTGAAAAAGTCCGCGAACGGCTGAAGAACGCCCCATGGACCCACGACATTCGGGCCTCGGCGAAGCTGCACGGCGCCCCAGATCTTTCGTTGAATGTAAATCAGCGCCGCTGTCGAGAGAAGAAGGCACACCAGCAGGAGCAGGCTCTCCAGCACGTGCCTCAACAATGAGCCGATATCGCTCTCGTGCATCCATGCGCCGAACGAGGACATTGCGCCGCTACTGATCAGAAGCCAAAGAACGGCGATGATCGCGATGATGACGACCGCAGCTGCGCCGAGGATTGCGGCCCAAGGCGGCGAAGCGGTGCGGGACGGTGTCGCGCTGGTCATCGAATCTGGCCTATTCCGCCGCCTGACGACGCCCCTCCCGCACCAGAGCCGAACATTCGGCCATGACGCGAGAGGCGCGGGCGATCGGGTTGGTAAAATAAAAGTCAGAGACAACGGGGGCGAACGACGTCTGGTCGACAGCGCCGCCGAGTGCGGCGATCACGCTCAAAACGCCCGCATCTGCCGGCGCGACCGCGTCAAAGCGCACCAGGAATGGATAGGCGACGGCGAGCGCCGCCCGAAGTTGGGCAAGCGAATCGAACGGCAGTCTTACGCCCAGCGGGTCCGATAGAGCGCGCAGGATCGACCAATCCTCGCGCGCGTCTCCCGGCGGGAACACCGCGCGCTCGGCGAGCTGCGGCCGTCCTTCCGTGTTGACGTAGATGCCAGTCTTCTCGGTATAGGCGGCGCCGGGCAAGATGACGTCCGCGCGATGAGCGCCGCGGTCACCATGTGTGCCGACATAGACCACGAAGGGGCCAGGCTCGATATCGATTTCATCCGCTCCGAGGTTAATGAGTACGTCGAGCGCGTTCGCCTCCGCCATCGCCGCAGCATCAAAGCCGCCTTCACCCGGCACGAGGCCGAGATCGAGGCCACCGACGCGCGATGCTGCGCTATGAATCACATTAAAGCCGTTCCAGCCGTCCTTCACGACGCCCGCCGCTAGGGCGACCTTGGCAAGGCTCGCCAGAACGGCCACGCCGTCGCGCCTCGCGAACGCCCCGGCGCCTACGACCATCATTGGCTTTGCGACATGTTCGGGCGGCTTGTCCCATGTCTGCGCGAGCGTTTGCGGTCCGGCGCCTAAGTAATTGTACTCGTAAGTCAGATCGGCCCTCGCTCCTACGACGTCGATCAGCGCGCCACCCCTGAGCCACCGCTTGCGGATGCGTGCGTTGAGGACCGGCGCCTCATGGCGCGGGTTCGAGCCGACGATGAGAATGGCGTCCGCTTGCTCGATGCCGGCGATCGTCGAGTTGAAGAGATAGGACGCACGGCCGAATTTCGGATGCAGTTTCGACCCGTCCTGGCGGCAATCGATATTGGGCGACCCAAGCTTGGCGATAAGCGATTTGAGCGCGAACATCTCCTCGACCGTCGCCAAGTCCCCCACGATCGCGCCGATCCGCGACGGGGAAGCCGCCGCGACTTTGCCGGCAATGGTGGCGAAGGCCTCCGCCCAACTCGCGGGCCTGAGCCGGCCATCGACGCGGACATATGGGCGATCGAGTCGCTGCGTCTTCAAGCCGTCGACGATGTGCCGCGTCTTGTCGGAAATCCATTCCTCGTTGATCGCGTCGTTGACGCGAGGCAGAATGCGCACCACCTCGCGACCACGGGAATCGACGCGGATCAGCCGAGCCAAGCGCGTCCATCACGTCAATCGATTCGGTCTTGGTGTACTCCCACGGGCGGGCATGGAAGGCGATCGGTTTCGCCGTCAATGCGCCGACCGGACAGAGGTCGACGACGTTGCCCTGCAATTCCGAACTCAGCGCCTGTTGAAGGTAGGAGGTGATCTCCATGTCCTCGCCGCGGCCGATGGCGCCTAGCTCCGGAACGCCTGCGACCTCCGTTACAAAGCGCACACAACGCGTGCACTGAATGCAACGGTTCATCGACGTCTTGACCAGCGCCCCGATATATTTGTCCTCAACCGCGCGCTTGTTCTCGGAGAAACGAGAGGAGTCAGCGCCGTAGGCCATCGCCTGATCTTGCAGGTCGCATTCGCCACCTTGGTCGCAGATCGGGCAGTCAAGCGGATGATTGATGAGCAGGAACTCCATCACCCCTTTACGCGCCTTGCGGGCCATCGGCGAGTTCGTGAAGACGACCGGCGGCTCACCGTTCGGGCCGGGGCGCAAGTCCTTGACCGCCATCGCGCAAGAAGCCGTCGGCTTGGGTGGTCCGCCCTTCACTTCGACCAGGCACATCCGACAGTTGCCGGCAATCGACAGCCGCTCGTGGAAGCAGAACCGTGGAATCTCGGCGCCGGCCACCTCGCAAGCCTGGAGAAGCGTGAACTCGGCGGGGACGTCGATTTCCTTCCCGTCGATGACGATCTTGCTCATGCGCTCTTCGCCCCGTGGCCTGCGCGCCAATACGCGAGGAGATCGGTGACGGCAATCCCATCGATGGTCGCGCCGTCCAGGCGAGCGTTAGCGAAGGAAGCGCCGGCAAGGTTGGCTTTGTCGACGCGCAGGCCGGCGAGGTTGGCGTTGTGAACTCGCCAACCAGACATATTCAAGTCATCGAACGAGCAATCCGACATGTTGATGTTGTGAAAGTCAGAGCCCGACAGATTGACGTCGTCGAACTTCGAGCCGGAAAGGTCGGCTTTGTGAACGTCCATCCGATGCTTTTCGCTCTCGATCTTCATCGTGTCTGTTCGATGGTCAACCACACTTCCGGCTCATCCATAGCTTGATGTGCGCGAGATGGCTCCAGCCAAAGGCAAAATCGCTATCGCCGTGCGCAGTTAAGTGTGCCAGCCGCCCCATGGCCTCTTCGACATCTGGGATATGCCTGGATGGTATCGGCCACATGACGAAATGGGGCGCCGCGGGCTTTTCGAACCAATCGTCCTTGCGGTTGTAGAACTGCTTGTGGACCGTCGCCCAGACAAAGCGCTCCAACGCTTCGACGCTCGCCCACACGGACAGATTGACCGCCATCGTCGGGTCGCTCGTCGGACGGATGGCGGTCGCATTGTTGCTCTCGTCCTTCAGGCGCCAGACGAATCCGTCGCTGCGCTCCGCAAGAGAGTTGATGCGATCGAGGTTTGTCATGAACGCCGCCATGCGCGGATCGCCCGTCGGATACCGGAATCGACCGATGTTGAGCTGGGCGATATGGGTCGTCATCTCCGCCTACTCCGCTGCCGCCAGCACCGGCTCACTGTGCGGATTCGCCGCATATTGGTCGATGCGCCGCTCGATTTCGGGGCGGAAATGAGCGATGAGCCCCTGGATCGGCCACGCCGCCGCGTCGCCAAGGGCGCAAATGGTGTGCCCTTCGACCTGCTTGGTGACGTCGAGCAGCATATCAATCTCACGCCGTTGGGCGCGGCCCTGAACCATGCGCTCCATGACGCGCCACATCCAGCCCGCGCCCTCGCGACAGGGCGTGCATTGGCCGCAGCTCTCGTGCTTGTAGAAATACGACAGGCGCGCGATGGCGCGGATAATGTCGGTCGACTTATCCATCACGATCGCCGCGGCTGTGCCAAGGCCCGACTTGAGCTTGGCGAGCGAATCGAAGTCCATGGGACAATCGATAATCTGCGCGGCGGGAACGAGCCGCACCGACGCTCCGCCGGGGATGACGGCAAGCAGATTGTCCCAGCCGCCGCGAACCCCGCCGCAGTGCTTCTCGATCAACTCGCGGAACGGGATCGACATCGCCTCTTCCACGTTGCACGGCCTGTCGACGTGACCTGAAACGCTGAAGACCTTGGTGCCGGAATTGTTGGGCGCGCCGAAGCTGGTGAACCACGACGCGCCGCGCCGCAAGATCGTTGGCGAGGCGGCGATTGACTCAACGTTGTTGACCGTTGTCGGAGACCCATAGAGCCCCATGCCGGCGGGAAAGGGGGGCTTCATGCGAGGCATCCCCTTCTTGCCCTCGAGCAACTCGAGCATCGCCGTCTCTTCGCCGCAAATATAAGCCCCGGCGCCATGATGGACGTAGAGATCGAACGGCCAGCCGTGAACATTGTCCTTGCCAATCAGCCGCGCATCGTAGGCCTCCGCGACCGCAGCCTCGAGATTGTAACGCTCCTTGATGAATTCGCCGCGCACGTAGATATAGGCCGCGTGGGCGCCCATGGCGAATGAGGCGACCAGCGCGCCCTCGACCAGCGTGTGTGGGTCGTTGCGCATGATCTCGCGGTCCTTGCAGGTGCCAGGCTCCGATTCGTCGGCGTTGACGACGAGATAGTGCGGGCGCTTTGGATCGACGGTCTTGGGCATGAACGACCATTTAAGCCCAGTCGGAAAGCCAGCGCCTCCCCGCCCGCGGAGGCCCGAGGCCTTCATTTCGGAGATGATCCAGTCCCGTCCCTTATCGATGATCTCCTTGGTCCCATCCCAATTGCCACGCGCCCTCGCGCCCTTGAGGCCACGGTCGCCGAACCCATAGAGATTGGTGAAGATGCGATCCTTGTCTTGCAGCATCGCTCAGTTCCCAATCGTCTCGGTCGGCGATTGATCGTTCGCTGGCGCGGTCGCCGCGCCGCGGCCATCGACTCCGTATAGCGTGGTCAGCGCGGTCAAGCCGCCAACCGGCTCGGAGGAGACCCGCCCGATCTGCGAACCGGTCTTGACCGGCCGGCCCGATGCAAGATCGTCAAGAAGCTTGGCGAAACTCTCCGGCGTCAGGTCTTCGTAATAATCGTCATTGATCTGAACCATGGGCGCATTGCAACACGCTCCCAGGCATTCGACCTCAATCCAGGAGAACAGGCTGTCCGGCGTCACATGGCCCTGCTCGCCGAGGCGCTGGCGGCAGACCGCTTTGATATCGTCTGAACCAGCGAGCATGCACGGCGTCGTACCGCAGACCTGCACGTAGTGGCGGCCGACCGGCGCAAGGTTGAACATCGTATAGAACGTCGCGACCTCGAGCACCCGGATGTTGGGCATATCGAGCATCGCCGCGACCCTTTCCACCGCCGCGCGCGGAAGCCAATATCCATTCTGCTTCTGCGCCCGCCACAACAGCGCGAGCACCGCTGAGCCTTGCCGGCCGGGAGGATATTTGGCGATCTCCCGCTCGGCCCATGCCTTGTTTTCCGGCGTGAACTCGAAGGTTTTCGGCTGTTCGTCGGCGAAGCGGCGGACGGACATCGGTCAAATGTTCCTCAAGCATTGGGTCATGTTGAAGCGCCGGGCGAACTCGATCACCGGTCGACCTCCCCGAACACGATATCAAGCGAGCCGAGGACCGCGCTGACGTCCGCGAGCATGTGCTTGCGACACAGAAAATCCATCGCTTGAAGATGGGCGAAGCCGGGCGCG
Organism: uncultured Alphaproteobacteria bacterium; assembly: GCA_963820095.1. Taxonomy (GTDB): domain Bacteria; phylum Pseudomonadota; class Alphaproteobacteria; order Rhizobiales; family Beijerinckiaceae; genus Roseiarcus. The sequence goes on from CAWFZA010000028.1 coordinate 235,009, forward strand.
CGAAGTTTGACGCGGTAGGGCTTGTTCGAGCCGTCGGCGATAAGATAAACGCCAAACTCGCCCTTGGGCGCTTCGACCGCGGCATAAACCTCGCCGGCTGGCACCTTATAGCCTTCGGTGTAGAGTTTGAAATGATGGATAAGCGCCTCCATCGACCGCTTCATTTCGGCGCGCCGGGGCGGCGTAACTTTGCCGTCGTCGGTCACGACTGGCCCCTTGCCGCCAGGCGAGTTCAGCTTCTCGCAGCACTGGCGCATGATCTTTACCGACTGGCGCATCTCTTCCATGCGGATCAGATAGCGATCGTAGCAATCACCGTTCTTGCCGACGGGAATATCGAAATCCATTTCCTCGTAGCACTCGTACGGCTGGGCCTTGCGCAGATCCCAGGCTGCGCCTGATCCTCGCACCATGACGCCCGAGAAGCCCCATGCCCAGGCGTCCGCCAGCTTGACGACTCCGATGTCGACATTACGCTGCTTGAAGATTCGATTTCCAGTGAGCAGAGTCTCGAGATCGTCGCAAACCTTAAGGAATGGGTCGCAAAAGGCCTCGATGTCGTCGATGAGCTTGCGCGGCAAATCCTGGTGCACACCGCCCGGACGAAAGTAGGCCGCGTGCATACGGGAGCCGCTGGCGCGCTCGTAGAACACCATCAGCTTCTCGCGCTCCTCGAAACCCCAAAGGGGCGGCGTCAGCGCGCCGACATCCAGCGCCTGGGTCGTGATCTGGAGCAAATGCGACAATAGGCGGCCAATCTCGCAGTAGAGCACGCGAATGAGCTGGCCGCGTCGCGGAACCGCAATGCCGAGAAGGCGCTCGACTGCGAGCGCATATGCGTGCTCCTGATTCATCGGCGCGACATAGTCGAGCCGATCGAGATAGGGCACGTTCTGCAGGTAGGTGCGCGCCTCCATGAGTTTTTCGGTGCCGCGATGCAGGAGCCCAATATGCGGGTCCACCCGTTCGACAACCTCGCCGTCAAGCTCGAGCACGAGTCGTAGCACCCCGTGCGCCGCCGGATGCTGGGGCCCAAAGTTGATGGAAAAGTTGCGCAGGTTTTGATCGTTCATGACTCGAACACCTATTGCCGATCGTCCCCCTTCGCCTTTTCATCCCCCGGTAACGGCGGCCCCTCCCAGGGGCTCAGGAAATCAAACTGGCGGAACTCCTGGTTAAGCCGCACCGGATCGTAGCGAACACGCTTTTCCGCATCGTCGTAGCGCACCTCGACGAAACCCGTCATTGGGAAGTCCTTGCGCAACGGATAGCCCTCGAAGCCATAGTCGGTCAGGATGCGCCGCAAATCCGGATGGCCCTCGAACACGACCCCGAACAGGTCGTATATCTCTCGCTCGTACCAGTCGGCGCCTGGATAGACGGCGGTGGCGCTCATGACCGCGGTGTCCTCGTCAGTCTCGATTTTGACTCGCACCCGACGGTTCAGCTTCGGCGAGAGCAGATGGTAGACGACGTCGAACCGCTTCTCGCGCTGCGGATGGTCAACGCCCGAAATATCGATGATTGAAACAAATTGTGCCGATGGGTCATCGCGGAGGAATTGGAGCGTCTCCAGTATGCGCGCGAGACCGACGGTTAGCGTCAGCTCGCCAAACTCGAAAGCAGAACTCCACCACCGCGCCGGGGGCCGCAGCGGCAAGTTGCGCCGCAATAGTCTGAAGTTGGTCGTCCATCCGCTTAAGTCTCGCCTTCTTCGCTCCCGCAAATCTTCAGCGTTCGATCGTTCCTGTCCGGCGAATTTTCTTCTGCAACATCAATACGCCGTAGAGCAGAGCCTCGGCGGTAGGCGGACAGCCCGGCACATAGATATCAACCGGGACAATGCGGTCGCATCCGCGCACAACTGAATAGGAATAGTGGTAGTACCCCCCGCCATTCGCGCACGAACCCATCGAGATGACATAGCGCGGCTCTGGCATCTGATCGTAAACCTTGCGCAGCGCCGGCGCCATCTTATTGGTCAGTGTGCCCGCCACTATCATCACGTCCGATTGGCGGGGGCTACCGCGGGGCGCAAAGCCAAAACGCTCAACATCGTAGCGCGGCATCGAGACTTGCATCATCTCGACGGCGCAGCACGCAAGGCCGAATGTCATCCACATCAACGAGCCGGTGCGCGCCCATTGGATAAGGTCGTCGGCCGTTGTGACGAGAAAGCCTTTGTCGGCGAGCTCGTCGCTGATCAAGCCGAAATACCGGTCTCCTGGCCGGATAGGTCTGCCGGTTAGCGGATCGAGGAGGTCGGGCGCGGCTTGCGTAACGGTTGGTCCGGCGGTCAATCCCATTCCAGCGCTCCCTTTTTCCACTCGTAAACAAATCCGACCGTCAGCACCGCCAGAAAGATCATCATCGACCAGAATCCCAATGCGCCCAGATCGTGGAATACGATCGCCCAGGGAAACAGGAAGGCGACTTCGAGATCGAAAATGATGAAGAGGAGCGAGACGAGGTAGAAGCGCGCGTCGAAGCGCATGCGAGCATCGTCGAACGGAGGAAAGCCGCACTCGTAGGGCGAAAGCTTTTCGGTGTCGGGCGCGCGATAGGCGAGGAGAAAAGGCGCAATCAATAGCGCGCCGCTTATGAGGGTGGCGATGATTACGAAGACGACCAGCGGCAGGTAGTCGGAAATAAGGCTCGGCATGGCCTCGCTCTTCAGATTATCAGTTGCGCGCTGCGTTCGCGCGGCGGACGCCGCGTTCGTCAACGCGTATCGCAGTGCAACCTAGCATGCAAGGCGAAAGGCTAAGTAACTCCACGCCTCGTCGTTGAAACGCACCGCCTATGTAACCGGGCCTGGCGCGCGTTTGGCGGCGGAAAGGAAGCGCTACGGGATTCGGTTCATGAGATCGCTTGGCTTTCCCGAGGGGATACGAAAAACGCTTAGTCGAGGGCCGGGATGCTCGATCAAGAAAAATCGTAACTCCACCTCATCCCTCAAGGCGCGAAGCAGCCGAATGCCTGCCCAGAGCTTTTCGAAGGGATGCTCAAGAGGAGCATGCGAGACCCGAGCTCTAAGCATTCATCGAGCCGCCAAGTTTCGCTTCGCCTTGAGGCGCGAGGTGGGGTTGGATCTCATCCGAAGCCCCACCCGGGGCTTACCAGAAACCGACCATTTCTTGCCAAGCCGGCTGGGAGCTGGTATTGTTTTTCAGAAAATAGCAAAGAAGTCGGGCTTGCACATTTCGTGGCCGACCCGGCTTCGGCCGTCAGGAGAACGACTCGTAAATGGCGCCGTCACCTATTGAAATCGCCCAAAATGCACACAGTAATCCGCCGCCTCGCGATCGCGGGAAGGAGAATCGAGACTGCGGAGCCCGTGACGCAGGCCTCGGTCGAGCCGAGGGAACTGAGCGTTGAGGGGACTATCAGAAAATGGCGAGAGAGACGGGACTTGAACCCGCGACCTCCGGCGTGACAGGCCGGCGCTCTAACCAACTGAGCTACTCCCCCGCGGGAAGACGCCCGATAAGCCAGACGTGTTTCCAAGTCAAGGATCGCAAGCAGCGCCAAACCACGACTTCGGGACCCGGCCCCTGCGCCGGTGCGGCTACCGATCAGAATTGACTTGTCGCCAACGACCACCGCCGCATTTCATCTCGCGTCAAGACATGAACAGTATCAGGAGGCAGCAATTCCGCCCTCTTCACCAGGCCGGGGTCTACCCCCATTCGCCGTGCGTAGCGCCCGAGCACGGCGACCATCGGCGGATCGGCGAAACTACGCTGCGCATGCGATCCGAAAAGGCCGCCTTCGCTTTCGACAATCGACATTCGATGCAGCCCGACTTCGCTCCCCGGGGGCGCGACGCGGCGCACCGCGCCCATCAGCGCGTAGACGCAGGCCGACAAGCATTCCCCAACGTACGGTCCGGGATCGCCGTCCGCGTTGAACCGTCCAACGACGCCAGCGATGCGGAGCCCCCGCAGAATGTGGCCGAAGATCATTGAAGCGACGACGTTGCCGCCGCGGGAGTTGAAAAAAACGATGCGCCGCAATTTGGAGTCCGAGTTGCCAGACTTGAGAAAACTGACAAAGGCCTGTGGCGTCTGCGCCTCGATCACGCCGTCGGCTACGATGACATCAGGACAGTGTCGGCCGCACTCGTGGGATGCAAGGGGCGCAACGCGAAAACTCATCGGTCGGCCGTGATCCTGAGCCGCAGCCGGCGTGACCATGGCTCCTACGAGGGCCGACGCCGCAGCGAGCACAAACAAGCTCACCGACCTGAAGGTGGTGGGCAGTGACGGGCTCGAACCGCCGACCCTCTCGGTGTAAACGAGATGCTCTACCAACTGAGCTAACCGCCCTTGCAGCCGCCGGTCGCGTCGGCCGGCGGCTGCATGATAACAGGCTAGCGACACGCTCGCCAATCGCCAGGAAGCTCTAACGGCGAACAGCGACCGGCAGATGATCAAGCTCCCCAAGGGGCGGGGTAACTGCGACGTATTGATCTTATTTCTTGGTCGACTTCTTATTGAGGCTCGCCTTCAGAGCGGCGCCGGGCTTGAAGCGCGCGTTTCTCGATGCGGCAATCTTAATTTCTTTACCGGTCGCGGGATTGCGGCCCTTTCCGGCGGCGCGCTCACGAACAGAGAAAGTGCCAAATCCGACGAGCCGGACTTCCTCGCCTTTCCTCAGGGTATCGACGATGCCCTCCAGCACGGCCTCGAGCGCGGCCGCGGCGGAAACTTTGGTCAACTCCGCTTCCGTCGCGATATGATCAACGAGCTCAAGCTTATTCATTATCGCCTCTCCGTTCGACTGCGGCGCTCAGTTGCTGCCGCCAATTTTTCAAGTCCGGCACCGCCAACGCCGCCATGAGGGGCAACGCTTCGCCGCGGCCGCGCGCTCATCCCGTCCGTCCCCCTCGAAGGCGCTCATCGCCGCCCCAAGCAAATCGACAGCAGAGTTCGACCCATAGCTCGCCGTTTCATGCAAGGAACGCAAGCGTTCGTCGCGGTCAAGGGACAAAAAAGAGCCTAAAACTGGCCCTAGCGCGAAAAAAGCCGCGAATTCCTAGAATTCGCGGCTTTCATGCAATAGGTCCGATTTGCAACGTGAGGGACGCCCGTTCCCCTCTTCAGGCAGTCAGTGCGCGATTAGACTTTGGCCGTCCTCTTCGGGCGGACCCGAAGGCGGTGGCGCTGCGACGTCCTCCTCCCAAGCGATCGGCACCGGCTGACGCACAAGCGCGTGCGCGAGCACCTCGTCCATTCGGGAAACGGGCAAGATCTCGAGACCATTCTTCACCGAGCTTGGGATCTCGGCCAAATCTTTGATGTTGTCCTCCGGTATCAGCACTTTCTTGATCCCGCCTCTGAGTGCGGCCAAAAGCTTCTCCTTGAGCCCTCCGATCGGAAGGACCCGCCCGCGCAGCGTAATCTCGCCGGTCATGGCGATGTCGCGCCGCACCGGAACGCCGGTTAGGATCGAGACGATGACGGTCGCCATGCCGACGCCAGCGGAAGGCCCGTCCTTCGGGGTTGCGCCCTCCGGCACGTGCACATGGATGTCGCGCCGATCGAACAACGGCGGCTCAATCCCGAAATCGACCGCGCGCGAACGCACGTAAGACGCTGCGGCGGAGATCGATTCCTTCATTACGTCCTTAAGATTCCCCGTGACCGTCATACGGCCTTTGCCGGGCATCATGACCCCTTCGATCGTCAGCAATTCGCCGCCGACCTCCGTCCAAGCCAGTCCGGTTACGAGTCCGACCTGATCGTCAGCTTCGATCTCGCCGTAGCGGAACTTTGGCGGGCCAAGAAACTCAGCGACATTCTCGCCATTAACGACGATGACCTTGCTCTTGTGGGTCAGGATCTCCTTGACCGCCTTGCGCGCAAGATTGGAAATCTCCCGCTCTAGGTTGCGGACGCCGGCTTCACGCGTGTAGCGCCGAATAAGCTCGGTAACGGCGCTGTCCATAACCACCCACTCCTTGGCGTCCAATCCGTGCTTGCTCATCGAATGGGGCAAAAGGTGCCGCTTGGCGATCTCCAGCTTCTCGTCCTCCGTGTAGCCGGCGATGCGAATGATCTCCATCCGGTCCATGAGGGCGGGGGGGATGTTGAGGGTGTTGGCGGTTGTCACGAACATGACGCCAGACAGATCATAGTCGACTTCCAGATAGTGGTCGTTGAACGTCGAGTTCTGTTCGGGATCGAGCACCTCGAGCAGGGCTGAGGATGGGTCGCCGCGGAAATCCATACCCATCTTGTCGATCTCGTCGAGCAGAAAAAGCGGATTCGACGTCTTAGCCTTGCGCATCGATTGGATAACCTTGCCTGGCATCGAGCCGATGTAGGTGCGGCGATGGCCACGAATCTCCGCTTCGTCGCGCACGCCGCCGAGCGACATGCGAACAAATTCGCGGCCCGTGGCTTTCGCGATGGACTTGCCCAGCGAAGTCTTGCCAACGCCCGGCGGCCCCACGAGACATAAGATCGGCCCGGTCAGCTTATTGGCCCGCTGTTGGACGGCGAGGTATTCGACGATCCGTTCTTTCACTTTATCGAGGCCGAAATGATCGGCGTCGAGGATTGTCTGCGCCGTCGGTAGGTCCTTCTTAATCTTCGACCGTTTCTGCCACGGGATGGACAGCAACCAATCGAGATAGTTGCGCACCACGGTGGCTTCAGCCGACATCGGCGACATTTGCCTGAGCTTCTTGACCTCGCCTAGGGCCTTCTCGCGCGCTTCCCTCGTCAGTCTCGTCGACTTGATCCGCTCCTCGAGCTCGGACATTTCATCCTTGCCCTCCTCGTCGCCAAGCTCCTTTTGGATCGCCTTCATCTGCTCGTTGAGATAGTACTCTCGCTGCGTCTTCTCCATCTGTCGCTTGACGCGCGTGCGGATGCGCTTCTCCACCTGAAGCACCGAAATCTCGCTCTCCATCAGCGCAAGGCACTTCTCGAAGCGCTTTGCGATGGATCGCATCTCCAGGATAGCCTGCTTGTCGGAGAGCTTGACCGCGAGATGGGACGCGACTGTGTCGGCAAGTTTGCTGTAGTCATCGATCTGGTTGACCGCGGTTACGACCTCAGGCGAAATCTTCTTGTTGAGCTTCACGTAGCTCTCAAACTCGGATACGACCGAGCGCGAGAGCGCCTCACCCTCGATTTTTTCAATCGGCTCGTCGGCAATCGCCAGGGCCTCGGCCTGGAAAAAACCGTCGCTGGCGATGAACCGCGTCACCTGCGCGCGCGTTGAGCCTTCGACGAGCACTTTGACCGTGCCATCCGGCAGCTTGAGCAATTGCAGAACGCTTGCCAACGTGCCGGCAAAGAAAATGGCGTCGGGCGCCGGATCGTCGTCGGCCGCGTTCTTTTGGGTCGCAAGTAGGATCGGCTTGTCCGACTTCATAACCTCTTCAAGCGCACGAATTGACTTCTCGCGCCCGACAAACAAGGGGACGATCATGTGCGGAAACACGACGATGTCGCGCAACGGGAGGACGGGATAGACGTCGAGCGTCCCGGGGACAATAGGCTTGTGTTGAGTGGTCATGGCTGTCCTGAACTTCGCAGAGCGGACTTCCGCGTCCGCTCGCCATTTTTTTAGCTTTTACAAACCTTCGAGAAAACCCGCCCCAAGAATTCGGACGCGCTTTCGCGAGGGGATACTCACGCGCACAGCTTTCGGGGTCGAATAGCAGGGAGAACCGATAACCCCCGACCAGAGATGGGCCTGTGCCGCCGAACTTTCAAGCGGCCCATCGACCCAGAGCCCTATCAGCTCACGCGCTCGGCACGCTCAGCATAAATGTAAAGCGGGCGAGCTTTGCCTTCGACGACCTCGGGGCCAATGACAACTTGTTCGACGCCGTCTAGGCCTGGCAACTCAAACATCGTGTCAAGCAAGATGCTTTCCATGATCGAACGAAGGCCGCGGGCCCCCGTCCGCCGCTCGATCGCCTTCTTGGCGACCACCCCCAGCGCCTCTTCCTGAATTGTTAGGTCGGTGTTCTCCATCTCGAACAGGCGCTGGTATTGCTTGACAAGAGCATTCTTTGGCTCGGTCAGGATCTTCTTCAAGGCATCCTCGTCGAGATCTTCAAGGGTCGCGATGACTGGTAAACGACCAACAAATTCCGGAATCAGCCCGAACTTCAATAGATCCTCCGGCTCGACCTCGCGGAATACTTCGCCCGTGCGTCGGTCGTCGGGCGACTGAACCTTAGCGGAAAAGCCGATCGAGGTGCCCTTGCCGCGCGCCGAGATGATTCGCTCGAGACCGGAAAAAGCCCCGCCGCAGATGAACAGGATATTGGTCGTGTCAACCTGCAGGAATTCCTGCTGAGGATGCTTGCGGCCGCCCTGCGGGGGAACGCTCGCAATCGTACCCTCCATGATCTTGAGCAGCGCCTGCTGCACGCCTTCGCCCGAAACGTCGCGGGTAATCGATGGATTGTCGGACTTGCGGCTGATCTTGTCGATCTCGTCGATGTAGACGATGCCGCGCTGTGCCCGCTCCACGTTATAGTCGGAAGCTTGCAGCAGTTTTAGGATGATGTTCTCGACATCCTCGCCGACATAGCCGGCTTCGGTCAGAAGTTCGTGGCGTCGGCCATCGTGAACGGCACGTCGAGGATGCGCGCAAGAGTTTGGGCGAGCAGCGTCTTGCCCGAACCTGTCGGTCCGATTAGCAGAATGTTCGATTTCGCCAGCTCAACATCGCCATGCTTAGTGGCGTGATTAAGTCGTTTATAGTGATTGTGGACCGCGACCGATAGAACCCGCTTGGCTTGGGGCTGGCCGATCACGTAGTCATCAAGAACCTTGCATATCTCGCGAGGAGTGGGGATGCCGTCTTTGCTTTTGACAAGGGCGGTCTTGCTCTCCTCGCGGATGATGTCCATGCACAATTCAACGCATTCATCGCAGATAAAGACGGTCGGCCCGGCGATGAGCTTGCGAACTTCATGCTGGCTCTTGCCGCAGAACGAGCAATAGAGCGTATTTTTGGCGTCGCCTTCGGCCTTGGCCATTGCTTTTCTCCATTTAGGCCGCTCCCGCCGGAGCGAGTCGTCAAACGCCTGACCGAGCAGCCTAACCAAACCACCCTAACGAAACGTAGCCTTCGCGACTGCCTGTATTTCTCTTCAGTCCGCCCCCTTTGGGTCAGACTGGGGATTTGACAAGCAACCACCAAATTATACGCAAAATCAAGGCCACTCCGCAAAATTTGTCGCGGCCGACCGCCAAAGCCAGAAAAAACCCGCAGCTCGGCTGGCCTCGCGGCTACGCCTTCGCCTCTTCCAACTCGACCGCGCGCTTGGTTGTCACCTCATCGACGAGCCCGAAGGCCTTCGCCTCCTCGGCTGACATGAAGTGATCCCTATCGAGCGTTCTTTCTATGGCTTCGTAGGATTGACCGGTGTGATGTACATAGATCTCGTTGAGTCGCCGCTTCACCTTAAGAATATCCTCCGCGTGCCGTTGGATATCCGATGCCTGACCCTGAAAGCCGCCCGACGGCTGGTGGACCATAATTCGGGAGTTGGGCAGGGCAAAGCGAGAACCCTTCTCGCCGGCGGCGAGGAGAAGCGAGCCCATAGACGCTGCCTGCCCGATGCACATCGTCGTCACTTTGGGTCTGATAAACTGCATCGTGTCGTAGATGGATAGTCCTGCCGTCACCACGCCGCCCGGAGAATTGACGTAGAGCGCGATTTCCTTCTTCGGATTATCAGCTTCAAGAAAGAGTAATTGGGCAACCACCAGCGACGCTGAAAGGTCGTCAACGGGCCCGATCATGAAAATGATGCGTTCGCGCAACAGCCGTGAGAAAATATCGAACGAACGCTCCCCCCGCGCCGACTGCTCGATAACAATCGGCACAAGATTGTTGGTGTAATAGTCGACCAGATCGCGCATCAGAACCTTTCCTTCACCGGAACGAACCCACGCCCGGCTATCAGCCGCAGTCACACATAGGCGCCAGTGACCGTCCCGAAAAGAGGCTGCCGCCTCGTTCGGTGTCCGACCACGGGTCTCGTCTTTCAGTCCGACGGCGCGCTCGGACGCTCATCATCGACGGGCTTGAGGAGCTCCTCCTTGGTTACCTTCCGCTCGTCGACCTTAGCCATGCCCAAGATATGATCGACCACCTTCTCCTCGTAGAGCGGAGCTCTTAGTTCGGCCAACGCCTGGTTGTTGCTACGATAGAAATCCCAAACCTGCTTTTCCTGGCCCGGAAACGACCGAGCTCGAGCGACCAGGGCTTGGGTCATCTCCTCGTCTGAAACCTGCACCTCCGCCCTCGTTCCGACCTCGGCCAAGAGAAGCCCCAGGCGCACCCGCCTTTCAGCGATCTTGCGGTAATCGGTCCGCGCTGCCTCTTCCGTAGTGTTCTCATCGGCAAAGGTGCGCCCCATGGCCTGCTGCTCGCGGGTTACTTGCTCCCAGATGGAATTGAACTCCTGATCGACCAACCCCTCCGGCAACTCGAACGAATAGAGCTGGTCGAGCCGGTCCAGGAGCTGACGCTTGAGTTTCTCGCGCGAGACGCGCGCGTATTCGGCGGCGATCCGCTCTCGGATCGTCTCCTTGAGCTTGTCGAGGCTTTCCGAGCCCATGCCCTTGGCGAATTCATCGTCGAGGGGGAACGGGTCGGGCGCGGCGACGGCCTTCACCGTCACGTCGAAGTCGGCGGTTTTCCCCGCAAGCGCGCGAGCGGCGTAAGCCTCGGGGAAGGTCGCCCGGACCGTGCGCTTGTCGCCCACGGCGACGCCGATGAGCTGGTCCTCGAACCCAGGCAGGAAGGTGTTCGAGCCGAGCGCCACCTGGACGTCCCGCCCTTCGCCGCCTTCGAAGGGAACACCCTCAATCGTTCCGTCGAAGTCGATTGTGACGCGGTCGTGGACCTCGGCCGTCGCGCCCGACGCCTTCTCGCTGTAGGCGCGGCGCTCCTCCACCAACCGATCGAGCGCGGTCTCCACGTCCGAGGATTCGACATCGGCGGTCAGACGCTCAAGCAAGATCTGCGAGAAATCGCCAATCTCGAACACCGGCAGCACCTCGAGCGCGACCTTGAAGTTGAGGTCGCCGCGGGCCTCGAGCGCGGCGTCGATATCCGCCCGATCCTTCGGCAGCTCGACCTTCGGCTCCCGGGCGAGGCGCAGGTGGTTGTCGTCGACGATCTTCTTGTTCGCGCTGGCGATGGCTTCCTGCATCACGTCGGCCATCACGGACTTGCCGTAGACCTTACGCAAATGCTCGACCGGCACCTTGCCGGGTCGGAATCCGTTGATGCGAACCTTCGCCTTCATATCCTCCAACTGCCCGTTGAGCTTGGCCGCGAGGTCGCTCGCCGACAGCGAAATATCATATTCCCGCTTGAGCCCCTGGCTGAGCGTCTCGGTGACTTGCATCTTGCCATTCCGTGTTGTCGTCGCGGCTTATGACCGCGACTGGCCGATAAGTGCCAATCGTTCGATCGTCAATTGGTCCAGGCTCGTTCGCCGCGAAGGAAGTGGTGCGGGCGGAGGGAGTCGAACCCCCACGACTTTCGTCACCGGAACCTAAATCCGGCGCGTCTACCAGTTCCGCCACGCCCGCCGCAAGCGCCGGCTTGACGAGGCCGATTTGCTTTCGCGGCTCTATACCAGCTTGTCCGTCCTACGCCATAAAAAAATACGGAGCTGACGCGCTCGTCTGCTCATTTGCGCACCACGGCGGCGATGGCGATGGTGAACAGGCCCGCCGCCAGCAGAATGCCGGTTGCGCCGTCGGCCTGGCCAGCTAAGAAGGGCGGCGCGAACAGAAAACGCCCTGAAGCGACGAAAATGGCGGCAAAGCCGAGGGATATGGCGAGCTTACGCATGGATAGGCCCTTTTCGCCGCAAAGCCTTCGCAAGCATTCTCGGCGCCGCGCGCAATGCGCCAAAATGGGACAAATCGGGTGACCCCTACCCGCCGCGTCGTTTTGGGCGGCGGCCTTGCGGCGGCGCTATGGCGCTTCGGGCCTCGGGCGCGAGCGGCCGCGATTGCTCCGGCGGCTGAGGGCGCGCTCGACTTCGTAGCCGCGCCGGCCAAGCTTCAACTGGCCTCGCCGCCGGCGGGAGCCGCGGCGGCTTACGCCTATGGCGGAGCGATTCCGGGCCCTCTCATCCGGCTCAGGCAAGGCGAGGAGCTGAGGCTGAGGTTCTCCAACAGGCTGGCCGAGCCGACAACGCTGAGCTTTCCGGGCTTACGCGCGCGAACTCGGCGGCAGGCGTTGGCGGCCTCACCCAAGATGCGCTCAAACCTGGCGCCAGCGCCGAAATCCGTTTTGTTCCGCCCGGATTCCGGCTTCAACATCTACCTGCCCCACGCGGGACTGACCGACGCCTCCCAGCAAGGGCGAGGGCTGTTCGGCCCGATCATCGTCGATGAGGCGAAGGCGCCGGACGTCGACCTCGACGCGGCGGTGGCGCTGTCCGACTGGAACGTCGACGCGAGCGGCCAGATCAGGGACGATTTCGCCGATCCCGCCATCGGCCGGGGAAGCGGGCGCAGGGGCGGCGTCGTTTTCGCCAATGGGGCGACGGCGCCGTTGAAGCTCAAGGCCCGACCCGGCGCCCGTGTGAGGCTGCGTCTGGGCAGCGCCGCGACCGCGCGTCTGGCGACCGTCGCGATAAGCGGCGCAAAAATCCTCATCGTGGCGGTCGACGGCCAGCCGAGCGAGCCCTTCGAACCGCTCGCCAACCAGTTTCCCATGGGCCCGGGCGCCCGGTTCGAATTGATGTTCGATATGCCGCGAGAACAGGGCGCCGGCGTCCGCCTCGACCTGCGCGGCGGCGCTGGCGAGGCCGACCGCCCGTTCGTTGCGATCGCGTCGGAAGGCGAGCCGATGAACGCGCGCGCCGATGAGCCGCGCCTCGCCGCCAATCCGCGGCTGCCGGCGGAAATCGCCCTCGAATCCGCGCGGCGCTGCGATTTCACGGTCAGCGGCGGCGGCTCAGCGCCGTTTGCGATCAACGGCGTAACTTTCGTCGACTGGGCGCCGAAGCCCGCGTGCGTCATCCCGCGGGGCCAACCCGCCGTGTTCGCCCTCGCCAACAGAACGGCGGTCGTCCAGGCGCTCCGGCTCTGGGGCCATGTCGCGCGGCTTTTGCATACGATGGACGACGGCTGGGAGCCCTATTGGCGCGACACCATCCTCATCCAACCCGGCCGCACAGCCCATATCGCGTTCGTCGCCGACAACCCCGGCAAATGGCCGCTCGAATCCGCGATTCCCGAACACCGCGCCGCGGGGGTGGGAGCTTGGTTTCAGGTGGGATGAGCCTTAATCAGCGCCCACGAATCTCCGCGAAGTCCGGTCAAGAGACCGCCCGATAACGACGGATCAGCAAATAGGCAACGCCCGCTGCGAGCAAGCAGAGAATCGTGGCGTACACCGTTCCATAGTCCGACTCGCCAAACGGCAGCCCCTTCGTATTCATCCCCGAAAAAACCGGTGACGAAGGCTGGAGGCAGCAGCAGGGTCGTGACCACCGTAAGAGCGAAGAGGTTGCGATTGGTCGCGCTCGCGAGCTGCGCCGCCACTTCCTCCTGGAGAAGCCGCGCGCGCTCAGCCTGCAGATGGAGGTCGGCTCGGAACGCGTCGACCCTCTGCCGCACTCTCAAGCCGAGGTCGCGATACTTTTGAAGCACGCTCACCCCGCGGTTTTGCTCGAGTTGCGCCAAGACGGTGTGAGCGGCTTGAACCAGTCGCTCCTGGCGAGAGATGCCCCTCCGCAATCGCAAGAGCGCCGCGCTTTCGTTGCTCAAGGCATCCGACAAGACACGGTCTTCGATCTGATCCAGCTCGCCGGCGATCTCTTGGGCCGCCTCGCCGATCGAGTCAGCGGCGGCGATAAGCATGCGCTCGAACAGCGCCGCGCTATCCTCAAAGGTGGCGCCCTCCTCGGCCTCGTCTTTAACCGCCATAGCGGAGCGCGCCGGATGGTGTCGCGCCGTCAAGAGGAATTGCGGCCACAAGGCGAACCGCAGATCGGTTGCCTCCATTCCCGCCGCTTGGTCTTCGTGGCGAAGGTCGTGGAGCGTCCCCCACAATGCTTCCCCGCCCCAGTGCAGCCGCGGATGGCGGTCCTTGGATAAGAAAACCTCGCGCGCCTCAGGAGGAAGGGCTTCCTGCGCCCCGATCCACTCGCGCGTCCGAACGTTTCCCAAGATTAGGTGCATCCAAACAAATCGATGCCCGTGCATGAGGTCGATCGACGAATCGGCGCCGAGCAGGCGTCCACGCCCGTTCTCGTCGAACCCAAACGCCCACGCGACGCCCGGGCCGAGATCCGCCAAATCAATTCGCGCCGGTCGTGCCGTCATCGCCCCGTTCCTCCCCGCAAGCTACCATGCCGCGGATGAAGGCTACATGTCAGACGACTTTCGAAAAGGCTTTCAGCCGGTCATCCCGATCGGCAACGCCCTCACAGCCACTTTTTCCATCGGAAGAAGACGTAGGGTCCAACCGCGACGAGCGCCATAAGAATTCAGCGCGGCCGGATAGCCCCATGCCCACTCAAGTTCCGGCATGACCTTGAAATTCATCCCATAGATCGAGGCGATCATCGTCGGCGGCATGAAGATGACCGCCAGCACGGAGAACAGCTTGATGATGTCGTTCTGCGCGAGGTTGATGAAGCCGAGAGTTGCGTCTAGCAGAAACTGCACCTTCTGGGCCTTGAAGCTTGCATCCTGCTCGAGCGACTGGAGGTCGCGCAAAGCCGATTTTGTCGCCTCCCGCACCGGCTTCGGCGCATCCGCGGAACGCCCCTCCGACGACAGAAACAAAAGGAGCCGCTCGATCTCGACCAGGCTTTCCCGCAGGTTCGAGATCTTCTCGTCCTCGCGGCCGAGCGCGTCGAGGGTCGCGGTATAGATCCGGCTGCGCGAGCCCTGGTCCCCCTTCGCTCGAAAAACCCTGCTGGCGATGGAATTGAGTTCGACCCCGACCTTGTTCAGCGCCCTCGCCGACCGATCAACGATGGTGTTGACGAGGCCGACCGCCACCGCGTCGGGATGAAGCGTCCGGGGCGGGGATCTGCAAAGCTTCTGACCAAAGAGCTCAAAGGCGTCCCCAGGACTGTAGCGGAGGGTGGCGAATGTCTTGGGCGTAAGGATGAAGGTGACCTCGGTGACGTCCGGCGTATTTTCAGCTTCGCTAACGACGCTGGCGTGTAGGTAACGGACCCCATTCTCGGCGTAATACGATTGGGAAGGTTGGGCGAAATCGGGGTCAGACCGGGACGGCACCTTGCAGCCCAGAAAACGCTCGACCTTCTGGTCCTCGTCGCCGGTCGGTTCGACCATGTCGATCCAGATCGCGCCAGACGGAATTGGCTCCGCGGGATCTAGGATTTTGCGCGCGAGTCCCACCTCCGTTCCGGTCTCCACAACAGGGTCCGTTCTGACGGCGTAATGGACAATAAGCACTGTTTCCGCTCCGCTTCAGCCCAAGCGATTTGGAGGAATTACACGAATTCTGGTCGCTTTGCCCATCGCCCGCTTGAGCAATAGGCGGATCAGTCGAGGCGTCCGAACAAGGAGGGCGCGCTTTTGCACGCGCGCAAATGCTTTCAAGGTGTTAGGCGCCCTCTTACGCGACTGGATCAACCTGCAGCGCCCCTTCGACCGCCTTGAGAGGCTCGATCTGCCGAGACTTACGATAGGGACCGCGAAGATAGGGCGACGTCCTCACCCTTCTAGGTCAAATTTATCAGTCGCTTGAACATATATCATCATCTTATAGGTTCGCTAGTTCTTCCAAGCATCTGTTTTAGTTATGACAACGCTCAAACGCCATCCTAATCAATAAGATCGCAGATCCGACAGACACCGATTGCAACGGAAGAGGCCGCCGCACCTTACTGACATCGTTGAGAATAATCGACGGTAGCAAGAACTGGTTCGAACAAAGAGAGAACAAAAGCTTGTGCTTTGACGCCGTTCGGGCCATAGTAGCGCAAGATCGAGACTCGCGACCACAAGCGCCCTGCCCTTCGCTTCTCGCGACTCCCTCCCGAATTTTGTGCCCGCCGAACGCCTCCGCGCGACCTGCCCGAGGCGTCGTGTTCGCGGGCCTTCGTTCAACCCCTTTCGAGGCGCTCATGACCCAATCCTATCTTCCAGCTCGACCGAAACCCACGAGGTCGAGTCGCGCCAAGCGCATTCTCGCCTCACTGGTTGCAGGCGCGGGGGTGGCTGAAATCGCGACGGCCGAACGGCTGACCCGGAAGCGGACCGAGACGCTCCTGCGCCAGGAGCTGCGCAACCGATGGGTCGCTCCGACCGAAGACTTCGCCAGGCTGCAGATCGCCCGGCTCGAGCAGATGCTCCACAAACTTCTGCACGGGCTTCAGGACGGCGACCTCAAGGCAATCGACCGCGCGGTTAGGATCGTCGACCGCCTCGACCGCTACCACGGATTCACGAAGGCGAAACGTCTGCCCGCACAATATGGCGAAGAGGAGCGCGTGCGGCTCCTCAAAAAGATCAACGACGTCGTTGCGCGCCTCCAGCCGGAAAAGCCCGCCGAATGACGGAGACGGCGGACCCCGCGCCCCCCCGCTCCGGCTCGCCCGAGCGGGTCAAGCGCCTTGATGATCTCGTGAAACTCAATCTCGACACGCGCGTGCAATTGCTCGAGGAAATGACGCCGCTCGAATGCGCGCAATTGTTACATGACTGGAGGTTCTGGGCCCGCGACGATCAGGCTCCTCCGCCTGGGAATTGGATCATCTGGCTCATCCTCGCCGGGCGCGGCGCGGGCAAGACGCGGGCCGGCGCCGAGGCGGTGCGCGGGTGGGTCGACACCCATCCGATCGTCAACCTGATCGGCGCGACCCTCGCCGACGCCCGCGACATCATGGTGAGGGGCGAATCCGGCATTCTCGCCTGCTGCCGGCGCGACGAGCGGCCCGAGTTTCACGCCACCGACCTCAGGCTCGAATGGCCGAACGGCGCGGTGAGCCAGCTCTTCTCGGCCGAGGAGCCCGACCGGCTGCGCGGCAAGCAGCATATGAAATTGTGGTGCGACGAGCTCGCCGCCTGGCGCCAGCCCGACGCCTTCGATCAGGCGATGCTTGGATTGAGGCTCGGAGACAAGCCTCAGGCGATCGTCACCACCACGCCGCGCCCCAGCAAGATCATCAAGACGCTGGCCGCCGGCAGGGATACCATCGTCACCCGCGGCTCGACCTTCGACAACAAGGCCAATCTGGCGCGGGCCTTCTTCGAGCGCATCACCGCCCGCTACGAGGGCCGAACCCTCGGGCGGCAGGAATTGTTCGCCGAGATCGTCGAGGAGACGCCGGGGGCTCTGTGGACGCGCGCCCTCCTTGAGCGTCAACGCGTTGCGCCTGAAGCGGCGCCGGAGGAATTTGCCGAAATCGTGGTCGCCGTCGATCCGCCGGCGCGCTCGGGGTCGAAATCCGACGAATGCGGCCTCATCGTCGCTGCGAAAGCGGAAAACGGGCTCTTTTATGTGCTCGCCGACCTCACCAGCCAGGGCGAGACGCCCGGCGCGTGGGGTGCGCGGGTCGGCGCCGCCTTCCGCAACTTCAAGGCCAATCGGGTGGTCGCGGAAATCAACCAAGGCGGCGACATGGTGGCGGAGGTGCTGCGTCAGAGCGAGCCTAATCTTCCTGTGCGCGCGGTTCACGCGACGCGTGGGAAATTTTTGCGCGCCGAGCCGATCGCCGCCGCTTATGAGCGCGGTTTCGTGTTCCATATTGGGACATTCGCCAAGCTCGAGGACCAGATGTGCGCGCTGACCCCCGATTTCGACCGCCGCGCCATGGGCTTCTCGCCCGACCGGGCTGACGCGCTGGTCTGGGCGCTCGCGGACCTGCTTGGGATGGGACGCGGGAGTGTCGGGGGGATGTACGAATATTATTCGTCTAATAAATGAGCCAGCCACTGCTCAGCAGCCAGGTTTATTCACCATTGATGTCGTCCCGGATAAATCGCAGAATGACCGCAGATTCGCGTGGATGTCCTGTGTCCGTGTCGGGTGGCGTACCGCACACGCGAACACCGAATGGGTTAACTGATACCAAGTTCTGAGTGGCTCGCTGCCACTGCCACCGGGTGGGAAGTGACAGCAGAAATCGCAATCATAAATCGCCAAGGAATTGCGCTGGCTGCAGATAGCGCTGTTACTGTCGGACGGGAACGGGTGTGGAAACATGCAAACAAGATGTTTTCGCTCGGTCCTCACTGCGACATTGGTATAATGATTTACAACTCTGGTGACTTTATCGGATTACCCTGGGAGGTTATAATCAAGGAATTCCGGCGTACTAACTGCGCCACTTCTTTCAATACGGTTACCGAGTGTTGTGACGCCTTTCTTGATTACATCACGGGGAGTAATTTCCGCAGCGAGATTGCTGAGCGAGCTAGCTCCGATTTGATATTCGTAGATATTTCAGAGAATGTATTAAAGAAGATCAGAAATTTATCCTCCGCGAAAGAAAAATTGCATAAGATTGAATCTATCATCGATAGTGATGAAGCTGATTTGATCAAAACCGAAGAGATAGGGTTTTCTTACGCATTCAGCAAATTCAAGAAGCGCCATGCAGCGCACATCCGAGAACTAGCTAAGGATATTTGGAAGTGCCGGGTGCCAAAGGGCTTGATAGATAAATACATAGCTCATTGCTATTCGTACTATATCAGGAAGACGTATTCGGAGTACCATACTGGGATTGTGGTCGCGGGATTTGGCCGATCAGAACTTTTCCCTTGTCTGTGTCACGCCGTTGTGGACGGCAAAGACGACGATGTGACAGAGCTTGGAAATTGGCACCACATGATTTCAACGATCCTAAATTGGATACGCAATCACTGATTATACCGTTCGCCCAAAAGGATGTTTTTGCGATGTTTATGGAGGGAACAATCCCAGCAGTCACAACTTTTATTTCAAAAGTTTTGAAATTAACGTTGGACGAAAAATCCGAGAATCTGGTAGAGAGCTATATTGCTGATGGCGATGAAAAGAAGGTTGAGCTCGCCATGCAAAAGAAGGATAATTTGACCATTGTGAAGAAATTTGGTGAGGAGTTTCGTAAGTTCCGACAGGGAAAGTTGATCAATCCTGTATTAAAAGTGGTCCGCACTCTACCAAAAGAGGAAATGGCTGCGATGGCTGAGGCGCTTGTGGAGTTGACAGCACTTCGCCGGAACGTAGATTCCCATCTCGAGTCAGTCGGAGGGCCAACTGATGTTGCGGTAATTTCTAAGGGTGACGGTTTTATTTGGATTAAGCGTAAGCATTATTTCAAGATGGAAATGAATGAAGACTTTGTACGCCGGAAGAGCAATAATAGGGAGCGGACTTATGAAGCGATCACGGTTCACAGAAGAGCAGATCATCGGCGTTTTGCGGGAGCATGAGGCTGGCGCGAAGACGGCCGATCTGGCGCGCAAGCACGGCGTGTCGGAAGCGACGCTGTACAACTGGAAGGCCAAGTACGGTGGCCTCGAGGTGTCAGAGGCCAAACGCCTGAAGCAGCTCGAGGACGAGAACGCGAAGCTTAAGAAGCTTCTGGCCGAGACGATGCTCGACGCCTCGGCGTTGCGCGAGTTGCTTTCAAAAAAATGGTAGGGCCCGTCGCCAAGCGCGAAGGCGTCGCGTGTCTGCGGGCCATAATGGGCCTGTCGGAGCGGCGGGCCTGTTTGATCGTCGGGGCAGATCGCAAGATGATCCGCTACCGGTCATGTCGGCCCGCCGAGGCCGAGCTACGAGCCAGGCTGCATGAACTGGCCGCCGAGCGCCGGCGGTTCGGTTACCGGCGGTTATTCATTCTGCTGCGGCAGGAGGGCGAGCAGTCGGGCAAGAATCGCATTTACCGGCTCTACCGCGAGGAAGGTCTGACGGTTCGAAAGCGTCGTGCGCGTAGGCGCGCCGTGGGGGCTCGGGCGCCGATCGCGGTCGAAGCAAAGGCCAACGCGCGCTGGTCGCTGGATTTCGTTCACGACCAGTTCGCCAACGGCCGCCGGCTCCGCATCTTCAATATCGTCGACGACGTCACGAGGGAATGCTTGGCGGCGATCCCGGACACGTCGATCTCCGGACGACGCGTGGCGCGCGAACTGACGGCTCTCGTTCAGCGCCGTGGCAAGCCAGGCTTGATCGTCTCGGACAACGGCACGGAATTCACCTCGAACGCCATCTTCACATGGGCGCAGGGCAACACGGTCGCATGGCACTTCATCGCGCCGGGAAAGCCCATGCAGAACGGCTTCTGCGAAAGCTTCAACGGCCGCATGCGTGACGAACTTCTCAACGAGTTCTCTGTTTTTCGATCTCGAACACGCCCGAACAAATATCGCCGCGTGGGTCGACGACTATAATCGCCGGCGGCCGCATTCGGCGCTCGGCTATCTCACCCCGGCCGCCTACGCAGCCAACCTCCACGCAACATGCGATCGGCTGCGCAACCCTACCAGCTCCGCCGATCGCATGTTGCTCCACCCGCGTCCAACGGCGTAAATCCACCCGAGACTCTAACTGCCGTCGGATGAAAGTTCAGGGGCAGGTCAATGGCAAATGAAGGCGGTACGTCAAACTCGAACTAGCGGTGTGAGGTTGCATCGGGCCTCAGACATCACGGATTTCGTGAGAGTTACGCCTAAGGAAGTGGATCCCGAGGAAGCGGCGCGAGAAGCAGTTAAACGAATTTTTCAAGCGGTACGTGAGAGAAGAAAGATGGATTCTGACAACGTCGGCGTCCACCCCTAGTTTTGCTGCAACTCCAAGACGACGCGCCTGCTTATAGCGTCCGGTCCGAACCGTGCTCTGCCTGCCGTTGCAAGGTCGCCAACAACCCTCTGTTGACTTACATCGCTGGACATCGCGTCAAATGACGCGTATCTCCTCGTCAGGAGACGCGACATGGCCGCTGCCATCATTGAAGCTACACGCGCCAAGCTAAGCGCAATCGGGCCGCAGACTTTTGCGGAGGAGAGCGATCGGGTTCGGTTGTCTCAAGTCGCGCTCAAGGCGTTTCTCGCGCTCGGCAAAGCCTGGGACTTATCCAACGCTAAGGCTTCGTCTCTTCTCGGAGTTTCTCCAAGCACGCTCGACCGCATGAAACGCGGCTACCGCCCTACCCTGAGCCAGGACCAGCTGACACGAGTTTCCGCGCTGGTCGGCGTCTACAAGGGACTGCATCTTCTGTTTGCCGACGCGACGGCGGACGAATGGGCGCGACGGCCCAATAGCGGGCCGCTGTTCGACCGCGAAACCCCTATTGAGGCGATGATCCAAGGCGGCATTCCGAGGATGCTCGAGATCCGCCGCTATATCGACGCGGTCCGCGGCGGCCTCTGACTTCTGAAAGATGCTCAACGGCCTGCCGGTCGCACGAGAAGCCTTTCCACGAACGGTCCGGCTCGTATCGACGGCGCGTCTCCGGCCGCCGGTGCTGGAGGGACTTGTTTCCGCCGATGACGCCGCCGCGCTCGCCGAAATCGAAGGGGCGACGAGCCAGCGTTTATTCGCGGAGCAGCACGGAGCCGAGGGGATCGGCCGTGACGAGTTCCTCCATGGCGTGCCTTATGCGAGTTTTGTCAATGCCGCTTTCGCGTATTGGAAGCCGCGCGAGCCCAACCGCTTCAATGCGACGCGCGGCGCTTGGTACGCGGCGCTCGACGTCGCGACCTGCATCCGCGAAGTCACCTATCACATGGCCGAATTCCTGGCGCACTCGGGCGAACTGAAAGGCGTCGTCGAATACGCCGAAATGTTCGCCAGCATGGCGGGCGAGTTCGTCGATCTCCGGCGAACGCCGGACCACCCCTGTCTCGATCCGGATCGGGCCGTCGGCTATCCCATTGGCAATGCGATCGCCGACGCCGCGCGGGCGCAAGGGCTCAACGGGATCATCTACCCTTCCGTCCGCCATACGGAAGGAACCTGCATCGTGGCTTTGTTGCCGCACGCCGTGCAATCCGTCGCGCCCGGCGCCGTCTATGATTGGAATGGTCCGGTGTTGCGGAGCCGGCGATCACTCGGGTTTCCGAGTAGCGGCCTCCTTGCGCCAGGGTCGTCGACGACCCGCTATTGCCGAGGCGGCAACTCCCCGGCGGATACGGCATGCAGGGTCGCGCCGAGCTTACGGTTGAACTCTTCGGCCTCGAACTGAGCGTTGACGGCGTCCGTCTTGTCGGCGCGCGGTTCCGGACACTGGACGTCGGCGCCCGCTGCGCCTGACCGTTCGAGAGTCGCCTTGAAAGCGCGTTCGATCTCGACCCGGCTGCGCTCGGCCGCGAACACCTCGGTGACCCAGACGTCCGCGCCCCTTTTCGACGACCCGACGCAGAAGGTCCAGCGTGGCTCAGCATGAGCCGTCGCCGGGACGCAAGCGGCAATCGCGAGCAAGCCGATCGCGCAGCCCACACAATTCTCTAGGCTCCGACGGACTCTCAATCGACCTGTCGCCAAAGTGAGGCAAGGCGCCGAGCGCCTGCGGCCAACGATTGCGAACATTAACAGCCTCTAACCCCATCACGTCATTTCGCCAAGGAACCGATCCAATGTCGGACGCCCTCAGACGGCCCCTGCCCCCAAGCGTATTCGCCCGGCTCGCCGACGCGACGCGCTACGTGATCACCGGCGTGTCGCCGGATGCGTGGTTCGGGCCGCTGCAGCCGCTCGCGCCGATGGCGCCGCCCGAGGTCAAGGGGCGCCAGTGGGACTATCCGTTCGGCGCCAACCTCAACTATATCCCTCGCGCCGAGGACGGCGTTTCGTTCGCCGAATTTCGCGGGCTCGCCGACGCGTTGCCGCTCCTGCGCTCGGTCATCGAGACCCGCAAGGACCAGATCGCGGCGCAGAGCTACGCGATCCGCCCGCGCAACCGCGACGAATTCGCCGGCAAGCTCCCAGGCGATCGATCAGGTCACGCGCTTCCTCGCCCGGCCCGACCGCCGCCATTCGTTCGCCGACTGGCTCAGGATGCTGCTCGAGGACATGCTGGTCATCGACGCGGCGACGATCTATCCGCGCTACAATCGCGGCGGCTCGCTTTACGCGCTCGACATCATCGACGGGTCGACGATCAAGCCGCTGATCGGCGAGGACGGGCGCCCGCCCGAGCCGCCCGATCCGGCCTACCAGCAGATCCTGAAGGGCATCCCGGCCGCCGACTTCTCGGCCGAAGAACTCCTCTATCTGCCGCGCAACCTTCGCGCCCATCGGCTGTATGGCATGAGCCCGGTCGAGCAGATCG
>CAWFZA010000029.1:0-92898 GCA_963820095.1 uncultured Alphaproteobacteria bacterium
CGGCCGAACGTGTTGATATAGCGCGTCAGCGCGTGTTGAAACGCGCTCGGTTGCTTCCCAAGCCCTTGCGAGAACAGCGTCTGCTCGAGCACTTCCAGGGCCAGACGCGACATGAGCTCGCCGACTTCGATCACTGAGCCGTCGCGCCGCCGGGCCAAGCGCTCAACCGCCGCCGAGGCGACCCGGTGGACTGCAGGGACGAACTCAGCGACCTGGCGCGGCGAGAACAGTGGCGCGAGCGCCCGGCGCTGCACCCGCCAAACCTCGCCTTCGGCGGTCAGCAGTCCCTCGCCGAGCCCGGGACTCAAGATGCGGAGCTGCAGCTCATCCTTGCGATAGTTCGACGCGTTGTCGAGCAGAACGTGGCGCACCGCGGCCGGGTCATGCGCCATGGCCCGCATGCCGAGAAACGAGGGGCCAACCCAAAATGGCTGCTCGAAAGCCGCCTTACCCCAGATCTCGAGCGGGTTGCGGCGCAGCGTGAGGAGGGTCGAAAGCGCGCCGCGCGGCCTCTCGGCGCGCTGGGGAAACGGGGGAACGAAGAGCCGAGACGCGTTCGCCGCCGGGGCCATGAACAACCGCCTTTCCCGAGAACCGGGAGTTCCGCGACCTTACGCCCGAACCCCCCAGCCGGATAGGTTGCGACCACCGCGCTTTTGGACCCGCCGGCTCAAAACGCCGTCCGCTGACGCATCGCCGTCGCCAGCGTGCCGTCATCGAGATAATCGAGTTCGCCGCCGACCGGCACGCCATGCGCGAGCCGCGTCACTTTGACGGAAAAGTCGGCGAGGAGATCGATGATGTAGTGGGCAGTGGTCTGGCCTTCGACAGTAGCGTTGACGGCAAGGATCAGTTCACTCACGCCGCCGTGGGCGACGCGCCCGACGAGCGCTGACAGGTTGAGATCGGGCGGGCCCACGCCGTCGAGAGCGGACAAGGCGCCGCCGAGCACGTGGTAGCGCGCGCGCGTGGCCCCCGCCCGCTCGAGCGCCCAAAGATCGCCGACCGATTCGACGACAACCAGCGTCGTCGAATCGCGCCGCTCATCCGAACAGATCGTGCAGGGATCGCGCGTGTCGACATTGCCACAGACCGAGCAGGTCAAGATCCGCTCATGAGCGACGCGCAACGCATCCGCGAGTGGCGCCAGCAGCGTCTCGCGCTTCCGGATGAGGTGAAGCGCGACGCGACGCGCCGAGCGCGGACCCAATCCCGGCAGGCGCGCGAGAAGCTGAACGAGCCGCTCGATTTCCGGTCCGGCGACGCTGGTCGACATCCGGGCTCTAGAACGGCAGTTTCATGCCGGGCGGGAGGGGCAGGCCTTCGGTCAGCGACTGCATTTTCTCCGCCGCCATGCGGTCGGCTTTGGCCTTGCCGTCGGTGAAGGCGGCAATGATCAGATCCTCGAGCATCTCCTTGTCGCTCGGCGTCAAGAGCGAGGCGTCGATGCGCACCCCCTTCAACTCGCCCTTGGCGTTGAGGGTAAGATTGACCATCCCGCCGCCTGCCTGACCTTGAACCTCAAGGCGTCCAAGCTCGTCTTGCGCTTCCTGCAGCTTGGCCTGAACGGCCTGCGCCTTTTTCATCATGCCCATGAAATCCACGGCGCGATCTCCTTCTCAAACTTCATCAGCGGGGTCGACGCCGGAATCGGCGTAACCGACCTCATCGTCGCCCTCACCCCCCTCGGGCGACGGCGCCTCTGGCGCCTCCGGGCGCCGTACGTCGACGATGCGGGCGCCTTTGAATCGATCAAGCACCTTCCGCACCAACGGGTGCGTCGCCGCATTACTCGTTCGATCGGCCTCACGGGCCTGCGCCCTTTCGTGCAAAGTCGGCGCGGTTGCGTCTCCTACAAGCGCCACGATCCACCGCTCGCCCGTCCATTCCTGCAGGCGTCGGCTCAGCGTCTGCGCCAGTCCGGGCTCGGCGCCATCGATCAGAGTGAAGGCGATGCTGCCCTGTTCGAACCGCGCAAGCCGCACGTCCCGCTCAAGCGACTGGACCAGCTGGATATCGCGCTTGGAGCGCGCGAGGGCGACCACGTCGTCGAAACGGGCGAGCCGAGGAGCCGCGACCGCTCGAGGGGGAAGCGGCGCAGACATAACAGGAGCGAGCTCTGCCGCGGCGAGCCGCATCGAAGCGCGCGGCCCACCAACGCCGGAGGGAGGCGACGGCGCATGACGCGGACCATCGGTCGATTGGTTCAGCCTGCGGATCGCCTCCTCGGGACTCGGCAGATCGGAAGCATAGGCGAGGCGGATCAGCGCCATTTCGGCCGAAGCGAGGGGCCGGGGCGAGTCTTTGACGTCCTCCACGCCCTTGAGCAGAATTTGCCACGCTCGCGTCAAGACCCCAATCGTTAGCTTGTCGGCGAATTCTTGGGCGCGCTGGCGCTCGACCTGGCTGACGGAAGGATCCTCGGTCGCTGTGGGAGCGATCTTGGCGCGGGTGACGAAATGGCAGAACTCGGCCAGGTCGATCAGAATGTCGGCGGCGTCGGCGCCCGCCTGGTGCAGCGCGCGGACGATCTCGAGGGCCTCGGCGATCTGGCCCCTCATGACGCGCTCGAACAGCGCGATGACCTCGCCCCTGTCGGAGAGGCCCAGCATGTCGCGAAGCGCGACCGCGGCGACGCCCGTTTCGCCCCCGTGCGCGATCGCCTGGTCGAGCAGCGAGAGCGCGTCGCGCACCGAGCCTTCAGCGACGCGGGCGATCAGCGCCAGCGCCTCGGGCTCGGCAGCGACCCCTTCGGCAGCGCAAATCCTGCTCAAATGGGCGACCATCGGGCCCGTCTCGATCCGCCGCAAATCGAAGCGAATGCAGCGCGAGCGGACGGTGATCGGCACCTTGTCGATTTCGGTCGTCGCAAACAAAAACTTGACGTGCTCCGGCGGCTCTTCCAGCGTCTTCAAAAGGCCGTTGAAGGCCTGCTTCGAGAGCATATGCACTTCATCGATGATGTAGACCTTGGTGCGCGCCGAAACCGGGCGGTAGCGCGCGTTCTCGATGATCTCGCGCACGTCGTCGATGCCGGTGTGGGAGGCGGCGTCCATCTCGATCACATCGACATGACGCGATTCCAGGATTGCCTGGCAGTGCTCGCCGAGCTCAGGCATGTCGATGCTGGGCGCATCGATCTTGCCCGGCAGGGAATAATTGAAGGCGCGCGCCAGAATGCGGGCCGTCGTCGTCTTGCCGACGCCACGCACCCCGGTCAGGATATAGGCTTGGTGAATGCGGCTCGCGGCAAAGGAATTGGCGAGCGTTCGCACCATCGGCTCCTGGCCGACGAGATCCTCGAACCGCATCGGCCGGTATTTTCGCGCCAGCACTCGATAAGGAGTGGCCGGCGCGGTGCTTGCGGTTTCGACAGCAGGGAAGAGCGTATCGCTCAACGACGCCCTCTCTCGGCGGGAAACGGTCGATGGCCGAGCATCTCAAGCTTCGCTTTCGCTCGCTGAGACACGGCTCGCGGCAAAGGTGGCCTCGAGCCACGCTGGCCTGATCGCTGATGGTCCAAGCGCATCAGTGGGAGGTTGGACAAAGACCCGCCCTGGCTCGTTAGGGCTGCTTCCTTCCGGACCTGACCCGGTTGGCGAGCGGTACGTCCTTCGCCAACCTCCCGGAGCCTATGTGGACCATGATGCGACCACGCGCAAGGCGCCAGTCCGCTTAGTTCCATTTTAGTTCCGCGCCCTCGTCTTTCCAATGGCTTACGACCCCCTTTAGTTCCGTCCCGCGGAAACACGGCCGAAAAGTACCAATAGCACATAGTAATATAGTTATTATGCTCACCCGCTCAGGCCGCCCGCTCCAGCTCCGCGACCATCTCGTCCGCGATCCGCGCGGTTGCGTCGTCGGCGGGGAAGAGCATCTCCAGCGCCAGTTCCGAGAGCGTCACGTCGTTCGGCGTGCCGAAAACGGTGACCGTGCCAAGAAAGGACATGACACCGAACCGGGTCGCTACTCGAAACGGCGTCGCCAGGCGCTCGGCGGCGCCGAAGCTTTCCGCCGGTTCCCGCTCGAGGGGCGCCGGATAGGCCGAGACTTCGGCGAGCAGGCCCTGGATGACCGCATCGCCGCGGGCGTCGATCTGCTGGCGAAGCACGCTCAGCACATGAGCGCGCCAGGCGGCGTAGTTGACGATGCGCGGCCCCATGCCCGCGGGATGCAAGGTGAGGCGCATCGCGTTGACCGGCGGCCGCAAGAGATCCGGCGAACAGCCCTCGTAGAGTTGCGGCAGCGCGGAGTTCGACATCACGACATTCCAATGCCGATCGACCGCGAAGGCGGGATAAGGCTTGTGCGCCTGAAGAATGGCCTCGATAGCGGTTTTCGCCGCCTCCAGGGCGGCGAGCGACCGCTCCTGAAAGGCCGGCGCGAAGCCCGCCGCCAGGAAGAGCGTATTCTGGTCGCGCAGCGGGATCTCGAGATATTCCGCGAGCCGGGCGATCATTTCGCGGCTCGGCAGCGCCTTGCCGGTCTCGAGGCAGGAGAGGTGCCGGGTCGAGCTCTCGGCGGCATAAGCGAGGTCGGCCTGCGTCATGCGGCGCCGCTCGCGCCAGCGGCGCAAGAGGACGCCGAACGGAAGCTGATGCGCGGTCATGGCGATGAGCTTACCGCTGGATCGCGCGCAAGACCATGACCTCCAAGGTCAAGCGCTGCGGTCCTTTTTTGACCTGCCAAGTCATGGATTGCCGACCCGGAGAGCGCGATCTTTGCGCACGACATCCGAGGGCTCGCCCTCGATCTTCGAAGCCGGACTGGAGAAACACAATGATCGACGCTCAGGCGCTTGCCGATCGCTACGTGGCCGCTTGGAACGAACCGGAAGCTGGCAAGCGCTCTTCCGCTATCGCCGCCTTGTGGGCGCCGGACGCCCTCGGCCACCGCAGCGCCGGCGGATATGCCGCGCTCGCCCAGCTCTCGCCTGAAAAGAGGGGACGGGGCGAAAGCGTCTGCTATCGCGCCGCCCCGACCGCCCGCCTGCGTGGCGACGTCCTCACGTTCCGCTGGGAGATGCTCCTCGCCGGGAGCGAGACGGTGCTCGCGAGCGGGCTCGAGTTCCTCGTCGTCGACGACGACGGGCGCATCCTCATCGACCATCCGTTCGCCGCCTAGTCCACGCCGCTCCATCTCACCACACAGCCTGAAAGGATACGCCAATGCCCTTCATCACAGCGAAAGACGGCGCAGAGCTCTATTGGCGCGAATGGGGAAAAGGCCCGCCGGTCCTCTTCCTCTCCGGCCTCGGCTGCGACAGCCGCATGTGGGACTATCAGTTCGCCGCCTTTTCCGACGAAGGCTTCCGCTGCATCGGCTTAGACCGCCGCGGGCATGGCCGGTCCGATCAACCGGCCGGCGGCTACGACTTCGACACCTTCGCCGACGACGTCGCTCAACTCGTCGCCGACCTCGATCTCACGGACCTCACCCTCGTCGCCCATTCGATGGCCGGCGGCGAGGCCGTGCGCTACCTCACCCGGCACGGAAGCAAACGCGCCGCCCGGCTTGTCCTCCTCGCGCCGACGATGCCGATGTTGCTCAAGGCGCATGACAACCCGAACGGCTTGCCGATGGAGGCCTTCGAGGCTTTGTGGGCCGGATGGCGGCGCGACTATCCGAAGTGGGTCGACGACAATGTCGCGCCATTCATCATCCCCGAGACGTCGCCGGCGATGATGCGCTGGGGCGTCACGCTCCTCACGACCCCGCTTTCCATCACCCTCGCCTGCTCGCGCGCCATGGTCGAAGCGGACTTCCGCGCCGAGATGCGAGGCCTCGACGTTCCGACCCTCATCGTCCAGGGCGACCGCGACCGATCGACGCCAGTCGAGCTCACCGGCAAGCCTTCGGCCGACCTCATCCCGGGCTCAAGGCTCCTCGTCTATCCGGGCGCGCCGCACGGCCTCATGTTCACCCACATGGACCAGCTCCACGCCGACGTCGTCGCCTTCCTACGTGAGCAGGAACGCCGCTCAGCCGCGGCTTGACCCGCGCCTAAACGGCAATAGCCGGTAGTAAGCGCTAGCAAAAAGGTTGCCGTTTACTGCCGCTTATTTCTGCAAATCTAGACTTTTCAACGGTTTACGGCGGATTGAAATAAGTTAATAAATTCACAAGTTCATAAATTTTCTCTCCTTCGACGGGACCCGCCGCGAGCGCTTCCTTTCGCGTCGGCCACCCGTTCGACTTCGACCGAGACAAATACATAAGGTATAATTCTGCTTTTGGCAAGACAATGCTCCACCTGCGGCCGCCTCCGAACCCGTTCTCCGACCCGCCCATTTCGTTAACCATGCCGGCGCCGCCGGGACTTGATCGGGTGAGCGACGTTAACCCGCGCCTGGGAGACAAGCCCGAACGACCGGAAGCGGGGTGTTGTGAGCAACGTCGTCCGTTTCGGGGGAACTTGGTGGATAGAATTGGAAGGTCAGCCGAACTGGCAGTACGAGCCCGGCTATTTCCGGCGCGCGGCTTGAGGCGCCGGCAAAAACAAAATCTCGGTTTGAATGCGGCATCAGACGCCTTCGATTAGCTTGCCAGTCCGCTAGCTGGATCAGCCACTGGTCGTTCCATTCGGTCGATCATCTTCGCCGTTGGCGCGCGCCTCTGGGCGGTCATCTCGGTCTTCAAGGGTCTTCGACCGGATGCCATTTGTCGCCAAAGCGCATTCAACTTATGAGCAGCCAAACCGCATCCTAAGCTCGGGGGCCGTACTTCCGAACGATAAACTGAGCAGCCTTGTCAATCTCCGGAAATAGCGCGCTGGAATGAATTCCCAAACTCTCAAGTTGGGCTCTGATCCCGTTTTTTTTGGCAGCTGGCACGATGATCCGTTGAAGTCGAAGGTCCTTGTCAACTTCACTGCTGCTTAGTTTGCGCGCCCCATAAATGATGAAGGCGCCGGACTGAGCAATAATTCTACGATTGCTCAGCTTAGGCTTAACATAAACAGGCAATTCTAAATCTGATGGCTCAATATGCGCTAGGAAATGCGGTTTCTCTATGCGCACGAACCAAAGCAACCGCTCGACCGCTCGATTTTTGTTGAATTGCTCACGAGATAGTTCATAAGCCTTTGCGATTTCTTTCTTCTCGTCGACCGTTAGATTTCCTAGATTAGATATACAACTGACGCGGTCGCTATCGTAATAACGTTGGCGATCTTTGGGCAAAAATAGAGCTTGTACCTTTCCATCTACTGGTTTCTCGTCAATATAACTCTCATCAGTTGCAAAATATAGTGCAACAAGTGGATTTGTGGTTACATCAAGCAGACGAGTAGGGAGATCGAAGTGCTGCATCCGGACAAGTCGGTCAAACATTGTGAAGTCATTTAGAAATTCCTGAGGATGAACAACAATCAAGTCTCTTATGGCGTTTTTCTCGAAATCGTATAAGCCAACGTCCGGTCTGAATATCTTTGGTAACGTGCGCCAGCCGTGGAAGCTCTGACCGCGGAAGGCAACGGGCCGTTCACCTTCGCGCGCCCAAGTCATAACGTAGTTCACAAACTGAGAAACCGATTCTATTCGAGTTGGTCCTATCGATGCTCTTTTCTTAGGTATATTTGTCACGATCTTCTCCGCTTGCAATCCGACACCTACACGCTCTCCGCCGGCTCGCTGGACTCCTTAGCCTTCCATCAGACCGTCTCATCTTCGCTTGGGCGATCATCACTCGGCTTCAAGTTTCTCACTAGGATGCCGGGCTAAGCCAACCGGAGGATCGCTTTGTTGCCCCGCTTCATCGAAGTGGCACGGGCACAAGCAGTCTCAAACGCGCTCGAACCGCGACCCATCCGGCCCAGGCCTCGGGCGAAATATCGCGACATTGGGGTTAATTGCTTTGGCGAAACCGATCACGCAGCCGATGTCCGTTTTCACCATTGCACGGCCGAGGTACAACTCAGTTATTTCCTCTGGTTCATAAGGCAGCGTATTCCAGGGATCTTCGTTCGGCCGCAGGGGGATCGCCAAGCGGTATTCATTCTCGTGCGCCCAATTCAAGGTCTTCGTATAGGTGATATTATCGACAATCAATCTGACGCGGGTCTGTAAGTCCCCAAACAAACTGTCCGCAATGAATTCAAGGGTGTCTTGGTACAACGGAGGTCTTGTCTCCCTGTATACGACCGGACGAAATAATTTGAATTTCGAATCCTTCGCCAAATTTGGCTCTATCCGGATCATTACGCCCGCGTGACGGTCAGCATACTCGGACCACATCCTTTCAGAATCCTTGATAGTAGTTACGCAGAGCACTCGCGTTGCCTGCATGTAAATGTTTATTTCTTTCAACAACGTTTTAGCTCGCATCCGCATGTGATCGATGTCGTAAATTGACGTCGCTCCCCTCTCCAACAACTCGGCCTTAATTGTCGCGGCGGACCACCGTTGTGTACGAAATATGTGCTGTAGAGCAGATATTTTCTCCTTCGTCGGCGAATTGCACGTAGGCGGACGGTCAAGATTTTGCAGGATAACATCTATGAATCCGCGTGTAAGCCTCTCAAGCGCTACCTCCGTGTCTTCGGGAAAGATGCTTTGCACCGTCAGTTCTTCCACATCGTTGAAATCGGATGGCTTCGCATGCCTGAATGTTCTATTGCCAAGGGTCAATTTCACGCCACGAGCGTCGAGGTACTTATAAAATGGTGGAAGCATTGGTCACCTGAACGTAGCAAAGGAGACGATCAGTTATATCTAACTTATGACATGAGCTAAGCCTCTTCAGTCCCAGCGTGAAGACCCCGAGGCGCGCGGCCGGCGGCAGGCATCACATCGACGCGTGCGCGCTAGTCGCGAGCGAGCCGCCGACAAACTCGCCATAGGCCGGCAGTAGGATCTGCCAGCCCCACCACGAAGAGGGCCTGCGCGACGTATGTGACAGACTGTCGGCCGCTGGCTAGGCGAACCCTCAGCCTTCCTTCCAACCTACGCCGTCTTCATCGTCATCTGACCGCGAGCCACTTGGAGCAACCCCGCGTCTACATGAATTGGTGAACCTCCTCGATGCTGCTCTCGGCCACCGGGCGATCGAAGACGATCTCGCCGCGCGCCATGGCGACGACGCGATCGCAACACTCAAACACGTGCTGCATGTTGTGCGAAATGAAGAGGCCGGTGACGTTCTGCTTCTTCAGATCCCGCACGAAGCCGATCACCTTGTTGGTCTCTTTCACCGACAGATGGTTGGTTGGTTCGTCGAGGATCAGCACCTTCGACTTGAAATGCATGGCGCGGGCGATCGCCACGCCCTGCCTTTGCCCGCCTGACAATTCACCAACGAGCGCCTCGGGCGAGCGAAGATGGAGGTCGACATCGGCGATCCGAGCCGCGGATTGGTCTCGTCGAACGAACAAACCTCTTGTCACGACCGAGGGATGGGCGTCCGTCATGTACCGCGACTGGCCGATGGCGGACTGGGATTGGATGATGGATGTCTGCGCCGCCGCCGTCGAACGGGCGGCCGCGACCGGACGCTGGGCGGCGATCTGCACCTCGAACTTCTGCGGCCCTCAATACCATGGAATGTGGAGAGACATCGGCTGGCATCGAAGGCTGACGGACCTTATCAAGTCCGCCGCCATCGATCCTGAGATTTGGGGGTAAAGGGACAAGGCCGGCGCTGAGGGCCGCCGTCCGCGGTTGCGCCCACGCCTCGACAATTCCATGGATCGGGTCAGGCTTCCAGAGCAGCGAGCGTTTGAGATGACCACCGAACCCAAATGCACCACCGGCGGCTGCCTATGCGGGGCCTTCCGCTACGAAGCCATCGGCAAGCCGATCGGCTCGGGCCATTGCTATTGCGTCGATTGCCGCCGGGCCTCGGGCTCGGGTTTCATTCCGTTCATGGCCTTCAAGGCCGAGGCCGTACGCTTCACCGGCGAAGTCCGCGAGTTCCGCTCGATAGCGGCGAACGGCGGCGACGCGGTGCGCAACCGTTGCGCGAACTGCATGAGCCTGGTGTTCGGCGGCGAGGTCGGCAGGACCGATTCTTACACGATCTACGCCGGCTCGCTGGACGACCCTTCCGCCTTCCATCCGAGCGTCGCCATCTTCGCCGCCGGCCGCCCGGACTGGGCGATCATCCCGCCGGGACTCGAGGTGTTCGACCGGATGCCGCGTTAGCCGAAATGGCGTCATCGGGCCAAGGCCCAGCATTGCGACAGGTCTTCGACCCAGGTCTGGCCATTGCTGAAGTGGCCGCCGACATAGGGCGCGAGCGGAATTTTGCCCGCCAGTTCCGAAAAAGATTCCCGGCGTCTGAAAGGCTGTCGCCGAATGCGAAAATGCTCGTATAGGCGGCGGTCGCGGGCGTGGACGCGACCGCCACGGAGACTGCCAAAACCGCCAGCAGCGCGCGCTTGCTTATCGCTTCTCCCCCCGTTGCGACTAGACGGCGATCATTACCCGGACCGGACGGACGAGGGCGGGGCGCCGCAAGCTGGACACTGTCGCGTCGCTGCGCGATGGTCGAGCGTCTATTTGGAGCCCTGCCATGGACGTGGGGGGGTGGCTTCGGAATCTCGGTCTCGAGCAATACGCGGCTGCTTTTCGCGAGAACGGGATCGACGAGCAGGCTCTCCGTCATGTAACGGCGGAGGACCTCAGGCAGATCGGCGTCTCGACGGTCGGCGATCGGCGTAAGCTCCTGACCGCCATCGGGAAGTTCGCCGCCCCGTCGCGTTCGCCGCGTCGGCGCGCCTCGCCAAGTCTCGCGGCGCGGCTCAAGACCCCCGAGCTTTTCGGGGAGCGCCGCCCGATCACCGTGATGTTCTGCGATCTCGTCGGATCGACTGGCCTTGCGGCCAGTCTCGACGTCGAGGACTGGCGCAATTTGCTCAGCGCCTACCTCGATCGAGCCTCGGCCGCGGTGTCGCAAATGGGCGGGCGTGTCGTCAGAACGCTCGGCGACGGGTTGATGGCCCTGTTCGGACACCCGATCGCTGAGGAGAACGATTGCGAACGCGCGGTTCGCGCCGCCCTCGCCATTCACCGAGCCCTCGCCGAACTCAAATGCAAGACCGAAGGCTCGGGGCAGCCGGGGCTTGTCGCCCGCATCGGGATCGAGAGCGGAGCGGTGGTCGTGGACGCGGCCGGAGAAATCTTCGGCGACGCGCCCAATGTCGCCGCGCGCGTGCAGGCCTTGGCCGAGCCGGGAACGGTCATGGTCACCGCCCGCGTGCAGCGTCAGGTGTCCGGCCTGTTCGTCGCAGAGGACCGCGGCGCACATCTTCTGGAAGGCGCGCCCGAGCCGACGACGCTTTTTCGGATCGTGCGGGCGAGTGGAGGCAGACGCGCCGGAGCGCGCTTTCTCACCTCCCTCGTCGGGCGCAAGGAGGAGCTCGCGCTGCTGCGCCGGCGCTGGGAGCTCGCTCGCGAAGGCGCTGGCCAGCTCGTGCTCATCGTCGGCGAACCCGGCATCGGCAAGTCGCGACTCTTGGAGGAGTTTCGCGCGACGCTCGGTCAGACCCCGCACACCTGGTCCGAATTCTCATCGTCGCAACTCATGCAGAATACCCCTTTGCATCCGATCGCCGAATGGGGGCGCCAGCGGTTTGGCGCGGATGAGCCTGCCGACCGGCGCCTCGCCGACCTCGAGAATACGCTTCGGCTCATCGGCCTCGACCCCGCCGAACATGCGCCCCTGCTCGCGCCGCTGGTGGACATCCCCCTGACGGGCGAACGCGCAGCGAAGTTTGCGCCCGAGGAATTGCGCGAGCGGCAACTGGCAGCCCTGCTCGCATGGGTTCTCACGGGAGCGCGCACGCAGCCCATCGCGCTCGTGTTCGAGGACCTGCACTGGGCCGATCCGACCTCGCTTGATTTCCTTGAGACTCTGGCTGAAAAGGGCGCCCAGGCGCCGCTGCTGATCCTCGCGACCGCGCGGCCGGAATTCCGCCCGCACTGGAGGCCGCGCCCGCACCACAGCGCCATCGCGCTCAAGCCCCTCGATCGCGCCGATGTCGCGCGGATGGTCGGCGAACTCGCCTCTCGCCAAGCGCTGAGTCCAGAAGTGGTCGAGGACGTGAGCGAGCGCACCGCAGGAGTGCCCCTGTTCGTGGAGGAGGTTACGCGCCTTCTGCTCGAGCGCGGCGAGGCCGGCGCCTTGCAGGCGATTCCGCCGACGCTCCAGCATTCGTTCGCGGCGCGGCTCGACAGGCTCGGCGAAGCGCGCGAAGTCGCCCAGATCGGCGCCGTATTGGGCCGTGATTTTACTTACGCGCTGCTCAGCGCCGTGGGCGGGATCGGCAATTCAGCCCTTAAGCACGCGCTCGACAGGCTCGCCGACGCTGACCTCCTCGTCTCCGAAGGCGCCGGCTCGCAACGGAGCTATCGCTTCAAGCATACGCTCATCCAGGAGGCGGCCTACGAGAGCCTGCTCAAGAGAAGGCGCCAGGCGCTCCACCGCCGTGCGGCTGAAATCCTGACTGGACAGCCAGAGGCCGCGGCCACCGAGCCGGAAGTCATTGCCCACCATTTCACCGAAGCCGGCCTCGACGATCTTGCGATCGAATGGTGGGGCAAGGCCGGCGATCGCGCCTTGCGTCGCTCGGCCTTCCAGGAGGCGATCGCGCATCTCGGCCGAGCGATCGCGCTTGAGGACAAGGCGGCAGGTCCCGCCGCGCCGGCGACGATTTCAAAGGCGGAGGCGAACCGGAGGGTCAAGCTGCACACCGACTACGCTCTCGCGGTCTTGTGGTCGAAGGGTTACGCGGCGGACGAGACCAAGGCCGCGTTCGAACGCACGAGCGCTCTCGCGGCGCGCGCCGAACGTCCCGCTGAGCAGCTGTCTGCCATTTACGGTCAGTTTGTCTGGACTTGGACGCGCGGGGAATTCCGCGCGGCTCGGGATATTGCCGAACGTTCTCTCCGAGAGGCGGAAGCGGAAGGGCGAATTGCTGAGGCCCGCGCGATCCGCATCGGCCTCGGCGTCGCCTGCATGCAACTGGGAGACTTGCGCGAGGCGCGGACCCAGCTCGAATTGGGGCTTGGTCGTTTCGAGGAGGGCGCCGGCGAACTCAGGGAAAGGTTCGGCCTTGACGGCCCTGTGAGCGCCAGAGCTTTCCTCGCGCTTACGCTGTGGCTCTCAGGCGATCTTCCGCGCGGGCATGAATTGATCGAGGAGGCGATACGTTTCGCTGGCGAGCTTGGACACCCCCCGACCACCGCGACCGTGCTCATTTACAAAATTG
Source organism: uncultured Alphaproteobacteria bacterium (assembly GCA_963820095.1). Taxonomy (GTDB): domain Bacteria; phylum Pseudomonadota; class Alphaproteobacteria; order Rhizobiales; family Beijerinckiaceae; genus Roseiarcus. Next base: position 13,208 of record CAWFZA010000029.1, read on the forward strand.
CGATTGAGATAGCGCGAAACGACTTCGAGAGCATTGTCGCCGACGCCGAGAGCTTTCTCAAGCTCAGCCAACAGCATGGCATGGCGTATTATCTGGCGCTTTCGCGCTTGTATCTGAGTTTGGGCCATACCCGGCTAGGCGGCGTCCAACGCATCGATGACTTCCGCCAGTCGCTGGCGGATTATCGGGATCAAGGCAATCGGGTCATCGTTCCTGGCTTTCTCGGAGTCCTTGCGAGGCTTGAAGCTCAAGCGCAGAACTATGAGCGAGGATTGGCGTTGATCGACGAAGCTTTGGCGATAAGCCAAGAAGGCGGCGATCGGCTTTACGATTCCAACCTGCATCGACTGCGCGGCAATATCCTGCTGAAGCGCGATCCCGCCAACCCTGATCCGGCCGGAGCCGCTTTCAAAACCTCCCTCGCGATCGCGAAGCAACAGGGCGCCCGGACCTTCGATCTGCTGGCCTCGCTTGCGCTCGCCAAGCTCTATCAATCGACTGGCCGTCCTGTCGAAGCGCGCGCCGTCCTCGTGCCCGCGCTCGAAGGCTTTTCGCCGACCCGGAAGATGCCGGCGATCGCCAAGGCGCAGGCCCTGCTGCAGCGTTTGGCGTAGAGCGCCTTCGGCGCCTTTTCGGCCTTCTGCGAGCGCGCTATATCGACCGCGCGAGGCAACGTCCTCCCCCCTCTTCAGGGTCCAAGTCCGGGACGGCCCGGCCCTCCTTATGGGGTTCGCCGTGGCTTGGGTCTATCTCGGTATTGCGGGCGTCCTGGAAGTTGCGTGGGCTTGCGCGATGAAGCAGTCCGATGGCTTCACGCGGCCATGGCCTGCCGTCATCGCGATCAGCGCCATGCTTGGAAGCGTCGGCCTGCTCGCGCTCGCAATGCGGACGATTCCTCTCGGCACGGCCTATCCGATCTGGACCGGAATCGGGGCGACGGCGCGTTCCTGATCGGGGTTGCGATTCTCGGTGAGCAAGCGAGCGCAGCCCGCGTCATGGCCGCGACGCTCATCATCGCCGGCCTCGTGATGACGAAGGTGAGCAGCGCTTCGTGAGCGCTTCGGGCGCTCCATGACCGCGATCCTTCGCAGCTGATGCTCAACGCCGGATCAGCACGACGCCGCCGATCAAGAGCGCAACCCCGATCAGGCGCGGCGCGTCAATCGGACGTTGGGTCAGGCCCAGCCATCCGAAATGGTCGAACGCCACCGAAGCGAGCATCTGGCCAGTGATGACAAGCCCGATGAACGTCGCAGCGCCAATCTGCGGCACGAGAAAAATGCCGAGGCCAATGAAAGCGGCTCCGAAGGCGCCGCCACTCCATGCCCACCACGGCACCGGCCCTGCCAGGTTCGCTGCGGGAACCGGGTCACGGAACGCGAGGACGACCAAAACCATGCAAGCCAGGCCCACCGCGTAGCTCATGAAGCCGGACCAAGCGCCAGACTGGAGGGCTCCACGCAGGTTGGCGTTCAGCGCCTGCTGAATGACGACGCTGATTCCCGCCGCAATTGCGAGGAGAGCAGGAAGAAGAGCGCTGAGCATCGAGGCTATGCCTTTCGGGAGGTCCAAACACGAATTGGAGAGAGAACACGGAGGACGCTCAAGTGAGGTCGTGCAGATCCTTTTGCGTCGGCTCGCTCACGCGGAACTCCGAGAAGACGACCGTCAGTCCTGCTCGCTCCGGCGTGCAACACATCGGACCCACGCTATAGCTCTTGGCGATCGGAAACGGACAGAGCCGCATGAGCGGCCAGACCTTTCCGTCGCTCGACAGCTGGAGCCGCAGAGCGCCGGCTTTCACGGTGACGCGCATCCGGAAGTCGGATGCGTCGTCATGATATGCAGCCGCGGCCCAATCGGATTTGCCAATCGTCAGCACGCTGCTCGCCATCGGCTTGCCGTCGGAGAGTTCGACCCCGGCCTTGATCCACTCGTTGTTTGAAAAGCGCACCATCAGTCCGGCCTGGTCGTAGAGCTCGCGATATTGCGCCTGGATGCGCATCTCCGCCGTGAAGTCGCCCACGGTCTCGAAGCCAAAGAAATGACCGGTGTCACGGGTGAACCCATAATGCGTCTCACGCCAGAAATCGGTCGATCGATCGGTGGTGACAGTGAGCGCGCCGCCGTCGAGGCGCCAGACGGCCGGTTCGTTCAACCAAGTGCATCGCGCGAAAGTCATGGGCGTTGTCAGGTGGTCAATCTCACGAACTCATGAGCCCACTATGAGTTTCAGGGCGATCGTCCACATCGTCAGGGCGACGAGCGCTTCCAGCGCTCGCCAGGACGCCGGGCTCGAGAAAATGGGCCGCAGCCACATCGCTCCGTAGCCCAGGGCGAAGAAAAAGAGGAACGATCCGGTCATCGCTCCCAAAGCGAACGACGCCTCCTCGCCCGGAAATCGCGTCGAGATCGCGCCCAGCAGTATGACCGTGTCGAGATAGACGTGAGGATTGAGCCAGGTCAGCGCTAGGCAGGTCGCCAAAGTCCGTGGAAGGCTGGAGGCGCGGCTCTCCTCGGCCGCAAGCGTCCTGGACGATCGCAAGGCGGAATAGAGATTGCGCGCCCCGTACCAGATCAGGAACGCGGCGCCTCCATAGCGCATGGCCGGAAGGAACAATGGCGCGGCGACGGCAATTTGCCGGAAGCTCGTCACGCCGAGCCCGATCAGGACCGCGTCCGACAGGCTGCACGCAAGACAGACCGCAAAGACATGCTTGCCCATGAGGCCCTGGCGCAGAACAAAAGCGTTCTGCGCGCCGATCGCGACGATCAGACTGAGGCCCGACAGGAGGCCTGTCACGCTAACCGAAACGCTCATGCCTCGCCAAATCCCGGAGACCAGGCAGAGCCGACGCTCGGGCTGATTTGATCTGGTTACAGCAATAGCTTCGCCTAGGGTAGGCCTACGGCGTTCGACTCCGAACCGCAGCAGGGTCGCCTGGCGTTACGTCAAAGACGCCTCGGGTCGTCGCAATGAGCACCCGCTCGTCATCGCATGGGGTCACGAGCGAACCGCCGACAAACTCGCCAAAGGCAGGCAGCACGATCTGCCTTTTCCCCACCACAAAGCAGGGCGTGCGAAGCGAATCCCGCCCCGGTCCGTTGAGGCGGACGACCGGGTGGAGATGGCCCGCGAGCACCAGAGGCCCGGCGCGATGGGCGCCTTCAATGGGGTGGTGCCGGCACTCGATCCCCGCGAGCAACGCCGGCGCCTTGACGGACGAAAAGCCGCACTCGGAATAGGCCCGCTCGGCCCCGCGATCGTGATTGCCGAGCACGATCGTGAAGGCGAGCGACGCCCAGCGCTCCCGCCAGGCGCAGAGCGATTTGAGAAGGCCCGGCGTCATCGCGGCGCGCGCATGGGTGAAATCGCCAAGCACCGCAACATGCCGAGGCTGGATCATGTCGATCAATTCGGCGAGGCGCCTGAGCGTCTCCTCGCTGACGCCAGTCGGCGCGGGCGCGCCCAGCGCGCGGAAGGTTGCCGCCTTGCCGAGATGCAGATCCGCGACAAATAGGGTTTTCGCGTCCGGCGCGAAAACCGCGCGCTCCGGCAAAAGCTTCAGGACTCCGGCGCGCACAGCCTCAAGCGCGTTCAAGCGTCAGCCGCCTTTTCAAGCTGCGCCACCATCCGGTCGATGCGCGCCGACAAGGTCTCATTCGACAGCCGCTCGCGCAGTCGGTCGACCATCAACGGAAACGCGAATGGAGTCGCGCGGCTGAGCGCGCGGACTTCGAGCCGGCGCGAAGACATCGTCCGAAGCGTCTCCTGGAGGCGCCTCACGTCGAGTTCATCTTCGAGCACCTCCCGCTCGGCCTGTTTGAGAAGCCCATTGGCGGGGTCGTATTTGCGAAACACGTCGTAAAAGAGTCCCGACGACGCCTGCATCACGCTCATCTTGCGCCGCTCGCCGGGAAACCCGCGCGAAACGAGGCCCGCAATATGGGCGATTTCGCGAAAGCGTCGGCGCGCAAGCTCGCCGGCGTTGAGGCTCGCAATGATCTCTTCGGTCAGCGCCTCGATGCTTTCCGCCGGCGCGATCAGGGAAGGCAGCATCGCGCCCCAGTCGCGCGCGTTAGCGCTCAAGACCTCGAACCCGTAATCGTTGACGCTAAGAGAGAACACGCCCTGACGCTCGCGCGCCGCGCGCCACGCGATCAGACTTGTGAGGCCCAGATGGATATCGCGCCCAGCGAAGGGATAGAGGAAGAGATGCCACCCCTCGCGCGACTTCAGCGTCTCCGCGAGAAGGTTCGCCGGCGTCGGCAGCGTCGACCATTTCCGTTGCACCTCGATGAGCGGCCGCGCGGCCGCAAGCTCGGCCTCTTCGTACTCATCGCGCCCCGCCCGCACGAAGGCGTCGAGCATGGCGTCGGCGAGCGTCGTCGACAGCGGCATTCGGCCGCCCTGCCAGCGCGGCGTCGCGCCGCCGCCGCTTGCGGCGCGGACAAAGGCCGTTTGCTCCCGCAATCGCACGAACTCCAGCGAGCGCCCAGCGAACCAGAACTTGTCGCCCGCCTTCATGCGCGCGACAAAGCTCTCCTCCACTGAGCCGAGCTTCGCGCCCCGTGGCGCGGGGCCGTACTGCACCATGACGGAGGCGTCGCTGACGATCGCGCCAATGTTCAATTTGTGGCGCAGCGCCACGTACTTGTCGGCCGCGCGCCAGACGCCTTTCGCGTCGGGCATGACGCGACGAAAGCCGGGATAGGCGGTGAGGCTCGGACCGCCGCGGCGAATGAAATCGAGCACCCACGTCCAGTTCTCATCCGTCAGATGCTCGTAGACCGCCGTCTCGCGCACTTCGGCGAGGAGTTCGTCTGGCCGGAAACCGCCGCCGAGCGCGACGGTCACGCAATGCTGAGCCAGCACGTCCAAGGGCGCGTTGAGACTGCGCCGGCTCTCGATCTTCTTTCGCGCAACGGCGTCCCGCACGGCGGCGGCTTCGACAAGCTCGAGCGTATGGGTGGGAACGAGCGTGATGCGCGAGACGCGGCCCGGCGCGTGGCCGCTTCGCCCGGCACGCTGTAGGATACGAGCGACGCCCTTGGGCGAGCCGATCTGGATCACGCGCTCGACGGGCAGGAAATCGACGCCGAGGTCGAGGCTGGAGGTGCAGACGACCGCCTTCAGGGACCCATCCTTGAGCCTCTGCTCCACCCAGTCGCGCGTCTCACGCGACAACGAGCCATGATGGATCGCAACGATCCCGGCCCATTCCGGCCGCAGGCGAAGAATGTGCTGATACCAGAGCTCGGCCTGGGAGCGCGTGTTGGTGAAGACGAGCGTGGTCGCCGCCGCTTCGATCTCGGCCACGACCGGCTCGACCATTTTCGCGCCAAGATGCCCCGCCCAGGGAAAGCGGTCCGGCGCCTTCGGCAGAAGCGTGTCGATGATCAGCGGCTTGTCGTGGCGCCCCTCGACGAGCGCGCCTCGCGCCGCGTCGCGGGGGCCGAGCAGCACCCGCTTCGCCTCCGTGAGATTGCCGAGCGTCGCCGACAGGCCCCAGGTCGCGAGGCCCGGGCGGAAGTGACGAAGGCGGGCGAGCGCAAGCTCCGTCTGCACGCCCCGCTTGTTGCCCATGAGCTCGTGCCATTCGTCGACGATGACGAAGGCGAGCGACGCGAAGGTCTCGGGCGCTCGCTCCTGGGCCAGCATCAGCGAGAGGCTTTCTGGCGTGGTCACGAGAAGGCGCGGAGGCTTTCGCGTCAGCGCGGCGCGCTCGGCTCCCGATGTGTCGCCAGTGCGTGCGCCAACCCGCCATGGAGGCGAGCCTGCGCCGTCGTCGCCCGCAATCCCGCCGAAAGCTTCGCGCAGCGACCGCTCCGTGTCCGCGGCGAGCGCACGCATTGGCGTGACCCAGAGCACGCGGATCGCATCATCCGCATCCGCGGTCTCGGGCGCGGCAAGCCAAGCCCCGAACGCGACCGCCAGCGTCTTGCCCGAGCCTGTGGTTGCATGGAGAAGCCCGGACTGGCCTTCACCCATGAGCCGCCACGTTTCCCGCTGGAACGGAAAGATCGTCCACCCTCGGCGAGTGAACCATGACTCGAGCGCAAGCGCGCGATCATCAGATCGCGCGAGCGGTGGCGTCATCGATCGACCAAGCGGGCGGACAAGGCTCGCCCTCCCGTTCGTTTGTCGAGGTCGCATATTCGTTTTCAGGATGAACCCCAGCGCGATGCCCGGATGGGCGGCAAAGCTTCCCCCACCCCGCTAGATGGGCGCTCCGATCCGACGAAGGAAGAGAGCCAAACGCGGGTGGATTGGCGGCGTGAGCCGCAAGGATTGGCGGGTCGGCGTCGAGCGCTTGTACAATAGCATCGACACGTTCGCCGCCGCCATGTAAACACTCCTTACATGAGCTGGAAGGACAAACCCGGCGAACGCGATGGCCCCCGGGGCTATCACCACGGCAATTTGCGCGAGGCGCTGATCCGAGCCGCGCTGGAATTGATCGCGACGAAGGGGACGGCCGGATTCACTTTCGCGGAAGCAGCCCGCTTCGCCGGGGTCAGCCCGGCCGCGCCCTACCGGCATTTCCGGGACCGAGATGAATTGATGGCGAGCGTGGCTCTGCGGGGCTTCGAGCAGTTCGAGGCGGCGCTCAAGCGCGCCTGGGATGGCGGGCGCCCCGACGCCTTCACCGCCTTGGAGCGGCTCGGCAAGGCCTATCTCGACTTCGCGCGCGGCGAGCCGTCCTTCTATTCGGCAATGTTCGAGGCCGGGGTGCCGGTCGGCGCCAATCCTCCGCTGCGGGACGCCGGCGAACGCGCTTTCGCGGTCTTGCGCGCCGCCGCGGAGGCGATCTGCGCCACAATGCCAGCGGCGGGCCGCCCGCCCGCGCTCATGGTCGCGCTTCACATCTGGGCCATTGCGCATGGCGTGGCGTCGCTCTTCGGACGCGCCGATGGCGCGCAGCGCGCGCTGCCCATGTCCCCGGCCGAACTGCTGGAGGCGCATGTGCTGGTCTATTTGCGTGGACTCGGAGTGAACGCGGGGCCCTGAAGAGCTAGCGCCCCGCCGATCGCAATCAGGGGCCAAATCGGCTTGACAACGAGGCGCTTTTGAAGTAAATGTTCATTACATTCACACTAGAGGATGCGCCATGCCAATCATTCTGACGGTTTTGGGGTTCCTGTGGTGGTGGCCGATCGGGCTGCTGCTCTTGGCCCTCTTTCTCGGGCGAGGCAGGTTCGGGTGCAGGCGCCATCTTTCTTACGCGGGGGATTCGCCAATGTTTTACGGAGATCACGGGCGGGACCGGTGGGACCGCAAGATGACCCGCCTGCAGGAAAAAATGGACAAGGTGCGGGATCACATGGATCGCTTCAGGGGCGCTGGCGATTGGTTTGGCCCGGCGACGAGCGGCAACCGCGCCTTCGACGACTATCGCGCCGAGACGCTGAAGCGCCTCGAGGAGGAGCAGCAGGAGTTCAAGGATTTCCTTGCCCGGTTGCGCTTCGCCAGGGACCGCTCGGAGTTCGATCAGTTCATGGCCGAACGGCGCAGCCGGCCCTACGAACCGGATTCGCAATCCCAGCCGCCCGCTCCGCCGCGCGACTGACTTTTCAATCGCCGGACGCCCTAAGTCGTCGCAGGGGGCGCCATTGCCCGAATGGCGCCCCCTTGCGCGTGAAGGCCAGCGTCCTCGCCATCGGTCGGGACCGGACCTGCCCCGAGTGGGATTTCAAATTAAGCGCTGAGAACCAATCCGGGGGCGGCACGGGTAATTTTACGCATATACAAGGCGCATCGAGCGCTCCAGAAACGGACCGAAAAATCCGTGGAGCCCCAATTGAACGAAGTGCACCTGATCTGGCTAGTTCTCATCGTCGTTTTCCTCCTTCTCGCCGTCGGCGTCGCCGCGGTGAGCTCCCTCTCGGGCGACTCGCATCGGTAAGCGCGTAGGAGGCCGCCCCTCGGTTGCCGCGCCGCGGACCGCCAGCCCGCGACGCCTCGCCTCCGCCCGCCGTTTCTGTATAGTGCCCGCGACCGTTCGGAGTCGCTTGTGGCCGTTCATTTCTCGTTTCGCTTCACCCGAGGCGCGCGCCTAAAGACGCTCGCCGTTCTGCTCGCCCTTTGCCTGGCGGCCTGCGGCAAATATGGCCCGTTGGAGCCCCCGCCCGACCCCAACGCGCCGCCCAAGCCCGCCAATTCGAACTCGAGCGCCGCCGGTATGAACGTCCTGGCCAAGCCGTCGATCCCGCCGATCGTCCCGCCAAAGCAGCCGTTCTTCCTCGATTTCATGCTGAAATAAGCTCGTCCAAGCCAATGCGCCCCTTCACCTATCGCAACGGCGCCCTTCACGCCGAGGATGTTGCCTTGGCGACGATCGCGGAAGCCGTCGGGACGCCCTTCTATTGCTATTCGAGCGCGAGCATCGAGCGCAGTTTCAAGTCGTTTCGGGACGCGTTCGCTGGGCAAAACACGTTCATTTCCTATGCGATGAAGGCCAATTCCAACCAAGCGGTGCTGACGACGCTGGCCAAACTCGGCGCGGGCATGGACGTGGTCAGCGAGGGGGAACTGAGACGGGCGTTGGCCGCGGGCGTTGCGGGAGAGAGGATTATCTTTTCTGGCGTCGGCAAGACGCCGGACGAGATGAATCTCGGGCTCACCGAAAAAATCTTCTGCTTCAACATCGAGTCCGAGCCGGAACTGGAGGCGCTCTCGCGCGTCGCATCAGGGCGCGGCGCCGTCGCGCCGATCGCCATCCGGGTCAATCCCGACATCGATGCGCGGACCCACGCCAAGATCGCGACCGGAAAGTCGGAGAACAAGTTCGGCGTGCCGATCTCCCGCGCCCGCGACGTGTACGCCTTCGCTCGCACCCTGCCCGGCTTGAATGTCCGTGGGGTCGACATGCACATCGGCTCGCAGATCACCGATCTTCAGCCGTTCGACGACGCGTTCGCCCTCCTTGCTGAATTCGTGCAGGCGCTGAGAGCCGACGGGCATACGATCGACCATATCGACCTGGGCGGCGGCCTCGGCATTGCTTACCGTAACGACAACAATCCGCCCCCCTCGCCCGAGCAATACGCCAAAGTCGTCGCGCGGCGGACGGCGGCGCTCGGCTGCCAGGTGATCCTGGAGCCCGGCCGGGCGATCGTTGGAAACGCGGGAGCGCTGGTCGCCTCGGTCATCTACCTCAAGCAGGGCCAGAACAGGCGTTTCGTCATCGTCGATGCGGCGATGAACGATCTTGTGCGGCCGACCCTTTATGACGCGCACCACGAGATCCTGCCGGTAAGAGAGCCCGAGCCCGGCGCTGATCCTGCGCGAAGCGACGTGGTCGGCCCGGTCTGCGAAAGCGGCGATTATCTGGCCCTCGACCGCGACCTGCCGGACCTTGCCGCGGGCGATCTCATTGCGGTGATGAGCGCGGGCGCCTACGGCGCCGTGCAGGCCGGAACCTACAATTCCCGCCTGCTCGTCCCCGAAGTGCTGGTGAAAGGGGCGGACTATTCTGTTGTGAGGCCGAGGCGCACTTATGAGGAATTGATCGGCCTCGACACACTTCCGCCTTGGTTGAAGTGAGGCTTATGATAACAGGGATCGGCGCGCCGCGTGGCCAACCGCTGGCCCGAAACTTGCGCCTAAGACGAAACTTGCGCCAAGACAAAGCTTGCGCCCAAGGCAATCGCGCACAATCTCATTTACCAACGACGGAATGACGGCATCGCGGTGAAGGACCAGGACAATTCATTGATCGGCGGAAGGCTAGCGGCGCTGGCGGTCCTGGCGCGGCGCGCGCTTCTGGTCGAGCGCGTGTGGCCGCCGCTCGTGTTCGCGCTTGCGGTCTTGATTCTGTTTCTCGCCGCCTCATGGGCGGGGGCCTGGCAGTTCGCGCCACGGACCGTCCGGATCGCCGGCGTCGTTCTGTTCGCCCTTGGCGCCGGAGTCGCTCTCTCGCCCTTGATCCGGTTGCGCCGTCCCGCGGCGCGCGACGTTTTGTCCCGGCTCGATCGCGACGCCAAGGTGAGCCACCGCCCAGCGTCCTCGCTTGCGGACTCTCTCGCCAACGATGATGGGGATCCAGGCACTCAAGCCCTTTGGACGGCCCATCGGGCGCGGCTCGAGCGCGACGTCGACGCCATTCGCGTCGCCCCGCCTTCGCCCGGCATGGCCGAGCGAGACCCCTATGCGTTGCGCTTCGGCGTGGCGATGCTTGCCTTCGCGGCGGCGGTTGTCGCCGGACCCGAGATGTATGGCCGCTTCGCCTCCGCTTTCGACTGGCGCAGCGACGCGGCTCAAGCCGCGGTGGCCGAGAGCCGTATCGATGCATGGATCGACCCGCCGCCCTACGCCAGCCAGCCGCCGCTGGTCATCGATTTCAAGACGGCCGATCCCCAGACGCTGACCGTTCCGGAAGATTCAGTCCTGGTGGTGCACGGCGATCCGAGCGTGGTCGACACGCGCGTCGAAGGGGGGATCGCGCCGTCAGAACAGAAAAACGAAGCGTCCGCGAGCGCCGCATCGAACCAGAAATCGGCCACGCCGGCGAGCGCCTCGCCAGGAGCGCTTCACCGGGAGCGCTTCAGCCGGGAGCGCTCCGACCGAAAAGCGTTGGACCATCCACGGGCCCGGCAAGGCGACGATTCTGCGCGACGGCCAACCCGTCGCGGTCGCAGTCCTCGCCGTCACCCCGGCTGGCGTTCCCACGATCGTCTCGACCGAGGACCCTCGCGCCAATCTCAGCGGCACGCTGACCCTGGCCTATCGGACACAGGATCGGTTCGGGCTCGCCAGCGCCCGGGCGGATTTCGCCCGTCCCCAGGAAGGCGACGGTCCCGCCCCGCGCACTTTAGCGCCGCCGCCCCAGGCGGCCCTGCAGCTTCCGCCAACCGCCAATGGCGTCGGCGACGGGCGGACGACCGTCGACCTTTCCGAGCATCCCTGGGCGGGGGCCAAGGTGACGATGCGGCTAAGCGCGGTCAGCATCTCGGGCAAGACAGGCGAAAGCGCGCCGATCGAATTGACCCTGCCGCAACGAATTTTCCACAACCCGCTTGCCCGGGCGCTCGTCGAGCAGCGACGCAACCTCATCCTGGACCCCGACCATGAGCCAAAGCGCGTGGCGACGGCGCTGACCGGGTTGTCGATCGCGCCGGAATTGTTCGACACGCCGGCCAATATCTATCTCGGCCTCAAGCAGGCCAAGGCCTCGCTCGAGCATGCCCATGGCGACGCTGATCTCTTGGACGTCGCGGCCATGCTCTGGGCGATGGCGCTGCAGCTCGAGAACGGCGACGCCACGCAGGCGCAGCGCGACTTGCGCGCCGCTGAGCAGGCCTTGCGCGAAGCGCTGCAGCGCGGCGCGAGCGACGAAGAACTCAAGAAGCTCATGAAGCAATTGCGAGACGCAGCCAACCGCTTCATGAGCGAGATGGCGCGCAACTCGCCAGACAGCAGCCCCGAGGACCAGAACCTTCAGGCCCAAGATCTGGACAAGATGATGGACCAGATGGAGGACGCCGCGCGCAACGGCTCGCGCGAGGACGCTCAAGCCATGCTGGACCAGATGCAGGAGATGATCGAGAACATGCGCAGCGCGCAGGACGGGCAGGAAAGCCCTGCCGACCGCGAAATGCGCAAGCAGATCGGCGAACTCGAGAAGCTCCTCCGCGACCAGCAGGCTTTGCGTGACGACACGTTCCGCAGCGACCAGAAAGACCGCGCGCGCAAGCGGGCTCAGCGCAATCAAGTCGCCGGGGCAGCAGGACTTCCAGGAACAACAGGACCAGGATAGGCTCAAACGCCCCCGACCAGGGCGACAACGATTCCGATCAGTCGGACCAACAGGGCCAGGACCAGGCAGACCAGAGCCAACAGGACGAACCGCAGCTTGGCGACCGTCAGCAGGCGCTGCGCGACCGCTTGGCCGAATTGCAGCGCAAGCTCAAGAGCCTGGGGATGAAGGGCGAGAAGGGCTTCGACGACGCGCAAGGCGACATGAAAGAGGCGGAAGGGGACCTCAAGGGCGGCGGCCAAGGCAAGGCCGGCAAGAATGGGAAGGGCGGCAAGGGCGCCGCGGTCGACGCGCAGGGCCGCGCGCTCGACGCTTTGCGCGACGGCGCCCAGGGACTGCAGAAGCAGATGGATGGAACAAGGCCAGGGTAAGGGGAAGGCAAGGCGGCAGGGGCAATTATGTCGGGCGCAGGTGCCGACCGGGCGAAATGCCGAGCGACGATCCGCTCGGCCGCGGAGCGGAGGGCGATAAAGGTCGTGAGGATGGGCCGCTCAAAGGATCGGCGAGCGCCGCCGAGCGCGCGCGCCGGGTCATGGAGGAGCTGCGCCGTCGCCTTGCCGATCCCGACCGCGCGGTGGATGAGCGCGACTACCTCGAACGTCTGATTAAGCGGGACTCAGGGCCGTAGGGCCGCTCCGCGCGCAGGCGCTTCGCAGCCTGCGTACTCGAATGGGGTCGGTCTAGGGCTCCTTCGGCTGCGGTCGATCCTGTTTGGATTGTCTTGATCCGGGGTGGTTTCGCTTCGAAAGCCCTCGATTCCAGCTATTGGATTTCTTTGGATTTCCTTGGATTCTGTCGTCCGAATCGAGACTTATCAATGAGTTATAACGGAATTTTCCGCGAAAGAAAATTTCTCGGCGCCTTTCCCTATCGGCGAGCGGCGCGGGGATGGAGGTCCCGCGGTCGGGACGGTGCGGGAGGGCAGGATCGTTCATGGTCGGAGCCTAACCTGATTTCCGATTTTCGGCAAGCCAATTGTCGGCGCGCGTCGATCCAGAAAGCGCCGCCCGGCCGTTCCGCCTCCAATCGCATGCGGAGCTCTTCAGCCGCTTGTCCAAGATTCTTCTGGAGCTCCGCGATCAGCGGCGATTTCGTCACGTAACCGACCGCATGACGGATTGCGCGGCCGGCCAACCGCGCATAATGAACAAAGCAAGGCCGTCGGCGAGATTTTACATCGCCGTACGACCAACGGGCGGAAACGCGATGATCGAACTCGAGGGCGTCGCCTGCGTGGCGGATGTGCCGCGCGTGCAGGCTTTCCGTCGCGGTGGCGCGCCTGCGCTTATGTTCGAGGGCAAAACGGCGACGTTCGCCGAGGTCGACGCGATGGCCTCGCGCATCGCCAACGCGCTGATCGCGTCCGGGGTCCGAACGCAGGAGCGGATCGCCTATCTCGGCAAGAACACCGATCATTTCCTGCCCTGCCTGCTTGGCGCGTGCAAAGCGCGCGCGACGCTCACGCCGTTCAACTTTCGCCTCGCCGCCCCAGAAATCACGCGCCTCATCGAAGACAGCGGCGCCAGCATTTTCATGGTTGGCGCCGGATGTCGCAGACCTCGCGCACCAGGCCGATCGCCTCGCTCGCCTCGAAGCCTCGGATGATCGCCCTCGGCTTTGACCGCGACGGCTACGAGTCGCTCGAGGCGTGGATTGAAGACGCGGAGCCCCGGCGACCCGGGGCTTGAGGCAGACCCCGAGGACGACGTCATCCAGGTCTACACCTCGGGCACCACCGGCGCTCCCAAAGGGGTCCGGTTGACCAATCGCAACTACCTCGCGGCCTTCAGGCTCACGACCGCTTCAGGCGGCTTGAATTATGAACCCGGCGACACGGTGCTGGCGGCAATGCCGTTCTTCCATGTCGCGGGCGCCAACATCGCGCTCATCGCCATGGCGAGCGGCGCGCGGTCGGCGATCCTCAGGGACGCCGCGCCGCAGCTCATTCTCGATCTGATCGGCAAGGAGCGAATCAATCATGCGTTCCTTGCGCCCGCGCTTATCCAGATGCTGATGCAGGCCCCGGGAATCGAGAGCGCCGACCTCTCGAGCATGCGAACGCTGACCTACGGCGCGTCGCCTATCTCCGAGGATCTGCTCAAGCGCGCGACCGCCCGTTTTCGCTGCGAGTTCGTTCAACTCTACGGGATGACCGAGACCTGCGGCGCGGGCACGTTCCTGCTCTCATGCGGATCATGATCCAGCGAAGGGGAAAGTTCGCTCGTGCGGCGTCGCTTGGCCGGGTCTCGAGCTCAAGATCGTCGGGGAGGACGGGACCGAGGTCGAGCGCGGCGCGGTTGGCGAAGTCCTGATCCGGTCTCCCGTGGTCATGAAAGGATATTGGAACAAGCCTGAAGCGACCGCGGCCGCGATCCAAGACGGCTGGATGCGGACCGGCGACGCCGCCTACATGGACGAGGACGGCTATGTCTTCATCTATGACCGGGTGAAGGACATGATCCGGACGGGCGGCGAGAGCGTCTACCCGGCCGAGGTCGAGAATGCGCTCTCCGGCCATCCGGCGATCGCCGACGCGGCCGTGATCGGCGTCCCCGACGACACCTGGGGCGAGACCGTGAAGGCGCTCATCGTCTTGAGGCCCGGAGCGCCGCCAGACGTCGCCGACATCATCGCCTGGGCGCGGGCGCGGATCGCCAATTTCAAAGCGCCGAAGTCGGTCGATTTCGTCGACTCGATCCCCCGCAACGCCACGGGAAGATCCTTCGGCGCGAATTGCGCGAGCCCTATTGGAAAGGGCGCGACCGCAGGGTCAATTGAAGCGCAGGGAGAGTGGACGCGGGCGCTGCGCCGCGCTACGCGGGAGGCCTGGGGAGCGGTCGGCGGCTCATCCTCCGCGCCGCGCCGACGCGGGAGACGCATGGTCAAGCTGAACGTCATCTACACGCGCACCGGGGACAAGGGCGAGACGGGGCTCGGCGATGGGTCGCGGCGGTCGAAGAGCGACGCGCGCGTCACAGCCATGGGCGAAGTCGACGAGGCGAATTGCGCGATCGGCCTCGCGGTGCTTGCGGTGCGCAATGCGAGCGACGCCGCCGATCTCGCGATCGAGCCGGTGCTTATGCGCATCCAGAACGATCTGTTCGATCTCGGCGCCGACCTCTGCGTTCCGCGCCAAGCGCACGAAGCGCCGGGCGCGGTCCTCCGCGTCGCGCGCGTCTCAAGTTCGAGGCGCTCGAGCACGCCATCGACGCCCTGAACGCGAAGCTTCATCCGCTGCGCTCGTTCGTGCTGCCAGGCGGCGACGGCGGCGGCCGCCGCCTTGCATCAGGCGCGGGCGGTCTGCCGGCGAGCGGAGCGAGCCATGGTCGCGCTGGCGGAGATCGAGGGGGAGGAAGTCGGCGAGGCTGCGCTCGCCTATGTCAATCGGCTGTCCGATTATCTCTTCGTCGCCGCGCGCGCGGCCAACGATTTCGGCAGGTCGGACGTGCTGTGGACGCCCGGCGCCAACCAGAGCGAAAGTCCGGATCAGATCGAAAATGACGAGCGATAGCCAAGGCCTGCAAACCGCGATCGGCGTCATCAGCGGCACCTCGATGGACGGAATCGACGTCGCGCTGATCGACAGCGACGGCGAGGCTGAACTCAAGACCGGGCCCTGTGCGACCTTCCCCTACCCGCCGGACGTCGCGCGGCGTCTACGCGCGGTGGTCGCTGATTTGAGCGAGGCCCAGGCGCCGCAGCTCGAGCTCGAGCGGCTCGTGACCGACGCCCATGTCGCGGCGGTCGAGGCGTTTCTCGAGCGGTTTTCGGTTGTCCGCGAGCGCGTCGCGCTCGTCGGGCTGCACGGCCAGACCATTCTGCATCGGCCGCGCGCCGGCCTGACGCGCCAGCTCTGCGACGGCGCGCGCGCCGCGGCGGCGCTTAAGATCGATGTCGTCTCGGATTTTCGTTCCGCCGATGTCGCGGCCGGAGGCGAAGGCGCGCCGCTCGCGCCCATCTATCACGCGGCGATGGCGGCGGGCTTCGAACGGCCGCTCATGATCCTCAACTGGGGCGGCGTCGGCAACGTCACCTACCTGGGGCGCTCAAGGGGAGATCATCGCGTTCGACACCGGCCCCGCCAATGCGCTGATCGACGACTTTGTCATTTCAAGGCGGGGGCTCGCGTTCGATGAAAACGGCGTGCTTGGCGCAAGCGGGCGCGTCGACCCGACCGCGCTCGCCGCTCTGATGAGCGATCCCTATTTCGAGCGCCCGGCGCCGAAATCGCTCGACCGCAATCACTTCAACGCGGCGGCGGCCTGCGTCAAACAATTGAGCGACGCGGATGGCGCGGCCACGCTCGGCGCGTTCACGGTCGAGTCGACTGCCGCGGCGCTGAAGCATGTCCCGGACGCGCCGGCGCGCTGGCTGGTCGGCGGCGGCGGACGGCGAAATCCGAACCTCATGCGCCGGCTCGCCGAGCGGCTGCAAGTCAAGGTCGAGCCGGTCGAGGCGATCGGTTTCGACGGCGACAGCATCGAGGCGCAATGTTTCGCTTATCTGGGCTTACGCTCGCGGCGCGGTCTGCCGATCTCCTTTCCGACCACGACCGGGGCGCCCGAGCCGATGACCGGCGGCGTCTTCTGGCCGACGAACATGAAAAGGGCCCCGCTTGCGCGAGGCCCTGTTTGAAACGGCGAAGCCCGCGAACGTCAGCAGACGTTCACGGACTGCTGGCCGAGGTAATTGCCGTAAGCGTCATAGGTCGGCCGAACCTGCCAGCAGCCGCCGCCATCGCCATACCCATAGCCGCCGCCCCAGTAGGGGTAGCTGGCGATCGCCGCGCCGCCGATCACGCCCGCTGCAATCGCAGGGCCCCACCAGCCGCCGTACCAGTTGCCGCCGCGCCAATAGCCCCCATGCCAGGTCCGGCCGCCGCCGGCCCAGCCGCCGCCATGCCATCCGCCGCCATGCCAGCCGCCACCGTGCCAACCACCGCCGCCGCCAGCCACCGTGCCAGCCACCGCCGTGCCAGCCGCCGCCGCCGCCATGCCAGTTCCGGCCGACGCCGGAGTCACCGGCAGAGCAACGACGGCCGCGGCCATCGCCAGCGCCGAGATCCCGGCGACGATCGTCTTCGAAATCCTCACCATCATGAGCCTCCGTATGGACCGGCCGACCGCCGGATAAACGCCCGCCGAGGACAAAGGATTAACCCCGTCGTATTTGGTAAGTTGCACGCCAATTCCGGCGACGGTTTGACGGCCGCGCGTCGCCAGGGCGGCGACGCGCGATTTGTCTTTGGGCAACAGGATACCACGCAATTCCTGAATGGATGTTCATAGTATATGCTGAACAAACATTCAGGATAGCGGCTTCAGAGTTATGGTTTCAATTTTTCTTTACCTGAAGCCAGTTCGGCGCCCGACAGGCCGCAAGGCGTCTAGTCGCAAATGTTTACGAGGCGTCGGCCGAGATAATGGCCTTGCGCCGTCCACACCCGCCTCCTCACCCAGCAACCGGGTCCCGCCGTCATAGGCTGGCTGCGAAGCGATCGCGACCCCGAGGGGCACAGTCGCCGCCGCGATCGCCCAGCCCGGATCGCAGCCCCAGCCGCCAGCCCCAGCCCCAGCCGCAATTCCAGCAGCCGCCGCCCCAGCCGCCGCCCCAGCCCGCGCGCCGCCAGCCCCAACCGCCGCCGCCCCATCCGGGCCGGCCCCAGCCGCCATGCCAGCCTCCGCCCCAACCGCCGCCACGCCAACCGCCGCCCCAGCCGCCGCCATGGAAGCCGCCGCCGTGGAAACCACCGCCGTGGAAACCACCGCCGCCGTGCCACTGCGCCGCCGCGGGCGTGGGCGTCGAGGCGACGACCGTCGCCATGCCGAGCGCGGCAACCGCCGCGACCACGGTCTTCTTGATCGAATTACGCATGGGAACACCTCCCGTTGATCGGCCCTCATCGCCGCGTCTCGGTTCTAAAACTAGGTTGCGACGAAAAAGGTTCTAGGCCTTGTTCGATCTTCCGCGCAAAAAATTGATAATTCCCGAGAAATCTTGGCCGCCGTGGTCGGCCGCGACATAGAGAGCGTAGAGTTGCGCGGCCTCGGCGCCCAGCGGCGTCAGGGCCCCGACGCTCGACGCCGCCTCCTGCGCCAATCGCAAATCCTTGAGCATGAGGGACGCGGCGAATCCGGGCTTGTAGTCACGATTGGCGGGGGAAGCCGGAACCGGCCCCGGAACCGGGCAGTAGGTGGTGAGCGACCAGGACTGGCCCGAGGCGGTCGAGGAAACGTCGTACAAAGCCTGCGCCGACAGGCCCAGCTTCTCGGCGAGCGCAAAGGCTTCGCAGGTGACGATCATGGTCGCGCCGAGGATCATGTTGTTGCAGATCTTGGCCGCCTGCCCTGCCCCTGCCCCGCCGCAATGGACGATGCGCTTGCCCATGTTTTCGAGGATCGGCTTCGCCCGTGCGAAGGCTTCGTCGGAACCGCCGCACATGAAGGTGAGCGTTGCGCCCGTCGCTCCGACGACGCCGCCCGAGACCGGCGCGTCGAGGGTCAGCACGCCCGCGGCGGCGCCCGCCTCGTGCGCTTTTCTTGCGCTATCGACGTCAATGGTCGAGCAATCGATGACGAGAGCGCCTTTCGACACAGCAGGCAACAAGTCCGCGTGAGCGGCGAGAACGTGCTTGCCGGCGGGCAACATGGTGACGACAACGTCGGCGCTGGCGACCGCCTCGCGGGCATTTCCCGCAATCGCCACGCCCGAGGCGGCGGCCGCCGTCTTCGCCGCATCGACGAGATCGAAGCCCTGAACCGAGTGGCCGGCCTTGACGAGGTTCGCAGCCATCGGCGCGCCCATGTTGCCGAGACCGATGAACGCGATTTTCGACATGATCTCCTCCCAAGGTCGCCAGCGCTGGAAGGAAACCTCAGCGCAAGGCGTCTAACAACTAGCACTTTGTGTCCGAATGCGGATGTGCAAAAGGAGAGGCGCTTTTGACGGGCTTCGTCTGGCTCGCGACCCTTCTTCGCTTGTGCGGCTTTGGCTCCCAAGGGACCGATCATGACGGAATCAGCCATCACCGGCGGTATTGAGCAGGCCATCAGAAACTACATTCAGGCCTGCAACGGCGGCGACGCGGACAGAATCGCCGCGTGCTTTAGCCTCGACGCCGTCCATTACTTTCCGACCGTCGCAAAGTGGGCGGGCGCATCGACGATCGGCGCCGAATTTCTCGAAGAGAGTTCAAGCGCTCGGACACCTGTGGACGATCGACAAAGTTCTTGTTGATGCAGATCGGCGCGAGGGCGTGCTTGAGTGGACGCAGTTCGACAAAGAGGACCGAGCGCTTCGCGGCGTAGACTGGTTCGTCTTCGAGCCAAAGTCGTTTCGAATTCAGGAGATTCGCGCTTATGGCGCGGCGCCAATCCAGCGGGACCTCGAACGCCAGGAGTTGCAGGATTTCGACTACGCCGGGCGCGGCTATCCGATGGCGCGCCCGGCCTGACTCCTGTACGCCGGGGCCGGCTTGCTCGCTTGAGGAGGCGCCGCTAGGCATCGCACGTCGCGGCGAATATCGGTGGCCGCAAAGTCGGGCGACTTCTGGCAAAGACGCCGGTCCTCACTCACAATCTCGGCGCGATGCCTTCCATCGAACTCCATCCGCTTGTCGTCGCAACCCTCACGTTCCTGCTCGCAGGCTTTGTGAAGGGCGTGATCGGGCTCGGCCTGCCGACCGTCTCGATGGGGCTCCTCAGCCTCGTGATGGCGCCCGCCAAAGCCGCCTCGCTCCTGATCGTGCCGTCGTTCGTGACCAACGTCTGGCAACTGGCTGCTGGCCCGAGTTTCAGGCGGCTGGCTTACCGCCTCTGGCCAATGCTCACGGGGGTGGTCGCCGGCACGCTCGCCGGCACAGGTTTGCTGACGGGAAGCCATGCGGGGCAAGCCGCTGTCGCGCTCGGGCTTTTGCTCATGCTTTATGCCGGACTGGGCCTCACTTCGGTTCACTTCACGGCGCCCCCTTCGGCCGAACGCTGGCTCGGGCCTCTGATTGGCGCGCTGACCGGCCTCGTCACCGCCGCGACCGGCGTGTTCGTGATCCCCGCCGTGCCCTATATCGGCGCTCTCAATCTGGGTAAGGAGGACATGATCCAGGCGCTCGGCCTCTCCTTCACCGTCTCGACCGTCGCGCTCGCCGTCGCGCTCGCCGCGGGCGGCGCTTTCGCGCTTGGCGACGTCGGCGCTTCAACCGCCGCGCTTGCGCCCGCGCTTCTCGGCCTGGCGGCCGGCGGCGCCCTGCGCGGCCGCTTCAGCGAGAAGACGTTCCGGCGGATCTTCTTCGGCGGATTGCTGGTGCTTGGGGCGCACCTCGCGTCGCGGGCGGTGATTTGGTGATCTGAGACGAGCGAGGCCGCGCACGACGCGCTGTTCTCAACCATTCGCCCGCACCACGATAGACGAAATCCACCACCACGCTTGGCGGAATTGGTAGACGCCCGTCATTGCCCAAGCCCCTTGGCATGAAGAGGCTTAATCAATGACGCAAGCTATCTGACACGGGTTCGAATCCCGTTTGGGCGCGCGATTTTTCCACTACCTACGAATAAAGGTGGGCGCCGAAGTTTCGAACCTCCGCGGACTGTGATCACAATTGCAAGTCCTAATGGGCAATCTCGCCAAGGAATAGACGACCTGCTAATGTCCACACGGCGGCATTAAAAACGTATGGCCCGCCCCGTTCGCAAGAGGCTTTGTCGAGATTGGCTGCTGATCCAGTCTGCTTCAACGTATCCGGCCTCGGAGGCTCTTCTCCCGGCCAAGATGGAGATACGCGCGTTCCGGTCCTCATAAGAGTCACGGCGTCGAGCGCCGTTTTTTAAACCAGGCTTCCGGAACGCCGTTCGACTGTGAGGCCATCTCGTCGTCACCCTCTCGCAAACTCCTTTCTTGACCGACCTGCCCGTTCAGAGCGCTCGACCAGTTCCCTTACACCGCCATCGAATGCACTCCCTTGACGGCGAAAGTCTGGCCTCGCCGCAGCACCGCCCAAGCGATCCTTGCCAGCTTGTTGGCGAGGGCGACGACCGCAACATTGTGATGGGCGCGTCCCAAGAGCCCTTTTGCCCATCGACCGAGCGGAGTGTCGCGTTCAGCTACGTGAGGCAAGGCCGCCCGTGCTCCGTGGACCAGGAGCTTGCGCAGATATTTGTTGCCGCGCTTGCTGATCCCGAGCAGCTTCGGCTTGCCGCCAGTGGTGAACTGCTGTGGGACCAAGCCGAGCCAGGCGGCGAGATCCCGCCCACGATCGAAGCTTTCCGCCCGGCCGACAGCGGCCACCAGCGCTGAGGCGATCGTTGGCCCGACGCCCGGAATCGTTGTCAGCCGACGAGCCTCTTCGTTCTCTCTCGCCCAGTGGACGAACTCGGCGTCAAAGGCTGCAATCCGCTGATCGAGCTCAGCCCATTGCGCGCGGGCGTCCGCGATCAGCAGAACTATGCGTGGGCTCAGTTCCGCGCCGCCCTGCTCATCCATCAGCACGCTCAGGAAGTGCTCGAGCTTCCGCTTGCCCTGCGGCGCGACATGCCCACGCTCCAGCAGGATGGCGCGCAACTGATTGATCAGAGCCGTCCGCTCGCCGACCAGCCGATCCCTCGACCGATGGAGCGTCTGAATGTCGAGCTGATCCTGACTTTTCAGTTCGACGAACCGCATCGTCGGACGGGTGGCCGCTTCGGCGATCCCTTCAGCGTCGCGATCGTCGTTCTTCTGCGCCTTGACATAGGGTCGGACATATTCGGGAGACATCAGCCGGACGTCGTGGCCATGAGTGGCGAACACACGACCGAGATGGTGGGCGCCGCAGCAGGCCTCCATCCCGATCACGCACTGGGGAAGCTTCTCCGCCAGAGCGATCAGCGTCTCACGTCTCACCTTACGCCGCATCACGACCGCACCGGACCTGTCGAGCCCGACCACGCTGCAGACGTTCTTGCCAAGATCGACGCCAAGAACAGAGATTGCCGTCAAAGCCATTTCCAACTCCTCCTCCTGAACCGCCGGCGACCCTACGACGCCGGAAGGAGGGGCGGGCCATTCCATAAGGGTTAGGAAGCATTCCTGCCTGGGCTCTCACGGGTGAAGCCGCCGCCGTGACGAAAGGTCGACAGCATGATGCGCCTGCATTTCATGCGCAGCCGCTCGACCGTCCAACCGCTTCCGAATCCTTGCACCACGAAAACGATGACATGACCTGCGTGTAGCGTATGCGCGTAGGCTGTTGCCGCGCTCATCCCTTCGGTCGGCTCCCGGGCTTCCATGCACCACGTTCCGAAAAGCTCCCCGGTAGGGAAATGACCCCATTCTCCCGTTTCCGCGAGCAACGTCTGGCGAGAATTCGCGATGTGAAAATCAATCTCGGATCGGCCGTGAATCGCAAGCGCCTGTTCCGTCGGGAGATGGATCATATCCGGTGGGACCGGGGTGACAACCAGTTGGAGCAGCCACTTCACGGCGCCGCGTTCGACACTCCAAAAGTAAGCGCCAGGCCGCCTCCTGACACTTACCCTTCCTTTTCCAATCAGGAATGAGAAGCGGGCCTGCGCGGCGACCACGCAAACGATCATTCCGTCATCGGAAGTTCCATAAGTTACTTCAACTTCCACGTCCCGATTTCTTTTTCGGGGGTCAGCCATGTGAAACTGATCAAGACGCTAAACAACTCTTCGTACGTGACACTCCATAGGCGGCGATCCTCATCGACAAGTTTAGCTTTACTCCCTACTATATTCTTGCCATCTTGTAGAAACGTGCCCCACTCCAGTGGCCATACTTCTGAATAAACAACGATATACTCCCGTCCTGTCGCGAAAACGTGATCAAAATTCACACAATGATCCGTGTTTCCGTCGCTGAGATTAAGCGCGCACATTACGTGTTTTGTGAGCTTCAGCAGGGCCGTCATCTTTGTGATGTATTGTAGGTCATCGTGATAATCGTCGTCGCTCTGTGGCCGAGCCCGTATAGCGTCCACCTCAACCCGTTCAGCGGCCCCCCCGTCGAGTGTTTCTCCCTCTTCCAGATCCTCGGGCCATTCCAACGAGGGAAGCTCCGCGCTCATTTGAACGAAACCTTGGCGATGCGCGTCGCTTTCATGGCCTTTGCCGATCTTTCGCCGCGCGCATTCGTAGCGAGAGCGCTCAGACGCACCTCGTAGAGACCATCATCCTCGGGCTGAATTGCTCCATCAATAATTTCGGATTGGCCGGGGTCCAGGTCGAACATGAGTCGCGAATGACCTTCGCTGTCGAATAGATTAGGCGCCGACCCGTCGAACCGTCTTGGCCGGTCCGACATGCGATTGCCCTCGGAAAGGAGCCACGAACCGTAGAAACCCTGCTTCGTCAGACGAAGGAAGAGCTGATGGGGAAAGCGAACCCCGCGAAACGTAATTTCCTTCCTCTTGAGCGTAAGCGGGTCGATCAGCTGCCACTGGCTCGCAAACTTCATGCTGATAATAGTTAGCGGCGAGCTCCCGGCATTCGACAAGGTCAGCCGAAACTTGCAACCGCCCATGTACGCAACGCCGTAGGGATCGCCCAAGTCGAACACACTCCCATGGGACAAAGCGTCAAGCTGAAATCGAAAAGCGAAACGCCCTTTGCAGCTCCGATGAGTCTTCCGCCCAAATCCCGCAGGCCCGAAGCTTGTCGCATAATCGTTTCACATCAGTCACAAAATCGGGGTCGGGTCGAACCCACATGCCTTGCCGATAGGCGAGTTGAGACAGAGACGACGGTAGTTGTTCTGGCTTGGGAAGCGCCGCAACTCCGAGAAGAACGGGGACGACCGGGACACCCCTATCAAGCGCCGCTTCAAGCTCCATGCGGACCCAATCGTTCTCGTTGTCTAGAGAGCGATTTTTACTGTCGTCCGTCGCGTCCAGCCAGCCTTTGCCAATGATCGCGACCATCGCGCCGCACGACCGAAGAGAATCCATGAGGACGGTCCGGAAATCTGAACCAAGAGGTACGGAGTTGATATCCCGAAAAACCCGCTCGCTTCCGAGCAGGCGGGCCATATGTTCGAATATGCGACCAACGACGTCGTTGGATTCATTTCGCCTGTACGAAATGAAAACCTTCTTGACCACGATACGAAAACTCCAGGGCGAAAGAAAAATCACCTCAATTCATAATTCTACAGGACAGCCAGACTGTTGGTTTTCTCCCTTTCCACAGGGACGAACGATCACTCGATTTCCGCCCAACCCACTATAGCTCAGTGCGCACACAATCGCAGCGGTCACACGTGGAAGGCAACGTCCCGAACGGCGCTCCGCAGGAGCGCTAGAAATTCATTGAAATGGCAATAACATAAGAGTGCCCAGTTTCATCCTGTCGGGCGCGCTCCATTGGTCGGAGAAGAATGGCGGTGGCGGCCGGCGGGGGGTGCGTGTCGTGAAGGCGCCTCACCGGTATGCGGCGTCAGGCCTCTGCGCGCTCCTCGAGCCGGGTGGTGAGGCGAGTCAGGCTGTCAATGAGGTCTCGCCATTGTCGAAACCGGCCAACAGGGCTTGCGTGTATTGGGTCGAGACGGCCCGGGCGGCCTCGGCTGCGGCGCGGCCCTCAGCGGTCAGCGCCAGTGACACCTGGCGCCGATCGGACCCTTCGCGCGTCCGCACCACGAAGCCTTTGTCCGCCAGCTGGTCGACCAGTCGAGTTATCGATCCAGTATCGAGCCCACAAGCCTTGGCGATCTCGCTTGGGCCGGTGGCGAGACCCTCGTAGATCAGTTGAAGGCCGACATGCTGTTGTACGCTGAGCCCGACCGTCGCGAAGACGCGCTCAAGCTGTTGGCTCATCAGACGCTGCGACCGCAGGATTCGTCATGGGCGAACATACACTCTGAGAAATGAGGAGCGGCCTGGGTGAGCCGCTCGCATGGCGATTAGCTCGCTGCGCCGACGTTGACGCCCGGCCGCTCAGTTCTCGATCAGCCCCCTCGCCACGATCACCCGCATGATCTCGTTCGTGCCCTCGAGAATCTGGTGCACGCGCAGGTCGCGCACGATCTTCTCGATCCCGTAATCGGCGAGATAGCCGTAGCCGCCGAACAATTGCAGCGCGTCATTGGCGGCGTTGAAACCTGCATCCGTCGCAATCTGCTTGGCCATGGCGCACAGGCGCGTCGCCTCGGGCGACTTCTCGTCGAGCGCGCTCGCGGCGCGCCACAGCACCGAGCGCGCCGTCTCGAGCGAAGTCGCGATGTCGGCGACGCGGAATTGCAGCGCCTGAAAGTCGGCGATGCGCCGGCCGAACGCCTTGCGCTCGCGCATATAGGCAATCGCCTTGTCGAGCGCCGCCTGCCCGCCGCCGATCGATGAGGCGCCGATGTTGAGCCGCCCGCCGTCGAGCCCGGCCATTGCAATTCTGAAGCCGATCCCTTCGGCGCCGACCCGATTGGCGGCGGGAACGCGCACCCCCTCCATGATCACCTGACGGGTCGGCTGGGCGCGCCAGCCCATCTTCTTTTCTTTCGCGCCGAAGCTTAAGCCGGGCGCGTCCTTCTCGATCAGGAAGGCGGAAATCCCGCTTGGCCCCCCCTCGCCGGTGCGCGCCATGACGAGATAGAGGTCGCTGACGCCGGCGCCGGAGATGAACTGCTTGACGCCGTCGAGCACGTAATCGTCGCCGTCGCGCCGCGCTCGCGTGGTCAGCGCCGCGGCGTCCGAGCCCGAGCCCGGCTCGGTCAGGCAATAGCTCGCGATCAACTCCATCGTGGCGAGGCGGGGCAGATAGCGGCTTTTGAGCTCCGGCGAGCCGAAGCCGTCGACGACCCAGGCGACCATGTTGTGAATGGAGAGAAACGAGGCGACGCACGGGCAACCGGTCGACAAAGCCTCGAAGATCAGCGCCGCATCGAGGCGGGTCATGCCGCTGCCGCCATGCTGTTCGCCGACGTAGATCGCAGCCATGCCGAGCGCCGCCGCCTCGCGCAGAACGTCGGCGGGAAAGTGCTCCGTCTCGTCCCAGCTCAGCGCGTTGGGGGCGAGGCGCGCATCCGCGAAGGATTTCGCCATGTCGCGGATGGCGAGATGGTCGGCGGTCAAGGCGAACATGGCCTCCCGCCTCATGGTTTTCGCGGCGGCCGGCGCGGCCCTCGGCCAGGCGGCCCTTTGCCGCGGCTGAAGTTGGGTCGCGAAGGCTTCGTCTTGCCGCCAGGATCGCGATCGCGATCGCGTCGCCCGCTCCGCTCATCCCCAGGTCCGCGGCTGCGAGGGCGAGGCGAGCCGCCGCGTGGCGGGCTGCCTCCCCCCGGCTTGGAGTCCGAGCGCGGACCGCGCTCCGAGCGGCGATCCGCCTCGCGGGGCGCGCCGCGCGACCCTGAGCGGCGATCCGCCTCGCGGGGCGCGCCGCGCGGCGCGGAGCGCGCGCCCTTCCGCTCGGCGGGCTTGCGCTCCCGCGGCTGTCCGTCCCGTTCGTCGCGCTTCTTGAACGCGCCGCGCGGTGGCGCTCCCGCGCGATGCGGCGCGGCGACCCGACCACGGCCCTTGCCGTCTCGCGCCGCCCTCGATTCGAACGAGCCTGGGCGGCGGCCGCGCTCCGGCGGCTCGTGGCCGCCCGGCGTGACGCCGGGCTCGCGGGACCGGCGCTCGACGGTGACGGTCCGTCCCTTGCGGTCTTGGGTCGCGCTTCTCTCCACGCGTCGCCGCGGCCCCTTGACGCCAGGGGCGTCAGCCGCGATTTCGGCGCGCAGCGCCGAGACATGCTTGCGGCGACGCTCTGGCGTGGACGGTTTGGGCGGCGCGCGGCGCGGCGTCTCATCCGGTTCCGATCGTATCGCGCCCCTCGTTGCGCGATCCGGTCGGCCTTGCGCTGCTCGCTTCGGCCGAAAATTCTCGCGACCTCCGCGCTCGCCTCCCGCCCGCTCGCGTGGCTTCCTCTCGGGCGGCGGCTCATTGGGGACCGTTGGCGGAGCGTCAAAGTTGGCGTTCGCCTCCTTGGCGAGCTTCACGCCCAATTGGTCGCGCAGGACGCGCGTGCGCACTTCCATGACTTCGCCTTCAGGAAGATCGCCAAGCTCGAACGGCCCGAACGAGACGCGGATCAGGCGATTGACCGCGAGACCCAGATGCTCGAGGATCTTCTTGATCTCCCGGTTTTTTCCCTCCCTGAGACCCAGAGTGAGCCAGGCGTTCGCGCCCTGCTCGCGGTCAAGCTTCGCCTCGACGCCAAGGTAGTCGACCCCATCGATGGTGACGCCCTCGCTCAAACGGTCGAGCGCCGCCTGATCGACGCTCCCATGCGCGCGCACCCGATAGCGGCGCAGCCATCCGGTCGACGGAAGCTCGAGGACACGCGAGAGCCCGCCGTCGTTGGTGAGCAGCAGAAGCCCTTCGGTGTTGATGTCGAGACGGCCGATCGCGACAAGGCGCGGCAGGCCAGGCGGCAGCGCTGAGAAAACCGTCGGTCGCCCTTCCGGATCGCGAGCGGTGGTCACGAGCCCCTTGGGCTTGTGAAACAGGAAGAGCCGCGTGCGCTCGGGCGCGGAGAGCGGCTTGCCATCGACGCGCACATCGTCGGCTTCGGTCACATTGAACGCCGGGCTCAAGAGCGCCGCGCCGTTGACGGTGACGCGGCCCTCGGCGATCCACGCCTCGGCGTCGCGGCGGGAACAGACGCCCGCCCGCGCCATGACCTTGGCGATCCGCTGTCCCGCGCGGACTTCTGGGACTTCGAGCTTGTGTTTCGTCGCTCATGGCTCGCTTCGTTCCAGCTCCGTCCGCTTCCGCATTGCCGCGCGCGGCCGCTTGTCCTAAGCCCGAACGCCGCGGGCCGCCAAACGAAAAACGCTTGGCGAGCCGCCAAAAGCGCGCGGCTCGCAGGGAAAGCGCGACTTGACCGCAGAGAGCAAGACCGCCGATCCGATGAGCTTTGCCTTCGCCGAGGCGCGCTCGGCCGAAGCCCGCGGCGAAACGCCGATCGGCGCGGCGCTGGTTCGCGACGGGACCGTGATCGCGAGCGCCGGAAACCGCACGCGGGAACTCTCCGATCCGACCGCGCATGCCGAAATGCTCGCGATCCGCCAGGCCGCGGCCAAGCTTGGCGCCGAGCGGCTGATCGGCTGCGACCTCTATGTGACGCTCGAGCCATGCGCGATGTGCGCCGGCGCAATTTCGCTCGCCCGCCTCCGCCGCCTCTATTATGGCGCTCCCGACCCCAAGGGCGGCGCCGTCGATAACGGGCCGCGCTTCTTCCGCTCAGCCCGACGTGTCACCATGCCCCGGAGGTCTACGGGGGATTGCGCGAAAGCGAGGCGGCGGAGATGCTGCAGGCGTTTTTCGTGGCCAGGCGGTGAAGCTTGGAATCGTCGGTACGCGGGCTTCGCCTTCGAGCTTACGCTGTAGAGCGGCGGCTATCGACGCGTCGCGCGGAGCTCAGAGATTGCAAACCTTCCTCATCAACTCCCGCCCCTCTGATGTGCCCTTCAGAGTCCAGGACGCCAGTTCCTCGCCTTTTGCAGTCTTGAAGCTCAAGCGGCCGTGCTGCCCGAAAGCGTCGAGGAACGCCGTCGCCTCCATCCCCGTGAGATCATTTTTCGACATCCAGTCGCCATCGCCCGTGGGCGTAGCAATCAGGGGAAATTGCTGAGTTGCGCCGGATGCGGTCCGGATCTCAAAAATGATTGACTGATCGACGGCCGAATGTTCCTGGAAAGATCGGCCATGGTACCCGTCAGCATCGAAGGTGAAATTTATCGATGGAATCTTCGCGTTGCAGACGAAGTAAAAGTGGGAGACGCCGTCGCTCGCCAACGCGGTAGCGGTGACCGCAGGGGTTATTTCCCTGATGTGCCAGTCGAAGCGGGCCGCGATAGCTTGAGCCACGGTCATTTGAGCGGGCGGCTTCGCAGCGGCCTCCGGCGTTGTAGGCTTCGTCAATTCAACGGTCCAGGTCTTGCGGCCCGTTGGGCAGCATTCTGAATCGCCCGGCCGCAGAACCTGCGTGTCGACAATCACCCTCGTGGGACTGACCGCTCTGCCCCCGACAATCAATCCAAAAACCTCGAGAGGAACGCCCGCTGGAGCCCAACCCGAGGCGCCATGCATGAAGACCATACCCTCTCTGGCGAAATGGGCTGCGCCGTTGTCGTAGTCCACGAACACCGCCGCCAAGGGTGCGCCCGACTTCGTAAATACGTATGTGTGAAGAATTGTTTTGGCATCGGGAGCGGCGTTCTTGATCCACGCCCGGACCGCCGATTGCAGTTCCGGCGGGCCGGAGTTGGCATGCGCCGCGACACAAGCCAACAGTCCGCAAAAAGCAAGAGCGAGCCATCGATTCATTGAAGTATCCTTATTGGCGTTTCCACCCCCAACGGCATCGTTCGCCCAGGCGTCACTTTGTCCTAATGCTGAATAGAGCGCCGGACCTTCCGCGGCGCAACCCGAAAAGACCACGACCTCCGTCCGGTTTGCCAAGAGGCTGTTCCGCGTGAGACGATCGGGACAATCGTTAAGGGAGGATCCATGTCTCCGCCGTTTCGCGCCGACCATGTCGGAAGCTTCCTCCGTCCTGAACGGCTGCGGGAAGCGCGTGAGCGTTTCGCCGCCGGCGGGTTGCCCGCCGCCGAATTGCACGCGATCGAGGACGAGTGCATCCGCGAGGTCGTGCGCGCTCAGGAGAATGTGGGGCTGAAGGCGACGACCGACGGTGAGTTTCGCCGCACCTTCTTTCACGTCGATTTCTTGGAGCGGCTGCACGGGGTCGAGGTCCGGTACGGCGAGTTCGCGGCGCATTTCAAGAAAAGCGACGGCACGCAGGTTGGTTTCGCCCCTCCGACCATGCATGTCGACAGCAAGGTGAAGTGGGCCGGGCCCATTCAAGGTCCGGACTTCGACTTCCTCAAGAAGACGACGACGCGGATGCCGAAAGTCTGCATCCCCGCGCCGTCGATGCTGCACTTCCGCGGCGGGCGCGAGGCGATCAGCGACCATGTCTATCCAAACCTTGAAACCTTCTACGACGACCTCACCGCCGCCTATCGCGCCGAGGTCGCCGATCTTGCCGCGCGGGGCCTGCGCTATCTGCAATTCGACGACACGAACCTCGCTTATCTTTGCGATCCCGACATTCGCGCCCGGACCAAGGCGCGCGGCGACGATCCGGACGCGCTGACGCGGCTCTATTGCCGGCTCATCAACGATTCGATCAAAGAGCGCCCGCGGGACATGACGGTCTGCGTCCATCTCTGCCGCGGCAATTTCAAGAGCGCCTGGGTGGCGCAGGGCGGCTACGAGCCGGTCGCCGAGATCCTGCTCAATGAGATGAAGATCGACGGCTTCTTTCTCGAATATGACGACGAGCGGTCCGGCGATTTCGCCCCGTTGCGTTTTGCGCCCAAGAGCGCGACCATCGTGCTTGGCCTCATGAGCTCGAAGAAGGCCGCCGCGGAGCCCAAGGACGAAGTCAAGCGCCGCATCGAAGAGGCGACGAAATACGTTCCCCTCGAGCAATGCGCGCTGAGCCATCAGTGCGGCTTTTCCTCGACCGCGCACGGCAACGACCTGAGCGAAGCCGACCAGTGGATCAAACTCGCGCGCCTGGTCGAGATCGCCGAAGAGGTCTGGGGAGGGGTCTAGCTACGGACGCCGCGCCTTGGGCGGCGCCCTGCCCTGCGAAGCGGGAGAGGAATATGGTTTCTCAGCCCAGAAGAGCCGTCGCGGCAGGGGTGAGACGAACGGGGAGCATAGCTTGGCGGCGCGCGCCTGTTTCTTTTGCATGATCGCTTTTGTGGTGACCGGCTGCGCGACGCCGCCGGTGGTCAAGCGCGACTATCTCTATGAAGCCGCCTGGCGGGGCTCGGCCCTGACTGTCGTCGGCCGGCAAATGGTCGTCGACGCCGCCGCCGGCGCCGCGCCGCAAACGGTGACGCTCATCGACGTGAACCAGCGGGCGGAAGTGGCGGGGGACGCGGATCGGCGCGCCCGCATTCTCGACCGGCGGGTGGCGAATGTGCAAAGAGAGTTGCGCCGCAACGGAATTGCGCCCTTCGCCATCGGCGAGTGGCCGGGAGCCGGTTGGGGCGGCGTCCAGACCTATCCGCCCAGCGAATTGCAGGCGAAGCAAATGGTCGTCATCGCCCACTATTGACGGGCGGAATGCGCGGTCAGCCTTTGCGTGCTAGAGGGACGCCCGCCGAGGCCACTCACCTCATCCTGAGGAGCGCCGCGCAAGCGGCGCGTCTCGAAGGATGGTCCAGGTCGCCACGGCGGTCGTATGGGCTGGATTCGTCCTTCGAGGCCGCTTCGCGGCGCCTTGAGGCACGAGGTCCGCCCTTGCAGGGGAAGTTGCGTGAATCCGATCGTCGTCGTCCTCAACGGTCCCAATCTCGATCTGCTCGGCAAGCGCGAGCCGGAGGTTTACGGCCGCGAGACGCTCGCCGACGTCGAGGCGGACTGCCGCCGGGTCGGCGCCGACCTCGGACTGGCGATCGAGTTTCATCAGAGCAATCGCGAATACGAAATCATCGATTGGATTCACGCCGCCCGCGAGCGAGCCGCAGGCATCGTCATCAATCCCGCCGCCTTCACCCATACGTCGGTCGCCATCCTCGATGCGTTGAACGCCTTCGATGGGCCGATCATCGAGGTGCACATTTCCAACGTGCACAAGCGAGAGCCTTTCCGGCATCATTCCTATGTGTCGGGCGTCGCTTCGGGAATCATCGTCGGCTGCGGAACGCAGGGCTACACGCTGGCGCTGCAACGAATCGCCAAGCTGATCGGGGAGCGAAAGGGCGCCTGATCGTTTGGCGCGCCATCAACAAAATCCGGTTGATCTCCTCGGTCTCTGCCGTCGGGAATGACGCCATAGTTTAATCCGTCGGGCCCGTATCTTTCCGTCGCGCTATGTTTCAGCTCAATTCACAACGGCCAGCACGAAGCCGTCCCATCCCTTTGAGCCGACGGTCTGGATCGCGGTCGCGCTTAGGCGCGACTCATGCGCCATAATGTCGAATCATGCGCCGCACGCCGACAACGTCCGGGCTGCTGCTCCGCGGATCGGCCACTTCGCCCTCGCGCACCACATTGTCGACCACGATTGCGGTTCCCGGCCTGGATAACCGCAAGGCCCATTCGAGATAGGCCGCGTTGTTGCTCTTGTCGGCGTCGATGAACACGAAGTCGAAAGGGCCGAGCCCTTCGGCCTCGATCTTGGGCAGGACGTTCGAGCGCCGCGCCGGTCCTGATCTCGACTTTGCTTTCAAGCCCAGCGCGAGCGACGTTCCGGCGCGCGACATCGGCGTGCCTCGCGCTCACCTCGAGCGTGATGAGCCGGCCGTCGTCGGGCAAGGCCCGCGCGAGCCAGATCGTCGAGTAGCCGCCGAGCGTCCCGATCTCGAGCGCCTTGCGCGCGCCAACCATGCGCGCCAGGAGATGGATCAGCTTGCCCTGCGTCGCCGAGACGTCGATCGACGGCAAGCCGGCCGCGGCGTTGGCCGTGAGCGTGGCGTCGAGCGCCGGGTCCGCTCCGATCAGGGCCTCGGCAAAATAGGAATCGACCTCGCTCCAATTGCGCTTGTTGGTCAATCGTTTGTCACCCTTGAAACTTGGCCGCTCGACCTCACGCTTGCTCGGGCATGACGAGATTCGCATCCCGTGCGATGCGCCAGCGGCCATCCGCGCCCTTGCGCAAGACGGTCATCGCATATCGCCGACATACGTCTTGGCGCTCCGCGCGGCAATAATTACGCCCCAGATGGGTCTATTGCGTTTGTTCGCTGCTCGTCAATAAGGCGGCTACGCGCTCAGAAAATGTATCGAGCGAGAACGGTTTCCGGAGAACTTCTATTCCAGAGGCGAGTTGAGAACTCTCGAGCGCCTTCCCCGCATACCCAGTAATCAGCAAAACCGACAAGTTCGGTATCCGTTCTCGCGCTGCATCCGCCAGTTGCCGCCCATTCAAGCCGGGCAACCCCACGTCCGTGATCAGGAGGTCGAACGACGAGCCGGATTGAATCTGCCTGAGCCCTTCTGAACCGTCTGTCGCGTGAGTGACGATGCAACCCTTCTCTTCCAGCACCTCGACGATCTGACGACGGACGTCTTCCTGGTCCTCAACGAACAGGACTTTCCGACGCTGAATTTCCCGTAAATCAGAGGGTTCGGATTTGACCGCAATCGGTTCGGCTTTCGCAACACGATCGATACCCGGCAAATAAAGGCGCGCGGTCGTACCCTCGTCCGGCTTGCTCTCGATCTTCACCATCCCGCCCGATTGTCGGACGAATCCGTAAACCTGCGACAGGCCCAGTCCCGTGCCTTGGCCTATCGACTTCGTCGTAAAGAACGGCTCGAAGACGCGGCCTAGCACGTCCGGGGTCATTCCGACCCCGGTGTCGCTGACCGCGATCTCGATGTAGTTGCCCGGCGCTGCGTGATCCGTCACGTCCGCTGCGGACAACCTTCGATCCGCGGTCGCGATGGTCAGAACGCCGCCGTTGGGCATGGCGTCGCGCGCATTGATCGACAAGTTGAGCAGAGCGGTTTCAAGCTCGTTGGGATCGCAATTGGCGTCCCAGCGGCCGTCGCCCAACTTGGTCTCGATACGGATAGCAGGATCCAGGGTGCGCCGGATCATCTCCGCGAAATTGCGGATGAGCGCATCCGGGCCGACTGGGCGAGGCTGCAACGCCTGGCGCCGCGAGAACGCCAGAAGCCGGTTCGTCAATTGTTTCGCCGTGTCCGAGGCTTGGCGCATCGCGGCGATATAGCGCAAACCCTCGTTAGCGCGGCCCTGCGCAATGCGCTTCTCCAACATTTCCAGAGAGCCGGAGAAGATCTGAATCAGATTGTTGAAATCGTGCGCCATCCCGCCCGTCAGCTGACCGACCGCCTCCATCTTCTGCGCCTGGAACAGTTGCTCTCTGCTGGCGAGCAGAGCAAGGTTCGCTTCGCGCATCTGGTTAGGCGACGGCAGCGCGAGGATGTCCGGCAACAGTCGCCAGAGCACGATAGCGGTGACAAGCGAAACGCTCGCAGTCACCGCCTTAACGAGACCTTCGAGCGCGTATACCGGCACCCACAATGTCAGCAGATCCAGCCAATGCGTCGTGCCGCAAAGCAGAATAAAGGCCGCGAACAACGAGAGCAAAGGCCGAAAGACCAGATCGCGCCGTCGCCGCGCGACCACGAGAAGCGTTACTGGGATTGAAAAATAAGCGATCGCGATAGTCATATCCGAAATGGCGTAAGTCCAAAGCAGACCTGGCTCCCACAGCAAGCAAAACCCGTGAGGGGTCAAGCTAGACGAGTCGAACAGCCACTTGCCGAGATCGGACAACATCTGTCGGATATCCTGTCAGGGGATAGAAGCCCTTGATACAAGTACCGAAACCGTCAGGACGATGGAAGTGGGCAAAGGCGGCGCTCCAGAATTGGATTGCAGTTTGAGCGGCGCGAAGCTGCAGTCGCGGCGCCCCGACAGTGGAAGGCTACGCTGACCATCGACCGGGTGAGAACCTCGCCGTCGACACTCAGCGCGAATCGAATCCGTACCTAGAAATTAAGGGCTGCCGGTCGCGTGTCCTTATCGGCCATCACGGCTCTTCCTTCCCGGCCACGCCGGCTTCCGCGAAAGTGGCCATGCCGTTGTGGCAGGCGACCGCCGCCTTCACGACGCCAACCGCGAGCGCCGCTCCCGAGCCTTCGCCCAATCGCATTCCAAGATCGAGCAGCGGAGCCTTGCCGAGAAGCTTCAAAGCATGGCGGTGCGCCCGCTCAGCGGAGACGTGGGCGGCGAGGCAATGGTCGAGAGCGCCGTCGTCGAGGGCGAGCAGCACAGCCGCCGCCGAGCACACGACGAAGCCGTCGAGCAGCACCGGCGTTCCGCGCAGACGCGCGGCGAGAATCGCGCCTGCGATCGCCGCGGTTTCGCGTCCGCCGAGGCGCGCCAGGACCTCGAGCGGGTCGTCAAGATAGGGCTTATGGCGCGCGACTGCGGCGCGCACGGCGTCGGCCTTGCGCCTCAGGCCTTCATCGTCGACGCCGGTCCCCCGCCCGACCCAAGCCTCCGCCTCGCCGCCGTGAAGCGCGTGGTAGATCGCGGCGGCCGCGGTCGTGTTGCCAATGCCCATCTCGCCAAGCACGAGCAGGTCGGGCTCGGTGGCGAGGGCCTCCATGCCGAAGGCCATTGTCGCCGCACAGGCCTTTTCGTCGAGCGCCGGCTCCTGCGTGATGTCTCCGGTCGGCTGCTCCAGCGCCAGCTCATAGACTTTGAGCGAGAGGTCGAAAGTCTTGCAGATCTGGTTGATCGCCGCCCCGCCGGCCTGGAAATTCGCCACCATCGCCTGGGTGACCGACGCCGGATAGGCGGAGACGCCTTGGGCGACGACGCCGTGATTGCCGGCGAAGACGGCGACCAACGGCCGATCGACATGCGGCCGCGCCGATCCCTGCCAGGCCGCCATCCATTCGGAAATCTCCTCGAGCCGCCCAAGCGAGCCGGCAGGCTTCGTCAGCTGCCCCTCACGCGCTCGCGCCGCGACGCGGGCGGTCTCGTCGGCCTTGGGCATTTTGCGCACGAGGTCGCGGATGTCGTCGAAAGGGCGGGAGGCGGGCACGATGGTCTCCAGGAGGACCGAGCCGCTATAGTCGATATTGTGCTGCAGGGGAAAACGTTTGGGGTTGCGCTCCTCCACTTCGCCGACCCTGCGCCCTTGCTGTCATGCCGCCAGCGATACTCTCAGGATCATTGCGATCGCGGCCAACGGTGGGTAATTCTCCCCATTGCCGGCTCGATTTGACCGCTTCATGATTTAGCTTGGCGTGGCGCTATGGCATTCTCGGCGTCGCACCGTCACTTGTGCCGGCTGCCTATTATTAAAGTTGTTGAGCGGGCCGCTGGCCCAGAGGCATCAGTTTCAGCGGTTTTGTTTTCAGAGGCACAGCGGCGTAACACAGAAGGGCAAATTCAAAATGCGAATGACCGTCTGGGTCTGGGGGAGCGCGCTCGCTCCCGTATTACTGGCGAGCGCAGCTTTAGCAGAAGGGGCGCCGGAGCTACCGGCCTCCGCGAAAAAGCTCACGGGCAACGAAATTGCGGCGCTCTACGATGGAGCGACTGTGAATTTCAACAATTTCACCATGAAGCAACCGCTAACTGGAACCGATACTTACGATCTCAAGGCGCATGCCCATCAGGGGACGTACACTCTCGGAGGAAAAAGCGGCAGCTTCTCGGGAGCCGCGCGCGTAAAGAGGGATCAATTCTGCCACCGAGAAGGAAGTGGTGGTGAACATTGCGCATTTGTTTACACCGACGGCGCCGACATTTATGAGGTAAACGCCAAGGGGATCGTGGAGTCGCAGAACCGCAAGCACTGACGCTTGGATAAGCGGCCCTTCACGGATCGCGTAGCTTTTCGCCCACGCCGGTCAGGGGGACCTAATGCGAGCGGTGCTCTGCGACCGGTTCGAGGGAATTGGCGGGCTGCGCGTCGGCGAAGCTGCGGAGCCAATCCCGGCTGACGATGAAATCCTGATCGACGTTCACGCCGCATCGGTGAGCTACATGGACTATCTGATGGCTTCAGGGGGCTATCAGATGCGGCCGCCCCTCCCCTACGTGCCGGGAACGGATGCGGCGGGCGTCGTGGTTGCCGTGGGCGACAAGGTCACGCGCTTTCGTCCAGGAGACCGCGTCGCCTGCGGCAATTGGTTTGGCGGCTTTGCGGAACGCATGGTCGCTAAAGCTTCGAAAAGCGTGCGACTACCGGACAACGTGAACTTTTTTGTCGGCTCGACCGTTCTGCACGCCTACCTCACCGCCTGGTACGCGCTCGTCGATCGCGCCCGCCTCCAGCCCGGCGAGACCGTGCTCGTCACCGGCGCCGCCGGCGGCGTCGGCCTCGCTTGCGTCGAAGTCGCCCGTCATGTCGGCGCGCGGGTGATCGCCGCGGTCGGATCGAGCTCCAAGGCGAAGGCCGTGCGCGACTACGGCGCCGAGCATGTGATCGACTATTCCTCTGAGGACGTCCGCGAACGGGTCAAGGCCCTCACCGATGGACAGGGAATCGACGTCGGCGTCGACAACATCGGCGGGGCGCTGTTCCTGACGCTTGCCCGTCTGATGCGCTGGAACGGGCGCCTGATTCCGATGGGATTTGTCGGCGGCGAGATTCCGTCCGTGCCGATGAATTTGCCGCTCTTGAAGAACTATTCGATCGTCGGCGTCTTCGCCGGGGCATGGATGACCAATTTTCCTGACGAAGCTGCGGCGGCCGCAGACCGGATCATGGCGCTTGTCGGGGAGGGCAAGCTGCGCCCTCGCGTCGATCGCGTGCTGCCGCTCGACCAAGCGGCGGAGGCGATGCGCGCAGTCGCGGAGCGCAGCGTCCAGGGCCGGATGGTGTTGCAGATCCGATAGCTGGGAGGGAGCCATGGCGGACGAAAGGCGGGTGGGGCCGATCGAAGACGTCAGGGAGATCTCGGCGATCACCTATGGCTTCATGGCGTCCAAGGCGCTGTTCGCGGCGCTCGAGTTCGATCTCTTCACCCATATCGCGCAGGGCGCCAATTCGACCGAGTCGCTGGCGCCCGTCGCCGGCGTCGCTGAGAACCGGCTCATATCGCTTCTGACTGCGCTCAAGTCGCTTGGGCTGATCAGCGAGGAAGGCGGACGTCTCGTCAATGCGCCGGCGACCGCGCGCTATCTCGTCGCCGGCGCGCCCGGCGATTTCCGCGACTACGTGCGCTTGGTGAATGGAGAGTTCGGCTACGAGAGCTTCCGCCATCTTGGCGCGGCGCTGCGCGGTGAACGGATATTCCCCGACAAGGGGTTCTACGAAGGCATGATCTATACCGCGGGAATCGGCGGCGAGCGGTTCAGCGCCGCGCAGCACGCCGGATCGCTGGGGCCGGCCCGAATGCTGGCGAAACGGCTCGATCTCAAGGATCGCCACAAGCTTCTGGACGTGGGCGGCGGCAGCGGCGCCTACAGCATCGCCTTCTGCACGGCCAATCCGCGACTTCAGGCGACAATCCTCGATTTTCCTCGAGACCGTGGACACGGCCAGGCGCTATGCGCGGGACGCGGGCGTCTCGGAGCGAATCGCCCACCTTCCCGGCGACGCAATCAAGGTCGCCTGGCCGACGGGTCATGACGTGGTCCTCATGTCCTATGTCTGGAGTGCGGTCGGGGAAGCCGATCTCGCCGTCCTGGCCAAGCGCGCCGTCGACGCCATGCCGCCCGGGCGGCCGCGTACTCATCCACGACTTCGTGGTCGACGACGCACGCGCAGGGCCACTCCTTCGCCGCCTGGTATCTCCTCGGCGGGATGTTCGACAATCCAACCGCCGTTTGCCTCACGCCCGCCTACGTCGAGCGGATCTTGCGCGACGTCGGCTTCCAGGATCGAAGGCACGGAGGTCATGCTGCCCGGGATTACGATGCTGACCAGGGCGAGCAAACCTTCGTAAGGAGAGAGGTTCCGCGGCCGGCCTATTTCATCTGCTCCAGGAGATGCGCGGCGCTGGAGACATCCGCTTCGCCCGGCTTCGGCTCGATGTTGAGCTCCTTCACCACCCCGTCCTCGACCAGCATCGCATAGCGCTTGGAGCGCACGCCCAAGCCGCCGGCCGAGGCATCGAATTCGAGGCCCAGCGCCTTGGCGAACTCGCCGCCGCCATCCGCGAGAAAATCGATGTGCCCCTTGGCGCCGGTCGCGTCCGACCAGGCCGAAAGCACGAAATGGTCGTTGACCGAGGTCATGGCGATCGCATCGACTCCCTTGGCCCTGAACGCGGCTTCGCCGACGATGAAGCCGGGCAGATGATTCTTGTGACAGGTCGGGGTGAAGGCGCCAGGGAGGCCGAACAGGACGATTTTCTTGCCGGCGAAGTAATCCTTCGTTTCCACCGGCTTAGGTCCATCGGGGGTCACAAGACGCACGGTGACGTTGGGCAGGCGATCGCCGACTTTGATGGTCATGGGGCGCAGTCCTCGTTTGCGGTAGTGGTCGCGCATCTAGCGCCGACGCGGCGGGACACTAGACGACCCGCGCTTCGCCCGTAAAGCGGGCCTCACGCCGCGAGAGGCCTAGGTTCTCGGCGCGGCTTCCACCGTCGTCTCCACCGGGCCCGCGCCGCCGGTGAGCGTGAGCCTGAGCGCGACCGGAAAGGCAGCGTCCTTGGGTTTGTCGCCGATGGTCAGGGTGAAGCAATCCCGGCCTCCGTCGACATGCGCAGGCGTCGTCTTTATCCACCAGCCCTCCGGCGCCTCGACGAACAGGTCGCGCGGGGGGCCGTCCTCATGCGGCGGGCAGAGACGCCAGCTATCCGCGTCGAGCGCCTCGAGCGCGCCGAAATCCTTCGGCTGAACGGCGCGCGGGGTCGCCGCAAGGGCGGCGTCGATCGCGCCCGCGAACGGCGAGCCCGGAGCGGAGGGAAGCTTGAGCGTGAGATGCGCCTTGGCCGGCAGGCACACTTTCTCGCACACGGCGAAATCGGCGTTGAGCGTGAGCGTCGCCGGCTTCGTCGGGTCGCGGAGTTTCACCCGCAAGGGAAGGACGACGTCGCTGTCGTAGCCGAACGCCTCGCCGCCGTCGGCCTCGTGCATGCGCTTGGGCGCGGGAAACTCGACTTCCACGCTCGCAACATTGTCGGAAGCGGAAAAATCCAGCGTCGGCGGCAGGCCGGCGTCGCCGGGATCGCGCCAATAGGTGATTGCGCCCGGCTGGAGAGCGATCTCGAACCCGGCGAGATCGCCGCCGCCCGCGATGAGGCGGACCTGCGACTTGGCGGTCGGCGTCCAACCGGTCGAAAACGAATCGGCGCCAAACGCCGCCGCGCCGGTAAGGGTGAGCGAAAGCGCGGCGGCCAGCGCGCCACCTGTCCGCGGTCGTCTTTTGACCGCATGAAGCCTCTTAACCAACCGCTCCGCGCGCATTTCGCTCTGCCTATACCATGCCATGAATTTCAACTAGCATCGATATTGGTGGAGACTTGAGAGGCGATCATGAGACGGGCGGACCCGCCGCCGCCGACCAGTCTGGAAGGGCAGTTCCTGATTGCGATGCCCTCGCTCAGGGAAGGCCCGTTCGCTCGCTCCGTCGTCTACATGTGCGCCCATCGCGAGGATGGCGCCATGGGCATCGTCATCAATCACCGGGCGGAGGAGGTCGACTTTGGCCAGCTTCTGGCTCAGCTCGACATCGTGCCGGAGGCCGAGGCGATCCGCCTGCCGCCGCGAGCCCAGGCCGTTCGCGTTTTGCGGGGCGGGCCAGTTGAGACGGGGCGCGGCTTCGTTCTCCATTCGAGCGACTACGACGTCAACGATTCAACGGTGAAGATCGGCGATGTCTGCCTGACCGCCACGCTCGACATCCTGCGCGCGATCGCTCAGGGCGCCGGCCCGTCGCAGGCCATGCTGGCGCTTGGCTACGCCGGCTGGGCCTCGGGGCAGCTCGAGAGCGAGATCCTGGCCAACGGCTGGCTCACCTGCCCCGCCGACGCCGGCCTCATCTTCGATCTCGACTTCGACCACAAATACGATCGGGCGCTGGCGATCCTTGGCGTCCACGAAGGGAGGCTGTCCTCCGATGCGGGCCACGCCTGAGGCTGACGAGCGCACCCGTCCTTCGCCAGCTTTGCCGGGGAGGGCGTTCTGCTCGCCGCCGCCCCTGAGAGGCCGTCAGAGAATGGTGTCGATTCCCTTGGCGTTGGCGAGGGCGAGGAGCTTGAGGGAAGGGCCGCTCGGATGCACTTCGCCTCGTTCCCATTTGCTGACGAGCATCTTCGGGACGTTCAACGCCAAGGCGAAGGTCGCCTGGCTCATATGAGCCTTCTCGCGGATTTGTCTGATCGCCTCGGGCGCGAGTTTCTCCACGGGCGTCAGACAGCCAAGATCAAAGTCACGCATCGTGGCCTTGTCGATCGCGCCAACCTCGTGGAGGTCCTCCATCACCTCGTGCAGCGACTGAAGCGCAGAGCTGCGGTAGCGCTTGGTCTGGGTCATATTTCCAATTCTCTCCATTCTCGCTCGACGCTCAGGGCGGTCAGCTCTTTGTCCGTGAGTTTGGCAAGTTCCTGGCCCGCTCTTGTGTAGATCGCCAGTTCCGATTTCGTCAGGTTGGCCTTTCTGTTCTTGGTGAAGATGTGCAGGAACACCGCGACTTTGCCCCGTCTGTAGAAGACAACGGCTCGCGCGCCCCTCGGAGCGCGCCTCTTCGGCCGCGGCGAAGCTGAAACAAGCCGGCGAAACGAAATGAGACCGAACCCCTTGAAAACAAACGATTTAATCTGTTTTACTGAATGATTTAAAGGACTTGCCTTCGCATTGCGAAACGCTTCATTTCGTTTGGCGAAATGGATCGTCTGAGGCCCATCCAGGCCTCGCTGAGCAGGCGCCCCTAGGAAGGCCCCGCGCAATCGGTCCCGCCGGCGGGCCTGAAGCGACCTCGTTGGAACGAAAGCAAAGCCCGCGAAGGGCTCAGGGGACAACGACTCGTTAATCGCGCCGTAAGCCATTGAAAATGCCTAAAACGGACTCGTAAACGGCGGCCCCATCTCCAGTTCAAGGAGCGGGTTGCGGGTCTGAGAGCCGCACCCCCGTCTCGGCCGAAACCTCGAACATCTCCGCTCGTCCCTCAAGCTCCGCAAACACAGCCGGATCGGCGCCGGTGAGGAACACCTGGCCGCCAAGTCGCGTGAGCGCGTCGTAGAGCGCGGCGCGGCGGCGCGGGTCGAAATGGGCCGCAACCTCGTCGAGGAGCGCCAGCGGCGCGATCCCCGACATCGCGGCGACCAGGCGCGCATGGGCGAGGGCAAGCCCGACGATGAGCGCTTTCTGCTCACCGGTCGAGGAATTGGCCGCAGGCGCCTGCTTCGGCCCGTGCCAGACCAGGAGATCGGAAAGGTGCGGGCCGATGAGGGTGCGGCCGGCAGCGGCGTCGCGGCCACGATTGTCGCGCAGGCTCGTGCGGTAGCGGTCTTCCGCCGCGAGCGCCGGGCCTGTGTCGGTCATGGCCTCGATCTCGCCTTGAAGCTTAAGCTTCGCCCAGGGAAAGGGCGATGAGTCGTCGCGCTCCGCGGCGATCAGCGCTTCGAGCCGGCGCACGCAGTCGAGCCGCGCCGCCGCGACCGCGACCCCGAGCTCGGCCGCCTCCCGCTCGATCGCGTCGAGCCATTGGGCGTTGCGCCCGCCCTCT
Source organism: uncultured Alphaproteobacteria bacterium (assembly GCA_963820095.1). Lineage (GTDB taxonomy): Bacteria > Pseudomonadota > Alphaproteobacteria > Rhizobiales > Beijerinckiaceae > Roseiarcus. The sequence goes on from CAWFZA010000029.1 coordinate 55,120, forward strand.
TCCAGGAGCCGGTTGCGACCGCGCAGCGCGCGTTCGAATTGGGAGACCCGCGCGCCGTGACCCGGATCGATCGCCAGCACGAAGCGGTCGAGAAAGCGGCGCCGCTCGGCCGCCGGCCCGGCGAACAGCGAATCCATCGCCGGCGTCAGCCAGACAAGACGCACATGCTCGCAAAACGCGCGTGACGAGGCGACCGCGGCCCGGTCGATGCGGTGGCGGCGCTCGGCGACTTCGCCGTTCGCGCCCGGTTTCCAGCCGGAGCCCAGCTGATGGGCCTCGCCCTCCTCCTCGACCTCGATCGAAAGCGCGAAGCCGCCGGTCCCGCCAACCCGCGCGCATTCCGCCAGTTCAGCCCGGCGCAGGCCGCGTCCCGGCGAAAATAGCGACAGCGCTTCAAGGAGATTGGTCTTGCCGGCGCCGTTCTCCCCGCATAGGACGACGAGGCTGCCTCGGATTGCGAGATCGAGCGCGGGGTAAGAGCGAAAATCGTTGAGCATGACGCGCCGCACGCGGGGCCGCCGTCGGGCTTGGGGGGCGCCGTCAAGACTGGTCATCAGCCAGGCCGTGTGCCACGTCCGGCGGGCTTACGAAAGAGCGAATGACAGGAGCCTTTTCGATGAAGTCCCTCGATGTCCTGATGCCCGCCCAAGGCATGGCGCTGATCGAAGATCAGATCAGCGCGCGGCTGCCGCTGCACCGCCTGTGGCTCGAGCCGAACCCTGAGCCGTGGCTTGCCGAATGGGCGCCGCGAATTCGCGCGATCGCGATGACAGGGGGGCACGCGCCGCTCGACGAGGCCTATATGCGCAAATTCCCAAAGCTCGAGATCATCGCCAGCTTTCGGCGTCGGCTACGACAATATCGACGCCAAAGCGGCGGCGCGGCTTGGAATTGCCGTCACCAACACGCCCGGCGTGCTCGACGACGAAGTCGCCGACACGACGCTCGGCCTCATGATCATGACCGTGCGCCAACTGCCGCAGGCGGAGCGATATTTGCGCGCCGGACAATGGTCGGCGAAGGGCAATTTTCCGCTCAGCCCTTCGCTGAGGGGCCGCACCGTGGGCATTCTGGGGCTCGGCCGCATCGGCAAGGCGATCGCGACCCGCGTCAGCGCATTCGGGGTCCCCGTTGTCTATCACGGCCGTCACGCCCAAGCCGACGTCGCTTATCGCTTTTATTCCTCGCTCATCGATATGGCGAAGGCGTCAGACGTGCTGATCGTGGTCGCCCCGGGCGGTCCGGCGACGCGCCACATCATCAATGCCGAAGTGCTGGAGGCGCTCGGTCCCGACGGCGTCCTGATCAATGTCTCGCGGGGCTCGTTGGTCGACGAGAAGGCGCTGATCGAGGCGCTGCGGAACAAGACAATCTTGGCGGCGGGTCTCGACGTTTTCGAGCACGAACCCAAGGTCCCGCCGGAGCTCGTCGCGCTCGATAACGCGGTGCTCCTGCCCCATGTCGGCTCCGCGTCGGTGAGGACGCGCAGGGCCATGGCCGAATGCGTCGTCTCGAACGTGTTCGCCTGGGCCGAGGGCAAACCGCCGGTCACTCCGGTGCCCGAGACGCCGTGGCGGGGCGAGTGGGCGAAGGGCGGGCAGGGCTCGGCCAAACTGTCCAGCCAGGAGCGCTAGGCCGTATAGTTGGCGCTGTCTCCGCCGGTCACGTCATAGGTCGCGCCGCTCACCATGGAGGCCTCGTCGGATGCGAGGAATACGACTGCGGGCGCAATCGCCTCGGGCTCGATCCATGGGATCCCGAGCGGCGACTTTGCGCTGAGCCTCCTCTTCGCTTCGGCCTCCAGAACAGCGGTCGGCTGGGCGGAATCGAAATCGTCGATGGCCTGCGCGTAGCGCTGCCGGTGGCGAGTGAGAGGCGTGTCGATGAGGCCGGGGATGACGGCGTTGACGGTGATCTTGTGGACGCCGAGCTCGAGCGCCGCTGATTTCATCAGCCCGATGATGCCCCACTTGGAGGCGGAATAGGCGGCGCCGAATTTGGTCCCGTGCCGGCCCTGCGTGGATGAAGTGACGATGATCCGTCCGCCGCCGTTCTTGACCAGATGCGGCGCAACCGCGCGGATGGCGTTGCAGGTTCCGGTCAGGTTGACATCGATCGTGTCCTGCCAGTCCGCGTCTTGCCAGTCGAGGATCGGTTTGAACGCCTGGATGCCGGCGTTGGCGAACAGGATGTCGAGCCGGCCAAAAGCTGCCAGCGCCTCATCGGCGGCGGCGCGCAAAGCGGGAAGATCGCGCTGGTCGGCGCGCGCTTCAAGCCAGCGGGCGCCGGCGGCTTCGACCATGCGTCCCGTCTCCGCCAAATCCTCGGGGGTGGCGGGCGCGACCTCAAGCGTCGAACTGACCGGTCCGGCAATGTCGACGCCCATCACGTCGGCGCCCTCGCGAGCGAAGGCGACCGCCGTCGCGCGCCCGATGCCCCGGGCGGCGCCAGTCACGATGGCGGCCTTGCCGCTGAGACGGCCTCGGCCCTGGGTTCCCTGCGGCTCTTGACTGTTTGCGGCCATGATCCTCTCCTCGTCGTCCAGACGGCTCACATTGGCGCCGTCAGCCAATCGATGTACGAAAGGGCCGTCAAGCAGGGCCGGGTTTCTTCGTTACGGCTGGCCCGCGGGGATGTTTTTCGAGGGGGAGGTCACTATGCCGCAAGATGGCTTAACGCGCCGCGCCGCGCTGATTGGTTTTGGCGCCTTCGCGTCGGCAGGCTTGAGCGCTTGCAACACAACGCCCATGGGAGGAGTCCAGCCTGTCGCCTCTGGCGGCGGCGCGATCGACGTCGATACGTCGCCCTTGATCGCCTATGTCGGCAATCCGACCGCGGGCTGGGTGCAGCAGTCCTTGCCGGGCGCGCTGGCCCGGGTTCTCGGGCCGGGGGTGGCCGGCGGCCTGCACGTGCGTGTCGACACGCTTTATCTAGGCAACGGCGGACCGGGCGATCCCGACTTGATGAGGGGCGTCGCGATGGTGGGCGGCAGGACGATCAACGTGCGGGCGAATTCGACCTATTTTCCCAGCCCGACCGATCAGGCGCTGCCGGAACAGGCGCTGCAGGGACGCGTGCAAGCGCTGTCGGTCGCCTTCGCCTATCGATTGAAACACAAAATCCGGGCTTGAACTCGCCGGCCTGCTAGCCGGTGCGCTCTACCGTTCGCGCTTGCGCGTTGCGGCGCCTTTGGCCGCAGCCGACTTGAGTTCTCCGCGCTTGCGTTTGGTCTCGACCGCCTTGGCCGCGGCCTCTTTGCGATGCGTTTGCGGATGAACGCCGAGTTCGCGCCACGACGTCTCCGAAAGCTCGACGCCATAGTATTCGGCCGCCTTCTTGATGTTGGCGAAGGCCAATTCCCGATCCTCATCGGAAACATCCGTGACCTGATCGAACCGCGCGATGGCGTTGCGAACGTGGTTCGCGTCGGTCAGCGGCTCTTTGCGTTGTTTCGGAAAGGCGAAGACGGTGTCGGGGAGGTCGGCTCTTGGCGGTCAGCTGCCCATGCTTCTCATGAGGCTTCCAGGTCGCATGCATCGGGGATTCCTTCATTTTGTCTCGCGCGGCGACCACACCGCCGAGCGCTTCCGCTGAAACGCGCAAGGGCTGGTTTTGTGGCGCAAAACTCCCGCATCGCGCAGAGTGGAGATTCAGCCGCCAGCCGCGCCGGGCGCGAAATATTGGACGCCGCGGGCGGGCCGGCGATAAAGCGCAAGCGTCGCGATCAGACCGCACAAGGCGGCGAAACTCATCCAATAGCCGGGCGCGGCCTTGTCGCCGGTGTGGGCGATCAACCATGTCGATATCAGGAGCGACGAGCCGCCGAGCGTGGTCGCCAGGCTATAGGCGAGCGAAAACCCCGAAATGCGCACCGAAGCCGGGATAACCTCGGTCAGCGCCACGACCATCGCGCCATTGTAGCAGGCGTAGACGAAGGAGAGCCACAGTTCGACCATGAGCATCCGGTCGAAGGTCGGCGCCTTGACCAGCCAGGAGAGCGCCGGATAGGCGGTCAGAAGGCCGAGGATGGCGAAAGCGAGAAGGATCGGCTTGCGCCCGATGCGGTCTGACACCGCCCCCGAGATCGGCAGCCAGACGAAATTCGACGCCGCGACCGCAATCGTCACAAGCAGCGCGTCGGACTCGGTGAGGTTGAGCACGCGCCTGCCGAAGGTCGGGGTGTAGACGGTGATGAGATAGAACGACACCGTCGTCATCATCACCATGGCCACGCCGCCGAGCACGAGAGGCCAGTTGGCGCCAAGCGTGGCAAAGATTTGCGCCGTGCTCGGATGGACCTTTCGCGCCGCGAATTCGGGCGTCTCCTCAAGCTTCCGGCGGACCACATACAGGAACGGCACTATGGCGCAGCCGATGAAGAACGGAATGCGCCAGCCCCAGGCGGAGGCTGCGCCTGGCGTCATCAGATTGGCGATCCCGTAACCGAGCAGAGCGGCGAATACGACCGCGACCTGCTGGCTCGCCGATTGCCAGGAGACGTAGAAGCCCTTATGGCCCGGCGTCGCCATTTCCGCGAGATAGACCGAGACGCCGCCGAGTTCGACACCGGCCGAGAATCCTTGCAGGAGCCGCCCCAGCACCACGAGCATCGGCGCGAGCACGCCGATGGTCGCGTAGCCCGGAACGAAGGCGATGAGGATCGTGCCGCAGGCCATGATCGAGAGCGTGACGATCAGACCCTTCCGGCGCCCAATGCGGTCGACATAGGGCCCGAGCGCAAGCGCCCCGATCGGGCGCATCGCGAAGCCGGCCGCGAAACTCAAGAAAGTCGCCATCAGCGAGGCGTAGGGGTCGTCGCTCGGGAAGAAGGTTTGCGCAATCTGCCGGGCGTAGATGCCGAACAGAAAGAAGTCATACATCTCGAGGAAATTGCCACTGGTGACGCGCAGAACGGTCTTGATCTTGTCGAAGCCCGTCTGGCTCATGGCGTCTCCCTTCCCGCAAGCGCTTATCGGCTGGCAGGAAACTACGCCCGCCGCGCGCCGCCGCACAATGGCTCACGCGAATGCGTTGCGCCTCCTGTAGCGCCCTTTTATGGTCACACGCTCAGTGAGACGAGATGTCCGCATGGCCGACGGCGCCGATTTCCGCCGCATCGCGCTCTCTCTCGAGGGAGCCGGTGAATATCCGCATTTCGATCGCCGCGCCTTCAAGGCGCGCGTCACCTTCGCCACGCTTGCGCCGGACGAACTCAGCGCCAACATCAAATTCGCGCCTGACGAGCAGGCGCTCAAATGCGTGGTCGCGCCTGACGCGTTCTCAGCCCTCGACAACGCGTGGGGCCGCCGAGGGTGGACTCGCGCGAACTCTTGCGGCGCTCAGCGAAATCGAGCTCAGGGCGGCGCTGGAAATGGCTTGGCGCCACGCGGCGCCGAAGGTGAAAGCGCGCAAGCGGCGCGACGCCGGATGACCTAATCGCGCCCCGAGCCCTCATCCGGCTGGCCATAGCCCGTCCGGAAGGACGGGCGTTCTTTCGGACGCCCTATGCGCCAGCCATCTTCTCCCGGGGGAGAAGGGGTTTCTGCTCCTCCACTCTCCTTTGGGGAAGGGCGTGCCGAAGGCGACGGATGAGGGCTGGCCAGATCGCCCCGACGTCTAAGTGCTAGCTCGCAAGCTTCTCGCTCTCGATCCAAAGCCGCCTTGCCGCCGCATCGTCGCGCCCGGCCGCAGACGGCTCATTGACCTTGCGCTTGACGAAATATTCCCCTGTCGTCTTTTCAACCTCGGGCGAGGAGGCGAGGTAAATGATCGTGTCGGCGCCCTGTTCCGGGCGCGATGAAGAACGGTCTCAGGACCGGGAACAAACGGCCGAACCCAGCCGCCGCTCGATTCGCCGAACCGGGTCGCGACGACGCCAGGATGGAGGCAATTGGCCGTTACGCCCGTGCCGGCCAAGCGACGGGCGAGCTCGCGGGTGAACAGGATATTGGCGAGCTTCGAGCGGCCGTAGACCCTAAAGCCGTCGTAGCCCCTGGCGCTCTGCAAGTCGCTGAAATCGAGGCTCGCACCCTGGTGGGCGGCCCGACGAGGTGGAGACGATTCGCGCCGGCGCCGAAGCGACGAGCTTGTCGCGCAGCGCCTCGGTCAGCACGAAATAGGCCATGTGGTTGAGGGCGAAGGTGAGTTCCAGGCCCTCGGGCGTTAGCCGCCGATCGGAAAAGATGGCGCCGGCGTTGTTGATCAGCACGTCGATGCGCGGCTCATTTGCCGCGATCGTCTCTCCGACCTTCCGCGTTTCCGCCATGCTCGAGAGATCCGCCAGGTGCACGCGATGGCCGAGTCCGGGCGCCTTCGCCTCGAGTTTGCGCATCGTCGCTTGCGCGCGAGCTTCGTCGCGCGCGACGAGGACGACGCGAGCGCCGAGCCCCGCGAGCGCGAGCACCGCGGCTTCGCCGATGCCCGAGGTCGCGCCGGTGGCGACGATGGTCTTGCCCTGCATCGAATTGATCCCTCGGCTTCGGCCTCAAGGCTCTGCGACTTAAGCTCGCTCGCCCGTCGCCAAAAGAGGACGCCCGATCAAATGCCGGCGACCAGGGCGCGAGCACCCCGGGTTTCGCGGGCGATCCGCCAGCGTTACGATCGTCGCGAGAGGACCAATCAATGGCCGTAGACCAGCAAGGACTTGACGCTTTCCGGCTCATCGCAATCCGCCGCGGCGTTCGATCGCGCGATGGCCGACTATTACGGGCTGACTGGCGATCCGGTCGGCGCGCTCAAGTCGGCCCTCGCGCGCGATCCAGATTTCGCGCTGGGCGCCGTCGCGATCGCGGCGCTCACGATGATTGGCGGCTTTCGCGGCGACCATCCCGAGGTCGTCAGCGCGCTGCGCGGAGCGGAAGCGGCGATGGGGGGCGCGTCCGAACGGGAGCGGCGCCATCTCGCCGCGGCCGGGGCGTGGGCGCGAGGCGAAACCTCGCAGGCGATTCTGGGCTGGGAGACGATCCTCAACGATTATCCCACCGACGCGCTCGCCCTGCGCCTGGCGCAGGACGCTTACTTCTTCCTTGGGCGGTCGGCCGCCATTCGCGACTGCGCGGAGCGGGTGCTGCCGGCCTGGGATCGCAACAATCCGCTTACGAGCTTTGTCCACGGGCTTTACGCCTTCGGGCTTGAGGAAACCGGCGACCTCAGGCGCGCCGAGCATTTTGGCCGTGAAGCGCTCGCTCGCAATCCGCGCGACGCCTGGGCGACGCACGCGCTGGCCCATGTGATGGAGACCGCGAACCGGCACGAGGAGGGTGTGGCTTTTCTCAAATCGACGCGGGCGGATTGGAAGCACGCGCATTTTATGGCCCACCACAACGGTTGGCATCTGGCCCTGTTTCTGATCGAGCAAGGCCGATTCGACGAGGTTCTCGCCGACTATGATCGCTTCACAGCGCCTAAGCTCGCTGACGACGCGTCGCTCGACCGCGTCGACGCCGCCTCGCTTCTTTGGCGGCTCGAACTTGCGGGCGTTGGCGTTGGCGACCGCTGGTCGCCCGTTGCCGACATCTGGATGGCGCATGTCCATGACCATCTGCTCGCCTTCAACGATCTGCATTGCGCCTTCGCCGCGGCCCGCTCACCTGACCCGGACGACGCGCCGCGCCTCATCCGATCCCTCGACGACTATGAGCGCATCGGGTCAGGCGACAACCGGCAAGTGACGGTCGAGGTCGGAAGGCGGTTAATTGACGGCGCGCTCGCCTTCGCCAGCGGCGACTACGCGCGCGCGGTCCTGGCGATCCTGCCGGTCCGGGGACAAGCAATCCGAATTGGCGGCAGCCACGCGCAGCGCGACATCATTAACCTGACGCTGATCGCGGCGGCGGAGCGGTCTCATCAGCGGAGCCTCGCGCGGGCGCTCCTGGCCGAGCGCGACCGCTTTAGGCGGACGCGATGACTGGGGCGCGGCATCGTCGGACGCTCGGCCACGTTCGGCAGAGGCTGCGCTGCGCGCAAAGAACGTGAGTTCGGTCAACAGGTTATCCCTTTCCCAATAACCGCGTTGCAGCCATGCAACACAAAGATAAAATGGAATATAAGCAGAACTGCCGGCCGACTAGCCTCTCGCCGCGGACTGCGTTAAGGAAGCCTCAACGCGTACGCTCTATTTTGATTCAGTTGGCTAAGCGTGGGCGTAGGGCTAGGGATGCAGGGGATCGAGGCTACATTCGACGACCTTTCGTTTGAGGGCGGGGACAGTCCTCAACGAGTTCTTCCCAAGGTTGTTCCTGGCGCGGCTGCCTTGGCCCTCGCCGGGGCTGTTAGCGCCTTGGCGTTGCACTGGCTCAATCCGTCGATACCTGAAGCCATATTCGCTCGGTGGACCCCCGCCTCGACCGCGACCCCGGCCATCTCAAGGCCTTTTGCCGACATTGCCATCGACGCGAATGTGCTGGCTCAATTGAAGTCGGCTGCGCCCGCGGCAACAAACCTCGCCACCACCACGGCCCCTTCGGAGCGGGTGGCGAGCCTCGAAACCGCGCCGCGCGTCTCTTCCGCCCCTTTCCCGCTGCCGACCCTTGAGCCCTTTTCCCCGGCTCCAGCGTTTCCGCCGGTCGCGAGCTTGCCATTGCCGCCCGGGCGAGATGCGCCCGAGGTCGGCGAGACGGAAAGCTTTCCCTTGCCCCCGGCTCGCCCGCCTGGATTTCGGGGCCCCGACGCAGTCCACGACGCCAGAGCGGCGCGGGCCGCGCGCCGATATCGCAGTCGCTCCTCCTGCCGCGCCGACCGACAATCGCAACGTCTTCGAGAAACTGTTCGGATGGGCGCACTCGTCCTCGCCGGTCGTCGCTTCCACGACCTCGGCGCGCACCGCCGCCATTCAACCGATCGTCGCTCAGCAACGGGAGCGAGAGGCCACCGGGATTGGCCGGGGTCCGTTGTTCAGCTTCCCGTCGCCCTTTGGAAATTCGGCCCCGTCCCCCGTTTCCGGCTACGACCGATATACCGCCGTCTATGACATCTCGGCGCGCGTCGTCTATCTGCCGGACGGAACACGGCTCGAAGCCCATTCGGGCCTGGGGCAGGCGCTCGACAATCCGCGCTACGTGGCTGAGCGCGCAGTGGGGCCGACGCCGCCGCATGTCTACGAGTTGACGCTGCGGGAAGGCTCCTTCCACGGCGTCCAGGCGATACGGCTCAATCCGGTCGGAGAAGGCGGAATTTACGGGCGCGCCGGATTGCTTGCCCACCCATTCATGCTCGGCCCGAACGGCGACTCGAACGGCTGCGTGTCCTTCAAGGACTACAACGCCTTCCTGCGAGCCTATGAGAACGGGCAGGTCAAGAAGCTGGCCGTCGTCGCAAGGCTCTGAGCCCTGCTTTGGCGTCCGAACGCCAAGCTTGCTCGGGCTCGAACCCACCGCATTCTTGGCTACGGGTGATCGGTTTCCGCTTACGGACCGACGAACGAGGCGCTTGCTTCGTCGCCTTGCGCGTTGACGCGCCGCGCTGGCCGCCCGTATAGTTTTCATGAAGCGACGATCGATTGACCATGAGCTCTGCAGGCGCTGCCTCAGCATGGCCGGCCTCGAACGCCGCAAAATAAAGCATATCGCGGCGCGCACGGCGCCGACGAGAGCGGGAGGAAGCGGAGCATGGCAAAGAGATTGAGCTTATCGACGGCGATTGCAGGCGCGATTCTCGCGCTCGCTTCCCCGCTTGGCGCCAAGGCCGGCGAGTTCGACGGCGTCACCGTCAACATCATGACGCAGACCGGCGCGATCCAGGAGCCGCTGCAGCGCCGCGCCCCCGAATTCGAGAAGATGACCGGCGCGAAGATCAACATCATCGCGGTTCCGTTCTCCGACCTCTACCAGAAGGTGCTGACCGACTGGGCGAGCGGGACGAACTCGGTCGATGCCGCGGTGTTCGCGCCGCAATGGATGGTCGATTACGTGTCGGGCGGCTATCTCGAGGAACTGGGGCCCCGCATCGCCAAGGACAAGGCGATCGAGTGGGACCAGATCGGTCCGTTCTTCCGCAATTTCTCGGCGACCTACAACGGCAAGATCTATCTCGTCCCGCTCGATGGCGACTTCCATATGCTCTACTATCGTACGGATATTCTCGACAAAGCCGGCCTGAAACCTCCGAAGACCTGGGACGAGTATCTCGAGGTCGCCAAGGCGGTGAATGGCAAGGAGTTCGACGGAACCAAGGTGTACGGCTCCTGCATCGCCAAGAAGCGCAACGCTCAGAGCTACTGGTTCATCACCGACATCACCAGCTCGATGGTTCAGTCGAAGGGAACGAGCCAAGGCACGTTCTTCGACACCAAGGACATGAGGCCGCTTATCGACAACGAGGCCTTCCGCAAGGCGCTCAAGTTCCTCAAGGAGTCGGGAAAGTACGGCCCGCCGGACGAGCTTAACCTTGACGTCAGCGACACCCGGCCGCTGTTCGTCTCCGGCAAGTGCGCGCTGAACCTCGACTGGGGCGACGTCGGCGTCATGGCGATCGACCCGAAGATCTCCAAAGTCATCGACAAGACCGGCTCCGTCATCACGCCCGGCTCGAAGGAGGTCTTGAACTGGTCGAGCGGCAAGCTCGAGGCGTGCACCAAGGACACGTGCCCCTACGCCATCGACAGCGTCAATCATTCGCCCTATGCGGCGTTCGGCGGCTGGAGCGGCGGCATCAACGCCAAGGCCAAGGACAAGGTCAAGGACGCGGCTTACGCGTTCCTGTCCTACATGTCGCAGCCGAAGCAGTCGGATGTCGACGTGACGATCGGCAAGAGCGGGTTCAATCCCTATCGCATCCACCCAGTTCACCTATAACGACACCTGGAAGAACGCGGGCATGAGCAAGGTCGCCGGGGACAGCTATCTCGGCGCCATCAAGGACAGCCTGGACAGCCCCAACATGGTCCTCGATCTGCGCATCCCGCAGAACCAGAAATATCAGCAGGTGGTGCTCGACGAAGCGATTGCCCGTTACCTCGCGGGCGAGCTCGACGAGGACGGGACGGTCAAGGCCGTGCTCGACGGCTGGAACGATCTCAACGAGCAGATCGGCGTCGAGAGCCAGCTCAAGTTCTACAAGGGCTCGCTCGGCATCCAGCGCTGACGGGCCTGCCTGCTTCCCGGCGCGTCGCGGCGCGCCGGGATCCGCAATCCGTCTCAAACCTGCATCCATGAGCGAGAATCGCGCGCCGAGGGCTGGAAATACTTCAAAGGACAAATGACCCTAGCTCAGGCAGCGCATACCGGAACGAGCGCGCGCGAAACCCGCGACGAATGGATCGACCGCCATTCCGGCCGCATCATGGTGCTGCCGGCGGTGATCATTCTCCTCTGTTTTGCGATCTTCCCGCTGATCATTTCGATCTACCTGTCGCTTTGCCGCTTCGCGCTCGCGGGCGGCAGCTTCACCCTGACCTTCATTGGCCTCTACAACTACAAGCGCCTCTTGTTCGGGGCGCAGCAATATCATCTCATCGGCACGCTGAAGCCGATCGAAACGTCCGGCTGGATCGCCTTCGCCATATACGTCGCGGCCGTCCTCTATTGGCTGATCCGCTACGCCAGGACGGAATTCACCGTGCTCGGCTTCGTCGGACGGCTCATTTCCATCGCGCTTGCGACCGCCCTTATGCTGGCGCTGCTCGCGACGTTGCCGCAGAAAGCCTACCAGGGCACGTTGCTGACGACTTGCATGTACGTCCTCTTCGGCGTGACCGCGCAATTCGCCATCGGCCTCGGGCTGGCGCTTCTCTGCGCCCAGCCGATCCGCGGGCGCGGCTTCTTTCGCGTCGTGTTCTTCATTCCGCTGATGGTGACGCCCGTCGGCGTGGCTTACATGTTCCGGATGTTCGCCGACATGCAGAAGGGGCCGTTCGCGCCCTTGAGCGCGGCGCTCGGCCTCGGCGCATGGTCCTGGGCCGACCAGGCCTGGTCGGCGCGGCTCATGGTGCTGATCGGCGACACCTGGCAGTGGACGCCGTTCATGTTCATCGTGCTGCTTGCCGCGGTCGAGAACCAGCCGCGCGACCAGCTCGAAGCCGCTCGGCTTGACGGGGCGAGCGGTTTCCAGATCTTCCGCGATATCACCTGGCCTGCGATCGCCCCGATCGCCGCGACCGTGGTCCTCATTCGGCTGATCGAGGCCTTCAAGATCATCGACATCCCCAACGTTTTGACCGCAGGCGGCCCCGGCCTTGCGACCGAATCGATGACGCTCCATGCCTTCATCGCCTGGCGGACCCAGGACCTCGGCGGCTCCGCTGCGATCGGCTATCTTCTCTTGTTCGTCTCCACGATCACCTGCGTGTCGTTCTTCAACTACGTCGTGCGCTGGACGCGGAGATATCAGTGAGCGGCGCCGTCGAATCGCGTGGCCTCATGAGCCGTCTGTTCGAGGCGAAAAGCCTCGAGGAAATGTCGGCGCCGACAGCGATCGTCGTGTACGCCATCCTGGGCTTGTGGACGCTCGTCGTTCTCTTTCCCCTCTACTGGGTGCTTGTGACCTCGTTCAAGGTCGAGGTCGAGGTCGACAGCGGCCCCTTCTACATCCCGTTCGTCGATTTCAAGCCGACGCTCGACGCCTGGAACTTCATGCTTCTGCGGAACAACACGATCGGCCCCTATATCAATTCGATCGTGGTGACGCTCGCGAGCACCGTGCTCGCGCTCATCATCGGCGCGCTTGCGGCCTATGCGCTGGTGCGCATCCGTTTTGAGGTCAAGCTCGCGGCGATCGTGACTTTCCTCGTGCTCCTGATCGCCGTGATCGTCGCGGTCGCGGCCCTACACGTGCCTTGGCAGATCGCGGGCGCCGTCGCGATTGCGCTCTTCCTGCTGGCGCTTGGCACGTTCGTGCGCCGCTTCAAGGCGGCGGTCGGCAACAACGACATCGAGTTCTGGATGATCTCGAACCGGATCATGCCGCCGATCGTCGCCGTGCTGCCGATCTATGTGATGTTTCAGCATCTCCAGTTGCTGGACACGCAATTCGCGCTGATCGCCACCTACACCGGCGTCAACCTGCCGATTGTCGTCTGGCTGACGCGCGACTTCTTCGCCGGCGTGCCGCTCGACCTCGAGGAGAGCGCGGAGATCGACGGCGCGTCCAAGTTCCGGGTGTTCTTCACCATCGCGCTGCCGCTCGTGCGCTCTGGGCTGGCGGCGACCTTCATGCTCGTGTTCATCCTCGCCTGGAATGAGTTCCTGCTTGCCCTCTTCCTCACCAATGCGAGAGCTCAGACCATGCCGGTCTTGGTTGCGGCGCAGAACACGACGCGCGGCCCGCAATGGTGGTACATGTCGGTGCTGATCGTCATCATGATTGCGCCGGTCATCGTCATCGCCGCCTTCCTTCAGAAGCACATTGCACGCGGTCTGCTCGTCGGCGCGGTCAAGGGCTAGCTTCGATGCGGGTAAGGCTGGACAACATCTACAAATCTTTCGGGTCCGTGGAGGTGGTCAAGGGCCTCAATCTCGAAGTCCAGGACGGAGAGTTTCTTGTCCTGCTCGGGGCGTCGGGATCGGGCAAGACCACGGCGCTGCGCATGATCGCCGGCCTCGAAAAGGTGACCTCCGGTTCAATCCGCATCGGCGATCGAGACGTGACCAATGTGCTGCCGAAATATCGCGATGTCGCGATGGTCTTCCAGTCCTACGCGCTTTATCCGCACATGACGGTGTTCGCCAACATCGCCTATCCCCTCACCGTGCGTGGCAGCCAGCCGAAAGGAGAGGTCGAGGCGGCGGTCAAGGACGTGGCGCGGCAGGTGCAGCTCGATATGCTGCTCGATCGCTATCCCCGGCAGCTGTCGGGCGGCCAGCGCCAACGCGTGGCGCTCGCTCGCGCGATGATCCGACGTCCGGCGGCGTTCCTGATGGACGAACCTCTCTCCAATCTCGACGCCAAACTGCGCGGCTACATGCGCGCCGAACTTAAGCACATGCAGCATGAGCTCGGCATCACGACCCTCTATGTGACGCACGACCAGATCGAGGCGATGACGCTCGCTCATCGCGTCGCTCTGCTCGAGAAAGGCGTGCTACAGCAGCTGGATACTCCGGCCAACATGTACAATGCGCCCGCGAACCTGTTTGTCGCCGGCTTTATCGGCTCGCCGCCGATGAATTTCATGGACGGCGAGCTCGCCGAGGGGCGCTTTTCCGGACCAGCCGGAAGTTTCGGGACAAAGATTCGGGGTTCGCAACCTCGCGCGGTCGCTGGCGTCCGTCCGGAGGATTGCAAGGTCACCGAACCGAATGCCGGCAAGATCGTCGGGGAGGTCTATGCGACCGAGCTCATGGGCGATCACGCTTTGGTCACCTGCCGGATCGACGGCGGCACGATCACGGTCAAGGCCGACAAGTCGTTCGACCGCCGGGACGGCGCCCCGATCGGCGTCGATTTCGGCGATGCAAGCGTCCATGTGTTCGACAAGGATACCGGCGAGCGGGTCAGTTGATCTCCTCAGGCTACAGGAACACCGTTCTGTCCCTCGTTGCGCCCGCTGTCGGGCTCGCTCTCGCTCTCGTGGGCTAGCTGCCCATGCGCATCGTCGGCGGCCGCCTCAAGGGCCGCGTGCTGTCGGCGCCCGCGTCGCGCGCCATTCGCCCGACTTCGGAGCGCCTGCGCGAGTTGATCTTCGACATTCTCGAGCATCGATTCCCCGGCCATATTGAAGGCGCGCGGGTGGTCGACCTTTTCGCTGGAACGGGAGCGCTCGCGATCGAGGCGCTCTCGCGCGGCGCGCGCTTCGCGCTGTTCGTCGACAACGGCGCCGAGGCGCGCGCGCTTCTGCGGGCCAATGTCGAGGCGATGGCGCTTGGCGGAGTGACGCGCATCTGGCGCGCCGACGCGACCAAACTTGGCTCGTCGCCGGCCGGCGGTCCATTTGCCCTCGCCTTCCTCGATCCGCCCTATGGCCAAGATCTCGCCGCGCCGGCGCTCGCCTCACTGGTCGAAGGCGGCTGGCTCGAACCGGGCGCGCTTTGCGTCGTCGAGGAGGACGCCAAGGCCGGCATCGCCGCGCCTGTCGGTCTCGAACGGGTCGACGAGCGCGTGTACGGCGACACGAAGATCGCGATCTTTCAGGCAGGCGCCCCGACGGGGAAGTGATTTTGGCTAGCATTGTCAAACCCGCGCGATTGCGCCAACGTCGCCTGACCCGCTTCGCAAACTTAAGGGCGCCGACAGTTGAGGAAATCCGTCGCCGCGGTTGGCCTTCTCATTGCCTTGGCGCTCGGCGGCTGCCAACCGCTCGAAGTGGACCAGGTCGCGCAACAGTCGATGATCGGCCTTTCGACGCGCGACGTCCTCGCTTGCATGGGCCAGCCGGCTCAACGCGTCCCAAGCGGCGAGGCGACCGAAATCTGGACCTATGTCGGCGGGCAGATGCGCGGTTACGGACCGCAATGGGCGATTGGCCTCAACACGAATCTGGTTCCATTCACACCCGGGGGAAGCTGCGACGTCGTTCTGGTGATGACCAACGGTCACGTCAGCCAGGTCGGCTACACCGCCGTCGATGGCGGCAAGTTCCCGCTCGGTCAGGAATGCGTGTTTTCGGTCGAGCGCTGCGTCAAGGCGCCGTGACGGCGCGCAAATCTCAGATGATTGCCTTGACCGCAAACAGCACCAGCGCGCCAATCCACAACGTTTCCGCGATCATGAGCCCGACCGGGCGCCAGCCGACCGCGAACAGCGCCTTGAACGAAGTCTTCATGCCAAGCGCGGCGATCGCCGCAACCAGGCACCAGCGCGAAACGTCGTTGGCGAGGTCAATCGCAACCTTCGGCAAGAGGCCGATGGAATTGATGACGACGAGCACAGCGAAGCCGACCAGAAACATAGGCAACGTCGCCCGCGCGCTCTCGCCTGCACCTTTGTTTCGCGCGTAAAGAAACGAAATCGCGAACACGGCGGGCAAGAGCATCGCGACGCGCAGCAGTTTGACATAGGTCGCAATGTCGCCGGTCTCGTTCGAAATCGTGTAGCCGGCGCCGACAACCTGCGCGACGTCATGGATCGTCCCGCCGATGAAGATGCCGGCCTGTCTGTGATCGAGGCCGATGGAGGTGGCGAAGATTGGGTAGATGATCATCGCGATCGTCGAGAGGGCGGTGACGCTGACGACAGTGAGAATGGTGTCGCGCTCGCGAGTGTCGCTGCGCGGAAGGACGGAGGCGATGGCCAATGCGGCCGAAGCGCCGCAGATCGCGACCGCGCCGCCGGAAAGGACGCCGAACATCGACGACAGCCCCAAGCGGCGCGCCAAGAGGAAGCCGAACAGGATTGTCGTCGCGACGCCGACGATCACCGTCGCAACCGGCCACGGCCCAAGGGATGCGATCTGGCTCAGCGTGATGCGCACGCCAAGCAAGCCGACGCCCAGCCGCAGCACCGATCGCGATGCAAACTCGATGCCCGAGACGCAGCGGCCTTCCTCATGCAGGAAATGGAACGCCATGCCGAACAGGAGCGCGAACAGCATGACCGGCGCGGTGTAATGCTGGGCGAGCCACGTCGAGGCCAGAGCGATCGTGCCAGCGACAAGAAGGCCGGGATAGACAGCATCAATGAGCCTGGCGCCCGGCCAGGAGCCGAAACGCGCCGGCGGCGCGGTCCGATCGATGGCGATGAGGCCTTCCATGCTGTCGTAGGATTCAAAGCCGATGTCCGGCAGTGTGATCCTCTTCAAAACCCATTCCCCCGCGCTAACTATTTTCCCCGCGGATCGCCGCGATTGTCGCGTCTGTGACTTCGCGTGTCGTCGCCTTGCCGCCGAGGTCGGGCGTGTGCAACGCCGGGTTGGCGGTGACGCGCTCGATCGCCCGCATCAGCCGATCGGCCGCGGCTCTTTCGCCGAGATGTTCGAGCATCATTGCGCCGGTCCAGAACGAGCCGATCGGATTGGCGATCCCCTTGCCGACAATATCGAACGCGGAGCCGTGGATCGGCTCGAACATCGAGGGAAAGCGCCGCTCCGGATTGAGATTGGCGGTCGGCGCAATGCCAAGCGAGCCGGCCAGCGCCGCTGCAAGATCGGACAGAATGTCGGCATGGAGGTTCGAGGCGACGATCGTATCCAGGCTCTCGGGCTTGATCGTCATGCGCATGGTCATCGCGTCGACCAGCATCTTGTCCCACGTTACGTCCGTGAACTCGCACGCGATCTCGGCGCCAATCTCGTCCCACATCACCATGGCGTGACGCTGAGCGTTCGACTTGGTGACGATGGTGAGGAGCTTGCGCGGCCGCGAACGGGCGAGCGCGAAAGCGAAGCGAAAGATGCGCTCGACGCCAACGCGGGTCATGATCGAGACGTCGGTCGCAACCTCGATCGGCAGGCCGCGATGGACTCGTCCGCCCACGCCCGCATATTCGCCCTCTGAATTTTCGCGCACGATCACCCAGTCGAGCTCGGGACCGGTCACGCGTCGCAGGGGGCTCGTGATCCCCGGCAATACCCGCGCCGGGCGAACGTTGGCGTATTGGTCGAACGGCTGGCAGATCGCGAGCCTCAAGCCCCAGAGGCTGATGTGATCGGGTACATCCGGCGAACCGACCGCGCCGAAATAAATCGCGTCATGGTCTTTGATTTGCTCGCGGCCGTCCTCCGGCATCATGAGGCCGGTCTCGCGATAGGTGTCGGAGCCCCAGTCGAACGTATCGAAGCTCCAACCGACCCCCCCGTCCCGCTCGGCGACCGCCTTTAAGACTTCAATGCCGGCTGGAATGACTTCCTTTCCGATGCCGTCGCCAGGAATGACCGCGATCCGATAGCGACGCATGGAAAATCCGCTCTCGACCTCCCCTCGGAGAGGCCGGCAAGGCCTGAAACTTCAGGATGTGGCGAACGCGATTTGCGTCCGATCCGTTATTCGAATGGAATCGGACTTTACGCCAATTTTTGGCGTTCTCGGCCTCGCAGCGACGTCGAGCCAGCAAGCCATGGCCCGATCAATTCGGGCGGCGGAGATTTCCGTGCGGCTTAGGCCAGTCTGGAACGCGAGCGGCGCATGCCAAGCATGCCCAAACCGACAAAGCCGAGTAACGCCAGCGCCCAGGTCGAGGGCTCAGGGATCGCGACGACGCCGATATCGTCCAATCCGGCGTAAACGTCGCCTCCAATCTCGG
Organism: uncultured Alphaproteobacteria bacterium; assembly: GCA_963820095.1. Lineage (GTDB taxonomy): Bacteria > Pseudomonadota > Alphaproteobacteria > Rhizobiales > Beijerinckiaceae > Roseiarcus. Next base: position 73,228 of record CAWFZA010000029.1, read on the forward strand.
AGAAAGTGATCGTATTCGACGTCCCGTCAGGAATTCGGGAGACATAGGAGTAGGTGAACTCCTGCCAGGCCGAATCGAGATCGGTGGCCGGCGCCGTCGCGGTCTCGGACAAGAGAAGCGTGTTCGACGTCCCGTCGGTGATGTTCACCACGATCGAAACGGGCCCGCCGTTGCCGCTGTAGTTTCCGACCCAGAAGCTGACCTGTTGTTCGACAAACGGCAGAATCGTGAATGTCTGGCTTATCGACACCGGCCGCACGCTGCCGTCGCACAGCACTGCAACGCTTCCGTCGCACAGGTTGATGGCCAGGTCCCCGCTGTGCGGTCCAACGCCGATCGGATTGAGCGGATTGGGGACATACCCCGTAGTGTACCATGCGAGAGGATTGTCATCGACCGTCCAGCCGGGAAGGGCCGTGTCGCCGGGCGAGATGACCCGGACGCTTCCGTCGCCGAATGTTCCTTCCTCGAAGCCGCCATTCCTGATGAGGTTTGCTTGAGCCGAGGCCGCGCTCATTAGAAAAGCCGAGGTAAGGATGGATTGGACGGCGCGCTTCATGGCTTCCCCCAAACACACACGCGGTCACCAAAACGTGAACAGGCCGGGCATTCGACTGACAAGTCAAGTGCGTATTCCTACCTATGGATCAAAGCGCGGTGTGGTGCTGAAGCCCGTGCTGACCAGCTAGCGTATGCAGCCGGACAACCGTTTCCAGGGCCAGACTCTTCTTATCTTGTGAGCGAACGCCGGGATCCAGCCCCGCCCACGCCATCTTGCGCTCCCACCCTAGAAGGCCACCTCCGAGCACCACGGATGGAAAGATGAACGCTCATCAGGTTGTCGTCGTCGGCGCGGGCTTCGGCGGGCTCGAGACCGTTCACCGGCTCGCCGGCGCGCCGGTTGAAATCACGATCGTCGATCGGCGCAACCATCACCTGTTTCAGCCGCTTCTCTATCAGGCGGCGACGGCGTCACTCGCGCCCTCCGAGATCGCCTGGCCAATCCGCCATCTCTTTCGGCGGCGCACCGACGTCACGACCTTGCTCGCTTCCGTGGAGTCCATAGACAAGGAGGCGCGCCAGCTTACGCTCGATGACGGCGCGAGGCTCGGCTACGATACGTTGGTGCTGGCGACCGGCGCGCGGCATGCCTATTTCGGCCACGACGCCTGGGAGCCGTTCGCGCCGGGCTTGAAGACGCTCGAGGACGCGACGACCATACGCGGCCGCATCCTCCTGGCGTTCGAAGAGGCGGAGCTCGAGGCCGACGCGGAGAAGCGTGCGGCGCTGTTGACCTTCGTCATCGTCGGCGCCGGCCCGACCGGGGTCGAACTCGCCGGCACTATCGCGGAGCTTGCGCGCTCGACCCTGCCCGCCGACTTCCGCCGCATCGACACGCGCGAGGCGCGCATTCTGCTCGTCGAGGCCGGACCCCGCATTCTTCCGGCTTTTGCTGAAGATCTTTCAGCCTACGCCAAGGATTCGCTGGAGCAACTGGGCGTCGAGGTCGTGCTCGGGCAACCGGTCTCCGACTGCGACGCCGAAGCGGTCGTCTTCGGCGGAACGAGGCTTCGCGCGGCGACGATCATCTGGGCCGCAGGCGTTCAATCTTCGCCTGCGGCGCAGTGGCTTGACGCCCCGGCGGACCGGGTTGGGCGGCTCAAGGCCGAACCCGACCTGACCGTCCCCGGGCATTCGGAGATCTTCGCGATCGGCGATGCCGCCATCGTTCTGCGTCCGGACGGGCGGCCGGTTCCCGGCATCGCGCCCGCCGCCAAGCAGGAGGGCGCCTATGTCGCCAAGGTCATCCGCGCCCGGCTCGGCGGATTGCCCGCGCCCCCGCCCTTCCGCTATAAGCACGCGGGCGACCTGGCGACGATCGGCAAGCGGCGGGCGATCATTGACTTCGGCTGGATCAAGCTCCGCGGAGCGATCGCGTGGTGGCTCTGGGGCTTCGCCCACATCTACTTTCTGATCGGGGTGCGCAACCGGCTAAGCGTCGCGCTCAACTGGCTGTGGATCTATGCGCGCGACCAGCGCAGCGCGCGGCTCATCACCTGGTGGGGCGGCGAAGTTGAAGGGACCGCTCCGTTCCCCAAGGAGGAGAGGAGCAAACTCAGTTAAGTGAAACCGCCTATTACGTGGACGGTGCGTCCGCGCTTTGGCGCTGAACGAGGGGGACTCATGCGGATCGCAATCTACGGGCTTGGTTATGTGGGTCTGACCGGAGCGATTTGCCTCGCTAGCGAAGGCCACGAGGTGTTGGGCGTCGATGTCAGCGAAGACAAGGTTCGCCGGATCATGGCGGGATCCTCGCCGATCAAGGAGCCAGGACTCGACGAGATGCTTGCCGACGCGCTGGCGAAGAGGCGCCTGCGCTGCACGACCGATGCGGCCGATCCCGTGCCGTCTGCCGAGATCGCGATCGTCTGCGTCGGGACGCCGTCCGCCCCGGACGGCGCCCACAACATGCGCGATATCGCTGAAGTGACGCGGCAGATCGCCAGCGCCGCGCGTTCGGTTGGTCGAAAGGACAAGCTGACGGTGGTTTACCGCAGCACCATTCGCCCGGGCACGATCGACGGACTCATCCTTCCGATCTTCGCCTCGTCTCTTGGGGACGCGATGGGCGTGATCGATGTCGTCTACAATCCCGAATTCCTGCGGGAATCGACTGCGGTCAAAGACTTCTTCCATCCGCCGAAGGTTGTCGTGGGAACGCATGACGGCAAGCCCTCGGCGCCGGTCGAGGAGATGAACAGGAGCCTCGACGCCCCGGTCTTCACCGTCGGCTATCGCGAGGCCGAGTTTACGAAGTTCGTCGACAACAGTTTTCACGCCCTCAAGGTCGCCTACGCCAACGAGGTCGGACGCATGTGCGTCACGCTCGGGATCGACGCCAAGGTCGTGCACAAGATTTTCATCTCCGACACCAAGTTGAACATCTCCCCCTACTATCTCCGGCCGGGCGGACCGTTCGGCGGTTCATGTTTGCCGAAGGACGTTCGGGCGCTTCAGCACATCTCCAACGACATCGGCGCGAATACGCATGTGATCGATGCGCTGATGCGCTCGAACGACGCCCACAAGCATTTCCTATATTCGCGCGCGGTTCAGGGCCTTCCGCCGGGCGCGAAGGTTCTGATGCTCGGCCTTGCGTTCAAGACGGACACCGACGATCTGCGCGAAAGCCCCAACATCGATCTCGCCCGCAAGCTAATCCAGGGCGGCTACGCGTTGTCGATCTACGATTCGTCGCTGAAGCCCGAGCACCTGATCGGCCAGAATCTCGGCTACGCCTTTTCCCATCTGCCGAAGCTGCCGGACCTGCTCGTCAGCAAGGAGGTCGCGGAAGGCGAGCGCTTCGACGTCGTGATCGACGCCAACGGCGCGGCGCGCGGGCTGTCGCTCAAGAGCGCCAACGTACTGGACTTTCACGCGCTATGACGGACGCCGCCGCCGTGACTTGCAAGACGGATGAGCCTTCGCCGTCCGCGGAGAAGACTCTCGCAGGTCGGAAGATCCTCATCATTGTCGAGAACCTTCCGGTTCCGTTCGACCGGCGGGTTTGGCAGGAGTCGCTCGCGCTCGTCGCCGCCGGGGCGGAGGTTTCCGTCATCTGTCCCAAAGGCAAGGGCTACGAAGGGGAGCAAGAGGATCTCGAAGGCGTCCATATCTACCGCCACGGGTTGCCGGCGGAGGGCGACTCGGCGGGCGGCTATCTGCGCGAATATGGAAGCGCGCTCTTTCATGAGACGAGGCTCGCGTGGAAGGTTCTCTCGGCGCGCGGCTTCGACGTCATCCACGGGTGCAATCCTCCCGACCTCATCTTCCTTGTCGCGCTTCCCTTCAAGGCGATCGGCAAGCGGTTCGTGTTCGATCATCACGACATCAATCCCGAACTCTACGAAGCGAAATTCAACAAGCGGGGCTTTTTCTGGCGGCTGCTGGTGCTGTTCGAGCGAATGACGTTCTTGTTCGCCGACGTCGTCATCTCCACGAATGAAAGCTATCGCAAAATCGCGATCGAGCGCGGCCGCAAATCGCCGGACCGCGTCTTCGTGGTGCGCAGCGGACCGGACCTGCGCCGGGTGAAGATGGCGCCGGTCGACCCGCGCTGGAAGAAGGGGCGGCGCTATCTCGTCGGCTTCGTCGGCGTGATCGGCGATCAGGAAGGCATCGACCTCCTGCTCGCCGCCGTGAAGCATCTCGTCTTCGAGATGGGCCGCAAGGACATTCAGTTCGTGCTGGTCGGCGACGGGCCGAGCCGGAAGCGCATGGAAGCGCTCTCGGTCGAGATGGGGCTCGCCGACGCTGTGACCTTCCTCGGACGGGCGCCGGATGCGGATCTGTTCTCGGTCTTGTCGTCGGCTGACGTCTGCGTGAATCCCGACCGCGTCAATCCGATGAACAATCTTTCGACCATGAACAAGATCCTGGAGTACATGGCGATGAAAAAACCCATCGTGCAGTTCGACGTTGTCGAGGGCCGTGTCTCCGCCGGCGATGCTTCGCTCTACGCCAAGCCGAATGATCCGGTCGACTTCGCGGACAAGATCGTCGAGCTCTTGTCGGATCCGCAGCGCGGCGAACGGATGGGCGAGATTGGCCGCGCGCGGATCGAGGACGAGCTCTCGTGGGGCCGCCAGGTCCCGAAGCTGGTGAAAGCGTACGAAACGCTGTTCGCGCGGCGCTGATCTTTCCTTCGGCCATTCCGGCGCCTCGAATTGGCTAACCGTTCGACAAATCGGGGGGAAAGCCCGCCCTTTTCAGATCGAAGAATCGCTCTCAAGCGAGAACGAGCCCGTCTACAGTTTGAGGCCGTGGCGCTTGATCTGCCGGGTGAGGCTGCCGTCTGCCGGAAAGAGCGGAATGAGGCAGGCCTGGACGGCATGATAGATGTCGGGACGTCCTTCGAAGACGCGCGAGACGGGATTGAGCGCGCTGTCGAGCTCGGGCCGCCAAGTCTGCCTCTTGTCGATCACGTGCGCGGCGACGAAGCTCCAGATGCGCCGGTACCATTCTTCATAAGAGGGGTCGGCGTCGACGGAGCCGAGCGCGGCGGCGGCGCCAATTCCTTCGGCGCAAGGCCACCAAAAGCGATCCGTCTGATCGGGCCGGTCGCTCCAGTCGAGGGTATAGTAGAAGCCGCCAAGCTTCCGGTCCCAGCCGATCGACACCGTCTTGCGAAAGAGGCCTGCCGCGGCTTCGATCGTCCAACCTTTGCTGCGGCCTCCGAGCTCCCAGAGCTGGACAAGCAGGCGGCTCCATTCGAGCGCATGGCCGGGGGTCGTGCCGCTCGGGCGGAACATCGGATCGCCCTTGTACGCGCGGTCGACCTCCCAATGCTCAGTGAAATGTTCGGCCACCCGCCAATTCTCGTTGCGGGCATGACGGTCGATGATCAAGGACGCGATGCTCTCCGCCTTGTCGAGATAGCTGCGCTCGCCCGTCGCCTCGAAGGCCGCCATCAACGCTTCGGTGAGATGCATGTTCGAGTTCTGGCCGCGGTAGGTTCCAATTGGCGACCAATCGGGATTGTATTCCTCGGCGCTCGCGCCGGCTGCCTTGTCCCAGAACCTTTCCTCGATGACCTGCGTCACGTCGGCAAGCAGACGCGGCGCGTCGGGATGTCCAACGCACATCGCGGACGAGGCGGCGAGCAGGACGAAGGCATGGCCATAAGCTTGCTTCGTCGGGTTGGTGGGTTTCTCGTCATCCACGCCCCAGAAGTAGCCGCCATGCTCGCTGTCTCGCATTCTCTCCCACAGGAACGCGAGCCCATGGTCGACGATACGGTCGGCGCCCGGAATCCCAAGCAAATGCGCGATGGCGAAGGCATGGACCATGCGCGCCGTTTCGTGCACCTGCCGGTTCGCGCCTTTGTGTCCGGGCTTCGGCGCCAAAGGGCGCGCGTTCTCATCCAGTGAAAAGAAGCCGCCCGCCGGATTGAAAGATGGACGCTGAAAGAACTCGAAGAGGGCGCGGGCGTTGTCGATGAGCCACAGCCGATGGGCCGTCAGCGTGGTGAAGCGCGGCGTCCCGGCCGCCGGAAGGTCCTTGACGGTGGTTTCCGCCATTCTATCCATACCCCGCGTCCTATGATCGAGAACGACCGCGTTATAGATCAATGCGAGTTCGATCTTAAGCCGCCACTTGAGCGGCCACGCGGACCGGCGCCCCGCTGGACGCGGCGTCCGGGACGCGCAGGACTGCGCCGAACGCGATTACGGAAAACTACCTATGGCGTTCCCCGCCCGTGCCGATACGCTGGCGACCGTTAGGGGCCTCGTCACACACCGCAGGAGACGAACCGCGCAGGCTCCGCCACCGCTCGTCCGTTGGCGCGGCGCATGGGGCCCTCTCGATAACCGCCTTATCCAAGAGACCCGCATCGTGGCTCGCACTCCTTTATTGCAATTTCTTAAGACGCTGTCTTCCGACATCAGCCTTTGCCAAGCGCGCGACATCTCCATCGCGGAGCTGGCGGCGGAGCGGCTGGCCGCCCCGTCGCGCCGCCAGTTCGTCGCCGGCGCCGCCGCGGCGGCGGCGAGCGTGGCCTTGCCCGAGGCGGCTTTGGCCGCGCCCGCCAGAATGCGCATCGCCATCGTCGGGGCGGGGATCGCCGGGCTCAACGCGGCGCTCACTTTGCAGGATTCCGGGATCGCCAGCACGGTCTATGAAGCGTCGAACCGGATTGGCGGGCGGATGTTTTCCGCGACGTCGATATGGGCCGACAATCAAGTGACAGAATGGTGCGGCGAGCTGATCGACTCCGATCACGAGACGATCATCGGCCTCGCCCGGCGGTTCGGGCTGCCGCTCGACGACTTCGCGGGCAATACAAACCTGCGCGACACCTACAAGCTGCTCGGCCGCTACTACACGGTGGAGCAGGCTTACGAGGACTGGCGCGGCGGGGTTCAGCAGGCGATCGCCAAGGATCTCGAGGCCGCGGGCGAATCGACCACTTATGACAAGTTCACGCCCGAAGGGCAGAAACTCGATCAGATGTCGGTCGCCGAATGGATCGACAGCCGCGTGCCGGGCGGCCGCAAATCGTCGATCGGCGCCCTCATCGATGTCGCCTACGCGATCGAATACGCGGCCGACACGACCGACCAGAGCGCGCTGAACATCGTCTACCTGCTCGGCGCCAACAAGCAGACCGCGGCCGGCGAAGGATTACACGTCTTCGGTGAATCGGACGAGCGCTACCATATTCGCGGCGGCAACCAGCAGCTCCCGGTGCGGATCGCCAAGCATCTGAGATCGCCCGTGGAGCTGGGAATGCGGATGACTTCGATCGCCCGCAATGGCGACGGGACTTATGCGCTTAGCTTCGACGGCCATCCGTCGGTCACCGCCGATCTTGTGATCCTGAGCCTGCCGTTCGCCGTCCTGCGCAAGATCGACACCAGCGCCGCGGGCTTCGACGCGCGCAAGACGACGGCCATCCAGGAGCTGGGACGCGGCCAGAGCGGCAAGCTGCAGCTGCAGTTTGCGTCGCGCTATTGGCGCGAGCCGGGCCCCTGGCCGGGGCGCGGCAACGGCTTGTCCTATACCGACGAAGGCTACCAGAACACGTGGGAGGTGAGCCGGCGGCAATTCGGCGCGAGCGGCATTCTCAACAACTATACCGGCGGCTCGGCGACCGCGGCCAAGGCGGCAAAGGCGCCGTTCGCGACCGCGGCGGACGCCGATGTGCAAGCGGACGCGAAAGCCTTCCTCGGCGGGCTCGAGACGGTCTTTCCCGGCGGGACCGCCAAATGGAACGGGCGCGCCGCAAGCTCGCTGCCCGCGCTCGATCCCAACATGGGCGCGTCCTATGCCTATTGGCGCGTCGGGCAATACACGTCCTTCGCCGGCTACGAGAAGGCGCCCCAAGGCAACATCTTCTTCGCCGGCGAGCACTGCTCGACCGACTACCAGGGCTTCATGGAGGGCGGCGCGGCCGAAGGCGCGCGCGCCGCGAAGGAGATCCTGGACCAGCTGGCGGGCAAGACGGCGACGAAATAGCGCTCCCGGGCCAGCCGGTTTGGGTTTCTTGTTTCCGGCCAATCGGCCGCCAAAGCCCTCGCTTTAGGGGGGTCGGAAATCGGCCGAGCGTTGCGCTCGACTGGCTGTGGATTTACGCGAGACAAGCGCCGCGCGCGGCTGATCACGAGCCGAACGGATAGCGCGCCGATTGCATCGGCTCGCGCCAGACGCGCGCAGCTTGCCATTGACGGCTCGCCACAGTGGTTGCACAGGAAGCAACGGGGAAAGCGCTGTGACCGCGGTCACACCGCCCCGCTGCTTTTCATGTTACCCGTCGAGCGCTGGGCGGCTTGCGCGTTCACGACAACAGTGGAGAGCGCGGCCTGAACGAGAGGCGCGCCACTAAGCGTGAAGCCTAAGCAGCGTAAAAAATTTTTTGTGAAGTTGTTGACGCGCAGCGAAGTCGACTTTTTTGACCCGTGACTTTCTTCAACGAAATCCTTTGGAGGGGATAATGGCTAATATAACCAAGCCGAACGATATCAAAGTGCCGACCGAGCGCTCTCAATTTCTTTTCCACCTGCTTTCTAATCCAAACTATTTCGGCACATTTCCTGGACTCGGGAAGGTTGTGCAGGAGCTTCAGGGCAGCACCGCGTACGAACAGTTGGAATGCCTGGGTCTCTATCCAGGGACGGGGTTCAACGCGGAAGGCACCCTCGAAGCCGTCATTCAGATCAAGCAAGCAAACGGATATGATTCAGGGCCTTGTGGCGCAGGCTCCCTGGAATGTGTGCGCTTCTATGTTCAGGACGGCGCCACTTGGACCGACCTCGGCGCAACCTCGGTCAATGTCTACAATTTGTCGGGGTCAACATTCCCGGTCAGTTACGCCGTCTCGGTCGATCTTCCACACGAGAAGAAATTCTGCACCACGGAGGAGGTCCTGAATGTCAGGGCGATCCTCTCATGGCAATTCGAACCCCCGCCCAATCAGCCGGACTTCGTTCCGGTGTGGGGCAACGTCGTCAACGCGCGCGTGCAGATTGCGCCTGCAGTCTTCGAGTTTGTGCCGTTATCCTCGTTGATCGCCAGCGACCTCGTGAAGCTCGACCCCGCGGTCGCGCCTTCGATTGACTTGTCGGAGACGCTCCCGGCCAAGCCCTTGCAGCCTCTCTCTTTTGAGGCGCTCAAAGGCTTGTACGCAAACTCCAAGATCCCTGCGCACCGATATGGTTTTGCCGCAGCGACGCAGATCAAAGCGCAGCCTGTGCAAAAGGTAGTGGCGAAAGCGAGCGCTCTCAAAGGCCTCAATATCCCCTCGGCGAATCTCGCAATAGGCGCTGAACTCGCCGCGATTCTGGCGGCAATCGACGGCGCGAAGGGCGACACGACCTATGAGCAGCTGACCTGCGCCGGTTACAATCCCCAGACCCAGACGCTGGAAGCCGTCATCTCGATCAAGCTGAATGGCGGTTACTCCGGCGGCCTCTGCACCGCGGGCAGCTACGAGTACGTGAGTTTCTTCGCCTTTTTCGGCGGAGTGTGGCACTCGCTTGGCGCCGCCCAGGTCAATGTGCACGACTTGACCTCCGTTACGTCAGGCAATCCGGTGAACTATGCTGTGGTTCGTATTTCGAATCTGACCTCGGAGCTCTGCGAGAAACTCACCGCGGTTCCTCTACGCGCCATTCTCTCCTGGCAATCAGTCCCTACCGGGCCGAATTTCATTCCGGTTTGGGGCAACGTCCTTAACACCCACGTTCAACCCCAGATCAGTGACGGGATTCACGGCGAGCACGCGACTCTGATGCGCGTGGGCCTGGTTTCAACCGTTGGCATTCAGAGCAGCACGAATTCCAGCCTGCTCAACGACTACCTAGGCAATGTGGTGCAGCCCCCCGACGGCCCGATCGCCGGAGACTGCGCCAACGCCAACGACAGTCCGTTCGGTGGAAACATCGGAATCGAAGGCCAGTTCAATCCGAAACCGAGCAATACGTTTGATCCCGTGTTGGGGGCGCGATTGCCGGGAGCGCATCCGATCATCTATCAGGCGTTCATCACGCCGCCAACGGGACCGCAGTACCAATTGACGAACCAGTTTGGCATTGCCGTCTACCCGCCAAATGCGCCGATCGGCCACCCCGAGGTGACCATCCAACAAATTGCGCAAGCCCCGTACGGGCCTGTCAATGGAGGGGCGGCGACGGCGCTCTACTACACATACTACGAGAGCGGCGACGCCAACGCGCAGGCGGTGAACCCGCGGACGCTGGCCTGGTTCACGGCTGGCGGCCTGCCCGAAGGCAACTACACCGTTGAAATCGACGGGTTCTCGTGGGACGGCGCAATGTATCAATCAATGCCCGCGGTGAGCCAGACCTTCTACGTTTACAACGGCTACGCGCCTGGCGGCAACGCGCCCAAAGTCTCGGTCGGTTTAACTTCCGCTGTGGACTGCGGCAACGTGAACCTCGGGGCGATCATTACCGGCAGCTACAGCGTTCAGGACGAGTTCTTCGGCGCGGTGAGCGCCTCCATGACGCCGGTGACCTTGGGCGGCGTGCCGATCGCGATGCCCAACGTCTATCTCTCGAACGCTAATAGCGGCGCGAGCAGCGTCGTCTATGACGGAACCAACACCAACGGCACGAGCGGAACGTTCACCATCTACACCGGCGTCTACGATCCGCATAAGGACACGAGCCCGCCGACCAACCAACCCAACCAGCCTGCGCTCCCAGCATGCGGTTATACGATCCAGTTCTGGGCGAATGACCGCGCTTTGGTGAACACGGACTGCGACCACCACTGGGGCCAGGGCGCCGTAGGCTACTGCCTTGTGGCTCCGACGGGAAGTTAAAGGCTTCTCTGTCAAGGCTGCGCAAGTTGGCTCCCACTAGCCTGCCGCCCCAGCGGGGGGCTAGTGGACCGATCATCCCGGCGGACAAGGCGAGAAGATGGAGATCGGTATCGTGGAGCTGGCGGTCGGCGCGACCGCCGTGTGGCGTGTGACGCACCTGCTCCACGCGGAAGACGGCCCATGGGATCTGCTGGCGCGCTTGCGCCGGCTGGCGGGCGACCGCATGTGGGGCGAAGCGCTCGACTGCTTCTATTGCTTGAGCATTTGGACAGCCTTGCCGTTCGCCTTGTGGTTGGGTTCGACCTGGAAGGCCAAAGTCCTCTTGTGGCCTGCGCTATCGGGGGCGGCGATTCTGCTCGAGCGCGCGACAGCTCGGCCATCGCCTAACGTCCCGTTGGCGACGTGGTACGAAGAACCGGAGAAAGACGCGCGAGAAGGAAAGGCTCCATGAGTTGCTGCGGACGGCAAAGGACGATGATGGCTCGCGAGCGCGCCGGCGACGAAGACGAGAGCGCGCCGATCTGGTTCTTGTACGCGGGCGTCCGAACGATTATCGTAAAGGGCGGGGCGACAGGTCATGTGTACCGGTTCGCTCCCGGAGAGATTCTGCGTGTACATAGTGGCGACGCAGCATCGATGCGCGAGATCCCAGGCCTCAGACCGCGCGACGTGACTTAATGCGCTGGGTCCAAGCGACCCCAGACAGACGCAGACGCTCACGCCCCCGGTTCGAAACCGCATTCTTCGCGCGGGCCCGGACGCACGAACGATCCCCGCCGTGGCCCAAAGATACCCCTGACCTCGTCAACTCCCCGTCGCCTCATCCGTCCTCCGGGCGCGTTCGCCGCCGCTCCAATTGTGCGGAGCCATGTCGGCGTCGGTGGGCTTGCGCGGCCTTGTCGAGGGTAGGTGGCGGCGCGGCCGAAGGGGCGCGCGGCGAAGGAGATCCTGGACCAGCTTCGCGGGCAAGATGGCGACGTAGGCCCGCCCCTCGGCCAGACCTGCCGATTTGGCTTTTCTTTGTTCGGGGCCAATTGGCCCGAAAACCCTCGTTTTAGGGGGTTGGAAAAGCGTGGATTTCCTTGGATTCTCTCGTCCGAAATGATACTTTTCAATGGGTTACGCTGGATTTCCGCTGAAAGAAATTTCTCGCGCCCTTTTTGCCCGCTGCGGCTGCGCCAGGACGGTAGGGATAGGAGTACTTGTATGCGGACGCCTGGATCAGTCATGGAACAAGTTTATCAGAATTTCTGACTTTCTGCAAGAAACTACCATCGACGGTGTCGCTAGCACACGATATGTCCGGTTTAGGTAGCGCACGATCTGTCCGGTAAGTCGGGGCCCTTTGAGAGGGTCTGGATGCGCCGGAGGGAAGCCCGAGAGGCTGTGCGCATGGCGAAGTTTTTGACGCTGCTTCACCGGTGGGAATCGGCGGAGCTCAACCAGGAGGAGGCGGCGGCGTTGCTCGGGGTGAGCGAACGGACATTCCGGCGCTGGACGCGGGCTTATGAGGAGGACGGCGAGGCCGGGCTTCTGGATCGCCGGCTCGGCAAGGCGTCGGGCCGACGGGTCCCGGCGGACCGGGCCGAGGAAGTGGAGCGGCTTTACCGCGAGCGCTACCAGGGCTTCACGGTCAAGCATTTCCACGAGCATCTGGTGAGGGACCATGGCTTCGGCTGGGGCTATACGTGGCTCAAGCTGCATCTGCAGTGGTCGGGCGTCGTGCCCAAGGCGCCGCGCAAGGGCGCCCACCGACGCAAGCGCCAGCGGCGCCCGCTGCCGGGGATGATGTTGCATCAGGACGGCTCGCGGCATGAATGGCTCGAGGGCCAGCCCGCCCTTGACCTGATTGTCACGCTCGACGACGCGACGAGGGCGATCTATTCGGCGTTTCTCATCGAGGAGGAAGGCACGGCCTCGACCTTCCGGGCGCTCAGGGAGGTGTTTTCAGAGCGCGGCCTGCCGATGAGCCTCTACACCGACCGCGGGGCGCATTACTTTCACACGCCCAAAGCCGGCGGCGAGATCGACCGCGGCCATCCGACCCAGGTCGGAAGGGCGCTCGAGCAATTGGGCGTCGAGCATATCGGGGCCTATTCGCCCCAGGCCCGGGGCCGTTCCGAGCGGGCGTTCCAGACGCTGCAGGATCGGTTGCCGAAGGAACTGAGGCTCGCTGGCGTCACCGACGTCGAGGCGGCCAACGCCTTCCTCCGCGACCGCTATCTGCCGGAACACAACGCCCGCTTCGCGGTCGAGCCGGCCGGCGCGGGCTCGGCCTTCACGCCCATTCCCGGCGTCGACCTCGACGACATCCTGTGCGTCGAGGAGGAGCGGCAGGTCGGCCAGGACAATTGCGTGTCCTACCGGACGCTCAACCCCCGGACTGCGATCCGGGGGCCGATGCGGCCCCATTTCGTGCGCGCGCGGGTCAAGGTGCACGTCTATCCCGACCGCTCGCACGCCGTCTTTCACGGACCCCGCTGCATCGGCCGCTACGACGAGCAAGGAAGGCTCAGGACGACCGATGACGCTCGACGCGCCGCTTAACTCCGCTCAGCGGCGCAACGCTGTGGACGGCATGGACAAGCCTCCGGCTTGGCCACCCCGCCCACGAGGAGAACAGAACCAGAAGAAGCGGACATTTGATGGGCTACCAAAACCGGACAACTTCATTCGCTATCGACAGAAAATGTCGATTTTTCTTGGGAAGGATCCGCTCGTGCGATGCTCGCCCATGAAAGCGCCGCGCACATTGCCCCCCGCCTCCCCCTCGCGCTAAATCCCCTCCATGCCCTCCGCCAACCGCCTCGTCATTGCGCTCGCCCAGATACCTGCGATCGTCGGCGACATAGCGGGCAACCGCGATCGCTTGCGCGAGGCGCGCAAGGAGGCCGCGGCCTTCGGCGCCGACATCGTGATGGCGCCGGAGCTTTATCTTTCGGGCTATCCGCCCGAGGATCTGGTGCTGAAGCCGGCGTTTCAAGAGGCGTGCCGAGCCGCCTGCGAGGAACTGGCGCGTGACACCGCCGACGGCGGGCCGGCGACGCTTGTCGGCCTTCCCTGGGTCGAGGACGGCAAGCTCTACAACGCCACGGCGCTCCTCGATCGCGGGCGGATCGAGGCGGTGCGCTTCAAGGTCGACCTGCCCAATTACGGCGTCTTCGACGAGAAGCGCGTGTTCGCAGCCGGCCCCTCGCCCGGACCGATCGTCTTTCGCGGCGTGCGGGTCGGCGTCCCGATCTGCGAGGACATCTGGGGCCCCGACCCGGTCGAGTGCATTCTCGAAACAGGCGGCGAAATTCTGCTGGTGCCGAACGCGTCGCCTTATGAACGCGACAAGCTGATGATGCGTCAGAACGTCGCGGTCGAGCGCGTCGTCGAAAGCGGGCTGCCGCTCATCTATCTCAACATGGTCGGCGGCCAGGACGAGCTCGTGTTCGACGGCGGCTCGTTCGCGCTCAACGCCGACCGCAGCCTCGGCGCGCAACTGCCGGCCTTCCGGCGCATGGTGGCGCGAACCGTATGGGAGCGTGGCGACGCCGGCTGGGCTTGCGTCGAGGGCCCGCGCGAGGTGATCGAGGAGGGGGACGAGGCCGACTACGCCGCCTGCGTCATGGGCCTGCGCGATTATGTCGAGAACAACCGCTTTCCCGGAATCGTGCTTGGCCTCTCCGGCGGCGTCGATTCGGCGTTGTGCGCGGCGATGGCGGTCGACGCGCTCGGTCCCGCGCGCGTGCACGCGGTGATGCTCCCCTACCGCTTCACCTCGAACGAATCGCTTTCCGACGCTGCGGGATGCGCGAAGGCGCTCGGCATCCGCTATGACATCGTGCCGATCGCCGAGCCGGTCGAGGGGGTGGAGCGCGCGCTCAAACAGATGTTCGCCGGCAAGCCGCGCGACATTACGGAAGAGAACATCCAGAGCCGCGCGCGAGGCCTCATCCTCATGGCCATCTCCAACAAGACGGGCGCGATGGTGGTGACGACCGGCAACAAGTCGGAAATGTCGGTCGGCTACGCCACGCTCTATGGCGACATGAATGGCGGCTTCAACCCGATCAAGGACCTCTACAAGATGGAGGTCTTTCGCTTGTCCGCCCTGCGCAACCGCTGGAAGCCTAAGGGCGCGCTCGGACCGGATGGCGAGGTGATCCCCGAGAACATCATCGTCAAGCCGCCGAGCGCCGAATTGCGCGAGAACCAGAAGGACGAGGATTCGTTGCCGCCCTATCCGGTGCTGGATGGCGTTCTGCGCGGCCTTGTCGAAAAGGAGATGCGCGTCGCCGACATCGTGGCCGAGGGCTACGATCCCGAGATCGTACGGAAGATCGAGCGGCTGCTCTATCTCGCCGAATACAAACGCCGCCAGTCGGCGCCGGGGGTGAAGGTCGGCCCGAAGAATTTCGGCCGCGACCGGCGCTATCCGATCGTCAACCGCTTCCGCGACCCAGGCCTTGAGGCGCAGAAGCCGGACGAGTCGATCGCACCGCTAAAGTCGACAGGCATGAGCGAGCGGTTCGAGGAATAGGGGCGAAGCCCGGCGCGCAGCCGGAAACGCCAATCCCTCGCGCGCCGCGCTCATGCTAGACCTGATATAGAAGGGGCCGCCGGGCTCGAAGGCCCAGGGAGGCGTTTCGATGCAAAAGGTTGCGTTCAAGGCCGGAGACACGATCATCCGCGAAGGCGACGAGGGCGACACGGCCTTCTTCATCGTCAGCGGGGCGGTCGACGTCGCTGTCGGGCGCGGCGCAAACCCGAGGATCGTCGGCAGACTCCAGACGGGCGAAGTGTTTGGCGAAATGTCGCTGATCGAACCGGGGCCGCGTTCCGCGACCGTCACGGCGGCCTGCGACACGGACTGCCTCGCTGCCTCCTATCAAGACTTCATCGCCGCGATCGAGGAGAACCCGGAACGGGCCGTAGGGTTCATGAAGACGCTGGTCAGGCGCCTCCGCAAGATGAACGAATTGCTCGAATTCCGCGAGCCCGGAGGGCCACGGGTTTCGCGCCATGCTTCTCGAATGCCAGCCGTCCCCCGGCTCTCCCGAAGCGACCGCCCTGCCCTGGACGATGCTGTGGTGACTGGCCGGGGTGAGGACCGGCTCACTGTCGTCTTTTGTTCATAAAGCGCCGCTAATCCAAGCCAAGGCAGGGGGAACCCATGGCGGACGTTTCATCGGATCTTCAGCAGGAACTGGATCAATTGCAGGCCGACTACAAAGTGGCCGTGGACGAATGGGTGGCGGCGATCCGCGCGGAAGAGGCGCTTGCCTCCGGCAATCATAACGTCGCGGAACTCGACAACTGGGAACAGGCGCATTTCCGAGAGCACAAGCTGCATAAGGAAGTCGACTACAGGAAGCGCCTCTACGAAAACGCGCTGCGTCGCGAATTCTTCGGCTTCTGATCCCCGCCGGCCACGCCGCCAGCCTGGCTGCGGGCGGCTACCGGGTCGTATTTGGGCGCGACCACCCTCTGTCCTACCCGGCGCCCGGCGGTTCGCAGACGGCGCTTCCGTTCGGGTCCAGGCGGCGACACATCGCGTCTTCAGGCGGGATGGGTTGTCGCCTCGATCCGGCCCTCGCAGGGTGTCGAATAGGCCTTCGTCGTTGCCTGGATAGCATCGGCGCGAGGACCTTCTTTCGTGAGCAGGCCTACAGGCAGCGCTCCAGCAATCGTTCCATCATGCGGTCACAGGCTTCCAATTGGTCGAGCGCGATGAACTCGTCCGGCTTGTGGCCCTGATTCATCGATCCCGGTCCGCACACCACGACTGGAACGCCGAGGCGCTTCCAGAACAAGCCCCCCTCGGTTCCGAAGTCGACCTTGGAGAAATCTTGGGATGCAACGAGGCTGCCGACGAAGCGCACCACCTCAGCGTCTGCCGGCGTGGCCAATCCCGGATAGTCGTTGAACACCTCGATCGCGATATCGGCTCGCGGAAAGGCGTCCCGATGAGGCCCCGCGATTGCGGCGGCCTCGTTCATCAGGCTGTCAAGGAGCTCGCCCGCGTCATCCTGCTCGATATTGCGGATCTCAAAGTCGACCGTGCAGCGGTTCGGGACGATGTTGAGCGCCGTGCCGCCTTCTATGCGCCCAACGTGCAGCGTGGTGTAAGGCACATTGTAGTCGTCGTCGCGAGGGCCGTCGCGCTCGATGCGGTCTTGTTGCTCTCGGACGGTGTCGATGAAGTCGCAGGCGAGATGAATGGCGTTGAGCGCCCGCGGCGCAAGCGCCGAGTGTCCCGCCACGCCGCAACAGGTCGCCCGCGCCCCGATCTTGCCCTTGTGGCCTATCGCGATCCGCATCGACGTGGGCTCGCCGACGATCGCGAAGCGAGGCCGGACGGCGCCAGCCGCCAGGCCGTCGATCATCGAGCGGACTCCAACGCAGCCTATTTCCTCGTCGTGGCTGAACGCGAGATGGATCGGCGTCGCCAGGCTTTGCTGCGCGGCGCGGTCCGCGAGCCTGAGGGCGCAAGCCAGGAAGCCCTTCATGTCGGTTGCCCCGCGTCCGTAGGCCTTTCCGTCTACCGACGTCATGCGGAACGGGTCCTTGGACCATTCCTGGCCATCGACCGGCACCACGTCCGTGTGCCCGGACAACGTTCAATTCCCAGGCTTGTCCGTCGGGCCGATGATGGTGGCGAAGAGATTGGCTTTCCGGCCGTCCTCGGCCGGATACAGGTCCGACACGATCCCCCGGCTCAGCTACAATTTGACGAACAAACTCGATCAGCTCGCGGTTGGGATCGCCGACTGACTGTCGGAAAGGCAATGAGCCGGTCCAAGAGCTCGAGCGTGTTCAAAGGTGAAGATGCCTCACCGCAACTCGTCTATTGAACAGGTCCAAGGCCTTCCCCGAGGCGACGACGCCGCCCTTGACCAATAGGACGCGCGATGCGGCGGACGGTTACGCTGCTCGAACAAGCTTCGTGAAACGGTCTTTAAGAGATGCTCCGAATGGGCCGCGGCTTGTTTCAGATCCTCCTTGGCGCGACTGCGGCGGAAGATCGCGTCAACACCCCGCAATGCGTGTGCGGGTGTGGCTCAGGGGCTCACGTTAACCCATCTCATATGTTCTGAACCCGGACAAGCCATCCACTTCGCGAGTCGCTCGCCCGCTACGCTTATGCTAGCGCTGTCACTGGCCAAGTTGATTGTCATTGTTAGCGCTGCCAAATTGGCGAGGGCGTGGGTGAAAAAGGGTCTCCACGCTTCAAGAAGCACCAAGAAAAGAACATCACAAGGGAGAACGCCATGAGCAGACTGAAGTCCCAGCTGATCGGCACCGCGGTGACGCTGTCGATTTGAAGTTTTCTGAGCGAGATTGCAGTCGCCGATGTGGCCAAGGAATTTCCGCCTGAATACGCCGGTCCGACGGAGCCGGCGAAGGCCCCCAAGGGAATCAAGGTCGGCATCGTTTCCTGTTCGGCTTCGCTGAAAGGCTGTCAGGCGCAGGCTGATTCGGCGGCGGAGGCGGCGCGTGCGGTCGGCTGGACGGTGCAGATGTATGACGGCAAGGCCAATCCTAAGAATCAGGCGTCCGCGTCGTTTTCGATGCGCTCGCCTGGGGCGCGAACGTCATCATCGCAGAGTCGCTCGATTACCGCAGCCTGCAGCTTCCGCTGAAGGAAGCCAAGAAGGCGGGCGTGCCTGTGGTGTCGGTCGGCGTCGGCGGCGATGCGCCGAACCCGATGCCGGTCCTCGAGCCGGGACAACTCGCGTGGGAATTCGCCGTCGATGTCGACAACTTTGCGCTGGGCGCCGCGATCGGCGACTGGATCGTCAAGGATTTCGGGCGGCAAGGCCAACATCATCGTCTATGACGACATCGAGTTTGATTTCGTCGCCGTCATGCATAAGGGCGTCATGGACTCGCTCAAGAAATGCGAAGGTTGCAAGGCGGCCGAGGACGCCTTCACCGCGAGCCAGATCGCGACGAACCTCGGGCAACAGGTCGTCGGCTATCTGCGGACCCATCCCGACGTCAACTATGTCTACGCGCCCTACGATCCTTCGGCCTTCGCCATGGCCGCCGCGATCCGGCAGGCCGGCATGGGCGACCGGGTGAAGCTGGTTAGCATCCTCGGCGACCAGGAAAATCTCGACCTCATCCGCAAGGGTGACATCCAGATAGCGACAGGCGCCTACGACACGAGCTACACCGGCTACGCTATCATCGATCAGATCATCCGCCACCTGAACAAACAGCCGCTTTTTGTGCCGCATAACGAGAATGTGCCGTTCACCGTCATCGACAAGACCAACGTGCCGCCTCCCGGGGGAAACTACGCCACATCGAACGGCTATAAGGAGAAGTTCCTAAAGCTGTGGCAGTAGCGAAAGGCTAGACACCACCAACCCGCGGCGGGCGGCAAGACCCGCCTCGGCCGATCGCGAATGGCTTCATCATCCTGACCTCAGCCCGCAGACACGCCTGCTGGCGCCGGCCTTTCGTCGTCTGCATTGTCGGCCCGCGGGCTCACCAAGATCTTCGCCGGTCAGACCGTCCTCGATCACGCGGATATCGACGTCGGCGGCGGCGAAATCCACGCGCTGCTCGGCGCCAACGGCAGCGGAAAGTCCACCCTCGTCAAGATCCTCAGTGGCGTCTACCGGCCCGAGGCCGGTGAGATCCGCATCGGCGGCGGGACGTTTCCAGCCATTGCATCGCCCAATGAAGCGAACGCACGCGGCATCGCCGTGGTTCACCAGGAGGCGCCATCAATTCGCTGACTGTGGCGGAATGCATCGCCCAGTTCCGCGGCTATCGATGCGGGCCGCATCCGCTGGAAAGAACTCCATCGTGAAGTCCAGGGGATG